>CBDDAJ010000026.1:0-187500 GCA_965224845.1 Wocania sp.
TGAAACTACAGACCCTTTAAAAACCGATCCTGTAATGCTCTCAATGGTCATGGTTTCTTCAAAATCAATGTCGCCTCTAGCTTTATGTATGGCCATTCTTCCTGATACCCCGGAACCGGTGGGGCATCGGTCTACCTCCCCTTCTGCAAAAACACACACATTTCGACTGTCATTGCCTGAAGCTTGTTTGTTGCTGTCAATAAATATGGTTCCGTATAGATAGCTGAGCTCTTCCTCATAAGGGTGTATAATCTCTTTATCAGCATCCATTACAGCATGCTTAATATCCATTCCGGACTGAATTAAACTCCTATAACTATTGGGAGTTAAATCAAAATCAAAGTGGTTTTTAGCCATATCGACATAAGCATAAAATGCACCGCCATAAGCCAGATCGTAAGTTACTTTTCCTAATCCTGCAACCATAACTGTTCTGTCTAATCCAACAACAAAGCTTGGCACACAGTGAAATTGAACACCAGTTACTTTTCCGCCTTTAACATGAGCAAAAGAAGTAATTCTTCCACAAGGCGCATCAATTTTTATGATGTTACTTCCCTCTTTTACTGCTATCCATTGCATTTCAATGGCCAAAGTAGAAATGGCGATAATAGCATGGCCACACATGGTGGAATAGCCTTCGTTATGTAAAAAAAGGATACCAAAATCGCCCTCATCATCATTTGGGGGTAATAAAATACAACCATACATATCGGCATGACCCCGAGGCTCAAACATTAACGAGGTTCGTAAAAAATCAAAGTTTTCTTTGCAATATCTGCGATATTCTAAAACCGAATTCCCTTCTAATTTGGGGAAACCATCAACTATAACTCTTAGCGGTTCGCCTCCGGTATGCATATCTATCGTTTTAATTTGAAATCCATCTTTCGATGTGTTAAAACGGGTTTTATTAAGTATATTTTGGTACGTGTTACTCATTTTTAAATTTGTTATAATAATATCCGGCAGCAACTAAATCTTCTAGTGCATGACCAACCGATTTAAAAACTGTAATTTCATTTTCAAAAGTTCGCCCTTTTTGTTTCCCCGAACAAAGCTGAAATAAATCGGCTTTAATACTTTCTGTTTTAAGGATGCCTTTTTTAATTGGGATAACTATATCCCCACTTTCTTTAAGTCCGCCTTGAAACGTATCGACAAAAACAGAAGCTTTTGTAAGGGTATCATCATCAGCTTCTCGCATATCTTTTTTGTATGCACCAACTAAGTCGACATGTTGCCCGGGGTTTAAATATTTTCCTATAACTAAGGGCGTTTTTGATAAGGTAGCACAGGAAATGATATCGACTTCAGATATTTTTTCTTTAATTGTTTTAATAGCTTTAATGCTAAATTCCTCATTTTTTAAAGCCAATGCTATGGCCTGAGCTTTTTCTATATGTCGCCCCCATATAAATACATTTTTTATAGGTCTTATAGAAGCATGAGCTTTAATAAGGTTTATTGATAATGCCCCGGTTCCTATCATGAGCATTGAACGGGAATCCTTTCGAGATAAGTATAACGATGCTAAGGCGGAGGCTGAAGCTGTTCGTTTAACAGTTAAGCTTTTTGCTTCTAAAATGGCTTTTACAGTACCTTTTACAGCATCAAAATAGATATAGGTGCCTTGTATTGATGGCAAATTAAATTGTCTGTTTTCCGGGCTAACAGTAACTATCTTTACACCAGCATCGTTATTTGGGTTCCATGCTGGCATTAATAATAATGTAGAATCGGCACTAACTTCCGGGTTAGGAAAATCATGATGATGGCGCATTGGAATAATCATTTTATTTTCTGAAAAGCCATGCTTTAGTTCTTGAATTAATTCAGGGAACACTGTGTTATTTTCAATAAAGCTATCCGCTATTTGTAAAATCCTTTCCATGAGTTAAATGTAACAAAATCATTATTTTTAATTCAATGTTATTTATAAATAAACCAAAATGATATTTAATATGGATAATATAGTACAGATACTGTTTTTTTTGAAAGCTTATCTTTAAAACTTAAAATCATTACAAATGGATTCTATAAAAAACATACTCGTCCTGTTTTTAGTAAGCATAAGCATATATTCTTGTAAGGAGTCTGGGGTAAACTTAGAAGGCTTAACTTTTGAAGAACAGTTGAAAGTATTATTTCCTACAGCAGAAGTAAGCGCCGTAAAAGTAGAAGATCATTTTAAAAAAGCATATCAACTTATTTTAAAGCAACCTTTAGATCACAGTAATATTAATGCAGGACGTTTTAATCACTATATATACATATCGCATACAGATTATTCAAAACCTACAGTTCTGGTAACCGAAGGCTATAGTGCTAAACATAAAACTTACGAGTTGAGCAAGGTTTTACAATCTAATCAAGTTATGGTTGAGTACCGGTTTTATGGTACCTCCAGACCAGAACCCATGCCGTGGAAATATTTAACAAACGATCAGGCTGTTGAAGATTATCATGCAATAATTAATAAATTAAAACTATTGTATAAAAATAAATGGATTTCTACCGGCATAAGTAAAGGAGGGGAAACCGTTTTAATATATAAATCTAAATACCCTGAAGATGTTGATGTTGCTGTGCCTTACGTGGCACCATTAATAAATACTCAAGAAGATGTTAGGACAGAACATTTGATAAATTCCGTTGGAACAGAAACATGTAGAAACAAGATTACTCAGTTTCAAAGGCATGTTTTAAAGCATAGAGATACCATTTTAAATGAATTAAAAGTTTATGCAGAACAGGAGAAGATGAAGTTTACAAAGGTTTCTATTGAAGAAGCTTTGGAGTATGCAGTGTTAGAGTTTCCATTTTCATTTTGGCAATGGGGTGGGAATTGTAACGATATTCCAACGGATGATGCTACAGTAAACGAGTTTTTTAAATATTTAATTAAAATATCCGGTATGGGTTTATATAACGACAAAGGCTTTTATCGCTATTTACCATCGTTTTATCAACATATGAGAGAATTAGGGTATTATGGGTTTGATTTAGAACCTGTTAAAGATTTACTTAAGGTAGTGAAATCACCTTCTAATATGCGGTTTGCACCAACAGCTGTAGATTTAACATATAACCCCGAATATATTAAAAAGGTTAGAGATTATGCTGAGAACAAGGGCGATAACATTTTGTATATCTATGGAGCTTACGACCCTTGGGGGGCTTGTGCACCAACACCAGCGCAAAATGTTGATGCTTTAAAGATGGTTTTAGAAGGCGGGCACCACGGTACTAGAATAAAGCATTTTTCTGAAGAAGATCAACAAAAAATTTATAATAAACTAAGTGAATGGTTAGGCGATGATGTAGAGGTTTTTCCTTTAAAAGAATAGGTAGAACTTATAAATCCAGGGTTTCAATATCCAAGCGCATAGTAATCATATGCTTTTTAAAACCAACTTTTTCATATGCCCTAATAGCAGATGGATTATCCTCATAAACATCTAATCTGATTTCGGAAACTTTTTTAGTTTTACACCATGCTAAAAGTGCCTGCATTATTAGTTGGTTATAACCATTGCCTCTATGGTTTTTTGGGACAAACATAAACCCTAAATACCCTTGCTTATCGTGCTTTAAATAATGCCGGTCTTCTTTTATTTTCGCATAACCAGAAGCCACTATTTCATTATTTAATTCCACGACAAATAATTCAGAATCCTTATTTTTTATAAAGGCTGAAACATCATAATAACTTATTTGTCCTTCTTTAATGGTGATGTCCATTGGGCGTTCGGCTTCAATAAGCCCTTGCTCAAATTCTAATAAAACAGGAACGTCGTTTAAAGTAGCTTTTCTAACTATAGGTTGCATAATTTAACTGGATGTATCAGCAATAATTTTCCACTTACCATTAATTTTTTTGAAAATAACCATAAAAATACCATCTGCATTCCCAACAACACGTTTTAAATGATATTCGCCTAAAACAAAGTAGGCTTCTTCAGATATTCTAGAAATATCGTTAATTTTAAAACTCAGTTTCCCTGTATGATCTTCGGTTGGATATCCCTTTTTATAGCGCTCTAAAGTATTATGCCAACCATAGGTAACCCCATTGCTACCATAAAATTTAAGAGAATCACTTTTCCAATAGCCTTCCATAAACTCCTCTATATTATTTTTAGACCAGGCTATTCTTTGTTTTTTTAAAACCGCTTGGATTGCTTTTTTGTCTTTACTTTCAGTAGACTGCGCATTGCTACAAAAAAAAGTAGTGACAAATAGTAGTAAAATAAGGTGTTTCATCTATTTTAAATTTTATAAACCATTGATAATTAGATTTTAATTATATCGGTTGGTATTGGTTATCATCTGCTTAATGCCCATTATGGGCTTTCATAATATGTGTTTTGTGTAAAAGTAAAAATAGTAAAATCTTATTTTAATTAGGGTTACTCATCGATTAATTTGACATTTATTATTTTTTGGTCTAAAGTTAAAACCTATTTATCGATAAAATAATGGAAATCCTGTATGTGTTTATATATTTATATGAAAATCAATTAATTAGTCTCCCTCAAATTTATTGTTTAACCCGTGTAATATCTTATATTATGGAATTAGAGATTTCAAGCTATAACAATTTTTTTAAAATGAAAGGCATTCTTAGTAAACGAAACTTAAGCGTATTTAAGAATGAATTTAATAATGTTTTTGATAGAGTAAGTGCGCTTACTATTAGTATTGAAAATATTGAATGGATGGATAAATATGGTGTAAATGCTTTAGCTGAGTTACATTATGAGGCTATATCTAAAAATAAGAAAATGTCTATAATTGGTTTAGGTTGTAAAGACTTGTATGAGCATTTTAAATCTGATTTTGCAGCGTAAAAATTAAATATTACAAGGCATTTTTTTGATGCCTATAAAAGGCATCAGCTTGTAATTGCATGAGTTCCCTCGCTTTTTTGCGCTTATAAGTATATAATTCTTCTTCACTTTCTATATCGCTATAAATGCGATCATTAATAGCATAATCTGTTTTTAATAGGGCTTCTCTTTGGTTTGTATTTTGAAGCACCGTTGTTTGTATAGCAGTTTCTTGATCTTCAAGTTTAAAATCATAAGCTCCTTTTGGGGATAATAATTTGGCAAAAATGGGAGATGTTTCAATGGCTAAAAACAATAAAAATATAAAGAATGATGGCAACCAAGGCAGTTTCCCTAAAGCATTTACCCGAGCCATTAAACCATCAAAATTACTAATTATGGGTTGTGTATTTACAATCTGAGCCTCATAATCACCTTTAAGTGCTGCTATTTTATTTTCAGCGGTTGTGATTTTTGCTTTGTTTTCGGCCTTTAGTTGCTGCAACTCTGCCAATAAGGCATCGTGTTTTTCACGTTTTTCTTTATAAACTGGGCCTTTGCCTAGTAATTTTGTGCCGGCAGTTCCTTCTGCTTCTGCAATATAAGTATCGTAAAGGGCATTAACTTCAGCTTCTTTTGTGTCTATATCGTTTTGTAACCCTGTTATTTCATCTTGAAGCGATGAAATACCCGGGTTAAATTGTTCTGCAATCTGTTGTTGGTTTGCTAATGTTAAATCATTTTTTTGTTCTAATAATACTTGATTAATTTCTTTTTCAAATATTTTTAATTCTAGAGGTTTTGAAATTACTATGGCTATAATTATTGCAAGGATTATTCTAGGAGATGCTTGTATAAGCTCATCAATTATGTGTCCTGTTTTTTTAATTGTTGAAACAATATAACGATCTAGGTTAAAAATGAGTAATCCCCAAATAAGACCAAAGAAAATGGAGGTATATAGATTATCGAAAACCGTGTAAAGCGCATAACTAGATGCAATAAAAGCCATAACCGCTGTAAAGAATACAGTGGCGCCAATTCCTGCGTATTTATTTTGTTCGCCTACAGAACATGTTTCCAGAATATCGGTATCGGAACCCGAGCAGATAATAAAAAAACGTTTTAACATGGAGTGATTGATTTTGATTGATGCTTCGACTGCGCTCAGCACAAGTTGCTTATTAGAACGCAAAAAGTGGGTTTTTGTTACATTAGAGCACTAAAAAAAGCCTAAAGAGTTTTTTAGGCTTTTTTTTAGATTAATTTAATCTTCTTTAATAACTATGGGTTTTGTTGAAAGTTGAACAACATAATCGTGATCATTTGAATGATTTGTAGTAATACTAATATTTTTGTTTTTAGTTAAGATGTTAACAGCTTTTTTTGAGGATATCTCCTTTTTATTATAGTAAAATTTTGCACCTTTTTTTGCCATGTCTTTCACATGTTCTAAGGGGCTTTTTGGAGGCGGTGGAGGAAACAAGTCTACAGGGACTTCTACAATTTCTATGACTTCACCAGATTTAGACTTCCTTTTAGTAATAGCTTCAGGGTGTTTCTTTTTGTATGCTTCAATTATTTTTTTGTATTTAGCTTTCTGTTCGGGTGTAGCATTTGCTGGAATTGGCGGTGGTGGAGGTGGAACTTCAACCACTTCTATTATTTTAGGAGATGGAACTTCAACGACTTCTCTTACTTTTGGGGAAGTAACTTTTACTTCTTGAATAATCGTTTCAAGATTTGGAGCTGGAGTTGGAACTTCAATAACCTCAACCTCAACAGGCTTAGGGGCTGGTGGAGGCGGTGGTAATACAGGAAAAGGTTCAGCTTTTTTTCTTTGCTCAATTGTCATAATGCGGTAAATGTAATTTAAGCGCTCAACTTCTTTACTTTTTATAATCATGCGACCGTGAGACTTATTATATTTTTTGGCTAGCCTATTGTATTCTGCAACTTCTTTTTGTGTGGCTTTTTGTTGATACACAGATTGTTCTGTTGTATTTTCAATTTCAATTATAGTTTTATTGCTAAAACTATAAATTAGAATTGCTAATAGGGGTAAAATAAAAAGGCTGCGCAGCCAAATAACTGATTTTGGTGTTTTTGTTTTCATAACGGTGAATCGTTTTTTGATTAATGAATAATTGATGGCATTTGCCAATTGATGGTCAAGAACATTTGATGAGAATGTTAATAAGGTTTGCTTATATATTGAAGGGTTTATTCCGCTGTTTAAAACAGCATGATCTGCTAAAAATTCATGATTTAGTTTAATGTCTTTTTTTAATAAATAAAGCAAAGGATTAAACCAAAACACTATTTGAAATAGTTCTATAAATAAAATATCTAAAGCATGCTTTTGTTTCGCATGAACTTGTTCATGCAATAATACTTCATCAGGAATTAATTTATTTTCAAACTTAGTTTTGTTTAGAAAAATATAATTAAAAAAAGTATGAGGAATAATCAAATCTTTTAATAAAACATTGATAAAGTTTTTGTTTTTGAGTTTTGGATTTGTTCTTATTTTTTTGAATAATCTATAAATGTTTTTAAAGAACCTAAATGAAAATATTAATAAACCTAAGGCATAAATACTCCATAAAATATGTGGAAGAAAATATTTAAATGTTTTACTATGAGTGAATGCTTCTATAGATGTAACATTTTCAAATTCTGTTGCTGATAGTTCAATGTATTCTGTGAAAGTTATAAAAGGAATACTAATAGAAATTAAAATTACTCCAATTAAATAAAAGCGTTTAAAAGTATGCGCACTAGTTTTTTCTAAGCATAATTTATAGAATAACATAAAAACTGCTAAACAAACACTGGATTTTAATACAAAAAATAACATCATTATTTCTTTTTAATTTCGTTATCAATTAAGGTTTTTAAATCTTCTAATTCTTCTTTTGTAAGGTTGGTTTCCCTGGTGAAAAATGATGCAAACTGTGAAGCACTATCATTAAAAAAGTTTTTTATTAAACCATTTACATGCTTAGAGAAGTAATCTTTCTTTTTTACCAAAGGGTAATATTGTCTGGAATTCCCAAATAGTTTATAGGCAATAAAGCCTTTGTCGCTCATACGTTTTAAAAGTGTTGCTACAGTTGTAGTTGCTGGTTTTGGCTCCGGGTAAGCCTCAAGCAGCTCTTTCATAAATCCTTTTTCGAGTTTCCATAAGTGATTCATTAGATCTTCTTCGGTCTTTGATAACTTCATATTCTACAGTTCTAGAGTTGTTTCTACAAATGTAGAGTAAATATTTTAATTCTACAAGTGTAGAGCATTAAATATTGTTTTTTATGTTAGATTAAATGCATGCTTAAAAAAATAACGCAAAAAAGAATTAGCTGTTTTTTCTAGATCGTATGCTTTCAATAACTACGGTTGAAAGAATAATGAGGCCACCAAAAAAGGTATGCCATGTTGGAATTTCGTTTAAGAAGATAAAGGCTATAATAATTCCTAAAACGGGTTGTGTACTGCTAATAATACTTGCGGTACTTACTGTAAAATGTTTTAAGCTATTAACCAACATGGTATGCCCGATAGCTGTTGTAATTACGGCCAGAATAATTACATAAGGAAACTGTGTAGCAATGCCGGAGGTATCCATAAAAAATAACACTGGAGACAGAACCATAGTAATGATAACAATTTGATATAGCATGATACTGGTACCATTGTGGTGGGTTACCAATTGTTTTGATATTATATTACGAATAGCATAAAAAAATGCTGATGCTAACCCGAATAAAATACCTTTTACAGGAGCGCTTTCTAAATTAAAGTCTGGCGCTAAAATATAAATACCAATTAATACCATAACTCCAAGGAGTATATATATGGGGTCAAACTTTACTTTAATAAATAAGGGCTCTAAAAACGCGGTTAATATAGGATAAACAAATAATGAAAGCATGCCTATGGCTACGTTGGATAGCTTTAAGGCATAAAAATATGTAATCCAGTGCGCTGCTAAAAAAGCCCCACTAATTATAAAAAGAATGATTTCTTTTTTTGATTTTATTTTAAGACCAATTTTTTTATAACGGCAAAAAGCATATAGTAAAACTGAAGCAATAATGGAGCGCCACCAAATAATAACGGGAATAGGCATGTCTATATATTTTCCTAAAGCACCAGATGTACTTATAAAAAGGGTAGCTAATAAAAGTAGAAAAAGATGATGGTTATGTTGGTTGTTCATTTAAGATACGCTTGTTGTGTTAGCGATTGTAGTGGTTAGCTTTTGCCGAGGCACGCATCGAGGCAAAACTACTAACATAAAGCGCGACCACCTTTTGCCTCTTTAAAAGCAAAAGGTGGTAACACCCAAATTATTTTGAAAGCTCAGTAAAATATTTGTAAAACAACGGAATGGTTTCTATGCCTTTTAAATAATTAAAAACCCCGAAATGCTCGTTTGGCGAATGGATAGCATCGCTGTCTAAGCCAAAGCCCATTAAAATAGTTTTGCTTTTTAATTCTTGTTCAAATAATGATACAATAGGAATGCTTCCACCACTTCGCTGTGGAATTGGGGTTTTGCCAAATGTATCTTGATAGGCTTTACTGGCCGCTTTATAGCCTATATTATTTATTGGGGTTACATAACCTTGTCCGCCATGATGCGGGTTTACTTTTACGGTAACGCCTGCCGGGGCTATATTTTCAAAATGTGTTTTAAATAATTGAGTAATTTCTTCCCAATCTTGATGTGGTACCAAGCGCATTGATATTTTTGCATATGCTTTACTGGCAATAACAGTTTTTGCGCCTTCGCCTGTATAGCCTCCCCAAATACCATTAACATCTAATGTAGGACGAATAGAATTTCTTTCGTTAGTGGTATATCCGGCCTCTCCATAAACAGCTTCAATATCAAGAGCCTTTTTATAGTTTTCTAAACTAAAAGGGGCTTTAGCCATTTGTGTTCTTTCTTCGGTTGAAAGCTCCTCTACTTTATCGTAAAACCCAGGAATGGTAATATGATTGTTTTCATCGTGTAAAGAAGCAATCATTTTTGTTAAAATGTTTATGGGGTTTGCAACGGCTCCACCATATAAGCCAGAGTGTAGATCGCGGTTAGGACCGGTAACCTCCACTTCAACATAACTTAAACCTCGTAACCCCGTTGTTATTGATGGGGTGTCGTTAGCAATCATTCCTGTATCGGAAATTAGAATAACATCATTCTTTAGTTTTTCCTGGTTTTCTTTTACAAAAATGGCAAGATTTGAACTTCCAACTTCTTCTTCCCCTTCAATCATAAATTTGACATTACAAGGGAGCTGATTGGTTGAAGTCATAAACTCCAGAGCTTTAACGTGCATATACATTTGCCCTTTGTCATCGCAAGCACCGCGAGCAAAAATAGCACCTTCAGGATGACGCTCTGTTTTTTTAATTATAGGTTCAAAAGGGGGGGAGTGCCATAAATCTAACGGATCTGGTGGTTGTACATCGTAATGCCCATAAACTAAAACGGTAGGCAAATCTTTGTTTATTATCTTTTCGCCGTAAACTATAGGATAGCCTTTTGTTTGGCAGATTTCTACATGATCGCAGCCTGCATTTTCAAGACTAATTTTTATTTTCTCGGCAGTTTTAAGGACATCATTTTTGTATGCCGAATCTGCACTTATTGAAGGAATTTTTAAAAGTTCAACAAGTTCGTTTAAAAAGCGTTGTTTGTGTGCTTTAATGTATGATTGTATGTTATCCATGAAGTGTTTGTAAAGTTCTTATCAAAAGTATAAAAAAAAGAATGTTTTTAATGATAAAGAAGTTTGCAATTTAAAAATGTTGTTTATATTTGCAGTCCTTAATTGCGGGCGTGGTGGAATTGGTAGACACGCTAGACTTAGGATCTAGTGCCGCGAGGTGTGAGAGTTCGAGTCTCTCCGCCCGCACAAAAGCCGAAGATAAGTCTTCGGCTTTTTTTATTTAAAATTAGCTGTAAATTTTTCTCAAGTACAGTGTCGATACAATATTTTGATGTTTTGGTGAAGCTCATAAAAGATGGTATGAATTACTGATATTTATGGACAAAAATATTAACGGATAATAAAGGGGTATCAGGTTTAATTAAATTGTAGCATTAATAATATCTATCCACTTCTTTGCTTTCTCCAGTTCATCACTTAATTGAAAATCGTTCTCATAGTCATAGAGTTCTATAGTTTGGGTAGATTGTTTGTTGCCTTTTGATTTGAATCCTATTCCTAATTTTCTTAATTCTTTTTTGGTGTTGGTTTTTATTAAATCGCAATGCTTAATCTCATTGAGATTAAGTATTTGTTCTGTTGTTGTTCTATCCTGTTGTTCTTTTATAAAGAAGAGGTAATTATTAGATTCATCAATTCCGATTAATGAATGTCCCATAAAATCGCGTTGGGTGATATGGCAATTTTTCTGACCGGCAATGGCCGATAATGCATTTAATTGCTGTTTCTGATGCTTCATTTTAGCTATTTTTAAAAACACAAATGGTAATAAACATATGCTTATGATGATTATGGTGATTACTGTTACTCCTAATTCCATATACTATAAATTTTTGTTTGAATTAATGAATTTTTGATCTTGTTTTTACAGAGAGCGGTTTTTTCTGTTACTGCAAATATTAAAAGCTGCATTAGTTATTTAAAGGAATTGGAAAGGGCAGAGGTTTAAGTTTCTGAAATCTGAACAGAAAAGGAAATTCTCAATCCTTATTTTGGCAAAGCGATGTTAAAATACAGAAACGTAATAGAACTTTTATATTGAATTATGTGCCATTCACTTATAATGAATTATAAATTGAATACGTGTTAATTTGTTGATTTTTAAAGGTTTGTGTTTTGTGGAGTTCAGATTTCTGAAATCTTGACTCTTTTTAAACTCATATGTTTATGAGGACGGCCTATCATTTTTAGTTTTGCCCCGAATTTAAAAAGTATCAAGTATAAGATTTTTTTGAAGGATTAAAATGCGAGAAAAAAGAAACTATAACACCGTGTTGGCAGCCATATTAATCTATTTTGTTTCCCTGTTTTTTGGAAATCAATCATCATTATATGCAGTTACTTCATCGACTGCTTTTATGCCTTTAAATACCCTTGTTGCTTCTTTAACTTTGAAAGAAGAACCAGGGAATGATGTTTTAAACCAATTCGTTTACAAGGAAGACTATTCGGTTGCATCTGAAGAAGAAATTTTTGAGGAAGAAAAATTAAAGGGAGTAATTTTTAGTAAAACCATATTTAGTTTTACTAATACTACGTATTTAAGCTTACAAAAAGCTCATACCAAAAGCTTTGAATTTGAGAAAAGCAAGCTAATGACTTCTATACCCATTTATCTTCAGTTAGAAGTATTCAGGCTTTGATCGCCATGCTGAGTTAGGAATGTATAGCCAATCTCGGCACTTCTATAATTATTCGGGTTCACTTATGGTTATGATTAACAATACAGCCATTGTGGACAAAAGTTTTAAATTAAACATTTTTACAATACAATCACAATGAAACCATTTATTTTATTTCTGGTTGCCTGTATCTCATTAACGAGTTGCAACCAACATAAAAAAGAACACAAAGAAATTATTAAACATCTGGTTACCAGTCCTATAAAAATGGACACCCTAATTACAAAGGATTACGTTTGTCAAATTCGTTCTATCAAGAACATTGAGTTACGAGCGTTAGAAAAAGGATATTTACAGAAAATATCGGTAGATGAGGGACAATCTGTTAAAAAAGGACAGCCCATGTTCAAAATAATGCCCAATGTTTATGAAGCGGAATTAAAAAAAGCCAAAGCCGAAGCAGATGTCGCAAACATTGAGTACGGAAACACCAAACTTCTTGCTGATAGTGATGTTGTATCTCCCAATGAATTGGCCATGTCTAAAGCTAAGTATGAGAAAGCTAATGCAGAAGTGATTCTAGCTAAAACGCATCTTGGGTTTACAAATATAAAAGCACCTTTTGATGGTATTATGGACCATTTACATGTACGGGAAGGGAGCTTGCTTGATGAAGGAGAGTTACTTACAACACTTTCCGATAACAGTAAAATGTGGGTGTATTTTAATGTGCCTGAAGCAGAGTATTTAGATTATGTGATGAACGGCCAGAAAGAAGAAAAAAAAGAGGTAAGTCTTTTAATGGCCAATAATCGTAAGTTTAATCACAAAGGTATTGTAGAAACCATTGAGGGGGAGTTTAATAATGAAACAGGTAACATAGCATTTAGAGCTACTTTTTCTAATCCTGACAGAATATTAAGACACGGTGAAACAGGTAATATTTTAATGGAAGTGCCTTTAAAAGACGTGCTTATTATACCTCAAAAAACGACTTTCGAAGTGCTGGATAAAAAGTTTGTTTTTGTGTTGGATAAGAACAATAAAATACGTCAGCGGGAAGTCACCATAGGAGCCGAGTTACCGCATCTTTTTGTTATTGAAAAAGGACTTTCTGTAAAGGACAAGGTATTGTTAGAAGGCTTGCGACTGGTAAAAGAAGGAGATGCCATTGATTACGAATTTGTCCAACCCAAAGAAGCTATTTCTAACCTAGAGCTTTACGCTGAATAGTCCAATTTCAAAATTTCAAAACAAATGTTCAGTAATTTTATAAAACGGCCAGTATTGGCTATAGTTATCTCTGTCATTATCGTATTTACAGGGATACTGTCCATAAATAAACTGCCTACTTCGCAGTTTCCACAAATTGCACCCACTACCGTAAATATTTTTATTGCGTATCCTGGTGCAAGTGCAGATGTATTGGTGAAATCAACTTTAATTCCATTAGAAACATCAATTAATGGTGTTCAGGGCATGCGCTATATCGCTTCAGATGCCACTAGTGCGGGAGAAGGAACGTTAAGAATCATTTTTGAACCAGGTACAGACCCCAATCAGGCGGTTGTACGGGTTAAAACACGTGTAGATCAGGTGATGCCATTGCTGCCACCATTAGTACAACGAGAAGGGGTGATAATTACACCAGTACAGCCAAGTATGTTAATGTATGTTAACCTGTATAGTGATGCCAAACAAAACGATGAGAAGTTTCTGTATAATTATGCATATACAAAGATTGTTCCTGAAATACAACGGATCAATGGGATTGCCAGTGCCAAAATTTTAGGAAGCCGTAAGTATGCGATGCGTGTTTGGTTGAAACCAGACCGAATGCGTGCTTACAATGTTTCGGCAGAAGAAGTGCTTGAAGCTATGGATGAACAAAGCCTTATAGCCAGACCAGGTAGACTTGGACGAAGTTCGGGTAAGGAAGCGCAATCCCTTGAGTATGTGTTAACCTATGAAGGCCGGTTTAATGAAGCCGACCAGTATAAAGATATTGTGATTAAGGCTAATGAAGCAGGTGAAATTTTAAAACTGGGAGACATTGCCGATGTGGAATTGGGAAGCGAGTTTTTTGATATTTATTCTAACCTCGATGGTAAACCATCAGCATCTATTGTGTTAAAGCAAACCTTTGGTAGTAATGCCAGCGATGTTATAGATAAGGTAAAGGACAAATTGAATGAGTTGGAAGAATACCTTCCTCCCGGGGTAGATTACAAAATAAGTTATGATGTTTCTAACTTTTTAGATGCTTCTATAGAACAGGTCATGCATACGCTACGCGACGCCTTTATATTAGTAGCTATTGTTGTATTCTTATTTCTTGGCGATTGGCGATCTACATTAATTCCAATTATTGCAGTACCGGTATCACTAATTGGAGCCTTCTTTGTTATGCAACTTTTTGGTATTTCTATTAATCTTATAACGCTGTTCTCTCTTGTACTTGCCATTGGTATTGTGGTAGATAATGCCATTGTGGTTGTTGAAGCCGTTCATGTGAAAATGGAAGAAGAGCATCTAAACCCATATCCTGCTGTTAAGGAAGTACTCGGTGAAATTGGAGGCGCGATTATCGCCATCACTTTGGTGATGGTATCAGTATTTATTCCGGTATCATTTATGTCAGGGCCAGTAGGGGTGTTTTATAGACAGTTCTCTATTACTATGGCGGGTTCTATTGTTATATCCGGAATCGTAGCATTAACGCTCACCCCGGTATTGTGTGCCATGATGTTAAAAAATAATCATGGTAAGCCTAGAAAAAAATCTCCCATTAATAGATTTATTGATTGGTTTAATGGCAGATTCGATAAGTTAACGGGAAGATATGTAGGGCTCTTGAAATTAATTGTAAACAGAAGAGTATTGACTTTTGGAATACTGATCGCTTTTTGCGCAGGGATATTTTTTACCAACAACGTGTTACCGGCTGGATTTATTCCTAATGAGGACCAGGGAACTATATACGCTATAGTTCAAACACCTCCGGGTGCGACTTTAGAACGAACTAATAAGGTGGCACATAACTTACAGAAACTGTGCGAAGAAATGGAAGATGTAGAATCGGTGTCTTCTTTGGCAGGATATGAGATTATGACCGAAGGACGCGGTTCTAATGCAGGAACCTGCCTGATAAATTTAAAACCATGGTCAGAAAGAGAACATTCAGTCCATGAGATCATGGAACAACTCGAAGAAGAAAGCAAAGATTTGGGAGCAATAATTGAATTTTTTGAACCGCCGGCCGTACCTGGATTTGGATCTTCAGGAGGGTTCGCATTGCGTCTTTTAGATAAAACAGACAATACCGATTATCAGAATTTTGAAAAAATTAATAATGATTTTATAGAGGCTTTAAAGCAACGAAAAGAACTCACTGGGCTGTTTACTTTTTTTGCTGCAAACTACCCGCAGTACGAATTAGTTATAGATAATGAAGCCGCTATGCAAAAAGGGGTGTCAATAGGAGCAGCTATGGAAAACCTTAATATCTTAATTGGTAGTACCTACGAACAAGGCTTTATTAAATTTGGACGCTTCTTCAAGGTATATACCCAGGCAGCGCCCGAATATCGCAGGTTGCCTTCAGATCTTGAAAAGCTCTTTGTAAAAAATGAAGCTGGTGAAATGGTACCCTATTCTGCATTTATGACCTTGAAGAAAAAACTAGGACCTAATGAGATAACACGCTATAACCTATATAATTCTGCAGCCATTCGTGGATTACCTGCGGCAGGTTATACCAGTGGTGATGCCATTGCCGCAATACAAGAGGTGGCAAAGGAAGCCTTACCCCGAGGCTATGATATTGCCTGGGAAGGGCTGTCCTATGATGAAGCAGGTCGTGGTAATGAATCCATTTACATATTTGCTGTGGTATTAATCTTCGTTTATTTGGTACTTGCTGCACAGTATGAGAGTTTCCTATTACCGTTGGCAGTGATTTTGTCGCTTCCAGTTGGAGTATTTGGCTCCTTTATTCTTTTAAAGGTAATGGGATTAGCCAATGATGTATATGCACAGATTGGACTTATTATGTTGGTCGGACTCCTGGGTAAAAACGCCGTACTTATTGTGGAATTCGCCGTTCAAAAGCGACGGGAAGGCGCAAGTATTTTAGATGCAGCTATTGAAGGTGCTAAAATGCGATTTAGACCTATACTAATGACCTCTTTTGCTTTTATTGCTGGACTGATCCCCCTTGTTGTAGCTACCGGAGCTGGAGCCATTGGTAACAGAACTATTGGGGGCTCAGCTTTAGGAGGAATGCTTATAGGAACCTTAGCTGGTGTTTTGATAATCCCCGGGTTGTATTACATATTTGCGAGAATGGCAGATGGTAGGGCATTGATTAAAAATGAAGCCCACGAACCTATTTCTGAAGAGTTTATGAGAACATCAGAAGAAAAAAGTACAACCAAAGCACAATTGAGTCAGTTGAAAAAAATGTTATTGAAACTAACTTCTAAAAATAAGAGAACTAAAAATTCAGATAATGAAAAACAGTAAATATATAGGAGCATTTTTTTTCTTGATAATGGTGGGTGTACAATCCTGTGCGCCTACCAAACAAGTAAGAGCTGCCAATAAAGAACTACCACAAATATATAAGGGTTCAGCCAAGGATACGCTTAGTAGTGCTACCATATCCTGGAAGAAGTTTTTTAATGAACCTGAATTAAATAGACTTATTGATTCCGCATTGATTAACAATCAAGAGCTTAACATACTCTTGCAGAAAGTAGCGATAGCCAATAATGAGATAAAAGCACGAAAGGGAGAATATCTGCCCTTTATAAATTTTCAGGTTGGTGCAGATGTAGAAAAGGTTGGCGAGTTTACCAGAAATGGTGCGGTGGAAACAAACTTGCCTATAAAGGAGGGTGAGGCATTTCCAGAACCGTTAACTAATTTTTCTGGAGGTTTGGTGGCCTCCTGGGAACTGGATGTTTGGAAAAAGCTTCGTAACTCTAAAAAGGCAGCAGTGATGGAATACCTTTCTACTGTAGAAGGAAAGCATTTTATGGTAACCCATTTAGTAGCTGAAATAGCAGATGCTTATTACGAGTTAGTAGCCCTGGATAATCAACTGGAGATTATAAATCAAAATCTTGAAATTCAGCAAAATGCCTTAAAAATTGTAAGATTACAAAAACAAGCAGCTCAGGCAACAGAACTGGCCGTACAACGTTTTGAAGCCGAAGTACTGAAAAATCAAAGTGAACGATATGAGGTCAAACAGCGTATTTTTGAGGTAGAGAATCAAATTAATTTCCTTATTGGGCAACAGCCGATTTCAGTTAGCAGAAATTCAGATAACTTTCTTGAAAAATCCATTGATACAGTCCTTACCGGATTGCCATCACAATTACTTGGGAACCGTCCAGACATTCGAAAAGCAGAATATGAACTAGCTGCAGCAAAACTAAATGTGAAAGTGGCACGAGCTAATTTCTATCCTTCATTTGGGTTAAGAGCTGGAATTGGATTGGAGGCCTTTAAACCTAAGTATTTGGTGTCGAATCCAGAATCGCTTTTGTATCATTTGGCTGGAGATTTAGCAGGACCGCTAATTAATAGAAAAGCGATCAAAGCAGAATATAATAGTGCCAACGCTAAACAATTAGCTACTGTTTATGAATATGAAAAGACTGTTTTAAACGGCTATATTGAAGTTGTTAACGACCTTTCTAATATTAAAAACCTTAAACAAAATTATAAGTTGAAAGATAAGCAGGTAAAAGCCTTAACCAAATCTATCGAAATATCTAATAAGTTGTATCAATCGGCTAGAGCAGATTATATGGAAGTGTTGTTAACCCAGAGAGATGCTCTAGAGGCTAAAATTGAACTTGTAGAAACCAAAAAGAACCAGTTTTTAGCCCGGGTAAATTTATATCGTGCATTAGGAGGTGGTTGGCAATAACAGGTCGATCTTAATCTAAGAAGATGTATTTTTATGTATTGTTAGGGAAGTATTATTATCTGATACTTCCCTTTCTTTTTGTTATAACAAAATGAGTAGATGACGTTTACTAAAATGGATACAGCTGTGCTTTATTTTGTTTCAATGAGCTTTAACGTATACGCTATTGCTGTATCTACACCACGAAGATAGTCTTCAATTGTTTGCACACTATAATAATGTGGTATTACTCCGCTTTCATCTGAGATAGAATCTGCATGAGTAATATGTGTAAACCTTCCAACAAAATAAAACAGTCCTGTATTTGTAAGACGGAACATTTTTTGTCCCCCTGTATAAAATATACCACCATTAGATTCTTCTCCAATTATAGTACCCATATTATAGTGTTTGGTAAGAGCAAGCAACTGACCTGTTGAAGACCCGGCTCGACCATCAGTTAAAAAATACACCTGCCCCTTATAGTTGTCTTTAAATGGGTTTAAAGGTTTTAGCTTTTTATCATTTGATGGTGCTACTTTAAAATATGTAAAAGGTCTTTTTGCAATATACTGCAATAAGTAAGCAGCTGCCCAAGAATTTCCACCACCGTTTCCTCTAACATCTATAATTAGGTTCTGGGTGTTTTTCTTATTTATTTCTTTAAAGCTTTCATCTAAAAACCGTTGAATAATTGGCAACCTATTCCCATAAAAATCCCAATGTTGTATTGATAAAAGTGCTATGTTTTCTTGTTTTCCTATAAAATCAAGGCATAACGTTTCCTTACACATATTAAAATTTTTAAGTTGAAATTGATATGTTTCTAACATTTCTAATACTATAGGATCTTTTTTTCCTTTTACAGTTATTTTATAATTTTTAGGAAAACCAAATGCATAAGGTATCATTGCAGTCGATCGCCAATTAAACAAATGCCTTTTAAAAGTATTGCCAACCTTACCTTGTGTTGTAATGTGCTTATTAATATCTTTTATTATTTCAACACTACTTTTTCCATTTATAGCATAGATTTCTGAACCAGCTTTCACTTTATGGTTATTTATTAAAGCATCAGCTATGTATAATTTTTCGTTTATATTAAATAATTCTAGAGGGAAACGTAATTTGGCTGGCAGCATTTCGCTTTCCTGCTCAAAATACATAGGAATAGAGCTATGTCCACAGTTAATATTAGCAACCAATTCACTGCAGTGCCATATAAACGCTGCATATGTTGTGTTGTTAGTTATTAAATTCTTCTTTTCTTCTACTATACGCCAGAAATCTTCTTTTGGCATAAATTTATAAGGATGTGGGTTTACTTCTGTTAGTGTCTTTGCTAATTCATCTATATCATCTAAATACTGTTGCTTGTTATATACCTTGTAAAACTTGGTCTTATCACGGTTTTTAAAGTGCATTTTAATAATAAATCTTTCGGCATGTTCATTCTTTGGATTCAATTCTAACGACTTCTTGTAATTTTTTAAGGCCATTTCTGTATTACCACTTAAAGAATAGGCTTCTCCTAAACTGTCATATGGGTTAAAGGAGTTTGGGAATTCTGCAACGAGTAATTCAAAAATCTTAATAGCGTCTTCAATTCTATTATCACTTATTAATTGATATCCCAGATTGTTTAATTCATTTTCATCATTAAAATTAAAACGACTATTACTCTCTCTTTTTAATTTGTTATAGTGGCGAATTGCCGCATCAATATCATTATAGGAATAAGTTTCAAGAGCTTCCTTAATTGATTTTTGAGTTGGGGTTTGCGTTTTACAATTACTTATTAAAAACAAGATGGGAACAAGTAAAATTAAGGCTTTGAATTTCATGAGATATAAATTTTCAACAAGTTTAGATGCTTTAACTTGAAAAGTATTTGTGGAACAGTTTTAATTTGTTCTGAATTATAAAAAAGAACTTAATAATTAGACTTTATATTTTGCAGGGGTTGTGTTTGTAAATTTTTTAAAAGCCCTGTAAAATGCAGATTTTGAATTGAAACCAGACATGTTTCCAATAGCGTCAAGTGTGTATTTTGAATTTGAGCTAATAAGACGTTTGGCTTCATTAACTCTATACTCGTTTATAAAATCGGAAAAACTTTTCCCAATAATCTCATTAATTAATCTTGAAAACTCGTGTAAAGGAATGCCTAATTCATTAGCTACTTCTGGAGATTTTAAATTGGAATTTGTGTAAAGTTTTTTATGAGTCATTAATAATGATAAAGATGCAATAAGCTTGTTGTTCTTTTCAAAATCAATAGTATGCTTTTGATTTGTTTTTTTAAAGATGAACAATGCCATTTTTTTATTAAAAATAAAATAAAGAAAGCAGGCATAGAATACTATTGAAAATAGTATTGAACCACTTATGAAGAAATTAAAATGAGTAAAGCATAGTACACTCCATAAAATAATTAAACTAAAAGTAATAAATACTAACCATTTTTTAAGTAAAGTAGCATTATTACATTCGAGTTCTGATACTTTTACATAATATAAAGCATACAAAATATAGCTAATCCATTGTAAATTGATTACCGGTAACAAAGTTGTTTTATTCCAGGACACATTTTTGCTGAAAGGAAAGACTAAAATGAGTGTAATAACAATTAATACCCATATAAAAATATGTAGTTTCCATTTTTTTGCTAATACGCGATCTGGTTTGGTTACATTAATGATATATGAGAAAAATAATGGTCCGATAAGTAAAAAAAAAGAAGGTCCGGATTGCAGAAAAAATATAGGTTCTTCAGTAGAGAATGAATAAAATAAGGACTTTAAAACTCTTAACCCTAATACAAATAGAAATAAACCAAATATTCTATTTGTTAAACTTTTATACGATTTACTAACGAGAAAGAAGATGCTTACTATAAAGCTGTTAAAAACTCCAATAGCACCAAAAAAGAATAATATTTTAGAAGAAAATTCCATAATTGAGTTCAAATATAAAAATCTTCGAATAGCAGACAGGATAAATTAGCCAGATTATTACCCATGTTTTTTTGTTATAAGATCTAGACAGGTTAGTAATTCCTGCAATGAAAAACGAAGTTGGAGTACTGCTCAAATTATTGAAACACCTAGGGTTAGTACTGTAAAAACACTTAGAAAAACGACCTCCAATTCCAACAAAAAGCCTTCTCTAAAGTTGATTTTAAAGTCATTCTGCTTTAATAAATAAAGTTGTTTATAATTTAAGAACTAGTAAGCGGTTCAAGAATCAGAAATCTGAACATATGTTGTGCCTTATTTTTTTGAATACTGTTTTGTGTTTTGGAGCTTTGTTTAGGGGTATTGATTATCTCAATAAAGAAGGGCCAGAACTATATATCAGGATATGCACAAACAGAACAAATACAATGAGAATAAAGGCGAAAAGACGGTTTTTTATCTAAGTACATTATAATACACCTAATGTAGCAAAACATTTTATAATCCTTTAACCAGGATTTGGAAACTTAAACCCCTAAAACTATTCAAAGCTGGTAGTATATTAATATAAAAAATAAAGAAATGAGTTTACTAACAGAAAATGTTATTCCAGGAAATCACGGAAGAATTTTTGGAACAAACGCCACAACAGATAAAGACATAGAACGCATTAAAGCTGCAATTGAGAAGGTTGACGGTGTCAAGGATGTTGTTCTGGTTAAAGAAGTTTTTCCTCGCGAATTAATCGTTCATACAACCAAGTTAGTCTCGGTAGCAGCTATAGAAAATGAAGTAAAAAAAACAGGGCTGCATTGTATACCGAAAGGTATTTTCCCAGTGCTGGAAAAAGAGGATTAATCAAAAGGAGATTCATAAGAAAAGCGGCAGTTAAAATGGTCGCTTTTTTTATTGAAAGACAATATTTTTAACCCCTTCGTGTTTGAAATTAACTTGATTTCAAATTAAAAAAGGTATCACATAGTTTCAGTGAGATACCTTAAAAAAGCGGTCTTTAGTTCTAAATAGATTTTGCGCTGAGTTTCAATGTCACTTCTTAATGTGGAATGATCATCAAAATGAACATGATTGATGGCAATAGGATGTTCCTTTGCAAAACAACTCAACTTATTTTCATGACCATTTATGTCATGCGATAGGATGTCTATAACTTCATTGTGGCGAATAAAATTGTTTTGAAAGTATTCAACTTTCTTCATTACACTTTTACTGGTCCACTTGGAAGCGACATCCTCTAATCTCCTTTGAAATATTCTAAGTTCGTCTTTTTGGAATGACAGCTCGCTTATCCATGCAGCATGCTCAAAATGTAAATCTGAAATATAAATTTTAGTTTTCATAATATGGATATAAAATTTTAAATGTTCTTAACTTTTGAAACGCTCACTTTTTGCTAAGCATGATAAGAATCACATCACGCTATTAGGAATTATAAGTATTGGTATTTTTACAAGGTCTAAAAGTTCTTTCTTTGTAAAACACCCAAATGATTTGTATGAAGAGTCGCAATGATACTGTCCAATGACAAACAAATCAGGTTGCCATGAATTAACAATACCTCTTATTTCAGTATATGGGTAAATTACCGGAGTAAACTCTTCAATTTCAACAGCGGGATAAATAATATTTATTTCATCAAGCAGTTCGTCGTGACGTTTTTGAATTAAATCAGCTTTTATTGAATTATGGTCATTTTCAAAATTGCAATCAATATATGCGATACCTAATTCAGAACCGAGACTACTAGCCAGTGAGATACCATAATTAACAATGTGCAATAATGAAACATGGTCTTCAACGGCGATTAGTATTTTATTGATTTTCATCTATATAATTTAATATTTCCAATAGATTTCCATCTGGATCGTGAAAGTAAATCGACTTCATCTTACCATTTGTGTCAACTTTTTCTACCACATCGGAGATTATGAGAACATGCTTCTGTATCAATTCTTTCCTTACTGTATCTATAGGTATTTTGGTAACAAAACTAATGTTTGCACTACCTGGGTGAATATTTCTTGCTTTAGGTTCTAACTCATTTCCTAATTGGTGTAAATTGATTTTATTCGAACCAAATTTTAATGCTTTTAGGTTATTGTCAAAAGTAATTACTTCCATACCTAATTTCTCTTTATAAAAATGGCATGCTCGCCTAACTGAAGCTACAGTGAGAACAATATGGTTTATTCGTTCTACATATATCATAAGTTTAATTTTTAATTAATAAGTAATCTTAAAAAGAGTGCTTTAATTTGTGTTACTAAAACAATAATATTATCCTTGAGTAAATGCTGTTCAAGGAAAGAGTGTTTGCTTTGTGTGATGGCTCAAGCTAATGTTGTTAGACATTATATAGCTTAAAATAACATCTGGAATAAGGTTGTTTGGAACTTCCAGAAAATTATAAAAAGCCCTTCCGAAAAAAACATTGTGTAGTAAAACCATCAATCAAATCCATCAAAGTTTTTAAAAGGGCTCTTCATAATTAACTAAACAACCATGAAAAAACGTATTCCAACTAACAATTTGTGTGTACAAATTTCTTTAGAAAGGATAGATATGGCAAATTATTAAGGAGCATAAGAGTTCAGAAATCCGAAATATGTACCAGTATAATTCTTCGCCTTTTTTTAGGACGATTTGTATTGTGCAGGGGTCATATCTTCAAACCTTCTAAAAGCACTATAAAATGTGGTCTTTGAGTGAAATCCGGCTTCGAAACCAATACCCTCGATTGAAAGGTTTTTAGTGCCTTCACTTTTGAGCAATTCTTTGGCGAGTTCAATACGAAATGAGTTGATGTAATTATTGAAGTTAAGTGATTTTACCGAATTAATAGCAAAAGAAATTCGCTTGGGATGCATGTTGGTAGCCTCAGCGACATCAATAATAGTGAGCTTGTCATTGGTGTAACACTTTGAGCTTTTTACAAAGTCCTCAACGGTCTGGTATGTTTCTAGAGCTTCTTCAGACGTCATTAAACTTTGAGTAAGCTGAGGGGTTATATTAAGAGGCTCATTGGAGGTTTTATTTTTCTTTCTAAGAATTGGAGTGGTTTGCTCAGAAGTTCCCCGTTTACTATTAATCCATATTAAAGCGGTAACATTTTCTTGGGTAATGCCTTTATAAGAAACCCAATAAATAAGAATAACATTGATTACAGTTATTAGTATATACCAAAGGTGGCTATCAATAAAAAAGTTGAGAAGTATAAGCATGTGAAATACAATACTCAAATAAGTAAACCATTTTGACCAATTTAGTGTTTTGCTATGGATGGACGTATATTGGTTTTCTAATTCCCGTGAATGTTGATGGATATGTTTTAGGATCAGATAAGCTATAAAGAAAGCATAGCATAACCCTGAAAAAAAATATAATACAGCAAAAGACGAGTCTTTAATTTGAAGCTTGGTTTCATAAGGAAGACAAAATACTACCGAAGCGGCTAAGAATTCAACAACTCCAGGAATTAAAGTCCAATAACTGGGTTGCTTATTACCAAAAATCGAAATTTTTTGAATATAGATATATAGTAACGGGTAGGCTAAAAAATGAAATCCTACAGGAAAAAGTTCCCACTCTGGATACTGCTCTAATATACCTGTGTCGTTTAAAATGTTGGTTATGGGCTCTAAAGCAAAGAGTATGATAAAAATCCCTAGGAAACGAGTTGGTTTATTTTTTCTGGAGTGCAAAAGAATTAACATGACTCCAAATGATAATCCTTGAACTACCCCTAAAGCATCGATAAAACTTACGAAACTATTTGATAAATTCATTTTTTGCTAGTATCAATTATATTGACTGGTTTTCAAAGATAATTTTATGTTAAAACGAAACAAAGTTTTCTGGAATGAAATATTATGATATGATTTTAGCTTATACCTGTTAGTAAAAGTTGACGAAAATCTGAAATAGAAACCATTAAAAAGTATTATTTAACTTTTTTTTTGTTCACATTTCAGATTATTGAACCAATTGATTAGAAGGTGTATTCATAGGTGTAAGTGGTTTCTAAAATGGCCTTAAGGCCTTGCTTTGTAAGCTTCTTTTTTTTTAATCGCTTTAAATCGATAATGCTTTATTCATTACTTTTAAAGGAAACCATTCCGAATGTTTGTTTTTTGATTTAAAGGGGATCTGCTAAAAAGCAGAATTTTTGCCTGTTTTATTATATATAATATTCGGTAGTAGATTTAATTTCTTTTAAAACAAAATAGCTTTCCAGAACTCCAATGTTTTCAATTTTCGATAATTTTAACCGAACAAATTCATGATATTCGTCAAGGCTATCTAAATTTATTTTTAGAAAAAAATCGACTTTCCCAGCCATATGATAGCATTCTTGTACCTCTCTTAATGCTTTAATTTGTTTGTCAAATTTGTCGATAAACCCTTCATTGTGATATCTTAATGAAACCATACATATAGCAGTTATAGGAATATTGAGTCGTTTTTTATCTAAAAGCGCTACATATTTTTTAATATATCCTTTATTTTCTAATCTTCTTATACGTTCGTATACAGGGGAAGGTGTTAGGTTAAGTATTTCTGCAACCTCTTTAGTTGTTTTTTTTGAGTCCTTTTGAAGGATTCTTAAAATTTTTAAATCGACGTCGTCTACTTTTTCCATTTGAAGATAGATTTTCTTTTTTTTATATATGATGGATATAATTTAAAGATTATATTTTTTAAAAACAATAAATTAAAGATAAAATTACTTATTTTTTTATTATTTAAAGTTTTTTTTATCACAAAAAAGATAAAATATTTAATTTTATTCTTTTAATTTTTTAATAAGAATGAATCAAGAAACCATCTTAGTAACAGGGTCTAGCGGGCAATTAGGAACTGTTTTAACAGAAAAATTACAAGAAAAATACGGTGTAGCTCATGTAATCGCCTCAGATTTGAGATGCAATAGCGCTTTTACAGGGCAGTTTGAGATTCTTGATGTTTCAAATTTTGAAGCTATAAAAGCAATTGTTTTAAAGTATAAGATTACTCAAATATATCATCTTGCAGCAATTTTATCTGCAAATGGCGAGCGTGCTCCTTTAAATACCTGGGACATAAATATGAAAACCTTTTTTAATGTTTTAGAAGTGTCAAGACTACACGGCATTAAAAAGGTGTTTTTTCCAAGTTCTATTGCCGTATTTGGTAATAATGTAGAACGATTAAATACACCACAAGCTTCTAATTTAACGCCCTTAACAGTTTATGGAATGAGTAAGGCTGCTGGAGAAAATTGGAGCAATTATTATTATGAAAAATATGGATTAGATGTACGCTCTTTAAGATACCCGGGTGTTATTGGGCATCAATCTTTACCTGGTGGAGGAACAACAGATTATGCTGTAGATATTTTTCATAAAGCAGTTAATAATGAGAAATTTGAATGTTTTTTAAAGGCCTCAACCATGTTGCCTATGATTTATATGGATGATGCCATTCAAGCTACATTAGAGTTAATGGAAGCGCCAAAAGAAAGCATAACAGTAAGAACATCATACAATATAACAGGATGCAGTTTTAATCCGGAGCAATTAGCTACAGCAATAAAAGCTATTTATCCGAATTTCGAAATAACATATAAACCAGACTTTAGGCAAGATATTGCAAATACCTGGCCTATGAGTATAGACGATTCTGAAGCTAGAAAAGACTGGAATTGGCAGCCTCAATTTGATTTAAAGCAGATAACAACTGTGATGCTAAAACACCTGGAACTAAAATATACAACCAACCTTTTAACGATATAATTTATGTACGACAATATAAAACATGATTTAATTAATGAAATTGAAACAATTAAATCTAACGGGCTTTATAAAAGCGAACGTATTATCACTTCAAAACAGGGCGCTAATATAAGTACAACAACCCAGAAAGAAGTTTTAAATTTTTGTGCCAATAATTATTTAGGATTAGCTTCTAATTCAGATGTTATTGAGGCTGGGGTAAACGCTATTCAAGCCTATGGTTTTGGCTTGTCTTCGGTTAGGTTTATTTGTGGAACACAAGATATTCATAAAGAACTGGAACAAAAGACTGCACAGTTTTTAGGAATGGAGGATTGTATTTTGTATGCTGCAGCTTTTGATGCCAATGGCGGGTTGTTTGAACCATTGCTTACAGCAGAGGATGCCGTTATTTCTGATGCTTTAAACCATGCTTCAATAATTGATGGCATTCGACTTTGTAAAGCAAAAAGGTATAGGTATGCACATAATGATATGTCTAGCCTTGAAGCGCAGCTTAAAGAAGCAAGTTCGTCCAGACGTAGGTTAATTGTAACTGATGGCTCTTTTTCAATGGATGGAACCATTGCTCAATTAGATAAAATATGCGATCTGGCCGATAAGTACAATGCTTTGGTAATGATTGATGAATGCCATTCAACCGGGTTTATAGGCGCAACCGGAAGAGGGGTTCACGAATACCACAATGTGATAGATCGTGTTGATATTATAACAGGTACATATGGTAAAGCTCTGGGGGGAGCGTCAGGTGGTTTTACAGCAGCCAGAAAAGAAATTGTTGATATTTTAAGACAAAATTCTCGCCCCTATCTGTTTTCAAACACTTTAGCGCCAGCCATTGTTGGAGCTACATTAACAGTGTTAGATAAAATATCAAACTCTACAGAATTAAGAGATAAACTAGAAGAAAATACAAAATATTTTCGCTCTGAAATGACAGCCGCTGGTTTTGATATTGTTAAGGGGTCGCATCCTATAGTGCCAATTATGCTATACGATGCAAAATTGGCTCAAAACTTTGCTAAGTACTTATTAGAAGAAGGCATTTATGTTATTGGTTTTTTCTTTCCTGTAGTTCCAAAAGGGAAGGCAAGAATTAGAGTGCAATTATCTGCAGCACATGATAAAGCACATATTGAAAAAGCAATCAAAGCTTTTGTGAAAATAGGAAAACGATTAGAAGTTATTTAGGTACTTTTAATATTAAATAACAAAAACATAAGCGACATTACTTTTTCTTTCATCTTTTTTCTAAGAATAGAAAAAGCTTTTACCATTTGTTTTTCAACAGTATTAACAGATACATTTTGATATTCAGCAATTTCAACATATGTAAGACCATCCTGTTTGCTTAATAAAAATGTTTCTTTGCATTTGGGAGGTAATTGTTCTATTTCATTTTGCACAAGAATCATTAATCTATTGGTTTCAGGAGTGTCCTTTATTTCAATAATCATATCGAGGCCTTCAATGTATTTCTTTTCTAACTTAGTAACAGCAATCTCTTTCCTGTACTGGTCTATAAATTCGTTGTAAACAGATTTATAAAGATAGTTCTTAATAGAAACATTAGCATTTAATTTTTCGCGCTGTTGCCACATTCTAATAAAAACATTTTGAACGATATCTTCCGATTTAAAATTATCTCTTGCAAGATTACTGGCATAATCACATAATTTTTTATAGTAGAGATCAACCATATAAGAATATGCTCTGGCCTCTCCTTTTTTAAGGAGTTTGATAAGTTTTTTTTGACTAAAAAAGACGTTGTGCAATTATGTAAATGGCTTTAAATCATAACAAATTTAAATTTTTTTTAATAAAGCGTGGTGGTATAGTAATTTTAGTTTCGTTATTAAAATATAGATGTTATAAAAAGTAATGGATAAAAAGACTGAAATATTAATTACTAAGTTCCTTACTAATGAGGCTAATATTGATGAGCTTAGGCAATTGGAATTATGGATCGATAATCCAAAAAATGAAATATTGTTTTTTGAGTATATCAAAACCAATGCTTATGCTAACATAGTAGTAAGTAAGTATGATGTAAAAAGAGCAAAGAAGGATATTGTAGGGAGTATTAGAAAAGAAAAGCGTAAAAGCAGCAATGTGCTAAAATACGTTGCAGCGGCAGTATTTATTGGGATATTAGCTACAGGTTACTTTTTTAAAGCTAATTTATTAGATAACCCTGTTGAAAATAGTCCGGTAATTGTAAATAATATTGAGTCGGGTACAGATAAAGCAATACTAACATTAAGTGATGGTTCTGTAGTAGCATTAGAAAAAGGAGAATCTTTTAAAACAAAAAATGCAAATAGTAATGGCGAACAAATAGTTTATGGCTCGCCTAACAAAAAGAATACACCTTCCGAAATAGTATATAATTACCTTACAATCCCTAGAGGCGGTCAGTTTTTTGTTAAACTTTCTGACGGCACTCAAGTCTGGTTAAATTCTGAATCGCAACTAAAATATCCTGTAAGTTTTATTGATGGAGAAACACGTAAAGTAGAGTTAGTGTATGGCGAAGCATATTTTGATGTGTCTCCAAGTGCTAAGCATAAAGGCGCCACATTCCAGATTCATACAGGTGTTCAGGAAATTGAGGTTTTAGGCACAGAGTTTAACATAAAAGCTTATCAGGATGAAAGTACTATATATACAACACTGGTAGAAGGAAAGGTTTCGGTTAAAAATAATGACAAAACAGAATTTTTAAAACCTAATCAACAATCGGCTGTTGATGTTAATACAAATAATATAAAGATCAGAACAGTTGATGTCAATAATGAGATTAGTTGGATTCATGGTGAATTCGTTTTTTATGAAAAACCGTTAAAGGAAATTATGAAAGTGCTTTCCAGATGGTATGACGTTACCATAATTTTTCAGAATAAATCTTTTGAAAATACAGAATTTAACGGAGAACTAAGCAGAGACCAAAAAATTGAAGATATATTAAACTTAATTAAAAACACTAAAATTATTAATGCTTATGAAATAAATAATAACACGATCATTTTAAAATAAAAAGAGGGTCGGAAGTATTAACATCTCACCGGAAACATTTCCTCCCCCTTTAGGTAATTAATCAATTAAATGTAACTAATTAACACATGCAAATTTATGAAAATTAAACCAACTAAAGTTTTATTCTTTTTTAGAAAGAAACTGCTAACAATCGTTATGAAAACTTTAATATTCTTTTTCTGCTCCGTAGTTTTCAGTTTAACTCCGAACCATGTTTTATCCCAGAATGCAAAAGTAGTAATAGACCAGGATAAGACAGTAAGTATTGATGAGGTTTTTAAATTAATCAGTAATCAAACAGATTATAAATTTATCTATCAAACTGATTTATTTAAAGGTTTGCCTAAGGTTCGTATAACTAAAGGCACCATCAAACTAAAAAAATTATTAAAAAAATGTTTTTCAGTTAGTAATTATAATTTTGAGGTTTCAGAAGACAATTCAATTGTTATTAATGAAAAACCGGAGGTAGTAATTAAAAAGAACAAGCAAAAGACAATAACCGGTACGATAACTGATAACTTTGGCGTGCCCTTACCAGGGGTAAATGTTATAGTTAAAGGAACCTCAACAGGAACTTCAACAGATTTTGATGGAAATTTTAGTTTAGATGTTGAAGAGGGCGCTATTTTGGTTTTAAGTTATATAGGATTTAAAACAGTTGAAGTTGTTGTTGGGAATCAAACTGAAATTAATGTTACTTTAGAAGAAGATGCAGCAAGTTTAGATGAAGTTGTAATTAATGCCTTAGGTTTTGCTGTTAGAACAGATAAGCTTGGTAGTGCTGTATCAAGTGTAAAGGCAGAGGCGATGACCCGATCTGGAGAGACTTCTGTGGCTAATGCTATTCAGGGTAAAATGTCTGGTGTTAATATTACACGATCTAATGGCGATCCTGGTTCTGGTTCAAACATTAGAATTAGAGGGGCAAATACTATTTTTGGAAGTACCCAACCACTTATTATTGTAGATGGTATTCCCGTTAGCAATAGCAATTCACAAGGAGGAGCTAGTTCTGCCACAGGAAATGGTACGTCGCAGCAATCTCGTTTAAACGATATTAATCCTAATGATATTGAAACTTTACAGGTTTTAAAAGGAGCTTCGGCTGCTGCATTATGGGGGTCAAGAGCGTCAAATGGAGTAGTAATTATAACTACTAAATCAGGAAAAAAAGGTTTTAGAGTATCTTTAAAAACATCTTTGGCTCTTGATGAAGTTAATGCAACAGCTCCTCTTCAATCTAATTATGGACAAGGACTAAGTGGTAGGTTTAGATATGGTTATTTACATGGCTGGGGAGATGAAATATCAACCAGAGCAGGAGGTGAAGATGCCTTTGATACTTCAGGAGCTTACTTTATTGGCGACCAAACCGGTAGAATATATTATGATATTCCAGACGGAACGTCTACAAATCTTCACGGAGGTAAAAACTCAAAAGAAACATTCTTAAAAAAGAATTTCGATCAAATATTCCAAACAGGTATACTGTTAGAACAATCTGTAAGTATTAGCGGTGGAGATGATAATAGCAATATCTTTTTTAGTTTAGGGAATACCGATCATGAAGGTGTTGTTAGAAATAATGATTATAAAAGGCATACAGTAAATTTAAGTGCTTCCCGTAAGTTTAGTGATTTTATCAGTTTAAAACTTAAGGGTAAATATTCAAGGATAAGCGCCAATAGAATTCAGCAAAATTCAAACACAGCAGGATTGTTATTAGGCTTTTATAGAAATATTTCAGACTTTGATATTGAAGATTATACAGGAACTTATGTAAGTGCTTCTGGTGCAGAAACAAGTGGCCGTCATAGATCATATAGAAATCCAATTGGTGCAAGCGAAAGACCTCGCTATAATAATCCGTTATGGACAACCAATAAACAAAAAGCACCAAATATTGTAAACAGGCATATTTATTCAGCTGAGCTTGATCTTTTTCCGGTTAAAGGCTTAAATGTAAAGTTAAGAGGAGGTGTTGATACTTATAGCGACGATAGAACTTATTTATACCCTAGAGGGTCAGCCAGAACAGGATCTCAACCTAGGCTTGAAGGAAATTTAACTTTTGAGAGTATCGGGGCAACTGAGCTTAATTTTGACGCTATCGCAAAGTACGACACAGATATTAGTGAAAAAATTACATCTTCGTTTGTATTGGGCTGGAATGTTAATGATAGGAAATTTAATAGAGAAACTACCGTAGGAAGTGACTTTATAGTAAATGATGAAATTTATACTTTAGATAATTCACGAATAATTCAAGCCGATAATTTTATAAGTCACCGCAGGTCAAATCGTGGATTTCTAACCGCAAATTTTGGAATAGACAATCAGTTATTTATAGACCTGTCTGGTACTGTTGAAGCAGCATCAACAATTAATGAGCCATTCTTTTATCCGGCAGCAAGTGTTGCCTGGCAATTTTCGGATGCAGAATTTTTTCCGGAAGATAGTTTTATAAGCTTTGCAAAAGCTCGATTAAGTTGGGGAAAAGTAGGAATACAACCAGGTATTTACCGAAGCGCAACAAATTATGAAGGCGATTTTACTTATAGCAATGGTATTTTTGGTAACCTTTCTTCAACCAATCACGGAGGAGGATTTAGATTAGACAACCAGTTAGGAAATGCAGATTTAAAACCAGAAATAAAAACAGAAATTGAAGGCGGTTTAGAACTGCGCTTTTTTAATAATGCACTGTCTACAAGTTTCACATATTACTCAAATGATATTGAGGATATTCTGTTAACTTTAGATAGAGCACCTAGCGGCGGGTTTACAAGTATTTATACCAATGGAGCCGCAATGAAGAATAATGGATTTGAGTTTGAATTTAATGCTAACCTATTGAGAGATAATGAGGATTGGTCATTCTCTCCTTATGGTAATTTTGGTACTAACAAAAATGAAGTAACGAGTTTAGCAGGGGCAGACATTCAAGCTTTAACTGGTTTTGGTACAGGCGATTCTGTAGCTGCAGAAGGCTATCAAATGGGAGCCATATTTGGAGGGAAACTACCTAGAAATGCAGATGGAAGTATTGAATTAGATGCTAATGGTTTCCCGGTAGGAACACCGGTTTATGATATCATTGGAGATCCAAATCCAGATTGGACTGGAGGCTTAGGGTTTAACCTTGGGTTTAAAAACTTATCTATGAATGTGTTATTTGAGCACTCTCAGGGAGGCGATTTTTATGATATGACAAGGCAAATTAATTCTCAAAGAGGCTTTAGTGCAGAATCAGGGAATAAAGTTACTATCCCATCCGGAGGTGTAGTAGACGTTAATGGCAATACCTATACTCCTGGAGATGTAGTAAGAGGTAACCTGTACGATTTTGGCGCAGGGCAGGTGCTTTTAGAACAAAACTGGTATAGAGGAAATGGAGCAGGAAATAGAGGCTTTAGTGAACTGTGGTTGCAAGATGCAACATGGACACGTTTAAGAGAATTAACATTAACCTATTCTTTAGGACAAAAAGTATTAGACAAATTAAAATTGTCAGCAGTGGCTTTTAGTGTAACAGGTAGAAACTTGGTTTTATGGACCGATGTAATTGGAAACGACCCGGACAAGAATTTTGCGGGTGTAGGTAATTCTAGAGGGTTAGATTATTATACAAACCCTTCCACGAAGTCTTATATGTTTAATTTAAATATAACATTTTAAAAAAATTAATTATGCGATTATTTAAAACAAGTTTAATGATAACAGCTTTAGTATGTTTAGTAGCATGCCAAAGTGTTGTTGACGATATAAATGATGTTAACCCAAATAAAATAGGAACTGTAGATGGTCAAACATTATTTACAGGGATGCAATTAGCAAATACAACAGCGCAATCTGGTTACTTAAATTGGGCCGCAGGAGTTTGGACAGGGAATTTTGTGGGTTCCGGTAGGTTTGCTCCGGTACAAAATTATGAATATGGAAATACCAACTCGAATACACCATGGCGTAATATTTATGTAGGTGTTGTAAAACAGGCCAGAGAGATACGAAGTGGAATTGAAGTTACCAATAAAGACTTTTTCTATGGAGCCTCAAAGGTTTTAGAAGCTTATGCTGTTGGAACAGCAGCCAATGTATTTGGCGATGTGCCTTACTCTGAAGCAAGTAATGATGATATTCCTACTCCAAAGTACGATAGCCAAACCGATGTTTATAATGCTTTGCAAAGTCTATTAGACGAAGGAATTTCAGATTTACAGGCAGCTGGAACTACTGGAGGTATTAGTGAAGATATTTACTTTGGTGGAAACTCTGATAAATGGATAAAAGCAGCTTACACATTAAAAGCCAGATTGTTTTTAGATGTGCGAGACTATTCTAGTGCAGTTGCAGCAGCCCAGAATGGAATATCTTCAGAGTCAGAATCCATGAAATATTACCCTCCGGCAGTGGTTTTAACGGGTGATACTAATTTATTAAATCAGTTTTTTACTGGGAGTTTCCCTGATGATTTAACTACAGAAGGCTCCTTTTTAATTGATTTAATAGGAACAGGTACCGGTAGCAGAAACAATACTAAAACGGATGAAGTAGATCGTGCAGCTTACTATTATGATGGTGTAGATATTAACCTGTCAGGAATAGCAGCAAACAACGAACCTATGAATCAAATATCATATCAGGAAAATCTGTTAACTTGGGCTGAAGCGTCATTACGTTCAAATTCAACTAATTTTAATTCAGCTCTGGCCAAATTAAATGAGCATAGAGCTAATTTAAGAAATGGAGTTTACTTTTCTACCGGTTCGGGCGTTTATGAGGACTATGTAGAGGCTGATTTTGAAGCCGGTGGTATTGAAAATGCAGATAGCTCTTTATCAAAAGAGGATGCTTTACTAAGAGAGATTATTGAAGAGCGCTATGTAACTTTCTTTGCAGATATTTTAAGCTTCAACGATATTAGAAGAACAGAAAAAGACGCTACAGCTATACAAGTACCTGTGCCTTTTAATACAGGATCGCAAAGACCACAGCGCTTCTTATATCCGTTTGATGAAGAAAATACTAATGCGGATAATGTACCAGATATCACAGATATTTTTGTGAAGACACAAATAAATCAATAAACGAAAAAGTTTGATTTTTGAGTTGGTGTTAGGGGTTGTTTTTATGTACTTCTATTAAAACAACCCCTCATTTTAAGTAATGGCGGGGAGCTATACGCGCCTATGCACTAAGATTTTATTCTCAATACTAAAGTGAAGTTATATGAAACTTTTTCAATTTGTTTTTTGTTTAGTTGCAATAAATACAATACTTAGCTGTAATAAAGAGTCCTCTGAAGATACTGTCTTTTATACAGATTTTCAGGGTTCAAAATTAACCACAGTCGAGCATACTGGAGCAAATAAATATACAGCTTATGTGGCACCAGCGTTCGAACCCGTTAATAAAAGTCCATGGTTTGCTTTTGGTATTAGCTCTAAAACCAACAAAGAAATAGAACTAAAGCTTAACTATGGTAAGTATAAACATCGTTATATTCCTAAATTAAGTATTGATAAAAAGAACTGGAAGAAAATAGATTTTGAAAAAATTAAAATTGATACTAGTACAGGAATTGCAACATTAAAGCTAAAAGTATCTCCTCAAAAATTATATGTAGCAGCTCAGGAAATTGAATCCTCAGAAGACACTTATTTATGGATGAACCAGATGCTAAATAAGCACCCGGAAATTAATAAAGTTGTTGCAGGAAAAACCATCTTGAATAAAAACAATTATGTTTTAGAGGTAGATAACGATAGTATTGTAAATACTGTAGTGTTAATTGCCAGACAGCACCCTCCGGAAATACCCGGTGGTACAATAGCATTTAAAGCGTTTTACCAGACACTGCTAAACAACTCTGAAATAGCCAATACTTTTAGAAGTAAATTTAACATCTATACCTTCCCTTTGTTAAATCCAGACGGTGCAGACATGGGCAATTGGAGGCATAATGCCAATGGTGCAGATCTTAATCGGGATTGGGTAGATTTTACGCAACCAGAAACCCAAATGGTTGACCAGTATTTAGCTCATAAGGTTAACAAAGGAAAAAAAATTCAATTTGCGCTGGATTTTCATACATCATATTCGGGGCCATATCTTTTGATTTTAGATTCAATAAACGAAGCAAAAAAGAATAGAATAATTCCAAATTGGATTAACCGCATTGAAAATAACTCACAATTTAAGGTAGAAGCGAGAAGGCGTTCTCAAAACCTGCCATATTGCTATAACTATTTCTTTAGAAAGTTTAAATGTGAGGCAGTAACCTATGAGGAGGGTGATGAGGTAGATCGAGACACTATAGTGAAAAGAGCCCAAGTGTATGCACGTGAATTAATGACAATCTTAAACAAAAGCAACAATTATTAAAGACGAATTTTATGAAACCATTTTATCGTAATTATTTAGTGTTAATTATTCTAATAATTATAAGCTGTAAAAGTACAGATACTGTTTCTTTTAAAACACCTGTAGATACTACAACTAAACTTATTATAACCCAGAAGAAACAAATGTTTGCTTTAGACGATTTAGGGGTCTATGCCAGTAATGAGTTTGATGGTGCCAGATTGAATGGGTTAAAAGGGGTAAACGACAGTACAGCCATTCTTTTTATAAACCCTGAAAACGAACCCATTAATAATAGTGCTTATTATGCATTTAAAATTTGGTCAAAAACCCCAAAGCCATTTTACTTAAGGTTTCAATACCCAAAAGGTTTTAAGCATAGATATGTTCCTAAATTAAAAAAAGAAAGAGACTGGTTTATTATAGATTCTACAAATATTTTTAAAAGAGATAGTATTGTAACTATAAAAGTAAGTTTAAACAAAACACCTTTAACGGTAGCGGCTCAAGAAATAAATTCATCCTCAGAGGTTAAGTTGTGGTACACAAACTTAATTAAAGGAAAAGAAAGTTATGTGCACTTTAGCAATTTTGGAAAATCAACATTAGGGCGAGATTTACCAGTTCTAGATATTTATAAAGGAGATAAAAAAAGTAAAGATGTAATCGTTCTGCTAACACGACAGCATCCACCAGAAGTAACAGGCTATTTTGCATTTCAGGAATTTTTAAAAACCATTTTAAACCATTCCGGTGTTTCTGATGCTTTTTTAAATAAATACAGGGTGTTAGCTTTCCCTATTATGAATCCAGATGGAGTTGATATGGGGCATTGGAGGCATAATGCAGGAGGTGTTGATACTAATAGAGATTGGTCTGTATACAACCAACCAGAAGTAAAACAAACCGTAGCATATATTACTAAGACCTTACGAAAAAACAAAGCCAAATTGATACTAGGCTTAGATTTTCATTCTACTTATAAAGATGTGTTTTATACAAATAAAATAAGGAAAGAAACAACTTTGCCAAACTTTATTGAGGATTGGTTTAAGGCCTTAGAACAAAACATTCCAAACTATAAGGTAAATGAAGCTGCAGGAAATAGTACTAAACCTGTATCTAAAGGCTGGTTTTTATATGGACATAAGGCTACAGGTATAACTTATGAAATTGGAGATGCAACGCCTAAAGACAGAATACAATTGATAGGCAAAGTTACTGCCGAACAGATGATGAATGTATTGCTAAAAAAATAGGTAAAAACTAAATTGATATAACATTGAAAACACTAAAATTTATTTACTGTTTATTATTAGCAAGTTGCTTGATTTCTTGTAAAAAAGAAATTACAGCAGATCTTTTAATTAAAAATGGAACAGTTTATAATGGTATTGATTCATCTCCGGGTTATGTTTCTATTGCTGTTAAAGACGATAAGATTGTTTTTGTTGGTGATGGAAATACAGTTGAAATTAAAGCAGAAAAAACCATTGATGCTAAAGGTTTAATTGTATCACCCGGATTTATAGACCCGCATACGCATGCAGATAGAGAGTATAAAGACAAAAAAACAGCTCATAACCTGCCTTTTATGATGCAGGGTATTACAACGACTATAGTTGGTAATGATGGAGATAGTTTTTATCCTATTAAAAAGTATCAAAAGTTATATACAGAGCAAGGTATTGGTACTAATGCTGTACAGCTTATTGGACATCACGAAATTATAGAAGCCGTTGTAGGAAAAAGTGATGTTGAGCCAACATCTGATGAGATTGCTAAAATGCAAGAGTTAATGCAAAAAGAAATGGAGGCTGGTGCTTTTGGTATGTCTACAGGGTTATATTATGCTCCTGGAAGCTATGCCAGTACAGATGAGGTAATAGCCCTGGCAAAAATTGTTGCAAAGTATAATGGTATTTACGATACGCATTTACGAGACGAAAGTTCTAACACCATTGGTTTGGTAGCATCGGTTCAGGAAGCTATAGAAATTGGGCGTCAGGCAAAATTACCAATCCATATCTCGCACATAAAATGTTTAGGTGTTGATGTTTGGCATCAAAGCGATTCTATTATTAAAATTGTTGAAGCAGCGAGAAAAGAAGGTATAGAAATAACCGCAAATCAATACCCTTATGATGCTTCGGGAACAAGTTTAAACGCAGCCGTTTCACCACGATGGGCAGAAAGCGGTGGAAAAGACTCTTTACTGTATCGTGTTGCTCATCCAAAGTTTAAAGCACGCATTTTTATGGAAACCAAGGCTAATATTGCCAGACGTGGCGGACCATCAAAACTTTTGGTTGTAAAATGTACTGACACGACATTTTTAGGAAAAACACTTCAGCAGATATCAGAGCTGCTTAAAATGCCTCCGGAAGAAGCGGTGTATCCAATTCTGGAAACAGGCTATGTACGAGTTGCATCGTTTAACATGAATCCTGATGATATTCACAATTTTATGAAACAAGATTGGGTGGTTACCGGATCAGATGGAAATACAGGCCACCCTAGAAAGTATGGAACATTTCCACGTAAGTATCATAAATATGTTAAGCAAGATAGTATTGTTGATATGGCTGTATTTATTAATGGTAGTACTTCAAAAACAGCAGGGATATTTAAAATCCCTAAGCGGGGACAGATTACAGAAGGTTATTATGCCGATATAATCATTTTTAACCCGGAAACTTTTAGAGATATAGCAGATTATAAAGACGCTTTTCAGTATGCAAAAGGGTTGGAGTATAGTATTATCAATGGGAAAATAGCTATTGAAAAGGGAGCGTTCACAGGACTTTTAAATGGAAAAGTATTGAAAAAAGAATAATGTATGTCTCTCCGAGTGCAGTCGAGGAGTATTAGATTGGTAAGAGGTATCGACTGCGCTCGACCTGACAATAAAATTTTTTAAAAAGAAATAATTATGAAACAGTTAAAATTAATCGTCTTACTATTGGCAATGCTAATAATAAGTTGCAAAAACGAAAAGAAAAAAGAAGGCGTTGCAGATGTAGCAGTTGAAAGCAGGGATATTGTTTCAACCATTATTGAAGATAAAGATAGTTTCTATCACATCGATTTTAATAATTACCCTAATGGGAATAAAACCCTGCCAATTGGTGTTTTCGATTCAGGAACAGGTGGATTAACAGTTCTTAAGGCTATTGTTAATTACGATGAAAACAATAATGGGAATTTTGAAATAGGAAGCGATGGGGAAGTAGATTTTATTAAAGAATCCTTTATATATCTGGGTGATCAAGCTAATATGCCCTATGGTAATTATTCAAAAGAAAATAAGGTTGATTTATTAAATGAACACATCATAAAAGATGCTCAGTTTTTAATGAGTAATAAGTATTATACAGATGTTTCAGATAATTCTGTTAACACCGATAAACAACCTGTTAAAGCACTGGTTATAGCATGTAATACGGCTACAGCTTATGGGAAAGAAAAAATTGAGGAGTTCTTAAAAAAAGCTAATTCTAACTTAAAAGTTATAGGTGTTATTGATGCTGGTGTTAGGGGGACTTTGGCTACCCTTAAAAAAGAAGAGGATGCCATTGTAGGCGTGTTAGCTACAGCAGGAACAGTAGCTTCTAAAGGCTATAGAAACACCATTTTAAAATTTAAAGAGGAGTTAGGCTATTCAGGTAATATTGAAGTGTTTTCTCAGGGTGGTGTTGGTATTGCAGAAGCCGTTGACGAAGACCCGGATTATTTTGATAAAAGCTTAAAAAAACCACGAGATAATTATAAAGGGCCTGGTTTAGTTGGCGATGTGAAAATTGATAGAACGCTGTTCGATATTTATAATTTCGATTTCGATCATAGTAAAATGCTTTGCGATACTGAAAAGGCAGACGATTGTTCTATCCTTCAGATTAATGATGCTAAAAATTATGTGCGTTATCACTTGGTCACTTTAATGGAGCAAATCCGTCAGTCTAAAACCAATAACAAGCTAAAATCAATCATTTTAGGGTGTACGCATTACCCTTATATGACCGATGAGATTCATGACATTTTAAAAGAACTGTATAATTACAAAGGAAAAGATGCTAAATACATGTATCGTGATTTTATGGTCGAAAATGTTCAATTAATAGATCCTGCGGTAGATACCGCAAAAGAATTACACGACTATTTAAAAAACGAATCGTTGTTTAATCCAGAAGGTGATATTAAAAACAGCGAGTTTTATATAAGCGTACCAAACAAAGAAAATGCAAATAACAAAATTGATGAGCAAGGGCGTTTTCCTTATGATTACAAATATGGAAGAAATGCAGGTGAAATTCAAGAATATGTGAAAGTGGTGCCGTTTAGCAGAGATAATATCTCATATGATATTTTAACGCGTTTTCAAAAGCAAATCCCCTACGTATATCAATTAATGCAGGCTTTTAACCAGAAAAATGATAAAACAAAAGCATTAAAGGAAGAAAGTAAAATTTAGATATATTAAGGATGAAAGTTTATAAATACTTAGTTGTAGTATGTTGTGTTATAATTTCTGGTTGCTCTGGTAGTAGTTCAGATGATGTCCCGCCACAACCAACCACAGATACAACAGCGCCGTCTGCACCAACAAACCTTATTAAATCAAACGTTACAACAACATCTGTAGATTTACGTTGGAATGCATCATCAGATAATGTTGGGGTAAAAAATTATAGCATATATAAAGATAATATAGCTTTAACCTCAAAGGCATCTACCATGTATTCAGTTAGTGGCTTAACTGCAAGTACATCCTATGCGTTTAAGGTAAAAGCAAGAGATGCGGCGGGCAATGCATCTGGTTTTAGCAATATTGTTAATGTTAAAACTGAAGATGATACAGCAGTCTTAGTTACAACTTCAGGGCATTTAGAAACCTATTTAGAAACCTTTATTGATGGGGTTCCAGGGAGTTCTGGAAACCATTATAAGGAGCCTACAACAAATCAACTAATTACCTGGGGAGAAATTATTGATGCTATTCTAACTGAAAATATTGATGAGGCAGTCGCAAAATCTGCCGAAGTAAATTATCAAATTAATGAGTTTACAGATACAGACTTAAGTCCAAATCAAGTGTTTTATGTTTTAGAAGAAAAAGCAGATAAAACTAATTATTGGGGAATATACGTGTTTAGTAAAACACCAGCATTAAACACTTTGGTTATTCAAGCACCACATATAAAAAACGATACTAATACAGGAAAACAAGCGGTTTATTGTTTTAGAAACAATATTGCTAAAGCGGTATTTTTAAATGGAACACACCGCTGTAATAATAGTGCTTCGTCCACATGTTCAGGTACAACTTCAACCTGTAATTCGGGTTCTGAAGCGTATCGCGTTTCAGATTTAGCTCATAATACACAATCTGTTTTTCAAAAAACAACAGAAAAGGTATTTAATACCATTTCTAATTCGGTGTTTATTCAACTACACGGTTTTGGGAAATTAGCGTCCGACCCATACGTGATAATGAGTAATGGAACGCAAAAAACGCCAGCGACAGATTATGCAATACAAATAAAAGACGCGCTTTTAGTTGAAGATAATACGCTTACATTTAAAATTGCTCATATAGATACAGATTGGACAAGGCTCAGAGGTTTTACAAATACCCAGGGGCGTTTCATTAATAATGTTTCAGATGCATGTAGCATACCAGCTACTGAAACCTCCGGACGATTTATTCATATAGAACAAGAAAGAACTAAGCTAAGGGAGAGTGCTAATGAATGGGTTAAAATGAGCAATGCACTAAAAAGCGTGTTTAATTAAAAAGATATAACCATTAAATTTTTAAAAATATGAAGCAACTTGCACTACACTGGAGAATATTACTAGGAATGCTTTTGGGAGTAATAGTAGGATTATTGTTTACAAGTTTTGATGGCGGAAAAGACATCATTCAAAATTGGATAAAGCCATTTGGAAAAATATTTATCAATTCTCTGAAGCTTATTGCTATTCCATTAATTTTAGCGGCTTTGATAAAAGGAGTGTCTGATTTAAAAGATATTTCTAAACTTTCAAAAATGGGAGGTCGTACTATAGGGATTTATATTTCAACTACCATTATTGCCGTTTCCATTGGGTTACTTTTAGTTAATTTGGTAAACCCTGGCCATTCTATATCTAAAGACACCAGACAGGAAATGGTAGGCAATTATGCCGATAATACCACAAAGTATAAAGAAACTGCTAAGGCTCAAAAAGCAGCTGGTCCATTAAAGCCTTTAGAAGATTTGGTGCCTGAAAATATTTTTTCATCAGCAACTAGTAATCGTAATATGTTACAGGTTATCTTTTTTGCAGTGTTTTTTGGTATTGGATTAATTTTGATTCCTGAAGAAAAAGGTAAAACCGTTAAAAATTTCTTTGATGGATTTAATGAGGTTATTTTAAAAATGGTCGACCTTATTATGCTTGCAGCTCCCTATGGAGTCTTTGCTTTATTAGCAGCCTTAGTGGTAGAATCGCCAAGTGTTGATTTATTCAAAGCTTTAGGTTGGTATGCATTAACAGTAGTTGCCGGGTTAATTTTAATGATTGTAATATATACGATGTTGGTGTTAGTTTTTACTAAAAAGAAACCTAAGTTTTTTATTAACGGAATTTCTCCAGCTCAGTTACTAGCATTTTCAACAAGTTCAAGTGCAGCAACATTACCCGTAACTATGGAACGCGTTACCGAACATTTAGGGGTTGAGGAAGAAGCCGCTAGTTTTGTCTTACCAATAGGGGCGACTATTAATATGGATGGTACAAGTTTGTATCAAGCAGTAGCAGCTGTTTTTATAGCACAAGCTTTTGGTATGGATTTAAGTTTTAGTACTCAATTAGGCATTATAGCTACTGCAACTTTGGCATCTATAGGTAGTGCAGCTGTACCTGGAGCAGGTATGGTGATGCTGGTTGGAGTATTAGGCTATGCTGGAATACCAGAAGCCGGATTAGCCCTTATTTTTGCTGTAGACAGACCTTTAGATATGTGTCGTACAGCCGTAAATGTAACAGGCGATGCGGCAGTTTCAATGCTAGTGGCAAAGTCCATCGGGAAATTAGGAGAACCAAAAATTAAAAACTGGGACGATAATTACGAAGCTGTAAAATAATAAGAGAACTATCCAAGAATAATAACTGGAGTGTAAACTGATAAATATTTTTTATTTGTACAGTCTATAACGATATAAAATACTTCAATAAGCATTTGATGAACAGGCATGCTTTTAGTAAAAAATCATGCTGTAAACTTCTGTTTTTCAGGATAATGGTGTAAAATTGGATTTTGGTGTGTATTATTTAACATTTCTTTAATAAGGTGAATGTCGTTTTTAACGTCTTATAAGCATAAGGGTACACATAATAAAGTAAATCAAAAAGAAGAATAATAGAATTTATATCTTTCTTTAATACTTTTGTTAGTTAATAAGTATTAAGGTATAAAAAGGGTAATGATTATCTTTTATATTACTTTTAATAGTTTCTAATGCTTTTTTAAGTAACACATGTTACCTTTAACCAATAATCTTAATTTTATTTTTGAAAAATATAATAACTTATAAATGAAGAAATTATTTTTAGTTTTTCTGTTGTCACTAAGCATAAATGCTTTTTCGCAAATATTGAACCCAGTAAAATGGACCACTTCGGTAGAGAAAGTTTCAGATACTAGATATGAATTAATTACTAAAGCAACGATTGAATCTGGGTGGCATTTATATTCTCAAAATGTTCCCGAAGATGGCCCGATACCTACTACGTTTTCCTATGGAAAAGCAAATCATACTGCCTTTAAAGTTATAGGCGATACCTCAGAGGAAGAAGGGCATACCGTAGACGACCCTGTTTTTAACATGAAAATTAAATTTTTTGAAGGGTCGGCAACTTTTATACAACCTATAGAAGTTACAGGTAGTATTACTGAGGTGAAAGGAACGGTTGAGTTTATGGTTTGTGATGATACTAGGTGTTTGCAACCAACAGAAGTTGATTTAGTATTCAACTTTAGTAATAACAATAAAACTCAGGATTCAAATGTTCTACAAAATGGATCTGTTGATAATGATAATATCAACAAGCTGCTATACGGTATGGTACCGGAAGATGTTCGTTTAACCAAAACAACTTCGGTTGAAAAAAAATCGCTTTGGACGATATTCGGGTTAGGGTTTTTAGGAGGTTTACTTGCGCTGTTAACACCCTGTGTGTTCCCTATGATTCCATTAACGGTTAGTTTTTTTACTAAAAAAGAAGGCCAAGGGAAAGGCTCTGGTGTTTCAAAAGCAATCCTTTATGGGTTTTTTATTTTAATGGTCTATTTAATTTTAAGTATCCCTTTTCATCTTTTAGATTCCGTAAATCCAGATATTTTAAACGAGATATCTACTAACATATGGTTAAACATTATTTTCTTTGCTGTATTTGTGTTTTTTGCATTCTCATTCTTTGGGTACTATGAATTAACACTGCCTTCAAGCTGGACAACAAAAACCACTCAAGGTGAAAATGCAGGTGGTGTTATTGGTGTTTTCTTTATGGCATTAACGTTAGCAATTGTATCTTTTTCGTGTACTGGGCCTATTTTGGGGTCGCTACTTGCAGGCTCTTTAACTGCCGATGGTGGCGCATGGCAACTTACTGCCGGTATGGCAGGATTTGGAGTTTCACTAGGGCTCCCATTTGCATTATTTGCTATGTTTCCTAATATGATGAATGCGCTACCTAAATCTGGAGGGTGGTTAAATACAACCAAGGTTATATTAGGCTTTTTGGAATTGGCATTGGCTTTTAAATTTTTATCAAATGCAGATTTAGTAAAACGCTGGGGTATTTTAAAAATTGAACCCTTTTTAGTGATATGGATTATTGTTTTTGCAGGTTTAGCCCTTTATCTTTTTGGAAAAATTAAATTCCCTCACGATTCCCCAATTAAAAAGCTCTCTTTTTCAAGAATTGCTGGTGGTATTTTGGTAGCGTCGTTTACACTATATTTAGTGTCGGGATTCAGAGTTAATAAAGAGACAAATACATTTACCTCTTTAACGCTATTAAGTGGGTTAGCACCTCCTGTTGGTTATAGCTGGTTCTTGCCTAGTAATACAACCAATAATTTAAAAACTTTTAAAGATTTAAAAGAAGGTATAGCTTATGCAAAGCAGGTTAATAAACCTGTAATGATAGATTTTACCGGATATGCTTGTGTAAATTGTAGAAAAATGGAAGAGCATATATGGCCCTTAGAAAAAATAGATAATTATTTAAGAAATGAATACGTGCTCATCTCATTATATGTTGATGATAAAAAAGACCTTCCTGAAGCCCAAAGGGTTGAAGTTAACAGAGTTAATGGAGGGACTAGGTTGCTTGAAAATTATGGACATAAATGGTCTAATTTTCAGACCCAATTCTTTAAATCGAATTCTCAGCCTTATTATGTTTTATTTAATCCTAATAATAATGAGGTTTTGACCGAACCAGAGGGGTATACGCCCGATGAGGAAGAATATGCTCAATTCTTGCAAAAGGGCTTGGATGTTTACAATAAACAGAACTAACTAATTTAATTATATGCTAATATGATTAATCCAACTATACAAAAAGCAACCCATCTTGAAAATTATTTCAAGCCATTTAGAGAGAACATCATTGGAATTGATACATATTTCGATTCTCCTTATGGTAGAAAAAAAGTAGTTTATGCAGATTGGACAGCAAGTGGAAGATTGTATCGACCTATAGAAGAAAAATTACTTAATGACATAGGACCTTATGTAGCAAACACACATACAGAAACAGCTATAACAGGCTCTGCTATGACCTTGGCTTACCACAATGCCAGACTTGTAATTAAAAAGCATGTCAATGCCTCTATGGAAGATGTGTTAATAACGGTTGGCACAGGAATGACGGGTGCTATTAATAAATTTCAACGGATTTTAGGTTTAAAAGTTAATGAGAATTTAAAAGATCATACTGAAATTCCTGAAGAAAAACGCCCCATTATTTTTGTATCTCATATGGAACATCATTCTAACCAAACATCTTGGTTGGAAACAATAGCAAGAGTAGAGGTGATACCTTCTGATGAAGCAGGGCTGCCTTGTTTAGAAAATTTAAAAAAGCTCATTGAAAAACATAGAGACTGCCCAATAAAAATCGCAGCGGTAACAGGCTGTTCTAATGTTACTGGTATTAGAACCAATTACCATCAAGTAGCAAAAATAATGCACCAAAATAATGGGCTGTGTTTTGTAGATTTTGCTTGTTCTGCACCGTATACTAATATAAATATGCATCCCGAAAATGAAGAGGAGTATTTAGATGCGATTACTTTTTCTCCACATAAGTTTTTAGGAGGCCCAGGATCGTCAGGAGTTTTAATTTTTAATAAGAAATTATATAAAAACTTAGTGCCAGATAATCCGGGAGGGGGAACAGTTAGTTATACAAACCCCTGGGGCGATCATGATTATATCGATGATATAGAAACTCGTGAAGATGGAGGTACCCCTGGGTTTTTACAAGCCATTAAAATTGCATTGTCTATTCAGTTAAAAGAACAAATGGGGGTTCAGAATATTTTAGATAGAGAACATGAGCTAAACAGTATTATTTTTAGCGAGCTTTCTAAAATAGATAATTTGCAAATTTTAGCACCTAAACACAGGCATAGATTAGGTGTGTTCTCATTTTATATTGACGATGCACATTACAACTTAATTGTTAAGCTTTTAAATGATCGTTTTGGAGTTCAAACACGTGGAGGTTGTTCTTGCGCAGGAACTTATGGGCATTATTTATTAAATGTAGATGAGCCAACATCAAAATCTATAGAGAAAAAAATATTGGATGGATGCTTAATAGAAAGACCTGGTTGGATACGTATGTCTATTCACCCAACCATGACCAATAAAGAAATTTATTTTATATGTGATGCTATAAAGGAAGTTGCTGGTAATTTTGAAGAATGGCGTAAAGATTATGAATACAATGCAATTAAAAACGAGTTTATTCATAAAGGAAATCATAACATAGAAGAAGAAATTACACAAGATTGGTTTAAATTATAAGAGATTACCAAACCGCTGAAGCTATAGAAAAGTAAAATACCTAACTAAAGTTTCTATTGTATGCTACTGTTAATAATACAATATACTGTATTTGTGCTTATTATAGTTAATCAATAATTAAATTTATTTAGAAGTTAGGGTAAAAGTTAAGAAGACTGTTTTATTAAAAATCAACTTAATAAAATAGATCGAATTATGATAAAATTAATGTTATTAGTAGTTACAACATTAACATTATTAGATTGTGATAGTAATAATGATGATAGTAATGATGTAAAAGAGGAGCCAAGTGTAAAACCTAGTATTATAAAAAAGATAAACTATGATGGCTCATGGTATTGGTTAGGCGTTCCTAATGAAAAGGATAAGTCTTATCCAATTATAGTAGCACTTCATGGAGACGAAGGTCACCCTAATAATATGAAGAGTTTCTGGGAAGAGTTATGGAAAACCAAACAAAATTTTATTTTGTTAGCTCCCGAGTGTCCTAGAGGTATTTGTAATAAAGGAGGAGTTAATACATGGTCTAATGGAGGGTACAATGGTTCTGAACCCCAAGGTGTCTGGTTGAAAAAGGCTATTAATAAAGTTATTACAGACTATAAAGCTGATGCAGATAGAGTTTATGCCGTAGGATATTCTGGAGGGTCTATCTTTTTAGGATACCAAGGGTTTAAAATGTTTCAAGATGTTTTCGCAGGGATACAGTGGTTTTGTGGAGGTGTAAATGAAACGGAAGAACAAGTGTATAAAAAACCAGAAAACCCAAAATGTAAAGTACCAGGAAGAATTGTTATTTCAAGGAAAGGTGATGTAGATTATTTGGTGACTGCTGCAGATAGAATAATAGAGATTTTAAAAAAGAACGGACACAAAAATGATTTTTTAGATACTGGCTGTGATGGACATTGTTGCGATGTTCATAAATATACTGAAAACGCATATAATTGGTTTATGGCACTACCTCCTAAATGTAATAATTAAAAAAAACTAGCTTGTATGTTTTAATGGGACAGGAAATAAATAAAAAACGCCTCTACTTAACCTATGTAGAGGCGTTTTTATAGAATACATTAGTTTCTTATTTGATTGAATCAATTTTAGTTAATTTTTTCTATTCGGCAGAGCTAAATTTTCCATACACTAAACTTGCCAAAATGCCCATAATAGCAAAATGTACAATATAGATTATGGCATTAATAATAGTACCGGTTAAATCCAAAAGATTAGAAGTAGAATGGTCTATTAAGCCACTACCTAACCCAATTAAGATACCAAGCCATATGCCAAATTGTACACCATGAGAAATTCCATGTGTGCCTCTAGCCCATTTAGAATATAAGGTAGAAAATGCAAACCCTACAATTAAGCATCCAATGGTAAGTAATACCATGTCTGGCATTTCTTTCATAAGCCCGGATGTAATAGCATGATCTTTAAGTATAGGGTCTCCAACCATTCCCCAAAGTATCCAGCCTCCAAAAAAGCCCCAAATACCAGTTACTAGCGTAGAAATTAAATTTGTTTTTGAAAACATAATAATTTGTTTTAGTTAGTTAATATGAGTTTAAAAATACATAAAATTATCAAATTCGTATTTTTAGTGTTAAAAAATTGATGAAACCTTAATATAGAATTGAATGCCTGCTTCTTTTTTTATAGAGAAAAACATAAAAATTAACACAAAATCTTGTAACATTTTCAATGTTAGAAAGTCTAGTTTATACCGACTAATCCAATAATTTGTAACTTTGTATTATAAGACATCTAATATCATGGATATTAACGATAATATTGAATCGCCATTAAGACTAGAAGTTAGTTTTAATAAATTGCTTCAACACTATGAGACTTTGGCAAACAGTGAGGATGGGTTTGTAGCAGAAAAAGCAACCCGTATTATAAAAACTGCTGAGGCTTATCCTGAATTAAGGAAGGGTTTTAGTAATGTTTCAATATTAAAGAAAAGAGAGAAAGAGATAAGTGTTATTCTTCAAGATTCATTTAGCCCGGTTTTAACAAAGAACGAAATTAAAACAGCTTCGGTTCCTTTTCATAATTTGATCTTTAACTCGTCTGAAAGATTCAAAAACATAATAAAAACTGCTGGTGATGGCTTTGAGCTTCAAATAAAAAACATGCCAAAAGATGATAAGTACATCATTGCCTGTACTATAATTTTGAACTTTTGTTATGGCTATAATTTAAATTTTAAAAGACCATTTTATTACGAAATACCAGATGCCAATGGAATACTGCATTACTATAAAATATTATACAATGCAGATTTTACTGAGATCGTCCCAAATAATAACGCACCAAAGATTACCCAAAAAGATTATGACGAGCTATTAGATAATTTTGAAAATATTGAACTTTGGAAAGAAAAATTTCCGCCAAACAGTTACACGTTTAAAGGCTTTGTAATTTCAAATATTTTTGATGTTACTGATGATCAATCCATTTCTAACATAAAATCTAATCTTATAGGAGATGACAAAAGAAAAGATGAGAATTTTATGGAAGGATTTCATGATATTTTTAGGTCCCTTTTTGGAATTAACGATTTAAAGGTAGGGTTCTCAATATTTAACAAAGAAGACGGTATTTTTGAAAGAGTGTACGGTGTTGGAATGAATAGCTTTCTTTTAGGAAATAAAGAACATGCTAGCTGTTCTGATTCATTATGTGCATGGTCTTACAACAGACTGATAAATGAGAATAAATATTTTTCAGTATCAGACGTGGAAAGTACCTTGAAAAAAGCTAAAGGTCAAGCACCACATATTACAGCATTGCATGAACAAGGTATTAAAAGTGCCATTTTTGCTCCAATAGCAAACGAAAGAGAGCTTATGGGAATTATAGAGATAGTATCTAATAAACCTCAGGTGCTTAATAGCATTAATGCAAATAAATTAATTGATGTGATGCCTTTTATAGTATCGGCAGTAGAGCGTTCTAAGAGTGACGAAGAGAACTTAATTGAAGCTATAATTCAGAAAGAATGTACTTCTATACATCCAAGTGTACATTGGAGATTTGAAAAAGAAGCTAAAGACTTTATAAAATCTGAATTTAATGGAGAACAGGCCATATTTAAAAAAATAGCTTTCGATAATATATATCCGCTTTATGGGCAAATAGATATTAAAGGATCTTCTGAGGCCAGAAACAAAGCAACACGATTAGATTTAACACTTCAATTAAATGCGGTTAAAGATATTTTTGATAAAGCTTCAGAAATAGAAACCTTACCAATTTATGAACAGTTTGTATATCAAATTAATGAATATTTAGAAGGGCTAAACACACACTTCCAGGTTGATAGTGAACAACAAATATCTGAGTTTTTTAAAGATGAGATTGAGCCCGTTCTAAAGCACTTTTACTCTATTGATACTTTAAAAGCAGACATTGATGCCTATTTTGATAGTATTGATGATAAAGTAAATGTTCTATACCGTCATAGAAAAGATTATGATGATACGATAGCTTTGATTAATAAGGAAATGGCTTCGCTTTTAGATAAAAAGCAAGAAGAAGCCCAAAGCATGTATCCGCATTATTTTGAACGCTTTAAAACGGACGGTGTTGAACATAATATGTACATTGGAGAATCTATTACTAAAGAAGAAAGTTTTAATCCTATTTATTTGTATAACTTACGTTTATGGCAGTTGCAGGTTATGTGTGAAATGGAAAATTCGTATTACCAAATGCAATCAGAGTTTCCTGTGGCATTAGATGTAGCTTCTATGATTTTAGTATTTAATCAGCCTTTATCAATAAGTTTTAGAATGGATGAAAAACAATTTGATGTAGATGGCACCTATAATGCGCGTTACGAAATTGTAAAAAAACGAGTTGATAAAGCTTATATTAAAGGCACTAAAGAGCGGGTTACACAAAAAGGAAAAATAAGTATTGTGTATTCTCAAAAACAGGACGAGCGTGAATATTTAAGATATATTAAGTTTTTACAGTCTAAGCACTATTTAGATACTGATGTAGAAATCGTTGAATTGCAAGATTTGCAGGCAGTAACGGGTTTAAAAGCCATTCGGGTAAGTGTGTTATATCATAAAAGTGAGGCCGATAAGTCTTTTTACACGTATAATGACTTAATGAAAGCAATTAAGGCCTAGACTAGACTCCAGAATATTGAAAAGCAACGGCAAAGGCTATAACACTTACAATGATGCCAACCATAAATACCGAATAAGTGAGTCTTAATATCTTATATTTTTTATCTAAAACCAATCCAAGAAAATATAAATCTTTTTTCATTGAAGAATAAAGATATTCTCGGTCTTGCATCATTTCGCCCATGGCCCACTCAAAATCTTTTAGACTCATTTTATGAAAATTTCCAAAAAACAATAAGTTAACTTTTTTATTGGCAACATCATCTTTTGTAAACTTTCCGCTAGTTACATTGGGCCGTGTGGCTAAAACCGATAAAATAATGGAAGCTACTGTAACCAAAACAAAAATAATAGTTGGATAAATAAGGTATTGGTTGGAAGGGTTATCCAGTTTAGGGATTAAATTAGCCAACACTAATGAAACAATGATGGCGTTTACCGATAGTAAGATGTTAGCTTTAGTATCGGCAATATTACTTAAAGTTATATGGTTTTTTAATGTCACTCTAAACATGGTTTCGATACCGCGTTCGGGCAATTCAATCTTACTTTTTTTAAAGTCTAGTTCAGCTTTTTTTTGCTTTACTTTTTTAGTGTTTTCCTTTAGTTTTTGTTGCGCTTTTAACAATTGTGAGATGTTCTTGCTTTTAGCTTTATCCCAATTTGAAGCCGCTGCATCACTATAAAATCGATGCTTTTTTGTTAAAAAGTTTATATTTTCTTCTAACCATTCATCATCATTTAAAGCTTTATTACAATTAAGTTCCCACTCTTTTCTAAGCAATATAGTTATGTCGCTAAAATTTTTACTTCCAATATGAGCACAATCCGCATCGCGAATTATTTTTTCTGATAGTGTTTTTGGCTCATAATTAAGTTTGGTTGCTAATATTAAAGAAGAAATATTATTTATCTCTTTTTCAGAAACATTTTGTTGTTTTAAAAAGCTGGTAGCGATTTCTACGCCTTTTTCCTCATGTTCTTCAATACTCTTGGTAAAGCCAGTATCATGAAACCAGGCGCTAATAATTAAATTTGTTTTTTCAGAATCACTTAAATTAGACAAATCTGCCAGCTCTTTAGCTTTTTCAACTACAAGCTGTGTATGCCCCAAATTATGATAAACAAACGTATTGTCAAGCTTTTCATTTAATAGGTTAATAACATGTTTTTCGACTTCTGCAATAAGATTATCCATGAATAAGTAATAATTTGTCTAGTAAAAATAGTAAACTTTATTTAAGGGTATGTTTAAAGTACTAAAAACGTATTATTTTGTCGTAAATTTCGGGAAGGCTTTCAAAATAATACCGAATTATAAAGATGTAAGTTTTTTAAAAGAAATGCGTCTAAATTTAAGTTGAAAGGCATAATATATTAATTTAAAAAAGAAAGGAACCATACTATGCTAACTTGGAAAGAAGTTATCAACTTTTCTGTAAAAGGAAACCCAATTCCAGATAGGCGTGTTGAAAAAACAGAAGCAGAATGGAAAGCTCAATTAACTCCGGAGCAATTTAGAATTACAAGACATAAAGGTACTGAACGGCCACATAGTGGGGCACTTTGCAGCATATATGATGAAGGCAAGTACAATTGTGTGTGTTGTAATACACCGCTATTTGATTCTACTATTAAATTTAGCTCGGGTACAGGGTGGCCAAGTTTTACGCAGCCTATTAAAGAAAACGCTATTAAATACGAAAGAGATACGGCTTTTGGTATGATACGCGTTGAGGTGATGTGTAATACTTGCGACGGGCATTTAGGGCATGTGTTTCCGGATGGTCCTGAGCCCAGTGGATTGCGCTATTGTATCAATTCAGAATCTATGATATTACAAAAGGAGGAGGCTAAACATGACAACTAAAAAATTGGAAGTAGCCACTTTTGGTGGTGGTTGTTTTTGGTGTACCGAAGCCGTATTTCAGGAGGTTGTAGGTGTAAAAAAGATAGTGTCAGGGTATTCCGGAGGTCATGTTCCGGGACACCCAACATATAGAGAGATTTGTTCCGGATTAACAGGGCATGCCGAAGTAATACAGGTCACTTTTGATGCCCGTGTGATTTCTTATGAAGATGTTTTAGTGATATTTATGACCACCCATGATCCAACAACCCTAAACAGGCAAGGGGCAGACCGGGGGACACAATATCGCTCAGTCATTTATTACCATAATAAAGAACAAAAGAAAATTGCTGAAGTTGTTTCACAGGAAATAAGGTCTTATTATGAAAACCCTATAGTAACAGAGATTTCGCCTTTAGATGTTTTTTATGAAGCCGAAGCTTACCATCAAAACTATTACAGGAATAATAAAGAACAAGGTTATTGTAGCGTTGTAATTACACCTAAATTGGCAAAACTTAGAAAGCTGCATGCCGATAAGTTAAAATAACTAAATAATAGTGTCTCTTCGAGTGATTCTTCAACGAAAAATTACTTGAAGAGACAAAAAAAGAAAGGACAATTATCATGTCAAATAAAATTGAACAGCGTCAAGTTTTTAAAGCCCCAGAATTTGAAGTCAGTCAATGGATTGATGCTAAAGGGAATAAAACAAAAGCCATTAAGCTTTCAGATTTTAAAAGTAAGTTTAAAGTTGTGTATTGTTTTCAAAGTTGGTGTCCGGGATGCCATAGTAAAGGACTACCAGATTTAAAGACAATGGTAGAGGCTTTAAAAGATAATGACAAAGTTGTTTTTTTAGCAGTGCAGACTGTTTTTGAAGGACATGATTCTAATACTTATGAAAAAATGGTAGACACCCAAAACAGTATGATTTAAAAATACCCTTTGGGCATGATCCTGGAGATTATGGAAGGTCAGGGTCTAACATTATGTTTAACTATAAAACAGGAGGGACACCATGGTTTTTATTTATAGATAAGCATGACAATGTGGTATTTAGTGATTTTCACCTAAATCCGGACGCCGCTATTGAGTTTTTAAAAGCACTTTAAGATGAACCGTGTTCCTGCTATAAAACTATATGGAGCTGAACGCTGCCATAAAACAAAACACTACAAGGCCTTTTTTGAAACACGGAATTTAAATTACACATTTTTAGATGTAGAAATAAATGCAGGCTATGCAGAAGAATTACGTGGTCTTTATAAAAACAGAAAGCTCAATTTCCCTACGATAACCATTAAGAATAAAAAACTAAGAAATCCATCAGATAGAGATTTGCTAAAATGGCTGGAGAAATTAAAATAGCATTAGGAGGGGGGTGCCATTGGTGTACAGAAGCCGTTTTTCAATCCTTAAAAGGCGTTGAAAAAGTAGAGCAAGGTTATGTGTCTTCAGTTGGTGGGAATCACAAGTTTTCAGAAGCTGTTATAGTACATTTTAATACCGAAGAAATTACATTGAAAACATTAATAGAGATTCATTTGCATACGCATAAAAGCAATAGCAATCATTCAATGCGAAATAAATACCGTTCTGCCGTATATACATTTTCAAAAACGCAAGATAAAGCTGCAAAAGCTGTAATCGATAATTTTCAAAAGGATTTTAATGGAAAAATTATAACTAAAGTATGTCCTTTTGTAGAATTTAAAGCCTCACGAGAAGCTATTCAAAATTATTACCAAAAAAATCCTGACAAACCATTTTGTAAAACATTTATTAACCCGAAATTACAGCTTTTGCTAGATAAGTTTTCCAATTATGTTGATAGCAAAAAAGTTGAACATATAAAGACTATAATTTAAGAAATGAAAAGCACCAAATTAAGTATTAAAAATAATAAAGACTTACAACTACAAGCATATCTTGAGCTTCCGGCAAACCAAAAACCTAATCGATATGTGATTTTTGCCCATTGTTTTACATGTACAAGTTCATTAAGCGCAGTGAAAAATATTAGCCGTGCTTTAACTCATTATGGTTTTGGAGTGGTTCGTTTTGATTTTACCGGTTTAGGAAGAAGTGAAGGCGAATTTGCTGAGAGCCATTTTTCAGCAAATGTAGACGATCTTATTGCTGTAAGTAACTATATGAAATCTCATTATAAAGCCCCAGAACTATTAGTAGGGCATTCCCTTGGAGGCGCTGCAGTAATTACAGCGGCTTCTAAACTAGAAAATATTAAAGCCGTTGCTACAATTGGCGCACCTGCTACTGTAAGTCATGTAACACATTTATTTTCTCATGGTATTAACGAGGTTGAGCAAAAAGGAGAAGTTGAGGTTAATATCGGTGGCCGGCCATTTAGAATAAATAAAGATTTTGTTGATGATTTTGGAAAAACAGACTTGCCGAAAATTGTTAAAAACTTACGAAAACCGATGTTAATAATGCATTCTCCAACAGATACTATAGTTGGTATTAATAATGCAGAACAATTGTATCATAACGCGCATCATCCTAAAAGTTTTGTGACACTCGATAATGCTGATCATTTACTCACAAACTCTAAAGACAGTAATTATGCTGGCAATGTAATTGGTACTTGGGTACAACGTTATTTTGAACCTGAAGAAAATACGATGTTGGAAACACAAGGCGAGCAACTTGTAGGACATTTAAATCTAGTTGAAGATAATTTTACCACCTCTATTCAAACTAAAACACATAGTATGGTTGCTGATGAACCCACATCGGTTGGTGGGGATGATTTTGGACCGTCACCTTATGAATACCTTAACGCGGGATTAGTAGCATGCACAGCAATGACTTTAAAAATGTATGCTCAGCGTAAAAAATGGGACCTTCAAGAGGTTTTTGTGTATGTATCACATTCTAAAAAACATAGCGATGAACTCGAGTTGGATGTTGAAGCCTCAGGATATTTAGATCACATTAGTAAAAAGTTAAAATTTGTTGGTAATTTAGATGCTTCACAAAAACAGCGTTTAAAAGAAATTGCATCACGTTGTCCTGTGCATAAAACCATTGCAAGCCAAGTGATTTTTGATACACTTGTGTTAGAGGATTAAATAGTAATGATTATCTTTAAAAAGCATAAACCAACCAGAATGAAGGCTAAAATCTATATTTTAATTGTATTCGCTTTATCTTTAATGATTAATGCCTGTGCAACTTATCTGCCACAATATAAAAATCAAAATACCAATTCTGTTTTTCCTAATAAAGCGATAGCACATTCTTTTTACTTAATTGGAGATGCAGGAAATTCGCCTATAGGTTCGTCTTCTGAGGCATTACATGCATTTCAATTAGAATTAGCAAAAGCTTCAAAAAACAGTACAGCTATTTTTTTAGGAGATAACATTTATCCGGAAGGGTTGCCAAATAAAGGCGATGAGGGCTATGATTTTGCAAAGCATCAATTAGAGGTTCAAACGAATGCCGTTAAGGATTTTAAAGGAGAAACTATTTTTATTCCAGGAAATCACGATTGGTATAGCAATGGATTAAAAGGGCTTAAACGCCAAGAGAAATTTATTGAAAATAAGCTGGGAAAGGATACCTTTTTACCTGAAAACGGATGCCCTATTGAAAAAGTAAATGTGTCTGATGAAATTGTTATGATAGTTATTGATTCTGAATGGTATTTAACCGATTGGAATAAACACCCGACCATAAATGATGATTGTGAGATTAAAACACGAGCTAAGTTTTTTGAAGAGTTTGAAAGCTTAATAAAAAAAGCTAGAGGAAAAACAACCCTTATAGCTTTACATCATCCTATGTTTACCAATGGTTCTCATGGTGGTCAATATTCCTTTGGCAGCCATATGAAACCGCTTCCGGTTTTAGGAACATTAAAAAATATACTTCGTAAAACAGGAGGAGTAACCACGGTAGATATTCAAAATAGTATATATAATGAGTTTAGAAAACGTATTATAACCTTATCTCAAGAAAACGATAAAATCATTTTTGTATCTGGTCACGATCATAATTTACAATATATAGTTCAGGATAATTTGCCACAAATTGTTAGTGGGTCAGGATCTAAATCCATGTCGACACGAAATGTAGGAAATGGAAAATTCTCTTACGGTACACCTGGTTATGCTAGATTGGATGTGTTTAAAGATGGCTCGTCGTATGTTCGTTTCTATGCTGCAGAAGGGAATAATGTGGTATTCCAAACAGAGGTTATAGCCTCAGAAAAAGCGATACCAAGTATTGCATACGACGATACTGGGGTTAAGCAAAAAACAGCTTCAATTTATTCAGAAAAGGAAACGACTAAAGGTGGCCTTTATAAGGCCCTTTGGGGGAAACGCTATCGCGAAGCGTTTAGTAAAAAAATAAGCGCTCCTACTGTTAATCTTGATACGCTGTTTGGAGGGCTAACTCCAGTAAGAAAGGGAGGAGGACACCAATCTAAATCGGTTCGTTTACGAGATGGTCAAGGTAGAGAATATGTTATGCGTGCACTCCGTAAAAATGCACTTCAGTACTTGCAAGCCGTAGCTTTTAAAGAGCAATATATTGAAGGGCAGTTTGATGATACATTTACCGAAAAATTATTGTTAGATGTTTTTACAGGATCTCATCCTTATGCCCCTTTTACAATAGCGACATTATCAAAGGCCGTGGGTGTTTATCATACCAATCCAGTACTGTATTATATTCCTAAACAAAAGGCATTAGGCAAATTTAATGCGGAGTTTGGCGATGCGTTATATATGATTGAAGAACGTGCATCTGATGGTCATGGAGACAAGGCTGGTTTTGGTTACTCCAATAAGTTAATAAGTACAGACGATTTGCTTAAAGAATTACACAAAGATGAAGATATTGTTTTAGATGAAGCAGCCTACATTAGAGCACGCTTGTTTGACATGCTTATTGGAGACTGGGATCGCCATGAAGATCAATGGCGCTGGGCAAAATTTAAGGAAAATAAAAAAACCGTGTATCGCCCTGTACCACGAGATCGCGATCAGGCATTCTCAATTATGGCAGATGGTGCTTTGCTGGGTTTTGCAACAACAGTTTTACCTTCACTCCGCTTAATGAAAAGCTATGATGAAGATTTAAAAAGCCCTAAGTGGTTTAATTTAGAACCTTATCCATTAGATATGGCTTTAATTAATCAGGCAGATAGAACTGTTTGGAATACACAGGTAAACCATATTGTTGAAAATTTAACAGATGAAGTTATTGATGAAGCATTTACTTATTTCCCTGCAGAAGTAAATCAAGAAACCATTCAAGATATTAAACGCAAATTACAGGGACGCCGTCGAAATCTTCAAAAAATATCAGACCAATATTATAAGCATATCAATCAATTTGCAATCATAAAAGGAACAGATAAAGACGATTGGTTTGAAGTAGAGCGTATGCCTGAAGGAGATACCAAAGTAACGGCATATCGTATTAAAAAAGGAAACAAAGCAGATGTTTTTCATGAGCGTATTTATACCTGCCATGACACCAAAGAAATATGGATTTATGGTTTAGATGATGATGATATGTTTAAAGTATCTGGAGCTGGTGATCAATTGATTAAACTTCGCTTAATTGGTGGTCAAAATAAAGATGTTTATGATATTCAGAATGGGAAACGTGTAAAGCTATATGATTATAAATCTAAAAAAAGTGAGTTTAAGACCAATAAAGGAAGTAGAAAGCTAACGGATGATTATGAAATCAATGTATACGATTATAAGAAATTAAAAAATAATAGTAACCAATTTGTGCCAACTATTGGATCTAATCCAGATGATGGTTTTAAAATTGGGTTTACAAATACACTAACTCATTATGGCTTTGAGCGTAATCCATTTACATCCCAGCATACAATGTCTGCAGCGTATTATTTTGCTACGCAAGGTTTTGATTTGGGATACAACGGAGAATTTGCAAATGTAGTTGGAAACATGAATCTAGGTATAGATGCTAAGTTTACCAGCCCCAATTATGCTGTAAACTTTTTTGGTTATGGTAACGCAACGCCAAATCCGGAGGCTGGTGAGAATGATGGCCTTGATGTAGATTTAGACTATAATCGTGTAAAATTAAGAACCTTAAAATTTTCCCCTTCTTTAATATGGAGAGGTCGCTTAGGAGCAAGTTTTAAACTTGGAGCGATCTACGAATCCATTGAAGTTGAAGAAACCGAAGGACGATTTATTAATGATGAATTTATTGGAGATAATGTGGATGTTAATGATGATTTTTATGGGATTCATGCAAAATATCAATTTGCAAATTCTGATAATAAAGCCTTTCCAACCTTAGGGATGTTATTTGCAATTGAAACTGGTTATAAGAATAATGTTAGCGAATCTAAAGGGTTTGGATATGTTATCCCAGAATTGAGTTTCGATTATAGACTGGAACCTGGTGGTCAACTGGTTTTAGCAACAAAATTTAAAGGCCATTTTAATTTAGGAGATGATTTTGAGTTTTATCAAGGTGCAAATATAGGCGCAAATAATGGACTGAGAGGTTATAGAAATGAGCGTTTTACAGGTAAAAGTGCCTTTGTTCAAAGTACAGATCTACGGTTGAATCTTCGTAAAATCAAAACAGGATTAATGCCACTAAATATAGGGTTTTATGGAGGTTTCGATTATGGCCGTGTTTGGGTTGATGATAGTTTATTGTTAAACCCGATGCAACATGATAATACTTGGAACACCTCATTTGGAGGTGGTGTTTTTGCCAATGCAGCAGATCTATTTACTGCTAATATTTCGGCATTTAATAGTGATGATGGCTTAAGAATAGCGTTTAAAATTGGCTTTGGGTTTTAAAAATTGATCTTTAAGTGCGTGTCTTTAAAACAAAATGTAGAGTGCCTGATGTTTTATGAATTAAGGTTGATGTTTTTTTTTGTAAATTGACACTAACTAACTGTGTCATCAATGAAAAAACTATTAACCATCCTAATGATGCTCTCTGTATCATTGGCTTTTGCTCAAAAGCGTGACTACAATATTGGAATTCTTTTAGATAATAGAACCGCGCAAATAGACCCATTACTATTGCAATTGCAAAATCAGATTAAAACGGTAGTCGGAGAAGATGCAACAATCAATTTTTCTGAAAAGCGCATTTTGGTAAATGGCTATAACCTTAAAAAAGCAAAAGAGGATTATAACAAACTTGTTAATGATGATACCGATATCATTCTGGCATTTGGAATTATAAACAATGAAATAGTAAGCAAGCAAACCGAATATAAAAAGCCTACTATTTTGTTTGGAGCTATCAATAGAGATTTTAGCACCATTGATTTTACTAAAGCCACATCGGGGATAAATAATTTTACCTATTTAGTGGAATCTGAATCTTACCAAGAAGACTTCATCAAATTTAAAACACTTACCAATTATAAAAAACTGGGTATTGTTGTTGAAGATCATATTGCAGAAATACTTCCGTTAAAAGAAACCTTCGATAAAGAATTTGAGTCTATAGATGCCGATTATAAACTCATTCCTTTTAAAGCCATATCAGACATTACATCAAATCTTAATGATATTGATGCTGTATACTTAGCCAGTGGTTTTTTTTTAAAGGAAAGTGACGTTCAGTTATTAGCACAAACCTTTATTGCTAAAGGCTTGCCTTCTTTTACTAATAACAGTATAAAGCAAGTGAAGTTAGGTATTATGGCTACCAATCAGCCTGAAGATAATTTTGATCAGTTTATGCGTCGAGTATCCCTAACGGTAGAAGGTTACATAAATGGTGAACTGTTATCTGAAATGCCAGTGTTTATTGATTATAGCAGTCGTTTAACTTTAAATTTTAATACTGCCGAATTGGTTGGTGTTCCTATAAAATACAGTTTAATTAATGATACTGACTTTGTTGGAGATTTTAAAAATGCAATTTCAGAAAAGCAATACAATTTAGTGGACGTCATTAGTACAGTACTTAATAAGAATTTATCCTTACAGTCTGTTCAAAAAGATGTTGCATTAAGCGAGCAAGATGTAAAATTAGCAAAGAGTAACTATTTGCCAAGTGTAACAGCAGCTGCCAATGGAACATACACCGACCCTAATTTAGCTGAAATTAGTAACGGGCAAAATCCGGAATTTCAAACAGCAGGCAATATAACCTTACAACAAACGGTGTATTCTGAAGCAGCTAATGCTAATATAGCCATTCAAAAAAGCTTACAAAAAGCGCAGCAGGAGAACTTTAATGCCGAAGCGTTGAATACTATTTTTAATGCTTCAAATGCGTATTTTAATGTGTTAATACTTAAAGCCAACTTGCAAATTCAAGCCAGAAACTTGGGGCTTACCAAGCGCAATTTGCAAATCGCCGACCAAAACTTTAAGGCTGGTGAAGCTGGTAAATCAGATTTGCTTCGTTTCCGAAGTCAGATGGCACAAAATACGCAAACTTTGGTAGAAGCCATTAATCAATTTGAACAAAGCCTTGTTTTTCTAAACCAATTACTTAATAATCCGGTAAATACAGAAATTAGTATCGAAGATGTTGATTTAACCAGCGAGCTATTAAAACATTATAACTATGATAATTTTATAGACATTTTAGATGATCCTACATTAAGAGAACCCTTTATAGAGTTTCTCATAGAAGAATCTAAAACCAATGCACCGGAATTAAAAGCGTTAAACTATAATTTAGAGGCAACAAACCGCAATATCAAATTAAATGGTTCAGGACGTTTTTTACCAACAATTGCTTTACAAGGGCAATACAATAGAGTTTTTGATAGAAGCGGTGTTGGGAGTACTGCACCACCTGGGGCTTCGTTTTTAGACAGCAATTATAATTTAGGATTAAATGTATCTATTCCAATACTTAATAGTAATCAGACGAATATAAACAGGCAAACGGCAATAATTCAAAAAGACCAGCTAGCCATTAATAAAGAGAATACCGAATTAAATTTAGCGGCAAATATCAGAAGTGGCGTTTTAGATGTGATAAATCAAATCTCTAATATAGAATTGTCTAAGGTTTCTGAAGATACAGCAAATGAAGCACTTGAATTAACTCAAGCGTCTTATTCAAATGGTGCAGTCAATATTGTTCAGTTAATAGATGCACAAAATAATTATTTAAATGCACAAATAGCACGTGTAAGTGCAGTGTATAATTATATGATCAATGCCTTACAGTTAGAGCGTTATTTAGGGTATTATTTTCTGTTAAACAGCGAAACAGATAATGACAAGTTTAATGAACGCTTTATGGAATTTTTAAATCATAGAAATTAAAACATAGTTGTAAAATAAACCATAATAAATCTTGATATTAATCGGGGTATTTAATGGCGAATTACACCTTACTACATGTAAAAACAATAAAATGTAAACAAATGAGAAGTATAATCAACCTTTGCCTTATTACCTTTTTAGTGATGTTTTCTTGCGCAGAAGAGAAAAAGACTATAGAAAAGTTTGTTCGCCCGGTTAAGTATCAGGAAGTAAATTATTTAGGTGGAGGAAAAGTAAGAACCTTTAGCGGAACAGCACGAACCGATAAAATTATAGGTTTAAGTTTTAGGAATTCCGGAATTATAACGCGTTTTGATATTAAATTAGGACAGCAGGTAAAAAAAGGACAGTTACTTGCAAAACTTGATAATGTACAATCCCGATTAACTTATGAGCAAGCGGTAACACAGCTAAACAGTGCAGCTTCTCAAATGAATACCGCTAAACTGAGTTTAAACCGTGTTCGTTCTCTATATGAAAAAGGAAGCACTTCATTAAGTGATTACGAATCTGCAAAAAATGCTTATAAAACTGCCCAGGAAAGTTATAAATCTGCCAAGCGTGGTGTAGATATTCAACAGGAGCAAATACGATATGGCTATTTATATGCCCCTGAAGATGGCGTTATTGCAGCGGTAACATCCGAGATAGATGAAAACATAAGTATAGGTCAAGCTGTAGCTACACTTAATGCAGGGAAAGATATGGAAATTACATTAGGAATACCGGAAAGTGTTATTAATGGTGTAAAGCAAAATATGTCTGTAGATGTAGACTTTTCATCACTACCTGATAAAAGTTTTAAAGCCAAAGTTACTCAAATAGCACCAGCAGTAGATGCAAATACATCAACATATCCGGTACGTGTTACTATCGAAAACCCTAGCGACGATATTAAAAGTGGGATGGCTGCCAATATTACCTTCGATTTTAGTGATAACAAAACTAATGAGACTGTTTTAGTGGTACCGGCCAATGCCATTGGAGAGGATAGTAATGGGCGTTTTGTGTTTCTTGTTGAAGAGTCAGGTGAGACTACTAAAGTAAAAAAACATAAAATTACTATAGGTAATTTAACAGCTGAAGGATTTGAAATAAAGTCGGGACTAAAAGCAGGACAAAAAATAGCTACAGCAGGTTTACAAACCTTGCTGGATGGACAGGAGGTAAGACTACAGTAATTCAAAAGAACTAACCAATGAATTTAGCACAATTTTCAATTGATAAAAACAGAATTACCTTCATGGTTCTGGGTACCATAATACTTATGGGCTTAGCCATGTATTCGGGTTTGTCTAGAGACAGTATGCCCGCCATATACGGTAAGAGTAGCTTCAGTTGTATCACAATTTCCGGGAGCAGGACCCGAGCGTGTTGAGCAATTAGTAACCGATAAAATAGAAAAAGTAGCCCAGGAATTGCCTGAGTTAAAGGAAGTGTCCAGTACATCAAGAACAGGGCTTTCGGTTGTAACCGTAACCTTAAAGGATGAAGTAGCGTCAGGAAAAATGCAGGAAGTATGGGACAGACTTCGCAGAAAATTAAATGCGCTGCAAGGATTGCCTCAAGGTGTAAACCCATCTTTAAATGATGATGGTGTAGGTGATGTTTATGGTATTGTAGTTGGGTTAACTTCAGATGGATTTTCCTATGCCGAAATGAAAACCTATGCAGATGATATTAAAGATGCCCTTATAAAAATCCCGGATGCAGCAAAAGTTGAAATGGGAGGCGCACAGGAAGAACGTGTTTTTGTTGAGTTTGATAATACCAGATTAAAAGAATACGGGCTTTCAGCTTCTAAACTACAGCAATCTATTGCTTCTACAAACATATTAAACTCTGGAGGTCAAATTAATCTGGGAGATGAACGTATTATATTAGAGCCTACAGGTAATTTTAATTCGGTTGACGACATTAGGAATATGCTCATATCTGTAGGGAATAGCAATGGCTCGCAGTTGGTTAAATTAGGAGATATTACAAGCATTAGAAAAGCCTATATAGATCCACCAACTCAAAAGGTACGAATTAATGGAAAAGATGCGATTTCATTACATGTTAATTTAAAGGAGAATGCCAATGTTATTACTCTGGGAGAAGAAGTTAATAAAGTAGTTAACGCATGGCAGAAAAAATTACCAATAGGCTTAGAACTTACCAGAGTATCGTCTTTAGATACCTATATAGATGTTAAGGTTAGTGATTTTATTGTAAACCTGATGCAATCTATAGGCATTGTGTTATTAGTGATGTTAATTTTTCTGGGCTTTAGAACAGGCTTTGTTATTGCAAGTTTAATACCTATTGTAACCATAATGACACTTATGATTATGGGTGTTATAGATATGGGTTTAAATCAAGTTACTCTAGCAGCTTTAATTATGGCTTTGGGGATGTTGGTTGATAATGCTATTGTGGTAGCAGAAACCATTATGGTTAAAATGGAGCAAGGTATAGAAAGAAAACAAGCAGCCATTGATGCCTTTTCCGAATTGTGGATGCCATTACTTATTTCAACCCTCACAACATCTGCGGCCTTTTTGGCATTTTATTTGTCTCCTACCACAATGGGAGATATTGTAGGCCCTATTTTTGTTGTGATAACTATAGCATTATTATCATCCTGGATTATTGCGTTAACAGTAATTACTCTATTCTGTTATCTGTTTTTAAAAGTCGCACCTAAAGGAGAGAAGCAACCAAGTTTTATAGATAAGATTATTAATAAACTTAAGGTCTATTACAAAGATCTTATCTTAATAGCGTTGACAAACAAGTGGAAAGTGATACTAGGGATTTTTCTTATTTTCTTTGCGTCTTTGTATGGATTTACTAAAATTCCATTTATTTTCTTTCCTGATAGCGATCGTAATATGATTACTATTGATATTAATCTCCCGGAAGGCAATAAAATTGAACGGACTACCGAAGTTGTAAAGCGTATTGAACAATTTATGGCAGATTCACTACAGGTAAATAGCAATAGAACCGCTGGAGTGTCTGATTGGTCATCCTATATTGGTGAAGGGCCAGAGTCTTACGATTTGGGGTATTCGCCAGATGAAGCCAACTCTAATTATGCCCATATTTTGGTTAATACATCGGCGTTTAGCGAAAATAATAAGATGGTTTCTAAACTGGATAAGTTTACGTTTAATAATTTTCCAAATGCTGATATTAAAGTTGGAGCCCTGGGAGCTGGTGGCGGAGGAACACCTATAGAAATTAAAATTTCAGGCCAAAGTCCAGACGAACTATCTCGAATAGCTGAGGTAGTAAAACTAAAATTATCAAGTCTTTCAGGTACCAAAAATGTTAAGGATGACTGGGGGCCAAAAAGTAAAAAATTCTTAATTGAGATAGACCAGAACAGAGCACAAACTGCAGGCATTAGCAGTGAAGATATCGCAACGTCCTTAAGAACCGTTTTAGATGGTTTTCAAACAGGTGAATATCGCGAAGACGATAAATCAATCCCTATTATAATGCGAAGCGATGATAATCAACAACAATCCTTGGCCTCATTGGAAACTTTAAACATATACTCACAGAATACCGGAGCTAGTGTGCCATTATTACAAGTAGCGTCTATAGTTCCACAATGGCAATATTCTAAAATTAAGCGTTTTGATTTGCGAAGAACTGTAAATATTACAAGTGAATTAAGAGCAGATGGTAATGCATCAGCCATAACACAGGAAATAACCCCCTGGTTGGATGAGCAAAAACAAAATTGGCCTCAAGATTACCGTTATGAATTTGGTGGTGATGCAAAGCAATCTGCCGAAAGTATGGGGTCGGTGATTGGGTATTTGCCTATTTCTGGATTTATTATTGTATTGCTTTTAATAATTCAGTTTAACTCCTTTAGAAAAATGACTATGGTTGTATTAACCATACCCTTAGGAATTATTGGAGTGGTCATTGGACTGCTCATTTTTAGAGAAGCCTTTGGCTTTATGCCGTTCTTAGGTGTCATCTCTTTAGCCGGAATTGTAATTAATAATGCCATAGTGCTTATTGATCGCATGGAGATAGAAGAACGAGATCTTGGCAGAACAGAGCAAGATGCTGTTATTGCAGCGTGTTTGCAACGTTTTAGACCGATACTTCTCGCTACGTTTACTACAGTCTTAGGATTAATACCATTATATATTTCTGGAGGAGAAATGTGGGAAGGCATGGCTATTGGTATTATGGTAGGATTATTATTTGGAACTATAATTACGTTATTGTTTATACCATCATTGTATAGTGCCTTGTTTAAAGTGAACTATAAAAATTATGAGTTTAATGAAACATTATTGGAGGATTAATGATTAAAGACCTGTACAATCATCGTTTTGAAATTTTTTTCGTGACTCAGCTCACTATTTTATTTGGATCTCTTTTATTCCCTGGCGAGTTTTTCGAAACAATACTAACACCTGTTTTGTTTCTTGTTAATACTATAGCGGGTATTTTTTTAATCTCCAAAAAGAAAAGGCTTATGTGGTTTCTCATTGTTTTGTTTGCCATTTCACTTTTTGTATTTGGAAGCGATATGGTTCAAAGAGGCTCAGAGTTTCAGGAGAATTTTTTAATTAGATTGTCTGTTTATTTTATCTTTTATATAATAGTAACACATCAAATAATTTTGCAAATATGGAAAGCCGAAAAAGTTGATAATATTGTAATTATTGGATTGATGTGCGGGTATATTTCATTAGGATTTTTAGCCTTTTTCCTTTTTACAACTATCGAATTGCTGGATCCAAATTCATTTAAAGGCATTGCTGTATATGCCGATGAGACATCAAAAGGATTAGACTCTATTATGTACTATTCGTACATTACATTAATGACCATTGGTTATGGTGATATTACTCCGGTAACACCTATTGCACAAAAAGCGTCAATAATTACGGGCTTAGCTGGGCAGTTTTATTTAGTTATTATTACGGCTGTTATTGTTGGGAAGTATACCCAGCATAACACAAAAAAAACATCTGATTTTTCTTGATAATTGAGATTTAAAGGCTCCAGAGTCTTTTCAAAATTTTTAGTGTGTTTTCCTTACAAATGCCTCGATAGCTTACTTCAAGGTTGTTGCACTTAATAACTAGAACCTGTTAACATTAAGCCTAAAAGTGGCTTTTTCGCCCTTCTTCCGTATTTTCAGCGTCCATTTTTGGACACATAGCTCGTTATGTTTACCCAAAATCGCCTCGAAATCCGAAAGAATCATCAAAAAACACATGGTTTTCGTTTAGTGTTAAGAGGCCCTAGTTTAAATTGAATTCATATAAGTTTCCGCCCGAACCATGGGCTTTTTCATCAGTGATGTAAAGTGTTGAATCATTTTTAAAACATACGCCCTCTTTTTGCGAATCCAATTCAAAAGGATATTTTTTATGGCGCCCGCTAAAGAAATCGTCTTTAATATAAGCTGTAAATATCCATACAGCATTAGGAGATAGCAATACTATTTTTTTGCCATCGCTGGATATATCAGCAGCAGTAATCCAGTTTCCCATGTCTTTTCCGGTTTTAAAAGTACTAATAAATTGAGCGTCGTGCTGTCCTTTAATAGCAGGGATTTTATATAAATCTGTTTTGCCAAAATTGTCTTTTACACGGCTTTTGGTAAATAAATAGAGGCTGTCGTTAAAATAGAAAAAAGCTTCACAATCAAAATAACGATTCTTCTTTTTCGATGGGATTTTTTTCTGATTCGGATAGCGAAACGCAATACGCTCAATAGTTACTTTAGTCCCCTTTTTTAAATCTACAGCTTTAACTTTTAAGATTACTAAGTTTTTACGATCACTTAAATTGTTGCCAAAATCACCTATGTATAAGTTGCCTTCCTTATCACTTGCTAAATCTTCCCAGTCATGGTTTTTAGCTTTTATTTTTATATCTTTTTTGATACTACCCTTATGGTCTAGTCCATAAATTTTAGGCGCATTTCCGCTATCATTTAACATCCAGATTAAATCAGAATTAACTATAGTTTCAGTTCCCGAAACTTCATTTAAAGATTTGGGTAAGTCGGCCACTAATTTTAAAGATCCAGTATCGCAAGCAGAAGTCAGTAATAAAATAGAGAAAAGGAATTTATTCATTTAGGTTGTACGCTTTTATAATGCTAAATTTACGCAGTAATTTTTAATATGACACAATACGACGTTATTATTGTTGGAGGTGGCGCAGCAGGTTTTTTTGCGGCCATTAATATTGCAGAATTTAACCCTGAGCTAAGCGTTGCTATTTTGGAGCGCGGGAAAGCAGGCTTGCAAAAAGTGAAAGTTTCAGGTGGAGGACGATGCAATGTAACACATGCAGCGTTTATCCCTGCTGAATTAGTGCAGCACTACCCAAGAGGAGAAAAAGAACTGTTAGGCCCTTTTCATCAATTTATGACAGGTGATACAATTGAATGGTTTGAAAAACGTGGTGTAGTATTAAAAATTGAAGATGATGGGCGTATGTTTCCTGTATCTAATTCTTCACAAACCATTATCGATTGTTTTTTAAATGAAGTTGAAAAGCATCATATAGATATTCATTATAGCCAAAATGTAGTCAATATATCTCCTCTAGCCGAATCAAAGGGTTTTAAAGTAACAACCAAAAATGAAGATTATAATTGTAACAAATTATTAATTGCAACAGGAAGTAACCCAAAAATATGGAAACTACTGGAAGATTTAAATCATACAATTTCGCAACCGGTTCCGTCATTATTCACATTTAATATAAAAGATAAACGCATAAAAAATATTCCTGGTGTTGTTGCTAAAGATGTTGCAATCAAGGTTATAGATTCTGATCTTGAATCGGAAGGTCCTTTATTAATTACACACGAAGGGATGAGCGCTCCAGCGATTTTAAAGCTATCTGCTTTTGGAGCAATTGAATTAGCAAAATGCAATTATAAATTTTTAATAGAGGTTAATTTTATCAAACAATCCTATGAAGCTTGTTTAGATAAACTGAAAGCATTAAAACAAGAGCTTAAAAAGAAAACCGTTTTAAAATTTTCACAATTCAATTTGCCTAAACGACTTTGGCAGCAACTCGTTTTAGCTTCCAATATTTCAGAAACCACAACCTGGGCAGATATCAATAAACAGCAACTAGATGCTTTGACAATGCAATTAACAAAAGCGGTTTTTAAGATTGATGGTAAAAGTACATTTAAAGAAGAATTTGTAACAGCAGGAGGCATAAATTTAAAAGAAATAAATTTTAAAACTTTTGAAAGCAAATTGTATAAAAACTTGTATTTTGCCGGAGAGGTATTAAATATAGATGCGGTAACCGGAGGTTTTAATTTTCAAAATGCATGGACAGGAGCCTATATTGCTGCACAATCCATTTCGAAATAAATGAATACATATATCGCTTTACTTAAAGGAATAAATGTTGGTGGACATAAAAAACTACCCATGGCAGATTTACGTGAATTACTTACTAAATCTGGATTAGAACATGTAAAAACCTACATACAAAGTGGTAATGTGGTGTTTAAATCTTCAGAATCCGATATTCAAGATTTAGAAACTAAAATTAAGGAGTCAATTTTAGCCAGGTTTGGCTTTGAGGTCTCTGTTTTAGTAAGAACAAATGTCGATTTAATGCGTATTTTTAATGACTCCCCATTTCCTGAAGAGAAAAAAGAAAAGAGCTATTTTACCATGTTACATACAATTCCAGATCCCGTACTGGTAAAAATGGCTTCTGAAAAAGTATATGAAGATGAAGAGTATTATATTATTAATGACTGTATTTATTTTTACTGTGCAAAAGGCTATGGTAAAGCAAAATTCAATATGAATTTTTTCGAAAGAAAACTCAAAACTACTGCTACAGCTAGAAACTATAATACAATGCTAAAGTTGTTATCTTTGTCGGCAGAAAAATAAAGAATGACTGAACAAGATTTTATATCAAAGCCTTATGCAAAAGCATTAGAAAACGGAAGCTTTACCTGGTCGGCGCCAAGCAATATTGCATTGGTAAAATATTGGGGTAAAAGGGAAAACCAAATTCCAGAAAACCCATCAATCAGTTTTACGTTAAGTAATTGTAAAACAGTAACAACATTAAGCTTTTCTAAAAAAGACAATCAAGAATCGTATGCTTTTGATGTGTTTTTAGATGGTAAACAGCAAGACGATTTTAAGCCCAAGATTGAAACGTTTTTTAAGCGTATAGAAATGTATTTACCTTTTTTAAAGGATTACCATTTTAAAATTGAAACAACTAATACTTTTCCACATAGTTCGGGTATAGCTTCTTCAGCTTCAGGAATGAGTGCTTTGGCTTTATGTTTCATGAGTATTGAAAAAGCCTTAATTGAATCTGATGCCCGCCTGAGTACAGTTGAAAGGGCTGTAAATAAGAACTATTTCATTCAAAAAGCATCATTTTTAGCTCGATTAGGGTCAGGGAGTGCCTGTAGAAGTTTAGAAGGCGATCTAGTGGTTTGGGGGCACCATGATAAGATAGATGGAAGTTCTAATTTATTTGGCGTAGAATATCCTTTTGAAGTACATGATAATTTCAAGAACTATCATGACACTATTTTATTAGTAGACAAAGGTGAAAAGCAAGTGAGCAGTACCGTTGGCCATGGATTAATGCATAACCATCCCTTTGCGCAAGAACGATTTAAACAAGCACATAAAAACCTTTCAAGCCTTATAAACGTATTTAAAGAAGGCAATCTAAATGCGTTTATTGATCTTGTTGAAAGTGAAGCCTTAACATTGCATGCTATGATGATGACCAGCATGCCGTATTTCATATTAATGAAGCCCAATACACTTGAAATAATTAATAAAATTTGGACGTTTAGAGAAGAAACAGGAACCCAGGTTTGTTTTACTTTAGATGCAGGAGCCAATGTGCATGTGCTTTTCCCTGAAAACGAAGCAGAAAAGGTGAACGAATTCATTAAAAATGAATTAGTTGCATATTGCCAAAAAGGGGAGTATATTTGTGATAGAATTGGATTTGGTGCAAAACAATTGACAATGAATGATTGACAATTGATAATGAAAAAGAATTTAGAATATTTAAACCTAACTCAACCGTAATGTTGAAATTATTAGTGAGCATTGTAAAATCATCAAAACAATAACTTTTAATTTTTCAATATTAATTTTTAATTGCTATTATGAAAGGACCTCTTTTTTACTCAAAAATATTACTCTTCGGAGAATATGGGATCATCAAAGATTCTAAAGGCTTATCCATTCCTTATAGTTTTTATAATGGCGCTTTAAAGGTGGATAAAAACCCTTCTGAAGACGCTATAACATCTAATGAAAGCTTAAAACAGTTTGTAAGCTACCTTCAAGATATCGATAATGCCTTAGTAACTTTTGATATTGATAAATTACAAGCAGATGTGAATGCAGGCATGTATTTTGACTCATCGATTCCTCAAGGATATGGTGTAGGAAGTAGTGGTGCACTTGTGGCAGCTATTTATGATAAGTATGCCGATAACAAAATTACGGTATTAGAAAATTTAACCAGAGAAAAACTATTAAAATTAAAATCTATTTTCTCTGAAATGGAATCGTTTTTCCACGGTAAATCATCAGGGTTAGACCCTTTAAACAGTTACTTAAGTATTCCCATTCTTATAAATTCTAAAGATAATATTGAAGCAACAGGTATTCCTTCTCAAAAAAGTGAAGGTAAAGGGGCTGTCTTTTTATTAGATTCAGGAATAATAGGTGAAACCGCTCCTATGGTACGTATTTTTATGGAGAATATGAAACAAGAAGGTTTCAGAAGTATGCTTAAGGACCAATTTATAAAGCACACAGATGCCTGTGTAGACGATTTCTTAAAAGGCGATATTAAATCATTGTTTAAAAATACCAAGCAGCTTTCTAAAGTGGTTTTAAATCATTTTAAACCAATGATTCCTCAACAATTTCACGAGCTTTGGAAAAAGGGTATTGAAACTAACGAGTATTATTTAAAATTATGTGGCTCTGGAGGCGGAGGCTATATTTTAGGTTTTACCGAAAATATTGATGTTGCACAGCAATCCCTTAAAGACTACAAATTAGAAGTCGTGTACAACTTCTAAAAATCCACTTATGTTTTCTCGTCAACAAAAACATGTATTGCTGAAGTTTTTTAGCATGTTTTCTGTGGTTAGAGGTTATAATATATTAGTAATTGTAATAGCACAATACCTCGCATCAATTTATATTTTAGCATACAATAAGCCTCTTAAACAAGTTGTTTTAGATTTTAATTTATTGGCTCTTGTTCTAGCTTCGGCAGCAACAATAGCCGGAGGCTATATCATTAATAATTTTTACGACTCAGAAAAGGATTTAATTAATAGGCCTAATAAATCTATGTTGGATAGATTGGTGAGTCAAAATACAAAATTGTCATTTTACTTTGTACTTAACTTTATTGCAGTAATATTGGCAAGTTATGTGTCTTTTAGAGCCGTTTTATTCTTTTCAATTTACATTTTTGGTATTTGGTTTTATTCACATAAGCTTAAAAAACTGCCAATTGTTGGTAATTTAACATCTGCGATTTTAACGATTACACCTTTTTTTGCCATTTTTATGTATTACAAAAATTTTGATACCGTAATTTTTGTACATGCGTTATTTTTATTCTTGGTAATTTCTATGCGAGAGCTTACTAAAGATCTCGAGAATATTAAAGGCGATTTGGCTTTAAATTATAAAACCATTCCTATTATTTATGGGGTCAAAACAAGTAAAGTGATGCTTACCGTATTATCAGCCTTAACATTAATCCCAACATATTTATTAGTATACCGTTATGAAGTGGGCCACATGAATATCTATTTTTATTTATGTGTTATGTTATTAGTGGTTTTTCTACTATTACTCTGGCGATCTAATAACAAAACACATTATTTGTGGCTTCATAATATTTTGAAATTTATAATAGTAGCGGGTGTTTTTTGTATTTTGTTAATTGATATAGATCTTGTTTTAAAACGTATTTAAATGGAAACGATTCTTAAAGTTGCATTGGCTCAAATCTCACCGGTTTGGTTAAATAAATCTGAAACACTTAAAAAGGTTGAACAATCCATTATTGATGCTTCAAAAAAAGAGGTTGAGCTTATCGTTTTTGGAGAAGGGTTGGTTCCGGGATACCCATTTTGGTTAGCATTAACAGGAGGCGCAGAATGGAATAAAGCCGTGAATAAAGAACTGCATGCGCATTATGTTAGTCATGCAATTACAATAGAAAATGGAGATTTAGATCCCATTTGCCAATTGGCCAAACAATATAATATGGCTGTGTATTTAGGCATAATTGAAAGGCCTTTAGATCGTGGAGGACATAGTATTTATGCTTCGTTGGTTTATATTAATCAAGAAGGCGATATTCAATCCGTACATAGAAAATTACAACCAACATACGATGAGCGATTAACATGGTCGCCTGGAGATGGAAATGGTTTGCAAGTTCATGCTTTAAAGCAATTTACTGTTGGAGGATTGAACTGCTGGGAAAATTGGATGCCTTTACCTAGAACAGCTTTATATGGTTTAGGTGAAAATTTACATATTGCTGTTTGGCCGGGAAGCGACCACAATACAAAAGATATTACACGATTTATAGCTAGAGAATCTCGATCATATGTTATTTCAGTATCGAGTTTAATGCATAAAAACGATTTTCCAAAAAACACGCCTCATTTAGATAGAATATTAGAAAACGCACCAGATGTTTTGGCTAATGGAGGAAGCTGTATTGCCGGACCTGATGGCGAGTGGATTGTTGAACCTGTTCTGCATAAAGAAGGTTTAATTATTGAGGCTATAGACTTCAATCGTGTGTTAGAAGAGCGTCAAAATTTTGATCCTGTTGGGCATTATTCACGGCCAGACGTAACGCAATTAACAGTTAATAGAGCACGCCAAACAACCGTTAAGGTTAACAATTAAAAAACAATTTGTTATTCTTAAATCGTCAATCGTAATTTTAGCTATATCTTTGCAGCAAAATTAAAGTAATGCGTAAACAACAAGGAGGGCAAAGAAAAGGGAAAACTCAAGTAGGAAGTTCTAAAAAGAACTTTAAAAAGAGTGATGCTAAAGGTCATGTACCTTTTAAAAAAACGGAACCAAAACCTAAAAAACCATCTAATCCAAATGAGATCCGTTTAAATAAGTATGTTGCCAATTCCGGTGTTTGTTCGCGTCGTGAAGCCGATGTGCATATCGCAACAGGCTTAGTTTCTGTAAACGGGAAAGTGATTACAGAAATGGGTTACAAAGTAAAAATTGGTGATGAAGTTCGTTATGATGGTGCTAGAATTAACCCCGAAAAGAAGGCTTACGTTTTGCTTAATAAACCTAAAGGTTTTGCCACTACAACCAGTGAAGGGAAAGGCCGTACCGTTATGGATTTAGTGGCTAATGCTACAGCATCACGTATTAAACCTATTGGACGTTTAGGGAGAAATTCAAAAGGCTTGTTGTTATTTACTAATGATGATGTAATTGTAGATAAATTTACCAATTCTAAAAATGGTGTGGCACGCTTGTTTCATATAGAATTAAATAAAAATTTAAGACTTGAAGACTTAAAAAAAATTCAGGAAGGATTTAAAATCGCGGGAAAATATATTGCTGTTGAGGAGATTAGCTATATAGATGGCGCATCAAAAAAAGAAATAGGATTAAAAATTAAAAACACAGGTAACACCATTATTCGGTCTATTTTTGATTATTTAAAATACGATATTGAAAGTTTAGACTGTGTGGCTATTGGCCACTTAACAAAAAAAGATATCCCTCGTGGTAGTTGGAAGCATTTAACCGAGCAAGAGTTAAACATGCTTAAAATGCTTTAATTTTATTAGTGCCTGAGGCATGTGCCTCCATAAAGTACCCCGTAACAATGTTACATTTTCCAAATAATAAAAGATACATATACGCATTAAAATCTTAACAAAATGTGTCGTTTATCGAAGTTTATCTTAATAGCGTGTTAATGTTTATCTGTCTGAAAACCAATTGGTTTTTAAGTGCGTATATCTAAATAATTAAAGATAACATTTTGCGCAAAAGTTATTAAAAAATTGTTTAGGAGCTTACTCGATAACCGAGATTTAAATGCTCCGAAGCTAGCTTCGAAAGTTTTAGTGTGTTTTCCTCACTAATGTCTCGAGAGCCTGCTTCGAGGTCGTTTACTCCTAATAACCCAAATCTTTTATAAACCTTTAAATACTTTTAATTATGAGACATTACCTTTTAGTGTTAGTAAGCATTTTTACATTAAGCTTTACTACAGTTACTAATGCCCAGGACGAAATAGCTGTTCATGCTACTTTTAATGGATTTAATGGCGAAACCTATTCTTTTACTACAATAGCTAAAGGAAGTGAAGAAGCCAAAACAATTGAGTTTAGCGATATTAGCGCTGAAATTTTAGAAGAAATAGATTTAAAGTCTGAAACCTTAAATGGTAAAAACTTTTCAATAACATATACCGTTACAACAGAATCTGAATTAGGAGATGATGTTGAGGTTTATGTTTTAAAAACGATTAAGCATGTTGCTTATTAAAGTTTAGCAGGAGGAGGTTTTTTTAAACCTCCTTTTTTCTTTAAAAAAACTTCCCAAATAAATACACTATAAACGATAGCATACTCTAAAGCAATAACCCAAAGGTTTTCAGATTTATCGGCTTTGTCAACATTTATATAGGCTAAGTAACTTAGTATAATAACTAAACTCCATACTAGCGGAAATTTATATTTTGTAAATATTGATAAAATTAAAAGAGTGGCAATATACCACGGATGTACCGTAGTGGTTGTAAAATAATAAAAAGATAAAACCAATAACATTGCTGTTATTAATTGAATTGTGGTTTTATTTTTTCTGAAAAAGCTTATTGTTAAAACAAAAAGAATAACTACTATGGGGGTTACTTTTCCAATAATGGCAATTTCGTTATAACCTCTAAATGAATAACCAATTTCTCTGGCGATATAATAAATACTAGCATTAAATTCGAAATTTTGAAACCATAATGCTACGGTTTCAGTATAGTTATTTATAAATTCAGAAGCATAAAAAGGCAGAAAAAGTAATAAAGTTATGCAGCCTAAGATTAAGTAAAATACCATACTTTTTTTCCAACCAAGCTTTTGAAACAATAAGGGTAAAAATATTAGCGGAATTAATTTTACTGAAACTGATAAAGCCAAAATAATAGCGGCGAATTGCCATTTGCCAATATGTAACACATACAAACTCCAAACTAAAAAGAAAATCATAACACCTTCAAAATGAAGATTACCCGTTAATTCAATAATTATAAACGGATTTAAAATATACCAGAAGATATTATAAGCCGGAATTTTAAGTTTTTCGAGTAGTTTTTTGCCAAAATACAATGTCCCAAAATCGGCAGCAATAATTAATAGGCGCATGATAACTACAGAACCTAAAATGCTTTTTCCGGTAAATAATCCAGCAATAACAAAGCAGAGCTGATTAATAGGTGGGTAGTTAGTAAAATGACTAGCATTTAAAGCTCCCATACCATGATATAATTCTTGTGCTTGTGCTATAGGAAACTCCCTTTTGCTAATAAAGGACTCAACAGTAAATAAATAAGGATTATAGCCTTCTAAAAGCATTCTACCGTCCCAAATAAAACGATAAAAATCTTGTGATAAATTTGGGATTGCTAAAATAAAAATGGCTCTAAATCCAAATGCCAACCCGGTTAATAGCGTAATATTTGTTTTTAAAAGTTGTATTAATTTGTAAAACAAAAACCATAACGCACCATAAAGCATTACTAATTTTATATAATCTGTACGAATTAAATTGTATGCAAAAGAAAAATAAAAAAGTAGAACCGCTAACGATAAAAGCAGCGGGGTTTTGTTTAATTTTAAAAAACTAGGGTTTAAAAGCATGCAGTAAATATAATATTAATTGTTCGTCGGTTTTTATATAGATATACTTACTTGATTTTGTGATAGAAAATAGATAACTTCGTTAGCTTGTTTATATAACGAACTAATACAATTTGTTTCAATTAGAATTATGGTAAAATTAAAAGCAATTAGAACTTTAGCCGCTTTATTTTTGATACTCACTTTTATAGCCTGTTCAGAGCAAAGAAAGAAACGCGTAATCAATTTTCCGAAAACGGACTTAACTTTAGAAAATTTTATTCCCAAACCTTTAGAAATTATACCAACGCATAACGGGTTTGCCCTTGATAAACATACAGCCATATATACTTCTGAAAATATAGAAGGGCTTGATGAAGTTGGAAAATTTTTAGCAAAAAAAATTAAAGCAAAAACAGATTTGGATGTGCAGGTGAATGTAAATGATCTGCCAAATATTGAAACGGTTATCTATATTAATCAATCTGATAGTATTGATGTTGGAGGTGATGAGGCTTACCAATTACATATAACTCAAGACTCGATAATTCTAAATGCGAATTCAGTTGCAGGTAGTTTTAGAGGCATTCAAACGTTAAGGCAAATTATACCTGAAACCAGTAATGATACGTTGCTGGTTGGAACTAAAATATGGACTATCCCCACAGGTAAAATTATAGACAACCCTCAGTTTGAATATAGAGGCAGTATGTTAGACGTAGCACGTCATTTTTTTAGTGTAGAAGACGTAAAAAAGTATATAGATATTTTAGCGTATTATAAGTATAATGTATTGCATTTACATCTTTCAGACGATCAAGGCTGGCGTATTGAAATTAAGTCATGGCCAAAGCTTACTGAAGTGGGAGGAAGTACAGAAGTAGGTGGAGCATCTGGAGGCTTTTATACTCAAGACGACTATACTGAAATTGTTGATTATGCAGCAAAGCATCATATTACAGTTATACCGGAAATTGATATGCCTGGACACACCAATGCCGCTTCGGTTTCTTACCCTATTTTGAACGGAAATGGCAGAAAGCTAGAATTGTATCAAGGCACCAAAGTAGGTTTTAGTACGTTTAATACGCGTAAAGACACTGTTTATGCTTTTATTGATGATGTAATTCGTGAACTCGCTGCACTTACACCAGGGCCATATATTCATATTGGAGGCGATGAAAGCCATGTAACCAAAAAGCCAGATTACATCTATTTTGTAAATAAAGTAGAAAAGATTGTTCAAAAATATAATAAGCGTATGATTGGATGGGATGAGGTTGCTACTGCTGATGTAGATTCTACGTCTATTGCACAGTTCTGGGCTAGTAAAGAAAACGCTCAGGCAGCAATAAATAAAGGCATGAAAATTATTATGTCGCCTGCTAAAAAAGCGTATTTAGATATGAAATACGATACGCTTTCTAAACATGGGTTACATTGGGCAGCTTATATTCCAGTAGATACAGCTTACGTTTGGACGCCCGAATCTTATGAAGGCATACCAATAAAAAGCATTTTAGGGATAGAAGCACCACTCTGGTCTGAAACGATTAGCAATATAGAAGAACTGGAGTATTTGGCCTTTCCTAGAGCTATTGGCTATTCTGAACTGGGTTGGACAACTCAGGAGAATCGCGACTGGGAAAATTACAAAATACGATTAGCTAATCAAACGCCTTATTTAGATCGTATGAATGTTAAATATTATCCATCAAAACGTATTGATTGGAAGCAAAGTAAAAATAAGTATGAGAAAATAGATAAGGATTGATAAGTAACCTTATTCTATATGTTTTGGATACAGCTAGGAGCTAAAAATATTAATATGGAGCAATGCAAATCGTTATTGATTATTTGTTTGGTTATACCAATCCTGTTAGTATCAAGCTGTAAACAAGTATCAGTTGAAAAAAAGCCAAACATACTCTTAATTTGTGTTGACGATCTTCGTCCGGAATTAAAGAGTTTTGGTGCCAAACATATTATATCTCCTAATATTGATAGACTTGCTGATAAAGGCATTTCTTTTCAAAAGCATTTTGTTAATTCACCAAGTTGTGGGCCATCGCGATATACATTATTAACCGGTAAGTATGGAACATCGGGTAACAATGCCCTTTTTTTACGTTCTAAAAAAATATCAAAAGGCGAGAAAGTAGACCCAAGCATGCCAGAATGGTTTAAGAACCGTGGTTACACTACGGTATCGGTTGGCAAGGTATCTCACCACCCCGGAGGCAGAGGAGGCGTTAATTGGAATGATAGTACTATTATTGAAATGCCAGATGCCTGGGATAAATATATTATGCCAATTACAGCATGGGAGCACCCACGGGGTATGATGCATGGATTGGCTCATGGAGAAACCCGTGTTAAGCCTAACGAAATGGATGTTTTTCAAGCTGTAGATGGTGAGGACGACATCTACCCTGATGGAGCCATTACTCTGGAGGCTTTAAAGCAATTAAAAAGGCTGACTACTAATGATGAAAAACCATTTTTTCTTGCAGTGGGTTTTATTAAACCTCATTTACCTTTTGGGGCCCCAAAAACGTATTTAGACCAGTATAATGATGTTGAGTTTCCAGAAATAGAACATTCTGAAAAACCAAAAGGCAAAACAACATGGCATAATTCAGGAGAATTTAAGCAATATAATAGATGGGGTAAGGATCCAAATAGCGATGATCAATTTGCCGATGAGATAAGAAAACACTATGCCGCTTGTGTAAGTTATGCTGATGTGCAAGTAGGAAAAGTTCTTGCAGAATTAAAACGTACCGGAGCCGATAAAAATACTATAGTTGTTCTTTGGGGAGATCATGGATGGCATTTAGGGGAGCATGCCATATGGGGCAAACACAGCTTATTTGAAGAATCGTTGCATGCGCCAATGATAATTTATGACCCAAGATCCAAAACGGAAGGCTTTAAAACGCATGCTATTGTAGAAACTCTGGATGTTTTTCCAACATTATGTGAATTAACAGGGCTAGATACTCCCAATTTTACTAAAGGTATTTCGCTAAAAAATATTCTAGAAAAAAAAGATACGATTGGGCATATTGCCCTGGCATATAATAAAAATGCTACTACAATAAGAACGTTAACACACAGGTTAGTACTTCATAAGGACGGTTTTGTTGAATTATACGATCATACTGCTACTGATAGTGAAACCAAGAATATAGCACATGATCATCCAAAGTTAGTAGCGGTATTAAAACAAAAACTACAGGCTAAGCTAGAATGAGTTTTTGCGTTAGGGCTTATTGTAATGGCATTTTTATTTTAAGGCGCGAGAAAAAATAGAGCCTTTTCCTCTTAAAGTAAACTTTAAGCACGACCATTTGTTCTAAGCTGATTTTAAGGGGGTGTCTAGGTTCAAATTGAAAGGTGAAAACTATACCTTTGAAGTTAGGGATTTAACAAAAACATAGCCAAAACCTAAAAATAGCATGAGGTGAAAAGGAAACAAACCAAAATCGCCACCTTGATCGCCTACCACAAATGCACTATACATGCCAAAGGCAAAATAAAGCATTAAAAGCCCTTCAAAAATGACATGTACTGAAGCTGTTTTTTTTAGATATTTATTCTTTTTCCAGCTATCCTTTATAGTATTAATATTAAATTTTGGTGTGCGCACAAATTCACTTTTTTTGCCTAAATGTCCTTCTAAAACGGCAATGGAATTATGTAATGAAAAGCCCATAGCTATAGAGAAAAACACGAAAAACATACCAATGTAGTTCATGAAATTTTTAATGCCACCACCATACATTTTCCGATACATAATCCAGTAGCAAATAAAAAATATAGCAGTGCTTATCACGAAGAAGCTCATAACATAGAAATAGAATTTTAAATGAGCATACTCGTTTTTAATATACAGCATAGGAATACTTAGCACAGCAACAATGAGGATATTTAAAAACATAGTGCTGTTTAGTAAATGAAGTAAACCATGAACTTTTGTCTTGGCTGAAATGTTTTTGTTTTTTAAAACTTTCCGCATCATTTTCCTAAAATTCTCTGCCCCTCCTTTATTCCACCTAAATTGCTGCGATCGTGCTGCACTAATAACCACAGGAAGTTCTGCCGGGGTTTCAACATCTTCAAGATATTTAAACTTCCAGTTTTTTAATTGCGCACGATAACTTAAATCTAAATCTTCAGTTAAGGTATCGCCTTCCCAGTTTCCAGCATCTATAATACATTCTTTACGCCAAACACCTGCCGTTCCGTTAAAGTTTATAAAATGCCCTTTGCTATTTCTACCCACTTGCTCAAGTGTAAAATGCGCATCTAAAGCAAAAGCTTGAATTTTAGTTAATACAGAGTAGTTACGATTAATATGTCCCCATCGGGTTTGTACAACACCAATTTCTGGGTTTTTAAAATATGGAATAGTGCGTTTTAGCCAATCCTTTTTTGGTAAAAAATCTGAATCAAAGATGGCAATAAACTCTCCTTTTGCTGTTTTTAAGCCTTCTTTAAGTGCTCCAGCCTTAAACCCTTTTCTGTCTGTCCTGGTAATATGCTGTATATCTAAACCTTCGGTTTGAAGTATGGCAATATGATTTTTGGTGGTTTCAACAGTTTCGTCGGTAGAATCGTCTAAAACCTGAATTTCTAATTTGTTTTTTGGATAATCTATTTTAGCAATATTATCAAGTAAGCGCTTCATAACGTACATTTCGTTATAAACGGGAAGTTGTATGGTTACAAAAGGAATTTCATCTGGGTTTGATAAATCGTAAGATTCACAAGACGCATTGTTTTTTTTTGAAGATAAATAATTGAATAGTAAATTTAGTTGCGCTAAGGCATACATAAATATTAGTAATAGCGCGATAGTATAGACGACTATGATTATTGTATCTAGAATCATTTTTTAATACTGTATTTAAAAATCCAACCTAAAATTTTTAAGCCTGCAAATATAGCACCTTTTACCGTACCAGAAACTTTTGAGACACCAATTCTGTTTCTGTAATTTACTGGTATTTCGGTATATGTAAGTTTTTGTTTTAATACTTTTAGTTGCATCTCTACTGTCCAGCCATAGGTTTTGTCTTCCATATTTAAAGCCAAAAGTTTATTGTATTTAATAGCTCTAAATGGGCCAAGATCGGTGAATTTTGCTTTAAAAAATAAAGCCATTAAAGCCGTAGCTAACCAGTTTCCAAAAATTTGAGGAAACGTCATAGAACCTTGTTCTCTAAGTCGTTTAACTCTGGCACCTATTACAAAATCTATATCATCGTTAATAATTGGTTCAACAATTTTGGTTAATTCTTCCGGATAATCACTATAATCACCATCTAAAAACACAACAATGTCTGGCCTTTTTTTAGGATCGCTGAGCGTAGTTGAAGCGAGGTAATCCATACCTTTTAAGCAAGCATATCCATACCCTTTTCGCGATTCTGATAATACGGTTGCACCAGCTTTTCTAGCATTTATTTCGGTGTCATCCGAAGAGTTATTGCTAACCACAATAATTTCGGTAACTAGGTTTGGAATGTCGTTAATTACATGGGTAATGGAATCTGCTTCGTTATATGCAGGAATGATGACTTTTATCTGTGTCATTGTAAGTCTAATAAATTATTTTCTTTTTTAAAGGTTCTTAAATCTGTCCAGGCTTTAATTTTTTTTCCTGCTTTATACTTAGCTGCCGAGACCAGTTTTTCATTTTTATACATTAAGCAATAGCCATTTTTCTGATTGTGTTTTAGTTGGCACTTGTGGTTAATTTTCCCAATAACATCATAGAATAGCCACCAATTTGATTTTTCCCCTTTTTTAAAATGACCTTCACTTTTTTTAATGCCATTTATGGAGTAAAAATACCAATATTTTATAGGTTTATTTGCCGAATAATGACCTTCTTTTTCAATATTCCCATTTTTGTAATAGAATTTCCAGTAACCTTCTTTTTGATTGTTTTGTATCCAACCTTCAGATTTTAAGTTACCATTATCAAAATAATTTTTTTGATAGGTTTTCTGCCCAAAACAAACAGAAGAGAATAATAAAATTACTATTAAAAAACGCATTATTTCTGATTCACTAAATCCATTAAATTAACATCATTTCCTAATAAGATATCAGTAGGGTTAATACGCCCTTTCTCCGGGCCGTTTTCTAATTTTAAAACCCCTCTTGGGCAAACCGCAGAACAAATACCACAACCTACACAACTCGCTCTTATAATATTCTCACCTTTTTGAGCATAAGCTCTAACATCGATACCCTGTTCGCAATATGTAGAGCAATTTCCGCAAGAAATACATTGCCCACCATTAGTTGTAATTCTAAATCGTGATTTAAAGCGTTGAACAAGTCCCATATATGCCGCTAACGGACAACCAAAACGACACCAAACACGGTTTCCAAAAATAGGATAAAATCCTGTGCCAATTACACCTGCGAATATTGAGCCAATTAAAAAGCCATAAACGTCTTGAATAGTTTGTGTTTTAATTCCTAGCACTTCTTGAGCTCCCGAAAAATAAGCATACAAGGTAAACCCTGTCATAACTAAAGCAAAAACTAAAACCCCATGTACCAACCAACGCTCCAGTTTCCATGCTTTTAGCGATTTATCAGATAATTGCCTGTAAGGGTCGCCTAAAGTTTCAGCTAATCCGCCACAACCACAAACCCAGGAGCAGTACCAGCGTTTTCCAAAGAAATATACCATTACAGGAACGATAACTAACGTTAAGATGATTCCCCAAATAAGAATAAATAATCCAAAGCCTCCACTAGCAATTAACTGATCTAAATTCCAACTGTAAAAGAAGTCGTAATCTAAAGGGAAAGCATTTTTAAAATCATACCAGGGTTTTTCAAAACGTACTAATATTTCTGGAATTAAAAAGGCAAATACAATTTGAAAGAATAGTACTGAAGTTGTACGTAAGACCTGATACTTATTGTGGCGGTACTTTATGTACATGCGTACAGCCATAACAATCATCACAATACAATACAAGAAGCCATATAAAAACCACTGGCTAGCCGAATGACCACTTATACTTTCACTAATGGGGTCTACCAAATAGACCCAATTAACAATATAGTCTGGTCTAAAGTATAATAGAATATAAAAACCAACTAAAAAGATAAAAGCAAACCAACCAATCCATCCTCGGTTTGTAGCTGCATGATGCCAGATGCCATTGTTTTTTATCCCTGGAGGCCCAAGTGTGATTACATTAGGAATAATAAACATAAGTGACCCTATAATGCCTAAACCAAATGTTAACCACCAGAATAGGCCTTTATTTTCTTTTATTGGACCGGTTGCGGCACTTTTAGCTATTTCGTAAGCAAAACTATGAGGCTTACTCCAAATGACTTTGTCCCATTCACTATTTTGTTTATGTGTTTCATTTGCTGTTTTTAAAGCAGATGTGATTTTTGAGGAAAATGTAAAAGGGTTTGAAAACTCTTTTCCAATAAGATTAGATTTTAAATCGTTGATAAAGAGCTCACTTTTAATGCCTTTGTTTGATATGATTTCATCAAACAGTTGCGAGTTCACTTTATATTTGCCAAGAAATATAAGTGAGATAAATATAGCCAGACCTGTTAAAAATAAACCGAGTCCTATTTTTTGAATGTTTTTCATGATCTATTTATGAGGTTTGAAAAATACGTTTCCAACTTTTTTTCTTAAGTTGAATGTTAGTGTTGTTTTCTTGATTGAATTTGGCAATGATTTCGGGTTCATGAAGTTTATAAAACTCAGGATCAAAATTGGCATCTGCCAGATGTTCTAATACATAATCAACGGATTGTTTTTTTGAAAGAATAGTATTAAAAAATTCATGACGCATGCGTATTCCAAAAGTATTGATGCCAATAAATGCCCGCGTATTTTTATCATAATTTATATGAATACACTTTTTCCCATTTTCGTGCTCCCAATAAAAGCGAGCTTCATTGTCCTTAGGTTGTGCCCATACCCAACCATAGGTTTGATATTCTATATCTATAAATTTAGCAGAGTTAAACCAATGTCCTGGTTTGTATGCTATACGATTACCACAAAGGGTTTGTGCAACAGTTTCTCCCATCATACGCCCTGTATACCAAACGGCTTCAATAGGTCTGCGTTGGCCAATAGCTTCGTGTTGCTCTGCACAATCGCCAATGGCATATACATCCGGAACATTCGTTTCTAAAAAACGATTCACTTTAATACCCCGGCCAGTTGCAATACCTGAATTTTTTATAAAATCGATATTAGGGGATACGCCAGCCGTTAAACCAACAACATCACAAGCTATTTCTTCACCAGTTTCAGCAATGATAACAGATTTTGCTTTTCCGTTTTCATCAGCTTTAATTTCTTTTAGATTGACGCCTAATCGTAAATCGATACCATTTTCTATGATTTCTCGATTAATCATGGCCGATTCCCCTTCTGGTAAAACCCCATTCCAAAAACTACTTTCTCTTACTAAAAATGTTACCGGAATATGGCGAGAGTGTAGCATTTCGGCGAGTTCAATTCCTATTAATCCACCACCAACAATAACAGCTCGTTTGCATACTTTGTTATCTGGTGCATATTTTTCAAGGGCCTCTAAATCTTGTTTATGATACATTCCCATAACGCCATCTAAATCTTGCCCTGGCCAGCCAAACTTATTAGGTTTGCTTCCGGTTGCTATTATTAATTTATCGTATTGTAATGTGTCACCACTTGCAAAATGTAAAGTTTTTGATTTTGTTTCTACAGCTTTCACATAGCCTTTTTTAAGGTCTATTCGGTTTTTTTTCCAAAACCAAGGTTCATAAGGTTGTGTGTGCTGGAATGTTAGGTGCCCCATATAAACATACATAAGTGCAGTTCGAGAAAAGAAATAATCTGTTTCTGCAGATACTATGGTAATTTTTTTGTCAGAAAGTTTTCTTATGTGTCTGGCAGCAGTAACACCAGAAATTCCGTTTCCTATGATAACAATGTGTTCCATGATTTTGTTAGTTATGCTGTATTAGGTCGAAGTTAAAGATAATAACTTAACTTAACCTAATTAATTTAGAATAGCTTTAAATTGAAGCGGTACTGTAAGGATTTAAAAATTTTAAAGACAGCGAAAACTTTTTTTTTCAATGTAAGCTATCTAACATTTTATACGACCTAGGTGTTGTTACTTTGCAAATAACAAATTGAACTAAATAAAATATTTCATGCTTAACATATGAGCTAAATAAGAAATTTGATTATTATAGATTTTGTAATCTTATACTTAGCTAAGTTATAGTATGAATATTAAAAACCATAAAAAGAAAACATGAAAAAACAAATTATAATTTTAGTAATACTATTGGTTAGTATTAAAGGTTTTTCGCAAGATGTACATCGTTTTTTTAGTAAAGCCGATACGTTTTTTAAAACCTATGTTGCTAATGGAAAAGTGGCTTATTCCAAAATTCATGAAAATCAGGAAGGGTTAAATGAATTGTTACATATTGCAGAGACTGTTTCTGTTTCAAAAGCAGATGCAAAAAGATATCAAGCTTTTTGGATTAATGCTTATAACCTATCTGTTATAAAAGGAATTATAGATAATTACCCAACACAATCGCCATTAGATAATACAGGCTTTTTTGATAAAACCAAATACAACTTAGCAGGAAAAAAAATCACATTAAATGATATTGAGCACAAGTTATTAAGAGCCCAATTTAATGATGCGCGTTTTCATTTTGTATTAGTTTGCGGAGCTGTTGGTTGCCCGCCTTTAATTAATGCAGCCTATTTGCCAAATACATTAGATGCACAATTAGATGCACAAACAAAAAAAGCAATAAACGGCAGTTTTTTAAGAGTAAATACCAAGAAAAAACGTGTTCAGGCTTCACAAATTATGGAGTGGTATAAAGGCGATTTTACTATGAACGGTAAAACAGAAATTGATTTTATTAATAAGTATAGGATCCAAAAATTAGAAGGTAAATATAAACTAAGTTATTTTCCATATGATTGGAAGTTAAATAAACAATAAACAAGTAAATAAGAATGAATAAAATGAAAAAAATTATAGCACTACTTATCTTTTCTGCAATAAGCTTCACAGGTTTTTCGCAAGAAGAAGATAAAGACGATCAGGTAAAAAGTAATATTCAAACCTATACACCATCTAAATTACTAAAAAAAGGGCAATGGGATATTAAGTTTTTTAATAACCTATATACGCAAACTAAAGCTGCAAATAGTAGCGGTGATGTTTCTAAAAATCAACCAAGAGAAACCTATTTTACATCTACCATTGATGTTTTTACAGGAGTTTCAGAAAACAGTAAATTAAATATTGGATTACTAATTGAAATGCGATCAAATGTGGTTGGAAATAGAAAAGCATTTGATATTTTTAAATTTGATGGAGAGCGAGGAACGGCACGTTCAGGAGTTACATCATTTGCACCAGCTATTAAATTTAATCCACTTAAAAATGTGAATAATTTTACTATTCAAACAGCATTTCATATTCCTTTGGTTGACAATGAGGTTGAAGATGGAGTGTTTTTAGACCAAACAGCCTATACATTTCAAAATAGATTTTTCTACGATTATACTTTCCCTAGTGGAGATTGGCAATTATTTACAGAGTTGAATACCGAATATAATTTTGGAGAGAAAACTAGTTTTGCCGATAAAACATTTGTGCTAGCTCCTGGAGTATTTTTAAGCTATTTTCCAAATCAAGAATTTACCATCTTAGGGTTTGTTCAACACCAGCAGCGTGTTGGAGATTTTGAGCAGGATTTTACGGCTTTAGGACTTGGAGGTAAGTATCAGTTAAGTAAAACTTTAAACTTAGAAGTGCTTTATAGTAATTTTGTTAGAGGAAGTAATTCTGGCTTAGGTCAATCATTTAACATAGGTTTAAGAGCATTATTTTAATGAATTAATAGTAAATTAGGGGTTTGTAAATCGTTTTTTATGAAACTATTCAAACTCCTAATAGTCTTTTTGCTTATAGCTATTCAAGGCTGTACATCGCAAACCAACAAAATTAATGGGGTAAGTTTTGTGGCTTCAGCTGAAGCCATTAACGAAGCACATGTAATGCCAGTAGTGAATGTAAATGCAAACTATGCTGCTGTAATGCCTTTTGGTTTTATAAAAAGTATAGAGCATCCTGATATTGTATTTGATACCCAAAGGCAGTGGTTTGGAGAAACTAAAGCGGGGGCGAAACAATATATATTAGAGCTTAAAAAAAAGCATATTAAAATAATGCTTAAACCTCAAATTTGGGTTTGGCATGGTGAGTTTACAGGATATATAGAAATGAAGTCTGAAGTTAATTGGAAAGCTTTAGAACATTCATATTCAAAATTTATTTTAGATTATGCGCAATTAGCCCAGGATGTAAAAGCAGAATTGTTTTGTATTGGAACAGAACTCGAAAAATTTATAGAAAACAGGCCTAAGTATTGGAGGCATTTGATAGTAGAAATAAAGAAAATTTATAAAGGCAAATTAACCTATGCAGCAAATTGGGATGAGTTTAAACGCACCCCTTTTTGGAACGATTTAGATTTTATTGGAGTTGATGCTTATTTTCCAGTAAGTGAGGAAAAAACACCTACCATTAATCAATTAAAAGTAGGGTGGACACGCCATAAAGCTGTTATAAAGGAGTATTCAGAGACATACGATAAACCTGTTTTGTTTACAGAATTTGGTTATAGAAGTGTAGACTACTCAGGGAAAGCACCCTGGAAAAGCGATAGAAGCATGACAGCTGTTAATTTAAAAGCACAAACCAATACAACCCAGGCACTGTTTGATACCTTTTGGGGAGAAGATTGGTTTGCAGGAGGTTTTATTTGGAAATGGTTTCACAGGCATGAACAAAGTGGAGGTCTTGAAGATGTGTTCTTTACCCCTCAAAACAAACCGGTAGAAGAGGTGTTACGTAAGCAATATATAAAGTATTCTAAATGAACAAGATTAAATACATCATTGTAAGCCTTTTAGTTTTCACGTCTTGTTTAAAGGATAATGATGATGATTTGTTATCTGATACTTTAGATGCGTATGTTTTAAATAAACCCATTGAAACGGGAGCAGTCATAGCCTGTGCAGCAAGTGATGCTAATACTAACGAGGTTTTAACCTTTTTTTATCCCGAAGCAGGTGCTTCTAACATTAGGTTTTATGAAACAGAAACGGCCCAGGTTGATAAAACCGATTTTTCAAACTATAAACCGGTACTTATTCAGAATGATCCTTTCTTTAATGGCTATTTAGGAAAGTTTACCCAGGCATCGACTATCGAAAAATGGATCATTATAACTTTTGAACTAGATGGTGAAATTAAAATTTCTAACCCTATTCGGTCAAAACAAAATACAAAACCTACTATTTGGAATGATGCCGTAGTTATCACTCAAGACGTTTCCGGAATGCCAAAATTTACCTGGGAAGATGATGCATTTGGTGATAATGCTATATATTTTCAGGTAATTTCGGATGTTCAGAATAATTTGCTATCAGGAACATATACTTACGATAATGTATTCCAGTATTACGATATATCTAATGTGGTTTTAAATATTACAACACAAACACCACCAGTACTAACAAGGGGAAATAATTATAATTTTACACTTATGGATGTTAGCGAAGATAATTGGGTGAATGGGGTTGTTTCTAAAACGTTTGAAGTACAATGAGTAAGTTTTTTGTTTTTATAATAACAAGTTTGTTTTGTGTGAACTTGTTTTCACAGAATCATGTGGTAGATGACTTAAAAATTCAGGGGAATAAAAAATTAAAATCATCTTTTATAAAAAGTATTTCTAGTATAAAGCGAGGAAAACAATTAGATTCATTGGTTATCGAGCAAGATATAAAACGCTTGAAGCGTTTGCCGTCTGTTTCTCACGCTTATTATCAGGTCTTTAGTTCTAGTGAAGGGCATTACAATGTGTTTTATAATATTGAAGAGAACTTTACTTTAATTCCTTCTGTAAATTTTTATACAACTGATGATGATGAATTTGCTTATCGATTAGGGTTGTATGAGTTTAACACTTTTGGCAGAAGTATTATTTTTGGCGGGTTTTACCAGAAAGATATTTACAGTAGTTATGCTATTAATTTTAGAGCACCATTCCTTTTTTCACGCCATTTAGGTTTAGCAGTAAATCTTCAAGATTTAACCACGCAAGAGCCTGTTTTTTTTGATAACGAAACAGCGAGTTATAAATACAGAAACAAATCTATTGAAGTGCTGGGGCTATATCGCTTAAACTTTAATAATCGTTTTGAATTGGGAGTAAACTATTTTACCGAAGATTATCGTTTTAAAGGCGAAAATATTAATAACCGACCAGAGTTAAATGTGCATAAATGGATGGCAAAGGGCATATACGAGTATAACAATCTTGATTATTTTTATCAATACGTTTCAGGATTTAGAAGCGTGTTTAATTTTCAATATGTCACATCAACAAATGATATGCTTCCAGACTTTTTTATAGGGTGGAACGATTTATTTTATTTTAAGCGAATTGGAGAACGAGCAAATTGGGCGAATAGGATACGAATCGGGTTGTCTTCAAACGATAAAACCCCTTTTGCTCCTTTTTCTGTAGACAATAATTTGAACGTTCGAGGTGTAGGAAATACTATCGATAGAGGAACTGGAGTTATAGTGCTTAATACTGAGTTTAGATATACAGTTTACGAGAAAAACTGGTTTGCTATACAAAGTAATGCTTTTATTGATGCTGGTTCTTGGAGAAACCCGGGAGGCGATTTTGGTGATTTTAGTAGAAATGATAATATTAAAGTGTATCCAGGTCTAGGGCTTCGATTTATTCATAAAAAAATATATAATGCTATTTTTAGGATTGATTATGGATATGGCGTAACTAAAAATGCTACTAAAGGTTTTGTATTTGGTATTGGCCAATATTTTTAATGTAAATCCAACCTCTTTTCATTTGTTGTTAAAAACGTATAGTTTTGCTAAAAAATAATGCGAGATGAAAACATTTGCAATAGGCGACATACATGGCGGTTTAAAGGCTTTAATTCAATTGTTAAATAAACTAGAGATTAAAGATGAGGACAAGCTTGTTTTTGTAGGCGATTATGTTGATGGCTGGAGTGAATCTGCACAGGTTATTCAATTTTTAATAGAGCTTTCAGAGAAAATAAATTGCGTATTTATAAAAGGCAATCACGATGTTTGGTGTGAAGATTGGTTAAGAGATAATAAAGTCAACCCAATTTGGTATATGCACGGAGGTAAAGAAACGATGGAAAGTTATGCCTATTTTTCTGAAGATAAAAAGAAGAAGCATCTAGCGTTTTTTGAAAATATGCCGCTTTACTATATCGATAATAAAAACAGGTTATTTGTTCATGCAGGATTTACTTCAATGCATGGTGTGAAAAAAGAAGTTTTTAAAGCCAGCTTATATTTTGATAGAATCCTTTTTGAAATGGCATTGACTATGGATGAACGTATTGAAAAAGATTCAAAACTGTATCCGCAACGCTTAAAGCATTATAGCGAAATTTACATAGGTCATACCCCTACAATTAATTTTAATAGTGATGTGCCTATGCAAGCTGCAAATGTTTGGAACATTGATACAGGAGCCGCCTTTACCGGAAAACTATCTGCAATCGATATAAATACAAAGGCTTTTTTTCAAAGTGACGATTTACCATCTTTATACCCTGATGAAAAGGGTAGAAATAAGCATTAAAATCATTCAATACTCTTAAAATCTTTTATAGCCTGATTAGGTTCAATAACATTATATCCTTTCCAGAATTCCGGATCGTATTTTGGTAAATAGGTAGGGTTTATTTTTGCTTTTTCAGTATAACTATTAAACGAAGCTTCGGTTATGCTTTCGTTTTCAAAAACTACCAATTCTTTTTTTGTAATATTTGATACTATAAAATGAATGTCCGTCGAAATTTCATTTTGCTTTCTTCTTCCTTTTGTATGTTTGTTTTTTTCAATAATCTTTAAGGGTCTTTTAATTCCAAATTTACTACCCATTTCTACTTCTGCATATTTAAGAGCATATTTGTCAGCATTATTCTTAGAATAAATAAAGGAACCTTTTTTTAAGTATTCATTTAGCGATATACCCAAAAGTCTAAACCTTTTTAAAGATTTTACATTCTCATAATCCACACGTACTATAGCAAAATCGTCAGTATTTACATAAATGGTACCTTTAAAATCTTCTTTTCGTTTTGGTGTAAATGTTATTTTGTAAACAAAGTTGCCGTTTAAAAACATATAATCTAAAAGCTCAAATTCATATCGCCTTGATTTTTCTAAAAAATTTAAATGCGAGCCTTCATATATAAAACTACTATATTCTAAATTAGTGATAGCGTCTTTTCTGTATCTTAAAAAATTCTTTTTCTTTTCGCGTTCTTTCTTTTTTTGAGCTTCAATAAGCGCTTTTGTTTGTTCTACTTCTTTAGCTTCTTTTGAGTCCCCAAAAAGCGATGAATCAATGTCTTCTTTAGTGCCAAACCACCCAGATTTTATTTTAAAGTAGGAGTCGCGCTTTACATACTTTCTAAAAATAGCATTGAATTTTTCTTCTAAGCCTTCAAAAGTAATTTCATTGTTTTTATCATAAAGATTAGAAGCTTTTATAATATCTAATTTTTGAACATTATCTGGAATGGATTTTTCATATAAATCTCCTAAAATTTCGGTGTAGTTACTAGAGTTTTTAGGCATGATATTTAATAAGCTGTCGGTAAATTTTTGACTAAATTCTGGAATTGTAGACTTTTTTATATCAATGTCACTTTTAAGAATATTAGTGAAGTACGAATCTCTGTAAAATAGCCTGCTTTTAGTATAATTAAAGTCGTAATTATTGGCTAGGTTCTGGCTTATTTTTTCTAAGATCTCTTCAATAGTATAGTTTTTATTTGAGACTAAAACTTCATCCAATTCTATAGATTTTTGATTTAAAACAATAATACTATCCGTAAATTTCTGAGTAGCAATACGTTTAGTTTCGTAACCCAGGCAGTTAATGAATAGAGAATCTTTTTCGGTAGATTTTCTGTTTAAATACAAATGAAAAACACCATTCTTATTTGTGATAACACCAGTTTTTTTATTGAACTCAACGGTAGCAAACGGGATAGGTTTTTGCGTGGTTGAATCAATTAGTTTGGCATGTATAGATTCTTGAGCTTGGAAGAATTGAGAAAAAAAGAGTGAAATTAAAATAAGATGTAATCTGGGTTTCATATAAAATCTGTTTGCTATAAAAGTAGACGATTATATGATCTAAATGTAACATTTAGTGTTTCGTTAAGTGTAATTTATCATTTTTTAACACTTACATATTTTAGATAATATTGATTTAGTTTTTCGGGCGAAGCTCCAAACCATTTTTTTAAATGTATAGTCCAATAATGGAACTGCAAGCGCCAAACGCCATTAGTAGAATAACATCTTGGAGATGTAATTAGCCATTTTTGAATAACAACAAATTGTTTGCGGGCATAAAGCTTACTAATAAGATCGTTGTCTTCATAGATTTTAAAATTTTCATTATATCCGCCAATATTATTGAAAAGTGATTTTGTAATAAATAAACTTTGGTCGCCGCCACGGCAAAACTTAAACGGTAATCGTGTTAATAGTCCTGCCAGTTTTAACCACCAGTGGTTGCTGTTAAATTTCATTATAAAGCAACCGGCGTGGTTGTTGTTTTTAACTTGTTCTATAATGAGTTTATCAAAATTTTTAGGAGGAAGTGAGTCGGCATGCAAAAAGTAAAGAATACTTCCCCAGGCTTTTTTGGCTCCTAAATTCATTTGCTTTGCCCGCCCTTTTTTTGAATGAAATAATCGTATGTTTTCGAAATTAGCAATAATATTTTGTGAACCGTCAGTACTTCCGCCATCAACAACAATGATTTCTGAAATATATTCTTTCGAAGAGTTTTTAGCTACATGTTTTAATAAGGCACCAATATTTTCGGCTTCGTTAAGTGTAGGTATTATTATGGAAATGTTATGTTTCATATATTTCTTCTCATCATTGCAAAGTATGTTATTTTATTTGTTTGGCAACCTGTTTAGTGCTTATTAAGAGGTTGTTACATTGCTTTGTTCTTAGTAATGATACATTTTATTCGTTTAAATCCCAGCTATAAGATTTAAAGCTTTTTTTCGCTTTTGTAGAAATTTTAATATCTGAATATTGATTTAAAAAATCTATTAAACTACCGTTTTGTTTAAAATCTTTAGTAAACCACTGAAATATTTTAGACAGTTCAATTTTGTTTTCAGAGATGTTGTTTTTTGAAGTATCTGATAGAAATTCTTTAGTAGCATTGACCAGTTGTTTGTCGAGATTCAAAGCTGTGTATGCTTTGTTCTGTAACTTAGGACATGATACTGAGGCGCAAACAATAGCAAAATGAATGCGAGGTTCATCCATTTTGCGTAATATTTGATGTTCAATATCGTTTAAATTATACCATTTGTTACCTAATTTCCAAAAGCGTTTATCCCAGGGTTTATCTATATCTTTTATGCTTTTTACAGGATAATGACGTAGAATTAAATCGATAGTCATTGCGTTGTAAGCATTAATCCAATAGGCTAATTTATCTTCTTTAGAAAACGTTTTAAAGGCATCGTTTGAAAACGTTAAATTTAATACATGAATATAGTCGATTAGTTTTTTATGCTCGGTTTTAAACGATTTATAATTTACATTTCCATTATCTGAAATGTGCTTATGCAATAACTCATCCCATAATTGATGAGTGGTAATAAATTGCTTTGTTACGATTTCATCAAGATCATTGGCTTTGTCTATTGCTTCTTTATCCTTAGTTATAATTACTGAATCATTTGTAACAGTTATAGGGTTTTCTTGAATGATTGAATCATTAGTCTTGGCTATTATTTTTGTTGATTCTTTTGGCTTTTGAGTTTCAATAACCCGTTTTGTTCCAGAACAAGCTGATAAAATAATCATTAAAAATATTAATATTGTATACTTCATGTTTTTATAAATGCTCCAATAATTTAAAAAGTATGCCGCTTATAATTGCTGCCATTGGGAGTGTTAATAACCAAGATAGTAATATTTTACTTATCATTTTATAATCAGCTTTTTTAGTGGCTGTTCCTATACCAAAAATGGAGCCTACTGATACGTGAGTTGTAGAAACTGGTAAGCCGTGAATACTAGCTGTTGTTACTAGTAAGCCTGTGATTAGATTGGCAGTAAATCCTTGACCGGAATTCATAGGTGTAATTTTTTTACTCATGGTTATACCTACTTTTTTAGCATTAAGTAATCCGCCAGCTGCCATAACACTAGCAATAATAATCATGCTCCATTTAATATCAACGGTATTAATAATTAAAAGTAATCCAACTATTTTAGGGGTATCATTTAAACCTCTGGCAAAACTAACAATACCAGCACTTAAATAATGTAAACTATCTAAAACTTTTTGTGAGCTTAACCCTAAAATTTCACCTTCATAAGTTTCTACCTTATCATTAATTGTTGCTTCTAAAGCCATATTTGATTTTAATGATAAGGCGCTATCCATATTTACCGAAGCCATATTTATAGTTTGTTTTTTATAAATGCTTAAGTTCGTTTTTTTAGTAACCCCTAATTGCTTTCTGAAAAACTTAAAAATAAGATAAGCTATTAAGCTTAGTACAGCAGCCATTAAAGGGCTAACTATTAAAGGTATTAAGAATGTGCCTCCAAGTTTTTCAAAATTAAATTGAGACCCTACTGCCATAACCCCGGCACCAAATAAGCCACCAACTAAACTATGCGTTGTAGAAATGGGCATTCCAATTTTAGTGGCAATAAAAACAGTTAAAGCAGCACCAAAAGCAATAGCAATAGCAAAAATGGGCATGGAAATAAGTTCATTAGGAACTAATCCTTTTCCAGAAAAATTCTTTACTAATTCGTTGGCTAAAAATATAGCTGCCAGAGATCCTGAAAATGTAGTTAAGGTTGCCCAATTTATAGCTTTTTTATAATTGGTGGTTCCGCTACCAAAAAGCGTAGCTACCCCTTTAAAATTATCATTAGCTCCATTGCTAAAAGCTAAGAAGCAGGCAGAAAGGAATAAAAGTACAAGAATCATAGAAAATTATTTTATTTAGTTTTTGACGATAATATCTAGGATAGCTTACTCTTACTGTAAAGAATTTAGGTGTTAAAAAAGAGCGACCAATTGGTCGCTCTTTTAATTGTTTTATAATAAGCTGTTTAGCAACAGCCTCCACCGTCATAGTGAAAAGTGGATTCTGAAAAATAGATATCGTCTCGACCTAATGCCTGTAATGCTCCAGCAGTTTTATCACAAATCGCTAAAGGTTGGTTTTTTAATAAAACATGTCCGGCTTTATCATCAAAATATGCTTCGTCTCCATAATAAATGGCTGCTTTTCCTGTAAAAATACACGGGCCATCTTCAGGCATAGGGTCTTTTATAGCAGCTACCTCAATAGATTCTATATAAATTAACTCGTCAGTAGGGTAATTTTTAGGATCCAGAATTCTGTAAGGCTTACGTGCACGAATTTCTATAGTTCCAAAACCAGCGTCGGTTAAAGCTTTTACATATTCAGAAATAGGTAAGCTGCCACTTAAGCATAAAGCACGTAAACGCTCATCGTTACGCAATTCTTCATTCATGGGTTGTTCGCAAGTGGGATCGCTCATAACTAACCGGCCATGAGGCTTTAAAACCCGATACATTTCTGCAATAGCCTTTTTTAAATCATCAGCTTTAAAAATATTGAACAAGCAGTTTTGTGCTGCGACATCAATACTATTATCTTCAACGGGAAGATGCATGGCGTCGCCTTTTTTAAGATCGACAAAATCAGATTTAAACCATGGGTTTTGGGCTTCCGCTTCTTTAAAATTTTTACGTGAAGCTTCCAGCATTTCATCAACCACATCAATACCAACAACACCGCCTTTTTGACGGTTAAAATAGGCGAATTGTAACAATTCCATACCACCGCCAACACCTACATAAAGCATTTTTGGATTGTTGGTTAAATCGCGAGCGTGCACTGTGCTTCCACAGCCATAATTCATCTCTTGCATGATTTTAGGGATTTTTAACCCTGGTAATTCCCAAATTGGGTTTGTGGTACAGCATAAGCCTACATCTGGTGTTAAGGCTGCTTCTTTATATACGTTGTGTGTGGTTTCTAAATAGCTCATAATTTGTTTTCCTACGCAGGCAGGAATCTTTTTTATTATTAAACGTTTTATTTTTTTTCTTTCTGTTCATCTTGTCTTGACACAAAACCCTTCAACAGAGCTCAGGGTAAACCAAGCCAAAAAATCAAGGTCTAGGCGAGGACTTTTTTATTCCGCTTTTATGGAATAAAAACCAATTTAAAAACTCTGAGCCGAACTATTATCCTCCTGTTTTCGGAGCTTTTCTTCATCTGTTCTGCACTTTGATGCTCAATTCAGTAAATTGATTTGAGGCTTAATTTTTTGCTGTTTTATTTTTGTTTTCAATTATTTTCCCAACTTCCTAACATCTAACATCTAACATCTAACATCTAACATCTAACATCTAACATCTAACATCTAACATCTAACATCTAACATCTTCAAAGTATTTTTATTAATTCTTTAAATAAGGTTATCATGTCTGGTTCAGCTTTTGTAGCCATGGCAATAATTTCTGTAATATCTACAGGCTTTAGATTATCTGGGTCGCATTCATCCGTTAAAACTGACACCGCTGCTACGTTTAATTTTAAATGATTTGCCACTATAATTTCAGGAACGGTACTCATACCTACTGCATCGGCACCAATAATTTTAAGCATTCTATATTCTGCTCGAGTTTCTAATTGCGGCCCAACAACGCTAGCGTAAACACCTTCGTGAAGTTTTATATTATTATTTTTGGCAATGGTTTTAAATGCTGAATTAATTTCAGCATTGTAAGGTGCACTCATATCTGTAAAGCGTTCACCTAATTTTTCAACACCATTAAATGCTAATGGTGAACTGCCCTGGAGATTAATATGGTCGTCAATAAGCATGAGTTCCCCTTTCTTGAAATTAAGGTTTATGGCTCCGGCTGCATTAGATACTAATAAGGTTTTAATACCTAATTTTTCCATAATTCGTATAGGAAAAGTAACATCTTGTAGTGAGTAGCCTTCATATAAATGAAAACGCCCTTGCATAACCACCACTTTTTTTCCGGCAAGATTACCATAAATAAGCTTCCCTTTATGAAACTCTACTGTTGCTGTTGGAAAGTTAGGAATGTGATTATAACTTACTTCTTTTATAATCTCTATTTCGTTAATAAGCTGTCCTAAGCCTGTACCTAGAATAATACCTATTTCTGGATTGTTAAACCCTTTGTCTTCAAGGTATGCTGTGGTTTCTTTAATATATTTAATCATTTAGTTGTTGTATTCGCTGTTGTAATTTAATGTTCGATTTGTAAAATGTTGATGCTTCTAAATCTTCAAACGTATCAATATCGTTTAAAGGATTAAGTAAGATAAATGAAGTTTTGTTTTGTTTTAATTCTTTTAAGGTAACTTCTAATAAATTAGATTGACTCCATGGTTTGTCATCAAAAATAAAGTGATGCATTTTAGTCATGCCAATAAGGTAATAACCACCATCTATAGCAGGTCCGAAAACCACATGGTTGGTTTGTAATGCTTGTAATCCGTTTTTAATATGACTAGCATTAATCTCAGGTAAATCTGAACCTATTAGTACAATACGATTATAACCATCTTCAAAACCTTTAATAAATGCATTTTTCATACGTTCACCTAAATTGCTACCTTCTTGAACAGCCTTATCGCTACCTTCCCATTTAGAGTCGATAACAGCATCAGAGAAATAAATACGCTTATCTGTAGGGATGTTTTCTGTTACATTCTCAGTGATTTTAACGAGTTCGCTATACACCTCAAAAGCACCTTGATTACCAATGGTTTTAGCAAGACGTGTTTTTACCTTGCCCAGTTTAATATTTTTTACAAAAACAATGATGAGTTCTTTAGTCATAAATTTTAATACCTTTTTTTAACCATTTACTCCATGCCTGATTAAATGTATGAATACTGTCTGTTTCTTTTTCTTTGGAATTATAAACAGGGAAATCATTATTTTTCCACTCAAAAATACCACCATATAAATTATAAACATTAGTATAGCCAGCTTTTTTGAGTTTTTCGGCAATATCTTCTGATCTAATCCCTAACGAGCAATACACAATAATAGTTTGTTGTTTGTTGTTTATTTTTTTAATTGTTTTTTTTAGATTGAAATTATCATAACCAACGTAAATGGCATTTTTTAAATGGCTAATTTCAAATTCAGATGCTTCTCTAGCATCTAAAAGAATAATTTCTTTTTTCTTTTTAAACAAGTTTTTAGCAGTAATGTATGGGATGCTTTCTTTGTTGTACTTATCTAATACCTCTGAAAGTGATTTTTGAGAAAACCCAGAAACCGAAAAGCAAATGAATATGTATACGATACCTTTTTTCATATTAAGTAACCACCCCCTGACAACTACTTCCTGCTCCTGCCGTACAGCCATAGCAGTGTTGTGAAACAACAATTTTTCTGCCTTCTAACAGCGCTTCGTTAAATTCTGAAATGTGTTTAACTTTACTATTTACAGGCAGTTCAAGCATTTGATTAAAATCGCAATCATATAAATAACCATCCCAGCTAACGGAAAGTGTATTGGTACACATCACATTAGAGACTGCAGCGGGATTATAAGCTTCTACGAGCGCGTACATGTAATCTTCGTAATTTTCAGAAGCAATTAAATAATCTAAAAACCTCGAGATTGGTAAATTGGTAATGGCAAATAAATTATGAAACTGAATATTGAAATCGTCTAATAAAGCCTTTTTAAAATCTTTTTCCATAGCGGCTTGGTCTCCGGGTAAAAAGGCTCCTGATGGGTTGTAAACCAAATCTAATTTAAGATTACTATTTGGCATGCCATAACCAATAGCATTTAATTCTTGCAAGGCTTTTATCGACTTGTCAAAAACACCATCACCACGTTGTTTGTCTGTTTTGCCACGTGTCCAATGTGGCATTGAGCTCACCACATGAACACGATGCTTTTTAAAGAATTCCGGTAAATCATAATATTTTTTATTCGCCCTGATTATTGTTAAGTTAGAGCGTACAATAAAATCTTTAATTCCAGCTTTTGCTGCCGCTTCTACAAACCAACGAAAATCGGGATTCATTTCTGGAGCACCGCCAGTTAAATCTAATGTATGTGCTCCGGTATTTTTTATAACATCTAAACATTGTTGCATGGTTTCCCGCGTCATGATTTCTTTTCTGTCAGGACCAGCATCAACATGACAATGCTCACATACCTGATTACACATATAACCAACGTTTATTTGCAGGATTTCTAATTTTCTTGCTTTAAGCGGAAACTGGTTGGTTTCAGCAATTTTAGTTTTAAAGGTTGGTAATGCCCCATTTTGAAAAATACCATTTGATAAAATTTCTAATTGCCTGTTGCTATTAGCTAAATCACTTTCGCGTTTATGTAATGATTGTGTTTTAAGTTTTGTCATATTGATATTTAATAATACTAAATGTTTTTTTCTGTTCATTTTGTCTTGATACACTATTTAGCTTGACATGTCTACCAGACATTTCAAGCTAAATACAAAACAAAAAATCAAGTTCAAGCCGAGGAATTTTTCATTCCGATTTGAAAACTCCGCGTCGAACTTTCGTTCTCCTGTTCCCGGAGCTTTTCTTCATTTATTCAGCGCCTTGACGGTCAATTCTATCAAATTGAATCGGGGCTAGATTTTCTACTATTTTCTACTTTTATTTCAAATTTATTTTTCAAGGTTCTAAACTCTTTATAAATATACTTATTGACTGTAGATTGATTACTGCCAACTGCAAACTAATGCGTTAGGGATTGAACGGTTTGTTTAAGCTCGCCGACGATAGGAGGAAGCGAGTAGTGAAAGCCCGACCTTTAGGTAACGCCCAAATTTTAGCCGTCTAGTTTATTTACTTTATTCATCATTTGAACCCCATGAACCAATGTAGCACCACTTTTTATGGCAGCACCTACATGTATGGCTTCCATCATTTCTTCTTTGGTTACTCCACGTTGTAATCCGTCTTTAGAGTAAGCATCAATACAATATGGGCATTGCTCGGTATGCGCAACAGCCAAAGCAATTAAGGATTTTTCGCGGGCTGTGAGCGCACCTTCTTCAAATACTTTTCCGTAATATTCAAAAAACTTGTTTCCAAGTTCTTCACTCCATTCGGTAATGTTTCCAAACTTTCTTAAATCGGCCGGATCGTAATATGTTTTTTGCATGTGGTTTTAAAATTTTATTTAAAGATATGAATCTAAAAAGTTTCAGTCGATAATATTAGCATTACTTAACATAAATTATTGAACACATTTAAACTTTTTTAATTTGCTAAAAAAATGTTGCTTTCAACCCGCTTTTTATCTTTTTCTTCTTCGGTAGTGAGGCTAGGCAACTCAAAAAAGACTTCAACAGGACTGAAACCTCTGAATTTTCGCTTAAATCCAAAAAGTTTAAATGTGTTCCTTGATATAGTAGGGTTTAAAATTTTATTTTAGCAATACTAAACAAAGGAGAAATGAACGACTACTTTTTTATAATTACAGTTTTAGTAACGCTATCGGCAATTTTTGGATATATTAATGTACGCTTTTTAAAATTGCCAAATACTATAGGGTTAATGCTTATTACTATTGTTTTTACTTTAGGGGTTTTTGCATTAAGTTATTTTGATTCTACACTTTTAAATGCCGAAAAATATATTATTACGCAAATAGATTTTAAAACGGTTTTATTAGATATTATGCTTAGTTTTCTCTTATTTGCCGGAGCTTTGCATACAAATTTTCAACAACTAAAAGTACAACGTTGGCCTGTTTTTGTGTTTGCAACCTTTGGAGTATTAGTGTCTACTTTTTTAGTAGGAATTACTATGTTTTATCTTTTAATGGCTATTGGCTTAGATGTTAATTTTATCTATTGTTTGCTTTTTGGGGCTTTAATTTCTCCAACCGATCCTATTGCGGTTTTAGGGATTTTAAAAAAAGCCGGAGTACCAAAAAAATTAGAAGCTAAAATTGTGGGAGAATCGTTGTTTAATGATGGTGTTGGTGTGGTTGTGTTTCTTACTATTTTTCAAATAGCAGCTTTAGGAACAGGAGAGGTAGAAGCTTTTGATGTTTTTAGCCTTTTTGGAAAGGAAGTGTTTGGCGGAATATTATTAGGCGGTATCTTGGGTTGGATAACCTATCGTTTAATGAAATCTATTGACGATTACGATATTGAAGTTATTATAACCCTAGCTGCAGTTATGGGAGGAACCGTTATTGCACACAAACTTCATTTATCTGCACCTTTAGCGATGGTTACCGCAGGACTTATTGTTGGTAACGATACGGTTAGGGGTACAGCTATGTCTGAAGTTACAGAAAGTTATGTCGATAAGTTTTGGGAGCTTATAGATATTCTTTTAAACACCATATTATTTGTGCTTATTGGTATGGAAATGCTTGTTCTGGCTTTTGATGGGAAATATATTTTGGCCGGATTAATAGCCATTCCTATGATACTGTTATGCCGATATACATCATTATTATTACCTATAAGCTTCTTTAAAAAGCGATTGGACTTTGTGCCTAAAACAAATTTGATTATGACCTGGGGTGGCTTGCGAGGAGGCATTTCTATTGCATTGGCATTAGGGCTTACCGAGGCTATGCAACGCGATTTGTTTTTAGTAATTACTTATATAGTCGTAGTGTTTTCTATACTAGTTCAAGGATTAACTGTAGGGAAACTGGTAAAAAAAGTGAGTGAGTAGTTTATGAACGTAAATAACGAACTAGATTTAGCCTGGGATTTTGTAAATAATACAGACAGACATGTGTTTTTAACCGGAAAGGCCGGAACCGGGAAAACCACCTTTCTTCATAAATTAAAAATGAAATCTTTAAAACGCATGGTGGTGGTTGCTCCAACAGGTGTGGCAGCTATTAATGCTAAAGGCGTTACTATCCATTCCTTTTTTCAGATGCCCTTTGGCCCTATTTTACCCGATGTAGAATTAAAACCTGCTTCAGGCTTCAATAGGAAATTCAACAAAATCAAAATAAATATTATTAAGTCTTTAGATTTATTGGTTATTGACGAAATTAGTATGGTTCGAGCAGATTTACTGGATGGCATTGATAAAACACTAAGGCGTTTTAAAAATAAAAATAAAGTATTTGGTGGCGTTCAATTATTAATGATTGGCGATTTGCAACAATTATCGCCCGTAATTAAAGAAGACGAATGGCAATTATTAAAAACCTATTATAAAAACGGGTTCTTTTTTAGTAGTAAAGCTTACCAAGCCTGTCAAGCCATTACCATAGAGTTGAAACATATTTACAGACAGGATAACCCTAGGTTTATTGCTATTCTTAATGAAATTAGAAACAATACATTAACCCAGGCATCGGCAGATGAATTGAATAAATGCTACCAACCTAATTTTATACCAGATGAAAAAGAAGGATATATCGAACTAACCACGCATAATCACAGGGCAGAACAAACCAACCAGGAAGCGCTTAATAAACTAAAAACCAAGGCACATACTTATAATGCTTATGTAGAAGGGAAGTTTCCGGATTATGCCTATCCTAATAAGGAAGCGCTTACATTAAAAGTGGGTGCCCAGGTGATGTTTATTAAAAACGATAGCTCGCCAGAAAAACGATACTTTAATGGTAAAATAGGTAAGGTTATTTTATTAGATAAAGACGAAGTGGTAGTAAACTGTCCTGATGATGATTTTAATATTGTAACGACACCCGAAGTTTGGGAAAACATAAACTATACGGTTGATGCTGAAACCAAAGCCATTTCTGAAAATAAAATTGGAGCCTACACGCAGATGCCTTTGCGATTAGCCTGGGCTATAACCATTCATAAAAGCCAGGGTTTAACCTTTGAAAAAGCTATTATAGATGCTCAGGGGGCTTTTGCTCACGGACAAACCTATGTAGCATTAAGCCGATGTAAATCTTTAGATGGCCTGGTGTTAAAAAACCAGATACATTCCAATCAAATTATAAGTGATGCTCATGTTATATCGTTTAATAAAAGTGCTGAAGAGAATCAGCCGGATGTGAGTATATTACACCAATCGAAAGCAGAATTTCAATTAAATTTAATAGCAGAACTCTTTGATTTTTACAAGTTTTTATATCCTGTAGGGCGCATTTTAGATATTTATTATAAAAACAGAACCATTATTGAAGGACAGCTGGAAACCCCTTTAAATACTATAAAAGAAGGAGTTGCCAGTCTATTAAAAGTGGGGAATGGCTTTAAAGCGCAGCTTAAAACATTATCTGAATCTACTGAAGTTCCGGAATCTAGTAAAGGTATTCAAGAGCGTTTTGTAAAAGCCATCCATTATTTTAGTGCGCAAACCAAAACCACCATAAGCGAACCATTTAAAACCTTGGGCTTTACCACAGATAATAAAGCGATTGAAAAGGATATTAATAAACAGCTGGACACTATAGAAGAGCTACTGGCTACTAAACTGCTATATTTTAAAGCGTTAGATAAAGGGTTTAATGTTAAGACCTTTTTAGAATGGCGTGCCAAATCTGTTTTTCTGGCAAAAGAAAAACCCAAAAAAACCAGAAAATCGGTTGTTGATGGCACAACCAATGTGGAGTTGTTTGAGTTATTAAGAGTGCTTAGAAATGATATTGCTCATGAAAATGATTTAATCCATTATCAGGTATTTACCCAGAAAGCCTTGTACGAAATATGCGAAACCTTGCCCACCAATAAAAAAGAACTATTACAGGTTAATGGTATGGGAAAAACCCGTGTTGAAAAATATGGGACTAAGATTCTAAAAGTTATTCATGCCTATTGTGATGAAAATGATATAGAAACGTCTGATGAGGCAGACCTGTTTGAAGCTGAAAGGCCAAAGAAAAAACGAGGCGATACCAAAAAAGAATCTTTAAAACTATTTAAAGCAGGAAAATCTATTGATGTAATAGCCGATGAAAGGGCATTAAATCCCAATACTATATTGGGGCATTTAGCACATTTTATACCCACAGGCGAAGTAAAAATAACCGACTTAATTTCGGAAGCGCACTATAAAGAATTAAAAGAACTTATACCTAAGTATACATTTGAAAATCTGTCAGATTTAAAACACCAATTAGATGATAAATATACCTATGGCGAGCTGCGTTTGGTTTTAAACGATTTAAAAAATTAAAGTAGTCTTAAAGCAATATTCTTTTTTATGCACATAACCAGCTTATTATAAGTGCTTTGTAAAATAAGGGTTTGACGCTGTTTATTAACAATGTTATTGTTGTGTTAAAGGGCTAATAATAATCGTTATTTTATACTGAAATACTCACTTTTCTAGTTAGCTTTGCGCGAAAAAAAAATGGTTATGACCTGGAAAAAAGCTATAAAATTATGTTGTGTAATCGCATTGTATTTAATTACTTCTTGTTCAGAAGATAACGCAAACACTCCGGCTGATGACCTGTACTTATATATTCCGGATGCTAATTTTGAAGCGAAATTAATAAGCCTGGGAATCGATTCTGATAATACAGTGAATAAGCAAATGTTAAAAGCAGATGCAAAAAACATTCAAACGCTTAGCGTAGATAAGGCTGGTATTAATGATTTAACTGGTGTCGAAGGATTTGTAGATTTAAAAACATTATCGGCAGCACAAAATGATATTGAACAAATCGATTTAAAGTACAACACATTGCTTGATACCTTGATTTTATTCGCAAATCATATTAAAAGTATCGACCTTAGTCATAATCCGGAATTGCTTAAGGTTAATATAGAATCTAATCAGCTTACCTCACTTACAGGGCTTTCAAATGCTACAAAGCTAAAAAGATTGGATGCTTCATTTAATTACTTAAAAGCATTTAGTCTGCATCACGAGGCTATTGAAACCTTGTATATAAGTGATAATGATTTAGAGTCTTTTGATGTTGAAGGTGCTGTAAACTTGAAAAATATTTTTTTAAAAACAAATAAGCTCTCAAGTATAGATGTGTCATCTAATACTTTATTAGAAACCCTGGTGCTTTCAGATAATAAAATTGAACAGATTAATCTAGAGCAAAACAGCGCTTTAACTGTATTGTGGATATCTAGTAATTTACTAACGGGACTTGATGTGAGTAACCTTAACGCATTAAGCTTTTTATCGGTGTATAATAACCCGGAGTTGTTCTGTATTAAAATTGATAACGGACAAGAAGTTCCAAACCTTACCATGTCTGACTCTCAGGAGTTGAATACTCTATGTGATTAGTTTAAAGGGACTTCTTAAAATTTATTTATCGGGATGATGGCATGGCAAGCTGGTATAAAAGCTCTTTTTTGAAGCAACAATAAAAGAGTGAGGGAAGCCTGTGTATGGAATGGAATTCATCATGAAATTCAAAAAAAGCGTTATAAATAATAAGGGCTTGATTCGAATACCACTGCAGTATACAACGGATATAAAGTCTCTCCTAACGCTTATTACTTAAAACCTTTCAAAAAAAGATTCACTATTTCTCGGTTTGTTTTATAAAGGTAGTTTGGCTTTTTATAAACCTTAAACAAATCAGAATATGAAAAAAAATCTACTTATTTTAATGGCTTTTAGTATCTCTATAATGGGCTATGGGCAATCATTTAGTGCAACAGATAGTTATGGTAATCTTTTACAGTACAATGTAACATCTGCCACTACAGTTTCTGTAATGACAGGAAGCACAATAAATAATGTAAATGTTAATGTACCTGCATCGGTTTCTAATGGTGGCACAACATATAATGTAACAGCAATTAGTGCCTTTGCACTTGGATCAAAAGGAATATCAAGTATTACTTTGCCTAATTCAATAACTAGTATTGGACAACAAGCTTTACAAGCTAACAATCTTACTGGAATTGTTTTACCAGGTAACTTAACTACTATTGGCGATTACGCCTTTCAAAATAATCAACTAACAGGCTTAACCCTGCCTGAAAATGTTACAAGTATTGGTAACGGTGCTTTTAGGACTAACCCTATATTAACTGTAACCTCCTTGGCTACCACACCGCCAACTATAATAACAGTGAATGGCCCTAATGATACATTTCATCAAACAGGAGCAACTTATCAATCTGGAGATCGTAGCGATGTAGATTTGTTTATTCCAGCAGGGACTACTACAGCTTATGTTACCGCTGCTGGTGCGTTATGGGCAGGGTTTAACTCGGTTACCGAAAACTTAAATGTTGGCGATACTTACGTGGATAATTATATTACTTATGAAGTTACTTCGGTAGCAAATAGCACTGTTAAAACGATAAATTATAATACGGCAGGAGGTACAAATGTTACTATTCCTGCAACAATACCCAATGGTTTAATAACATATACTGTTACTGAAATAGGCGATAACACTTTTCAAAATAAAGGTTTAACAGGAGTATCTTTACCAAACACTCTAGTAACCATTGGTAAAAATGCGTTTTTTATTAATAATATATCTTCAGTTACTATACCTGATAGTGTTGTTACTATTGATGATATTGCCTTTGCGCAAAACCAAAATATGACAAATTTAGTATTAGGAAATAGCGTAGCAAGTATAGGTGATGCCGCTTTTCGTTTTACTGCTTTAACAACAATTACTATACCTGCAAGTGTTACTAATATTGGGGTTGTAGCTTTTGGAGGATTGGGTGATATTATTACAGACGTTTTTTGTGAAGGTTTAGTTCCTCCTACAATAAGTACAAGTGGCGCACCTAATTCAGATACTTTTAATCTATCTCGTGCTACTATCCATTTACATATCCCGGCAGGCACAATGGGTGCCTATGTTACAGATATGGGAGCGTTATGGACGGGTTTTAACCCGGTTAGTGAAGATGCATTATTAAGTGCTTCTGATTTTGAATTAACCAATAATGTAAAAGTAATTACAGCTCCAGATGCTATAAAAATTTCGCATCCAGATAATATTAAATTAAAAAACTATGCTATTTACAACATTTCTGGAGCTAAAATAAGTACAGGCGCAGAAAATGAAGTTAATACATCAACGTTTTCTAGCGGAATTTACATTTTGAAGCTCCATTTTGATAAAGGAACAGCTACTAAAAAAGTTGCTATTAATTAAGCAATATTGCTGTTTGTTATGCGTGATTTATTAGAAAAATATAGATTAGAATTGTTTTTAGCCTTTTTTTACGCATTAATTTTTTGCTTTGTACTTTTTTAATGTCTGTATATAAGCCGTAATTTAAAACTAGATTTACCTATGCTAGCTACAAGTATTTTACTAAACTATTTGTAGCTAGTTTTTGTTTTATTAGCTGTTGTTAAAAAATATATTGTTAATTAGCTTAAAGTTTCACTTTTTAAAACATGAAGACCAATAAACATATAGCTTTTTTAGTATTGCTTTTCTTTTTTTCAACTATTGCGCTATCTCAAAATAAAGAAATAGATAGTCTTAAATTGGTATTACAAAATTATAAGAAAAAAGACACAATACGGGTTAGCCTTTTAAACAATTTAGCATATGCTTTATGGAAAACAGATACTACAAAGGCTGAGGTATATTTAAAGGAATCTGCTAAAATTTTAGACATACTGAGTTTTCCTAAAGGAAAAGCTAAAAACATACTTTTGAATGGAATAATTCACGCTTCAAAAACAAAATATGAGGAAGGCTTTTCGTTATATGAAGAATCACTTAAGCTAAATAAATCTATTGGCTTTGATAAAGGCATATCGGAATGTTATAAAGAAATGGGGCACTTATACTATAAAAGAAACAATCAAGAAAAGGCTCTGTTTTATTACCAAAAAGCTTTGCCTGTAAGTAAAAGGCTCAATGACAATGAAGAGGTTTTTGCTTTATTAAATGACATCGGATGGTCCTATATTTTGATAGGGAATTACAATAAAGCTGAAGAAGTATACAACGAAGCATTACTTAAAGGTAAAGGCACAAAAAACAAAACATTACTATCTGGAGCATATAGTGATTTAGGAACTATTTACTCTTTTCAGGGGCTTTATAAAAAAGCCTTAGACTACTATGGCAAATCTTTAGATATAGCAAAAAAAAATAAAGACAGTATAGCAATAGGCAACGCTTTTGGTAATATAGGCCCTATTTACTCAGAGCTGAATAATTATGATAAGGCAATAGATTGTTTTAAAGAGTCAATAAATTTTTTACAAGACTATTATAAAAACGCCACTGCCAGTAACTATAATAATATAGGGCTAGCTTACACGGCCAAAAAGGAGTATGAGAATGCCCGTCAATACCTTAATAAGTCAAAAAGAATATACCAAGAAGTTGATGACAAAGGAGGCGAGGCCACAGCGCTAGTCAATATTGCAGATGTACACTTGGCTCTTAAGACGTATGATTCTGCATACAAGCATTTTGAATTGGCGAAAAGTCTAGGTTTAGAAATTAATCACCAACGAACGGTATGTTATGCGCATTTGGGGCTGGCGAGAACTCATATAAGTAAACATAAATACAATAGTGCTTTGTCTCATTTGCTTAAAGGCAGAATGATTGCTGATAGCCTAAAGCTCTTAAATTTTCAAAGAGATGCTAACGAGTTACTGTCAGAAATATACGGTAAAACAGGTGATTATAAACAAGCATTTAAAAGTCATCAGCAGTACAAAATATTAAACGATAGCCTTTTCAATAAGAAAAACATAGAAAAACTGGCTCAGTTAGAAATACAATATAAATACAAACAAGCCTTAGATTCTGCTAGTATAAAGGAGTTACAACTAACAAAAAGAATAACAACAACGAGTATGGATTTAGAAAAAACCAAACGCAACTATTTGTGGGCTGTGATTGGTGTTCTTTTAGTTTCCATGCTATTAGGGACTGTGATTTTTTATCAAAAATTAAATCATGCCAAAGCTAAAACCCAAAATGCAGTTATAGAACAAAAATTATTGCGTTCTCAAATGACACCGCATTTTTTGTTTAATTCATTATCTGTACTGCAAGGTATGGTGCTAAATAAAGAGTATAATAAGTCGGTTAATTATTTGTCAAAATTCTCAAAATTATTGCGGATTACTTTAGAAAATTCTAGAGACAAAACGGTTTTATTGGAACAAGAATTAAAAGCAATTCAAAATTATTTAACCCTTCAGAATTTAGAAAACAACGCTTATCAATCTACAGTTTTAGTAGAAGATACTATTGATGCGTCTTTATTTGAAGTACCTCCAATGCTTATTCAGCCCTTTGTAGAAAATGCTATAGAGCATGCATTTATAAATCAAAAGGACAATAAAAAAATTGATATTCGTTTAGCTTATTTAGATAAAAAATTAATTTGTACGATTACGGATAATGGGATAGGTTATAAATCTCAAATGTCTAATAATAATAGGCATAAAAAATCATTATCAACAGCAATAACATCAGAGCGCTTAAAAATATTATCAAAAGATTTTAAAATGGAAGGTTCGGTTACTATTGAGGATAGGAAACAATTTAATGAACAGGGAACCTTAGTTACTTTAATAATTCCTTATAAGATGTAACCCAAATAATGAAAATGTCTATAGAAAATATTACTGATAAGGTGAATAAAAAAGCAAAAATAATGACTGCTCTTTTAATGTTTTTCTTATGCTTAACTACAACTGTTTTGGCACAAAGTACAAAAATAGACAGTCTAATAATTGAATTACAAAATCATAAGGAGAAAGATACTATAAAAGTAAACTTGTTGTATGATTTAGGGCATTATTACCGTAATAAAGATTTTGATAAAGCATTAATGTATTTAGATAAATCAATAATATTATCAGACGCTTTAAGGTTTACTTTAGGTAAAGCTAGAGGTTTATATGAAAAAGGAATAGCCTATGCGATAAAATCAAATTATACACAAGGATTGCAATATTACACTGAGGCAATTGACCTATATGCAAGTATTAATTTCAAGAAAGGACAAGCAGAATGTTATAAAGCAATAGGTCGTTTTTTTTATAAAAGTGGAGATCAAAAAAAAGGGATAGAATATTATAAGAAATCATTAAATATATATGAAGATATTAATAATACAGATAAGGTATTTATTCTCTTAATGAACATTGGATGGTCATATATTTTAATGGGTGATTATGATGTGGCACTTACGTTTTATGAAAAAGCACTAACTGTTAATGAAAAAGCAAACAATGAAGAGTTGCTTACTTATTGTCTTACTGATATAGGTATTATATATACGCATAAAGGAAACTATTTTCTAGCATTAGAATATTTTAACAAAGCGATAATTATAGGTGAAAAAATTAAAAACATCAGACTTGTAGCTAATACATTAGGCAATATGGCGCCTGTTTATAGTCAATTACAAAAATATGATAAGGCTATAGAATGTTTTAAAGAAAGTATAGAAATATTTAAGGATAGTAATAAAGAAGCCGTTGCGAGCAACTTAAATAATATAGGTTTGGTGTACAAGAGTAAAAAGGATTATGCACAAGCTCAAAAATTTATTGAGGATGGATTAAAAATATATATAGAGATTAACAACAAATCTGGTGAATCTTTCTCTCTTAACAATATTGGGGATATTCATTTAGAACAAAAAAAGTATAAAACGGCATATGCATTCTATAAAAAAGCAACAAAAATCAATTTAGAGGTTGGGAGCAAATTAGGACTGTGTCATTCCTATTTAGGAATAGCTAGGGTCTTTGTGATTGAAAAAGAATATGATAATGCTTTAAGTTATGCTTTAAAAAGCCAGCAAATATCAAATAAACTTCAATTAATAGATTACCAACGTGATGTATCAGAATTGCTTGTAGAGATTTATAAGAATACTAATAATTATAAAAAAGCATTTCAAAGTCATCAACAATTTAAAATATTAAGCGATAGTCTTTTTAATAAAAAAAATATAGAGAAAATTGCTCAATTAGAATATGAACACAAGTATAAGCAAGCCTTAGATTCAGCTAGTATAAAGGAGCTACAACTAACAAAGGCAATAACGACAACGAGTATGGATTTAGAACAAACCCAGCGTAAATATTTATGGGCTGTTATTGGTGTTCTTTTAGTTTCCATGCTATTGGGGTCTGTGATTTTTTATCAAAAATTAAATCATGCAAAGGCTAAAACCCAAAATGCAGTTATAGAACAAAAGTTATTGCGTTCTCAAATGACACCGCATTTTTTGTTTAATTCATTGTCTGTACTGCAAGGTATGGTGCTAAATAAAGAGTATAATAAGTCGGTTAATTATCTGTCAAAATTCTCAAAATTATTGCGGATTACTTTAGAAAATTCTAGAGATAAAACGGTTTTATTGGAACAAGAATTAAAAGCAATTCAAAATTATTTAACCCTTCAGAATTTAGAAAACAACGCTTATCAATCTACAGTTTTAGTAGAAGATACTATAGATGTGTCTTTATTTGAAGTACCTCCAATGCTTATTCAGCCCTTTGTAGAAAATGCTATAGAGCATGCATTTATTAATCAAAAGGACAATAAAAAAATTGATATTCGTTTAGCTTATTTAGATAAAAAATTAATTTGTACGATTACGGATAATGGGATAGGTTATAAATCTCAAATGTCTAATAATAATGGGTATAAAAAATCATTATCAACAGCAATAACATCAGAGCGCTTAAAAATATTATCAAAAGATTTTAAAATGGAAGGTTCGGTTACTATTGAAGACAGGCAAAAATATAACGAGCAAGGTACTGTTGTTACCTTAGTTATTCCACATAAAATACTTGTAGCTTAATGAAACGAACTTGAATTTTCATTATTTCAAGTTCACGCGGGAAATGATTAAAATTTATGTGAGTTCCTGAATGTATTCGGTTTTTTTGAACAATTCATAAATCAAAAAAAATTAAACAGATGAAAACATTACTAGTAGAAGATAAAGCCTATATTAGAAAAGGACTACTTAATATATTAAAAACCATAGATGTAGAGGTAGAAGTAGTTGGAGAATGTGTATCGGTAAAAGATGCCGTAGTTGTGGCTAATGCCTGCAAGCCAGAGCTCATTTTTTTAGATATAAATCTTACTGATGGTAATGCTTTTGAGTTTTTAGAACAAACAGAGCACTTACAGTTTAAAGTCATTTTCATTACGGCTTATGAAGAGTATGCCTTAAAAGCCTTAAAAAGCGGAGCGGTAGATTACATTTTAAAACCAGTGGATGTAGAAGAGCTAAAAACAGCTTTAGACAAAGTGAAACATTTACCTTTAGCGGAACAAAAACAGCAAATTAAAACGGTAAAAGAAATTTGGAATAATGACGATTCTAAATTAATAATATCGCTTCACGATAGCTTTCAGGTTATAGATTTAAATGAATTACTTTATTGCGAATCGGATAAAGGGTATACTACATTTTACTGTAATGATGGAAGAAAACATGTCGCATCTAAAACTATAAAAGAGTTTGAAGAACAACTCGTTGCATTAAATTTTATTCGTCCGCATCAATCTTATATAGTAAACTTAAAGTTTATAGATAAGTACGAGAAATCGGGTACTATTTACCTTAAAAACGGTAAAAAAATTCCAGTGTCCTCAAGAAAGAAAGACCATTTTGTAACCTCATTTTTAAATTGGTACAAAAGCTAAACTCACGCTAAGCGATACTTATTGGTATGAGTACAGTAATCACAGCATGAAACTATTTTGTTTTGAAAAGTAAAGCGTTATAATATCATTTTTTGAAAAAAAATGATTTCCAGAAAAGCTAAGAATACCAGCGTTATATAAAGCAATGAGAGGAAGAATATAAGAGCGGTTGATGTATGTGCCCTTCTATTTGCACAACCATTGCATTAAATAATTTTTATCTTTGTATCAGTGAAATTTACAACAATCATATTATCGTTAATGATGCTGTTTCTATCGGTACAGCCATGTTCTGATGGTCAAAATTATGAAGATCAAAATCCCGAAGAAATAAGTGTTAATCACAACCATCGGGAAGATCGTGACGATACTTGTCCGGTAACCTGCGTTTGTAACTGTTGTGGGATATCAATTACCTATATGCCTTTGGCGGTTTTTAATCTTACCGTGGATTCAAAAATTTCTACAGAAATAACGGCCTCATATCAATATAGTTATAGATTTGATTTTCATTTCAATATTTGGCAACCGCCACAAGTTTAATTCAGTTTTTATGGGATAGCTATATCCCTTTTTAATGTTTTCGCTTTTGCGTAAACACTTACATGTTTTTTAACTGAATTAATACATTTTCTATGATTAATAAAATCATTGATTTTTCAATCAATAATAAATTCATTATTGGTTTGCTTACGCTTACCATTATTGGAGCAGGAATTTGGAGCATAACCAAAGTACCTATAGATGCTGTTCCAGACATTACCAATAACCAGGTACAAGTCATTACACAATCTCCAAATTTAGGGACAGAAGATATAGAACAAATAATTACCTACCCTATAGAGGTAGCTATGAGTAATCTGCCTAATGTTGAAGAAATTCGCTCAATCTCACGTTTTGGTTTATCGGTAGTTACTATTGTTTTTAATGATGATATGGGAACTTATTTGCCTCGTCAATTAGTAGCAGAGAAACTAAACGAAGTAAAGGAACAAATTCCGGAAGGGTTTGGAGAACCCGCAATGGGGCCTATTTCTACAGGGTTAGGAGAAATATATCAATATACGCTAAAAGTAAAACCAGAATACAGAAATAAATACTCGATATCCGATTTGCGTACTATGCAAGATTGGATTGTGCAACGTCAAATGGCCATGGTGGATGGTGTTGTGGAAGTCAACGCTATAGGTGGGAAAATAAAACAGTATGAGGTTGCGGTAGATCCTAATGATCTAAAAGCAATAGGGCTAACTATTTCAGAGGTGTTTGAAGCTCTTGAAGCAAACAATGAAAATACTGGAGGCGCATATATCGAAAAAAACCATCAGGCTAATTTTATTCGAGGTGAAGGTTTGGTACGTAGCTTGGGGGATATCAAAAAAATTACAGTTAAAACCGTTAATAATATCCCTATAACGATAGGAGATATTGCTACGGTACAATATGGTGCTGCCATTCGTTATGGGGCGTTGACGCAAGATGGCGAAGGTGAGGTTGTTGGTGGTTTGGTAATGATGCTTAAAGGCGCTAATTCCAATGAGGTTATCGACAATGTAAAAGAAAGAATGAAGCAAATTCAAAAGTCGTTACCCGAAGGCGTTATCATAGAACCGCTTTTAGACAGAAGCAAATTGATAGGAGAAACAACCGCTACCGTATCTGTAAACCTCATTGAAGGTGCACTAATAGTAATATTTGTGCTTATCTTTTTATTGGGGAATTGGCGTGGTGGTTTAATTGTTGCTTCAACGATTCCATTATCCTTATTATTTGCTTTTATCTTAATGAATGTTTTTGATGTCTGGGCTAACTTAATGAGTTTGGGAGCCATCGACTTCGGGATTATTGTGGATGGTGCCGTTATAATAGTTGAAACTACGGTGTTCTTAATCGCATCGCAAGTGCTTAAAAAGAAAAAATTGTCTTCAAAAGAACGCGACAATATAGCTTTATCTGCTTCAAAAAAAATGATGAATGCAGCATTCTTTGGTCAGCTTATTATCTTAATCGTGTTTCTGCCAATTCTTGCGTTGCAGGGTATTGAAGGGAAGATGTTTAAGCCAATGGCCTTAACCTTTATTTTTGCTATGATGGGAGCTATGGTGCTTTGCCTTACTTATGTTCCTATGATGTCTGCCTTGATTTTAAGAGTTCCTAAATCTGATAAAAAATCGTATGGCGATAAATTTGTGCATTGGGTAGAGCACAAATACCAGCCACTATTGGAAGGTGCTATGCGAAAAGGGAAACTTGTTGTAGGGGTCGCTATTGGGTTATTTGCATTTGTGGTTTTTATGTTTACCAGAATGGGAGGTGAATTTATACCACAACTCGATGAAGGCGATATTGCATTCCATGCTATTTTAAAACCAGGAAGCTCACTTACCGAAACTATTGAAACAACCACCAAAATAGAGCAAATTGTTAGGTCAAAGTTTCCAGAGGTTGAAAAAGTTGTAAGTCGTATTGGTGTTGCTGAAATACCAACCGATCCTATGCCAATGGATCTGGCTGATGTGTTTGTAATTCTTAAGCCCAGAAGCGAATGGACAACGGTGTCTTCAAAAGATGAACTTATTGAAAAGATGAAGGAAGCCGTTGAAATTATTCCGGGGGTTAACTACGAGTTTACCCAACCTATTGAAATGCGTTTTAATGAATTACTGGAAGGCGTTCGAGAAGATATCGCTATAAAACTCTATGGCGAAGATATTAATGTGCTTTCACAAAAAGCTCAAGAGATATCAAAAATTATAGCAGGTACAGCAGGGATAGGCGATATGAGAGCCGAGGCAACAACAGGATTGCCACAGATGACTATAGCTTATAATAGAGATAAGTTAGCGCAATACGGACTGCAAATTAACAATCTAAATAAAATGGTGCAATCGGCTTTTGCTGGTGGTACGGCAGGTGTGATTTTTGAAGGCGAAAAGCGCTTTGATTTAGTAGTGCGTTTACAGGCCCAAAGCCGAAAGGATATAACAGATATTCAAAACCTGTTCATCAATTTACCGTCCGGCACTCAAATACCATTACGGGAAGTTGCTCATATATCGTATAAATCGGGGCCAATGCAGATAAGTAGGGATAATACCAATAGAAGGACCTATGTGGGGATCAATGTAAGAGGAAGAGATGTAAAATCATTGGTAACAGAAATTAAATCAAAATTAGATGCAGAACTTCAATTGCCATCAGGATATTTTATTCGCTATGGCGGTGCATTCGAAAACCTGGAACGCGCCAGTAGTCGTTTAAAAACTGTGGTGCCTATTGCATTACTTCTCATCTTCGTATTAATATATTTTGCTCTAAAATCCTTACCACAAACCTTAATGATTTACATTGCTATTCCAATGGCCACCATTGGCGGTGTTGTTGCTTTATGGCTAAGAGATATGCCGTTTAGTATATCGGCCGGTGTAGGGTTTATTGTGTTGTTTGGGGTTGCTGTTTTAAATGGGCTGGTAATGATTAGCGGTCTTAACGAATTAAAAGATAAAGGGGTAACCCATTTAAAAGACAGGATTGTAGAAGGTACTAAACGCAGAATCAGGCCTATTATGCTTACAGCCTTCACCGATATTTTAGGATTTTTACCAATGGCCATGTCGTCATCAGCCGGAGCAGAAGTACAGCGCCCATTGGCCACTGTGGTTATTGGAGGACTATTAACAGCCACCTTATTGACCCTATTTGTATTGCCCATTTTATACCATTGGGTAGAAAGTCATGCTTTAAAATTTAAGTTGAGTAAAAGGGTGGTAACCGCTACGGCAATTTTGTTTTTTGCATTTGTACTTCCAACACAATTAACTGCACAGCAAGACATAGACAAGCTTCCTAAAATAACATGGCAAGAAGCTGTGACGCTATCAAAAGCCAATTATCCGCTTTTAAAGCTAAAACAGTTAGACATTACAAAACAACAACAATTAAAAGGGACAGCTTTCGATTTTGGAACCACTCAAATTTTTACAGGAGGCGAGGAAATTAAAGAAGGCTCAGGTATTTACACAACTATTGGTGTTGGTCAATCAAACATAGATGTGTTTGGTATTGCGCCAAAACAGAAATTGCTGGAGCAGCGTATTCAACTGGCACAAAAAGCATTTCAACTTTCAGAAATAGAGTTGGAATTAGAGGTAAAGAAAGCCTGGACTAATGCCTTTAAAGGTAAACAAAAATATAAACTGTATAACGAATTGGAAGCTATCTATACTAATTTTGAAAAAGCTGTGGAGCTAAATTTTGAAGTAGAAGCCATATCAAAATTGGAATATTTGGCAGCTAAAAATCAAGCTTTACAAATTAAAAATAAAACAAAGCGAGCTTACAGCGAATATCTCATAGCGTTACAGCAATTAAATTTATGGTTAGTTTCAGAAGATTTTCATACAGTTACAGACGAGTTTAATGACGTTAATGTTATAGATTTCACGTCCTTTAGTATAGAAACTCATCCAGTATACGGTATTTCTCAACTCCAAGTAACAGAAGCTGAAGCAAAGTATAAAGCTGCTAAATCCAAAAATTTACCAAAGTTTAACCTTCAAGGTGGTTTGCAAAAAGTAAACGGAAATTCAGGTTTTTATACCTATCAGGCTGGTATTTCTATACCGTTTCTATCTGGCACAACAAAAAAACAGATAAGAACTGCAAAATTTGATAAGGAAATAGCAGCTGTTAAATTTCAATTCAAACAAAAGGAAGTACAATCTAAATTTAATCAAGCCAAAGAAAATTACCAAAAATGGAAAAGGTCTTGGCTATTTTATAAAGATGATGTATTACCTCTTATTAAAGAGCAGAAAATAGGTGCTTTCTTTGCTTATAAAGAAGGAGAGATTGATTATTCTGCCTTTACACAACTTATAAATCAAGCCATTCAATCAGATTTAGAAGCTCAAACCGCATTGGTAAATTATTTACAGAGCATCTTTGAATTACAATATTTTAAACAATAAGATCATGAAGAACATATCATATCATATCCTAATAATAGTAATGCTGGCCTTTTTGCTAACTGCTTGCGAAAATAAAGAAAATCATAACGAAAATGATGGTCATTCTCATAATCAAGAAACCAAAATTGAAACAGAAGAAGCACATAGCGAAAATGAAGAAGTGATGCTATCAGTACAACAATTTGAAGCCTTAAAAATGAAAATTGATACCATTGCTTTAAGACATATGGGAGGGTATGTGGAAGCTAATGGAACTTTAGAAGTTCCCCCGCAAAATGAAGCAGCCATAACTTCCGTAATTGGAGCTAACGTAGTATCTATTAAAGTGATTGAAGGCGATAAAGTTAGTAAAGGAGAGGTAGTAGCTTACCTTTCGCACCCAAATATTATAAAACTGCAAACCGATTATTTAAAAGCCTGTAGTAACAGTGATTTTTTAAAAAAGAACTATGAGCGTCAAAAAAAGCTATACGAGGCAGGTGTAGGTTCCGGTGCTAATTTTCAAAAGGCAGAAGCAGAATATATAGCTTCAAAAGCAATGGTAAACGGATTAGCTGCTCAATTAAAAATACTAAACGTCAACAGCACTTCAGTTCGTAATGGTACTATTGCTCAACAAATTGCATTGCGGAGTCCGATAGAGGGTTTTGTCCAAAAGGTTGAAGTAAAAACCGGGCAGTATGTAGAGCCACAAACCGAGTTATTTGAAGTGGTAAATACGCATCACGTGCACGCCGATTTAATGGTGTTTGAAAAAGACGTACACAAAGTTAAAAAAGGGCAAAAAGTATCTTTTACTATACAATCTGTTCCAGATAAGGAACTTACAGCAGAAATCTATTCTGTTAGCAAAACTTTTGAAGACCATCCAAAGGCGGTCCACGTACACGCAGAGATCGAAAATAAAAAAGGGAACCTAATTCCCGGCATGTATATTCAAGGTAAAATACAAGTTGAAAGCGTCCAAACAGAAGCACTTCCAGAAAGTGCTGTTATAAAAGAAGGCGATAAGTTCTATGTCTTTACTGTAGAAAAGGAGAATACCAACTGGAGCTTTAAACCTGTTGAAGTGATTGTTGGGCAAAAAGATGATAATTGGATATCAATTCAATTTACTGAAGACATAGGAGAAACTGTAACATTCGCTTATAACAATGCCTACTACCTAATTGCCGAAATGAAAAAAGGAGAAGCAGAACACAAACATTAATTATGGAAAACATAGAACAAATATTAGAGTCAAAAAATATACGTGTTACTGTAATGCGTTTATTGATTTTTAAGTTTCTTGCCGAAAAGCAAGTAGCGGTATCATTGAGTAATATTGAGAACGCTTTTGAAAAGGTTGATAGAACAACATTATACAGAACAGTAAAAACATTTGTTGAGAACGCTATTGTACATCAAATAGATGATGGTACCGGTATCACTAAATATGCCTTGTGTGAGCAAGGGTGTAACTGTGCCATTGAATCAGATTTACACTTGCATTTTCATTGTAGCAGTTGTAATGAAACCATTTGTTTAACCGAACACAAAATACCTCAGATAAAAGTACCCAAAGGGTTTGTGTCAAAAAATGTAAACCTGGTAGTAAAAGGGATTTGCGATAAGTGTAATGCACAATAATGCACTTCCGTTGCACAAATTTTAATAGCATATTTACAGCTAATATGTGCCATTATTATCAAACCCATAATGGGCATTAAATTAGGCTATGGGCAATACCCATCGAAATAATTAAATTATTGAAAAAGTATATTGATACAAAAATTTAAATAGATGAAACAAACATTAACAAATTTTAAAATATAGTCACAAAAGGGAATGTTTAAAATTTTTAATGAGAGAACGCGTACAGCAAGTGGTAGCACGCGTTCTTAATGTTATAATTATAATAAAATCAATGAATTACTAAAATTTAAACCTGTGAAATTAAAGCCCCTTATTTTAAATAATTTCAAGGCCTATGTTCCTGCCATTATAAGTTTTTTAATGCTTGTTACGGGGATGGTACTAGACCATTTTAATGTTGTTTTTTTTAAAGATTGGTTGCGTATTGTTTGGTACGTTATTGCCTATATGCCTGTTGGATTTCCTGTGCTTAAAAAAGCCTGGGAAAGTATAAGGAAAGGCGCTGTATTTACAGAATTCTTTTTAATGGCTATAGCTACTATTGGAGCATTCATTATTGGTGAATACCCGGAAGGCGTTGCCGTAATGTTGTTCTATGCGGTAGGAGAGCTGTTTCAAAGCGCTGCGGTAAACAACGCCAAAAAAAATATTAAAGCCTTGTTGGATGTTCGCCCAAAAGAGGCTCGTGTATTTCGTGGTGGTAGCTACAAAAGTGTTTCGCCCGAAGAGGTAAATATTGGCGAGAAAATACAAATTCGTGTTGGCGAAAAAATACCTTTAGATGGCATTCTCTTATCTGAAAAAGCATCATTAAATACGGCTGCTTTAACAGGAGAAAGTAAACCTTATTCCGCTTTAAAAGAAGCCAAAGTCTATGCAGGGAGTATTAATTTGGAAAGGGTAATTGATATTCAGGTAAGCCATAAATTTGAAGATAGTTCTATAGCCAGAATACTGGATTTGGTTCAAAATGCTACAGCACGAAAATCAAAAACGGAATTGTTTATCAGGCAATTTGCCCGTATTTATACACCAATCGTGGTGTTTTTAGCAATAGGCTTAACCTGTATGCCTTACTTTTTTGTAGCCGATTATGTTTTTAGAGATTGGTTATACAGGGGCTTAATTTTCTTGGTAATTTCCTGCCCTTGTGCCCTGGTTATTTCTATTCCATTAGGGTATTTTGGCGGATTGGGAGCCGCATCAAAGAATGGTATCTTATTTAAAGGGGCCTCATTTTTAGATACGATGACCAAAATAAACACATTGGGAATGGACAAAACAGGAACCCTTACCAAAGGTGTTTTTAAGATTAAAGAAATTGTTATAAATTATAGTGAAGGGGCCTTGAGTGAAGTCGAAATGATGAAATACCTAATCGCTATGGAAGTACAATCTACACATCCCATTGCAAAAGCCATTATGGAATATAAAGAGAAAAACGGTACTGCTTATGAAGCAGAAAACGTTTCTGAAATTACTGGTAAAGGCTTAAAAGGAATTGTAAACGATAAAACGGTTTTAGTTGGTAACAAGGCCTTAATGCTCGCAAATGATGTAGAGGTTCCAATTGAAACAGAGGCTATTGTAGAATCTATAGTATTAGTGGCTATCGATAAGGTGTTTGCCGGTTATGTTGTTATAGCAGATGAATTAAAAGAGGATGCTAAAGATATGATTGTAGCACTACATAAGGTTGGTATTAAAAATATAATGCTGCTTTCGGGCGATAAAGATTCTATAACCCAACAAGTAGCAAAAGAATTGAATATTAAAAATGCTATGGGAGGCTTACTCCCTGAGGATAAATTAAATGAAGTTGAATACATTAAAAGAAATTCAGAAAGTATAATTGCATTTATAGGGGATGGTATTAATGACGCCCCGGTTTTAGCCATAAGTAATGTTGGTATAGCAATGGGAGGCTTAGGAAGTGATGTGGCTATTGAAACGGCAGATGTGATTATTCAAACCGATCAACCATCAAAAGTAGTTCGGGCTATTAAAATTGGTCGCTCTACCCGAAACATCGTTTGGCAGAATATTATATTAGCTTTTGGTGTTAAGCTGATCGTTTTAATTTTAGGTGCTGGCGGTTTGGCAACGATGTGGGAAGCCGTATTTGCAGATGTAGGGGTGGCATTATTAGCAATTTTAAATGCTACCAGATTGCAAAAAATGAAATGGAATGATTAACCCAATATTTAAAAGCACACTATAATTGTATTTACGTGCTGCCAGTACCCAACTTGAGCTTTGGTGAGCTACAGGTTTTTGCTGTGTTGATTAAGACGTTTATAGCCAAAAGTATGTATGTTAATAGCTGTTAACAGAACAACAGAGCAAGTTCACAGAATAAAATTCCTATTTTAGAATAAGCGCTTCACATTTGAGCATATAAATGCTACTACCATGCGCTTCACTCTTTCGTTGCTACTTATTTTAATATCTACAGGGTTGATTTTTTCTCAACAAAGCTTTCTTTATAAAGGAATTGTAAAGGATGCAAATACTCAGGAAAGTATTCCTTATGCCACAGTTGCTATCTATAATAATGCAAATCTAATTGATGGAGCTTTGACCAGTGGGAATGGTAAATTTCAATTGAAGAATAATAAAGAGGCGACCCACATAGAGGTGAGTTTTATAGGATACAAAACCTATATGTTGCCAATCTCCAGGATTAGCGATTCTAATGCTATTGTTGTTAATTTACAATCGGCTAATGAATTAGAAGAAGTCGTTATACAGGCTAAAAGAACGACTACACAGCTTAAAATTGATCGTAAAGTAATAAATCCTGGAGCAGATTTACAGCAATCAGGAAGCACAGTATTAGAAGCTCTCGATCAAATTCCTGAAATACAAACCGATTTAGGAACGGGAACGGTTTCACTTCGTGGAAGTGGTCATGTTCGGGTATTGGTGAATGGAAAACCCTCACCATTAAATACCACAGAGCTTTTACAGCAAATAACTGCTGCTTCAGTAGATAAAATTGAAATTATTACATCTCCATCTGCTAAAAATCAAGCCGATGGAATCTCCGGAATCCTCAATATAATATTAAAAAAGCATGCCAATTATGGATTAAACCTCATGTTAAACGCATCTGTGGGTACAAAACGTCATCAATATGGGTTTGATACAAATTATAATCTTTCTTTGGTGAATATTCGATTGAATGTATCTAATAGCAGGAGGAAGATGGATAGTAAGCAATGGATTTCTCAGGAATATACTAACGGAAATACACGTGATTTTTTTGCACCGCATGATTTTAACGGGAAGATTAATAACATTTCATCAGGCATAGATATTTTCTTAAACGAAAACAACGCGTTGTCCTTTCAGGTTAATTTTACAGATGATTATCATAGCTTTCATAACAACACTTTTTATTCCAATGTAACTGGTCGTTCAGACTATGTGTATACAAGAAATTCATCACATACGCATAAAACAACGGTTTATAATGCCAATTACAGAAAGAAGTTTGCTTCAAAAGGGCATTACTTAGAATTGGATTACAATTTAACAAACAATAAAAATATTTTGCCTGCGTCAGATAATGAAGCAGGCGTTTTTTTATTTGATGAGTTACAAAACAATCGAAATGCTTTACATGCTTTTGCTTTTGATTGTGCATTGCCAATAAAACAAATAACACTGGAGACCGGTTTTACTTGGGATTATAGGAAATTAAAAAGCTATAGAGAATTTTTACCACATGCAAGTGTTGCTACACAAGATGCTTTTGATTATAAGGAAAACTTAATTGGAATTTATGGGTTAACAAGATTTAAAACAGGAAATTTTACCTGGCAGACAGGTTTGCGGTACGAACATTTTATATCAGATTCTAATAACACAGTAAACAACCAGGTTAGTGATTTGCAATTTTCCAACGTCTTTCCATCTGTTCACATATCTTATATGTCGAATCACAAAAATACATTTAGTACGGGGTATAGCAGACGGATTTCACGCCCTAATTTTCGTCATATCAATCCGTTTCAAATCGGGAATCAATATTTTCAATGGAATTCCAATCCAAACTTACTACCGGAATTTGCTGATAATTTTGAATTAAATTATCAATATAACGGCAAAAAATTAAATAGTTCAACATCGGCTTTTTACCGTTATCGTACCGATGTTATCCAATGGTTAGAAGCTATTGATGCCAATGGAGTTCGTTTTATAAATTTTGACAATGTTGGACAAAGGCATTCTTTTGGAATAGAAAATACTGTTCAATATAAAATTGCTGACTACTGGAATTCAGAATTTTCTGTAAGCTATTATTATACCAGGGCTAATCAGCCAGACATAACCTGGAATAACATATACCATTCTGGTATCGTATTGAAAAATACTTTTAAAATCACGACATATATTGCTACAGATATAACGTATCGTTATACACCAAGAAACCAAAATATTTATAGTATTACCGAACCCAGAAACCGTATGGATTGGGCAATTAGAGCATCGTTTTTAGACCATAAACTAACTGCAAATCTTCGAATAGTAGATGTATTGAATGCTAATCTGCGCAGGCGTACAATTGTATTACCGGGGATCGTTCAAAATGAAACCTGGAAATTCCAATCGCAAACTTTTGGATGGATGCTCAATCTAAATTATAAGGTGTTTCAGAATAAAGGAAAAACCAGAAATAGAAAATCACGGAACTATAACTTTGGAGGAACCACCGATTAATTTACTTAAAACCATATTATAATGAAAAAAAATGTATTGAGAATTACCCTTTTTTATTTGTTTGTATTACTGGTAAACTGCTCTAAAGCAACTTTAAAAAAAGAAGCGATTACGGCTCGTGAGCTCTCTACCTGGAGAACATTAGATAAGGGAAAGTCTACAGTAGTAGGCGAGGAGATTATTATTGAGGAAACCAAAGGGTCTGATGGCTATTTTTTAGTGAGCCCTAAAAGTTATAAAGGAGACATCATTTTAAATTATAAAGTAAAAGCTTTATCAGAATCCACTGTTTTAATTGTTCTTTTTTCGGCATCAGATGCTGGAGCACATCAGGGGATCACACTACCACCGGATGATACTAAGGGTATGGGATTCTGGACATGGAGAACGCACTTAGAGCATTATAATTTAACATTTAACAATGCGTCTCATAATAATAAACCATTCTTTTTTAAAAATATAGCACCACGATCTAAAGGGTTTTACCTCACAAAAGCTGAAAATATTATGAACACACAACAATGGTACGACGTAGAAATAGGAAAACGAGACAACCGCCTATGGTTTAAGCTCAACAATAAAATGGTTTTCGAACAGGAAGACTGCAAGCCTTTAGATGGCGGGCATTTGATATTTAGAATTAGCGGAACTACAGGAGAAAAAGTAGTTTTTGCTAAGGCGGCTCTAAAGGATGTAATGCTTTCATCCTTTTAAAACTTAACAAAGTATTGATAATCAAATTTTAGTTATATCGGCAGGTATAGGTTATTATTTGCTTAATGCCCATTATGGGCTTTCATATGAATAAAATTGTAACTTGCTAATCTTGGAAATAAAGAAAAACAGATATCAAAAGTTTTTAAAAATGGAACCGTTACTTCATGTTTTTATATGGAGTATGGTGTTGTTTTATCCATATATAAAGTATTTAGGAAGGGAAGGCGGCTATATGATGTCCTTTGCTCATGAACTGAATTCATTACTGTTTAAAATGATTATTTCTTATTTTTTATACCTCTGGTTTTTCCCTAAGAAGCATCTGCTAAAATATAGTCCCTTTGTCATTGTTGCCTTAGTGCTGAATGCGGTTATCTATGAATTCTCTGATCAGGTTTTTCATAAAGAGCATACCTTTTTCTGGAAACATTTTGCAGCAAATATGCTAACCTATATTAGTTTTGGAATTGTTTTCTTTGCCATCTATACAGTAAAGCATTTATATAGGAAACAGGTAGTGATTGATTTATTATCAAAAGAGAAAAAAGAAGCAGAATTAAAGGCATTAAAAGCTCAGGTAGATCCGCATTTTTTATTTAATACACTAAATACAATCTATGCAAACGCTTTAAGGAAAGATGAGAAAACACCGGAGTTGATTTTAAAACTATCCGATAGTTTCAGGTATTTATTAGGCGAAGGGCAAAAGCCCCGGGTATTCGTTCAACAAGAAATCCGGCATATAAAGGATTATATTAATTTGCAAGAGGAGCGTTTGTTACGTAAAGTAAAGGTTGACTTTACATCAAAAATTGATTCCGAAGAGCACCTCATTTCCCCATTGTTACTTATTGGTTTTGTTGAAAATGCCTTTAAATACACGAGTATTTTAAAAGGTGAAGATCATTTGCTTACAATCAAAATACAATTACAGAATGATGAATTGATATTTCAATGCCAAAATCCATTTCTGCCAAATGCCGAAGAATCGTTAGAATTGAGCTGGAAAAAAAGTGGAGTAGGCATAAAAAACACTCAAAACCGTTTGCAGTTGTTGTATCCGGATAAACATAAGCTTGAGATTAAAACAGAAAATAACCTGTTTAATGTATTATTGAAAATTGAATTATGATACACTGTTTGATTTTAGAGGATGAACAATCGGCACGAGAAGTTTTGCAAGGATATATAGACAAAACGCCTTTTGTAAATTGTATAGGAACGTACGAAAGCGGATTAGACATTCCTGTAGAGGAATTAAAACGCGTTGATATTCTGTTTTTAGATATTCAATTGCCCGAACTCAACGGGTTGTCTTTTTTAAAAACGGTTATAGACCCTCCCAAAGTAATCGTAACGACTGCCTATTCTAGTCATGCCGTTGATGCTTTTGAAGAAGCAGTATTAGATTATTTAGTAAAACCATTTTCTTACGAACGCTTTTTTAAAGCGGTTACTCGGGCTAGAAATCACTTTTTAGTGCCACAGAAAGAAAACAACAACGCCCTCTTTTTATATGCTGATAAAACGCTTTATAAAGTTGAAATTGATGATATCTTGTACCTGAAATCTGAAGTAGACTATGTAAATGTTATTACCAAGAACAGAGACATTTTGATCTCTGATAGCTTACGCAATTGGAAAGCTAAGCTATCGGGCTTTGCCTTTATGCAAGTACATCGCTCGTATATTATCAATATTGATAAAATTGAAAAAGTTTACGGAAACCAGGTTTTTATTAAGGATAAGCCGATTCCCATAGGGAAGACCTATAAAAAACTATTCTTAAAACGACTGTATCATTAGATACTGTTAATAATTTGATAAGTCTCTTTTTAGATGAAAATCAGAAACAGGGGGTGTTTTAAGTGATACAAATACAATAATCTGGTTGGTATTTTGACCCTCTACAGGTTTTAGCCATGATAATAAAAACCGCTTGCGGCTTATGAGATTTTATATTTTTAAATAGGAGTGGAGTAATACGTTGTATACAAAATCGAGAGTATTGAGATTTCTTAAAACAGCTCTTTAATTCTTTTAATGCTATTTAGTATACCTAAAGTCACGATGCTACAACCGATAATTAGTTCTAGCCACCAAAAGAAATCATTATTTCTAAAAAGAATTATAGATATTCTAAGTGCTAGATAAGCCATTAACAAATAATTAATTATAGTTTTATTCTTTTCTTTTAGGGCAAAATGAATAAGGTTGCTAAGTATTAACAATGTGCTAATTATAATAATTTCTGTATTGTATGGCCAATGTATTATACGCATTAATATGGCTATAGTTAATATCGCGCTAAGTATCCAACCAAAAATCCCAGGGTATTGTTTTTTAATTAATGTGCTTTCTGTAAAACAGATAATTACCAGTAAAAAGAGTTTTATATTGGTTTTAGGAATCATACTAAAGTTTATAGTATCGGTTTGTATAACGCTAAATAATAAGGTATTTATCAAACTGGGTATATAAACCAAGCTAAAGAGAACTGTAATAATTAGTATATATGTGTTTCTGGACAAGCTTTAGTTTTTAAGGTTTAAAAATATAACATTATAATTTAGGGGTTTATTAAAATGTACTATAATGTTCTGCGTTATGTTACTTTGCTTTGGTAAAAGCGAAGTCCTTTAACCCAATTTTCTTGGATTTTTTTCTTTCTAAAAGCTTCTTTAAAAATGTAATGGAATACTCTTTGCCCGAAGCGACGATAGGAGCGAAGCGGGAATGTGTATGGAATGGGTTAATAATAGCTAAACAAAACTTTTTATCCTTAATTTTGAGGATATAAATATCCTTAATTTAGATGTTTTATAGTACCTGTATTAAAAATATATTTGCAATACTACATACTATATTCTTTTTTCTGAGAATAATTTGATATATTTGAGCTATTATTTGTAAATAGCATGTCTTTATATATCACATACTTATCTATTTTTATTTTATTATGTATAATCATAATACAAGCTATTCTTTTGCATAAATCAAGTAAAAGAAACAAAATATTGAATAAAAATTTTGAGATAAGCAATTTGAAAATAGAAGAACTTCTTAAAAAACAAGAATTAAAGTCTATTAGAGCTATGATAGAAGGTCAAGAAGATGAAAGAAGAAGAATAGCTAGTGATCTTCACGATAGATTAGGCAGTATGCTTTCGATGGTTAAACTTCATTACCAATCTGTAGAACAAAATATTAAACATTTAAATATTTCTAATCAAAGGCAATATTCAAAGGCTAATATACTATTAGATGAAGCTTGCGCTGAAGTTAGAAAAATTGCTCATGATATGGTTTCTGGAACTCTTGCTAAATTTGGTTTGATAGCTGCTTTAGATGATTTAAAGGACTCTCTTGAAGATAATAATAATACTTTAAATATTGATTTAATAGTACATGGGTTCAAAAATCGGCTAGAACAGAAAAATGAAGTTACTATATATAGGATTATTCAAGAACTAATTAGTAATGTTCTAAAACATGCAAATGCCAGTGAGATAGTAATCCAATTAATTTTTAATCAAAATGGACTTAATCTTATTGTAGAAGATAATGGTAATGGTTTTGATGTAAATAATATACCTAAAGATGGCGGAATGGGACTTAAAAATGTTCTTTCACGAGTGGATGAAATAAAAGGGCAGTTAAATATAGATTCATCATTAGATAAGGGTACAACAGTTACAATAGACATTCCTTTAAATGAATTAATAGAGTTATGATAAAAATTATTATTGCAGATGATCATAGAATAGTACTTGAGGGATTATCATCTCTGATAGAACTTTCTAATGATATTAAAATTGTTGGATTAGCAAATAATGGTCAAGAAATTATAGATTTATTAAACAGTCAAGAAGTAGATATTGTAGTCTCAGATATTGAGATGCCAGTTATGGATGGAGTAAAAGTAACTAGATTGATTAGAAATCAATTCCCTAAAGTAAAAGTATTAATACTTACAATGTATAGTTCAATAGCGTTTATCAGGAATATTTTAGAAATAGGTGCACATGGTTATATTCTTAAGAATAAAGGGAAAGAAGAGTTAATTGATGCAATTAAAACCATATATGATGGAGGTGAATATTTTGGAAGAGAAATTGAAAAAACATTACGGGAAAGTTTAAAAAAAGAAAACGTTTTTGATATTGTCAAATTGACTAAACGAGAAATAGATGTTCTAAAGCTTATTGCAAAAGGGGACACGACACCTATTATTTCTGAAAAACTTTTCATCGCGCATAGTACAGTTGAAACGCACAGAAGAAACTTAATTGAAAAAACTGGAGTAAAAAATTCAAAAGGTCTTGTAAAATATGCTTTTGAAAATGGTTACTCTTAATATAAAATGTCAGTAGATAAAAAACATATCACCAAACTAATTAAGCTCGAAAATAATGGAGAGCTTAAAAGAATATTGGGTGATTGTGAACTTCATCCTGACGCTTTTGACATATTAGAAAAGCATCTTAATCTAGAAGCTCAAACTTTAATTCGCTATTCAGTAGATAAAGCAAAAAAAAGATCCGATAAAACTATAGTAAATTCACATTCTATTGAAGCAATTGGAGAATCTGAATTGAGAAGGAATTCAAACAAAAACACTCCATTCTTAGAAATAATCAAAATCTTTGGAACAATAGGAATAACTGCATGCTTAACTCATATAATACAATCTTCACAAAGTGTGAATTCAGATATAAATGTATTTGTAGTTGTTTTAGGTGTGTTTGGAGGTTTATTGTTAGGAACCGGTTTGTTCTATAAAAAAAAATAGACAAATTGGAACAATCACAATTTGTCACTCAAACTTCCCACTCCCATAATTAACCCGTTTCTTAAAGTCAATCACTTCGTCCTTTAATTTCTTATTAGCATTTTTAATCAATTCATTTTGGAGTTTCATAATGCGTAATAAATCGTGAATCGCATTTAAATTATCTAGTTGCGTATATACGATTTTTTCAAGGTCGGCTTTAGTATATTTAGGATATGGCATAAAATTTGAAATAAAGTTATTAACAATAAGAATTTAACTAAAAATTACATTTATATAATTTTAACTTACATAAAGTTAATTCAAACTTATAAATTAAATTTTAAAAATACAAGTTTAGATTACTAAAAGTTAACCTAAACTTATGCTTTATTAAGTATGTATTATATATTTAAAGGTAGAATACATCAAATAAATATGGTAATAGAAAGGATAAATAGAATAAAAGAAGTTTTAGTAATTCAAGGAAAATCGCAAGTTTGGCTTGCGGAAGAATTGGGGAAAAGTACGACTTCTGTAACGGCTTTTTGCAATAATAAATCACAACCGCATTTAAAGGATTTAAAAAGAATTGCAGAAATACTTGATGTGGATATCAGAGAGCTATTAGTTTCTACAAAATGATTGCCTTAGAGTTTCTAAAATTAGAGCTAAAAAGCCATAACCTAGAATTAATCCCCAAAAACGATGGGAGGGAAGAGGTTGATTTTTTATAGCGCAAAACTAAATTAAATCCTTAGAAAATTATGACATTAGAAGATGCTTTAAAAAAAGCAGCATATAAAGTATGGGATGAATTAGAACCAGTTCCTAAAGGAAAAGGGTTTAAAATATTTGAAGTTAGAGAGGAAGCGCTTACTACAATGGCTTTAAAAGAAATTATTAGAAGTTCTTGTAAGGAAATTGAAGAGATAAAGATGATTTCAGGTAATGAAGAATCATTAAAAGGTTACGATTTTGAATTAGTAATTGGTTCTAAGTCCAAAGGGAATTATGTTAGATTTTTTATACAAGCTAAAAGATTGTTTGGTAAGAATATTTCAAGTAGTTATGACTCAATGCATTTTCCTCAAACAGAAAAATTAATTAACTACTCAAGAAAAAATTCTAGTTTGGCAATGTATGCTTTTTTTAATCATATTATTGCTAATAGCTTGATTTTAGAAAATCACTATAATTCTGTGACATCATTTGATAAAAAAAGCTTAGGAATAACAGTAGCTTCAGCTTATTCTGTCAAAATGCTTCAAAGTAAAAAATTCAAAGATTATCATTTTAATGATGGTTTAAGAATTAGACCAAGTTTATATGATTTAAGACATTTTCCTCATTTATTTTATTTTCATAAAAATACAAGAAAACATCTTGCAGTTCCATTTCACGAATTGTCATATTTAACTGTTCAAATGGCTGAAGAGATTAATAAAATATACAGGAGAATTAAAAAAGCAGGCAAATTAAATTTCTTTTTTTTCTTTCCATTTGGAGGAGATAACTTTTTTGATGATGAGGATTTAATCCCAATTTTGAAAACCAATTCTGAAGAATTAATAAGTCAATTTAGAAATCGAACAGAAAAACAATCAAATATTGATGAAGATTATAATCCGCAGTTTTTGTTAATCGTAAATACGGCCTCATAAAATTTTGGTTTAAACAATAGGAGAAATGAGCGTCCATATTTTAGGCTATACAAATGCAATGATCCAGTGGATGATTGTATTTGGATACAACACTTTACTAAATGTTTGTTTCAAATCGTATTTAGCTAAAAATGTCCACAGGACATTCTTTTAACGCTAAATAGTCTAAAATATAGCGATTGAGCCGTACATTGTTTCCAAAATTTTATGCAGTCTTGATTTTTTTTTGTTTACTCGCGACATTTCTTATTTAATAAATAAGAACTCGTGAATCTCGCAAGCTCGATTTCTTTTTGTTTCAGGACAAAAGATATAATAGGGACTAATGTCAAATCTATAACTAAATGTGGTTTTAATATTAAATCATCCACTGGATAATCCAATATTAAAAGTGTACTATAATGGTCAGCATTATGTTACTTTGCTTTGGTAAAAGCAATAGTTTCATTTGCTGATTTTTCTTTTAAAAGTTTTCTTTTCCAAAACTTCTTTACTAAAGTTAATGAAACACTTTTTGCACGAAACGACGATAGGAGAGTAGTGTAATGTGTGTGGAATGGAAAATTATGTTAAAAACTTTGTTTAGTTTACGGTTTTCCATCAAATAAATTCTTACAATATTTAGTATATTTAAACTCTCCCTTTAGATATTATTATTACTAATATTTTTCCTTTTGGCATATTAGCCTAAATACTTTATGGAATTAAAAGAAAGATTTAAAAAGTGCTTAAATAGATTGAAAGCAAAACAAGAAAAAATAGAATTTGAATTTTTAGAGGAAAAGGCTTTTGCTGGCGATAAAAAAAACAACAAGCTGCAATTTGGTCACGATAAAATTGTAGACACTTTAAAAGATATAGTGCTTAAAAGTCCACAATCATTTACAATAGGATTATATGGAGATTGGGGAACAGGAAAAAGTACCATTGTGACCTCATTAAAAAAAGAATTACTTAATGAGGAAATTCCTTTGATATTATTTGATGTATGGAAGCATGAAGGAGATGCTTTAAGAAGAACTTTTCTAAATACGGTTGTAAATGATTTAGAATCGAAATATACATCAAGTTATTTAAAAAAAGGATTTAAAATTGATGATAGGAATATTAGTTCAAAAACAGTTTCTGAAGAGTTTCAATCAATACTTAAGAAAAAAATGTTACTGCATTTAGCTGTAATATTAACCTTTTCTGCTTTTATATTATTACCATTCTTCATTTTTTGGTTGGTACTCAAAACATTTGTTGACTGGGATTTCACTGATTCTATAAATGCTGAAGTAATTAGTGGTATTTTTTCTTTGTCTTTACTTCCTCTATTTTATAAATATATAAATCAATTTATTCAAGTTAAAAAGGTTACAAAATCACAAGATAGATTTAAAGATCCACACGAATTTGAGACTGAATTTAAGAGAATTCTAAAAGAAGGGTTTTTAAAATCTAAATTAGTTATAGCTTTTGATAATTTGGATAGAGTAAGTGGAGCAAAAGCAATAGAGATTATTTCAACGATTAAGACTTTTTTAGACCCTATAGATGAAGAAGTGAAAAACAAGGACATAATATTTATTATTCCTTGTGATGAGAGAGCTATAAAAAGGCATTTACAAAAGACACTAAACTATTCTCAAGATTTTAAAGGACAACAATATCATCAATATGCAGGTGAATACTTAAGAAAGTTCTTTAATACAATAGTTTGGATTCCAGACTTTTATATTCATGAGTTAGAAGATTACGCAACTAAAAAACTAGAGGCAACGAAAATTGAAGATTTTGAAAATGATGAATTGGCAGCACTTATTGTTTGGGTTTTTGATGAAAGTCCAAGGCAAATTATACAATTTATTAATGTTCTCATATCAAACTATTTATTGATTAAGAATAGACCTATTGAAGGTTTTAATCTATCTAATGATATTGCTCAATTAGCAAAATATTTATTGCTGATTCAAAAATTCCCTGATATAATGGAAGTTTATAGAAATACTTTAACGTATAATTTATCTGAATTACCTAGCGAGTTGAGAGATATTACTGTAAATAATGAAAGAAAGTTTTCAGATAATAGAATTAATGAATTTTATGATTTTTTAAATAAAACAGAACATGTAAAAATAGAATCATTAGATGTATTTTTTAAATTAAGGAGAAGCAAATTCGAAGTTGATTTAGGTGGTAATAGTGTTAAGTTGATGAAACTAATTGAATCGAATAGAATAGTTGATTTAATTCATCCTGAAAAATCAACTAAAGAAGATTTAAGTTTAGAAGATGATATAACCTTTTTGAATGATCTTAATTTTGAGGGAAAAGAAAGTGCTTTAGGAAATATTATCGAAGAAAGGTTAAGGGTTTCAAAAAATCCAATAGTATTATCAAAGTTTATTAATGGCGTACTACACCTTACAAATTTCAAAAAACTTACATTAAGTAATAAAGTATATAGAATGATTTATAATAAATTAAAAGAGCATGGAAACAATTTAAGCGAAATTGATCCTAAATTATTAATAGAAGAATGTTACGACAAGATGAACACTCAAGTTGATAAAAATCGATTAAGAGATATTATTAATGAAAGGCATCGTGACGATTTTATCGAAGCTCATCGAAAAAAATAACAAAAGATGGCAATAGAAATAACCGAGGAAAGAAAGAGAGAATTACTATTTAATTTTATTGAGAATCCAAGTATTTACAAGTTTAGAGATTTTAAAGAAATTAGAGATATTATAGTTAGTGATTACCAAGATGATTATGATATTCTTGAGAAGATTTTTATTAATGAAAAATCTCGTCAATTACTATCATCAACAAAATTATTACAGACTATTGCAACCAATTTTTCAAATGGAAGTTTTGAATTTAATTTAGATGAAAAAAGTGATGATATTTTTTTCTTTATAAAGCAATTTAATCTACATGAAGATAAATTTTTCACAAATACTTTTATGGTGGCTTCGCTTGAATTTTTATCTTATATATTACCCATCCTAGACAAAGAAGTAGTAAACACTGAAAAAATAGAGAGTCATGACACTCAAATCGAAAGTCTTTATACTTTTTTTGAGAGGATTATAAGTAAGTTAAACCTTCAACAAGCTGACCAAGTTAAATATCAGAACTTGTTTAATAAAATAGAGCAATTATTCAATTTCAACAATTACAAGAATGCATCAATTTGGTTTAAATTCTACTTTTATTTTCGAGACAAAAAGAAATTTACAAATAATATTGAAAGTAATGTAATAAATCATGTTTCTGCTTTTATTAGAACAGCACAAAACCCAAAATCGTTAAAAGAAGTAATTGAAAGTGTATTGTCTATTGAAGACTTTTTGAGTGTAGCAAACAATTACTTAAATGAATTATACAACAGATGTACAGGAACTCCAGATTTTGCTATTGAGTTTTATTCATATTTTGATGAAACAAAAAAACAAAATCTAATAGAGTCTTGGGTATCAAATAATTCTAATAATGCAAAAAAGGTCATTGAAGGAATAAATAATGATATTCCAGATAAGATAAATTTAGCAACCAAAATATTAACTAGAGCTAATTCATTAAATAATAATTTAAATGAGAAAAAAGCATTTTTTAATATATTATTAGCCATTAACTTAACGAAGAGTGAGCTTTCATCAATAGGCTATACTAATCAGGTAGCAAGCTTAATTTTTAATACTAATATTAATCTACATAATTTTGGTATAGATCAACTAGAAGAGCATAGAGAATTTATTGATACTAAAAGTTTGAGACCAAAAGCTGAAGCATTTATGAGTTCCATATTAGGTAACCCTAATTCTTATCATAATCAAATACAAAACATTATTATAAATAGATTGGGAATAACAACTACATTTGTTGATAAATTTATAATCAGTAATCAAGCATACATTAACGCAATATCAAATTATTTAATTAATTCGGGTAATCTAGATTATTACAGAGCTATTATATCTAAACTAAATACTTCGACGATTACTATGGTGAATAACAATTTCATTAATGGCATAAATAAACACCAAAAATATTATGGAATTGTTAATCATATAAACGATAATTTTTACGATTCTTTAGCCGATAATTTTAAAACGAAAATCGAAACACTAACAGAAGGTGATTAATTCCTTGACCTCATAAAAACTTTGGTTAAAATAATAGGTGAGTGGAGCGACCATATTTTAGGGGTTTAGTTACTGTTATTATTGATTTTCCTGCACTTTAAGGTGTTTTCTTTAGTAATCTTGGTTAGTTACAATGCTTCCTAAAATATAGCGTAACGAGCCGTTAATTGTTTCCAAAGTTTTATGCAGTCTTGATTTTTTTGTTTCTTTTTTTATCAAGAAAAAAAGATAAATGAAACCTTAAGAAGTTCTACAGTTTCAATTTCTATTTTACATAATATTAGAAGTTCCAATTAAAAGAATATTCAAATGGAAGCGAGAATAAAGCAAGTGTACAGAAATTTTTAAGCAAGGGTTTAGCAAGGGAAAATTTTGTACTGTTGCGTAATGTTTACGAGAAGCTTCTGAAAACTTTTTACAACGAGAATTTCAATTACAAACAAATTATAAATACGAAGCCAAAAGCTTTTGCTTTTTTTGGCGTTGGCAAGCGATGGATAATTGTGTTATAAATAAATTGCATTAGCAATTTGATTTTATAAAAACAATCGAGCGTTTGGTAGCGGCAATTTTATACTTCGACAAGCTCAGTACAGGCGCCACGACAAACTATAGCTATATAGGAACTAATGTCAAATCTATAACTAAATGTGGTTTTAAAATTAAATCATCCACTGGATAATCCAATATTAAAAGTGTACTATAATGGTCAGCATTATGTTAAACAAATAAAAAGTAATCCTCAAAAAACAAATAAAAATATATGTTTTTACTCCCTGATCAAGCTCCTGGAAATCACAATTTTCTGGATTTCAGAGGTCCCTTCATAGATCTGAGTAATTTTAGCATCACGCATTAAGCGCTCTACATGGTATTCTTTTACAAAACCGTTTCCGCCGTGAATTTGTACCGCTTCAACGGTATGTTCCATAGCCACTTTTGAGGCGTATAATTTAGCCATGGCACTGGATTTATCGTAGTTATTGCCCTGGTCCTTATCCCAGGCCGCTTTCATCACTAAATGGCGCGCCGCTTCAATGTCTGTATACATATCGGCAAGTTTAAAAGCAATGGCTTGGTGGTTACAGATCTCTGTACCAAAAGCTTTACGTTCTTTAGAATATTTTAAAGCCAGCTCATAAGCCCCTTGGGCAATACCAAGTGCTTGAGAGGCAATGCCTATGCGTCCGCCGGATAAGGTTTTCATAGCAAAACGAAAACCAAAACCATCATCGCCAATACGGTTTTCTTTAGGCACTTTTACATCATTAAATTGCAGCGTATGGGTGTCGCTACCGCGAATCCCTAATTTATCTTCTTTTGGCCCTATATGAAACCCTGGCATGCCTTTTTCAACAATAAAAGCATTAATACCATGCGATCCTTTATCACGATCGGTTTGTGCTATTACTAAATACACATCGGCACGTCCGCCACTGGTAATCCAGTTTTTTGTACCATTAATAACATAATGGTCGCCTTTATCTATGGCAGTGGTTTTTTGTGAGGTGGCATCACTACCGGCTTCGGGTTCGCTTAAACAAAAGGCACCAATGTTTTCTCCGGTAGCTAGTTTGGTTAAATATTTTTCTTTTTGAGCGTCAGAGCCATAAGCTTCAAGACCATAACAAACCAACGAATTATTAACCGATACAATCACAGAAGCAGAAGCATCAATTTTTGATAATTCTTCCATAATAAGCACATAAGATATAGCATCCATACCGCTTCCGCCGTATTTAGGATCGACCATAATACCCATAAAACCTAAATCGCCCATCTTTTTAACTAAAGCTGCGGGAAATTCTTGTTTATTATCGCGTTCAATAACTCCCGGAAGCAATTCGGTTTGTGCAAATTCGCGAGCGGCATCGCGTATCATTAAATGTTCTTCAGAAAGGCTAAAATCCATAATTCGTAATTAAAATCTTGTTTTTGTAAAAAATGTTTACAAATATAGCTTTTAATTGTGAATTCTTAAAAATTATAGCTTAGTTTTCACTTGCATATTCTTTTATCATTTTATTTAAGATGATTACTTTTACCTAACTATGATACAATCAAAGTATAATGTAATAGGAGTGATGTCCGGAACATCCTTAGATGGTATAGATCTGGTATATGTTAGGTTTAAATTTAACCAAAGCTGGCAGTTTAAAATCATACACACTAAAACAGTGGCTTATAGCCGGCACTGGTATCAAATTCTTAAAAATTTAGTGTCATATCCTTTAAAGGACCTGCAGCAAATAGATGAAGATTATACCGTTTACCTTTCCGGGATTATTAATAGTTTTATTAAAAACAATGAGATAAAAGATATTGACGCTATATGCTCTCATGGGCATACTGCACTTCACCAGCCGGAACATCAGCTAACCTATCAAATTGGGAATTTGCCCGGGCTGGCGAGCTTGCTAAACCGCAAGGTGGTTTGCGATTTTAGAGTGCAGGATGTTGCGTTTGGTGGCCAGGGAGCACCTTTAGTTCCAATTGGAGACAGGCTATTGTTTTCAGAATACGATTACTGTATTAATTTGGGAGGCTTTGCCAATATGTCTTTTGAGCATAAAAATACAAGAATAGCTTACGATATTTGTCCGGTAAATATTGTACTCAATTACTATGTAAAACCACTGGGTTTTAACTTTGATGATGCCGGGAAAATAGCGTCAACAGGAAAGCTGAATATGCAGCTGTTAGAACAGCTTAATACTCTTGATTTTTATAAAGAGAAACCGCCAAAATCTTTAGGCTTAGAGTGGGTAAACACCAATATATTCCCTTTAATAGATTCATTTAAATTAGATGTTAAAGATATTTTAAGAACCTATGTTGAGCATATTGCGCTTCAAATTTTACAGGTAACAAACCCTAAGGAAGGTGCCCGCCTGTTTATAACAGGTGGAGGGGCGTACCATACCTTTCTTATAGAAAGCATAAGATCGCGCTCCAATAATAAAATAGTCATCCCGTCTAAGGCCCTTATAGAATTTAAAGAAGCTATAATTTTTGGGTTTTTAGGCGTACTGAAATTAAGAAATGAAACCAATTGTTTACAAAGTGTAACAGGCGCCCATAAAAATCATAGTTCTGGTAAAATATTTCTTCCTTAAAATTTATTGAAATTTAATATTAAAGGACTTTCTAGTTTTTTATATTTGTTAAATTAATAATTTTAACACCTTTCATATGAATCAGCTTTAGCTTTGCTTAAAAGAAACACTAAACACCGAAAAGATTAAGCAAAAAAATAAATGATTATAAGTAATACATGAAAGAATTATTAAAAAAATACGAAAATAAAGAACCGGAAATTGTTTTTAATTGGAAAGACCCTGAAACTGATGCTGAAGGATGGACGGTTATAAATTCACTTCGCGGGGGTGCTTCCGGTGGAGGTACAAGAATGCGAAAAGGCTTAGATATGAATGAGGTTTTGTCTTTAGCAAAAACCATGGAAATTAAGTTTACCGTATCTGGTCCATCTATTGGAGGAGCAAAATCCGGTATCAATTTCGATCCCAAAGACCCTCGTAAAAAAGGCGTGTTAGAACGTTGGTATGCCGCGGTATCGCCATTGCTTAAAAGCTATTATGGTACCGGGGGTGATTTAAATGTTGATGAAATTCACGAAGTTATTCCTATTACAGAAGAAAGTGGTGTCTGGCACCCGCAAGAAGGGGTTTTTAACGGGCATTTTAAGCCTACTGAAGCCGATAAAATTAATAGGATCGGGCAGCTAAGGCAAGGGGTTATTAAAGTTATAGAGAACCCGGTTTATTCCCCAAGTGTTACAAGAAAGTATACAGTAGCCGATATGATAACAGGTTTTGGTGTTGCCGAAGCTGTGAAGCAATATTATGCGATATATGGCGGAGATATTAAAGGAAAACGTGCCGTAGTACAAGGCTTTGGTAATGTAGGCGCTGCGGCTGCCTTTTATTTATCGCAAATGGGCGCCAAAGTAGTGGGTATAATTGATATTACCGGAGGCTTAATTAATGAAGCCGGTTTTACATTTGAAGAGATTACTAATTTGTTTTTAGCTAAAACCGGAAACACGCTTATTGCCGAAAATTTAATTCCTTTTGAAGACGTTAACGAAAAAATTTGGTCTATTAATACTGAAATTTTTGCACCCTGTGCAGCATCACGATTAATTACGACTCACCAAATTGATGATATGATAGATAGTGGCTTAGAAGTTATATCTTGTGGGGCAAATGTGCCTTTTGCAGATAAAGAGATTTTCTTTGGCCCTATAATGGAACATACAGACGATAGAGTGAGTTTAATACCAGATTTTATTTCAAATTGTGGAATGGCACGTGTTTTTGCTTATTTTATGGAGCGCCGTGTGCAAATGACAGATGAAGCGATATTTAACGATACCTCTAATAAAATTAAAGAAGCAATAGAACAAGTTTATAATAAAAACCAAGCTAAAACCGGTATAAGTGCAACAGCATTCGAGATTGCATTAAACCAACTAATATAAAAATCAAACATATATGGAAGCTGCAATTATTTTAGTATTTGTAATGGGCTATTTAGCCATTACCCTAGAGCATAATATAAAAATTGACAAATTAATCCCTGCACTGGTCATGATGGCTATTTGTTGGGCATTAATAGCTTTAGGTATTGATAGTTTCCCCCAATGGTTTGATTCTGGTAAACATGCATTACTAGAAGGCTTTGGGCTCTTAGAGCATGAAGAAAAAATGCACCTTATGGAAGAAACCCTCTTGCATCATTTAGGTAAAACTTCAGAAATATTAGTCTTTCTTTTAGGGGCGATGACCATTGTTGAGATCATTGATTATTTTGATGGATTTTCAACAATTAAAAACTTCATAAAAACAAAAAAGAAAAGTAAGATCCTTTGGATTTTTGCCCATTTTAGCATTCATTTTATCGGCTATTATAGATAATCTTACAGCAACAATTGTACTTGTTTCTATCCTTCAGAAAATTGTAAAAGATAGAAGTGTTCGTATTTGGTATGCCGGTTTAATTATTATTGCGGCCAATGCTGGTGGTGCCTGGTCTCCAATTGGAGATGTAACAACAACCATGCTATGGATAGGTAAAAAAGTAACCACAGGCCATTTAATAGGATATTTATTATTACCGTCTTTTTTATGTATGGCTGTACCGTCGTTAATAGCGTCGTTTTTACCAGCATTTCAAAGGCGATTTAGAGATTGTAGAAGACACTGAAGATAAGCCTAAATCCAGAGTTTAGTAGTACCATGTTGTACCTTAGGGTTAGGCGCTATCATTTTTGTCCCAATATTTAAAATGGCAACACATTTACCACCTTATGTAGGCATGATGTTGTCTTTGGGTATTGTTGCTGTTTTTGCTGAAATTTATAGTAGTTCAAAATTCAGTATGACAGAGTATTGATTCGCTCAAGAGAGCGAAGCCCACGCACATGCACAGTCCTGTGCATTACTCATTATCTAAAATAGAATTGCCCAGTATATTGTTTTTCTTAGGAATATTGATGGCAGTGGCGGCTTTAGAGTCTTTAGGAATATTATTTAATTTTGCTGGATCATTGCAAGATAACCATGCCAATGCTGGGTACCGAATTGCATGATGCTACTGGAAGTCATGGAGGTGTATCCGATATTGGTGGTCCTGTACTATTAGGTGTAGGCTCGGCAGTAATTGATAATGTACCTTTGGTGGCTGCTAGTTTAGGAATGTTCCATCGAGCCAATAGATGATGAGCTTTGGCATTTTATAGCCTATTCTGCAGGAACAGGAGGTAGTATGCTTAATTATTGGATCGGCAGCAGGAGTAGTTGCTATGGGAATGGAAAAAATCAGATTTTTTCTGGTATTTAAGAAAAGATATCATGGTTGGCAGCTGATAGGCTTTCTTAGTAGGAGCGGCAGCATTCATGTTTACCAGAACACTGTTTTAAATAAAGATGAAGTTTAAAAGCAAAAAGATTAGTTAATCGAGATTTAAGCTAAATCTTTTTTGTCCTTTTGATAAGGAAGCGTAAACCTTAAGCAAATAGTATTGAATACTATTTTTATTATACTTTAGCAAAAAAAGATACGTTATACAATTGCAATAAAAATTTAATTATATGCTTAATAGCATTATTTCTAGACACACTTCAGGAAGGCGCAGAAGCTGCTTAGCAGATGGAGAATCTGTTGAAAAAACACTTATCGATAATAGAATTAATAAGTAGCGGTGGGGGTGGCTGGACAGGTCATTATAGCCCTATTTTGTTCTTGTTGCTTATCGCTGGCAAGCTTATATTTATTTCGAAAGCGTTTGTTTGCCATTAAAGCAGCATCAAAAGTAGATGCCAATTTTATGAATCAAATCAAGGATTATGTAAGTAATGGTAAGATAGATTCGGCACAAATGCTTTGTGCTCAGGTTAATTCGCCGGTATCAAGATTAATTGGAAAAGGGATTTCCAGAATAGGAAAACCATTAGCAGATATTAATACAGCCATTGAAAATGCCGGACGATTAGAGATATATGGCTTAGAAAAGAACGTGAGTATTTTAGCAACAATATCTGGTGCTGCACCTATGATTGGATTTCTTGGAACGGTAGTTGGCATGATATTAGCAATATTTGAATTGGCTAATGCCGGAGGCACCATTGAAATGGATGTTTTAGCAGGCGGATTATATACCGCAAATGACAACCACAGTAGCAGGTTTAATTGTTGGTATTATTGGATACATAGCTTACAATCATTTAGTCGTTAGAACCGATAAAGTCGTGTATCAAATGGAAGCAAACTCATTAGAGTTTTTAGATCATTTAAACGAACCTACATAAATAAGTTTTAAAGTTATAAAGGGGATAAGTTTAAAAAGAGCTTTACAACTTTTATGCTTTACAGCTTTTAAACTAAATTGTAAATGAATTTTAGAGGAAGAAATAAAGTTACACCAGAATTCAATATGTCGTCCATGACAGATATTGTATTTCTGTTGCTTATATTTTTTATGATTGCCTCCACTTTGGTAACCACCAATGCTATTGATATTATATTACCAAAAGCGAGTGGTAAGACCGAAAATAAAAAATCGGTGGCGGTAAGTATTAAAAAAGATTTGACCTATTATATCGATCAAAAACGAGTAGGTGTTAGTGTTTTAGAAAATGAATTATTAGCGGCATTATCGTCTCAAGAAAAGCCAACCATAGTGTTAAGAGCCGAAAAATCGGTACCGGTTGAAAATGTGGTAAAGGTTATGGATATAGCCAATAGAAATAAATTTAAAGTCATTTTAGCGGTAAAACCTAAATAAAGAAGCGTAGATTATTTTTAGGGGAGCGGGATAACTTTAAAATGTCCACTATAGAAAAAATAGTATTAGAATGAAATATTTTGAAACCATACATGAAAAGAATTCTGCCAGAATCACAGCGCTGATTACTATCATTCTTTTGGTGCTGTTGTTTGTGGTTGGTACAACTTATATGGATCCTCCCGAAGAATATGGAGTTGCTGTAAATTTTGGAACAACAGATTTTGGTAAGGGTAATGTTCAGCCTAAAAAACCGGTTAAATCAACACCTCAAAAAATAGAAGAACCACCGCAACCCGATGTTTCAAAGTCAGAACCAACAAAAGCATCAGAAACGAAAGAAGAGGTTTTAACGGCCGATAATTCTGAAGCTATCGCTATAAAAAAGCAGAAAGAAGCTGAAGCCAAAGCCAAAGCCATTGCTGATGCAAAAGCTAAGGCCGAAGCCGATAGAATTGCAAAAGAAAAGCGTGAGCAAGATGAAAAGAGGAAAAAATTGGATGCCTTAATTGGAGGGGTTAGTAAATCTGAAGGTAGCGAAACAGGTAGTGAAGGCAACGATAATAAGGCAGGTGATAAGGGACAATTAGACGGCGACCCTTATGCCCCAAGTTATTTTGGACCAGGTTCAGGCTCTGGAAGTGGCGGTGTAGGGTATGGTTTAAATGGTAGGGGCAGAGCCTCATATAAAACGCTTAAACAGGATTGTAACGAATCTGGAATGGTAATCGTTAGAATTGTAGTGAACAGAAACGGTAATGTTATTGAGGCTACACCAGGGGTAAAAGGCACTACTAATACCGCATCATGTTTACTCGCCCCGGCAAAAAAAATAGCCTTGTCTCATAAATGGCCGGCAGATTCAAAAGCCCCAGCAAAACAAATAGGTTTTGTTAAGGTAAACTTCAAACTAGGGCAATAGTATTTTAGGGTGTTTTGAAATAAGTAAATATGGATAAAAAGATCAAGATTAAAATTTTAAGCAGATTAGTATTCTATATAGCTTTTATTGCAATTTGGATCATGCTGGATATTGATTTTAATGATTTCCAAAGCTCTGTTTTTAAAGTAGCTTTTTGTGGCGCCTTAGCATGGGTTTTATCTCCTAGGGTAAATAATTTTAAGACTCAATCTGGAGATAAAATGCAATTAAAATGGATATTTTCAAAAAAGGTTTTTATTCTTTAAAAGAAGTGTTAATTATAAAAACCAATAACTCCTAATGACATATCAAGATACACTAAATTGGATGTTTTCTCAACTGCCAATGTATCAGCGACAAGGGAAATCTGCTTATAAAACCGATTTAAGTAATACCTTTTTACTTATTAATCATTTACAGCAGCCTCATAATACCTTTAAATCCATTCACATAGCAGGAACCAATGGTAAAGGGTCTACAAGCCATATGCTAGCCTCTGTGTTGCAGGAATCTGGATATCAGGTTGGTTTATATACCTCGCCCCATTTAAAAGATTTTAGAGAGCGTATTAAAATCAATGGAGTAGCCATAAGTAAACAACAGGTTATTGGCTTTGTAAAACGAAATAAAACCTTTTTTGAAGCGAATGCCCTGTCGTTTTTTGAAATGACCGTTGGCATGGCATTCGAGTATTTTTCAAAAAAGAAAGTTGATATTGCTGTTATTGAAGTAGGCTTAGGGGGGCGATTAGACTCTACTAATATCATCACCCCAGAAGTATCAGTAATCACAAATATTGGTATAGACCACACTCAATTTTTAGGAGATACACTACAAGCCATTGCTTTTGAAAAAGGAGGAATTATCAAACCAAAAATTCCGGTAGTTATAGGAGAAACTCAAAAAGAAACACGTCCGGTTTTTAAAGATTTAGCACAAAAAAACAGATCAAATATTGTTTTTGCTGATGAGGAAGTTACTCAAGGTTATAAATCTGATTTACTAGGAAGCTACCAGGTAAAAAATATTAAAACAGCAGTTCAAACCATAAAAGCACTCAATAGAAAAGGCTATAATATCTCTGAAGAAAACTTAAAAAAAGGCTTGCTAAATGTCGTTAAAAATACGGGCCTCTTAGGGCGATGGCAGGTTTTAAATAAAGCTCCTAAAGTGGTTTGCGATACCGGGCATAATAGAGAAGGCTTACAGTATGTTATGCAGCAGCTTTTAAATGAAAAATTTGAGGAGCTGCATATTGTCTTTGGAGTGGTGCACGATAAAGATTTAAATACAATTGCAGATTTATTACCAAGAGAAGCCACGTATTATTATTGTAAACCAGATATCCCACGAGGGATGGACGTACATACACTTAAATCTACATTTAATAAACTAAATTTAAAAGGAGAAGCCTACAATTCTGTAAAAGAAGCTTATAACGAAGCCTTAAAGCAAGCCCATTTAAATGATTTTATATTTGTAGGAGGAAGTACATTTGTTGTGGCAGAAATTATTTAATAATTCGACTTTTAGGTAGTATATTTGATAACAGAAAAAAAACATAAAATATTATAACATGAGCATAAAAAATGACATCATTTTTGAGATCTACGGACAATGATTATATTTTTTATGTGAATTCCTGAAGCTGTAGAAGTTTTTAGTTTCTTCATTTTCAGTAAACACAAAATTTTAAACAGATGAAAAACATTTTTACACTTTTACTACTGGCAGTAACAACATGGTCCTTTGCACAAGATTCAGCACTTTTACGGTTAACCTATAATAAAGGAGATAAGTATGTAATGCAAATGGATATGAAACAAAATATGGGGGAAGGAGCCATGATTATGGATATGTATATTGAAATGCCTATGGAGGTTATTGATGTTAATGATGGTATTTACCATACAGAAATGCGTTTTAAAAACATTAAAATGAATATGGAGCAATCCGGTATGAAAATAAATTACGACTCAAACCTGAAAGAAGAAGATTTAGATGAAAAGGCTAAAATGATGAGTACTCAGATGAAGCCTATGCTCGAAACCGTTTTAGCAGCTAAAACAAATGTTTATGGCGAGGTTTTAGAAATGAAGATGGTAAAAGGTTCAGGAAATGCAGACCAATTTACCAGCCAGACGCAAAGCATAACCTACCCAAAAGAAGCCGTAAGCGTTGGCTATTCATGGAACGTAGAAAAAGATAATAATGGTATGAAAATGAATACGACATATACTGTAAAATCTATTAATGATAAAGAGGTTATAATAGATGTTAAAGGCGATATAACAGGAGCATCTTCAGGAAGTTTAACCGGGGTAATGAATATTGATAAAGCTTCTGGAGTACCTGCATTATCTAATATTAGTATGAATTTTGATGTTATGGGGCAAAAGGTTGTAACTGAAATTGTTATGAAGATGAAAAAAGCAGCATAAAGGCACTTTAAATAAAGAGCCAGATTAGGTGAAAAAAATTATTTAATTTTTATTGAAAAAGTTTTTGCAATATTAAAAACTAGGTTATATTTGCAGTCCAATTTAGAGGGCGCGTAGCTCAGTTGGTTCAGAGCACTTGGTTTACACCCAAGGGGTCAGGGGTTCGAATCCCTTCGCGCCCACAAAAAAAACCTCAGCATTAGTTGAGGTTTTTTTTATACCCTATATTCAGAAAGCCTGAAAGCCAGATTTTAATTAGCGCCTAAGCCTAACTAATATTTGAGGAATATAAAAGTTTGGCTTGGCGCTAAAAGATCTAACACTTCAATAATATCACCAAAATTCAATTATTATTTTTCCTCCTGAGGCTTTTAGTATGGTGTTTAAAGGAACATCTTGGCAGAGTTTTGCTAATTGAATAATTTGTTGCTTCACTAATGGTGCTTCAATGCTTGTTGTTAAATCATTATAGCCGCTACCCAAATAATCAGATTTAGATTCTATAGCGGTATTAAAAATGGTTTTAAATCCATTTTCTATTTTTGTATGATGTTTTTTTAATTCCATTCTATTATAATTTTATTTGTCGCCTTGTAACAGATTTTTTTTTAAGTGAATAGAAAGTCGTTTGTATTCATGGGCTATTTCTATTATAGTACTAAAAACAAAAATGTTTTTACTTATACCAGCTTTAACATTTCTTATGGTTTGAGAATCTACAGTGATGCCTTTATGGCTTAACATTTCAATGACCTTATTGGTGTATTCTTTGGGGAGGTGATTTAAAAGTAAATCCTTTAGTGCTTTTTGCTCATCAGGAGTGCATATATTATATAATCTATATAATTTGTTTAAATTTGTCATAACTTGTTTAAATTTGTATATATGTGAGTAGGCTTACATGAACGAGTGAATTTACATACAAATATACAAATAATTAAATAATTTCAAAAAAATATACTTAATAGTATAAACTTAATTGTGTAATATGACTTTTGAGGACAAGCTGAGACAATTAATTAAGACTAAATACACTAAACTAGGAGACCTGGCTGAGAAGTTTGATATGAACTATTCGCAGCTTTCTCAGTACATAAATGGTAAAAAAGTATCCTTAGATTTTTTGACTAAGATTATAGAAGAATTTCCTGAAGCCGATCTTAATTGGCTATTACGGGAAGACCATACTAAGGGGCGTAGTGTACAGGAACAGTCTGAGCCTTATAAGGCCATACTGAATAATGAACAAATCATTAATAAGATAGAAGTCTTGTTAAATGATTTGAAAAATCAGCTGGCTAAAGACTAAATAGTATACGCTACACGAGTTCTAAACCCCTTGAACCATAGTACAAGATTTTTTATGGGAATGCCTTTTTTTATAAGCACCTGTATGCTTCGTATAGAAAAGCTTTGTCAAATCTGCTTTATAAAGTGAAATAATTTTATTATTTTTAATAAAATCTCCCATTATATGGATAACAGTAGTATTAAAGATGTATACAAAGAAATATTCAAATCCTACGAAAATCCATCCTTAGAAAAGCATATTGAAAAAATTAAAGAATTAGATGTATACCTGCCTTATAGTGCTACCTTTTTTTGCATCACTAATACTCAAGATTTAAGTTTTGAATTTATAAGTAAGAATATGAATGCCTGTTTAGGTTTTGATATTAATGACTTAAAAGCGCGTGGGATGCGTTATTTTTGGAGTAGAATGCATCCTGAAGATTTAGATTTGTGGCTCAAAGCTTTAAATGAACTCATGAATTTTACTTTAAATGAGATTAATATTACCGAAAGAAGTAAAATGAGCTATACCTGGAATTATAGAATAAAAGCTGCTAACGATAACTATGTTAATATAGTGCAGAATACTACACCACTTGAGTTTGATAGTGATGATAAACCCATAATCGGACTGGCGCATTATACAGTGTTAGATTCTAATATAAAACTTGATATTACGGCTACAGCCAAATTGTTAAATGCGAATAGTGAATACGAAACGGTATATTTTAATAACTTTTCACAAAAACTACTTACTAATGGAATTAGTAACAGAGAGCGCGATATTATTAGATTACTGGTATTAAGTTATTCGAGTAAAGAGATAGGAAAACGGCTGAATATAAGTTCGAATACCGTAGATACCCATCGTAGAAACATTCTTAAAAAATTAAATATATCATCAACGGGAGAATTAATAGGCATGCTAAAAATGAATAAGAATTTTATCTAAATCATACCAGTTCCTGTTTAAAATGATATAAAAATAAGAATTACTCAAATTGAGTATTGCATATTACTTAATATTCATACATCTTTGTATAGCTATTAATTAGTTCTTAGAGAGAGGATTATGTGAGGTATCTGATTATAATTTATAATCAGATACCTTTATTTTTGAAATAGATCTAAAGGAGTTCTAAAACTCTTTCTAAGGCCATACCGCGAGATCCTTTAATTAATAGCGAGGCCGGTCTGGTATCAGAGAAGTTGTAACGGGTTTTAAAATGGTCAAATTCTTTATATTGTAGTACCTTATCAGAATTATTTTTTGACTGATAAAAATGGTTGCCAATAAAAATAATTTTGTCAATATTTAAAGAAATAGCCAGATCTGTAATATGTTGATGTTCTTGTATAGCATCACGACCAAGCTCGAACATATCTCCAAGTATCGCTATTTTGTATCCCGGTTGTTTTTCAAAATTCAATAATGCTGCACGCATACTTGTGGGGTTGGCATTATAGGCATCTAAGATAATTTTGTGAGTTCCTTTTGTAATTATCTGTGAACGATTGTTCGTTGGTACATAACTTTCAATAGCGGTTTTTATAGAATCGGTTTCTACCTCAAAATAGTTTCCTATGGCTATAGCCGCAGCAATATTATTAAAGTTATAATCGCCTATAAGCTGGCTTTTTATGTTTGTACCATTGTACTGGCATTTAACAAATGGCTGGGCATCAATAAATTCGATAGCAACATCTGCCAAAGCATTATTTCCAAAAGCAAATCTTTTTGCCTCATTGGTTTTATGAAGCTGTATCGTATCATTGGCATTAACAAAAATGCTTTTATTGTTGGCAATCAAATAATCGTACATTTCGCTTTTGCCTTTAATAACACCTTCAACACTTCCAAACCCTTCTAAATGTGCTTTTCCAAAATTGGTTATATAGCCATAATCCGGCTGGGCAATTTGGCATAAAAAAGCAATTTCATCTAAATGATTTGCTCCCATTTCTACAATGCCAATTTGGGTATTTGCATGCATGGAAAGCAGTGTTAGCGGTACGCCAATATGATTGTTTAAATTGCCAATAGTAGCTGTTGTGTTATATTTTTGAGATAGTACAGCGTTTATTAACTCTTTAGTTGTTGTTTTTCCGTTACTACCGGTTAAAGCCAGAATAGGAATATTTAAATGGGTTCTGTGATAAGTTGCTAATTCTTGAAGGGTTCCAAGTACATTATTTACAACAATGGTACGGGTTGAGGTTTTATACTGTGCCTCATCAATAATTACATATTTAGCACCTTTGTTTAAGGCTTCTTCAGCATAAACATTTCCGTTAAAGGTGTCGCCCTTAAGAGCAAAAAAAATATCGTTTTTTTGAAGCTTCCTCGTATCTGTGCAAACTGCATGACAGTCTAAGAAGAGGCTATGTATTTGTTCTATTTTCAATATGTAGTAACTTAAGAATTATTTATAAATTAAAAGTATTAAAAAAGTCCTAACCAACGTCAGGACTTTTAAATATTATTTTATTTGAAGGGTTTTTAATTCTTCGTTTTGTTTTTGGCTTTACTTTTTGAGCCTACACGAGACATGGCACATCTAAATCCTATATAATCTGTCGCCATATCTTGAGGGAAGTAACGTCTTTGAGCTGGGTCTAACCAATACTCTCTGTCTTTCCATGAGCCACCTTTATAAACTCTAACTTCATCATTAATTAAAGACGATCTGTTATCGTTTTTATCGTATTCTCTAATAATATTTCCTAAGGAATCTCTGGAAATTGAATGCTTTGGAGAATTGTACATTTGACGAGTTTCAGCATCCGATTTGTTACCAGATTCTAACTCTTCATCATCATTAAAGCTTTCAAAGTTACGAGAAGAACGCTTATCACCATCTCTAAAGTTTATAGCATTACTCTTATCAAAATTAGTTCTTAAATACGTTTCGTTTTCATCAACCGGAACCTGTAGAATTTCACCAGGTAAATTTCTGGCAACTACTTTTCCGTTAGATAATGTATCGTAAACAATATCATCAGAGGTTACTACTTTTACAGTACCATCATCGTTAATAGCGTTTTTAGTATAAACATTACCACGGTAATAGTTAAAATCGTTAAACTCATCATCAACAATAGGTCTGTACACATCGGCAACCCATTCGGCAACATTACCGGCCATATCATATAATCCAAAATCGTTAGGATCGTATGATTTAACAGCATTAGTAATATCTGCACCATCATCAGACCACCCTTGAATTCCACCGTAATCTCCTTTACCTTGTTTGAAGTTAGCTAATTGGTCTCCGCGAACTTTACGTTTTCCAGAACGTGTATATTGACCGTCCCATGGATATTTTTTTCTACCTCTATAAAGGTTATAACTTCTAAGTTCTCCTAAGCCTAAAGCAGCATATTCCCACTCGGTTTCTGTTGGAAGTCTGTATTTTGGAGAAATAATACCCGTTTCGCGAGTAGCATAAATACCCGTTTCGTTACCGTCAGCATCAGTTCTTACATTTCTTTTATTACGCCCGTCTCCATTTATAACTTCTTCATTACCTCCATAAGTTAAGGTTGGTGCATTTATATAGGTATCGGTATTAAAAGTGGCATCGGCATTAACATCTAAAGTTTTGGCATCTCTTTTTAAATACCCGGCTTTTTCTAAGTAAAATTCGTTAACACGATCTGAACGCCAATTAGCAAATTCAACAGCTTGAATCCAGCTTACCCCAACAACAGGGTATTCTGCATAACCCGGGTGACGTAAATAGTTCTCGGTCATAATTTCATTAAACCCTAAACGATTTCTCCAAACTAATGTGTCTGGTAAGGCACCATGATATATAGCTCTAAAATTATCGTCTGTTGGAGGGTATACACGCTTGATCCAATCTAAGTATTCTAAATACATAACATTGGTAACCTCGGTTTCATCCATATAAAAAGATTGAACATGTTGCTGCGTTGGAGTATTATTCCAATCGTGCATCACATCGTCCTGTACTTTTCCTTTAGTGAAAGTTCCCCCTTCTATAAAGACCAAACCTGGAGCTGTTTCTTGTTCTTTAAAATTGGTATTGTATTGAAAACCACCTTCTCTGTCGTTGATTTGCCATCCTGTAGCTCTGGAACTATTCTTTGAGCTCGAAGACTTTTTACAACCAATAGCTGTTACTGATAGTGCTAAAACTACCATAACCTTTAATGCTACTACTTTTTTCATATCCATACGTTTAAGTAAGCTAATAATATTTTTGGTGCTGCAATATAAGAATTAAACCGAATAACACAAGCAATTTTTTGCATTTTAACCAAAAAAATATGCATTTCACCCTATTTTTTTAACATTACAACGATGTTTTTAAGGTTTTTCATCATTGTTTTGTGTTTAATAAACGCAGGTTTTCCTAATTTATTATTGTATTTTTGGTGTGGTTTTTAAAATTGTTCTTTTTTTTAATAATAACATGTTATAAAAGCCGTTATTTTAGCGATGAAAAAGAAAGTTTTAGTTTTATTTTTATTTATTTCTGCAGCCCTATTTTCCCAGCAAAAAAGATTTGCTATCAATTGGGAGGGCAATAAAACGATTTCTGGAGGAAATTATAACTTAAAAATACCTGCCTTTAATCCTGATAACTTTAGTTATGATTTTGATAAGGGTTTACAATTTGTTGCCCAATGGAAAATTTCTAATGCTGTTAATCCTGCTTCTATAAAAGTTAGTGATGTGAGTTATACTCCAATTTCAAAAAAAGACTTATTAGATTTAGATCCAAATACGATTAGTAGCGCGTTAAAATTTACCTTAAAAAACTCAAAAGCAAGAACGCAGCAATATGCATATTTTCAATTAACACCCATTGTAAAAGATGCTAATGGTAATTATAAAAAAGTACAATCTTTTCAAATCCATTACAATACAAATACCAGTAAAGCACCTTTGTTTAATAAAGGCCAGGGAGGAGCAGGGGTTATTACGAATTCAGTTTTAAGCTCTGGCGAATGGTTTAGGTTTTATGTCGATACTACAGGAGTGTTTAAAATATCTAAAAGCTTTTTGCAGGATTTAGGAGTAAGTGTTAATAATTTAGACCCGAGAACCATAAAGTTATATGGTAATGGCGGGCGTATGATACCATATTCTAATGCAGAACCGTACCCCTTAGATGTGGTTGAGAATGCTATAAAATTTGTTGGAGAAGAAGATGGCGTTTTAAATAACGAGGACTATATATTGTTTTATGCCCAGGGGCCTAAGGCATTTCATGCCGAAAGTAATACCAATATTAATTGTTATACCGATAAAACGTATTATTATATAAATGTAAGCCCTGGCTTGGGAAAACGCATACAACCCATGATTCAACCTCTGGGACCTGCAGATGTAGTTATTGATACTTTTGAAGATTATAAGTTTCATGAAATAGATGAATACAACATCGCCTTTTTAGGAAGGCGCTGGTTTGGAGATCGGTTTGATATTGAAAATAATAAAACTTTTGAATTCGATTTTCCTAATTTAGTTACTTCCAGTCCCGTTAAGCTTAAAGTGTATGTTGCAGCGGCATCTTCAACACAAAGCAGTATGCAAATTAATGTGAATGGGAGTACGGTTTCCACATTGTCAATAGCAGGGGCATCAAGCCCAAGTTTGGCTAGTGAGGCCGCTTATATTGGTGATATTAATGTGGCTTCATCTCAAATAAGTGTCGATCTTAGCTATGATAATCAAGGCAACCCAAGTGGTTTAGGCTATTTGGATTATATTTCAATTGAAGCCACCAGAGCATTGAGTTTTGCCGATAAACAATTTCAATTTAAAAATAGGGCAGTAGCAACAGCCTCTGGAATAGGACAATATAATATGGCTAATGCATCCCAGGTTTCCGAGATATGGGAAGTAACCGATTTATATAATATAACGAGTTATGCTAATGAAGATGCAAGTAGTAACCTGTCGTTTATGTCAACCTTAGGAACGCTTAAAACCTATATGGCTGTAACCCCATTAGATTATTTTGAACCAAAAACAGAGGCTAATACAAGTATAAGTAATCAAAATATAAAAGGGACTATTTTTCAGAATAGTAATGGTCAATTTCAAGATATCGATTATATGATTATTACGCCAAATAATATGTATAATCAGGCTGAACGTTTAGCACAGATAAATAGGACCCAATATGGCCTAAATGTTAAGGTCGTAGGATTAAATGAAATATACAATGAATTTAGTACAGGAAATCAAGATGTTGGAGCCATTAGAAATTTAGTAAAGTATGTTTACGATAATGCAAGTACACCAGAAAATAGAATAAAGTATTTGTGTTTGTTTGGCGATGGCTCATTCGATTATAAAGACAGAATTGCAAATAATACTAACATTATGCCCTCATGGTATTCGTACAATAGTTTTAATTTAACCAATTCGTTTGTATCTGATGATTTTTATGGGATGATGGATGCTAATGAAGGTAGGATGGGTACCAGTGATAAATTAGATATTGCAGTAGGAAGAATACTAGCCGATACACCACAACGCGCTAAAGAAATGGTCGATAAAATTGAAAGTTATTACGTTAAAGAAGCTTTTGGTAGTTGGCGTAATAATTTTGTAGTTATTTCAGACGATGTAGATAAAGATTGGGAAGGCATTTTGCAGGAAACCACAGATAATGTTGGAAATACTGTTAGCCAGGAAAAACAGTTTATTAATGTAATTAAGATCCATACCGATGCTTTTAAGCAAGAAGCTTCGGCAGGTGGAAACAGGTATCCACAAGTTACAGAAGCTTTGGTTAATGCTATAGATAATGGAGCATTAGTGGTTAACTATTTTGGTCATGGCGGCGAGGAAGGTTTGGCACAGGAACGTATTTTAACAAAACCTGATGTTGAGGGGTTTAGAAATTTTTGCAAACTTAACTGTTTTGTTACCGTAACCTGCGAGTTTACTAAATTTGATAACCCTTTTAGAGCAACTGCCGGCGAATTTACTTATTGGAATAAAAAGGCAGGGGCCATTGGTTTAATTACTACAACAAGACAGGTTTTTGTTAATTTTGGGATTACGTTTAATAATGAATTAGAACAGTACTTATTTTCGTTTAACGATACCGATAGTTTTGAAGATTATGAGTATCCTTCTATGGCCGAAGCCTTAAGATTAACAAAGAATACACCATCGATTTCAAACCAAAGCCAAAGGCGATTAGTGTTTTTTATAGGCGATCCGGCCATGAAGTTGGCCTTTCCTAAACCCAATATCAGGTTAACCAGAATTAATGATGTTCCTATCACACAAGCTACAGATACTTTAAAAGCTTTAAGTTATGTGAAGCTGGCCGGAGAAGTTACAGATGTTTCAGGAGCAGTGCTAAGCAATTATAGCGGAACACTTTCAACAACTATTTATGATAAAAATATAGCCAGACAAACATTAGCAAACGATGGAACTCGATTAAACGGGCAGTTAGTGCAATTGGATTTTGAAACTTTAGGAGAAATTATTTTTAGAGGCCAGGCATCGGTTACAAATGGTCAATTTGAATTTGATTTTGTTGTGCCAAAAGATATAGGTATCCCCGTAGGGTTTGGTAAAGTTAGCTTTTACTCAAAAAACGAAGAATTACTGCAAGATCAATCCGGTGTTAGCCTTAATACAGTTAAAATAGGAGGCTTAAACGAAAATGCAGCCGAAGATAATATAGGGCCTGTAATTGCGCTTTATATGAATGACGAAAATTTTGTATCGGGAGGCATTACTAACGAATCACCTACTTTATTGGCTAAGTTAGAAGATGATAATGGTATAAATACGGCCAGCGGTATAGGTCATGATATAGTGGCTATTATTGATGGAGATGAAACCAACCCCTTTATACTAAACGATTACTACCAAACCGAAGTTGATGATTATAAAAAAGGTGTCGTGTCCTTTCCTTTTAGAGATTTAGAGCCAGGACTTCATACCTTAACATTAAAGGCGTGGGATGTTTATAATAATTCGTCAGTCACTGAAATTCAGTTTGTTGTACACGATAAAGACCAGGAGTTGGTTATAAATAACGTACTTAATTATCCAAATCCCTTTGTGAATTATACAGAATTTTGGTTTAATCACAATAGTTCGGACCCTTTAGACGTTTCTATACAGATATTCACTGTTTCAGGTAAATTGATAAAAACCATTAATGGACAAACCAATGCAGGAACAAAAACAACAAGCTCGCTATCTCGAGATATTGTTTGGGATGGAAGAGATGATTTTGGCGACAAAATAGGGAAAGGTGTATATATATATAAGCTAACAGTACAATCTAGCTTACTAAATAAAAAAGTACAAAAAATAGAGAAACTTGTAATCCTCTAATAAAAAATTATATTTGTTAAATAAAACTAATTCATGAAGAAAGGAATATTGCTATTTATAGCACTTGTTATTTTATCTAAAGTTGATGCGCAGACCACAATAATACCAAATGATGATTCCAGAGTTATAACAACCGGACTTCCATTTGTTTTAATAGCACCAGATGCTCGTGCTGCTTCTATGGGAGATATGGGAGTTGCAACATCGGTTGATGCATTCTCGCAACAATGGAACCCGTCAAAATATGTATTTTCTGAAACACAATCTGGAATTGCAGTAAGTTATACGCCATATTTAAGTAAATTGGTTAACGATATCTTTCTAGGAAACGTTACTTATTTTAATCGATTAGATGAGCGTAGCGCATTTGCTGCAAGCTTTAAATATTTCTCATTAGGAGATATTGAGTTTGTACAGGATGAATTCTCAGATGCTTTAATTCAAAGACCCAATGAGTTAACCATCGATGCATCATATGCATTGCGCTTAACCGACCAGTTTGCCATGTCTGTTGCCATGCGTTATTTGCGATCAGATTTAAAACTTGATACTGGAAATAATGATACAGCAGCAGCAAACACATTTGGAGTAGACATTTCCGGGTTTTATCAAAGTGAAGAAGAAGCGTATAACGATTTTAACGGACGTTGGAGAATGGGATTTGCAATTCAAAATATTGGCCCCAAGTTTAAGTATGATGAAGGCGGACAAGAGAATTTTCAGCCTACCATGCTACGCTTAGGAACCGGATTCGATTTTATATTCGACGATTATAATAAAATAGCCGTAACAGCAGAGGTTGGAAAATTATTGGTACCTACACCACCCATGTTAGGAGATGAGTACAATTACACAGATACTAATGGAAATGGCGTTTATGATGATGGTGTAGATACTTTAGGAAGCAAAATTCAAGATGATGTTATTATTAGTGGACAATCTCAGGATGTAAGCTTTTTATCAGGGATGTTTCAATCGTTTGGCGATGCCCCAGGAGGGTTTAGCGAAGAATTAAAAGAGTTCACTTGGTCCTTGGGTGCAGAATATTTATATCAAGATTCTTTTGCTTTTAGAGCAGGATATTTTAATGAAAGTGAAGAAAAAGGAGCCAGAAAGTTTTTAGCTTTAGGTGCAGGGTTTAAATATAATGTTGTTAATATAGATTTATCATACTTATTTTCGGCATCAAAAGTGCAAAGCCCATTAGAAAATACACTGCGTTTTTCGCTAACATTTAATATAGGTGCCGAGACTTATAACGAGTTTTAATCTAATACTAAAATAATTATATAAAAAACTATTGTCGCAAAGCAATAGTTTTTTTGTCTATATTGGTGTCTCCGTTTTTATGCAACTAGGACGAAATTTATGAAGGAAGTAAAAATAGAATCCACACTTTATGTTTTTGAAGATGTAAACGAATTGCCAGAAGGCATAATACAGTTGATGAATAAAGCGATAAGTGCAAGAGAGAAAGCCTATGCGCCATACTCAAATTTTCATGTAGGCGCTGCAATTCTTTTAGACAATAACAAAATACTTACAGGAAGTAATCAAGAAAACGCATCATATCCTTCAGGCCTATGCGCAGAGCGAACAGCTATATATTATGCTGGGGCAAAATATCCTAAAGCAAAAATAATAAGAATGGCCATTACAGCAGGGTCTAAAAAAAGTAAAACGACTAGTCCTATTCCACCATGTGGCGCTTGCAGACAAGCTATTGCAGAGTACGAAGTAAAGCAAGATACACCAATTGAAATTTACTTTATGGGTGAAACAGGAAAGGTGGCAAAATCTAATTCTTTAGCGAACCTGTTACCATTAGTGTTCGACAAATCTGTGCTATAACGTTTTCGTTTAAAATTTACTATTTTCAGTTTTTTCATTAATGACTAAAGTGTTACTTTTGTTATTCGTTTATTAAATTTAACGCAAGCAATGCAAAAAATAACTAAAGAAGTATACCTCAAATGGTATGAAGATATGTTATTCTGGAGAAAATTTGAAGACAAATTGGCTGCAGTATATATACAACAAAAAGTTAGAGGATTCCTTCATTTATACAATGGGCAAGAGGCGGTTTTAGCAGGAGCTTTACATGCTATGGATTTGACTAAAGATAAAATGATTACGGCCTATCGTAATCACGTACAGCCTATAGGCATGGGTGTAGATCCAAAACGTGTAATGGCCGAACTTTATGGAAAAGCTACAGGAACATCACAAGGTTTAGGGGGCTCCATGCATATATTCTCAAAAGAACACCGTTTTTATGGCGGTCATGGTATTGTAGGAGGGCAAATCCCCTTAGGTGCTGGGATTGCTTTTGGTGATAAATATCATGGTAGCGATGCCGTTACATTGTGTTGCTTTGGTGATGGTGCTGCAAGGCAAGGATCGTTACATGAAACGTTTAATTTAGCAATGCTTTGGAATTTACCAGTAGTATTTGTTTGTGAAAATAATGGCTATGCTATGGGTACTTCGGTTGAGCGTACAGCAAACCATACCGATGTTTGGAAACTGGGTAAAGGTTATGAAATGCCATGTGGGCCAGTTGATGGAATGAATCCTGTAAAAGTAGCTGAAGCTTTTGATGAAGCTATCCAGCGGGCACGAAAAGGAGGAGGTCCAACATTTTTAGAACTTAAAACGTATCGTTATAGAGGGCATTCAATGAGTGATGCACAGCATTACAGAACGAAAGAGGAAGTAGAAGAATATAAAAAAATTGATCCTATTACTCAAGTAAAAGATATTCTTCTTGAAAAGAAATATGCAACTGAAGCCGAGATAAAAGAGATTGATAAGCGTGTAAAAGATCTCGTTTCAGAATGCGAAAAATTTGCAGATGAATCTCCATTCCCTGAAAAGCATGTGATGTATGATGTGGTTTATGAGCAAGAAGATTATCCATTTATTCAACATAAAATATAAACTATGGCAATAGTAGTAAATATGCCGCGTTTAAGCGATACCATGGAAGAAGGAACCGTTGCGGCTTGGTTAAAAAAAGTTGGTGATAAAGTTGAAGAAGGCGATATTTTAGCCGAAATTGAAACGGATAAGGCCACTATGGAGTTTGAATCTTTTAATGAAGGGACTTTACTTCATATTGGTGTTCAAGAAGGTGAAACTACTAAGGTTGATGAATTATTAGCAATAATTGGAGATGAAGGAGAGGATATTTCGGGGCTGTTAAATGGAAATACTGAGGTAACTAAATCTGATGTAATTGCTGAAGAAAAAGATGAATCAAAAGATGTTTCTGATGTTGATTTTACAGAAGCACCAAAACAAGATCTACCTGAAGGTGTTATAGTTGTAACCATGCCACGATTAAGTGATACCATGGAAGAAGGAACGGTAGCAACCTGGTTAAAAAAAGTTGGTGATACAGTTGAAGAAGGCGATATTTTAGCCGAAATAGAAACCGATAAGGCTACTATGGAGTTTGAATCTTTCCAATCCGGTACTTTATTAGAAGTTGGATTACAAGAAGGAGAATCAGCAAAAGTAGATGCTTTATTAGCAATTATTGGTCCGGCAGGAACAGATGTTTCTGGTGTGGCGGCTAATTTTAGTGTGAGTGCTGCCCCTGCTAAAAAAGAAGAAGCGCCTAAGGCCGAAACTTCAAAGCAAGAAACAGTTGTTACTTCGAGCACAGTAGAGAAGTCTCATAAGCCAACACCTACTCCTGTTACAGCTAGCGGACGTGTTTATGTGTCGCCGTTAGCTAAAAAATTAGCTGAAGAGAAAGGTATTAACTTAACTAAAGTTCAGGGTACTGGTGAAAACGGACGTATTGTTAAACGCGATATTGAAAATTATGAACCAGCAGCATCTGCAGCATCAGTAGGTAAATTTGTTCCTTCCGGACAAGAAGACTTTGATGATGTTACTAATTCGCAAATGCGTAAGGCTATTGCTAAAGCATTAACTAATTCTAAATTCACAGCACCGCATTATTATTTAAGCGTGGAGTTTGATATGGAGAATGCTATAGCGTTCCGTACACAATTTAATTCCATTCCGGATACTAAAATTTCGTATAACGATATTATTGTTAAGGCCTGTGCTTTAGCTTTAAAACAGCATCCACAAGTTAATTCGCAATGGTTTGCAGATAAAATGCGTTTAAACAATCATGTACATATAGGCGTAGCTGTTGCTGTACCAGATGGTTTGGTTGTGCCAGTAGTGAGGTTTGCTAATGAACAAAGCTTACCACAAATAGGTGCAGCCGTTAAAGAACTTGCTGGAAAGGCCAGAAACAAAAAACTAACACCTGCAGAGATGGAAGGTAGTACCTTTACAGTGTCTAATTTAGGGATGTTTGGAATTGATACGTTTACATCAATTATAAATCAACCAAACTCAGCCATTCTTTCCGTTGGAAACATTGTTGAAAAACCAGTGGTTAAAAACGGGCAAATAGTTGTGGGTAATACGATGAAATTGTCTTTAGCATGCGATCACAGAACCGTGGATGGTGCTACTGGAGCTCAATTTCTTCAAACCTTAAAAGGCTATATTGAAAACCCAGTAACGATGTTAGTATAGAATATTTTGTCATTCTCTCGAAGTAGGGAAGCTACTATATAATAATATTAAAACCTGTTTCATTAGTTTGAAACAGGTTTTTTGTTGTATAAAGGCGATCACTTTTGATGTTTATATTAAATGTTATATTTTTTGAATATACTACCCTATTGAGTAGGGTTCTTCATTAATTACTTTTTGTATTTTTATTTTTTCATCAAAGATGCCATTTCATTTAAAGTTTTTCTTCATACTATTGCCACACTTGGTTTTTTCTCAAAACAGGTGTGATTGTGAATTGTTAAATAATGAGAGTAACGATTTAATAGATTTTACCGATTCTACGAAAGTTTATAAGCATATAGAAAAACTAAAAACCGGGCATCCTGGTTTGTGTTCTTTTCAAGCTTTAGCTCTTGAACTTAAATATCATTTTGAAAAAAGGAATGCTGAAGAGATAAAGACATGTTTAAGTCAACAAGAACAAATTTTGAAAGAACTTGAATGTGATGAGCTAGTATTCGATTTTTATTACAATAAAGCTCTTTATTACCGATTAATAAATGATTTTGAAAGGCTATCAACTTTTGCCTTTAAAGCACTTAAACTAGCAGAAAAACAAAAAGACAAGAAAAAACAAATACAAATCATAAAGCAGATAGTGTACTTATTTACTAGAATAAGAGAAAAGGAAAAAAGATGGAATTATGTTAAGCAAGGAGAAACACTTATTTTAAAACTAAAGGACTCAACAAATTATGTTAGTAATTACAGATGGTTGGCTTATGAATATGAAAGTAAATATACTGAAACAAATCGCAAAGCATTAATAGCTAAGGGATTACAATATGCAAATAAAGTTAAGGGTATTGCAATAAAGAAGAAGCTAAATGATGAAGTAGCAATGCTATATAGAGCATTAGAGGCTTTTTCTTATCATAAAGGAGAATTAAGAAATGCAATAACTTATATAGATTCAGCCATTTACTTTGGAAAAAAAATTAAAGGCACTAAAAATTTAAGCGGACTATATTTATCAAAAGCATGGGATCATTTAGATCTAAGAGAATTTGATGAAGCCAATAAATGGATGGATACTGCTATATTTTATGATAATGATAAAACAGATATTGCTGGATATATGATGCTACAGTTTGAAGCATCTGAAATTTACGGTAAAATTGGTGAAACAGACAAGGCTTATTCCAGCTTTAAAGCCTATAGTAAAATTAAAGACAGTATTTTAAATACTAAACGTATTGAAGCTATAAACGAATTAGAAACCAAGTATAAAACCGAATTAAAAGACGCTCAAATTAAAAAACTTATTGTTTTATTAGTAATTGCATCACTTGTAATCGTTTGTATTGTTTTAATTGCAAGTATGATCCAGTTAAAAAGAACCAAACAAAAAAATCATGAGCTAAAACTGGCTTTTGAAAAACAAATAAAATTAGAAAAAGAACTATCTGATGTTAGAGACGAGATTGCTCAGGACTTTCACGACGATCTTGGAAACAAACTGGCTAGAATTTCTTTGTTGTCAAACTTGATAAGTGGTGAAGTCTCTATAAAAAATCCAAAAGTAAAATCAAAGATTCAGCAAATCAGTGAAGATGCAAATGGACTTTATAAAGGAACCCGGGATTTTATATTTTCTTTAAAATCTAATAGTAATTATTTAGAAGAAGTTACTACCTATTTATCCGATTTTGGTGGAGATATATTTGATAAAACCAAGATTAAGTTTATTGTAAATAAAAACATTTCAAAGAATATAAAACTACCTTACCATTGGAATAAACAGCTTATTTTTATTTTTAAAGAAGCACTTACTAATGCTTTAAAACACTCGAAAAGTCATGTTGTTAAGCTTTCATTTAATTATCATAACGAGGAGCTTGTAGTTATTTGTGAAGATGATGGTATAGGCGTTTTAGAAAGTGATTTAGAGTCCTTGAATGGGTTATCTCATATGAAGGCCAGAGCAAATAAAATAGATTGTAAGCTTAGTATTAATTCTAGTATTGGAAAAGGAACTACTATAGTATTTAAAGGTAAATTAAAATAAAATTCAATTGAATAATGAAATATAAAGTTGTATTAATTGAAGATAATGTGCCTTTAAGAGATGGTTTTGCAGAGGTAATAAAGACTACTGAACGCTTTGAAGTTACGAGTTGTTATGATAACTGCGAAGAGGCTATTGACCGTTTACAATACGATAATGCTGATATCTTTTTAATGGATATTGAATTGCCAGGCATTAATGGGGTTGAAGGAACAAAACGTATTAAAAAGGCCTTGCCTAAAGCTAATATTATTATGGTTACCGTTTTTGAGAATTCAGATATGGTTTTTGATGCGTTATGTGCAGGAGCATCAGGATATTTAACAAAAAATATTAGTCCAGACGAACTTATTGGAGCTCTCAATGAATCTGTTTCGGGCGGAGCCCCAATGAGTATTAAAATAGCTAAAATGGTAGTAAGTTCGTTTCAAAAGCAACCCAGTAAAATAGAATTATCGCCTAGAGAAAAAGAAGTGCTATCTCAGCTGGCAAAAGGAAATACTTATGATAGTATAGCAGATCAATTGTTTATTAGTAAAAATACGATCAAATTTCATTTAAAGAATATCTATATAAAGCTTCAGGTTAATTCTAATATTGAAGCAGTCCAGAAGGCCAATAAAGAAAATTTACTTTAGTTTCTTAAATAGCTCTGTTTTTTATTTCTACCCCTTTGGGTAGTACACCTGTGTATTCTCTATTCTACTTTTACATTAAACTTTTTAAACCTATTTATTATGAAGAAACAATTACTCTTTGTTGCTGTTATGGCAATTACATTTACACAAGCTCAAAGTATTGTAAAGGATATTAATATTGGACCAACAGATGCAATGCCGTCTTATGCTAAAAGTAGAATAGCTTTTGGAGGTAAATTAATATTTGCAGCTAATGATGGTGTGGCAGGTATGGAATTATGGGAATCAGATGGTACAAATGTTGGTACTAATATTTTAAATACTTTTGTTATAGGAGGAAACGGGTCAAACCCAAATGGGTTCCATATATTTAATAATAAAGTTTATTTCTCTGCAACAAGGTCTCCTTCTACGACTAAATATGAATTATATTCAACAGATGGGACGACAAGTGGAATCGTCAATTACCCTCAAATAAGAAGTGGGACTGGGTCGGCATCTCCAAGATTATTTACAACTTATGGTAATATGCTAATTTTTAGTGCAAGACCGTCCGTACTAAACCAATCATTGCCATTTTATGGCGAAGAGATCATGGGGTTTGATGGTAATCCATGGACTGGGGGAGGGGATCAAATAATGATAAAAGACATAAACCCTTTAGGCAATAGTTCAACTCCAGAATATTATACAGTGTATAATAATTTAGTATACTTTGCAGCTACTGACAGTGGGGCAAACGGAAGAGAATTATGGGTTAGTAATGGAACAAATGTGGGTACTAATCTGTTTTTAGATATTAATTCTGGTGCAACAAGCTCTAATCCAAAAGACCTAATTGTTTTAAATAACAAGTTATACTTTACTGCTGATGATGGAACAAATGGAAGAGAATTGTGGGTTTCAGATGGTACTATTGCTGGTACTCAACGAATGTATGATATTAATCCAGTTGCAGGAGATTTAGATAACCCTGAAAACCTTATAGTATTTAATAATGCATTGTATTTCACAGCAACACACCCCAGTTTGGGAACAGAAATTTTTAAACTGGGAGGTACTACCATTTCAAATTTAAAAAACATAGCTTCTGGAGGAGCTAATAGCAACCCTTCAAATTTGTTTGCCTCAGGAAATCGACTTTATTTTTCGGCCAATGATAATGTTAACGGAATAGAGTTATGGTCTTCAACAGGGTTCTCTGCAACAACCAATATGGTAAAAAACATAAACACATCTCCATCTTCACCAGATAGTAACCCAACTGGCTTTACAGCATATAATGGTAAAGTATATTTTTCTGCTGATGATGGTACTAATGGTGTTGAGCTATGGGTAACAGATGGAACAAACGCAGGAACAGCTATGGTTAGCAATATTAGCCCTTCGGGAAGCAGCAGTCCAAGAGATTTGATTGTTGCTAATAACTTATTGTTTTTTTCTGCCAATAATGGCACGCAAGGTGTTGAACTATGGAAATACCAAGACCCTTTGTTGTCAACCAACGATTTAGAATTAAAAAATAGTATATCGCTTTATCCAAACCCGACTTTAAACAGCTTTTCAATAGAAAGTAAATTTCCAATAGAGAAAATTTCTATTTATGATATACAAGGAAAAAATGTAAAGTTGTTTGAAACGCCATTAGAGTTATACTCGATTGATGCATTAACAACAGGGATATACTTTGTAAATATTCAAACAGAAAAAGGAAAAATCACTAAAAAACTTATAAAAGAATAAAAATATTAACCCCCAAATTTAAATATTATGAATACCATTAAAAACGTTATGCTATTATTAGTAATAGTTACAATTTGCGCGTGTAGTAGCGACGACGCTCCTAAAAACAATGCACCGGTTTTAGAAGATACTGTGTTAGATGTTAGAGAAAATATTACTTCAGATCTAATAACAACTTTAAATGCTACTGATGCTGATGGCGATCAGTTAACTTATTCCATTGTATCTCAAAACCCGGCAAATAGTGTTAGCATTGGAGAAACTACAGGTGAGGTTTTTGTAGCCAATGCTTCGGCATTCGATTATGATAACAATCAAAAAATTACAGTCATTATAAAAATAAATGATGGTACTGTAGATGTAACGATGCAGCTAACAATTAATATTATAGAGAACGTTTGATAAAGAATGTTAGGTATAATCGAAAAATATAGACTAGAGTTATTTTTAACATTTTTTTATAGCACTTTATTGTTTGTACTGCTTTGGGTATTTGGTTAAATTAATAGTTAAGTCCCCAAAAGTAAAAACCTGTTTCGTTTGTTTGAAGCAGGTTTTTTTTATCTTTAGATTTTTAAAAATAAAAAATGAGAAAAATATTAGCAATTATAGCAGTATCAGCGATTTTAAGTTGCAGATCGCAAAAAAAAATAGCCCAGGCAGAAAGGACTCATGTTGATGAAATTGAACATGTTACGAAAAGTAATATCTCTATTGCAGATCATACAATTCGTGTTTTAGAAGAAAATGTCAAAGCCAGTTTGGAGTTTTTAGCTTCAGATGAATTAGAAGGACGAAGTACAGGAAGTAAGGGTATCGAAAAAGCAGCTGTCTTTATTGAAGATAACTTCAAAAAGAATAATGTAAAACCTTATTTCAAAACCTATAGAGATAGTTTTAATCTAAAAGATATTGTTGGTTATAATATTGTAGGGTATATTGAGGGAAACGACCCAGAGTTAAAGAATGAGTTTGTTATCCTTGGAGCACATTACGATCATATAGGAAATGGGAAAGAAGTTAATGGCGATGTTATTGCCAATGGAGCTAATGATGATGCCTCAGGAACAGTAGCCGTTTTAGAATGGGCCAGCTATTTTTCAAAGCGTAAAAGTAATAAGCGCAGCATTCTTTTTACCTTGTATTCAGCAGAAGAAATGGGACTAAAAGGGTCTGGTCATTTAGCGCAAAGACTTAAAAAAGAAAACCTCAATTTGTACACCATGATTAATTTTGAAATGATTGGTGTGCCCAGAGCTAAAGAAGAGATTATGGCTTATATGTCGGGTTATGAAAAATCTAATATGGGAGCAAAGTTAAATGAGTATGGAGGAACAGAAGTTATTGGCTTTTTCCCAAAAGCTAAAGCCTTTCAATTGTTTATGAGATCTGATAATTACCCGTTTTATGAGGCTTTTAAAAAGCCGGCCCATGCAATTTCTACATTCGATTTTACAAATTTTGATTATTACCATCATGTAGATGATGAAGCAGATAAAATGGATTTTAAGCATATGACGAATTTTATTAATGTTATGATTCCTGCTTTAGAAGGGATGATAAATGCACCAACTCAGGAAATTAAAATGAACGATGAGTAATATTATAATTACAGGAACGAGTAGAGGCATAGGTTTTGAATTGGTACAACTATTTGCAAAAGCGGGTCATAATGTTCTGGCGCTTTCGCGGAATGAGAAACCTATAAAAGAACTACACTTAGATCATGTTGTTTCCATGCCTTTTGACTTGTCTGATGCTAAAGAATATGCTAAAGTTAAGGATCATATTAAAAATGAATGGAAGCAGGTTGATGTTTTAATAAATAATGCAGGGACTTTACTTAACAAACCATTTTCTGAAACCTCTATAACAGATTTTGAACAAGTTTATAAAACTAATGTTTTTGGAGTTGCTGAAATGACGCGTGTGGTTTTACCATTTATGAAAAAAAACAGTCATGTTGTAACCATTAGTTCTATGGGAGGAGTACAGGGTAGTATGAAATTCCCTGGATTGGCAGCCTATAGTTCTAGTAAAGGTGCAGTAATTACTCTAACAGAATTATTAGCCGAAGAATACAAAGAAAAAGAAATCGCTTTTAATGTCCTTGCCCTGGGGGCAGTACAAACCGAAATGCTTGAAGAAGCTTTTCCAGGTTATCAGGCGCCAACGACTGCTTTAGAAATGGCACTATATATTCTTGATTTTTCACTTCACGGAAACAAATATTATAATGGAAAACTGTTACAGGTGTCTAACTCTACGCCTTAGATGATGTCTAAATACAAATGTGTTATTTTTGATTGTGATGGAGTTTTAGTAGATAGCGAAACCATAAGCAATGCCGTATTTGTAGATATGGCTAACGAACTGGGGGCTAATATCGATTTGAAGTATGCTTTAAAATATTTTAAAGGGAGCTTTTTTCAGGAGTGTGTAGATCATGTTTCAAAATTAATAGATTCTGAAATTCCTCAATCTTTTGAAAAAGAGTATCGCCAGCGTAGTTTTGATGCTTTTAAAGCAAATATAAAACCCATCGAAGGTGTTTTGGAAGTACTGCAAAATATAGAACTTCCATTTTGTGTGGCCTCTAGCGGACCTGAAAATAAAATTAAACTTAATTTAGAATTAACAGGGCTGTTGCCATATTTTGGAGATAATATTTTTAGTGCCTATGCCATACAAAAATGGAAGCCAGATCCAGGCGTGTTTTTATTGGCAGCAGAAACCATGGGATACAAACCCAATGCATGTGTAGTGATAGAAGATAGTTTATCTGGAATAAAAGCAGCGGTTAATGGTGGCTTTGATGTATTTGGATTTACGGCACATGATATAAATAACGAATTAGAAGCATTAGCTACCAAAACCTTTGATAACATGAGCGATTTGTTAGAAATGATTTAATACTTGAATTTTTACGGGTTTAAATGATCCCATTCTTCTTGAGTTGCCCGATGTTTTTGATATTCCATTACACCTAACCATTTGCCATTTTGCTTTACAAAGAGCATCTCAAAATGTATAAGATGCTGCACTTTATTTTTGCCATCGTTGTCAGATGACCAATAATTAAAAATCCCTGTTTCGTGAGCAGTAGTCGCATCGCCAATACGTTGCGAAAAACGAAACGTTACATCGCTTTTGTTTTTGCCTGTTTTAGTGTCAATAAAACCTTGTTTCCAGCCAGCAAGCGCTTTAGCAAGAGGTACAGACGTTTTGTTTTTACCAGTAGCAAAAACAATAACAGCATCTGGATGATAAGCAGCTTCATAAGCTTTAAAATCACCCTCTTTAACCGTTTTTGAAAGCTCATGCCAATACTTGTCAAGTTCAGCAATTCTTAGAGAATCTGGATTGATTTCTGTTAAAAGAAGCGTATGATTTGTACGTGCAGCTATAGAATGAACAGAAGTAATTAAAGCTAATAAAAGAATAACTTTTTTCATGGCCATAGTTAAATGAATTGAAAATTTATTGCTACAAGGTCGTTTATTTTAAGTGAAAAGCCAAGAAATTAAGCCTCTGCATTAAAAAACACTTTATAATAGTGCATTTTTTTTTCATCATCATAACCCCGCTCTAAATACTCGGTTGATGCATCGGGAGCATCAATATCAAGTTTTATTTGAATGTTAGTATCTAACTTTATATCGGTTTTTATTTTTCTTTTTTCTTTAGTTACTACACGTTCTGCTACATCAAACTGATTTCTGATAACAACATTTTGCTCGCCTTCAAACGCTTTTTTATAATCTTCAAATTGCCTTATTTGCTTTTCATCTTCAAAGAGTTCTTCTTTAAACCGTTCAATATTTACAACTTCATTTTCTTTGAAAAAATCAATGGTTTTAGCTAAAAAAGTATTTTGTTCTTGAGCGCCATAACTGGTTTTTAAAACTTCGGTAGAGAACTCTTTACATAACTCGATGTATTGTTGAGTGTGATTGTTGGCATCATCGGCATATTTAATATTTAAAAACTGATTCGTCCAATATTGCGCATCATAGCCATTATTATCTACGCTTAAAATAATATGGCCTTCGGTATCGCTTTGATTTAAAATTAAACACCCCTTATCTACTTTTTTTGAGCTGATTCCTTTTTGTACTAAAACATCATAGCTGTTATTTTCTAAATAGGTTTGAAAAAAATTCACCTTACTTTCAATTTTAAAGATACCAATGGCATTTGTTGTCATGTCCCCAAATGTTATACCTTCAAACATAGCCACTAACACATCGCCGGTTTTTATTTGAGCAGAAGTTGATTGCTCATATAAATGTGTAACAATATGTTTTGAAACTTCAATAAAAGCTTCGTCATCATTAAACATTTGAGAAGCATAGCTGTGTATTTCATTTAAAGCAATATTGGCATGATGATTAAACCTGTAGCTTTGCACCACACTACTAAAAGATCTTAATAAAAAGGGCAACATTAAATCGTAACTGGCTTCATCAAAATCGACTAGTTTATCTGAAAAAGCATTTTTTGTATCGTTAAATTTATTACCGACTTTATGAATAATAAATTTTGAAATAGAAGCATTTTTTCTTGAAATCATACAATGTTTTATTAAGATTGCAATACTATTAAAATATGTTGGAATAATTACAAAAAAGAACGCCAAAGCTTTTAGCTTTGACGTTCAAGATTCGAGGACTTCAGATTTGGTTATCGTTATATTTTTACAAATTCTACACGTCTGTTTTGTGCTTTACCATTTGTTGTTGTATTATCATCTACAGGTTGGGTTTCTCCTTTACCGTCGGTTTGTAATCGGTTTTCGGAAATTTTATAAACCTTAATCAGGGCATCTTTTACTGCATTTGCCCGGTCTTTTGATAGTTTTAAATTGGCATCATCTTTACCATCAGAATCAGTATGTCCAATAATATTTAATTTAATGTTCTCATCTTGTATTAATACTTGAGAAATTTGACGAATAATTCCATAAGATTGCGGCTTAATATTGGCAGAGCCAGAATCAAATAAAATACCATTGGTAGATATTTTTCCTTTGCTTATTAGTTCACGTCTTAAATCAACCCCTCCTTTAGCCACTTTTAAATTGCTTATGTATAAATGCTCTTCTCCGTCTTTAAGGTTGTTAAGATGAAATTTTAAATATTTAAGCACATTTTCTTGTTCTATAAATCTGGGAATATCTATATATTTCGTTTCGTTTACCCAAAGTCTGAAACGTTTTTTAGTAACCGAAATTGCTATATGAGGTTGATTAAGTACAGCTTTTCTAATATCAGCTTTTATATCTGTATTTATAGCACCTTCGCTTCTATTAAAATAGTTTCGGGCTCTAAAAGCAAAAGGCGCATACTGCCCCAAAGGGATAGTAACTTTAGTATAATGTTGTAATCCGTCTTTAAATGCATCGTTGTCACTTAAAACAACATGAAATCTAGCTGTAGATGAGGTTTTTTGACTAATGCCTTTAGTTAGTATATCAAATTCTATGGTAAAATCTTCAGGTAAATCTTTTACATCCGGGATATAAAAAACACCATAGCCTGTTTTTAACTCAAACCAATTGCCTTTGTTGCCAATTTTTACAACTTCACCAGAAGCGTTTGTATTCCATTTGCTAGGAAAATCACCAACAAAATCTTGAGAGAAATCATCAAAAAATAATAATTTATCACCAGGAACATAATCAAACTTACTATAGATTTCTAAATCATCAGAAATATTAGAATTTATTTCATCTTCTGAGTCGTTTTTTTCATTTGAGGACTCTGACGTGTTATTTGGTTCCTTTTTACGTTTTGAAATATCATCAGAAGTGTCTTCTTTTTTATCGCGTTCACGCTGACCTAGAAGTAAGGCTTTAGCAGTTTTTATACTATACTTTAATGCTTTTTTCGCTTTGTTTATCTGTAATGTAGCTTTAGCTTGTTTTAAAACGCTTGCGCCATCTATGTCTCCTAATATATCTGGAGCACTGTCGCTTAAACCCTGTAAGTCGTCTAATGCGTCTTCTAAAACATCAATATCATCATCATCGAGAGGTGTTCCTGCTGCGGCATAACCATCGTATTTGTATACCTTATCATAAATATCAAAAGATTGCGTTACAAAATTGTCAACACTGGAAATGCCTACCGGGTTTTTTGGTCTTTTTAAACGTTTGGTTTGTGCGAAAGTATGCGATACAAAAAACACCAAAGCAATCCCTAATAAGGAAATGCGTAATGCATTTTTAGGTGGTTTCATTGTAATTATTTGATTAATAGCTGCCTTAAAGATAAAAATTAGTTTGCAAATGCAAAACCTTAAGCCCTATTAAATACTATTTTTAATTCATTTGATATAAAATTATTGAATTACGATCTCCTTTTGTAACAAATTCAAGGTTCCTGTCTTTATCAATATTGTCTAATTCAATTAAAGCATTACCATATACAGGAAAATTTGCTATAGGTTTTGCTTGACTATCAAAGAGGTGTATTTTTTGCGATTGTAAATCGGTAACAGATACATATATTTTATCATTCAAATAAAATATTTTCGGACTTGTATAATTGCCAAAATCAAGCTCAATGTCCCGGTTTTTAATCGTTAATTTATTGTCTGTTAGTGTAACAAGCGTTTTACTGGTAGCTTCTATAGCATGATCGTTTGAAAGCTTTAAACTTTGAGTTGAGGTATTGCCCCTGGTGTCAACCATTATTAAACTACCATTTTGTGTAGTAGTGGTAAACTTGTTTTTATAGAGGTATATGTTTTGATCAGAAAAGCGATAAGATGCTTTTGGTAGTACTCTGGGTTTTCCTGTACGATCTAAAATGTAAAGTTTGTCTTTGGTTTTAAAAGTTAAATAATCTTTACTTCCCATTCTAAAATGTCTGGGTTGCGCAACTATAGTTTTATTAGCAGATTTAAAGGTAAATCCGTTTACAGGTTTTGCTTTGGTATCATACATTAAAACATGTTTGCCCTGGGTAATGAGCAATCTGTAGTTTTTCTTTTTATCGTAATCAAAAACCGATAGTGGTTGTGTAATCTTATCGTTAAACTTTATAGGGAAAGGAGTTACATCTCTGCCATTTCTGTCTATTATATAAACTCTGTTAGCTGTTGCAAAAGCCAATTGAAGCCTCCCGTTTTTATAAATGTCAATTTGCTCAATATGACCTAAAACAGCACCGTGTAGTTGCTTTTTCCAAATAATTTTGCCCTTATTAGAAATTAAATACAGCTTATTATTTACATCTTGAACAACAACCTCTTTTTGTTTGGTAATGTGGTTGGTTACAAACTGTGGGCTATTTAACAAGTCGGCATCTAATTTAATATTAAACACTTCCGAAATAGAGTTTTGGTATCTGGTCTTGGCTTTTTTAATAATGCCATTAACATGAGCAAAATGGGTATCATAAATAAACTGTAAAGCCGAAGCGTTATATTGATTTAATTTGTAATTAGAATTATTTTGAAGATTTTTATTTAAAATGGATTTTAAAAGGGATGGATTTACTACCATTAATAATGACGATTCGTCGCTTAAATTTTCTTTAATGTCTTTAAAGTAAAACTGCTCACTTAAAGTTGTTTTATTTTGGTAATTTGCAATAATATTTTGAAGCATTTCTAAATTATCTGCAAACACAAAAAAATTATCTAACACACAATACTTTGTGGCATTATTAAAGGTAATTAAAGGAAAAAATGTATGAGCAAACAAGTTAGACTGACTAAAACTAAAAATTTCAACTTGTCTGTAACTGTCAATAACACTTAATTCGCTTAATAATGCATCTTTGGTAGCAATAACATCTATTGAGTTTAAAATAACGGCACGTTCTTTATCTTCATATACCACACCAACCTCAGTAATATTATCAAAAAGAGAAGTAGAAATGATAGTATCTCTTTTATTGAATTTTAATAAGCTGGTTTCAAAAAGCGTATAATCACTAAAAGTAAAACTCATAAAGCCATCACTGTTAGATGGTGTAATATTTTGAATAAGATTTTCTTGTGGAATGTTATTCTTAAAAATATTGATTAAACCTTTTGAAGAATCTGAAGCTTTTGTAATACCGTTAATAAGGATTTCATCTTGACTAATATCGGTATCAACAGCAAAGTAGTTTGAAAAATGATTAAAGGTTACCGAATCTTCAATAAAAAACGAAGTTATAAATTCTGTTTCAGATTTAGCTATAATAGATAAAGCTTCGTTTTTGTTTATGCTGTTGTAAATTTTTTCTAATGCTAAGGGTGTATTAGAATTTAAAAAGGCTGCATCTATAATGTGTTTTGAAGATGATGCAAAAAACACACTATCTATTACAGTGCTATAAAATGTATTGTTATTTAACTTAGAATTTATAATAGACTTATTTTTGTATGTCATTGTTTCTTCAGCGTAGTTGGCTAAAGAGTCTCTTTTAAATAAACTTTTGTGATACTTAGTTACTACCGAATATTGAAGGCTGTCTTTACTGTCTTTAGAAAAGCAGATTAGTATTTCGCCTTTAGGCTCAAGAAGAGATAACGGTTCTAATTTATTTTCTAAATTAATATAGGTGTTTGTTTTAGCTAGTTTTTGAATAAAGGCACTGTTTTGAATAGCGCTTTTTAAACTTTCAATATTTGAAGTTTTTATAATTACCGATGTTTCATCTGGAATAAAGTGAACGAGTTTGGTTCGATCGGTTTTGTTGTTTGAGCAGCTAAGTGTAATTAATAAGAGGGCAATACAAAAGAATCTCATACGAAGAATTAATTAAAAAGAACACCTGGCTTTGCGCCAAGGGTTCCGTTAAAACAGTTGTTCCCATGGAAAACAGGAATCCAGAATAAATAATTTTTTAAAATGAAATAATTTATTTTTACAAACCTACATATTTTTCATTTTATAAAATATAGAAGTATTAATAAAGTAAACGGAATTTATTAAATTAGGTTATAAATCTAATTTTAATTGATCGGGTAATAACTTAAACGATTTTCTGTGGTATTTTGTTATGCCATATTTTTTAATAGCTTCTCTGTGGGCCTTAGTTGGGTAGCCTTTATTTTGTTTCCAGTTATACATAGGGAACTCTTCATGAATTTTATTCATATAAATATCGCGATAGGTTTTTGCTAAAACAGATGCCGCAGCAATACTTAAGTATTTACTATCTCCTTTAATAATAGTTTTATAAGGAACCTTATTATAAGGTTTAAACTTATTACCATCAACTATTATAAATTGGGGAGCTTGTTTGAGCTTATCTATAGATCTATGCATGGCCAATATGGAAGCATTAAGAATATTAATAGCGTCAATATCTTCTTGAAATACATGGGCAACACCAAACGTTAGGGCTCCGGTTTCTATTAATGGTTTTAGTTGATCTCTTTTTGCTTCACTTAACTGTTTCGAATCGTTTAAAAGAGGATTAGAAAAATTTTGAGGAAGAATAACGGCAGCAGCAGTAACAGGACCAGCAAGACAACCCCGTCCGGCTTCATCTGTCCCGCATTCTAATATGGTATCCGAATAACTTTTTAGCAACATTTATATATAAATATTGTCAAATCTATAATTTTTATGACTAATTATTATGCGCACATAGTATATTTATATTGTTTTTTACGAAAATCATAACGCTTGTTGTTAAATTCGGATTTTTTACTATCAATTTTAATATAAAATTAATTAATTAGTTTGTTTTTTTGTTAAATGTATATTATGCTAAATGTTAATTCTTATATCTCTTAACACTTTTTTAAGGTATTTCTTTGTTTATTTAATATATTATTAAGATGTTTGTGGTTGACTAACTCAAAATAATTGTTATATGAAATTAAAGTTGACATGGTTGTTAACGCTAATAATGGCGTTTTCAATTCAATTCTCTAATGCACAAGAGAAATCTATTTCAGGAGAAGTAACATCATCTATAGATGGTTTACCATTACCTGGAGTAAGCGTAATAGTAAAAGGAACAACAAGAGGAGCGCAAACAGATTTTGATGGTAAGTATACCATTAAAGCCTCTGCAGGTGAGGTTCTTGTTTTTTCATTTATAGGAATGAAAAATGCCGAAGCTACTATCGGAGCAAGCAATACAATTAATATATCTTTAGACGAAGATGTTGCTGCTTTAGATGAAGTAGTTGTTGTAGCTTATGGTACACAAACAAAACAATCTATTGTAGGTTCTGTTGGTGTTGTGTCAAGTACAACAATTGAAAATCAACAAGTAACATCGCCACTAAGAGCATTACAAGGTGCTGTTCCTGGTGTAAGTCTATTAACCGCTGGAGGACAACCTGGTACTAACCCTACAATACGTATTAGAGGTTTTGGAAGTCTTAATGCTGATGCATCTCCACTTATTATTTTAGATGGCGCCGCTTATAACGGTAACCTTAACTCTATAAGTCAAGATCAAATAGAGTCAATGTCTGTACTTAAAGATGCATCTTCTACATCGCTTTATGGATCTAGGGGTGCAAATGGTGTGATTGTGATTACTACGAAAAAAGGTAGAAAAAATTCAGCACCTAAAGTAACTATCAGATCACAAATAGGTTTATCTAACCCTACTGTAGGTCTGCATAACTTATTAAGTGTTGATGATCAATTTAGATATACCTGGGAGGCAATAAAGAATAATAACCAGTATGTATTAGGGCAATCTGCAACAGACGCTGCTCAAAACGCATCAAACGGTCTTGTAGATTATTTTGGATACAATCCTTATAATGTGGCTAACCCTGTAGATGCTAATGGTAATTTAACTTCAGCAACCAAACTATGGGAAAATAGCTGGGAAGATGAAGTGATTAGAAGAGATGTACTAAGAGTAAATCATAACATTAGTTTATCTGGTGGTGATGATAGATCTACATATTTTATGTCTTTTGATTATTTAAATGATGAGGGACCAGTAATTAAGTCTGGTTTCGAAAGAATATCTGCTCGTGTTAACTTAGAATCTCAAGTTAACGACTGGTTTAAATTAGGTTTCAATACGAGTTTTTCTCGCTCAAATTCAGGTAATCCAGATCAAACTTCTGGTAGTACTACCCAAGCTATTTCTTGGATATATAATGTGTCAGACGTATATCCGGTATACGCCAGAGGAGCAAATGGAGAATTATTACGTGATTCAGGAGGAAATATTTTCTATGATTTAGGTAATGGATTTGTGCCTGGTCAATCTGTAAATAGTGTAAGACCTTCAAATGGAGGAGAGAACATATTAGCTAGTATTTTCTTAGGTAGAGAAAATAGAAGGAGAACAAGTTACTTAGGGAATGCTTTTGCTGAGATTAAGTTGTTTGAAGGGCTAACTTTTAGAACTAATATTAGTTATGAAAACTATTTATTTGATTCATTTAGTTTTGATGATGATTTATTTAGTTTTGCTACAAACCTTGGTGGTAGAGTAGATCAAGATAGAGATATTACTACAACTTTAAATGCAATTCAATCCTTAAATTATACCAAGTCTTTAGGAAACCATAATTTCTCTTTAGACCTAATCACTGAAGCATATACTTTTGAGTTTGACGATTTAGGAGCTCAAGGGACAGGGTATTTACCTAATGTTGAAGTATTGGATGGAGCAACAAGTCCAGAAAGCGTAGAAGGTAACACGGTTATGGAAAGAATAAACAGTTACTTAGGAAGATTGTCTTATAACTTTAATGAAAAATATTATTTAGAAGGATCTTTCAGACGTGATGGGTCTACAAGATTTTCTGCCGATACAAGATGGGGTAACTTCTTTTCTGTTGGTGGTTCTTGGATAGTTTCTAATGAAGGCTTTTTAAGTGATAGCAATACATTAACATACTTAAAGTTTAGAGGGTCTTATGGAGAGCTAGGAAATAACTCTATATATATTTCTGGATCTAACCCTTTAACTCAAGATTATTTCCCATACCAATCAGTATTTAATTTAGGATGGAATAACGAAGGTAATACAGGTGTATTACTTGGAGGTGTAGCAGATCCATTTATTAGTTGGGAGAAAACATCTTCTACAAATGTAGGTGTTGATTTTGAATTGTTCAACGGTACACTTTCTGGTACAGTTGATTACTATAGTAAAGAGTCTGTTGATTTAATTTATGACAAACCAATTCCTTCATCAACAGGTGTTTCGGAAATTACTACAAATATCGGAGCGATAAAGAACTCAGGTTGGGAAGTAACATTAAACTCAATAAATGTTAGTACTGATGACTTTAGTTGGTCTTCAGGAATTAACTTATCTTTTGATAAAAATGAAATTACTGAATTAACACAAGATGAATTTATTAATGGATCTAAACTATGGAAAGTTGGAAACTCAATCTTCGATTTTTATATTAGAGAATGGGCAGGAGTAGATCCAGCTGATGGTTTTGGAATGTGGTATATGGATGTTTTAGATGCTAATGGTAATGTTATTGATAAAGTTCCGACTAAGCAACAAGATCAAGCAACACGTTACCAACAAGGATCTTCATTGCCAGATGTTTATGGTGGTTTCACTAACACTATTAGATACAAGCAATTTGATTTAAGCATTTTGGCTAACTTTAGCTTTGGAGGATATTTATTAGATACTGACTACTCTGGATTGATTAATCAATTCCAAAATCCAGGATCTAACCATCACGTAGATACTGTTAATAGATGGCAAAATCCAGGAGATATAACAGATTACCCACTATTATTAATAGGGAATAATAATCATTCTTCTAGATCAACAAGATTTTTATTTAAAAATGATTACGTAAGATTAAAAAGTTTAACATTTGGTTATAATCTTCCAGAATCTGTATTAGAGAAAATAGGATTTAGTCAAGTGAGGTTGTTTTTACAAGCCGATAATATTTTAACTTGGCAATCGCATAAAGGAATCGACCCAGAACAGGCTTTTAATGGTTTAACTAGCAACAGATCTCCGTTAGCTAAAACTATTACAACTGGTGCAATTTTACAATTTTAAAAAAAAAAGAAAAAGATGAAAAATAATTTTAACTTAAAAAACATCAAGAGAGGCTTTCTCTTAATGTTTACAGCTTTTGCTTTAATGACTAGCTGTCAAAAAGAATTTTTAGAAGAGCCAAAAAACACCAATGGGGTTACTGCTGATGTGGTTTTTTCTGATAGATCTGTTGTTGAGTCTTATATTACAGGGATTTTAAGAAACTTTAGATCACAATATACAACGGTAGATACAGGGGGCTTATATGCTATGTATTTTGCTAGAACAGTAAAAGGGAATGATATCATTCAATCTCCTAACTGGTATCGTTTTGATTACGGACATGAAAACAGAGAACCTAATTATAGACGTACCATTTTTAACTGGGATTATAACTACGATAATGTAAACCAAGCAAATGTTCTTATTCAAGGGGTTGAAAACAGTACTTTAGATGATGCTTCTAAAAAAGAATTCATCGCAGTTGGAAAAACGTTAAGAGCATTTCATTATTTCCAATTAGCATTAGAGTTTGCACCTAACCTTCTTACAGATCCTTCTGCTTCAAGGTTGCCAATTTATACTGAGCCGGCTACTGGAGCTTCAGAAGGTAATCCAACGAGTGCTACCAGTGAGGTATATGCTTTAATAATATCTGATTTAAAAGCTGCCATTGCAGATTTACCAGACACTCGTTTAGGAAAGAGTTATATTAACAAAGCGGTTGCTCAAGGAATTTTATCTCGTGTGCTTTTAGTAACTCAAGATGATTGGGCTTTAGCGTCTAGTTCTGCTAGAGCTGCTTATGGAGGAAATGCTGCATCTGCTGTAGTTTCATCAAACTGGGGAGCTGGATTTACAGACTTAGGTGATCAGGAATGGTTATGGGGGATGTATCAAGATGCCAACGAAACCAATTTCTTTTATGCGGCACCACACGTAATGACAGATCACTTAACCTTATCTTATCAAGCAACTTATGTTAATAAGAGTTTTACAGAAGAGTTTGCTGATTCAGATGTTAGAAAACTGTTTTTTGATATCTATGGTTCGTCTACACCATATAGAGAATTTATTACAACTAAGTTTGCTTTTACCTTTGAAACAGATTTACCAATTATGAGAAAATCTGAGATGGTATTAGTTGATGCCGAAGCTCAAGCGAGAATGGGTAACGATGGACCTGCTCAAGATTTATTATTTGCTTTACAATCTGCAAGAGATGCTAGTGCTGTAAAATCTACAAGTACCGGAGCAGCTTTAGTAGACGAAATTTTACTTGAAAGACGTAAAGAGTTATATGGTGAGTTTGGTGTAGAATGGTTTGATGCTAAAAGAACACGTAGTGCTATTGTAAGAGACCCAGAGCATAGAGTTGTACTTACAGTACCAGCTGATAGCGAATTATTTTACTTGAAAATTCCTGAAAAAGAAATTGATGCTAATCCTAATATTGATGAGTCTATCAATAACTAAGGACTAGTCTTAATTTTATAAAATTATATGGTATGGAGTAGTTTTTAAGCATTAAAAACTACTCCATATTTTTTATAGATTAATAATTAACTAATTTTTTACCAACCATTAAAAATTATTTTATTAATGAATTATATAAATAAGAAATGAAAAGAAAACTACTTTTTTGTTTATCAGTATTATTAGGACTTGTTGTAACTGCACAAACAGAAGCTGAAAGAAAGAAAATTACTGAAACCTATAATATGGAAAATATAAATAGGCTTAAAGCTGAATTGTATAACAACCATCTAGAACGTGAAGCAAGAATTGCGAGCTATTTGAATGCGAACAAAGGGCTAAGCCGAAAGTATAAGTATAAGGGTAAAGTTTATGATATTTATGATATTGTTGATGGTAAGCCAATTCATCGAACTACACATAATGCTAATAGTGCAACGGCGACTAAAACTGATAGGTTGCACACTGGAGGTAGTTTAGGTTTAAATCTGAATGGAGAAAATATGATTATAGGGGTTTGGGATGAAGAGAGCGCTCGAGGCACTCACAATGAATTTAAAGACGACCAGATAGTACCTCAATCCAGAGTAGTTTACCCAGAATCACCAACAAATACACCAGGACCTCTTAGTGACCACGCCACACATGTTGCTGGTACCTTAGTAGCAAAGGGTGCCGACCCTGATGCGAAGGGGATGGCTCCTAAGGCTAATCTGAGATCATTTGATTGGTTATTAGATCAAAATGAAGCAATTAGTGAAGCCGCAAATGGGTTGTTAATTTCAAATCACTCTTACGGAATTCCATTAACCGATGCGCTTGCAGCAACTGGAGGTTCTGCTAATGTAGGAGCTTATTTGTCGAATGCAAACGCTTGGGATGTTATCGCGTATAATGCACCATATTATTTAGCAGTTAACTCTGCGGGTAATTCTGGACTTGATACATACACAGGAGGTTTAGGTACTGGTTACGATAAATTAACAGGTAATAAAACAGCTAAAAATAATTTGGTAGTTGCAAATGCAAACCCATTTTTTAATGCAACGACTGGAGAAATAACAGTTTTAGCAATAAATTCTGGTAGCAGCCAGGGACCTACAGATGACTTTAGAATTAAGCCCGATATTGCGGGAGATGGTACTAATCTATATTCTTGTTTGTCTGGATCTGACTCAGAGTACTCAACTTTTTCAGGTACTTCAATGGCATCACCTAATGTGGCTGGTACGTGTTTATTGCTTCAGCAATACTACAATCAGCTTAATTCGAATTATATGAGAGCCGCTACCCTAAAAGGTTTGGTATGCCATACAGCAATTGATGGCGGAAACAAAGTAGGACCAGATCCTGTATTTGGTTGGGGCTTACTTAATGCTGAAGCTGCAGCTAATGCGATTAAAGATGATAATGACGGAACGGCTAGAATAAATGAGCTAACTTTAAATAATAGTGCGACATACACATACCAGTTCTCTTCAGCAGGAACAGGACCAATTAGTGCTACCATTTGTTGGACAGACCCGGCGGGAGCAACATCATCAAGCCCGGGGAATGTTTTGTCACCTAGATTAGTTAATGATTTAGATTTAAGGATAGAAGATTCAAATTCTACAACGTTTACTCCATGGAAATTAGATAATACTAATGTTGCCGCAGCAGCCATTAAAGGCGATAACAATGTAGATAATATTGAAAGAATTGATATTACTACTTCTGTTGCCGGAAATTATACGTTAACAGTAACACATAAAGGAATGTTAACCAATGGCTCTCAAGCTTTTTCTCTAATTTTAACAGGAGCTAATTTAACATTAGGAGTATCAGATAAATTAATATCTAATGTAACGGTTTGGCCTAACCCAGCAAATGATAAGTTAAATTTAAACTTTGATTCTAAAAGTGAAAAATCGACAGTTCGTTTGCATGATATACAAGGGCGGGAGGTATATAAGAAAAGCTTAAAAAGAGCCTCGTCCAAAATCAATCATTCAATTGATACTAAAGCATTTCATTCAGGAGTATATTTTTTAAATATTCAAAACGGAAATGCAATTTTTAACAAGAAAATTATTATCGAATAAAATTTACAACTAAAAACAGTGCAATACTGCATATATAAACGATTCTAAATATGATATTTATAAAATAAATATTATATTTGACTTGACTAACTCAATAAATAATTAAAAAATTACATTATGAAAAAAATTAACTTATTCTTTCTGTTTGTTTCTCTAATTGCTTTTGTTAGCTGTGAGAAAAATGAAGATGTTATTGCCATTTCTAATATTGATTATGTTTCTTTTGAAACAGGATTTAATATTGGTGTTGACCCAACAGGATCGGCATCACAAGAAGTGAGAATATTTACATCTCAAGTTGCCAGTGCAGATAGAACATTTACAATCGGTGTTGTTGCAGATCAAACATCTGCAAGTGCTTCTACTTATACAGTGCCTACATCTGTAACGGTACCTGCTAATGGTAATGTTGGTACGTTTAACATCGATGTTGATGGAGCAAGTATTGATCCTAATGGAGATACATTAACTTTAGAATTCTCGGATTCAGAAGGTTTATTTATAGGCGACCCTATTACCTTAAATCTGGAACAGGTTTGTCCTAATCCTGAAACTTTTTTAGATATTACTTTTGATTCGTATTCTTCAGAAACATCATGGGATATTAAAGATTCGTCAGGAACAGTATTGTTTTCAGCAGCTTATGCTAGTGGACAAACTGATGCTTCTCATAAATTCTGCTTACCAAACGGAACTTATACATTTACTATTTATGATGTGTATTCTGATGGTATTTGCTGTACTTATGGGAATGGCTCTTATACGCTTACAAATAACGGAAACGTTATAAAAACTGGAGGCAGTTTTGGAGCGTCTGAAACGACAGAGTTTACTTTAAGTAACTAATAAATAAACGGTTTTTATAATAAAGAAAGTTCAGCAATATCTATTGTTGAACTTTTTTGTTTGTAACGGTATTTTGCAATACTGTTTAACTTAATACTTTAAACTGCTATGAAAAAGTATTATATCCTTTCTGTTTTTGTTTTAATTATTACCAATTTATACGCTCAAAATACGGTTGGTATAATTAATAATTCAGCTGAAGCATATAACGGCTATACACTATTTACAAGCCATAAGTCAACATATTTAATTAATAATTGCGGAGAAATAATCAACAAATGGACCAGCAATTATATAGATGGGAAATCTGTGTACCTTCTAGAAGATGGTAGTATTCTAAGAGCAGGAGTTATTGAAAACCCCGATATATCAATTCCTGGTATAGGCGGAATTATTGAAAAAATAGATTGGGATAATAATGTAGTATGGAGCTATACTTATTCTTCAGCAAGCGTAACTCAGCATCACGATATTTATCCCTTGCCCAATGGGAACATTTTGATATTGGCACTAACTAAAAAAACAGCTGCAGAAGCTATACAGGCAGGACGAAACCCGGCACTGTTAGATGATGCAGATTTGTATAATGAGCAAATTATTGAAGTTGCACCAGATTTAATAAATGGAGGAGGAAGCATTGTATGGGAATGGAATATTTGGGATCACTTAATTCAAGATTTTGATAATACCAAAGATAATTTTGGTGTGGTTTCTAATAACCAACAACTACTAGATATTAATTATTTAGGAACATCAGATAAAAAAGCCAATTGGTTGCATTGTAATTCAATTCAGTATAATGAAGACTTGGATGAAATTATAATTAGTGCACGGCAAATGAATGAAATATATATTATAGATCATTCAACTACAACATTAGAAGCGTCTTTACACTCTGGAGGAAATAGAAATAAAGGCGGAGATATCCTTTATAGATGGGGAAATCCATTTGCATATGGAAAAGGCTTAGAATCCGATCAAAAGCTATTTGGTCAGCACACACCACATTGGATTCCGAGTACTTACAGCGATGGAGGTAAAATTTTATTATTCAACAATGGTTTTGGGAGGTCTACTGAGTATTCTACAGTAGAAATACTAAGTCCAGAAAAGGATATGAGTGGCAACTATATTTATACTGGAGCGCCTTATGGCCCAACTGTTTTAGATTGGTCCTATCAGGATTCAACTACTCTTACTGATTTTTTCTCTAGAATTATGTCTAGTGCTCAAAGACTCCCTAATGGAAACACTTTGATTTGCGATTCAGATTCTGGTTATTTATTTGAAATCGATAATCTTAAAAATAAAGTTTGGGAATATATAAACCCCCAAAGAAATAATGGAGAAGTATTAGCACAAGGAGATACGCCACTAGGTAATTTAACCTTTAGAGCTTTTAAATACAATCCTAGTTATCCTGCATTTTCAGGGAGAGATTTAACCCCACAAGGAACAATAGAAACAGGTGCCAGTTTACAGACCTGTTCAATTTTAAATACTAAAGATGTTGAAATTGCTGATCTTAAAATATTTCCTAACCCAGTAAAGAATATTTTAAATATCAAATCCAAGCATAACATAGATAGCATTGAATTATATAATACCCTAGGTAAAAAGGTGCAAAGCAACTACAATTCTAATGAAATGGATATTAGCTATTTGTCTAAAGGAGTTTATTTTATGAAAATTAATTTTGAAGACAAATCAGTAAGTAAAAAAATAGTTAAACAATAACTTATTCAAAAACCAGGCTATTAGTATTTAGTATATTTATCAGGTTTATGGCAATAAAGAAAGCCGGCAAATTTTGCCGGCTTTCTTTATTTAAAATATTTACTTAAAATTAGCGTTCAAATAATTACTTTTGCTTTGGAAAGTTAAGTTATGATAAGATTAATTTCAGTATTTTTTTTGATGTTTTTGTTTAGTAATGCCAGTGCACAAACAAAACCTAAACTATCAAAAGAACAAATGGAGCGTTTAAGAAAGCAAGACTCTCTTAACCCGGATTTAAATAATAAAGGCGCTAAGCAAGAAAAAGCTAAAATATCAGATTACTTAATTATCTCCCATAAAAATGATACCACATTTGTAGATACAACCTTAACCATACAAAAGGAATATAAATTTAATTACCTACGACGAGACAATTTTGGTTTAATCCCTTTTTCAAACTTAGGGCAAACGTACAATAGCTTAACGTATAATTTTGAAGAGACTAGCTTAATGCCCGGTTTTGGAGCTCGGGCAAGGCATTTCAATTATATGGAGATTGAAGATATTAATTACTACCGTGTGCCAACACCATTAACAGAACTATTTTATAAGTCTGCTTTTGAACAAGGACAACTTGCCGATTCTTTCTTTACAGTAAATACATCACCACAATTAAATTTCTCAATAGCATACAAAGGGCTTCGATCTTTAGGCAAATACCAACACCTGTTAACGAGTACAGGGAATTTTCGTTTTACAACAAATTATCAAACTAAAAACAACCGTTATTTTGCCAGAGCACATATCGTAATGCAAGATTTGTTGAATCAAGAAAATGGTGGGCTAAGGGATGATATGATAGAGAATTTTGAAAATGGCGTTGAAGAGTTTTTAGACCGTTCAATTTTAGAAGTTAACTTCGAAAATGCCGAAAACATATTAAGAGGAAAACGTTTTCACTTAGAGCATAATTATAATATTATCAGGAAGAAAGATTCTCTTTCAAAAAATAAATTAAGTATAGGCCATATAATATCTTTAAAAGATAAATCTTATCAATACGATCAAACAAGTGTTAGCACAAGTTATTTTGGTAGTGCCTTTGCAAGTTCAAATCAAAGAGACCGTGTAACACTTGAAAACTTTTATAATCAACTTCAGCTAAATTATAGTAATAATATTATTGGTGACCTGCAATTTAATGTAAGTAGCAATAATTATAATTATGGTTACAATAAGGTGGTGGTGTTAAATGGCAATACTATAACAAATAGATTAAAAGGCGATGTCTTTTCTGCCGGAGGAAAATACCGTAAGCAATTTAAAAAGTTTGAATTATTTGGCGAGTTAGGAATAAATATTTCTGGCGACTTCGATGGAAACTTTATAAAAGCGCATGCCACATTCAAGCTAAATAACGACTTATCTGCAACAGCATCAATAAATCATAGCTCCAAAGCTCCAAACTATAACACATTACTATATCAAAGTAACTACACAAACTATAATTGGAGAAACAATTTTAATAATACCGAAACACAACAGTTAGCATTTCAGTTAAAGTCACAAAAAATAGCCAATATCTCGGTCGATTATTCAACAATAAACGACTACACCTATTTTAAAAGAGATGCCACAGGAATTCCAGATGGCGAATTTATTCCAATCAAGCCATTTCAAAATACCAAAACAATAAGCTATTTAAGAGTTAAATTAGATAAAGAAATAAAAGTTGGCAAATTTGCACTGCACAACACCGTATTATACCAAAACGTACAGGACGATAATAATATATTAAATGTGCCGCAGCTTACTACCCGTAATACATTGTATTACTCCAGTCATGTATTTAAAAAAGCGATGTACTTACAAACAGGCGTAATATTTAATTACTTTACAAAGTATAATATGAATAGTTACGATCCGCTATTGGCAGAATTCTATGTACAGACCAATAAAGAATATGGCGGATATCCACGATTAGACTTTTTTGTAAATGCAAAAATCCGCCAAACAAGAATTTATTTAAAAGCCGAACATTTCAATTCAGCATTTACAGGATACAATTATTTCGCAG
>CBDDAJ010000026.1:192500-550507 GCA_965224845.1 Wocania sp.
TTAGAAGCGGCGTCGCCAGGCGTTGTGGAGTCATTGTTGAAATACCACCCTTTGCTTATCTAGAGTCTAACTTTCGCAAGAAAGGACAGTGCTTGGTGGGTAGTTTGACTGGGGTGGTCGCCTCCAAAAGAGTAACGGAGGCTTCTAAAGGTACCCTCAGCACGCTTGGTAACCGTGCGTAGAGTGCAATGGCATAAGGGTGCTTGACTGAGAGACCTACAAGTCGATCAGGTTGGAAACAAGAGCATAGTGATCCGGTGGTTCCGCATGGAAGGGCCATCGCTCAAAGGATAAAAGGTACGCCGGGGATAACAGGCTGATCTCCCCCAAGAGCTCATATCGACGGGGGGGTTTGGCACCTCGATGTCGGCTCGTCACATCCTGGGGCTGGAGAAGGTCCCAAGGGTTGGGCTGTTCGCCCATTAAAGTGGCACGCGAGCTGGGTTCAGAACGTCGTGAGACAGTTCGGTCTCTATCTACAGTGGGCGTTAGAAATTTGAGTGGATCTGACTCTAGTACGAGAGGACCGAGTTGGACTAACCTCTGGTGTATCAGTTGTCGCGCCAGCGGCATTGCTGAGTAGCTACGTTGGGAAGGGATAAGCGCTGAAAGCATATAAGCGCGAAACCCACCACAAGATGAGATTTCTTTAAAGGGTCGTGGGAGATTACCACGTTGATAGGCTACAGGTGTAAAGGCAGTAATGTCATAGCCGAGTAGTACTAATAACCCATAGGCTTATTGTACGCCTGTTTTTTTATAAAGTTCAATAAAGTAATATTAGTTATGTGTCTGTAGTCTCAAAGAGATTTTTCAATATGTTAAGATATTTGCGCTTGTAGCGCGGTTAATGGTTGTTAGTTACTGGTTCATAGTTAAACCATAATTAAAAACAAACAACAAATAACCAAAAATTTAAGGTGGTTATAGCGATGGGGCTCACCTCTTACCATTCCGAACAGAGAAGTTAAGCCCATTAGCGCCGATGGTACTGCATTTGTGGGAGAGTAGGTCGTTGCCTTTTTTAAACCCTTCATAGTTTCTATGAAGGGTTTTTTTTATGCCTTCACTTTTTCACTTTATAAGTATGGGCTAGTTTTTAGCGGTTTTATTCGTCGAAATTATTTGTTAGTACTAATAATTGGGGAAATTCTGAAACTCCTTTAGAAACTTGTTTGAAATATTCTCCAAATGTATGAAAATACGAACCTAAGAAAATATCAATGTCACCATCGTTATCATAATCGGCAACATCCATGGTTAACCATTTTCCTGATGCAGCTTCTGGCGTAGAAAATGCTTCAAATGTCATATTCCCGTTATTTGATAAATATATAAAGGATTGTTCGGGTTTGTCATCATCATAATAAAATGCTGAAGCAGCAATATCTAAATCGCCATCATTGTCAAAATCTCTTGCCATTGCTTTACTCGCACCATAAAGCGGGAAGAAGAATACTTTTTCAAAATTATCGTGCCCATCATTTAGATATACTCTAACACCGTGATAATTTTTTCTTATTACCGAATAGTCCCAATTATCTCCATTTGATAAAAGAATATCTTTAAATCCATCATTATTAAAATCAGCTAATTCAAAATAGCTAACGCCATAAACCGGAGGAAATTTTAGAACTGTTTTTTCTTCGAATTTATTATCTCCTTTGTTATAAAAAATAGAGATTTGCTCATTTGCTTGTGCCATTAAAACCATAATATCTGGTTTGCCATCATTATTAAAATCAAAGATCTCAGTTTTTCTAGCTCCTGGCGCATCTTTTATAATATGCCTTTTATTAGAATCGAAATTATCATACCATAAAAGTTTACCACGATTATGACCAAAACCACAAATAACAACATCTTCTTTTTTATCAGCATTTAAATCAGCAGTCGTAAAATGTACTGGTCTAGGAAGATTTTGTATTTTAATTCCTGTGCTATTACCTCTACTATATAATGAACTTAATTCGCCCAGATTTTGGTCTGAGGGACTAAATTTGCCTATAGTTAGTATTCTAGGGGCTTTATTTGTTGGAAAGTCAATATCAACAGCAGGATTAGGGCCTTTTAAAGTACTCTTAAGTTTCATTTTTTTATCGAGTATATAAATCAAATTACTGGCATCTCCAACATAAAGTTGAGAGGTGGATTTATCAAATTTTAGGAGAGAGGTTCTTGGAAAACCTTTAGTATTGACAAAAATTTTATCAGCTTTAAATTGTGGTAGTTTATTTACTATTGGAGTTTCTAATGCTTTATCAATAGGTGTATTGGGCGCTTCTTTTTTATAATACTCAATGATTTTTTGCCACTGTTTTTTTGTTAAAATTGGTTCTTCCGGATATATATTTAACGATTTTACAATATTTATATCTTCTTTTGGAGTACCTGCAAATGCATCAACGCCAGGTATTTTTATTCCCATTCGAAGCCCCATATTTGGGAGTACATTATTAACCCAGGTGCTTTTGTCAAGTAGTTTAGGCTCAGGAAATTCATGACAAATTATACAATAAATATTGGCTAGTTGTTTCCCTGTTAGTACAGTATCTAAGTGAACTTGATTATTAATAGCAACGTAGGATTTGGATCTTTTGTTTGTATTGTGGTATTCCAAATTTATCAATATTACTATAGAAATAAAAAAGAGGATATAAAACGTTCTTAAAAATGTCACTTGCTTAAAATTGTTTTAAATTGAACCATAATTATAAAAATAAAGCTAATCAAAATAAGTGACTTTTAGATGCTGAACATAAAATAAAAAAGCAATTTTTAATTTTAAAGAATTGCCAATAGTTGCACATATGTTTTTCATATTAAATGTTATCAAAAAAATCTAAGCGATAAGATCTAATAAAAAAAACGTGTAAATAGTAATGCTTCGAGATTTTTATACTACTACAAGTAGTTTGTCGAAGGGGAGCCGAATCCACCACAATTGCGGTTATACATTATTAGTAGTCGTGCTTTTATTCATAATATGTTCATTAATCAATTCAGGATTTTTAAAATCTTTAAATATTTTTTTTGCTCCAATCTTTTTCAATACCCCACTTTCTTTATAGTCAATTCCGATAAAATCTATTCCGAGTTTTTTGCAAGTTAGAAAGTCCCAGGTTCCATCTCCAAAGTAGATAACTTGTTCAATTGGCTGGTTTGTCATTTCAGTTATCTGATTAATTGTGTCAGATAAAATTGTTTCTCTTTCCTTAAATCGAGAACTATTTGAAAAGGCAAATTCTGTTGGCTCAATTCCGATTGCATTTAGTTTTAGAGTTGCAGATTTTTCCCAGCCACCTGTTGCAATTCCAACAATTGTATCGTCTTTTTTATTTAAGCACTCAATAAAATTAGTTGCTCCATTGATTTCTTCGAAATGTACTATGTTTTCTTGAAGTTCATTTTTTAAAAGTCGAACAAATTTTAATTCCATTTTCTTCAATTCTGCCTTTGTCGGTTTTCTGTTCCAACTTTTTGAAATGATTTCTTCAGTAATTCCCCAATCAGTTACATTTTTTAATTTCGACCAATCTTGATTAGAAATGTCTAGTCCAAAAACAATTTCAAAAGCTTGAATGAAGCATTTATCATCTACTTTTGTTGTGTTTGTCAAAGTTCCATCAATGTCGAATATTATTGCTGTCATTTTTGGGTTACATTACTGCCAATGTGTTTGTATAAGTATCATTAAAGGAAAAATGAGCGGATGTTTTTCGTTGATGCACTCAAGATAATAAAAAGGCTAGAATTTTCGATAAGAAAATTTAGCCGTTATTGCGTTTATACGTTGTTGTGTAATGCTATTTTATTTTCATTCATTTTACTTAGTATTAGTATTAGCCCTAAAGCAAATACCGTAACGCCTAAGGCAGTATATATTAAATTACTCCATAAAAAATAACCAAGTCCCATAAAAATTGCTCCTAAAAACGTCAATATAAATCCAATTAAATTAGATTTAATAAAGTTCAGAGCGTGAACAGAAAGCCCAAGGAATAACATAGAGGGGCCTACATAAACGAAAGGGAAAGCAATTGCAGGTGTTTGAGCCAATTGATTGAAAAACGCATTTCTACCACCATTGTCGTTTCCAAAACTCCACGAAATAAAGTCAATTGTATTCAGTCCGATAAATGCGATTACTCCGATACCTGTTAATATTGAAGCAACTTTTCCGATATTATTTTTTGGAAATATTTTATTAAAATTCAATATCAGTACTACTCCTGTTAAATTTAACCAATGAGCGAAATCAATTGGTTTTTGACTATAAGCAAACTCATTCCCTTTTGTAAATAACCAATAACTTATAACAAACAGGCTAAGTCCGATTATACAAATAGTTTTTAATTTCATAATAATTTTTTGATTGATTTATATTTTCGAAATTCCTGCTTTTTTAAAAAACGAAATATTTTTAAAATTTGAATTGTAGAATAATAGCGATGATTTGTCATAATGTTACACAACGGTCACGGCTATGAGTAGTTGCATGGGTAAGTTACAAACTTTGCAAGTACACACCAAACTGAAAATCCGTTGGTGCCTGAGCTTGTCGAAGGCAGGATTTTCAGAAGCGATGCCCTGAGCTTGCCTAAGGGTAGGTGAGAACAAGCAATTACTTAGGGTTATTGTTAGTAACTGTTTATATTTCTACTTTAGATATTTCAGTAATTATTTGAGTTTGATTAGCGTCTCTTTACTTTCAATATTTAACTTTGTTATTTTTTTATATAATTCTTTAGTTTTTATATTATCTTCTCCAAAAAAGGAATATTGGATAAAACGAGGAATCATTGTAGAGTTGTATCCAATTTTTATTAAAACTTCATCACTATCACAGATCAAATCGTAGTAGGTTCCTGATATTTCAAATTCTTCGCTCGACTTTGCTTTAATTTTAACAAGGTCATTTTCGTCTCTTAAAATGTTTTTTTGAGACTCGGGAGACTCCCCAAAAGAATCATTAGGATTATCACATTTGATTAATGAATTAAAAAAATGCAACATAGTTCCCCATCTTGTTTTCGGGTTTAAAATAGTTATATCCTCATTTGTATTATTAAATATATCTACAAAAAGTTTAATGCTTTCTTTAGATTTAAAGGTGCCTTTTTGTTTTTTTATAACTATTGAATAATTCTCAGCAATTTTTGAGTTTTCCTTTTTTATTCCACAAGAATTAAAAATTATAAATGTTAGTAGTAATAGTAAATTAATTGGTTTCATTATTTTTTTAATATTTGCTAGCGGTTAGTATAAAAGCAGTAACTGATTAGTGCACATGCCTTTCTAATACCAAGATACGTATATAAAACAAAAAGCGGTTCGAAATTACTTCCAAACCGCTATTGCTTTTATACATTGTTGTAATGTGGTTTTTATTCCACTTCAGTAATTAAATCCTCTTTACTTTTTCTAACCTTTTTAAGGTCGACTAACCAGTCATTTTCAGCGTCTCGGTATCCTAATGGAAGCAAAACACAACTTCTTAATCCTTTTTCTCTTAGACCTAAGATTTCGTCTAATGAACTAGCATCAAAGCCCTCCATTGGAGTGGCGTCAACTTCCTCAAATGCTGCTGCAGCAATTGCTTGTGAAAAGGCAATGTATGCTTGTTTAGCTGCATGATTGAAATTCACTTCGGGGTCTCTTGGTGGATAACCTTTTAAAAGCATTTGTCTGTAATTCTCCCAACCTTCATTTTTAAATCCTCTAACCTCATTAACCAGGTCAAACATTTTATTAATTCTCTCTTCAGTATATGTGTCCCAAGCTGCAAAAACCAATAAATGAGAGCAGTCAGCAACAACAGACTGATTCCATGCGATTGCCTTGATTTTATCTTTTACTTCTTGGTTAGTAATTACATACACTTCAAAAGGTTGTAACCCGCTTGAGGTTGGAGCAAGGGAAATTGCTTCTATAATATTATCAATCTTTGCTTGGGGTATTACTTGACGATTCATTGCTTTCGTAGCATAACGCCAATTGAGCTTATCTATTAATTCCATGTTTTAGTTTAATTCTTTTAATAATGTTTTTGCAGCTAGTTTTCCTAGTTCGTTTGATGCTAGTGGACTTGATCCAGTGATTAACCTCCTATCTATACATACGGTTTTATCCATTTTAGTATTCATCAAATTAACACCTAGACTTTTTAATTTTTTACTTAATCCATATGGCATTTTGCCTGGGAGATAACCGAATAATGGTGTTTTATTGTCCACTGAATCGGGAAACACAGCCATATTATATCCTCGATATAAAAATTCTTGGTTATCCAAAGTAGTTGATAAGAATGCTCCTGGTCCATGGCAAAGACTAATTGTAAACAAATCATTTTTATGCGCCCATCTTAGTATTTTTGCCACGTTTTTATCTTCAGGAATACCAATCATAGCTCCGTGTCCGCCGGGTATAAAAACAGCTCCATAGGAATCCGAATGGTCGAATGAGGATTTAATGAAGTCCGAAAGTTTAAGGGGTTTATCAAAGTTTGATTTGAGTTCGTTGTATATGGCTTTAACATGTTCATCTTTTTCAGGGAAAGCCCACATTTCAAAAACTACTGGTTTTCCTGTTGGAGTTGCAATATCGAAACCGAAGCCCGCATTTTTTAGGTGAAGCATAGGCAATAAAGCTTCTACGGGATGATTTCCTGTGGAGAAGTATTTCCCGTTTTTCATTTTTAAGTTCTTGCTCTCTGTGAATATTACCAGAACCTTTGACTTTTTTCCTTTGTATTTTTGATAGGAGATATTTTCAAAATCTGTTTTATCAGACACCCCCATTTTTAATGCCATTTTGGATGGACTGTATGATCCGTCTAATTCCAATTTAGGAGCAAAACCCAATATTTTTTTAAGCATAACTTTTGTGTTTTTATTTCTACATCAAAAGTAAGGGGCTGTTTTTGGATAAAAATTACCCTATGGTAATAAACCTATTTTTTTGTTTTTTCCGCTCTTACTCGGCTCAAGCTTTGTTGAGTTATGCCAAGATAAGAGGCAATGTGGTAATTGGAAACGTGTTGTTCAATATTAGGGTATTGTTCAAGAAATAGATTATATCTTTCTAATGCTGTTAATTGCAATTGATTTAAGATTCTTTTGTGCAAACTAACTACATGCCGTTCTAAATTTTTTCTTTGAAACGGTTCAAATTCTGGAAATTGAAGGTAGATCTCATTTAACTTTTGAGCATTAAATTCAATAACTACAGAATCTGAAATGCATTCGACTGTAAGAGAAGCAGGTTCATTGTTGTATATTGCTATAAAATCACTAATCCACCAATCTTTAATTGCAAACTGGAGCGTATGTTCTTTGCCTTCCTTGTCAATACAAAAAGAACGAAGGCTACCTTGATTAACAAAGTAGGTCTTGTTTACAGTTTGACCTTCTCGAATTAAAACTTCTCCTTTCGATACCTTTTTTTCAATGGCTATAGAATAGATATGCTTTTCAGCTTCTGAAGAGAGGGAAATCGAATTTTTTATTTTATTGATTAAGTTCTGCAAGGATATTTTTTGTAATGATTTACAACGGTCTCGCGCATGAGTAGTTGCTTAAAGTACTAAAGATAGCAAATAGGAGCGAACCCATTGTTCAATGTTCAGAAATTCCGATTAGGAATTCAGCCGCAATGAGCTATACACGTTTTTTTATTCAGTTTCCCGATATAAAATCGGTAGTCTTATTTTATTAATATTTTGCTCAGTCAGATAGTAAAATTGTTTTTCCCAACCGTTATCAAACCCCAAAACCCCATAAGTCCGATTAAAAAGTAAAGCTCCCATTCCGTCAATCATTTCTTCAGTCAAATTGTATTGGTCAAATTTAAAATCCGTTTGAAATTCGTTTTTAATACTTATTCCAAATTCATTTGGTCCGAAAAATAAATTTCCATTGTGTTTTATATAACGGAAACTCATATTCTTTGTTGAGTCAGTTTTGTTTTTATAGTCATAAATCAAAACGCTGTCTTTTTCTCTAATGATTAGTTCGTAAAGCATTTGCTTTTTGATTGAATTAAATTCATAAACTATTAAATTCCGCAATTCAGTCCGAGTCTGATATTCTGTTTTCTTAATTTCTTGAATATTTTCAACTCTTTTCCCCATTAAAGTTCCGATAAAAATCGTAATTCCGATTAATACTAAACCTCCAATTCCGAGTACGATTAATAATATGTTCAGGACTTTTCTCAAATGTGTTACAACGGTTAGTATATGACAAGTAGGGCTGTAGAAAGTGATAAATTTTCAGGTTAGCACTTAGCCAAATCGTTGTGTTTTTATCTTATTCATTTTAAAAGCCAAATCTACGATTTGGCGGTGTTGTTAAATGCACTGAACTTTCATAAACCACTGAACGCCCTATTTGCTATATACAGTGTTAGCCCACGTTTTTATTTCCATAAATTTTTCAATTTCGAAATCAATCCGTCTTGAATTTCTTCTTTTGGGATTAGTTCGGAAATAAATGAATACAATTCAGAGTCAGTTCTTCTAGCCATCTCTTCAGCAGTTTCTCCGTTAGTGTTTTTCATATTTGTATTAATACCTCTTTTAATTAAGACTTCTATTACTTTCCTATTTTTCCTTTCCGTTGCAATATGCAGTGCTGAATTACCTTTTCTGTCTTGATAATTAATTTCTGAACCAAAGTCTAAAAGTAGATTTATGTGTTCAGGAAATTCGTGTGCTGAAATTCTTCCCAAAGGTGATTCTCCGTTAGCATCAATATGGTTTGTATTTGTACCTGCCTTTAAAAGTAGTTTAAGAGCATTTGTTTTTTCTTGATGTAATGCTCCCATTAATGGTGTAACACTTGTTCCTCTGCAAACAATATTTACATCAGCTCCTTTATCAAGAAGCAATTCCACTATTTCGGTTCCGTAATAGGAATTTGAACTTGCCATATCAAGTGGATTGTATTCTCCACTGATATTTATTTCAGCACCCTTAGAAACTAGAACTTTAGCTGAATCAAACTTATAATCGTAACAAGCTAAATATAATGGTGTTCTTCCTCGTTTATCTAAACTATTGATCCCAATTCCTTTTTCTATGAGAAATTCGACCAATTTTGGATGTCCTTTTTGTGAGGCATGATGAAGTAGATTTCTTTTGTCGGTATCTCCAACAGTTGTGTTTAAGTCAGCACCAGACTTAATCAGTTCAGATACTTTTTCTAAATCTCCATTTTTTACTGCTTTAACTATTTCAGTATTTAAACTCATTTTTGTTTCTAATGTGGGCTAATGGTTTTGTGCATGGTTAATTGCGTGTTTCAGCAACTAATTTAGCAAATACAAACCGAATAGAAAACCCGTTGGTGCCTGAGCTTGTCGAAGGCAGGATTTTCGTAAGTAGGCGAGTGCTAGTAATGAATTACATACGCTGTTATGTGCTGGCCATCTTTTCATTTTATAAATCGCTTTCTAAATCAGAAATTAATTTTAATGTATTCCTTTTATTTTTGTCCATTCTTCTCTTATTTATAATATATGCAACAGCAAACAGTACTATTGTTGCTAGATGAAAAAACAATCTATTTTCATCATTAATTGCAAAATTAAAAATAGTCCCATTTTCATATAAACCAAGTAAGGCAAAATTTAGTGCAACTATCATAATAGTCATATAAATTAATAAGTGTTTTGTTTTGAAACTTGTTTTTTTATTTAGTTTTTTGATAAAATAATGGTTATTAAAATCTGATTCATCTGTAATGGTATTAAATTTAGTTCTGTACAGTAATACTAATTTCATAGACGCACCAGTAAACGCCAGAACGTATGATATTATGTAAAATTTATTTGCTGAAATTTCTGCTATAAAAACTACGCTAGCCAAAGCAATAATTAATAACGCAACAATGAGAATAGTGCGCAGAAGCTTTTCTTTTCTTTCCATTTTATTTAATCGTATAATTAATTCGTTTACGTTGAGTGAATTTGATTTTTGTTCTTGCCACATATCTTTCCATTTTAGAATTTGTTCTTCCATAATTATTGTATTTTTTTAGACAGTATTTTTTTTATTCTGTTAATTTTTACGCCAATATTAGAAATACTAATTCCTGTTATATTAGCAATCTCTTTATAGCTATTGTCTTCTAATAGTAAACTAATTATTATTCTGTCAATTTCTTTTAATGAGGAAATAGCCTCATATAATTTCTTAGTCTCGTCTTCTTGAAAAGAGTCGTTTACTTGACTAGTTTCGTTTTTCAGATTATCAGGGAATAGGTTAGTGTGCTTGCTTTTAGATTTTTTAATTTTATTAAGAGACATTAAAGCAGTATTAGTAGTAATTCGATATACCCAAGTATTGATAGAACTTTCTTCTCTAAAATTGTCTAAATTCTTCCAAACCTTAATTAAGACTTCTTGAAATAAGTCATCTGCATCAGATGTATTTCCCATAAAACCTAAACACAGACGATAAATTTTATCTTTTAAACCGTTATAGGTTTGTTCAAAAAATTGTTCTTTATTATTCATTCTCAGAAATAAATAGATTAATCTGCTCAAATGTCCAATTTGGTTCATCCCACATAATAAAATGTTTTGCTTTTTCTGCAATTTTTATTTTACAGTTTTTGACCTTAGAATACTGACTTTCAAAGGCATTTTTTACCATATCTTGAGAAATTCCATAATTTTTAAGTCCATACCAACTTCCAAGGACTAAAACATCTGTTTTAATAGTTGCAATATTTTGAGTTAAGTTGTTCGTCATCATTTCAAATGTTGCTTGAGCAATCGTTTCTCTGTCTGATTCTAAAGCCCATTTCGTTGCTAATTTTACATTTGTAGTGTCAGTTATCATTGAATATAATTTTACATCTTGTTGCTTTGCAAATAAACTGTCTGTAGTTTCTAGAATGTTTGATTTCATTTGGTTTGCTTGCAGTAAAATGTTTGCCTTATTAATATTGGGGTTATATGCAGCTGGTAAGAAAGGATATGCATCAACAATTATTAATTTTTGTAATAAATTAGGTTGAGAACTTGCAATTGAAAGTGATAAAAAGCCACTAAAACTATGTCCAATCAATATTGGTTTTTTATTTAGCTCATTCTTAATATATAAAATGATTTCTTTTTGAATAATTGGGTAGTATCCTTTTTCGAGTGAAATTGGTTTTTGGCCTGCAAATCCTGCCAAGGTTAAAATATGACACTCGTAATTTTTTTCTAGTGCATCTGTAGTTTGTTGCCAGACTTTTCCTGAAGACGCTAACCCAGGAATTAGAATTATTGGTTCTCCTTTTCCTTTAATTTCAATATTGAAGGAATATTTTTCAGTTTGAGAATAAATAGTTGTTTGAAGAAAAAGAAGAACTAATAGAATTGCTAAATTTTTCATTGTAAATATTTTTATGATTTACTCTTTAGATTAGCAATAGAGTTTTTATTACACTTTTTTTTGATTTTTTATTATTAGGTTTGGTTTTTCAACTTGCACACAACCGGTCTCGTATAACCATCAGTTACGGGGTAATATGCGTTCATTTTTGGTTAAGCACAGACGTTAGCAATTCCGAGTGGATTCTTAGCTTGTGCTGAGCGCAGTCGAAGCATAGTCGAATTCGCCGACCCGAGCGTAGCGAACAGGCATAAGCAAATTGTGATTATACATTGTTGGCGATAGTTATTTTTCATTCTGTTTACTCCAATTTCGTATAGTATTCTCAATATTTTGTTCAGTCATTTGTTGCATTCTGATTAGTGTTCTTACTCCGTGAATCATAATCATTGATGCTTTTCCCGTTTCGATAAAATATTTAAGTTCAGTTCCGTTTTCAAGCTCGACAAGTCCGAATGTCAGCGTGGCGTCTTTATATCCTTTAAAATCTCCGTATCCTTTGTCTTTTGCATTAACCAAATTCCCAATTCTTTCATTTCCGTTCTCACTTGTAATTAGTTTTTGACTGGTCAGAATACTATAGTTTTCAAAATCGATTACAGTCGAACATATAATCAGTTCATTTTCTGTTAAACCAAGATTCAGTCCTGAGTATGGAAAGTCCGAATTCAATTCATAAAATTTTGTCCATTTAAAATCATATGGTTTCATAGTACTTCGTTTAATTGAAGCAACTGAAATATTATGTTTTGATTTATCCGTCTTGTTCATTCTAATTACCACCAATGTTTGGTATAACAAGCGTAGCCTGCAGATAGACGGCTATGATTTGTTATACATTATTAGCTATAGTGTTTATTCTCCAAGTTTTAATTTATGTTTAATAATCAAGTAAGAATTAATGTTTTCTCCATTTTTTTTAGCAGGATTGAATTTCATTTTCTTAATACTTGATTCTACTTCAGTCGTCATGAAACCATTATCAGCAACTAAGAAGTCTAGTTTTATTGGTTTTCCATCTTTATCTATCTCAACAAAATAGTTATAACTTAATTCGTGGTCTTGTGGGTAGCCACCAAAAACAGAAATATCAGCTTTAAAATCTTTTTCCAATGCATCCTTGTTAAGTATGACTGGGTAAGAATCAGCAATCTCAAGCTCACGATTAATTAACCATTCATCCTCCATTTCACATATAATTGAAGTAACAACTACTGGATTCTCAAAAATTGCAAACTCTTTTTTTGAAACTACCTCCCCCTTTTCATACAAAGTTTCTTCTTTTAGGTTACCGTTATTATAGAAGCTTCTTGTTATTCCATCTTCCTTACCTTCCTGAAATTCTTGTTCTAAACTCACAATACCCTCTCGAATTGTTCTTGATTTTCCGTGTTTTAGATAATTTTTGTACTCTATTTCATAAGTTGTAACGCTTTTAAAAGAACTCCACTCAGTAACACAAATTCCAGTTCCATCGATTAAGGTTTGTTTGCCATCTTCATTCCAATAATTTTTCCAAAATGCTTTTCCTTCTTTGAAATCAACTTCTATTTTTTTATTTCCATTAGACCAATATTCAATTCGATACCCATTCCTTTTGGTTTCACCAATATTTGTTGAATGTTCTTTTAATTGGCCATTTTCATACCACTCTTTATAGTCGCTTTTTTTGTTATCGTCTTCGTCTCGATATTCCAATTTTGATTGTTGACCATTTTCAAAGAAATATTTTATCTCGCTTAAACCTTTGGTTGAGTTACGAGTAACTTCTTTTCTAAGCTGCCCATTCTCATAAAACTCTTTAAGTTCACCAGTTTTTTGACCGTTAGAATATTGAATTATTTCTTTAGGTTTCCCGTTCTCATAAAAGGATTTAAATTCTCCATTTATCACACCTTTTTCAAGCTGAAACTCTTCTTTGATTGTTTTGTTATCATAAAAGGTTTTGCAAAGTCCAGTAAAGTTCATATCAAATTCTTTACCATCTTCGTCAAGACAAATTTCATTAGGTTTTTTACGAATGAAAGCTTCAATTAAGGACATCGTCTTTTCATTAATTTCATAGTAATTGTCATCGAGTAAAGACATCTCATCAAGTCTATCATAGAGGTCACTTCCAAACAAATCACTTTCTTGTGCTTTGTCCATTAACTTTTTATTTTTCTGATAGATTTTATCTGCTTTTTTAACCAGGTTTGCCATTTCAGTATCTCCAATATATTCTAATCCTTTAATGATTGCAGGAATATATGGTCCGTAACCATTATAGTAGAATTGAACAAATCCACCATTTGTGACTTGGGCATCCAAATACCACCAATAATAAAGTGCTTTTTGTCCATAAGACAATGATTTCCCCCGTTCAATTTCGTGTTCTCTGTCCTTTACAAACTTTGACATTGGCTCAAGAACAAACCATCCAAAATCATAACCTCTTAACTTAAAGAAATCGCCTTTATTCAGTTTAGGTCGGAAATGTTCAGCTTTATCAAATTCCCAATAAGGGTCGTTTTCATTTTGGGCTTTACACCCGAATAGATTTAATAGGTTTATCATTATGATTGAAATGGTAATTATTCTTTTCATTCGTGATGTTTGTTCAACATTATAGCCAACGGTTTTGTGTATGCTTTGTTGCGTGTTTCAGCAACTAATTTAGCAAATACAAACCGAATAGAAAATCCGTTGGTGCCTGAGCTTGTCGAAGGCAGGATTTTCAGAAGCGATGCCCTGAGCTTGCCGAAGGGTAGGCTAGAACTAGCAATAAATTATATGCGGTGTGTAACACTTTTTTTCCTTTTAAAAGCTAAATTCAGCTACGACAATTATTTTGTGAAAATAGTTGTCAAAGTCAGGATTTAAGCTCAAAATTCCGGGAATGACTAATTCGTTTTGCATCATTCCAGCTGCTTCTCTTTTTTCCCAATATCTTTCAATTAAAAAATCAGAATCTTTTACAGAATAAAGTGCTTGCATATATTTCCCAATCCCATTTGCCTGTAAGCCACTTACTGAATCTTTAGTGTAAATTTCATTCCATAATCCGCTTTTATGAAATTCCACATTTGTTATGTCCGACTGAAATTTAAATTTTTCCCAATCAGTAGTTGAGTCTGAAATTAAGTCCGTCAGATATTCTTTATATCCTTGTTCAATTGTCAAATTCGGATATATTTTGGTTAAATTCTTTTCAAAGTCAGACACGAGTAAGTTCAGAGCTTTTGTTTGCCTTTCTCCTAAAACCTTTTCAAATTCCGAAATTCTGTTGTCAGATTGTTTTTGAGAGCAACTAAATGTTAAAGTCAAAACAAGAATTAAATAGAATTTCTGCATTTCGTTTATATGTTTGCTAACGTGTTTGTGTATGATTTTTTGCGAGAAAAGGACGCGAGTTCTTTTTCATTGTAGCGGAAAGATAATTAATAAGATTGAATTTCTGAAAGGAAAATCAGCCATAATGAATTATACACATCTTAAGTTTACAATCTCTTATTTTTTGTTGTGCTTTCGTTATTCTTTTACTGAAGTATTGAAAAAAGTCAAACAAAGATAATCTACTCTTTTCCTCTTGCATTTTTATCAGTACGACCATTGTCATACAATCCTTGTAGAGCTGTTATTGTATTTCCTTCAGCTAAAAAACGGATTCTAAAACTATCAAGCCCTTTCAGTATAAATTCATTATCACTGTATGGAACTAATTCATATTTTGTTCCACTATCACGTTGATAGAATAATTTGCCATTTTCGAAAGTCACCATTCGTGGACCATAATTTCCTGCGTAAGATTTTAAAGTATTAGCATCTAAACTCACAGGATTAGTTTTAAGACTTAGTTTTGCAATTGGCCATTGGTAGAAGGCTTGTAAACTTTTGTCTTTATTTTTTTTCATAAGTGATTCGAGCGCTTTTATATAAGCCACATCGAGTGCATCTGCAGCAGGAACTGCAATATGTGGACCAACTCCAGTGCCTTCCCAATTGGTATTGGTGATTGGGTTAATGGCTCTTCCTGTAGGAACCCAAACCATGAATCGATCTGTTGCTACTACAGAACCGCCAGGATGTGCTCCGCCACCTGTAGTTTCTCCGACTAAAGTCGCACGCTGTAGATGCTTTAAATTATAACTAAACTCTTCGGCAGCAGAGAATGTTCCACTACTAGTTAATACATAAACGGGAGTATCTGGACTACGAGTACCACTCACATGTGGTAAGGTCCAAGTTTGAGAATTTTGATTAGATGGACGCCAATAAAAGTTATTCAAATGAACAGGGTTGCTTCCAAAGAGGTAACTGGTTATGAGTTGGATCATCGCCGGACTTCCGCCTCCATTATTTCTAAGATCAATAATAATAGCATCGGCATTACTTAAAAAGTTCATTGCAGATACTGCTGTTTCACCTGCGTATTCTACATTAGAAAAACTACGAAGGTCAAGATAGCCAACATTGCCAGCCATGATTTTCACTTCCTTAAAGCCGAAGTTATTTCGTTTCATTCTGTTGATGTAACGATTCAAAAAAGCGATACTATCTGTAGCAGTTACTGTTTGTTGTTGATCGGCTATTTGTTCAGGTGCAAAATTAACTCTTAAATGCTTGTCGTTACTTATCGCTTGGAGATCTGCCGTTAACGTCGTGGCAAATTCTTGAGGATCTAGGATGGATTTATAATCACCATTTTTAAGTTTCGATTCGATACTTGAGACCATCTTGGTAGCAATTTCTGGAAAAACGTAGTTTGCGTTTAGTTTACTGCTTATAGAATCGACAACAGTTTGCTGTTCTTTAGTTGTTAATATCTTTATGTTTTGCTGAGCGCTCATTTGAAAAGTTAGCAGCAATAAAAATGTGATTGTGGTTACTGTAAATTTGCTTATAATTTTCATAATATCATGGTTTTGTACAATTGGTTCTGATTTTACTCAAAATGATTTCCAATTGTTTAAGTTCGCTTTTTGTGATTCCTTTTAATGATGAATTTCTATTGTGATGAATAATGGAAGGAAGGGTTTTTAATACGTCCTTTCCTTTGGTTGTGATTTCAATTTTGTAACGCCTTCTGTCTTCAATGTTCATAGAGCGTTTTAGGTGTTTTTTTTGAACCATAGTATTAATCATTCGTGTCATTGATGCAGTGTCTTTAAATACCAGTTTGGCAATTTCTTTCTGACTTAGGTCTGGGTGCTCATTTAGGAAGAGGAGAACTAAACCTTGATCTATAGTTATATCTTTTAGTTGTTCCGAAATTTTTTTCTGTGCAAATTTTCTATAGTCCTTAATGGTGCTTTCTATAACGTGAAATATTGTTTCTGATGGAAGAGGCAGGTTCATATATCATATGTTTGATACAAATATAATTGATATATCAATTATAGAAAAATAATTAACTTTTTTTTATTAATGCTTGATTAATTATTTAGTCTGAATTTCTTTTTTAGGGTATATAGCTCGTTGAATATAATAAAGCACAACGGTCTCGGCTATGAGTAGTTGCGTGTTTGAGTGCGAGGATTTTCCGAAGGAAAATCAGAAGCTAGCAAACAAAGTAACTAACTTTAGTTAAGCCTAAAATAACAATTTTTTATATACTGTGTTGTGCTACGTTTTTATTTTTCGTCTTAATTTTTTGAAGCATTTATTAGCATCCTTAAAAATCAAGTTTAAATCATTAAGCAATTTTTCAGCAATTCTAGTATCAGTTATAGGTATAAAAATTTTATCATAATGTCCTGGTGTTTCGAAGTCTATATCCAGATAAAGTTTTGTGTCAGACAACTTGATGATTTCCTTTGTGTTATTATTGACAAAATCATCAGAATTTAGGGCAAAAAAGTAAGTTTGACTTAATAAGTTATTATTAATTAATATTTCAATAATCTGCAAATTAGTTTTTTTATCCGAATCGATTCCCACGCATTTTGGTAAATCGTTATTTTCGAAATGTTTACGGTTAATAAATCCAATTGTGAATTTTGAATTTGGCACATAAATAAAAACTGAAATTGATTCAGCAGAATTTATTAAATCCGAACCAATTCCAATATTCTGAGGATTTGTTTGTCCAAATGACATTGAAAAAACTAAAAGGATAAAAACTTTAAATAACAATTTCATCTGTTAAATGTTGCACAACGGTCTAGTATAACCGTCAGTTACGGATTTAAAGTTAATGATTTTCGGTTTAGCACAGGCTTTAGCAATTCCGAGCGGATTCTTAGCTTGTGCTGAGCGCAGTCGAAGCATAGTCGAATCCGCCGACCCGAGCGCAGCGAACAGGCGTAAGCAAATTGCAGTTATACATTGTTGTGTACAGTACTCGTTATTTTTTTTGATAAACTTTCGATAAATTTATCATTAGTTCCACAGCAACCTCCTACGACTTTTAAATTATATCGGTTATGTAATAAAAGTATTTCATCAATGATATTATCAAAATCATCTTGTTGAAGAACTTCACAGTTATTTAACTCTTCAGGACTTAAAATTGATGCATTTGCTTGTATTCCACTAAATCTTATTAGTTTTGATTTATCCTCGTTGTTATTTAGAGCCTCATTCAGATTTGTGGGATGGATACAATTAGTCATATAACAAATAGGCCTAGGATTTACTTGTTCGTCGATTAATTTAATTGCATTTGACAATGTTGTTCCGTCAATTAAATGACCATCCTTTTTAATCATAAAACTAATAATGTATGGGATTTCTGATTCTGACATTGCTCTAGCCATTCCGATTGCTTCATTAATTTCTGGCATTATTCCTGCAAATAAAAAATCAATTTTTTCTTTTTTGAAATTTGAGACTTGTCTACTATGAAACTCATATGCTTGGTTAATTTCAAATTTCTTTTCTCCACTATATGCATCTCCTTTGCATCCTAATAATCCTCCAATCATTATGTTTTTAGAATAATTAAGGTAACTTTCTTTTATATCATTTAGGAAAATACAGGAATCAGATATTATATTTTTAGATTTCGATGTCGACTTGAAATTGACTTTGCGGGTTGGTGTCATAATCATAATTGGTAGATTATATTTATGACCAATATCAATATATTGTCTATATAGCAATTCAAGTATCTTAGGGTTTTCATAAACCAACATTGCGTGATTCAAAAAAGCATCCATTTCTACATTAAATTCAGTTTTTAATCTTTCGACTAAAGCTCCTTCTGTTAAAATTATTTTTGATTCTCTAAATATTCTTTCAAAGGACATATCTTTCAATTTAGTAGTAAAGTTTGTATTGTACACAACGGTTAGTGTAAGGATAGTTGCGTGATTAAGCAACTAACTTAATAAAAATGGAGCGAACCAGAGGAAAATCCGCAGGATTTTCTGAGCAGGCAAGAACCAAGCAATTATTTTTACACTTTGTTACCTGTAGTTTTTTCTTTTCCAAATTTAAAGACAGTCGTTTTTATGAGCTTTCCAGAATTTACTTCATAGTATTTCCATTTTCCGTCTTTTAACTTGTTTTTATAGCTTCCTTCAATTATTGGTTTTCCGTTTTCACTATACAAAAAATATTTTCCTTGTTTCATATTTCCAAAGTACTCCACGGTCTCTCTAATTTTTCCATTCTTATAGAATGTTTTTATTCTTCCGTTTAATTGTCCATTTGAGTAATTTAATTCCTCTATAACAATTCCATTTGACATTTTTGTCAGACACTTTCCTGTAAAGGCTATTTTGTCTTTAAACGCCGATTTTCCATCTTTGCCTTTCATTGTTAACTCATTACAATCACAGGTGCTTAAATCAGGTTTTTGTCCATAAGTCAGTAATGTGAATGTCAAAAATGATAGTAATAAAGCTCTTTTCATAATCTTGGTTTAAATTGCAGGTAACGGTTTGGCTAAACTGCGTTTTAATGCAGTTTAGGTGTTGTTGGCAACGTTTTTTATTCCGATTTTTTCAATTCAGATGTTTTCACAACAATTGTATTTCCCCAAATATCTCCTAATCGTTGATTTTTATCCGTGTTTTTAATTGTTATAATTCCGATTAGCCCAAAAAAGAACATATCGATTGGGTCTAGTAAATGTCTCTTTAAAGATTGTCCAAAAGTCAATTTTTCATCTGTTCCGCTAAAAGTTGAGTTGTCAGTTGATTTTCGGATTGATATAGGTTTTAGTCCAACTAAAGAATTTCCGAGTGTTGCTCCGAACCATTGTTCAAGCCCGATTGTCATTATTCCCCAAAATAGAATTGGTACTAATGCTGGTAATCCACTTACGGCTAATTCTCCCTCAGAATCTGGCTTTCCAAATGCAAACAAAAAAATAAAGAAAAAAATATAGATAATAAAATAGTCAACAATTCCTGCTAAAATCCGTTTTCCAATATTAGGAACTGTTTTCAATTCAGTTGGTAAGTTTGTTTCGTTCATCGTTGCTTCTCAAATGTGTGATAACGTGTTTGTGTATGATTTCGTTGCGTATTTCAGCAACTAAATTAGCAAATACAAACCAAATAGAAAATCCGTTGGTGCCTGAGCTTGTCGAAGGCAGGATTTTCGTAAGTAGGCGAGTACTAGCAATGAACTATACACGGTGTTACCTGTAGTTATTTTTAATTTGTTGTTTCCGTATATCGGATTGGAAATATTTCTCTTATTTCTCTCCATTTTATAATGTCTTCCTGCTCGTCCGAGTTTAATAATTCCGTTTGGTTTTTATTGAATTTCGAGATTGCAAATTCATTCCGAACTTCATTATATGCCAAATAAAATTTATTTCTAATTTCACGATATTTTTCGTAGTTCAGTTCCTTGTCATATCTCGCAAGTATAGTGATATTTTTATGCGTGTAAACTTTTCCAGAATATTGAAAATCCTTTTTAGTTGTCATTGGCATTTTTTCATCCGCTGGATTAGGTATTATATATTTTTTGAATTCCGATATTATTAGACTATCTGGAATAAAATTATTCTCAATTGTTGTTCCGCCATTTTTGTCAACATCAATTAAGACTATATTTCTTTGCTTAATAATAATTTGCTCGGATTTATCTCTAGTATTTTTCATATAGTTGTCAAATCCGTAATCTAATTCAATTACTTTGTAATCAGCTTCTAATTCTAATATCGAATCAATCTCTTTTTTACAAGATGTTGATATTAATATTGAAGTCAGAAGTAATATTTTTAGCGGAATTTTTGTCATAATTACAGGTAACGGTTTTGTGTATGATTTCGTTGCGTGTTTCAGCAACTAAACTAGTAAACTAAAACGAACCAGAGGAAATTCCGAAGGAATTTCCAAGTAGGCTAGAACTAGCAATGAATTATACACGTCTTAAGTTTACAATCTCTTATTTTTAGTGTTATTAATAAGAAAGAACAAAAGAGAGGATTAAGATTAGTATACATGGTGAAGCTTAAGACTTCGACAACAATGATAATCCCCTCTGTTTTACTACTGTTATTTCGTTCAGTTCTATGAGGCTAAAGACCTCGATTTTAAGTTGTTGAAACACCAGTATCCAGTTCTTTCCAAAATTCAGTTGTTATGAATAAAGGTAGAAAAATTTATGGTATTGATATTAGTAAAGCAGTGTTTGATGTTTATAATACTGATTCTGGTCATATGCAGTTTAGTAATGATGAAAAAGGATTTAAGCAATTAGTTAAAGAATTACCTAAAGGAGCTTTAGTAGTTATGGAAGCTACAGGTTATTATCATTATCGTTTGGCTCAGTATCTACATAGTAAAGGGGTAGTAGTTTCTGTAGTAAATCCATTATCTGTGAAGCGTTTTATTCAGATGAGATTAGCCAAGGTAAAGACAGATAAGAGTGATGCTAAAGCTATATGTGATTATGGGATTTTGAATGATGTTCCATTGTATGATGCATTAACAGATGTGCAGGCAGAGTGCTTGCAGTTATTCAGATTGTTAGATAATTATTTAAAGCAACGCACAGCGACAAAGAATAAGTTGCATGGTGAAAAGATCTTAGGGGTACCATCCAAGTTTGTATATCGTTCGTTGACCAGACATTTAAAACATTTAAATAGAGAGATTCAATCACTTGAGAGTCGTCTATTAGCATTAGTTAAACAAGATCAGCAAGATCAATTGACTTTGCTTAAAAGTATTCCTGGTATGGGTGTAAAGACAGCTTTGTTTTTACTAGTGGTTACTGATAGTTTTAAGAAGTTTGAAACAGCAAAACAGTTGTGTAGTTATGTTGGTATTACACCAACAATACGGGAATCGGGTAGTAGTGTTAGAGGACGAAGTAGGATCAGTAAAGTAGGTAATAAGAAACTAAGAAATCTATTATTTTTATGTGCTTTTTCAGCATGTAAACATAACAAAGCATGTAGAGAATTATATGAACGAATTGTAGCTAAAGGGAAGAGTAAAAAACTAGCCTTAATTGCAGTATCAAACAAACTATTAAAACAAGCATTTGCTATTGCAAAAAGCGGATTGCCTTATGACGAAAACTTTGTTTCTAAATTAGCTTAAAAAAGCTTGTTTTTTAACTCAGTTCTTTGTTGGGTGTAGTATTTATTTATTTATTCCACTCTTTTATTATCTCAATTAATTCCAATAATCTTGACTTTAAATCCATAACATTTAGAGATTCTTTATCTATAAATTCAGCAATTTCTGCAGAATAAATTGTTTTATTAAGATTGTATTTAAGTTTTATTTTGTTGTCCGCATTAAGGATGTTTTCCTCCAATTTGGTGTTTTTATCGTTCAGTATCTCAATATTGATTTTATGATTTTCTTTTAACCATATTCTCAATATTTTATCTGATAAATAATTCTCAATTTCCCTCCCTTTAGTTATCCAACATCTATTTTCTCCTATTTCTTTCTGAATTCTAACTTTTGTTTCGTTAAGCTTAGGTTTAATCGTTTTGCCATCTCTATCTATAACTACATAAGCGTTTCGATTAATTTTTAATAATGGAATTACTTCCTTTTTTAACCACTCGAAATCAAATGATAAATTGGATAATAGTCTACCTCCATAAAACATTATAGTGTAGTGTAAACCTTCCTTTAAATCTGGTGATAAAATCTCAATCCATTTATTTATAAAATTTCTGTCGCTAGGTCCTTCTACCCATATTATACCATTACTTTGAAGAATATCACTTGCTTTCAAGCCTAAATCATTCAGTATTTGTTTGGTACCATTATATGATAAAACGGTTTTTGACGTTGATTTATCTCCATCATTTGATACGTGAATTAATTGCGAGTTCGAATCAGTTCCAAAAGAGTCTATTACAACATTTGAATGAGTCGTAAGGAAAAAATATGCCGAATGTTTTTTAGAATACCTCTTTATGTAATTATATAATCGTCTTTGTAATGATGGATGCAAGTTGTTTTCAAGTTCCTCAAAAGCAAATACATAAGAACTTGGATTTTTATTTTCAATTCTTGGCCTGACAATTAAATTAAGTAGAACAAGTAGAACTGTTTTAATGCCACTACCCATTTTTGATAAAGAAATTCTTTTTTGATTAGCGTCCTCGAAAAAGAGTTCCCATTTATCTTGTTCATCTAATTGAACTAAGATTCTTGAAAAATAAATATCAGGATTTATAATAGTATTCAGTTCCTTAAGTAGTTTACTTTCTATTAAGGTGCTATCCTTGTCTGTCTTATTTAATATTTGCTGAATTGCATTGGTTGAACCAATTCCATTAGACAAAAAGTTTAATTCTGAACTTGACGGTTCAGGGGTAATATCTCTTTCGGCTGATATATTACAAAACAACTTACCAGCAAATGGAAATTCAATAGTTGTAGCTAATGAATTAATCATTTGTTGAGCGTGATTGACATATTCGGCGTCTATACTTTGAAAGGTTCTTTGTTTTTTATCTGTGAAACGGTAAGTATAATTTTTTCCAATAAATTGCTTTCCATACTCGAAAAAATTTCTCGCAGGTATTCCGCCTCCACTTGTTCCTGATGGAAAAACACGTGAAATGTTTGATTCTGTTAAAGTATGGTCAATTATTACTTCAGGGGCTTTAGAATCTCGTCCAACTTTTTTAAAATTTTCATTACCGTCAATTAAAAATTGAATTAAGTCTATTAAACTACTTTTCCCAGAATTGTTCTTTCCAATGATTAAATTAATCGGAAGTATTTTGTCAAATCCACCACCTTCTTCTGAATCAAAACATTTGTAATTTCTTACAATTATTTTATTGTTAATTATCATTTAGTTTTTCAATTCTTTAAGTTCGTCGATATTACACCCAACAATAGAATAAACACACAAGTGTGTTTATTTTTACTATATATATACTCAAATATACAATAATACTTACAAGTCTAAAGGGTTTTTGATGAAATCAAAACTGTTTTTTGCGACATGGGTATAAGTTTCTGTTGTCTTCGTAGAATTGTGGCCTAATAATAGTTGAATGTACCTAATATCTATACCTGATTCTAATAAATGAGTAGCAAAACTATGTCTTAACATATGGGATGATACACGAATTTTTATACCTGCTTTAATTGCTGCATTGGAAACTATTTTACTTACACTATTAGCACTGTATTGCTCTTTAAACTGTCCTTCAAATAGATACGCTTTAGGCCTGTGTTGTTTGTAATATATTCTAAGATCTTTTAAAACAGATTCAGAAAGTAATGTATATCTGTCTTTGTTGCCCTTAGCATTTTTAACTCTAATAAGCATGCTTTTACTATCGATATCTGTAAGCTTTAGATTAAGTAATTCAGACCTTTGTAAACCTGCAGAATATAATAAGCTAACTATACATTTATGTTTTAAGTTATTAGTGTGGTTTATGATAGAAATAATGTCTTCTTTTGATAACACTACAGGCAGTGTTTTTGACTTTCCAGGTCTTTCAATAGAATAAAACCTATTAGGCATTCCTAATACTGTTTCATAGTAAAACTTAATACTGTTAATAGATTGATTGATGTAAGAATTAGAACGTTTGTTCTGTGTTAGTTTTTGAAGATATGGTTTAATATCATTTTCATTTAAACCATCAATAATTTTATCAGAGTAAAAAGAATGCCCATTTTTAGAAAGCCTTATCACCATCAACTTATGGTAATACTATAGTGTATTTGTAATTAAAAAACCCTTGAAAATCATTTGATAATCAAGGGTTTGTAAAGTTTGAAAGTGGTACCTCCAGGAATCGAACCAGGGACACAAGGATTTTCAGTCCTTTGCTCTACCAACTGAGCTAAGGTACCTCGCCAAAGCGGTTGCAAATATATATTCATTTTTGTTATTCGCCAAAATAAAAATACAAAAAAATTATAGTTTGTCAGTATTTAATTGAAGCTGGTTTGTTTAAATACTAATATTATAAAATAATTAAGAATTTTATTGTGGTTGGTTTTGTAAATTTAGCCTTTTAAAGAAATATGAATTTAATTATAGATGTAGGAAATACTTATGTAAAACTTGCTGTTTTTAAGGCAGGTAGAATTAAAAGGAAGGATGTTATTACATTAAAGGACCTTATAGAACATGTGGCCTTTTTAGATAAAACATATAAATCTATTACAAAAGTAATTATAGCTTCGGTAGGTAAATTAAAAAAAAAGGATGTTAATTATATAGTTAAACACTATAAAAATGTACTATGGTTAGATTCAGATACTAAACTCCCCTTTAAAAATTTATATAGCACTCCAAAAACTTTAGGGATAGATAGAATAGCTCTGGTTAGTGCTTCAGTTAACCAGTTTCCTAAAAAGAATGCCTTGATTATTGATGCAGGCACTTGTATTACTTATGATTTTATTACAGATAACAATATGTATTTGGGAGGAGCAATAGCTCCAGGGATTCGTATGCGTTATAAATCATTAAATAATTTAACGGCTAATTTACCGTTATTAGAAACAGAAATCCCCAATTCTATAACAGGAAACTCAACAAATGCTTCAATACATTCTGGAGTTGTAAATGGCGTTTTAAAAGAAATTGAAGGGGTAATTAAACAATATGAGGAAAAATATTCAGATTTAACAGTTATTTTAACAGGTGGCGATGCTAATTTCTTGTCAAAACAATTAAAAAGTAGCATATTTGCCAACTCTAATTTTCTATTAGAGGGACTAAACTATATTTTACAATTTAATTCAAACTAATGATAAAAAAACTTGTAATAGTTTTTATTGCTTTTATTGCAATTCAGAGTTACGCACAACAGGGAACGGCTTCACCTTATTCATTTTATGGCATAGGAAGCCTTAAGTTTAAGGGAACAGTTGAGAATAGAAGTATGGGAGGATTAAGCATTTATACAGATAGTATTCATGCAAATTTACGAAATCCAGCTTCTTATGCTGGCGAGAATTTAACGTATTTTAATAACGAAACAAGACCCGTTAAATTTACTGTTGGAGGAAGTTATTCCAGTATAAATTTAAAGAGCAGTACAAGTAGTGATAATGCCTCATCAACGACCTTTGATTATTTAGCATTGTCTGTTCCTATGGGTAAGTTTGGTTTAGGTTTTGGTTTAATGCCTTATACATCTGTTGGGTATAAGCTGGAATCGCTTAACGGATCTGGAGACCCATTAAATAGGTTTAGAGGTGAAGGTGGTGTTAATAAAGCTTATATGGGTATTGGTTATATGCTTGCAAAAGGGCTGAGTGTAGGAGTAGATGCGCATTATAATTTTGGAAACATTCAGAATGCTACCATTGAGTTTATTTATGACAGCGAAGGCGTGCTCGCACAATATCAAGCGCGTGAAGCAAATAGATCAGATTTAAGTGGATTAAACTTTAATATTGGATTATCGTATAAAAAGATGTTAAGCGAAAAATTAGAGTTTGTTTCTGGTATTACATTCACACCAGAAAGTAGTTTAACCTCTAAAAACGAACGCTCATTTTCCACAATAACAATTAATCCTTCTACAGGGCAAGAATTTGTATTAAGTACTATTGAATTAGATTTGGAAGCTAGTGGTTTAAAAGAAACAGATTTAGTTTTACCATCTAAATTTTCATTTGGTGCAGGTATTGGCCAACCCAGAAAATGGTTTGTTGGTGCAGAATATACAACTCAAAAAACAAGCAACTTTTCTAATGCCTTATATAGCAGTAGTGCTACTAAATTTGAAGATGCCTCAACCATTTCTGTTGGAGGCTTTTTTATTCCTAATTATAATACACTTAATGGCTATTTTAAGCGTGTGGTGTATAGGGCTGGGATACGTTCAGAAAAAACGGGCTTAAACATTAATAACGAATCAATAAAAGAGTTTGGCATATCTTTTGGAGTAGGATTACCAGTTGGAGATGTTAGAATGTTTTCTAATGCCAATTTTGGTCTCGAAATAGGTAAGCGTGGTACCAAAAACAGCAACTTAATTCAAGAGAATTTTGTTAATTTCCAATTAAGCTTATCTTTGAACGACAGATGGTTCAATAAAAGGAAGTATGACTAACAACATAAAATTATTATCATGAAGGCGAAAATTACATTATTATTTACATTTTTATTTATAGGATTAAACCTATGTAAACTCTCAAAGTAATGAAGAAGATATGGCGACTTTGTCGATTATGACAGAGTATGCTAAAGCAAAAAATTACGAGTCAGCTTATAAGCCATTTATGGAGCTAAGACAAAGAAACCCAAAGTTTAACAGGGCTATTTATGTTTATGGAGAGAAAATTTTAAATCATAAAATTGAAAAATCTACAGGCACAGATAAAGTAGGCTTTGTAAACGATCTTTTAAAATTATGGGATGAAAGAGGAACTTATTTTGCAAGTAAAACCCCAAAAGGAGAATATGCTGCTAAAGCTTGTCAGTTAATGTATGACCATAAAGACATACTAAGTAAATCAGAACAGGAGCTTTATGAATGTTTTGATGCGGCTTATAAGTTAGATAAAGCAACGTTTAAAAACCCTAAAAGCTTATACATTTATTTTAAGTTAATGGTTGCATTATACGATGCTGGTAAAAAGCCGGCTAAAGATTTGTTTAACAAATATGATGATGTTGCCGAAAAAATTGAAGATGAAGTAAAAATAGCCTCAGGAAAGCTTAATAAATTAATAGCAAAAGAAGACGCAGAAACAGCCTTAACAAGCAAAGAGAAAAAGTATAAGAAATACTATTCTCAAGTGTTAACGGCATACGATAAAGTATCTGGAAGTATAGACTCAGAATTGGGAGAAAGAGCAAATTGCGAAAACTTAATTCCGCTTTATACTAAAGATTTTGAAGCAAGTAAAACCGATGCGGTTTGGTTAAAGCGTGCGGTTAGTAGAATGTTCTACAAAGAATGTACAGACGATCCTTTATATGAGAAGTTAGTAAAGGCTTATGATGAATTGTCTCCATCTGCCGATACAAAAGTTTTTGTTGCCGGTATTTTAATGAAAAAAGGAAAAACATCCGAAGCAGAAGGTTACTTTAATGAAGCTTATGATTTAGAAGAAGATACTTTCAAAAAATCTAAATTAGCGTATAGAATAGGCTCAATCCTTAAAAAGAAAGGAAGATATGGTAAAGCAAGAGGGTTTTTTAGAAATGCTTTAAAACTTAACCCTTCTAATGGCCGTCCGCATTTAGCAATAGCTTCGATGTATGCAGCAAGCGCAAACAGTTGTGGCGATACAACCTTTAATAAAAGAGCCGTATATTGGTTAGCCGCTGAAGAAGCTAGAAAAGCAGCTCGCGTAGATCCAACATTAAGAAAGGCAGCAGCTCAATCGGCTAAAAGTTATTCGGCAAAAGCACCTTCTAAGTCTGATATATTTAGTGCCGCTAATTCTGGACAAACCATAAGAATTGGTTGTTGGATTGGAGCCTCTGTTACAGTGCCTAAGGTTTAAATGAAAAAAACATATAAATACTATATATTAAACATAGTCACAGCAATCACTGTGACTATGTTTTTTTCATGTAAAAACAATTTTAAACAGGTTCAGAAAATTGGTGTTTCTGAAAACGAACCTATTGGAGAAGCAGAGAATTTCAATCTTAAACATACAGATTCAGGTAAACTAAAAGCGATACTTATTAGTGCTAAAATGCTAGATTATGCAAACAGAGATTTTTCGTTTTATGAATTTCCAAATGGTATTACACTTGATGTATTTGATGATGAAAATAAAAAGAGTGTTATTGTATCAGACTATGCCATAATTTATAACAAAACAAATCTTATAGATTTACAAGGACATGTAAAAATTACAACAAATTCAAACGATACTTTGTACGCAGAACAATTGTTTTACGATCAAAAAAAGGAGTGGTTGTTTACCAATAAGCCTGTTAAGTTTAGGCAAGGTCAAGATATTATACATGGTAATGGTTTCGATTCTGATTCTAAATTTACCAATGCCGAAGTCCTTGAAGTAACCGGTTATATTACCGTTGATGAATAAATAGTACGATCGAGCTTTAATACCTTTATGCTATTAAAAAACGCGATGATTCTTGCTGTTAAAATAATAGGAGTCGTTGTAAGTCCTGTGAAAATGAAAATCTAATCAAGAATTAAAAGAATTCTTTGTTTACCTTTGCGGTAATTTAATTTACAATTCAGAAAATGAAATATTCTAAGATTTTCCAATATGCTTATATAGTATTTGCGGTGTTATTTGTTTATGATGCTATTTCAAGATATATGAATACCGGTGAAATTTATTACCCTTCAATTTTATTAGGTGCACTAGCGGTTTTTATGTTTTTCTTTAGAAAAAAGTTTAGTAAAAAATTTGAAAATAGAAACCATTCAAAATAAATGAGCATTTATGTCATTATCATAATTGTTTCATTAATATTATCGGCCTTTTTTTCAGGGATGGAAATTGCCTATGTTTCATCAAATAAAATCCATATTGAAATTGAAAAAAAGCAAGATGGTATTCTGGCAAAAATATTAAGTAAACTTACTGCAAAGCCATCAAAATTTATTACTACAATGTTAATTGGTAATAATATTGCATTGGTAATATATGGTTTTTTTATGGGCGATTTGTTGGTTAACTGGTTTCAGTCTATGCTACCAACACCATCTGTTTTTATAACCTATTTGCTAACCGATTTAAGTTTGTTATCGCAAACAGTTATTTCAACTTTTGTTATTTTAATTACTGCAGAGTTTTTACCAAAAGTATTTTTTCAAATTTATTCAAATACACTTATAAAAGTTTTAGCAGTACCGGCTTATATGTTTTATGTGTTATTTACATTTATTTCAGATTTTGTTATTTGGATTTCTGATATTGTTCTTAAATATTTTTTTAAAACCGAAGGCGATCAAATTCAACTAGCTTTCACAAAAGTTGAATTAGGCAATTATATAAGTGAGCAAATGGAATCGGTTGAAGCACACGAGGAAGTCGATTCTGAAATTCAAATATTTCAAAATGCTTTAGAATTTTCTGAAGTAAAAGCACGAGAAGTTATGGTGCCCAGAACCGAAATTATTGCGGTAGAAATTAACGAATCCATAAAAACGCTAAATGCTCTTTTTACCGAAACAGGTTGTACCAAAATTTTAGTATATAAAGAAACAGTTGATGATATTTTGGGTTATGTACATTCTTTTGAACTGTTTAAAAAGCCAAAAACTATAAAATCGGCAATGATGCCCGTCGAGTTTATTCCGGAAACAGTGCTAATCAAAGACGTTTTAAATGTGCTCACTAAAAAACGTAAAAGTATTGCCGTTGTTTTAGATGAATATGGAGGAACATCGGGTATTATGACGGTTGAAGATATTGTTGAAGAACTTTTTGGCGAAATTGAAGACGAGCACGACTCCGTAGATTTAATAGAAGAAAAAATTGATGATGAAACATTTACTTTTTCGGCTCGTTTAGAAGTTGATTATTTAAACGAAACCTATAAGTTAAACCTTCCCGAAAGTGAAAATTATGAGACCTTAGGCGGATTGATTGTTAATCACACTGAAGAAATTCCTGCGCAGGGTGAAATCGTGATTATTGATGGATTTCAATTCACCATTTCTGAAGTATCCAATACTAAAATCGACTTGGTGGAACTTAAACTTTTAGAAGAAGATTAAAATCCTGATATTTTAATATAATTAAAGCCGCTTTACACTTTTATTATTAAATAGAAAATGGTATTTTCGCGCACTGTATTTTATCAAAATTCGATATTTTTACATAAATAACTTAATAAGCTAAATCCTGAATTAAGGATTTTTTAAATTTAAATTACAAATGGCAGTTTTAAATAAGATTAGACAACGTTCACTATTTTTAATATTAATTATAGCGTTGGCGTTATTTTCTTTCGTTTTAGCAGATTTATTTAAAAATGGAGATGCACTTACATCAAAATCTCAAAGTATTGTTGCTACCATAAATGGGAAAGACATTTCTCGTGAAGACTTTTTACAAAAAGTAGAGGTTGCACAAAAACGTGCAGGAGCAACGGCCACAAACACTCAGGTAATGAACCGGGTTTGGGAACAAGAAGTAAGACAGGCTGTTATGGAAACTCAATTTGAAGCCTTAGGGATTTCTATTGAAAAAGACCAAATGAGAGATTTGCTTAAAACAGCAATGGCTACTAATCCGGAATTTTTAAACGAAGCCGGTTTGTTTGATGAAAATAAACTAAATGAGTTTATAGCAAACCTTAAAGAATTATCGCCACAACCTGGTTTTATTGCAGGACAACCATTAACCTATGCAGATTGGGTAAACTACGAAAAACAATTAGCTAATAATGCTTTAAATCAAAACTACTTCAGTTTGGTAAAAGCAGGTTTAACAGGGACACTCGCTGAAGGGGAATTAGAGCATAAATTACAGGGAAACAAAGTAGATATTAAGTATGTACAAGTCCCATATGCATCTGTTGCAGATAGTACAGTTGCTGTTTCAAAATCTGATATTTCAAACTATATTAATAAAAATAAAAAACAGTTTGAAGTTGAAGCATCTAGAGATATTAGATATGTAGAATTTAAAGAAACGGCTACTATTGAAGACGAAAATGCTATTGTTGATGATCTTAATTTGTTTTTAAACGGAGGGGTTATTAATAATAGAGGAAGAAAAGATGCCATTGTTGCATTTTCAAATATAAAAAAGAATGAAGATTATATAAATGCTATTGCAGAATCTGATATTAAATTTAATGATCGTTTTAGTTTTAAATCATCTTTACCAACTACAGTTGCAGATAGTATTTTTAACCTTAATGAAGGTGAAGTTTACGGACCGTATAAAGACAATGGATATTTTAAAATTACTAAAGCAATAGAGTATAAAAGAATAGCAGACTCGATTCAGTCTAGCCATATTATTGTTCCTTTTGTAGGATCATTAGCTGCTACCGCAGAAACGACAACAACAAAAGAAGATGCAAAAAAGCTGGTAGATAGTTTATTGCCTTTAGTTAAAAACAATAAAAATAAATTTAATGAAGTTGCAAATGAAATAAATGTAGATGGAACAAAAGGAAAAGACGGTAGTATAGGTTGGACAAGATACTCTACCTTTGATCCAAGAAGTTTTGATCCTGATTTTGCAGATTTCTTGTTTACAAATGAAAAAGGAAGTGTAGATATAGTTTTAACGCAATTTGGTTACCATATCATTAGAATAGATGATAAAAAGAGTATTGAAAATGCTGTTCTATTGGGTACTATAGCTCGTGAAATTGAGCCATCTGAGGCTACAATATCTAAAGTGTTTAGAGATGCTTCAAATTTTGAAATAACAGTAGTTGATAAAGATTTTCAAGACACAGCTACAGAAAATAAATTTACTGTAAGACCGGTAAATGATATTAAAGCGTTAGATGAAAATATTCCTGGTATTGGTAATCAACGACCAATTGTACGCTGGGCTTTTGAAGAAGATGCTGAGGTAGGCGATGTTAAACGTTTTAATATCCCTAACGGTTATGTTATTGCTCAATTAGTAGCGAAGCACGAAGCAGGCTTAAAAAGCGTAGAAGATGCATCGGCCACAGTAATACCTGTTATACGTAAAGAGAAAAAAGCTAAAATTATTAGAGACAGAATAACAGCTACAACTTTAGAAGATTTGGCAGCAGCTGAAAATACTACAGTAAGAAGTGCTTTAGCGGTTACAATGAAAACCCCAACGCTTTCCGGAGCAGGAAGAGAGCCTATAATTGTTGGATCAGCTTTTGGATTAAATGAAGGAGAAACATCAACATTAATTGATGGGGAAAATGGCGTTTATATGCTTCAGGTAACTAAAGTAACCCCAGCTGTTGAGTTAGATAATTATCAATCGTTTGCTAATCAGGTTGAAACTAAAAAAGTAAGTGTAGTAACAGCTAAATTGTATAACGCTTTAAAAGAAGCTGCAGACATTGAAGATAATAGAGCAAGCTCTCAAATTCAATAAAACATATAAAACTTATAGAAAGCTAAGCCTCATTAATTTGAGGCTTTTTTTATAGTATCATAGCCTTAAAAGGAACAATAGTTTCAAACCCTTTCTTTTTAAAATATTCAGTCGGATTATCTTTTGAGGCTACCAAAACAAAATCTCCACCCCAGGCACCAAGACTTTTTACTCCGCCATTAAAATCACTAAAGAGGCGTTCCTTTACAGGTGTTTGATGTATAATTTTTGAAATAAGATGCTCATGTTTTCTAATTAATAAAAGAAATGCATCGAGTGTTTTGCACGAAATTATACTTTTGGTAATCGCATTTATTGCTAAAATAGACTCTGACAAATCAGAGGTGTTGTTTCTATACTGTGCAATACCATCACGACTATTTTGTTTCTGGTTTAAATAAACAAAATACAGGTTGTTTTTAAATGATGGGTTAAAATCTACTTCATTTATTTTTTTGTTACCCAGAATTTGTTTCGGTGCTCCATCATTAATTACTTGATAAGTAATTGGATTATCATGCTTTGCACAGGCAATATCATAACCACTACCACCAAAAGTTTGTTCTAAAAGTTGATAAGCATCAATATTAGCCCATTGCGCTATATTATTTATTAGTGTAGATGATGTACCCAATCCCCATGCTTTGGGAAAGTCTAACGTGGTAGTTGCCTTAAAGCCGTTTTCAGTATTTAAAAAATGGGGATTAAGTTTTTTGGCAGCATGTAGTATTTGAACCAATCTGTCAGAAATATTATTGCTATTTCTAACTAACTGAGAAATCTCATGATTAGTAATTTTAAACATATCCTCAAACCAAACATGCCCTTTTTCATCCAAACTTTTCCAAATAAGCTTGGGTTCATTAATAGTTTCTACTTTTAAAGATTGCCCATATTTAGTTGGGATAGCTAACGATAAAGCCCCGTCAAGTACAACATATTCTGCTGTAAGTAGTAGTTTGCCGTTGCTTTTAAATGTTTTTGAATAAGTAGTTTTATTAGAAAAAGTGCCTTCGAGTGCCTCAGGTACCAATTTATTCGCGGTTCTCTTGGTGTCTGAGGTTCTCGAAGACACCTTGTCGCGATAGGCCAAAGATAACTCGGGTAGCTTTTCAAAATGCTTTTTAATTAAGGCTTCTTTCTTTTTTCTATTCCATCCCTGTATTTGCTTTTCTCTAAGAAATGCTTCATCTATTCTTTGGAATTCTTCAAAATAAACCAATTTAACAGGAAGCCTTTTTTTAGTGTGATTTGAGCCATTACCATTTTGATGGTCATTTAGCCTTTTGTTTAAATCAACTGTGCTACCTGTATAAAAAGTTCCATCAGCGCACTCTAATATGTAAACAAATCCCTTAGGCATAATTTTATTGTCTTAGTGTGTGTGTTCGACTCCGCCCAGACACCATGATTCTATTTAGTAAAAACTTTAGCCGTTACGTAATTTTTCAATCGCCTCTACAACTGCACTGTGAGTTACAGTGTTGGTTTTAAAATGTTCGGTTAAAATCTGCTTTTCTTTGTCGTTAGCTTTAAACTGATTTAGAATATTCATCAAATGCATTTTCATATGCCCCTGCTGAATCCCCGTTGTAGTTAACGAACGCAATGCAGCAAAGTTTTGTGCTAAACCGGCAACAGCAACAATTTGCATAAGTTCTTTAGCAGATGGTTTATGTAATAATTCTAAAGCTAGTTTTACCAGAGGATGCAAATTAGTTAATCCGCCAACGGTGCCCAAAGCTAAAGGAATTTCGGTCCAAAAGGTAAAAATGCCGTTTTCAATTTTAGCATGGGTTAAACTACTGTATTTCCCATCTCTTGAAGCATAGGCATGCACGCCAGCTTCAACAGCTCTAAAATCATTGCCTGTTGCTAAGATTACGGCATCAATACCATTCATAACCCCTTTATTATGGGTTACAGCACGATAAGGCTCTATTTCAGCAATATTAACAGCCTGAACAAATTTTGTGGCAAAATCTTCGCCAGAAATTAAATCATTGTCGCTTAAATCTTCAACGTTACAACTTACTTCGGCTCTTACTAAACAATCAGGAACGTAGTTAGATAAAATACTCATTACTATTTGAATCTGCTTTTCTTCTTCAGAAAAACCTTCAAACAATAAAGCTTCCTTTTTAAATGTTTTTGCAAATTGCTCCAAACACGAATTTATAAAATTAGCCCCCATAGCATCTAAAGTATCAAATGAAGCATGCAATTGATAATAGCCTTTTATATCTTCTGTTTTATCCCGTAATTCTATGTCAATAATACCGCCACCACGAGCCTCCATGTTTTTAGTAATGGGATTAGCTTCTTTAATTAAAATGGGTTTTACATAATTAAAAAAGCTTTGTAATGTTTTAGAATTACCAGGATACATAAAGTGAACCTGCCCAATTTTAGTGGTAGAAATCACTTTAGTTTTAAAACCACCCCTGTCTAACCAAAATTTAGCCGCTTTGCTTGCTGCCGCTACAACAGAGCTTTCTTCAATTGCCATAGGAATGGTATAAAGGGTGTTGTTAATTAAAAAATTAGGCGCAACACCAAGAGGTAAATAATAATTGGTTACTGTGTTTTCAATAAACTCATCATGTAGCTGTTGTAAGGATTCATTATTATTCCAATACTGTTTTAAAATGCGTTTTGCATCTTCTGTATTTGAAAAATATGTGTTTACAATCCAGTCAATTTTTTTAGACTTTGAAAGCTTAGAAAACCCGGAAATTGTTTTACTCATTATTAGCTGTTTTACGAGCAAATATACTATTCTTGGTATGAAAATTGAAGGCTATACTATTTATTGTTTAAAATTGATATAAAAGAAAAAGATGATTTTTTTCTTTATATGATAAAGAAAAACCCAAGCATAGTCTTAGCTGTGTTTTCTTTTTATTTTGAAATAGAAAGGAAAAATGGACGTTTTACTGCAGTTATTTTAAATCTATAAATGCTATTAGTCATTACATTCGCTTATTTAACTGTTAATAGTTAGGGTTTTTTGCATAATTTTTAGTAAACTTGACATCATTTTGTCAAAAAAATAATTTTTAATGAGAATTCTACGATTACCTTTATTTATTTGTCTTTTCATAACTATAACTTTATCGGCTCAAAATAAGCAAATTACACTTGAAGACATTTGGAATGGTGCCTTTAGAACAGAGGGAATGGATGTTCTGCATTCTATGAAAAACGGACAACAATATTCAGTTTTAAATTTTGATAGAAATACCAGGTCCACTTCGGTAGATATTTACGATTACAAGACTTTAAAAAAGATAAAAACCTTAGTAAGTTCGTCTGATATAGAAGCGTTAAATTATTTTACGGATTACTCTTTTAGTGACGATGAGAGCAAAATTATTTTAGCAACAAATGAAGAATCTATATACAGAAGGTCAACGCTGGGGAATTATTATGTTTATGATACAGCAGATAAATCGATAACCTTAATTTCTGAAAATAGAATTCAAGAACCTACATTTTCACCCGATGGGAGCAAGGTCGCATATGGATTTGAAAACAACTTATATATTAAAAATCTAGATACCGGCACGACTACCCAAATCACCTTTGATGGTGAAAAAAATAAAATAATTAATGGTATAACCGATTGGGTTTACGAAGAAGAGTTTGCCTTTGTTAGGGCTTTTGAGTGGAATGCCGCTAGTAATAAAATTGCTTTTATTAGGTTTGATGAAACTGATGTTCCTGAGTTTTCTATGGATGTTTATGGTACCGGATTGTACCAAACCCAACAAGTGTTCAAGTACCCAAAAGCAGGAGAGAAGAATGCTATAGTTTCACTTCATATTTACGATTTAGATGCTAAAAAAACAGATCAGGTGATCGTGGATAAAGCTTATAACGATTTTTATATTCCTAGAATTAAATGGTCTAAAGATCCGGATATATTAAGTGCTCAGTATATGAACAGGCATCAAAATGAATTAGATTTATGGCTGATACATGCCAAAACGAATACCTCAAATCTGGTACTTGCTGAAAAAGATGAGGCTTATGTTGATGTAACAGATAATTTAACATTTTTAAAGGACAATAGCTTTATTTGGACCAGCGAAAAGGATGGCTATAATCATATTTATCACTATTCAAAGGACGGTAGGCTAAAAAATCAAATTACTAAAGGAAATTGGGAGGTTACCGATTATTATGGTTATGACGAAAAAACAAACAGGATTTTTTATCAATCTGTAGAAAACGGCTCAATAAACCGTGATGTATATTCCATAAAACTTAATGGTCGTGATAAAAAACGACTAACTAAAAGTGAAGGGACTAATGGCGCCTCATTTAGCGCAGATTTTTCATATTTTATAAATACCTTTTCCAGCGCAACAACACCACCGGAATATACCTTAAACAGTGCCGCTTCTGGAAATCTTATTAAAAGTATAAAGGATAACGATGTGTTATCAAAAAACCTGTCTCATTACCAGACCTCAAAAAAAGAATTCAGTACTATTCATGTTAATGGTAACGATTTGAACATGTGGATGATTAAACCTGCAAATTTTGATGCTTCAAAACAATATCCATTATTGATGTATCAATATTCCGGTCCGGGATCTCAGCAGGTTGCCAACCGTTGGAATAGTGCAAACGATTATTGGTATCAGCATTTAGCACAACAAGGCTATATTATTGTTTGTGTAGATGGTCGTGGTACAGGTTTTAAAGGTGCAGCATTTAAAAAGGTAACACAAAATCAATTAGGGAAATATGAAGTTGAAGATCAAATTCAGGCCGCAAAGCAATTAGGCGCATTACCATATATAGATGCGAGCAGAATAGGTATTTGGGGCTGGAGTTTTGGTGGATTTATGAGTAGCAATGCTTTATTTAAAGGCAACGATGTGTTTAAAATGGCAATTGCTGTAGCACCGGTGAGTAGCTGGCGCTTCTATGATACTATTTATACAGAAAGGTACATGACTACCCCACAGGAAAATGCAAGTGGTTATGATGATAATTCACCTATAAACCATGTGGATAAACTTAAAGGCGATTATTTATTAATACATGGGTCTGCTGATGATAATGTGCATTTACAAAATACTATGCGACTGGTTGAAGCTTTAATTCAAGCCGATAAGCAATTTGACTGGGGGGTTTACCCAGACGACAATCATGGTATTTATGGTGGAAACACCAGATTACACCTCTATAAAAAAATGACTACTTTTATAAATACTAAACTTGGAGATAAGCGAGAAAAAGCAAAAGCTAGTGAAGCAAAGAAAGTAGAAATTAAAGGATAATAAAGAATAAGATAATTACTAACTAATAATAAATTTATGGCAGCTACCGCATTAAAACCACATCAGAAAGAACTTTTTGGGCAACCAATAGGATTGTATATTTTATTTTTAACAGAAATGTGGGAACGTTTTTCATATTATGGAATGCGCGCATTATTGGTATTATATATGACCACTCAAACCATTGGAGACGATAGAGGTGCAGGTTTAGGGTGGACGAATCAAGAAGCCTTGGCGCTTTACGGATGGTACACGATGTTGGTATATGTAATGTCTATACCTGGTGGTATGATAGCCGATAAATTAATAGGGCAAAAAAAGGCTGTTTTAGTAGGAGCCATTGTGCTGTGTTTGGGTCATGGTGTATTGGTGTTAACTGATATTTGGGCTTTTTATACCGGTTTAGGCTTAGTTATTTTAGGTGTAGGGTTACTAAAGCCAAATATTTCTACGATGGTTGGCGGACTTTATAAACAAGGAGATATAAGAAGAGATAAAGGGTTTAGTATCTTTTATATAGGTATAAATTTAGGCTCATTATTAGCCACTTTAATAGTGGGACTGGTCGTTGCAGAATGGGGCTGGCATGCAGGTTTTGGACTTGCTGGTATTGTTATGGTTTTAGGCTTGATTAATTACATTTTTGGGCAAAAATATCTTGTTCATGTTGGTAATTTTGTTCCGAGTAAGGGAGATGAAAACGAAATTTCTTATGGACAACTTTATTCTAAGTTGTTTAGCTCTCCAAAGCAATTGATATTTACAAGTATTTTATTAGCAGCTTCAGTGTTTGGTTGGTATAAAATGGGCTGGAGCTATGGCTTATTATTTATATTTTTAACAGCTATTGCCTCACTTTTAATGATGATTTATAAAGAGTTAGACACTCAGGTTTTTAAAGACAGGTTTTTAGTATTGCTATTATCATTTATTATGGTAATAATTTTTTGGGGCGCTTTTGAACAGGCTGGTGGATTAATGAATCTATATACTGAAAAGAATACAGATAGGATTTTATTTGGATGGGAAATACCTACCGTTATGTTTCAAAGTCTAAACGCCGGTTTTATTATCATTTTTGCTACAATTGTAGCTGGTATTTGGGCAAAGAGACAATTAAAAGGAAGAGAAGCATCATCTTTATTCAAGATGGCATTGGGTATAATCATAATGGGCTTTGGTTTCTTATTTATGGTATTTGCTGCTATGGAATTTGAAAAATCAGGAACTTCCAGTATGATATGGTTAGTATTAGCTTACCTGTTTCATACCATAGGGGAGCTTTGTATATCTCCGGTAGCACTATCCTTTATTACAAAATTAGCACCGGTTAAATATGCCTCTTTAATGATGGGGGTTTATTTTGCTGCTACAGGTTTAGGTAATAAGGTAGCAGGTGTTGTAGGCGAGTCTGCTTCAGAATTTGGAGAGTATGCTATCTTTTTAGGAATTTTAGTATTTACAGTAATAATAGGGACTTTATTTATCCTGTTGTTAAAGCCTTTAAAACGCTTAACTCATGGTGCAGAAGATAATGAACGAGTAATGCATTATGATGAAACCGAAGGCTTCGAACTAGCAGATAAACAATAAATTATACCAACCTCATAAATCTTTTTTATGAGGTTTTCTTTTAAACTTTTTAATATTCTTAGTATGGCAGAAAATTCAACCGATCAGTTTTTTAAGAGTACAGTACTCGGACATCCATCCGGATTATTTGTTTTATTTTTTACCGAAATGTGGGAACGTTTTTCCTATTACGGAATGCGAGCCCTATTAGTGTTATTTTTAACAACAGCAATGCTTGATGGTGGTTGGGGCTGGCCTCGCGAACATGCTATGGCACTCTTTGGCTCTTATGTTGGGTTAGTTTACTTATCGACTATGATGGGGGGGTATTTTGCCGATAAAGTTATTGGGTTTCGCTGGGCAGTAGTTGTTGGAGCATTATTAATGACACTCGGACATGCTTCTATGGCTGTGGAAACGCAGTGGTCTATATACCTTGGATTAGGACTTTTGGTAATAGGAAATGGTTTTTTTAAGCCAAATATGACCTCAATTATTTCTGAAATGTATAAAGACAGGCCAGAAAAAAAAGATGGTGCTTATACCATTTTTTATATGGGAGTAAATGCAGGGGCTTTTTTAGGGATTTTACTGTGTGGTTATTTAGGCGAAAAGGTTGGATGGAGTTTAGGCTTTGGATTGGCAGGTATATTTATGTTTTTTGGATTAATTCAGTTTTGGTTAGCGCAAAACATATTTGGTAATATTGGGTTAAAACCTAAAAAAGACGATGCGAATTCTATTGAGGCTTTAGATAATGATAAACGGGTGCCTTTTACGTCCTGGCAATTAGGAATGATTTTATTAATGGTCATTTTAGGAATTGTTTGGCTTATTTTTGAACCAGTCGCATTAATATCAAATGGACAAGTAAATATTTTTGACTTTGAAGTTTTTGGAATATCTGGAAATAACTTCACAATTTTAGCGGCTATTATTTTATTTATAGTTTTAACTATATATAGACTGTCAAACTATTCAACAGTTACTAGGCAGAAATTAACTGCGGTTACTTTCTTTGCATTAGTTTGTGCTTTTTTCTGGGCTATTTTTGAACAATCTCCAGGAACCTTAACTATTTTTGCTAATGATTATACCGATAGAAGTTTGAATGGTACTTCCGCAGATATTTTTAGAGTTGTTAATTCATTAATAACTTTAGTCCCATTAGCAATTATTACCTGGGTATTATATCTGCTATTTAAGCAAACTTTTTCTAAGTACAAGTGGTCAAACTTAATCTTAAGTTTTAGTTTTTTGATCGTTTGGGTCATTGCTATTTGGATGTTGATAGACCAATTTAAAGATGATAACTTAGAAATACCTGCATCTTGGTTTAGTGTTTTAAATTCACTGTTTATTATCACTTTAGCACCTTTATTCTCAAAATGGTGGGAAAGTAAATACAACCCGTCCGCCAATATGAAATATGGTATAGGAATGTTTTTATTAGCCTTAGGGATGGCCTGTGTTGCTTTTGGAGCTATGGGAATAGAGCCAGGAGCTAAAACAGCTTCTGTAAGTATGATATGGTTGGTTTTAGTGTATTTGTTTCATACTATGGGAGAGTTATGTATATCGCCAGTAGGATTATCTTATGTTAGCAAACTAGTTCCTGCACGTATGATTGCTTTTATGTTTGGTGTTTGGTATTTAGCCATTGCCATTGGCATGAAGGGAGCAGGGAAGTTTGGTGAAAACATTGATAAAATTGCAAATGAGCATGGAATTAGTTACTTTTTCTGGATGTTAACAATTGTATCGCTAATAATGGCAGTTTTCTCTGTAGTAATGGCTCCAATAATAAAAAAGCTAATGCACGGAGTGCGTTAATCGAAAAAAGTGTTAAAAAACGAATGAAAATCGCTTAATTAGGAGCTTTTTTTGTAAGTTCGGAACAACTTTTGCAACAAATTTAATTATGAAAAAAGCAATATTTATAATGCTAATAGCTGTTTTAACCTCGGCTAATAGCCTAGCTCAAGAAATAAATTGGGTTACTTTTCAAGAAGCTTTAGAGCTTCAAAAGAAAAACCCAAAAAAAATTATGATGGACGTCTATACCAATTGGTGCGGGCCCTGTAAAATGTTAGATAAAAATACGTTTCAGAAGAAAGAAGTGGCCGATTATGTAAATGCGCATTATTATGCGGTTAAATTTAATGGAGAAGGTAATGATGTGGTAACATATAAAGAAAAGTCATTTACAAACCCAAACTACAATCCTGCAAATGCTAATAGACGTAATTCGGCACATGAATTAGCGAGATATTTACAAATTAGTGCTTATCCTACCATCGTGTTTTTTGATGATAAAGGTGAGGTTATTGCACCTATTAGAGGCTATCAAAGACCATCTCAACTCGAGCTGTATTTAAAGATGTTTAAAAAAGATGATCATAAAAATATTAAGACTCAAGAAGAGTTTAATGCCTATTACAAAGCCTTTGTGTCTAATTTTAAAGATTGAAAAAAATTAGTAATTGATAATAAACGCTCCCTTTTTGCCTGTTGGATGAAAAGGGAGTTTTCTTTTTCTACAAATGCCTTCCCATTGTTCAATATAAGATTTGTAGTTGCTCCCATCGGCAATCACATATTTTGGTTTTATGGAGTCTATTAATCGGTTCAAATTTATTTTAGGAGATTGCCTCAATAATACATAATCCGGTTTAAATAGTTTTATATTATAAACACTTAAACTATCAACAACCAAAAGGCTCTTTTCGCCTAAAATATAAACAGATTTTAGGCTGTTTTCCTCAATAGTTTTTATATGGTTCCCCATAGCGAAATCTTTAACTATTTTGCTTTTAGATGGCGTTATACTATCAAAATCATGAGCTACTAACAGGCTATTATTCGTATTATTCCCCACCAATGTATACCTGCTTTTATGGAACACAATAAACTGATTTGCTGGCGTTGTGTAGGCTGTATAAATAAAAGCACCTTGAATAATTAATACTGAAATTAAAAAGCGTTTTAAATTAAAAATATTTTTTTTCTTTAAAAACTGTATAAATGCTATGATAGCTAAATAGAAAACAAAAACATATAATAAACTAAAGGCGATGTCTTTTAAAATGAAAGTGTTTTGTTTAGAAACCCAGGCAACAAAATTATTCATACAGCTAATAATATACCCGTAAGCTTCTGCCATAACATTTGGAAGTAAGTTGATTGCTGCAAGTAGAATTACAAAAATTCCTAATCCTAAAATAATTCCCAGTAAAGGAATGATTACCAAATTAGATATAAAAAATAAACCGGGGAATTGGTGAAAATAAAACAAACTAACAGGTATAATTCCAAACTGGGCAGCAATAGTTACCGTTAAAGTGTGCCAGTATTTGTCTGCAAACCAGTTTTTGGGCTTCCATAAATTATACAACACGGGGTCTACAGTCACAATAGCAAAAACGGCTAAATAGCTTAACTGAAAACCAACATCAAACAAAAATAGCGGTTTAAAAAGTAATATAACAAACATAGAAATAGCCAGCGTGTTGTAAATATTTGTTGGTCTTTTCAAGTTCATGGCAATAGCTACTATACTAAACATGGTTACTGCTCTGGTAACCGATGCCGATAATCCTGCAATTAAAGCAAAACACCATAAGCCGAGAACCAATAAAATGGTTTTTATTAGTCTACCGTGTTTTAAGCGTTCAATAGGTTTAAAAACAACGCTTAAAATAATTAAAATAATACCTACATGTAACCCGGATACAGCTAAAATATGTATGGCACCAGCATTAGTATAGCTGGTATAAACTTCTTGGCTAATATCTTGTCGTTGCCCAAGTAATAAGGCATTAATTATTGCCAGTTCATCAGGTTTAAAATGATAAGGCTTTAATTTTTCATTAATATATGCTCTAATGTTATCAGCAATGCCAAAAAGCGTATGCGTATTTGTACTTACTGTTAAAAGTGAGCTGTTTTTTGCAAATATCTGATGATAGATGTATTTTTTTTCAAGATATTTTTTATAATCAAATTGGTGGGGGTTTAGCGGATGTATAAGATTTTGGAATACGGCATTACTAACAAGAATAGCATCAACTTTTAATGTAGATTGAGTAGAATCTTTTTGAATGTTTAACAACGATTTTCCTGAAACGGATTCATTATCAATATTCAAAACATCAATAACATACTTGTCGTAATAATTTCCCGGTTTTAAAACCTCTCTAATTCTAAATGTAACGGTTTTAGCTGAATTTTTTTCAAATGAAATATGTTTGGTATAATGGTTCGGAAAGTTTTTTTGATTATGAAAAGTACTTGTTAATAGCCCAATAAAAACCATTAAAATATAAGTAACTATTCCAAACCAAATGGTTTTAATAAATTGCTTTCTGGCTATTAAAAAGCATATAAATAAAATAGCTAAAAGCGCGGCACTTAGGTATAAGCTTAAATGAATAGGTGTAGGATATAAATATGAAATTATAATTCCTATAATTAAGAAACCGGTTAATTTTATGATTGCGAAATTAAGTAACTTCATTAGTGAAAGTTACTAAAAAGGATTTATAAAACACGCCTTGCCTGCACAAAAGCAAAATACCAATAACGTTCAGATAACTCAGACGTTATAACGCCCTTGCTTGTTGTGGAATGTATAAATTCTACACGACCAACCTGAGAAGCGGTTACTATACCAACATGATTTACTTTACGGCTGTTTTTTTTGGTAGCAAAAAAAAGCAAATCTCCTTTTTTTACTTCTTTTAGGTCTATCCAATCTCCTGTAGTGGATAGGTCTTTTGTGGTTCTGGGAAGTAAAATGGCTTCACTTTTAAAAGAAGTATAAATTAAACCCGAGCAATCCATCCCTTTTTTTGTTGTACCTCCATATTTATAACGTGTGCCTTCAAATTGTTTGGCATAGTTGGTAATATGATCTGCTTTTAAAAGCGGTTCTGTTCCTGTCTTTTTAATAATATCATTTTGCTTTTTATGTACCGATCTTGAAGATTTGCAGCTGCTTAGAGTAGTAATTAATAACAATATGAAAAGGATTTTCTTCATAAATAATTATACCTGTATAGATTTAAAAATATGTTTAGCAGTCTTTTCACTAGCGCCTTTACCACCAAGTTTTTTCTCCAAATCGTAATAATCTAAAAATAGTTTTGCACGATTATATGGATCGAGGATAAATTCCAACTCCTGCTTCAGCCTTTTTTTTGTAAAATCGTTTTGAATAAGCTCGGTAACAACCTCTTTATCCATTATTAAATTAACCAGCGAAATATATTTTAAAGTAATAATACGTTTGGCAATTTGGTAAGAAATATTACTGCCTTTGTAGCAAACAACTTGCGGGACTTTAAACAGTGCCGTTTCTAGTGTCGCTGTTCCCGAAGTAACTAGAGCAGCAGTAGAAACACTTAACAGGTCGTAGGTTTTATTGTTAACAAAGCTAACATCAGAGTTTTTGATAAAGGCTTTGTAAAATTCAAAATCTTGACTTGGCGCACCAGCAATAACAAATTGATAATCAGGAAAATCGTCAACCAGACTTAACATAACAGAAAGCATTTTGGTAATTTCTTGCTTGCGGCTACCCGGTAAGAGTGCAATAATGGGTTTGTCGCTTAACGCATACGTTGCTCTAAATTTAAATTCATCAACCTGGATTCTATCTGCAATAGCATCAATTAACGGGTGGCCAACAAATGTAACATCGTAATTAAACTTGGTTTTATAAAACTCTTTTTCAAAAGGAAGGATAACATACATCGCATCAACATCTCTTTTAATAGCGTGTACTCTACTGGCTCTTGATGCCCAAACTTGGGGAGAAACATAGTAATTGGTTCTGAATCCCTTTTGTTTTGCCCATTTAGCAATGCGTAAATTAAACCCGGAATTATCTATAAAAATAATAACATCAGGGTTAAAAGCTTCAATATCTTTTTTACAAAAGGAGATGTCTTTAAAAATTTTGTTGAGGTTCATTATAACTTCAACAAACCCCATAAAAGCGCGTTCTTTGTAATGTTTTACTAAAGTACCACCAACCTTTTGCATAAGGTCTCCTCCCCAAAACCTAAAGTTAGCATCGTAGTCTTCTTTTTGTAATGCTTTCATTAAGTTAGAGGCATGTAAATCACCAGATGCTTCACCAGCAATAATATAATACTTCATTGTTTTCTTATCAGGTTGAACGCAGTTAAAACCTATTTAATAAAATGACTAAACCTCCCGACTGCGCCCGAGGGGACAAACCCATGCTAAAAAAGTTTAAAAACAAAGGTAAAAACAGCAATAAAAACAGTAATTAATAGAACACCCCTTGCCCGATAGTCCTGTTTCTTTTTTATAAAGATAAAAAAAGCTACAAGATTTAAAATAGCACCTAAACTTATTAATTTACCTAAAAAACCTTCAGAAGAAGCACTTTTTATTACTGTAGTAAAATCGTCGCCGCCACCTAATAATGTAGCTGCTAGAATTAACCCAATGGCATTGGCAATCAATCCTACCAAAATGCCAATAAAAATATCTTTTCTAATCATTTAAATTCCAGTTTTTTAAAGTGTTTATATGTTTATGCGCAGTAAAATCAAATTGAGTGGGGACTACAGAAATATAATTGTTTTCTAAGGCCCATTCATCAGTATCTTCACCGTCATCTAAATTAACAAATTCTCCGGAAAGCCAGTAATAATCCCTTCCCTGGGGGTTTTTTCGTTTATCAAAAGCCTCAACCCAGTTTGCTTTGGCTTGTCTACAAATTTTTATCCCTTTTATATGCTCCTTTGGCGTATTAGGAATATTAACATTTAAAACAACATCGTTAGGAATACCATGTTTTAAAGCGTTTTCGGTGATTGTTTTCACAAAAGGCTTACAGGCTTCAAAATTAGCTTTCCAATTGTAATCTAATAAAGAAAAACCAATTGCAGGAATGCCTTCAATACCGGCTTCAATAGCAGCACTCATTGTACCAGAATAAATCACATTTATTGAGGCGTTAGAGCCATGATTGATACCCGATACGCATAAATCGGGTTTTCTGTCTAATATTTCTCTAATGCCCAGCTTTACACAATCTGCAGGTGTGCCAGAGCAGCAATATTCTAATTGAGGTGCATTGTCGCTATTAATTTGCCATACGTATAATGTTGAGTTTATTGTAATGGCATGCCCCATACCACTTTGCGGGCTATCTGGTGCTACCACAACTACATCCCCAATAGTATTCATAACGTGAATTAAAGTTCTAATCCCAGGAGCATTAATGCCATCGTCGTTGGTTACTAAAATAAGAGGTTTTTTTGACATATTTGGTTTATAAAACACCGCTAAAATACATAATTTAGCCAGTAAACACTTAATTTCTTTGCTTTAACAAAAAATTAGTAGCAATTGCCCTTATTGGCATGGTTTTTTCTTTATTTTAGTAAAAATAAATTATTATTTTTATTGGTTGATAGGGATATTAGTATCTAAATACAAAAGATTAAAAGATGAAAAATATTATGAAGAGGAATTATAAAGTTTTATTATTAATGGTTTTGCTTGCTTTTGCATCGTGTAGTTTTACATCTAAAACTTTCGACGATTCAGATAAAGATAAAATGCTAATTCATATCATTAAAAGTGTTTTAGAGCAACTTCATTTTGATCCTATAGCAATGGATGATGCTTTTTCAGCAGAATTGTTTTCAGATTATATTGAGGCTATGGATCCTTTAAAGCGATACTTCTACGAATCGGATTATAAAGATTTTGAAAAATATAAATTGACTATTGACGATCAGTTAAAAATATCAGACATTACTTTTTTTAATGTGACCCATGAGCGCATGATAAAACGTATTCAAGAAGCAAAATCGTTATACAAAGAAATTTTGTCTAAACCGTTTGATTATACTATAGATGAAGTTTTTGATACTGATTCTGAAAAAACAACCTATGTTAAAAACAGAAAACAATTAAAGGAACGTTGGAGAAAACAACTTAAGTTCTCAACCCTTTCTAATTATGATGATATCTTTAATCAGGAAAAGCAGGCTAAAGAAAGAGACGCTTCTTATGTAATGAAGACAGAGGAGGAAATTGAAAAAGAAGCCAGAGAGGCTACGTTAAAATCTCTCGATATATATTTTAATGATAATATAGATGATAAAAAACGTGAGGATTATTTTGCGGATTACGTAGGTGTAATAGTTGGAGAATTTGATCCGCATACATATTATCTGGCGCCTCGCAATAAAGAGGTTTTCGAGCAGCGGATGTCTGGTAAACTAGAAGGTATAGGTGCGGGGCTTCAAAAACGGATGGATTATATTAAAGTTACCTACCTGGTTTCAGGAGGTCCGGCATGGAGAGGTAAAGAACTGGATATTGATGATATTATTTTAAAAGTAAAACAAGAAAAAGAAGAAGTGCCGGTGAATATTGTTGGTATGCGAATAGATGATGCTATTAAACTAATAAAAGGTCCCAAAGGAACTAAGGTAACCTTAACTATAAAAAAGATCGATGGTACAATTAAAGATATTACCATTACAAGAGACATTGTTGAGTTAGGTGAAACTTATGCTAAATCATCATTGGTTGAGAAAAACAATAAGAAATTCGGAGTTATTAATTTGCCTTCTTTTTACTTAGATTTTAATGATTATAAAAACCTGAATGCTGCAACCGATGTAAAGAAAGAGATTGAGCGTTTAAAGGCTGAAGGCATGGAAGGGCTGGTTTTAGATTTACGTAATAATGGTGGCGGTTCATTACCTGCAGTTGTAGACATGGCCGGCTTGTTTATCAAAGACGGGCCAATAGTACAAGTGCGATCAACAGGTAAGCCTAAAGAAGTTTTAAAAGACAAAGACCGATCTATTGTTTGGGATGGACCACTAGTTATTTTGGTTAACGAAATATCTGCTTCAGCCTCCGAAATTATGGCTGCAGCCATGCAAGATTATAAACGAGCCATTATTATTGGTAGTAAGCAAACGTATGGAAAGGGAACGGTTCAAAACGTACTAAATTTGAATAATTTGGTTAGAAACAGTTCGGGTGGAGATTTGGGCTCATTAGCACTAACCACTCAAAAGTATTATAGAATTAATGGAGGATCGGTGCAACTGGAAGGTGTTAAAAGTGATGTTAAAGTTCCTGGGCGATTTAGTTTTATTGATGTAGGTGAAAAAGATAAAGAAAATCCATTGCCATGGGATGAAATTGATGCCGCCGATTATGCTGTTTGGGAGAGTTACTTTGACTATGATGAAACCATTGAAAAAAGTAAACAAAGAATGAGTAACAATGAGCAATTAAAGCTTATTGAAGAAAATGCAAAATGGGTTAAAGGTAAGATTGACGAAACTGTAGTGTCGTTAAATTACGAAAAGTATAAAGCAACTAATGATTTAAATGAGTTAGAATCTAAGCGCTTTGATGCGATTTCTAAATATAAAACTAATTTAACGTTCGAATCTCATGCATACGAAAAAAGTCTTTTTGAAAGCGATACAACAGACTTAAGAGAAAAGCGTCAAAGATGGCATCAAAGCCTAAGTAAAGATGTATATATTGAAGAGGCTTTAAATGTACTTGAAGATTTAAAGATGTCTTATGCTATTAAAAAGGTAGCCACTGTAAAGGATTAAATTGTTATATGGGAAACCATTCAAATACAAACTCATTAAAACAATTAGCGCTCCAAAAGTTTAAAAAGAATTTTTGGGGCGTTTTCAGTTTGTGTTTTATTGTTTTTGTAGGGTTAATATCCGTTTTTGCCTATGTATTTGCGCCCGATAATTCGCAAGCAGCAAACCAAATGCATTTATCTATTCACTCTAAGCAACCGGGGTTTAAAGTTCAAATGCTAACTGTACCATCGCAAGTAAAAAACAATCAAAATGGATTTAGTAAAGTGTTTTTTGGAAAGATAAATACAGATACCGAGATTCCTATTTCTAGTTATAGTATTGAAAACCATTCGTTAAGCTATACCGAATATGCTTCAGATGGTTTAAAAGGTGTTGAAAAAACAATGGATATCAATGCTTTTCCAAACCAATCTGTTAATGGCTTTATTAAAGAAAGAACCTTTGTTTTTGGAACAGATAAATATGGAAGAGATTTATTGAGCCGCATTTTAGTAGGAGCTAGAATTTCGTTTTTTATTGGTTTTGTTGCTGTTTTTATTTCTTTAATTGTGGGGGTTTTTATGGGGAGTATTGCCGGATATTTTGGAGGAAAAGTAGATGCCTTTATTATGTGGGTTATCAATGTTACATGGTCTATACCTACACTATTATTAGTGATAGCTATTACCTTAGCTTTAGGTAAAGGTTTTTGGCAAGTGTTTATTGCTGTAGGCTTAACTATGTGGGTTGAGGTTGCCAGGGTTGTACGCGGACAAATAATTAGTGTTAAAGAAATGCAATATGTTACAGCGGCAAGAGCTTTAGGGTTTGGTGATTTTAGAATTATTGTCAAACATATTTTACCTAATATTATGGCGCCGGTAATTGTAATATCGGCAGCTAATTTTGCAGCTGCTATTTTAATAGAAAGCGGACTTAGTTTTCTGGGTATAGGAGCCCAGCCTCCAATGGCAAGTTGGGGCGCTATGATTAAGGATCACTACAATTATATTATACTGGGAAAGCCCTATTTGGCCATCATACCAGGGCTTTGTATTATGAGCTTGGTTATGGCATTTATGCTTATTGGTAACGCCCTTCGTGATGCTTTAGATGTAAAGGGTTAAAAGCTTAATTAAAGCGTTTTAATTTTAATGTTTCTCCAACTTATTTTTACATCCCCTCCACTATGGATTTGTAATGCTATTCCGCCTTCGCCTTCACCAATTTTTTCATCGTCCAGATGAATCATTTTTGTTCCATTTAACCACGAGGTTAGCTCAGAGCCCTTAACTTTAATTTTCATAGTATTCCATTCGCCTTCTTTAAGAATACTTTCTTTTTCTGCCTCTGGCTTTATTAGCCATCCGCGTCCGTAAGACTCATATACACCACCAGTGTGTTTGCCTTTTGGGGCAACTTCTACTTGCCAACCTTTAACTTTAGTACCGTCGACAGTAGATCTTATAAAAACACCACTATTGCCATTGCTCCATTGTTTAAACTCTAAGGTTAAAATAAAATCTTTATAGTGCTTTTTTGTGCCTAAGTAACCATACGCTTTGTCTTCTCCACTTTCACATATTAAATAGCCATCTTCAACATACCATTTTTCTGTGCCATAAACTTCCCATCCATCTAAATTTTTACCATTAAACAAATCTGTTTTTTGAGCATACATGCTTCCAAGTGTTAAGATGCCCATTACTGCAAGAACTAAAAAGTTTTTCATAATTATTGTATCTGTTTTTGTGTTTTAAATGAAGTATCTAGCTAAGTTATTAATTAATTATGGTAAGTCAAAAAATGGCTTATAACTTCAAAACAGTTTTGTTAATATAATTTTAATAACGGCTTAGTCTGTTAGCATACTTTTATTTAAATCAGCAATGTAACTCAATACTTCGTCTTTCCCTATATTCTTTGATGATGATGTTATAAAATGATTAGGCATATCTTCCCAGGTTTCCAGAAGCACATTTTTATAAGTTTCAACATGGCTTTCAATAGCTTTAGGTTTAAGCTTATCAGCCTTAGTAAAAACAATTGAAAAAGGGATGCCGTTTTCACCCAGCCATTGCATAAACTCCAGGTCAATAGGTTGCGGTTTGTGTCTGATATCAACTAAAACAAAGGCGGTAACCAATTGCTCGCGTAAGGCAAAATATTGTGTGATAAACTTTTGAAAAACCTTTTTTGCGCTTTTAGAAACACGTGCATACCCATAGCCAGGTAGATCGACTAAATGCCAGTTTTTGTTTATTAAAAAATGATTGATAAGCTGTGTTTTTCCTGGTCTTCCAGAGGTTTTAGCTAAATTTTTTCGGCGCGTTAACATATTGATTAACGATGATTTACCAACGTTACTTCTGCCAATAAAAGCATATTCGGGCAATCTGCTTTTTGGGCATTTGGCCACATCAGAATTACTCATTACAAATTCGGCAGATTTAATTTTCAAAATAATATTTTTTATTCTCCCCCTGAAGAAGGGAATCTTAGTTTTGTTTTAAAATTTAAAATAAAAAAAAGCAGTTTAAAATTCTCTTTTAGCAAACCAGGCATCAAGAATTTGGTTAAACTCATCAGGATGTTCCATCATAGCTGCATGTCCGCATTTATCAATCCAGAATAAATCAGAATCAGGTAAAAGTTCGTTAAATTCTTCGGCGACTTCAGGAGGCGTTACGTTGTCGTTTTTACCCCAAATAATACAGGTGGGGGTTTGCATTTTTGGTAAATCTTTAGCCATATTATGCCTTATAGCACTTTTTGCAATAGCTAATGTTTTTATAAGTTTATTGCGGTCGTTAACAGTTTCGTAAACTTCGTCAACTATGTCTTTAGTAGCCACAGCGGGGTCATAAAAAACATCCTGTGCTTTCTTTTTTATAACCTCATAATCACTGCGTTTCGTGTAACCACCACCCATAGCACTTTCGTAAAGGCCAGAGCTGCCTGTAATAACAAGAGCTTTAACTTTTTCTGGAAATAGTTTTGTGTGATACAAGCCAATATGTCCGCCTAAAGAATTCCCAAGTAAAATCACATCGTCAAAACCTTTAAACGCTATAAAATCGTGTAAATATTTAGCAAAACTTTTTACATTAGTTTTTAGTAACGACATTGTATAAATTGGCAATTCGGGTATAATAATTTTATACCCTTTTTTGCTGAAAAATTTAGTAACCGAATCAAAATTACTTAATCCACCCATTAAACCATGTAGAACAATAATGGGCTTACCTTCTCCAACTTCAATATAACTGTAATTCTTTTCTTTTTTTAAACGATGCGTCATTAATTGGTTAGTCTATTTCGTTAAAAACAAATATAGTTATTTCATTCATATTTCAATCATTTTAATTTAAGTCTGGAGTAATTGTTCAGATATGAAGATGTTAACAATGTGTTTATATAATTGTGGGTTTATGTAACTAGTTGATAGTAAATGGGTAAGATTTGTTTTGCCTTGTGTTGTCCATTTAAAATAGCATTTAATCGAAAAATTATTAACAAAGTGTAGTAAAGTGGTAAAATGTGGGATATTTTTCAATATATTTGAAACTTAAACCAAAAGCGAAATACAAACTGCTTTGAACTCATTAATAGGAACATACGATTGTAAAGTAGATGCCAAAGGCAGGCTCATGATGCCTTCTGGCATGAAAAAGCAACTGGCTTCTGTTTTAAATGATGGTTTTGTGTTAAGGCGATCTGTTTTTCAGCCATGTTTAGAGTTGTATCCTATGAGCGAGTGGCAAACCGTCATGGAAAAAGTGAATAAGCTTAACAGGTTTAAAAAAAAGAACAACGATTTTATTCGCCGTTTTAATGCGGGTGCAAGAATGGTAGATATTGATGGTAGCGGTCGCTTATTGATTCCTAAAGATCTTATTGGTTTTGCGGGTATATCAAAAAACATTGTGATTTCCCCGGCGGTAAATATTATTGAAATCTGGGATAAAGACAGGTATGAACAGGCTATTGATGATGCTGCTGTAGATTTTGCTGATTTAGCTGAAGAGGTTATGGGACAAGACGATGAAGACCATGGAATATCATAATCCAGTTTTGTTAAAAGAAACCGTTGATGGTTTAAATATTAAAGAAGATGGTGTCTATGTGGATGTAACCTTTGGTGGCGGCGGACATAGCAGGGAGATATTAAACCGCCTTGGTGATAAAGGGAAGCTGTTTGCTTTTGATCAGGACCTGGATGCTCTTGAAAATGCGATTGAAGATGATAGGTTTACCTTAATACATGAAAATTTTAGATACATAAAGCGTTTTTTAAGATTTCATGGTATTCGGGAAGTGGATGGTATTTTGGCAGACTTTGGAGTGTCTTCGCATCAATTTGATGTCGCTGAACGAGGTTTTTCTACAAGGTTTGAAGCTGATTTGGATATGCGAATGAATCAACAAAATGATATATCGGCATTTCATGTGGTTAATGGCTATGAAGAAGGGCAATTGAAACAGGTGTTTTTGCAATATGGCGAATTAAGAGCAGCTCCGGCTATGGCAAGATTAATTGTTGAATATAGAAGAACAGAAGAGATTAAAACTAGCGAGCAGCTAAAAAAAGTACTAAAGAAGTTTTTACCGCCACGACATGAAAATAAGGTGTTGGCTCAAATTTATCAGGCTATTAGAATTGAAGTAAATCAAGAAATAGAGGCTTTAAAAGAGTTTTTGGTGCAAACTCCAGAAATATTAAAAGTTGGAGGCCGTTTAAGTTTTATATCCTATCACTCTTTAGAGGATAGATTGGTTAAGCGTTTTATAAGAAATGGGTTGTTTGAAGGTGAGCCGGAACGCGATATGTTTGGGAATTTTGAAGTGCCATTAAAAAAAGTAAATGGGTTAATTGTTCCTACAAAAGAAGAAATAAATATAAATAGTAGGGCGAGAAGTGCAAAACTTAGAATTGCTGAAAAAATATAATGAAGAAAAATATCTATAGCATATTAAAAGGAACATTTTTAGTGAGCGACGATTCGTTTAAGAATTGGCGTATGATTCTTTTTATATCTGGATTGGCTATAGTAATGATTGCGAGTTCGCATAGTGCTGATAAAAAAGTATATGAGATTGCGCGATTAAAAAACGAGGTTAACGAAATGCGTTCAGCATTTATTGATGGTAGATCTAAACTAATGCGGCTTAAAATGGAGTCGGCGATAGTTGTTAAAATGAAAGAAAAAGGCTTGTCGCCTTCGGTGATTCCACCAAAGAAAATAAAAGTAAAATCCCAAAATTAAAAGCGAATCTTGGCAGTAAACGAGAAAGGCATATTAAACCGATTGTATTTTATAGCAGGATGTATGTTCATCTTCGGCGTTGCTGTGGTATTTAAACTGCTTAGTATTCAGTTTTTACAAGGCGATAAATATAAGGCCATGGCAAGTGAGCGCATTGTTAAAGATGTTGTGATTCCGGCTAATCGAGGGAATGTGTATTCGGTAAATGGTAATTTGCTGGCAACATCAGTTCCTAAATACGATATTAGAATAGATGCTATTACACCGTCTTCAAAAACGTTCGAAAAGCATTTAAAGTCTTTAAGCGACTCGCTTTCAAAATACTCAGGAAAACCTTCAGGTTATTATCAGAAAGAAATTAGGAAAGCCAGAGCAAATAAAAACAGATATTATTTGTTGGCTAGAAACATTGGGTATTCAGACTATATCAGGGTTAGAAACTTTCCCATGTTAAATCTGGGGGCTTTTAAAGGCGGATTAATTGTAGAGCAAACTACTAAGCGCGAACATCCCATGGGTGGCATTGCGCAACGCACTATTGGTTACGAGCGTTTTGATGAAAAAGGAAATGTAACGCGACCAGGAATTGACGGAGCATTATGGTGAATTCAATATTTGAGAGGTAAACTGATGGAAAAAGAAAAAAACAGCAAATAGGAAAAGGGCAATGGAAACCTTTAAGTGATGCTAACGAAATTGAACCTAAAGATGGTTACGATGTTTACACGACCATAGATGTAAATATTCAAGATATAGCACATCATGCACTTTTAGAGCAGTTAGAAAAATACAAAGCAGATCATGGCTGTGTGGTGGTTATGGAAACCAGAACAGGGGAGGTTAAAGCGATCTCTAATTTAGGTAGAAATAGTAAAGGGTATTATTACGAACGATTGAATTATGCAGTTGGTGAAAGTCATGAATCAGGTTCTACTTTTAAGTTAATGGCGCTTGCAGCTGCGCTGGAAGATAAAGTGATTGATACAAGCGATGTAGTTGATACAGAAAAGGGTGTTATATCATTCTATGGAAAAAAAGTAAGGGATTCTAAAAATGGTGGTTATGGTAAAATAACCGTGTCCAAAGCTTTTGAGGTGTCTTCTAATACGGGAATTGTTAAAGTGATAGATCAGGCTTATAGAGAAAAACCTAGCAAGTTTGTAGATAGGCTTTATGATATGAGTTTGAACGAAAAATTAGGGTTACCCATTATAGGTGAACCAGGTCCTATAATTCCCGATCCTAGAATTAAAAATGGTCGTTGGAGTGGTATTGCATTACAATGGATGGCTTATGGTTATGGCGTGTCATTCACACCATTACAAACATTAACTTTTTATAATGCTATTGCTAATGATGGTGTGATGGTGAAACCACAGTTTTTAAGAGAAGTTAAAGAGTTTGATAAGGTTATTGAGCCTCCCAAAAAGGAAGTCATAAACAAACGAGTATGCTCAAAAGAAACGGTTGCAAAAGTTCAGCAATTGTTAAAAAACGTAGTAGAGAAAAAACACGGAACGGGTAACAGGCTGTATTCTAAAAACTTTTCAATGGCAGGAAAAACAGGGACTTGCCAAAAAGATTACAGAGATAAGTCGAAATTAAATTATATCTCATCTTTCGCAGGATATTTTCCTGCTGATAATCCAAAGTATTCGTGTATTGTAGTTATTCATGAGCCTGAAAAAGGTATTGGATATTATGGGGCTGATGTATCTGGTCCTGTATTTAAAAAAATTGCTCAAAAAATATTTACAGATACACCAATTATTGATGAGGTGGAATCTTTAAGTGTAAAAAGGGCATCAACAGAACAAGAATATGAGAGTTATTATAAAAAAGCTCAAACCTATAAAACAATAATGCCCAATGTTGTTGGTTTGCCGGCTATGGATGCTTTGGCGTTACTGGAAAATATGGATGTAAATGTGAAAGTGAAACTTAAAGGTAGTGGCATTGTAAAAGAACAATCAATTAATAAGAATATAAAATTAAAAAATAATCAAACTATTGTTTTAAAGGCATCATGAAACAGTCGTAGCTAAAATTTTTATACCAGAGGAAATTGCGATAAGGGTATTACATGTTACCGATGAAAAACAATAAAATAAAACCATGAAAGCGTTAAAAGACATATTATATAAAGTAACTATCAATGCCGTTGTTGGTAGTACTGGTGTGTCTGTTAGTGAAATTAGTTTTGATTCTCGTAGCATCAAAAAAACCGATTTATTTGTAGCAATTAAAGGCAATATTGTTGATGGGCATAAATTCATTGATGTTGCTGTAAAAAATGGAGCAGCAGCAATTATTTGCGAAGCATTACCAGATAATTTGGCTGACGGGATTACTTATGTTGAGGTTGATAATTCCAATAGTGCCTTGGCTATAATGGCATCTAATTTTTATGATGCGCCTTCAGAGAACTTAAAGCTTGTAGGGGTTACAGGAACTAATGGTAAAACAACTGTAGCAAGTTTGCTCTATCAGTTGTTTAAAAAAGCGGGCTATAAAGTAGGTTTGCTTTCAACAGTTAAGATATTAGTAGATAATAAAGTATATAAAGCAACGCATACAACTCCGGACTCTTTAACTATAAACAAGTACTTAAAAGAAATGAATGGTGCCGGAGTCGAGTTTTGTTTTATGGAAGTTAGTTCTCACGGAATTCATCAAAACCGAATTGAGGGATTATGTTTTGAAGGTGGCATTTTTACCAATCTGTCTCACGATCATTTAGATTATCACAACACATTTTCAGAATATCGAGATGTGAAAAAAACGTTTTTTGATACACTCTCACCAAAAGCATTTGCTCTTGTGAATACTGATGATAAAAACGGATTGGTAATGCTGCAAAATACACAAGCCAAAAAACACACCTATGCTTTAAAAGGGTATGCCGATTATAAAGCACAAATTTTGGAGAATCAATTTGGAGGCTTGTTGCTTAAGGTTAATGATAGTGAAGTTTGGACACGTCTTATCGGAAACTTTAATGCCTATAATGTGCTGGCAATTTATGCTACAGCAGAATTGTTGGGCTTAGAAAAAGTTGAAATCCTAAGACTGATCAGTGAGCTGGAAAGCGTTAGTGGGCGATTTCAGTATATCATTTCAGACGAAAAAATAACTGCTATTGTAGATTATGCACATACGCCAGATGCTTTAAAAAATGTGTTAGAAACCATCAATAGTATCCGTACAAAAAATGAAGAATTAATAACCGTGGTTGGTTGTGGTGGAGACAGAGATAAAACCAAGCGTCCAAAAATGGGACATATAGCTTCTGCATTAAGTACTAAGGTGATTTTTACAAGTGATAATCCGCGAAGTGAAGTCCCTGAACTTATTCTTGAAGATATAGAAAAAGGTGTTGAACCTCAAAATTTTAAGAAAATAGTAACCATAACGGATAGAAAACAAGCTATTAAAACAGCCTGCCAGTTAGCGCAACCTAACGATATCATTCTAATTGCTGGTAAAGGGCACGAAACCTATCAGGAAATTAAAGGGAAAAGATTTGATTTTGATGATTATAAAATAGTACAGGAATTTTTAAAACAATTACAGAAATAAAAAACCAGAAGCCTGAAGCTAGAGGACTAAAACTAAAAAAAAATGATAATGTCATGCTGAGTACAGTCGAGGCATCTCAATAAAAGAATTAAATGTTATACTACTTATTTGAATATTTAGAAAAACAATTCCAATTTCCAGGAGCTACACTTTTCGGATTCTTAACGTTTCGGGCAGCTTTGGCAATGATCTTATCGTTGCTTATTTCTACTATATATGGAAAAAGAATAATTCGTTTTCTTCAGAAAAAACAAATGGGAGAAACTATCAGGGATTTAGGTTTAGATGGTCAAGCACAAAAAGCAGGAACGCCAACTATGGGCGGAATTATTATTATTCTTGCCACTTTAATCCCCGTATTATTACTCGCTAAGCTAGAAAACATTTATATCATCTTATTAATAGTAACCACCTTGTGGATGGGAGTTATTGGGTTTATTGATGATTACTTGAAGAAGTTTAAAAATGATAAAGAAGGCTTAAAAGGACGGTTTAAGATATTGGGGCAAGTGGGGCTTGGAATCATTATAGGGGCTACATTGTTTTTTCATGATGATGTAACTATGAAAGAAAAGCTTCCGTTAGAAGTGCAGCAAGAACTTTTGGCCGAAAATCCAAAAATAGAAGCCTCAAAACTATTTAAGGAGGAAGTGAAATCAACTAAAACAACCATCCCTTTTGTGAAGGGAAATGAGTTTGATTATTCAGATTTAATTACATGGATTAGTCCAGATTTAGAAAAATATGCATGGATCATATTTATTTTAATATCCATTTTAATAATAACAGCAGTTTCCAATGGTGCAAACCTTACAGATGGAATTGATGGGTTAGCAGCTGGAACATCAGCAATAATAGTACTCACTTTGGGGATTTTTGCATGGGTTTCCGGTAATATTATTTTTTCAGAGTACCTCAATATCATGTATATCCCAAGGGTTGAAGAAATAACTATTTATATCGCAGCTTTTGTAGGAGCACTTATTGGGTTTTTATGGTATAACACGTTTCCAGCTCAGGTCTTTATGGGTGATACAGGAAGTTTAACCATTGGGGGTGTTATTGCAGTTATAGCTATTGCCGTTCGTAAAGAGTGGCTAATTCCAGTGTTATGTGGCATTTTTTTAGCAGAAAACATGTCAGTAATTATGCAAGTGAGTTGGTTTAAATATACCAGGAAAAAATATGGTGAAGGGCGTCGCATTTTTAAAATGTCTCCGCTGCATCATCACTATCAAAAATCGGGTTATCATGAAAGCAAAATAGTAACACGCTTTTGGATTGTTGGCATTTTGTTGGCAATACTGTCGATAGTAACCCTGAAAATACGATAGCAAATTTGTTGTTCCCTGCGTGGTTGCTGAGCGGAGTCGAAGGGAGGCGGGAACCTTAAGAAATGAAACAGGAATGACAAGACGAAGATTAGTCATATTAGGAGCAGGAGAAAGTGGAGTGGGAGCAGCACTTTTAGGAAAGGAAAAAGGCTATGAGGTTTTTGTTTCAGATAAAGGGAGAATAAAAGAAAAATATAAAAAAGTTCTTATACATAATGAGATTGAATGGGAAGATGAAAAGCATTCGGAAGAAAAAATTCTAAATGCAAACATCGTCATGAAAAGCCCGGGAATTCCAGATAAGATTGATTTGATTAAACAAATTCGTAATAAAGGAATTAAGGTGGTGTCAGAAATTGAATTTGCATCAAAATATACTGAGGCTACCCTGGTTGGTATTACTGGAAGTAATGGTAAAACAACTACAGCATCATTAACACACCATATTGTAAAGCAGGAGTTAAATGTTGGTTTAGCGGGAAATATTGGCGACAGTTTTGCTAAGCAGGTTTTAGAAGATGGTTTTAAAAACTATGTGCTCGAGATTAGCAGCTTTCAATTAGACGATATTATTGATTTTAGGCCGCATATTGCCATAATTACTAATATAACGCCCGATCATTTAGACAGATATAATTATCAATTTGAAAACTATATCGCTTCTAAATTTAGAATAGCTATGAATCAAACAAAAAACGATTATTTGATTTATGATGCAGATGATGAGACGATTACTAATCATTTAAAAGCTTTTCCGGTTCAATCAACATTATTGCCATTTTCACTAACAAAAACTATTGAAAATGGCGCGTATTTAGATAAAGAAAAAATTATAATAACAATAGATAACAACCAAATAATTATGCCAACAACAAATCTAGCATTAGAGGGAAAACATAACATAAAAAATGCAATGGCAGCCTCAACTGTTGCACATTTATTAAAAATTAGAAAGCAAACCATTCGTGAAAGCTTAGAGAATTTTCAAGGTGTCGAACATCGTTTAGAACAAGTACTAAAAATCAATAAAGTACAATATATAAACGATTCAAAAGCAACCAATGTAAACGCAACGTATTACGCTCTGGAAAGTATGGATGCACCAACGGTTTGGATCGTTGGAGGAACAGATAAAGGCAATGACTATGAAGAATTGTTTCAATTTGTAAACGAAAAAGTAAAAGCGATTATTTGCTTGGGTGTTGACAATGAAAAACTAATACACACCTTTGGAAATATGGTAGATATTATAGTTGAAACACAATTTATGAGTGAGGCCGTAAAAATCGCGTATAAAATTGCAGAAGCTGGAGATAATGTATTGTTGTCGCCTGCGTGTGCAAGTTTCGATTTGTTTGAAAATTATGAAGACAGAGGGCGTCAATTTAAAAATGCAGTAAGAAATCTATAAAATTGATTATGGTGTCTGAGCGAAGTTGAAGACACCTTAAAATAAAATGTTAAGTGCAAACACTATTTAAAAACATAAAGGGCGATCGTTTAATTTGGGCTATAGTAGCGTTGTTGGCAATACTATCGTTCCTGCCTGTTTATAGTGCGGCTAGTAATTTGGCTTACAGAGGTGGAAACGGTAATACTTTTGCTTTTTTTGTCAAGCATTTTATGCATTTGTTTTTAGGGTTTGCTATAATGTACGGTGTGCATAAAATCCCGTATAGGTATTTTAGAGGATTATCATTAATAATGATTCCCATTGTTTTGGTGTTGTTGGGTATTACCATGTTGCAAGGCACCACTATTGAAGGCGCAAATGCTAGTAGATGGATTCAGATACCAATTGTAGGGATGTCGTTTCAAACATCAACTTTGGCATCGGTAGTGCTCATGGTCTATGTGGCGCGATATATGTCTAAAATAAAAGATAAAGCTATAACTTTTAAAGAATCTATATTGCCATTGTGGGTGCCTGTTTTTCTTGTTTTAGTACTTATTCTTCCAGCAAATTTCTCAACAGCAGCTATTATGTTTTTAATGGTAATTATGTTGGTTTTTTTAGGCGGCTACCCAATTCGGTATTTAGCAGTTATTATTGGTTCTGGAATTTTGGTTTTAGTACTATTTGTATTAATGGCTAAGGCGTTTCCCGATGCCATGCCAAATAGAGTTGATACTTGGATGAGCAGGTTTGAAAACTTTGCAAATGATGAAGATACAAAAGCCGATTATCAAATTGAGAAGGCTAAAATAGCCATTGCTTCTGGTGAGGTGTGGGGGAAGGGCCCTGGAAAAAGTATACAAAAGAATTTTTTACCGCAATCGTCATCCGATTTTATATTCGCCATAATTATTGAAGAGTATGGTTTGTTAGGAGGTTTTACAATCATGATTTTATATATGTGGCTGTTGTTTAGAATAGTTATTGCAGCGCAAAAATCGGATACCGTTTTTGGTAAACTTTTAGTGCTTGGAGTTGGTTTGCCTATTGTTTTTCAAGCTTTAATCAATATGGCAGTTGCTGTAGAACTATTCCCGGTAACGGGTCAAACATTACCATTAATTAGTAGTGGTGGAACCTCTATTTGGATGACATGCTTAGCCATAGGAATTATATTAAGTGTAAGTGCCAAAAGAGAAGAAATAAAGGAGAAAGAAAGTAATGAGGATAATCCTTTAGAAATTTTATCGGAAACCATATAATAATTACGATATACGATTTAATGAAAGAAATAATTAAAAATAGAACAAAAAAGTTTGCAGTTGGTTGCTGGAAGCTGTGTTCAAAGTTTCCTGTTTCAAGAGAATTCAATGCGTATTGTAATCAATTAGTAAGGTATTCTGGTTCAGTTGGAGCTAATTATAGAACAGCTTGTAGGGTAAAATCTAATGCTGATTTTATTAATAAATTGAACATTGTTGAAGAGGAAGCGGACGAAAGTATGTCCTTCTTAGAATTATTTTTGGAAGTCAATAATAAAGAGCATGTGAAAGCAAATGCATTGCTGGCTATAGAGGTACCATCAATTAAAACGATAAGAAATCGTAAATCGTAAATTGTGAATCGTAAATCAAAAACATATAAAATCATACTATCCGGAGGTGGAACAGGAGGTCATATTTATCCTGCTATTGCCATTGCAAACGAAATAAAATCGCGTTACCCGGATTCTGAATTTTTATTTGTTGGGGCAAAGGATAGAATGGAAATGGAAAAAGTGCCACAAGCGGGGTACGATATTAAGGGGTTATGGATTTCTGGAATTCAGAGAAAGCTATCATTTAAAAACCTAATGTTTCCCTTTAAAGTAATTAATAGCCTCTGGAGAGCTCGTAAAATTATTACTTCTTTTAAGCCAAATGTTGCCATTGGTACTGGGGGGTTTGCAAGCGGGCCTTTGTTGTATATGGCAGCATCAAATAAAATACCAAGTGTAATACAAGAGCAAAACTCGTACCCTGGGATAACAAATAAGCTATTGGCTAAAAAAGTAAATAAAATATGTGTTGCCTATGATGGTTTAGAACGTTTTTTCCCTAAAGAAAAAATGATTAAAACCGGAAATCCGGTGCGGCAAGATTTGTTGGATATTAATACCAAAACAGTTGATGCTAAAAATCATTTTAATTTAAAACACGGTAAGTATACACTATTGGTTATTGGAGGGAGTTTAGGATCAAGGCGAATAAATGAATTGATTGAAAAGGAGTTGGATTTTTTTGATACTCAAAATGTGCAAATCATTTGGCAGTGTGGCAAATTATATTATCAACAGTATAAAATATATAATAATACAGAAGGCATACAGGTTTATGAGTTTTTAAATAATATGGATTATGCCTATGCTGCTGCTGATGTTGTGATTTCAAGAGCTGGAGCAATTTCGGTTTCAGAACTTTGTATTGTAGGGAAGCCTGTAATTTTTATTCCGTCTCCAAATGTAGCTGAAGACCATCAAACAAAAAATGCAATGGCAGTAGTTAATAATAATGCGGCATTACTTATTAAAGAAGAAGATTTGGATGTCGATTTCGAGAATAAGTTTTCACAACTTATTGCATCTCCGGATAAACAAAAGGAGTTGGGGGAAAATATAAAAAAACTGGCATTGATTAATGCAACAAAAGAAATAGTAGACGAAATAGAGGAACTACTTAAAGGATAAATGAATTTAAATAAGATACATAACATCTATTTTATTGGTATTGGAGGCATAGGTATGAGTGCTTTAGCACGCTATTTTAATGCTAATAATAGGAATGTATCTGGATATGATAAAACTCGAACGCTCATTATTGACGAGTTGATTGCTTTGGGGATCGATATTCATTTTGAAGATTCGCTAAACAATATAGATAGTAAATTTTTAAACCCTGAAAATACCCTAGTGGTTTATACTCCAGCTATTCCAGAACACCATACAGAATTTAATTATTTTAAAACTAATGGATTTCAGGTCTTAAAACGATCTAAAGTTTTAGGGTTAATAACAGAAAATACTTTTTGTTTGGCTATCGCTGGTACACATGGAAAAACAACTACAACAAGTATTCTTGGGCATTTAATGTATGAATGTGGAGTAGAATTAACGGCTTTTTTAGGCGGTATTAGCGAAAATTATAACTCTAATTTAATCCTTAAAGGAAGTGAGGTTTCGGTTGTAGAAGCTGATGAGTTTGACAGATCGTTTTTGGCATTATCACCAAACTTTGCTTGCATAACATCTATGGATGCCGATCATCTAGATATTTATGGAGGAGCTGATGCTTTGCACGAATCATTTAAAGCATTTGCAAAACGAATCAAGCCTAACGGAAAACTGTTTGTAAAAAACGGATTGCCTTTACAGGGAATTACTTATGGCATCGAAGATCGATCGGATTATACAATTCAAAATATAAAAATAAAAAATGGCACTTATGTTTTTGATTTAAAAACACCAAAAACAGTGTTAGAAAATTTACAATTTAACCTGCCTGGGAGACATAATTTGTCGAATGCATTAATAGCCTTGGCGATGGCTGTAGAGTATGGTTGCCCTAACCAGCAGCTCGCCAAAGCTTTAGCATCTTACAAAGGGGTTAAAAGAAGGTTTACGTATCATATAAAAACAGATGATTTAGTTTTTATTGATGATTATGCGCATCACCCAGAAGAAATTAATGCAGTGCATCAAGCGGTTAGAGAAATGTATCCAAATAAAAAGGTATTGGCGATTTTTCAGCCTCATCTGTATACAAGAACCCGAGATTTTGTTGACGACTTTGCAAAAAGCCTATCGCAATTTGATGAGGTTCTTTTGTTAGATATTTATCCAGCTAGAGAGCTTCCTATTAAAGGGGTAACATCGCATTGGTTATTAGAGAAAATAAATAATGGCAATAAGCAGTTAGTTAGAAAAGATGAAGTGATTTCGAAAATAGAAAAAAGTAATGCTCAAATTATATTAACAATTGGGGCAGGGGATATAGGAGAAGAAGTAAAACATATTAAAAAAGCATTAAGTGTTGCGAGCTAATTGGAATTACATAAAAATGATTGTTGTACTAAGTTTGGTCGTCTTTTTGTTTGCCTTTTCTTCAAACAGAAATGGAAAGCGAGTAATAACCAAACCCAATGTGAAATTTATTGGAGACGATAACCTTTTTATTACAAATGAGACTGTTAGTAAATTGTTAATACAAAATTATAAAGGGGTTAAAAATGTACCCAAAGAAACTTTAGTTTTGAATGAATTAGAAAATGCCCTAAAATCTAATCCAATGATAAAAACTGCAGAAGTGTATGTTGCTGTAAATGGTACACTTAATGCAGAAATAGAACAAAAAACACCTATTGCACGAGTAAGTACAAATGCGTCTTATTATATTGATGATGAAGGTTTATACATGCCATTGTCTAATAATTATTCAGCTAGAGTACCCTTAGTTACCGGTTATGTCGAGAAAAATAATTTGAAAAATGTCTATAAAGTAGCAAGTAAAATAAGCACTGATGATTTCTTGAAAAAGAATGTTATTGAAATTCATCAAAGCGTTAATAAGAAAATATACTTAAAGCTTAGGCAATGCAAATTTTTAGTTCAATTAGGTAATGTTAATTTTTTAGATAAAAAAATTAATAATCTAAAAGCGTTTTATCAAAAAAATCAAAAAGAGAAATCGCTTAATAATTATAGTAAAGTCAATTTGCAATTTGAAAACCAAGTAGTGTGTACCAAAATATAAACCATGGAGCATAATTTAGCAGTAGGATTAGACATAGGAACCACAAAAATTGTGGCCATGATTGGTCGTAAAAACGAATACGGCAAAGTTGAGATTTTAGGCATTGGTAAATCTAAAAGTTTAGGAGTGCATCGCGGTGTTGTAAATAATATTACGCAAACGATTCAATCTATTCAACAAGCTGTTCAAGAGGCAGAAGTTGCAGCAGATATGAAAATTATGGGTGTAACCGTTGGTATTGCAGGTCAGCATATACGTAGCCTGCAACATAGCGATTATATTACCAGACCAAATTCTGAGCATGTAATAGATGATGAAGATATTGACAGACTCATCAATCAAGTTCATAAATTAGTAATGCTCCCGGGAGAAGAAATAATTCATGTATTGCCGCAAGAATATAAGGTTGATGGACAAGCCGAAATAAAAGAACCTATAGGTATGTATGGCGGTAGACTAGAGGCTAATTTTCATGTGGTCGTCGGGCAGGTATCTTCTATCCGAAACATTGGACGGTGTGTACAAAGTGCAGGATTAAATTTAGAAGGCATAACGCTAGAGCCACTGGCCTCAGCAAACGCCGTATTAAGTCAAGAAGAAAAAGAAGCTGGTGTTGCATTAATTGATATAGGAGGAGGAACTACCGATTTAGCTATTTTTAGAGATGGTATAATTCGCCATACGGCAGTTATACCGTTTGGAGGAAATGTAATTACTGAAGATATAAAGGAAGGTTGTTCTATTATAGAAAAGCAAGCCGAACTTTTAAAGATAAAATTTGGTTCAGCATGGCCAGGAGAAAATAAAGACAATGAAATTGTATCTATTCCTGGATTACGTGGTAGAGAACCCAAAGAAATCACATTAAAAAATCTTTCAAAAATAATTCATGCACGTGTTGTTGAGATTGTTGAACAGGTTTATGTAGAGATTAAAAATTACGGACACGAAGAGCAAAAGAAAAAACTAATTGCAGGTATTGTTTTAACAGGAGGAGGAAGCCAGTTAAAGCACTTAAAACAATTAGTTGAATATATTACAGGAATGGATACCAGAATCGGTTATCCGAATGAGCATTTAGCTGGCGATAGTGACGAAGACATTACTAGCCCTTTGTATGCAACAGCTGTTGGATTGGTTTTAGATGGCTTAAAGCGCCAAGAAAGAAAAAAAGTTGAGCAACAACAAAAAGAAGTTGAAGAGACAGAATTTCAAGAAGAAGAAGTAAAAGAAAAACCAGTTAAAGAGCGTCGTTCGTTTCTTGATAAGTTGACAGAGCGCGTTAAAGATTTTTTAGATAACGCAGAGTAGGAACTAGCGTAAAAAATGCCCAAAGGACATTTTTAACAAAGTAGCCGATGGCGTTGAGGAAGAAACCATTGAATTAAAAATATAAAAGTATAAAACCCCGGTAAAACAGAATTTATGAGCAGCAAAAAAGAATTCGAAAGCATCGCATTTGATTTGCCAAAAAATCAATCAAATGTTATTAAAGTTATTGGTGTTGGCGGTGGTGGTAGTAATGCCATTAACCATATGTTCCAACAAGGTATAAAAGGAGTCGATTTTTACATCTGTAATACAGATGCACAAGCCCTTCAAAATAGTGGTGTTCCTAACAAAATCCAATTGGGTGTTAATTTAACCGAAGGGTTGGGCGCTGGAGCCAACCCGGATATAGGCGAGCAATCTGCTGTTGAAAGTTTTGATGATATTTCAACAATGCTAGATACCAACACAAAAATGGTATTTATAACAGCAGGAATGGGTGGCGGTACAGGAACAGGTGCAGCTCCAATAATTGCTAAAATGGCTAAGGATTTAGATATTCTAACTGTTGGTATTGTAACCATGCCTTTTGCTTTTGAAGGAAAAATGCGTATTGAACAATCTCAAAAAGGCATTGAAAAGTTAAGAGATGTTGTAGATTCTTTAATTGTAATAAATAATAATAAACTTCGAGAGGTTTATGGAAACCTTGGCTTTAAAGCTGGTTTTTCTAAAGCAGATGAAGTGCTATCAACTGCTGCTCGTGGTATAGCCGAAGTTATTACACATCACTATACGCAAAACATTGATTTACGAGATGCAAAAACGGTATTGAGTAATAGCGGAACAGCTATTATGGGTTCTGCGCTAGCGTCTGGTCAAAACCGTGCGCAAGATGCTATTCGTAAAGCTTTAGATTCGCCTTTATTAAATGATAATAAAATTACAGGCGCTAAAAATGTGTTGTTGCTTATTGTTTCTGGATCTCATGAAATAACCATTGATGAAATAGGAGAAATAAATGATCATATTCAAACCGAAGCGGGTCATGGTGCAAACATTATTATGGGTGTTGGAGAAGATGAAGCATTAGAAGAATCTATTGCAGTTACGATTATTGCTACTGGGTTTAATGTAGAACAACAAGATGAAATTTCTAATACTGAAACCAAAAAAGTAGTACATTCTTTAAGTGAAGATGAAGAAGCTGATATAAAAGCAGCCGAACCTGTTATTATTGAGCCTATTGTTGAATTGGAGGATAAAAAAGAAACACCGGTAGTTAGGCATACTTTAGATTTAGAACTTGAAGAGGAACCAATAAAACAACCTAAAAGAGCAATTGTAGAAGAAGCTGCTAAAGCCGATGTTGACATGTTTGCAAAAGATATAAATCTAATTCCAACATCAGAGCTCATTAAAAACATAGATGTGGTTTACGATGAAGTTAAAGCTGATATTGTTGAAGAAGAAGATTTTATAATCAAACCCGTAACAAGAATGTCTGATGATGTTGAAGATATGACAGATGTTGAGGTGATTTCAGATTATATTGAAGAAGAGCAGCAAATAACATTAACTTTCGATTTACCATTATCTTCAGATCATGAAGAAGATTCGAATAAAGAGGATGTTATATCTTATCAATTAGATGAAGAAACTAAAGATATTCCTGTTAAAGACTATGTAGAGCTTATTACGGTAAATGAAACTAGTGAAAAAGGGGATGTGCGTTATGTATTAGATGATTATGCCGAGGTAGAGTCATCAATGAATAAAAAAGTATCAGAGCCTAACGAAGTTGTAGAAGAAATTGATAATGATATTGTTTTTGAAAAGAAAGTTTTAAAAGAAGAAGTTGTTGATGAGGCTTCGGTAGAAGAAGCCGACCCTATGAATAGCCCTATTTCAGAACTATTGAAAGAAAGAGCTGAAGAACGTAGACGTAAAATGAAAGAGTTTAATTATAAATTCAATAATGCTAAGATTGACGATATTGAAAAAGTCCCGGCTTACAAACGTCAAGGCGTAAATTTAGAAGATGCAAAACATTCTTCTGAAACGGATATGTCTAGAACAACTATAGGTTTAGATGATAATGACGATATTCAATTAAGAAGTAGTAATTCTTTTTTACATGATAATGTAGATTAAAATAGATACAGGAACTTACTTATTTATGTGCCCGAAAAGTACCCTCAGCTTTTCGGGTATTTCTTTTTAATTATTTTTATCTTCGCATATCAAAATAAAGATCATATGAGTTTACAACAAGATGTTATGCTGGCTTTAAAAAACGCCATGAAGGCTAAAGATCAAACTGCTTTAACGGCTTTACGGGCTGTTAAATCGGCTATTTTATTAGCTCAAACAGAAAGTGGAGCAAAAGAAGAATTGACTGAAGCGCAAGAGCTTAAGATACTTCAGAAGCAAGTAAAGCAACGTCGAGATAGTGCTGCCATTTTTTTAGAACAAAAACGTGAAGATTTAGCTGCACCAGAAATTGCTGAAGCCGATGTGATAGCTCAGTTTTTACCAGAGGCTTTAAGTGAAGAAGAAATAGAAAAGGTAGTTGTAATGACTATTGATACTATTGGGGCTCAAGGCATGAAAGATATGGGTAAAGTTATGGGGATTGTTAGTAAAGAATTAGCAGGACAGGCAGACGGAAAAACTATTTCGAGTATAGTAAAACAAAAATTATCTTAAAATAAATAAAGGCTGCGTAGTTCAACTGGATAGAATATCAGATTTCGGCTCTGAGGGTTGGGGGTTCGAATCCCTCCGCGGTCACAAAACTAAAGCAAACAGAAGGATGTTTGCTTTTTTTCATAATAAAAAACTTGTTTTAAAGTTAATAATGAATACAGCCTTGTAAATTTAACTTTTTAAAATGCTTATGGTAAATACTCTATTTTTATTTATTAATGAGTCTTATTCATCAGGCAGTAAAGTTATATTAGGAATTCTTTTTGCAGCTTTGGCTTGGTTGTTTCTGCATTACGCTTTTAAAATGACTGAAATGGCCTATGTTTTAAAACACAAAAAACCATTATATAACCATTTTTATGTTTTTTTAAGACAATTAAATACTTCGCAAAGAGCCATTTTACAAGACCACTTTTCTTTTTATAAAAACCTAACTGATAAAGAAAAGAAATATTTTGAACACCGCGTGGTCTCCTTTATTAAGGACAAAGACTTTATAGGTAGAGACGGAAATAGAATAACCGATGAGATAAAAATTTTGGTTTCGGCTACAGCTGTTATGTTAACTTTTGGATTTAGAGATTTTTATATAGGTGTCATTTCTAAAATAGTTGTTTATCCAAATAAATTTTATTCAAATACCAATAATGCGTATCATAAAGGAGAGTTTAACCCTAAATTGAAAGCGTTGGTTTTGTCCTGGAAAGATTTTAAAGAAGGGTTTAATAATGAAAATGATAATTTAAATTTAGGGATTCACGAATTTACTCATGCCATACATATAAATAGTATGAAAGAACGCGATGTGAGTTCCACAATTTTTAGCGATTCATTTAAAGAACTAACAACGTTATTATCGGGAAATGAAAATTTAAGAAATAGCTTAATGGCATCTAATTATTTTAGAAAATACGCTTTCACAAATCAGTTTGAGTTTGTTGCAGTTATAATTGAGAATTTTATAGAGACCCCTAAAGAATTTAAATTACAATTCCCAGAAGTTTATGGTAAAGTAAAGCAAATGCTTAATTTTAATATAACCGGATTTTAAGGTCATTAAAATATCTTCAATGCATGATTTTTATCATACTTTTTTCTGTTTTTCATTTATACTTTTAGTATAGAATTTAAAAACAGAATATCATGAAAAGAAGAACTCCAGTTTCAGAAATAATGTCGAAAGAAGTAATAGCTTTGAGTAGAGCAGATGATTTAGAGCGAGCAGAAATGCTTTTTAAAAGACATAATATTAGACATATACCAGTAGTAACTGGAGAGTCAATAATAGGGATGTTAAGTTATTCTGATTTGTTACGGATAAGTTTTGCTGATGCTACAAATGATGAACATAATGTAGACTCTGTAGTTTATAATATGTTTACAATTGAGCAAGTAATGACAAAAAATTTAATAAACGTAACGAGTGAGACTACAATTAAAGAAGTTGCCGAAATTTTAGCAGAAAACGAATTTCATGCACTTCCAGTTGTAGACGACTCCATTTTAGTGGGTATAGTAACTACCACAGATTTAATAAAATATTTATTAAAACAGTTTTAAGAATTTGCTAAGGCCTTTAAACCTTTAATGGTTTCTGGTTGATTGCTGCTTTTAAAAACATAGCTACCAGCTACTAAAACATCAGCTCCGGCTTGTGTTAATGCTTTTGCATTTTTATCAGTAACGCCGCCGTCAATTTCTATAAGTGTTGAAGCACCTTTACGAGTAATTAAGGCTTTAAGTTGCTGTACTTTAGTATAAGTGTTTTCTATAAAGCTCTGACCGCCAAAACCTGGGTTTACACTCATTAAGCATACTAAATCTATAGCGTTAATAGTGTCTTCCAAAACGTTAATATTGGTATGTGGGTTTAGGGCTACACCTGCTTTCATACCTTCGGCTTTGATAGCTTGAAGTGTACGGTGTAAATGTGTACAAGCTTCGTAGTGCACGGTAAGCACATCGCTACCTAACTCAGCAAATGTTTTAATATACCGATCCGGGTCTACTATCATTAAATGCACGTCGATGGTTTTTTTTGCATGTTTAGCAATAGCTTGTAAAACAGGCATGCCAAAAGATATGTTAGGAACAAAAACGCCATCCATAATATCTATATGAAACCAATCAGCTTCACTTTGATTAACCATTTCTATATCCCGTTGAAGGTTGGCAAAATCTGCCGCTAAAACTGAAGGAGCAATTAATTTAGGACTCATAGTATCGTTATAAATTATTAGCTGCAAAAATAGTATAAAAAAACAAACCCCCGGTAATCAGCCGGGGGTTCTTTCATCAATCAAAAAACGAACAGTTATGTGAAACTGTTTGTTGTCGTAATTTAGTCGTAATTTAATTACTAACCTAAATAAGTTTTTAATATTTTACTTCTAGACGTATGTTTTAATCTACGAATAGCTTTTTCTTTAATTTGTCTTACACGCTCACGAGTTAAATCGAAAGTCTCACCAATCTCCTCTAAAGTCATTGGGTGCTGGTTTCCTAAACCAAAGTATAAACGAATAACATCAGCTTCACGAGGTGTTAAAGTTTCTAGTGCACGCTCAATTTCAGTACGTAAAGATTCATGCAATAACTCTTTATCAGGATTTGGCGATTCGCCAGAGTTCAATACATCGTATAAGTTAGAATCTTCACCTTCAACAAGCGGAGCATCCATACTCACATGACGTCCAGAGTTTTTCATAGACTCCTTAACATCATTAATCGTCATATCTAACTCTTTAGCAATCTCTTCTGCGCTTGGTGGGCGCTCGTGGCTTTGCTCTAAAAAGGCAAATGTTTTATTGATTTTGTTAATAGAACCAATTTTGTTTAACGGTAAACGTACAATACGTGATTGTTCAGCCAAGGCTTGAAGAATCGATTGACGAATCCACCAAACAGCATAAGATATAAATTTAAAACCACGTGTTTCATCAAAACGTTGCGCCGCTTTAATTAACCCTAAATTACCTTCATTAATTAAATCAGGTAAGGTAAGTCCTTGATTTTGGTATTGCTTAGCTACCGATACTACGAAACGTAAATTAGCTTTCGTTAACTTTTCAAGCGCAATTTGATCGCCTGCTTTAATACGTTGTGCTAATTCTACTTCTTCGTCTGCGGTAATTAAGTCAACTTTTCCTATTTCTTGAAGATATTTATCTAACGAAGCTGTTTCTCTATTGGTAACCTGCTTCGTAATTTTAAGTTGTCTCATGTAATGTGCTCCTTCTTTGTTTTATGGGGTTGTTCTTCCTTCTTCTATAGTTATACGCAAAAACTTTAAAAAATGTTACAAAAAATTATAATAATTTTAGTAGTGTTCATTTTATTAGACACAAATTCTTAAAAAAAGTCACGTTATAAAAACATTAGGGCTTTTTAAATACTGAGGCATATTATTATGTTTACTCAAAGTCAAAAGCATCATCATCAATAATAATTCGCTCTCTTAATCTGTTAATCTTTAGGTGCATTCTATTAAAGAATAATGAGCGGTCTTTTTCGCCTGCATTAACCAGTAGCTTAGAAATACTCATTTGTTTTTCAAAAAACTCATGCATAAGCTCGCAGGTTGGTTGATGCTCTATTTTAAAATAGCTAATAACAGTAAATGGTGTGAAAAATACTTTTTGATGAGGTGTCTTTACCATTATGGTGTTGCTCATGGTATGTATATCATTAATATATAAATTGTAAATAGCTTTGTTTTTTGAACCAATCAATGATTGTTGAATTGCTTGTTTTTCTACATGTCTTATAACGTCTTCAATATCAGTACAAATTAATAAAGCTAATTCTTTTGATAATACCCCAGCTTCAAAATAGTAAAGCACTTGCTGTAATGTTCCATTAATAGTTGTATTGTTCCAGATTTCAGTAATGTTAATGTCTTTATAAACTTCCCCTAATTTAAAAGCATGGTCTAGTAATGATTCGGGTATATCTTTTATAAAATCATCAAAGGAAACTTTATTTCTTGTCATTTCCGGGTCTACATCTTTTAACCAAACATACATTTTATAACGTGATAAAAAAGAGTCTTTAAGTGTGTGAAAAAGGGGGATGTCTTTAGCGGAATAAATGATAGAGGCGCTTTTTAATTTTGTTAGCGGAAAGACACTGTTGTATGATTGTTTCAGCCACATTTCTAATCCTTCTTTGTTATGAATTGGTGGCGATAAATCTGCTAATATTGTGGTTTGACTACCAACTTCAAATAGTTTGTTTAAAGAAATCTTATAATGTTTTGCAAGTTTTACAGTTTCTTCAAGCGATAACGAAGTTTTTAAATTGATTCTGCGGTACGCAGCATCGTAACCAATATCTAAAACACTTGCTATTTCTTCTACAAACGATGTATTGTCTTGGGCTTTGGCTTTTAAATAAGCAATGAATTGATTTTGCATTTTTTAAAAAATTACAAGCAGGAAAGTATGGGTTTTTGTGAAAAATAAGAAAAATAATTTGATTTTTCAGACAATTCCCTAATTGTAGAAGCGCTTTTTGCAATTAAGTTTGAGCAACTAATCAATTGCTTATCTGTTAGTTATAAATAGGATTTGTGATTTTAAACCAATTAATTATGAAAAATGAACATGTAAAATTAAAGAACAAAAATGGAGTTAAATACAATCAATTAAGCGCCAATGAGGTTAAATTTTTAGAAAAAAACAAAGCGATTCTAGAAATTATGAAAAAAAAGGATCGGAAAATATTTAAAGGAAAAAAGGAGGATTGTATTGACTCTCCTTTTTCAGATATTAGCACTTTTAGTATAGTGAAAAGTAGATTTGATAAAGCAAAACCAAATTCTTATGAGAATGAAGATCTTGAGAATGTGTCAAATTTAATTTATCCCATTAGTTCAAGTCGTGCAGATAGGATGGGTAATTTTCATTTAGGGTTAGGAATGGGCAAATTAAATACTATTATTAACTCTGCTCCTAATTTTATTATTACAGAACCAGAATATTTATTTAGCCATAGGGCTTCTGCAAAAATATGTCACTCTTTTAAAATTGATTCTTTTTTAGGAAACGAAAGGGATTATGAAATTAAAAGTAAAATATCTATTCCAACTGAAGGTGGGTTGCAGTTTGAAGTATATGAGCCAGGAGGTAGTAAAGAATTTAGCAATATATCTTATGCTGCATCATTAGTGGGCAATGTGACAATGAAAATCTCAATAAATGATAGTGTAGAAGTTATCATTCAAAAGCCTTTTTTAGAGTGGTATAAATCTTCTTTTCTAGATGAACAAATTAAAATACCTGGATTGGTTAGGTCTTTTGGTTTTGAGGAATTAGAAGTGGATTTAAGTATTAGAAACAATTCTATTTTAAAAGTTGAAATTGAAGTTGAAATTGTTGCAACAAATTTATCAGAGAAGCCAACGGGAGAACGTCTTATGCATCCAAATAATCCTAATTTGTATATAGGTGTTCAATATTTTAATCCAGATTTTGTGCTAAATAAAGATTATGATAAAGTTAGGTATTTGTTTAATGAATTGGGTCAAGGCTCTAATTTTGCTAAAAGTATTAGTCTAGATTATATCGAATTAATTGATAAAGAATTAAATGAAAAGATTAATCCAGTGTATATAAATGATGAAATTTCTATGTAAAACCTAAAAACATTGAAAATCAATTAAAAATATTATAAAAAGAGTACGAGCAAATTTTTTTTAACATGAGCAAATTTATTTTATTACTGTTTGCTATAACTGCATTTGTATGTTATTCTCAGAAAAATAGTCAAAGCGATAGATTTGAATATAAATCTTTTTCATTTTCTCCCTTAGGATTTTATTCAGATTTTGAAGTTGGAGGTTTAGTGTTTTCTGGAGATGTTAGCTTTCTGTATAATAAAGAACACATTTTTACTGTTTCGGGAACAGCTGGTTCAGAGGTTTGTGTTTTGAGTTGTGGTGATAGTTTTGAACAAGTTAATGTCTTATATGGTAGAGAGCTTGCGCTTAATAAAACCGTTTTTATTGATGCCCATTTGGGATTAGGTTATTTTTCGTTTAAAGCTGGTGGTCACCATTCAAAAAGAACTATCAAAATGGGACTGCCTTTAGTATGTAAGCTTAGGTTTAAAGCGGGTAAACAGTTTTCAATTGGGCTGCAATTTCAAACAAATATTAATTCTATAAATAACATATATGCCATAGGCCTACTTTTGCAGTGGAATAAGATATAGCTGTATAAATAAAAAACCCGTCAAAGTTTTAAACTTGTGACGGGTTTTGATAGTTTTAAGGATTAGAATTAATCCTCTTTCTTATCTTCTCTAGGTTTTCTGTCGTCTCTACGATTGTCTCTGTTACGATTGTCTCGTCCACGATTGTCTCTACCTCTGTTATCACGTCCACCACGATTATTATTATCTCTTGGTGGTCTTGCAACATAACCTTCAGGTTTTGGTAAAATAGCTTTACGAGATACTTTCTCTTTGCGCGTTCTTGGGTCAATGCCAAAGTACTTCACATCAAAAACATCTCCCATATTTACAACATCTGAAACATTTTCAGTACGTTCCCAGGCTAGTTCACTTACGTGTAATAATACTTCATTTCCAGGCGCTTCAACATACTCTACAACGGCACCAAAATCAAGCATTTTAATAACTTTTACTTCATAAACGCTACCAACTTCAGGCTTAAACATTAAAGCATCTATTTTTGCTATAACAGCATCAATACCTTTGCTGCCCACGCCTAAAACCTCAACTATACCTTCTTCAGTAACAGGATCTTCATTAATTACGATGGTAGTTTCAGTTTCTTTTTGTAATTCTTGAATTACTTTTCCGCCAGGACCAATTAGTGCTCCAATAAACTCATTAGGTATACGTCTTGTAACCATTGTAGGGGCATGTTCCTTAACTTCGGCATTAGGTGTTTCAATAGTATCAGTTATTTTACCTAAGATATGTAAGCGTCCATCACGAGCTTGTTTTAAAGCATTTACAAGAATTTCGTAACTCAGCCCTTTTACTTTAATATCCATTTGGCAAGCCGTAATACCATCAGCAGTACCTGTTACTTTAAAGTCCATATCTCCTAAGTGATCTTCATCGCCTAAAATATCAGAAAGAACCGCATATTTTCCAGAATCGGCATCAGAGATTAAACCCATAGCAATACCAGAAACAGGTTTCTTTAATTGCACACCGGCATCCATCATGGCCATTGTTCCGGCACAAACGGTTGCCATTGAAGACGAACCGTTAGATTCTAAAATCTCAGAAACTACGCGTACTGTATATGGGCAATCTTCAGGAACCATCCCTTTTAAGGCACGTTGTGCTAAATTACCATGTCCTACTTCCCGACGAGATGTGCCACGAATAGGTCTGGCTTCACCTGTAGAAAATGGTGGGAAATTATAGTGTAAATAGAAACGCTCTTCACCTTCGTAGGATGGCATATCTATTTGGTTTGCTTCTCTGCTGGTACCTAAAGTAACAGTAGCTAAGGCTTGTGTTTCCCCACGTGTAAAGATTGAAGAACCGTGTGTAGATGGTAAATAATCAACCTCACACCAAATGGGTCTAATATCTGTAGTTTTACGTCCATCTAAACGTAAACCTTCATTTAGTGTTAAATCTCTAACAGCTGCTTTTTCAGCTTTAGAGTAATATTTAGAAATTAATCCACCAAAATCTTCTTGCTCTTCTTCTGTAAAACTTGCAATAATTTCTTCTTTAATTTCTCCAAAGGCAGCACTTCTTTCATGTTTAGCAGAACCTGCTTTAGCTACAGCATACACTTTATCGTATGCCATATCATGAATTTTTTGTGCTAAATCTTCATCTGCTCTTTCTGGCTCATATTCACGGGTTTCTTTCTTACCAAATGCTTCAGCTAATGCTACCTGAGCAGCACATTGTACTTTTATAGCCTCGTGAGCAAATTTGATAGCTTCAGTCATTTCTTCTTCAGAAATCTCATCCATTTCACCTTCAACCATCATAACAGAGTCGGCAGATGCACCGATAACCATATCGATATCAGACGCTTCTAATTGTGCAAAAGAAGGATTGATAATTAATTCACCATTAATACGGCCAACTCTTACTTCAGAAATTGGACATTCAAATGGGAAATCTGATAACTGAATAGCTGCAGAAGCTGCTAAACCTGCCATAGCATCTGGCATAACTTCAGGATCATGAGACATTAATTGAATCATTACCTGTGTTTCAGAATGATAATCTTTTGGGAATAATGGTCTTAATACCCGGTCTACAAGACGCATAGTTAAAACTTCACCATCACTTGGTCTGGCTTCTCTTTTAAAGAAACCTCCCGGATAACGGCCTGCAGCAGCAAATTTTTCTCTGTAGTCTACCGTTAATGGTAAAAAGTCTACATCTGCTTGTTTGTAGTTGGAAACAACTGTACATAACAACATACATTTTCCAGATTGCACAACAACACTACCATGAGCTTGTTTTGCTAATTTTCCGGTTTCGATAGAAATTTCTCTACCATCACCTAGGTCTATGACCTCTTTAAAAACTTTTGGAATCATAAATTTTTTTAATTCTAATTAAACAATGGTCGTTGTGTTGTTGTGTGTAGTTGTGTGTGTGACCAATGAAAAACTATTTATCCTGAACTTGTATCAGGATCTGCTTAATCATAATGTGCAATTTAAACTCTTGCAAGAGTTATATTTAAAACAAAAAAGAGGCTGTGAAGCCTCTTTAAATTATTTTCTTAATCCTAATTCTTTTACTATAGCACGATATCTTAAAATATCTTTCTTAGTTAAGTAATCTAGTAAAGCGCGACGCTTTCCTACTAGTTTTACTAATGAACGCTCGGTATTAAAATCTTTACGATTCTTTTTTAAGTGTTCAGTTAAGTGGTTAATCCTTTCTGTAAATAATGCAATTTGCCCTTCTGCAGAACCTGTGTCTTTTGCATTTTTACCGTGCTTTTTAAAGAGTTTCTCTTTTGCTTTTTTGTCTAAATACATGCTAATATTATTGTAAATGATTTTTATGTACACGAAAGCCTTTCTTTCGAGCGGCAAATATAGTAATTTTTAATGATTTACGAATTAATTAACAAAAATAAAAAGGGAGCTGTTTTTGCTCCCTTTTTATTATGCTCTTAAAGGCTGATTTGTTATTAAATCAATGTATTGATTGACCTTATTTTTTAGTTCTTGTCGATGTGTAATAAAATCTAAAAAGCCATGTTCTAACAAGAACTCTGAAGTTTGAAAACCTTCCGGCAATTCTTTTCCGGTAGTGTCTCTTACAATACGAGGTCCTGCAAAGCCTATTAAAGCTCCAGGTTCTGCGATATTAATATCGCCTAACATAGCAAAAGAAGCTGTTGTTCCGCCTGTAGTTGGGTCTGTACATAATGAGATGTACGGGATACCTTCTTCTGCTAACTGTGCTAGCTTCACAGATGTTTTTGCCAATTGCATTAGAGATAATGCAGCTTCCATCATACGAGCTCCTCCAGACTTTGATATAATCATAAAAGGCAGTTTTTTCTTTAAAGCATAATCTGCTGCTCGTGCAATTTTTTCACCCACAACACTACCCATAGAACCTCCTATAAACGCAAAATCCATACAGGAAATAACTAAATCTTTTCCTTTTGATTTTCCAACAGCACTACGTACGGCATCTTTTAACTTAGTTTTATCTTGAGCAGCTTTAAGGCGCTCTGGATATTTTTTTGTGTCAACAAACTTTAAAGGGTCTTTAGATTCTAAATTAGCATCTAGTTCTTTAAATTTATTATCATCAAAAAGAATTTCAAAGTATTCCTTGCTACCTATTCTAACATGGTAACCATCTTCTGGACTTACATAAAAGTTTTGTTCTAACTCTTTAGTGTCTACTATTTTACCAGTTGGAGACTTATACCATAAGCCTTTAGGTGTGTCTTTTTTTTCTTGAGTACTAGTTTGTATTCCTTTATCTTTTCTTTTAAACCAAGACATATGATTTACGTTTTTACATTCTCTTAATAGCAGAGAATCTTTTAAAATTTAGTTTGCATAATGAGATTTCTGCCTGCACAGGAATCACAATTGCATTTAAGGATTGTAGTTATATCCTTTTATTTTTTGTAAAAGGATTTAACGAAACGCCCAACGACAAAATTAAGCCTTTTTTTAATTTTGGGGTAATGCCATAAAGATTTTATTGCTTTTTTATATGTAATTAATTGCTTTATAGTTGAATATATAAAAAAGACCCTGTGTTAAGCAGAGTCTTTTTTATTAGTATTTGTAGTAAAACTACTTACTATAAAGTATTTACATTATTTAAATCTTCAAAGGCCTTTTTTAAGCGGGTTACAAATGTTTTTTCGCCTTCGCGTAGCCAAACACGAGGGTCGTAAAACTTTTTATTAGGAACATCATCACCATCAGGATTTCCTATCTGCGCTTTTAAATATTCAGCTTTATCACCCATATAATCGCGAATTCCACTCATAAATGCATATTGCAAATCGGTATCAATATTCATTTTAATTACACCGTAGCTAATGCCTTCACGAATTTCTTCTACAGTAGAACCAGAACCACCGTGAAATACAAAATCGATGTGATTGTGCTCAACACCATATTTTTCTGAGATATATTCCTGAGAATTCTTTAAGATTTTTGGTGTTAATTTAACATTTCCTGGTTTGTAAACACCATGTACATTACCAAATGCTGCTGCAATGGTAAACTGTGAACTCACTTTGCTTAACTCTTCGTAAGCATAAGCTACTTCTTCTGGTTGTGTGTACAGTTTAGAATCATCTACATCACTATTATCAACGCCATCTTCTTCACCACCTGTAATACCCAATTCAATTTCTAAAGTCATGCCCATTTTAGACATTCTTTCTAAATAGGTTTTGCATATTTCGATATTTTCTTCAATTGGTTCTTCCGAAAGGTCAATCATATGCGAACTAAATAGAGATTTACCGGTTTCAGCAAAATGTGTTTCACTGGCCTCTAGTAAACCATCTATCCAGGGCAAAAGTTTTTTAGCACAATGATCGGTATGTAAAATTACGGGAACACCATAGGCTTCAGATAATGTATGTACATGTTTAGCTCCGGCAACGGCACCAGCAATAGCAGCTTTTTGTCCATCGTTACTTAATCCTTTGCCAGCATTAAATTGTGCGCCACCATTTGAAAATTGAATAATTACAGGAGCGTTTAAATCTCTCGCAGTTTCTAAAACACCATTTATAGTATCTGAACCAATAACGTTAACAGCAGGAAGTGCATAATTATTAGCTTTTGCATGGTTAAAAATAGCTTGAACTTCTTTACCCGTTGCAACACCTGGTTTTATATTATGTCCCATTTTTTATTTAATTGATTAAAAATTAGTAGGTTTCAAAAGTAATCAATTTTTAAATAAATAGGGCTGCTTTTATAGGATGAAACTGTTTAAATGAAACTAAAACGTTATAGTTTTAACTGGAATTAAAATTAGTTTACCGTGTTTGTTTAAATCTGTATGGTTTAATGATAGTAATAGAATTTTATTAACTAAAAAGGATAATTTATGCCAATATTATATACAGCGTTACCAAAGTTGTAATCATTAAACCACCTATTTTGGTCTCTGTAAAAAGGATCATAAGTTTTAAAGCCTATATCGAAGCGGAAAACAAAAAAGCTAAAATCGTATCGAAAACCAAAACCAGAACCTATAGCAATATCTTTTAAGGAGTTAAACTTGGTGAAAGTAGCATTGTCGTCTTCAACATCGTCAAAAACATTCCAAATGTTACCGGTGTCTATAAATACAGCACCATTTAAATTTTCAAAGATATTAAAGCGTTGCTCTACGCTAAAGGCGAGTTTTAAATTGGCTTCGTTAAATTCGTTAATTGTTTCAGAGCTTCCCGGACCTAAGCTATAAGCAGCCCAGGCGCGATTATCGTTTGCACCTCCGGCAAAGAAGCTTTTAGAAAACGGAATACTTGTTGAATTTCCGTAAGGAATAGCAATACCAAAAAAGCCACGCATTGCTAAAACATTCTTTCGTCCCAAATCCCAGTGTTTTACATAATCAAACTCGGTTTTTATATATTGAGAATAAGCGACATTAAATAGCTCGTAGCGATCATCAGCATTTTTATTAAGCCCTAAAAGCTTTGAAGTGTTTGCAAGTAAATTGCCAGCTGCTTCTAGCTTAAACCGAAATATAGAAAAATCTTCGTCAAATAAATTTTGCCGTTTATCTTGGGTAAAACTGAAGCTTGATGAGAAAATTAAGTTGTTTTCAGTTAATCTGTTTTTACGCTCGTTAATTGCCGATACCGTTTTGTAGTCATCGTCTGTAGGGGTTAATGATGTACTATTGTTTAGAACATCACTTAGAAAAGCATCGGTTTGCTCTGGTGCAACTAAATCAATTCCATTATTATAATCTATAGTTTTAGAAATATCATTTAGTGTTTTATACGAGTTTTGGTAAACGTCAAAATAATTACCAATATTTAAGTTTCTAACATACTGTACATTAAATAAATCAAGCCTGTTCGTTACTATGGCGTTTGGGTTCCATTTATAGTTAAATGTACCGGTAAAAGTTTGTTTGTCTAAACCTATATTGGTTTGACTTGTGGCTGATAAACTAATTCTGGTTGTAGGAGACATGTATTTTGGGATTAATCTTTCTGTATTAAAAGGAGAAAATAACCCTAGGAAATGTAAGTTTTAAATCTACTCCAAACTCATTAATATCAAAAAACTGATCACGGTTATTAGCTGCATCATCAGAAGCGCCAATGGATCCGATGGCCGAAATTTCAAAAGTTTCTGCACCTCTAAAAATATTTCTTATTAGTAAAGATGGGTTTAATGAAAATCCAACATCTTGAATGTTACTTTTAGAGACTTCGGCACTAAAACCTAAGCCGAATTTTTTTAAAGGTGTTAGATATATATTGGCGATAAGTTCGTTATCTATTCCGGGTACTGTATCGTATTTAATGTCTGGATATTTAAATGTGCGCAACTCACTTATGTGCCTGTAAGAGCGGGTTCTGTCAATATCCCTAAAAATTGAACCTGGGTTTATAAAAACAGCATCGGTTAATGCTTTAGGCTTATATCTTATTTTATTGTAACCATACAAATTATAGCCATTATATGTGATAGATTCTTTAGGGGATTTGTCATTATTTTCAAAGGTGTAATCGGTATATAGGTTTACCGCTTTTATTTTATATACTTTAAAAGGCCTTCGAATTGTTGAATCTTGATCTCTAATAGCTCTGTTTTTAATCATGATATCCACATCAACAAGTTTTTTTTGATTGTCGTGAATAACACCAAACTCAATATAATCCTGAGAAAAATGAAATAAACCAGAGTTTCTGAATTTCTGAGCTAATCTTTTACGCTCATTAATCAAATCAAAATCAGTATACTGGTTTTCTTTGATAATAAAACTTTCTCTTTTTGAAGCCTCATAAAGAGAATCTAATAATGAGGAATTTATGCTAGTATATATTGAATCTATAATATAGGGACTGCCTGTGTTAATCTTATATTCAATATTGGCACGCTTATTTTCACTCTTATTGATACTGTATGATACTTCACGATCAAACCAACCGCTAGCTTTGTAATAATTTTCTAATCGAGTTTTGGTCTTTTTCGTTTTTTCTTCATCTACAATCACTGGAGCTTCCCCCGTCTTTTTTAGCCAATTGTTAAATCCAAGAGCAGAGGCCTTAAGTTTGTCTACTTGCTTTTGAGAATATGCTTTTTTTAGGCGGGTTCTTCTTTTAGGATTTTTATCCAGCCAAGCTTCAAAAATAGAATCCCTATTAGGGCGTGCTAAATTATATATATTAAGCCTTAAATTACCAATCAATGGCAATTTGCTGTTTGGCTTTTGATGTATTAGGTCTGTTATGGTTTCTGTATTATTCTTTTTATTGTTTACTAGTATCGTATTCTTTACAAGTAAGTGTTCATTTTCCGCAACTCTTTTTACAGTATCACAAGATGTTAAATATCCAGTAATACCTATTAGTAGTAGTATTTTTAAGTGTTGTTTTTGCAAATGAAATGATATTTAATTCAAGTTACGAGTTTACAGGTTGGCTTTAATTAAAATAAATACTAATGAATACTTGTTATGGACTCAAAAATACATTATTTCCTCAGAAAAACACCTAAATAATTTAAGTGTAATTTAACCTTATAAATATTTTTTTCATTTCTTTATAAAATTAAAATGAATAATATTAAAAAGATTTAATGCTCTCTAAAAGCCAGATAAAATTAATAACGCGTTTAAAGCAAAAAAAATATAGATTGCAACATGGTTTTTTTGTTGTTGAAGGGGTAAAAACAATAAAAGAACTATTACAATCTAAATTAATACTTCAAGCATTATATACGACTGAACCTTTCAATATTGATGCCAAAGATGAAATTTTAATTTCTCAAGCCGATTTAAAACGCATTAGTTTTTTAACTACTCCAAATAAAGCGCTGGCAGTTTTTTAAAATACCAACGCCAAAACCTGTAAATACTAATGGGTTAATTGTAGCACTTGATGCAGTTAGAGACCCGGGAAACTTAGGCACTATTATTAGACTTTGTGATTGGTTCGGGATTAAAGATTTGATTTGTAGTAAAGAAACGGTTGACTGTTTTAATCCAAAAGTTATTCAAGCTACTATGGGTTCTATAACTAGAGTTAATATTAATTATGTTGATTTAGTTGCATTTTTGAAAAAGGTAGAAGTTCCTGTATTTGGAGCTTTTATGGAAGGTGAAACTGTTTATACAAAGCCATTGCCAAAATCTGGAATTTTAGTTATGGGTAATGAAGCCAATGGTATTTCAAAATCTGTTGAGGAAACCATAACTGAAAAAATCTCAATACCAAGATTTGGCGATTTACAAGTTACAGAAAGTTTAAATGTAGCAACAGCAACAGCGATATTATTAAGTGAATTTAGACGAAGTTGATTGTTAGGTTATAAAGCCATTTAATTGTTTTTTAACTTTACAACTAACACTTATTGAAACGTAAAATTAATAAATACACCTCGTGTTTTCATACTTGCTATATTGCTTGTCCATGGGCTATTGGGGTCTACATCTCTTATTAGCTCATCATTAATAGCAAAAAGCCCGCGTATAGAAGGCGTAAATTTAAAATTGTATAAATACAAATCTATACCAAAACCAATTTCGTAAAACAGCATATTTTTCTTGGTTCTAAACTGCCCATTGCTGTTATCGTTTGGGTTGGTTTCGTTACTAGAAAGGTTTAATGCTGTTGAAACGCCACCAACAATAAAAGGTTTAAAATTATTAATTCGTTTAGTAGAAAGCTTTACTAATAAAGGTACATGAATGTAAGTAGATTTTACTTCTCTTTTTAAATCGGAGTTATTTAAATCAGGAAAGCCTTCAAAATATGTTTGGCCATAATACAACTCCCGGGTTGTAATTAATAAACCAGGTTCTAAGCGTAAATCAATAAACTTATTTATACGTAAATTACCAATTAATCCAACACTAAAACCAGGGCTTCTTTTTACATAAATATCGCGTAAATCTTCATTGTAATCAAAATTAAAATCGTAATTATTTATGCCTAAAAAATAGCCCCAACGCAATAAATTATTATCTGTAGTGCCTCTGCCTTGATTTGCATCATAAGTCACTTTTTCTTTTTTAAATAATTGTGCATTAGAAGTTTGAACTACTAAAAGAAATGCGAATAACAGAAAAAGGTGCCTCATTTTTATTGTTTTGATGCTGTATAGATTGTCGCTACTCCAAAGGTTTGCGGAAAATCTTCAACATTAATAAACCCAATTTTGCGTAAAATATTGTTTAATGCTTCGCCATAAGGAAAAGTTGATGCCGATTCGCATAGGTATTTATAGGCACTTCTATCTTTAGAAAACATTCTGCCAATAGCAGGTAAAATGTTTTTTGTGTAAAAATTATAGCCTTGTTTATATGGTGTTTTATTTGGCATTGAGGTTTCTAAAATGACAAAAATACCGTTAGGTTTTAAAACCCTTAGAATTTCTTTTAATCCATTTTCTAAAGTTTCAAAATTACGTACCCCAAAAGCTACGGTAATAGCATCAAAAGTATTATCGCCAAAGGGCATGTTTTCAGAATCCCCTAAAACCATCTCAATGTTATGCTCTAAACCTTTCTTTTTAATTTTTTCTTTACCAATGTCCAGCATACCACTGCTAATATCTAAGCCAACAATTTTTGTAGCATTGGTTTCTGCAAGGTTGATAGCTAAATCTCCGGTTCCAGTGGCGATATCTAAAATAGTTTTTGGTTGCTTTTCTTTAACCAATTTCACTACTTTTTTTCGCCACTTTACATCAATTCCAAAAGAAATCACCCGATTTAATCCATCGTAATCACCAGAAATGGTATCAAACATTTTGGTAACCTGTTCTTTTTTTCCTAATGTACTATCCTTATATGGCTTTATTTTTGACAAATCTGTAAAATTTTGAGCAAAGATAAACTTTTATAGAAGCATTATGCAATAGGTATGTAAATATTATATTGACTATTAGTGAGGTAGCAATATTTATTTTATGCTATATTTGTTGTACTTTTTATGATATATAAATAATGAAAATAATTATTGCTGGAGCTGGTGAAGTTGGATTTCATTTAGCAAAATTATTGTCTTACGAATCTCAAGAGATTACTTTAATAGACACAAATAAAGAAAGTCTTGCCTACGCCGACACACATTTGGATATAAAAGTTATTAAGGGTGATGCTACATCAATTTCTATTTTAAAGGAAGCACGTGTTAATACCAGCGATCTGTTAATTGGTGTAACGGCTTCCGAAACAACTAATATTACGGTTTGTGTTTTGGCAAAGCAGTTAGGCTCTAAACGCACCATTGCAAGAATATCTAATACCGAATTTATAAACCATAAAGATGAGGTTGGGTTTACTAAATTTGGAATTGACGAACTTATTTCGCCAGAAGCTTTAGCAGCTTCTGAGATTGAATTATCTCTAAAGCCATCTTCATTTAACGATAATTATGAGTTTGAAGAAGGGGCACTTACTATGGCAGGTTTAACTTTATCTAAAGAAGCCTCTTTTGTAGGGAAAAAGGTAAAGCAAGCAGCCAAGATTTTTCCGGAAATTCACTTTGTTCCTATTGCTATTCAACGGGCAGGAACACAATTTACTATTATTCCAAGAGGTGATACTTTGTTTAAAGAAGGTGATAATGTTGTGTTTATTACATCTGAAGGTGGCGCTGATGAGCTTTGTAAGCTTACAGGCAAGGAAAATACAGAAATAAAGAATGTTATGATTCTTGGCGGCACTCAAATAGGCTTTAAATCAGCAAGAGAATTTGAGTAAAAAAGGCTTTAAAGTAAAACTTTTAGAAAAAAGTAAAGAACGTGCTTTTGATATTGCTGATGCCTTACCAAATGTTCTGGTAATAAATAGTGATGAGTAGAAATGTTGATATTTTAAATGAAGAAAGTATAAGCGATATGGATGCTTTTATTGCTGTAGGCGATAATTCTGAGACCAATATTATGTCCTGTTTAGTGGCCAAATCTAAGGGTGTTAAAAAATCTATTGCCTTAGTTGAAAACATGGATTATTTCGAATTATCCCAATCCATAGGTATCGACACGCTAATAAATAAAAAGTTACTTGCTGCAAATAATATTTTTAGATACATACGCAAAGGGGAAGTTGTAGCTATGACCAAATTGAATAACATGAATGCAGAGTTGTTAGAATTTGAAGTTAAAGCCACATCAGTAATATGTAATAAAGTTATAAAAGATATTGATTTTCCCAGATCTGCAATTATTGGTGGTGTCATTAGAAATGGAGTAGGTTTAATAGCTTTAGGGGATTTTAAAATCCAAGAAGGAGACCGTTTAGTGGTTTGTAGTTTACTAAAGTCTATTAAAGGTGTAGAAAAATTATTTCTTTAATACTGCGATTTAATGAAGCTCAATTATAAAATAATTTTTCACTTTTTTGGACTACTCTTATTATTTAATGGGGGTTTTGTATTACTATCTGCACTTATTAGTTTAATATATAAGGATGGGGTTACACTCCAATTATTCTTAGCTGGTATCGTAACATTAATAATAGGTGTTTTGATAATGCTATTAACAAGGCGTCATCAAAAAGAAATGAATAAACGAGAAGGTTACATTGTGGTAACTTTTGGCTGGATTATAATGGCATTGGCCGGTACTTTGCCTTATGTTTTTACGGGAAGCATTCCTAGTTTTACTAATGCTTTTTTTGAAACGATGTCTGGCTTTACAACAACAGGAGCAAGTATCTTAAACGATATTGAGGCTGTGCCCAAAGGGGTGTTGTTTTGGCGTAGTTTAACACATTGGATTGGAGGTATGGGCATTATTGTGCTTGCTATTGCCATTTTGCCGTTACTAGGAATAGGAGGAATGCAATTATTTGCTGCCGAAGCCCCAGGCCCAAGTGCAGATAAATTACATCCAAGAATAACCGACACAGCAAAACGTTTGTGGTTAATTTATTTTGGATATACTGCTGCAGAAACAATTTTATTGCAAGTTGCAGGGATGTCTTTTTTTGATGCGATTAATCATGCATTGTGTACTTTGTCAACAGGTGGATTTTCAACAAAAAATGCAAGTGTAGCTTATTGGAATAATGAACCTGTTATTCAGTATATCATCATAATATTTATGTTTTTGGCTGGTACTAATTTTGTATTGAGCTATTTTGCATTTAAAGGAAAAGTTCAGAAAATAATACACGACGAAGAGTTCAAACTTTATTTCAAATTCATTGTAGTTTTTACTGTTATAGCTGCATGTGTTATTTATTTTAGAGCAGATATTACAGCTTCAACGATAAACCATCCTATGGTTTGGGGGGAGGCCGAAAGTGCATTTAGACATGGATTGTTTCAAGTGTTATCAGTAATTACTACTACTGGTTTTGTAACAGCAGATTTTACTATGTGGACGCCGTTTTTAGTGGTGTTGTTTTTCGGACTTATGTTTTTAGGCGGGTCGGCTGGCAGCACATCCGGAGGTGTAAAAGTAGTAAGGCACTTAATATTAATTAAAAACGGCTTTTTAGAGTTTAAACGTACATTACACCCTAATGCTATAGTTCCTGTGCGTTATAATAAAAGGTCTATATCGGGAGATATAGTGTTTAATGTGTTAGCATTTTTTATCTTATATATGCTTTCCTTTATTATTGGAGCTTTGGGATTTTCTATGATGGAAATCGATTTTCAGTCTGCCATAGGCTTAGCGGCATCGAGTTTAGGGAATGTTGGACCCGCTTTAGGAGACTTTGGACCTGTAAACAACTATGCAAACCTTCCGGATATTGGTAAATGGTGGTGTAGTTTTTTAATGCTTATTGGGCGATTAGAGCTCTTTACAGTACTTATTTTATTTACCCCTTTCTTTTGGCGTAATAGGTAGAAATAATATTACCTTTTTTGCAATTAATTTTTATTTAATTCGTTTTAATAATATAGTACGATGTAACATATACTATTATATATACCTAAATCTAACCGCAAATTTAATTACTGAAGCTAGTTTTTATGAAATGAGACATGCTTTGGTATAAATATTGATGAATATTGTAATCATCTTAAGAATAGCTTAACTTATAAAAAAATAAAGAATTGAAGAAGGTAGTAATTATAACAATGGTTATGGTGACATTGATTGTTAATATGGATTTAATAGTGGCAATCGATGATTATTTTAAAGCGATATTGCTTTTTGTTTTAGCAGGAATTTTGTCTGTTTATGAGTATAGAAGAGAAAAAAGACTAGCAAGAAAGTACTAGGTTTTTATAATTTTTTTTGTGTGCCATATTTAATATTTGCTAGTATTTATAAATACTAGAACTATTTTTGTGTTTGATTTTTGGTCTTTTACAAAACGATACAATGTAACATTTTAATTGGTTATGCGTCTAGTATATGTAAACCAATTAAAAAATAACAACATGGAATTAGTATTAAAAGTAGAAGATTTAGAACCAGAACCTAGGGGAGTTGAAAAATTAATCAAACCTAAAGGCTTATTAAATTCTAAATACAAAAGTCTTGTGAAAAAGAATTTAAAGCACACTACTTCACGATCTCTATTTGGCAGGAGACAGTATTTAAAAAGATGCCAATATCAATTTACTTCTAGCATTGGAACTGTTTTAAAAATATCAGCTTTTGCCCTGATATTTATAGTAATATATTCTTAATTTTTCTCAGTATAAAAGGCCAGATTTGGTGTTTTAATAATCTGGCTTTAATATTTTTTAATTTGATAAACCCACTTCTCAAATTAATTACTTGGTTGTTTAAGTTTAAAAATTAAAGTTATTGATTATAACGTTTAAGTTTTAGCTTAAATAATTCCATTTTTTTTAGCACTTTTTACCAAATTAAAATTATCATCATTTTTGTCTCCTAGTAATGTCTTTAGCTTTGTTTTTCTTACTTCGATGGCTCGAGTTGATAGGGGAATATATTTTGCTAGATCTTTGGTTTTTTCACCCATAGATAAATGATATAGAATTTGTCTGTCAAAATTATCTATTGTTATACCGTTTATAACAGTTTCGTTTTGATAACCTTTTATAGTTTTGCTGTAATATTTTTGCCCGTTTAAAACTTTATTTATTGCAATTTTTAAATCTGTAGAATCAATATCCGATTTAATCATAAACCCTTCCGGGTTAATCTCCTTTATAATATTTACAATCCTTATCTGGTCAGTTATAGAGGTTAAAACAAGTATTTTAGTTTCGGGATGCTCCTTTCTGATTAAAAGACCAATATCTTCACCAGAAACAAAGCGCTCATTTTTCGATATTGGAAGCTGGAGGTCTAAAAGGACTATTTGAGTTTTTTATGCGCTGTATTTTTTCTATCGCTTCATCACAGTTTTTTGCAAACAAAATATTAAAGCTAACATTAGGGATGTCATTCAAAATGTTTTCATATGCACGAGCAATAATATTATGATCTTCAACAATTAAGAGTTTAATGCCATTTTGGTTCATGAACAATTAGTTTTTTGCTACAAGGGTCATCATTTTTAATGGTTGGGGGGTGCAAAAGTATAGATTGTTTTTTCGTATACTGTTAATGTAAGAAAAATATGTGGTAAAACCACAATGCAAAAATCAATAAATTGTATTCATTTGTATATTGTTTTTTGATGGCATTAAGGGCTTAGATTAATTACCACTCATTAAACAAAACATTTCGATTTAAACCATCAATTTTTGAATTGATGGTTTTTTTGTTTAGAGTTTGTATAAAATGGATACAGATAGCCCTTAAAATGTAACATTTTTATGGGATTCACTACATATATATAAAGCAGCTTTTTACGATTGTTAACTGATGATCTTTTGAACTAATCTCAAGAATAGGCTTTTATATTACCAATTGAATCTATCAAGCGGTGGCTTATAGAGTATTAATTTATTTATCAATAATGTCTTTTTAAATATTAGAAATCATGGGTGGAGAAGGGGCGATGATGGCAGCAAATAATTCTTTAAAGAATAATAGAAATCTTATCTCAAAAAGAAGAGAAAAAAGTGGATTGTCTGGTCGTTACTCTAATGCTAAATTAGCTGATTTCCCTAAGGCTACCCCTGAACAATTAAGCGAAATTAGGAAAAGAATTCTTAAGCAGAATAGAACTCAAAGGATAAAGCTATTCATAGTATTTGGAGTATTTATAGCTGTAATAATTTTATTTGTGTTGTATAACTAATTCTATTTTTATGCCATTTGGTGAATCTTTTTTGAGGACGATTAAGAACAATAAATCAATAATGCTTGATAAAAGTAGAAGATTTAGAAAAACACCCGGTAGTTTTGATTGGTCTGAAAGTCAGCAGTTTAAATTTAAAAAGACGACTCCCGAACAGCTTGAAAAAATTAGAGCAAGCTTAAAGCAAGAGCATAGAAAAATTAGAAACCGGCAAGTATTTGTGTTTTGTTTAGTAATGCTAACTGTGATCTCAATTTTGATTTACCTAATACATTAAAAAAGCCACTAATTTATACTAGTGGCTTTTAATATCATATATAGAGCAAGCTTATTTAACCGCTTCTTTAATACGTTTTATAGCTTCAATAATTTGCTCTTGTGAAGCTGCATAAGAAATTCGAATGCAGTTAGGGTTTCCAAAAGCATCACCTGTTACAGTTGCAACCAAAGCTTCTTCTAATAAATACAAAGAAAAATCGGTAGCATTGTTTATGGTTTTACCTTTTAGTGTTTTCCCGAAATAATAAGAAACATCAGGGAATACATAAAAGGCCCCCTCTGGCGTATTAGTTTTAAAGCCTTCAATATCATTTAATAAACTTAAAACTAAGTCACGACGTACTTTAAATTCATCAATCATATACTGTACTCGACTGGGCGATTCGTTTAGTGCTGTAATTACAGCACGTTGCGCAATACAGTTTGTGCCACTAGTAATCTGACCTTGCATTTTGTTACAGGCACGAGCAATTTTTTCTGGAGCACCAATATAACCTACACGCCATCCAGTCATGGCAAACGCTTTTTGATACACCATTTACTGTAATTGTGCGATCGTACATATCATCAAACTGTGCCATACTTGCATGACCACCTACATAGTTTATATGTTCGTAAATTTCATCAGAAACAACATAAATATTGGGATGATTAACCAAAACATCGGCTAAAGCTCTTAGCTCTTCTTTGCTATAAATAGAACCACTTGGATTACAAGGCGAGCTAAACCAAATCATTTTAGTTTTTGGTGTAATAGCAGCTTCAAGTTGAGTAGCCGTCATTTTAAAATCAGTATCAATAGTAGTTTTTACTTCTACTGGAACACCATCATTTAGTTTCACAATATCAGAGTAACTTACCCAATACGGACAAGGTAAAATGACTTCATCACCAGCATTTAGCATAACAGCCGCTACGTTAGCTAAACATTGCTTTGCTCCAGTAGAAACTACTATTTGTGGCAAAGTATATGTTAAATCATTATCGCGTTTAAATTTTGTAATAATAGCCTCCTTTAGTTCAACATACCCATCAACAGGTGTATAAGAATTGTAGCCATCATTAATAGCTTGAATTGCGGCTTCTTTAATAAAATCTGGAGTGTTAAAATCTGGTTCGCCAAGGCTTAAACCAATAATATCTTTTCCTTCTCCTCTTAGTTCTCTTGCTTTAGCAGCCATGGCTAAAGTAGCAGAGGTAGACATGTTTAAAATTCTCTCTGAAAGTAAACTCATGTTAGGTTATTTGTTTATAGGTAAATATGAAGTTTAAGCTAAACTAGGTTTTTGCCCTAGTACTTTTAATTGATTGTAATGCTCTGAAACGGCTTTCCAAAAGGTATTGTATTCATTATATGGTAAGCTAAATTCTTTAGCAGTTTCTTTAACTATTTTTGCTATTTTTCTGTAATGAATATGACTTATATTGGCAAATAAATGATGCTCAACTTGTCTGTTTAACCCACCGGTATAAAATTCTACTAACCAGCTTTTAGGCGAAAAATTTGAAGTTGTAAACAATTGATGGATAGCCCAAGTATTTTTCATGTTGCCATTTTCGTCTGGTAAAGGCATTTCGGTATTAGGCATTACATGTGCCAATTGAAAAATAACACTTAAAATGATACCAGCAGTATAGTGCATAACTAAAAACCCAATTAACACTTGCCACCATGCAAAACCTAAAGATATTGGTAAAACTATCCATATTGCATAATACACTATTTTGCCAATGATTAACTTGGTCCATTGTGTTGCTGGGTTAGGGAACTTGCCATAGGCTAATTTTCTTTTAAGGTATTGATACGATTGGATAAAATCTGTAGTAATTGCCCAATTCACAGTTAATAAACCATATAAAAAGAAGGCATAATATTTTTGATATTTATGAATTTTAAGCCACTTTGTATGTTTAGAAAAACGAATTATTCTTCCGGCATCAATATCTTCATCATGTCCTTGAATATTGGTGTATGTATGGTGCAAAACATTGTGTTGAACTTTCCAATTATAGTCGTTTCCTGCTAAAATATAAATACTACTACCCATGAGTTTGTTAACCCATTTCTTGCTGGAAAAAGATCCATGATTAGCATCGTGCATCACATTCATGCCAACACCAGCCATACCAACACCAACAATCATCATAAAAACAATTTGTGCCCAGGCAGGTAAATTAATAGTCAAAATTAAAACTACAGGCACTATTAATAAAGAAAACATTACAATTGCCTTTAAATACAATTTCCAGTTTCCAGTACGTTTTACATTGTTTTCCTTAAAATAGTCGTTTACACGTTTATTAAGTGTTTTAAAAAACTTTGTCGAGTCTTTTCTAGAGAAAGAAAGGGTTTGTTTAGTCATGCCATTAATTTTAAATATGCTATACTTATTTTTAGCTCATACCAATACGCGACAAAGATAGGTATAAACGAACTTAAGTAATAACGTTTTTTTGTAAAAATATGCATATAAAAAGTATATTTTTGTTGAAAATTTAACATAGATGCAACTGATTCTAAAATACTTTCCAAATCTTACCGAAGACCAAATACATAAGTTTGAACAACTTGAATCGTTATATAAAGATTGGAACTTAAAGATTAATGTGGTATCACGCAAAGATATTGACGAGCTTTATTTGCGCCATGTATTACACGCTTTGGCAATAGCAAAATTAATTCAATTTAAAAAGGGAACTAAACTTTTAGATGTTGGTACTGGTGGAGGGTTTCCTGGTGTTCCGTTGGCTATTCTGTTCCCAGAATGTTCTTTTCATTTGGTTGACAGTATTGCTAAAAAATTAAAAGTAGTTAATGAGGTTGTTGAAGGTTTGGGCTTAACCAATGTTAAAACGACACATAGTCGTGTTGAAGATATTGACAATACTTATGATTTTATTATAAGTCGTGCTGTTGCAGCAATGCCAACATTTGTGCATTGGGTAAAAGGTAAAATTGCTAAAAAGCAAAATCACGATTTAAAAAATGGCATTTTGTATTTAAAAGGTGGCGATTTAAGTGAAGAACTCAAAGATTATAAAACAGCTACTATTTATAATTTATCTAATTATTATACTGAAGATTTTTTCGAAACTAAAAAGCTAGTGCACTTGCCTTTAAAATATAGAGGTTAGAATATTTGTAAAAACGTAATTCTTGTTTTTTTAGGTTAAATACTAATTTGTCTATGCCACATACTCATTTAGTATAATTTTAGTGCTGCAATGATATTATATTTGGTTAAAACATAAAATTATGAAAAAAAGCACATTATCATTTTTAATTTTAGCATTTTGTTTTTCTGTAAGCTGTCAAACAAAACAAATAGTAAGGAGTAATTCTAAATTGGCTTTGGCTTCAAATCATGTGAGCAATCAAGAATCATTAATGGCAAAAGATTTGCCGAAAGAAATTTTCGGAAATTGGTATGATAAATATGGTACATTAATGATGATTATTACCCCAGATTATATAATAAATGCTGTACAAGTTTGGTATTATGAGGACATAAAAATATTAGATAATTCTAATTACCAAATAAAGTTTACTAATAGAAAAGTTACTGATAAACTAGAAGTTCTAAAATTAAGCGGTGATAGCTTAACAATACGTACTGATAGACTACTAACTTTTACAAAAGGGAATGTGAAAGATAAAACACCCGTATTTTTAAAAGGGAATTGGTCTAATTGGTCTAATGAAGAAGTGAAATTAAAAATATCTGACGGGTTTTGTAAGTTTGGATCTGATGATGACGATTTTAAGGGCTTGCCAATTGATCATGTTGGAGGGTCAAGAAACCCTGATGACTCATATTGGTTTTTTGTTTTATATAAGGACGGTATGTTTGTAGTAAGTTTGGCTAGTAAGAAAGGTGAAAACTATATTTTTAATTCTAAGGATATTTCTTTAGGATATTTTATAAAGGATAAAGATTAATTTAAGGAGATATAAAAAAAAGGATTTGAATTTAAGAATAATAATATTTTTTATTACAATCTTTTTATCCTTAAATATTATAGGTCAAGAAAAGGACTTATTGCCAGAAGATTTACCTTCACAACTTTTTGGAACATGGTTAGATGAAGAAACAAGACAAGTTAGTCTGGTTATTACTAAAGACTATTTGGTTGTTGAAGGTGAAATATGGTATTATAAATATATCAATACAGATGATAATATAAAAATAGATATAACATGTGTTAATGAAAATCAAACCAATGTTTTTAAGGTTTATATAAACAACGATAATAAGCAAATGTATTTTTATTACAACAGAAAAGGTTTAGATCTTGTTAAAAATATTGGCGAAATTAAACTAATCCCAGATTCTTTATTAGGAAATTGGCTATCTACAGAAAGTATAATTAGTATCATGTATGATGACCTTATTTTGTACAAAGACGAGGTTTTTGTTTGTGATTATATTATTAAAACAAAAGATAACGGATATAATCTGATACTATATAAAAGCGGGAATTATTATTTGTTAGATGTAAAAAACTTCAAAGGAGAAAAGGTTATTGAAGCCTTAGGTTTATCAAACCAAAGGTTTTTTAAAGAAACTATTTTTCATAAATATTCTATTTGGTTTATAAGTTTGCTAGTTGTTTTTATTTTAACATTAGGCTATTTGTTTGTCAGGTGGAGATTAAGAGTTATTAAAAGAAAAGAGCAGTTAAAGCATAAAATTGTAGAAATGCAATTAAAGAGTATCCGGTCTCAAATGAACCCGCATTTTTTGTTTAATGCGTTAAGCGCCATTCAAAACTTAATTAATAAAAAAGAGAACGTACAAGCAAGTCATTATTTAACTGAGTTTTCACAATTAATGCGGCTAACATTAGACAGGTCAGAAAAAGGTTTAGTATCACTATTTGATGAAGTTGAATCAATTAAAAGGTATCTAGAATTAGAAAATTTAAGATTTAAATTTGATTATAGTTTGAAAGTTGATCCAGAAATTGATACACGCCAAATAGAAATTCCAGCTATGCTAATTCAGCCTTTTGTAGAGAATGCTATTATCCATGGGCTTAATGGTAATAGAAAAGATAAGAAGCTGAATATTGAATTTAAAAAACGAGGCTATTATTTACATTGTTTTATAAAAGATAATGGTATAGGCATAAAAGCTTCAAAGGCAAAAAAAAATATAAGTGTTAAAAAAACACATTATGGTCATAAGTTAGCTGAAGATCGTATAGAGTTGATTAACGAAAATCATAATACTAATGCAAAAATTGTGCTTACAGATTTATCTGAGGTTTCTAAAGTTGAAACGGGAACTTTAGTTGAAATACAAACGCCTCTAAAATATTAAGACTTATGGCAATTAATTGTATAATAATTGATGATGAACAGCATAACTTAGATAATTTAAAATTACTTTTAGTTGAACATTGTCCAAACGCAAATATACTTGGATTAGCAAACTCAGCAAAACAGGGTCTAGAAATGATTTCTAAATACAGCCCCGATTTAGTATTTTTAGATATTGAAATGCCTGACAAAAATGGGTTTGACCTTTTAGAGTCTCATGGGAATGTTGATTTTGAAGTTATTTTTGTTACGGCTTATAATCAATATGTCTTACAAGCTATTAAATCTTGTGCATTAGATTATTTGATGAAACCTGTATCAGTTTCAGAATTGGTTTTGGCGTTTGAAAAAGTGACACAAATTGTTAAGCAAAAAAAAGAAAATGAAAGATTAAAGCAATTACTTCAAAATTTAAGTAACCCCAATACTCCACAAAAACTTGCGCTTTCTACTGCTGATGAATTGTTTTTTGTTTCTGTAAATGATATCATAAGATGCAAAGGAGAAAATAATTATACATATTTTTTTTTAACTAATGGAAAATCAATTTTAGTATCTCGAACACTAAAAGAATGGAGCGATTTGTTGGAATCTTATCAATTTATACGCACCCATAAATCACACTTAATTAATAGTATGCATGTAAAATCTTTTGTAAAAAAAGATGGTGGTTATATTCTAATGAAAGATGGTAGTACAGTAAATGTTTCTAGATATAGAAAAGAAGAAACTATTTTAAGGCTTTCAAATTTAAGGTAAAATTCTTGGGTTTTAATTTTAAAAATTTGTGGCCTATCAAATCTTACTTAACGCTTCAAAATTTTGCTTGAAAAAGTAAAATTGATTTTGATACCAATACGTATCAGCAAATAATTTAATTGAACTGTCTTTTTTGCGCTCAGGCTGTAGCATAGTTCGGGCTTTTTTTAAGTTTAATTTAGCATTTTTTAAGTCGTTCATCTTGTAATAAGTTAATGCTAGCCCTAAAATGGCCTCATAATCTAGTGCATTATATTTTAAAGTAGTTGTAAAATCAGAAATTGCCTTTTTGTATTTTCCTAAAAGTAAATGAGCAGTACCTCTAAAAAAATATGCTGAAAGGTTTTTAGTATCTAAACTTAACGATTTGTCAAAATCTTTTTTAGCCTGCTTATAATAGTTAATATTTAAGTGGGTTATACCTCTATTATAATAGGTATCTGTATTTGGATTAATTAAAACAGCCATCGAAAAATCTTGTAATGCCAATTTATATTTTTTTAGAGCTAAAAGCGCATTTGCTCTTTGTGTGTAGGCTTTAGATTCTGTTGGAACGGCCTCAATAATATTACTTAAATCTACAATAGAACCTATATAGTCATCTAAGAAATACTTAGTACAGGCTAAATTATATCGAGCCTCAGTAAACTGAGGGTCAAGTTTTAAAGCGTCTTCATAATCCTGTTTAGCACCTATATAATCTTGTAGGCTGTATTTTGAATTACCTCTATTGTAATAAGAGTCGGCATCAGGTTTATAAATAATTATTTTTGAATAATCCATCATGGCTCCATAATAATCACCTAAATCATTTTTTGCAATACCTCGCTGAAAATAAGCGTCAAAATTCTTGGGTTCTAGCTTTATTACTTGTGTAAATAACTCTATTTTATCTTTTGGATTTGTAGCTTTAATCGCTTTTCTGTAAAGCTTTTTGGCCTGGGTAAAAGAAAAGATAGGAATTAAAACGATTAAAAGTAGTATGCTCTTTTTCATACAGAAATATAATAAATTCATATAAAAAACAATGTTAAATAAAATAAAACTTATATTGAATTAAATTGAAAAATAATCAGTTAAAACTCTTTATTCTTAAGTGTTTTTTGATTTTTGTGTGAATTTTATTAGATTTGTTTAGCGTTGTTTGTAAAAACGTTAGTCTCTCATTTAAAATTTTAACGCCCTAAAACGTTTTAATATGAGAAGACTCTCTAGCCTCAAATACCCTGCTAATTATTTTCTGTTTTTATTTTTTATTATTTGTTTTGCTGGCAATGCTCAGGTGATGCAGCTTGAAGTTATTGGAGGGTCGGTAGTCACCCAAGGCTCTACTATTACCATTAATGCAGGTAATGCCTTAGATTTCACAATAACCAATATTGAGGGATCTAACTGTAAAAATCTAAAAATTCTAGATATTGATATATCTAATACGACAGACTTTGATATTAGCCCCAATAATCCTAAAAGAAATATAAAACCTAATGGATGTAGAGGAGGTAGAAAATATTTAGATTTTGAGATAGAAAATATAAGCCCAAGTTGTGTAAGTACAAGTACATTGGTTACGGTTAAAATCAAAAATCAATCAGATTTTACATTTACATTACAGGTTAATTCTTCTCCGGAGGTATATGTTTTAGGAGGAGATCCGTTAGCCGATATTGCTTATAATAATGCCACGACTACAGATACCAACGGCACGTTTTTTGGCGTCGTTGATGAAGGTGCAACGGTAACAAGAAGATTTCTAATTGCAAATATTGGTAACTGCCCTATGAATATAACATCGGCGACAAGTAATAATACAGATTTTACAACAGCTTCACCTCAAGGGATACCGTTTGTAGGTTTGCCTTCCTTTTTTGGAATTTATTTAGATGTAACTTTTGTAGGTCCTGTTGCCGGAACCGGAACCCAATCGGCAACTATTAGTATAAATACTAACGACCCAGATACGAGTCCTTTTTTATTAAATGTATCTGCAGAAATGTTTAATGAAAATATACCTGGCCCTGGAGGTATTACTGCCAGTTTTAAATTATGGTTAAAATCTACAAGAGGAATTGTTACCTCAGGTTCTAACCTAACCAGCTGGTTAGATTTAGGAACTAACGGAAAAGACGCCAATACTGTATCTGGTAAAGAACCTACTTATTTAGATACAGCGGCAGATAATATTAACTATAATCCCGTAGTAAAGTTTGAAAATGATGGGGGAGCCACAGAACAGTATATGTATAATAACGATACACCAATAAGTGGTTTTTACAATCATGATGTTTTTATTGTTATGATGCCAGATGCTACAATGACTAGTGCTTCGTCCAGAAACACCATTTTTGCAGGGATAGATTCAGGGAGTGCAGGAGACATAACAGGAATTGGCTTTGGTAATTACTCAACAGAGTTTACTAATGAAACCTTATCTTATAATCAAGATGTAGGGGGAAGTAGTAGTTTTAATGGAGACGCAGAAATTAACTCATCTTATTCTAATGCAGGAATAATTAATGTTAGAAATAATGCCGCTGTATCACCAACTAAACAAGATATACTTTATAACTCAAATGTATTAACAACATCTAATGTTTCAGATGTTGCTTTTACAAATATATCGGGAAGTGATTATTGGATAGGTAGAAATTTTGATATTCAAGGCAGCTTAAATGGTCGTGTTGCTGAGGTTTTTACATTCTCTGAAAGATTATCTGATACAGACAGACAGAAGGTAGAATCATATTTAGCTGTTAAATATGGCATTACCTTAGGAGCTTCTACTGAGGTACAAAAAGATTATATTAATTCCTTTGATACTAAGGTTTGGGATGTTACTGCTAACTCTGGTTATAATTACCATGTTGCAGGTATTGGCAGAGATTCGATTTCAGATTTAAATCAAAAACAATCAAAAACCATAAATCTGCTTAACGAGGTTTGTATTGGTTTAGGAGGGCTTTTTGCTACTAACAGTGCTAATCCTAATGAATTTAAAAAAGATGGAGATTTTTTAGTATGGGGAAACAATAATGCCGCTTTTTCTGGTTCTGGTACAAATACGGTAACAATAGCTTCTGGAGTTACTACAGCCTTAACACGTATTGATAGAATATGGAAGATTGTAGAATCTAATGAAAATGTAAATGGAGATGTTGAAACCGTTTATATATCTATTCCCTCAGCCGCATTCAGTAGTTTTTCAAAGCTTGCTACCGAAGAGTATGCTTTAATTGTTGCTGATAATCCCGGTTTTGCAAACGGAGATATTATTGATGTTATACCACTAAGATCTGAAGATGGAGGCGTAAACCTTCAAACCTGGTACGATTTTGATGGAACCAAGTATTTTACATTCGGAAAAACTTCAAATTTAGCAGAAAATCATTCGATAAGTATAGCTTCTGGCGATTACTTGGTTGGTGAGTTTAGCCTCAATTTAAATGTAGATAACTTTACAATTTCAGCCTGGATTAAATGTGCTGCAAATGCTAGCAATAGAACTGTTATGGCTAAAGGTGAAAAATTACAAATTAGATTAAATACTACAGGTAATATTGAGGTATTTATAGACGATGCTGTAACACCAAAATACACATCGAATGTAGATGTAGATGATGGCAAATGGCATCATACTACATTTGTATACCATAGTGGTACTATTTTAATGTATGTTGATGGGGTTTTAGATAAATCAGTACAAGATATTGTACACCCCTCTCCAAATTTTAATAATTATGCCATAGGTGCAGTATATATTGATAAAAACAATATTATAAATCCTTTGCTGGGAGAGATTGATGAGGTTTACGTTTGGGATTTAGCATTAAGTCAAGACCAGATACGTTATTTAATGAATCAGGAAATTGAACGATTTGATGTTGCCGGTACAGATTATGTAGATGGTAAAATTTTACCTCAGGCATCGGCAAGTAATGAGATAGATAATATACCATGGAGTAATTTAAGAGTGTATTACGATTTTAATTCTTTTTATGGCTCGACAGTGGAAGGGTTGACGGACGATCGCTTCTTTTTACGATTAAAATATTTAAATAAAACAAAAACGATAATAGATGATCAAACCACACCTTTGCCTTATGTGTCGGTAGCTAACGGAGCCTGGGATGCTGGTGCGACTTGGAGTAATAGTGCGGATCAAATGACACCAAATTCGCTAAGTTTAGATGGTACTACCATGATGGATTGGAATATTGCTGAAATTTCACATGATATTACATCTGGAGACCGCGATATATCATTATTAGGTTTAATTCAAACTGCTGGAATTTTAACAATAGCAGATCCAATTGATGCTCAAGATGAAACAAATTCGGGGCAAGCCTTAACCATATCACATTATTTAGAATTAGATGGGACTATAGATTTGAAAGGAGAATCTCAATTAATTCAAAGTGATGGTAGCGTTATAGATGCCGATAGCGGGGGCTTTTTAGAAAGAGACCAGCAGGGAACTGCAAATGGGTATAATTATAATTACTGGTCATCCTCTGTTGGTCCAATAACTGGGAATACAAGCACAAGAGGTACAGGGGTTTCATCAACAAATGCCAATTATACTATAGCTGGGGTTTTAAACGATGGAACAGACACCGATGCGTATCAAGCATTAGATTTTATTGTAGCTCAAAATACTGGAGGAGGACCGCCACCACCACCAGGTACTGCAAAAGAAATTAGTTCATACTGGTTATATAGATTTTATGGCCCTGAAGATGATTATAATTCCTGGGAAAGTATTAACGAAGCGACATCATTAAATACAGGAGAAGGTTTTACTATGAAAGGTACCTCCGGAGCCGTTGCAATTACAGACCAGCAAAACTATGTATTTAAAGGTCTGCCAAATAATGGAGATATAACGTTAGCATTAAATAAAAATGTAACTGCTCAAAACCCATCAGGCGATGTTGATCGTTTAATAGGAAATCCGTATCCATCGGCTATTGATGCTACAGAGTTTATTTTAGATCATATGAGTGTTGCCGATGGCGGAAATAATACCACAGGAACTATCTTTAATGGAGCTTTATATTTTTGGGATCATTTTGGAGAAGAGAATACCCACGAATTACAAGGTTATGTTGGTGGTTATGCCACAAGAAATTTAACAGGAGGCGCCGTTGCCATAGCTAATGATGCAAGAATTAATAACAATCTAACCAGTGGGTCGAAAATACCCGGACAATATATTCCGGTTAATCAAGGCTTTTTTGTTAGTACGGCATTAGATGGGTTTGATGATGAAAATGGGGTGCCTGTAGATATTGTTGATGGAGGAAATATTGTATTTAAAAATAGTCAACGTGTTTTTGCTGCCGAAGATGGCTCAACATCATCGTTTTTAAAACCTTCAGGAGTGAAAAACAGTATTACAAATAATGCGCATAAAGATGATACTCCCAGAATTCGATTAATGTTTGATTCTCCAATGGGATATCACAGACAAATAGTTATAGGAAAGGATGTAAATGCTTCTAATAAGTTCGATTTAGGATATGATGCTTTTATGATTGATGTGGCTGAAGAAGATATGTATTGGACTTTTAACAAAGGAAAGTTTGTTATTCAAGGTGTTGGAGATTTTGATGACACTCAAGAGTTCCCTTTAGGCATACTCATTAAAAATTCTGGTATAGCAAGAATTAAGTTGGATGGTGTTGAAAACTTAAGTACAAATAAAATGCTCTATATAAAAGATAATACTACAGGCGAAACTTTTTTAATAAATCATAACCCTTTAGAAATATATTTAGATGCAGGTACTTATAACGATAGATTTTCTTTAGTATTCAAATCACAATCTTTATCTGTTGACGATCTTGGAATAATAAATAATGTTTCTGTTTATTATGATAAATCGATATCTGAATTAAAAATAATAGGAATAGATTACGATGCTGTTTTAGATGTTACATTATATAATATAATAGGGCAAAGCATAAAGTTTATAGACTATACTTCAAACAAAGCATCAAGGAAGATTGAGGTTAATACTGGGGCTTATATTGTAAAACTAAATACGATTAAAGGGAGGGTTAATAAAAAAATTATTATTGAATAATTGCATTTTAAATTACACCATTAGTTCGGCAAAAGGCTTTACTACAATCTTTCCTTTAGTAGGAATCATATTTTGCCAAACCCAGTTATAATGATCAATTACTTTTTTTGCATTAAGGTTAGGTCTATCACCCGTAGTATGCCCGTCTTCAACAATAGTAATGTTATAATCTTTAGTTATAGCTGATTGTATGGTAGATTCTACACAAAAATCGGTAGCACAACCCGTAATATACAATTCATCAATGTTCAATTCAATAAGAGTTTGCTGAACCTGAGATTTATAAAAAACATCATTAGCATACTTATTTATAAAGACATCAGTAGGCGCCTTTTTTAAATCATCTAATAATTCCCACTCGTTAGTATTAGGTATAAATTCATTCATGGCAGTACCATCATGCTGAATAAAAATAACCGGTAACCCTGTTTCTCTAAATTGTTTGGCAAGTGCATTAATTCTGCTTACAACACCAGTTGTATCAAATCGAGGTGTTTTTGGTGTGAAAGACCCTTTTTGCATATCAATTATTAAGAGTGCTTTTTTTGATATCATGAATTTATAGTTTTTTTATTTGATAATTTCAATACTCATATTTTTATAAACGACTTCGTATAGGTCATTTATATCATCATTAGATAATGAAATACAGCCCCAGGTCCAATTTTGTTTCTCAGAAATTACATTAGAACTATTATTTGGAACACCATGAATTCCTATCTCCCCGCCAATTTTAGCATTTTGGCTTATACGATTTTCTAGTTTAGCTTTCTTATGTTTTTTCCATGAATCGTCTGTAGGGTAATTAATCCATATAAATTTAGACCAGGCTTTATGCGGATATAGAGCTCTTACTTTAAATTGACCCTCAGGAGTGCATCTATCTCCCTCCATCAATTTGTCATCAATTGGATTTGTTCCAAATACAGATTCATATGCTCTAATCACTTTAGAATTTGATACCACATATAATTTATAATCACTTTTGTCAATTAAAATTTTTAAATCTGTTTTATCTAAATTTAAAGAGTCAATTAAAGTAATTAAAGGTGTTCTTGAATTGTTGTTGGATTCTGTATTGGATTTACAACAAATTAGAGTTAAGAATATTAACCAAAACATTATGTATTTCTTCATCTATATTACTAGGCTAAGTATTTGATTATAAACTTACAAAGTTCAACCATTTTTTTTACTCAAAAGCATGGTTTTCTTTTTTAATAAGTACTCTTTTTCTAATTGATTACTTACGGTGTTCAGAGCCAAATTAATATGTTTAAGGGCCTTGTCAATATGGTTAATAGCGGCATAATAGTCAGATTTAGCACCGTAATATAAATAACTCCGCTGTTCAAAGTCTTCTGGCTTAATATCGTCTAAATATGTTTTAGCTATGTTGTAATTCTGGTTTTGCATGCATACTACGGCCATGGTTAATACATGAACAGGCATAGGCTGCAAAGTGTTTAAGCATTGGTACCAATAATGGATTTTATCCCAATTTGTGTCTTCAAAACTTCTGGCTCGTAAATGCTCTGCAGCAATTGCAGCTTCGTAATGATAACAAGAGAATTCAGTTTGTTCAGCTACAGCTTTATTCATCATGGTGTTTCCTAATTTAATAAGTGGAAAATACCATTGAGTTCTGTCCTGGTTTTTTAAATCTAAAAGTTCGTTTTCTGCATTGGTTTTAGTATCTAGTCGCGCTGAATGAAAGCACATTAAAGCACATAAAGCATAAGCTTCGGGAGTTCTGGTAAGCTTATTTTTTAAAAGCATTTGAGTTAAACGCATGGCCTCTCCGCACAATTCTTTTCTTATAAGTATATCGCGCTTATTGGAATGAAAACCTTCATTAAAGATTAGATATAACACTTCCATAACGCTTTCTAAACGAGGAGCAAGTAATTTGCCTTGAGGGATTTTAAATTTTAATTGCGATTCTTTAATGGCTTTTCGTGCTCTTAAGAGTCGCTTTTTAATGGTGTCTTCTTTGGTGAGTAGGGCCGATGATATTTCCTTTATACTAAAACCAGAAACGGTTTTTAAGGCAAAAGAAATCCGGTCTCTTGAATCTAGCTTAGGATGGCAAGCGGTAAAAATCATACGTAATTGCGCATCTTCAATTTCAGAATCTAAAAAGAGCTCGTTTAAGGCAATAGCGTCCGTTCCCTGATTGATATTTGGAAGGTTTTTTTTTGCTGTTTTTAGTTTTCTGAAAATATCTAAAACTCTGTTTTTTGCTGCTTGAGTTAGCCATGCTTCGGGATGGTCGGGCTGTTTGGTTCGCCAGCTAATACTTGCCTTTATAAAAGTGTCTTGTACAGCATCTTCAATAATATCAAGGTGCTTAAGGCCAAAAATTCGGGTCAATACAGAAACCATCTTTCCACTGTGATAGCGGAAAAGATGGTCGATGAGTTTTTGTTCCATTATTGATTATTGGTCAAAAACCATAATTTCACGAATTTCTACAGTACCCCCTAAATCGTAATCAGGATAGTCTTCTGCAATTTTTTGTACATCATCAAAGCCATTGGCTTTAACAATATAGTAGCCACCAACAATTTCTTTAACTTCTGCCGATGTTAAATCGGTTACCGTTCTGTTTGCCCCCACAACACGACGTATTTGTGGGGTTAATGCGTTACCATGGCTAACGATACCAGCTTGAGTCATTTTATCATTCCATGCAAACCACTTACCCATTCTGCCCTGAAGCTCTTCAGGGGAAAGCCCTAATTCGGTGTAATCTGCTCCAAGAAAAATCATCATAAATTCTTTCATAATTATATATTTTTAAAGTTTATATAGTTAAGACGTTTATTAAACTAAAATAGGGGACACGTTTGTCAAATTTAATAAATTCTTACTCGATAATCGAGATTTAAATGCTCCGAAGCTTGCTGCGAAATTTTTAATCCCTATTGTTTATGAATGACTCGCAAGCTAACTCCAAGGTAATTAATTTAGGAAAGAACCTGTATGAATGATTTAAGATGTTTGTTTAACATTTTTGTGTGTGATGACAGCGAATTTTAGAGTTAAAACCATATCAAATAAGAGTACCATAATCCCAATACTCTTATTTGATATGCTATAAGGCTTTTTAATTTTTTATGACTTTGATGGTTATAGAGAAGGATAATACATTTATAAGATGCCTGATGTGCCAGGTAGAAGACATGGAACTACACCTGTAATAATATGTCAAAATGTTATAGTTAAGTTAAGGCTGTTCAATCTAAATAAACCCAATCGTTGGAACTAAATGGACTATCACCATCTAAAGTGCGAAAGAGATTAGTCTTTAATAATCTTTTTGCTAACTATTCCTTTATCGGTAAGTACTTGTAAAAAGTAAATGCCTTTTGATAAATTTGATACATCTATAGTATTATTAGAAGTTAAGTTAAAATTGATAGTTTTACCTAATACATCTGCAATACGCATAGATTTGATAACTGCATCAGCACTTTTTATATGAAGGTGTGAATTTACTGGATTAGGATAGATAGAAATATTTTGGTTTAATTCATTACTCTCAATTCCTAACGAAGCATTGTCTATTTTCCATAGTTCTTTCCCATTTGTTCCGTTTGTGGCACTAAAGAATAGGTTGGAATTAAACACTGTAAAATCGGAAGGGTTAGAGCATATATTTAGGGGAGTAACTGTAGTGCCATCGTATTTGTGTAAAATCCAACCATCAGTTTCGTGTTCTGCTGCAAAATAAAGATTAGAACCAAACACTGTAAAATAGGCAGGATCAGAATCGTTAGCTCCGGGATTAATATCTGCAACCATGGTTGCAGAGGTTCCATCATATTTCCATAATTCCGTTCCGTTTCCATCACTATATGCACTAAAGTAAAGCTCAGAATTAAAAACAGTAAGTTCAGAAGGGTAACTGTCTCCAGCTGAAGCAATATTTTGAACTAATGTAGCAGATGTGCCATCATATTTCCAAAGTTCTGAACCATTAGTTCCATCACTTGCTCGAAAGTAAAGTTCAGAATTAAAAATAGTTAGTTCATCTGGGCTTGAACTTCCAGAGCCTGGATTAATATCTTGAACTAATGTAGCAGATGTACCGTCATATTTCCAAAGCTCAAGACCATCATATGTGCCATTAGCTGAAAAATAAAGATTACCTGCATATATAGTAAAATTATAAGGAAAGAAGTTTCCTGCGCCGCCGTTTACCAGGTTTAAATCTTCAACCATTGCTGCTGTGGTTCCGTCATATTTCCATAATTCAAATCCGTTTGTTCCATTATCCGCAGTAAAAAAAAGTTCAGAGTTAAAAACAGTAAAGAATCTAGGGCTGGAATTTCCCGAGCCAGGGTTAATATCTTGAATTAAGGTAGCTGTAGTGCCATCATATTCAAAAAACTCCCTGCCACTAGTGGCATTATTGGCCTCAAAATAAAGCTTGGAATTAAAAACAGTTAAATATTTAGGGTCAGAGTGTCCAGAGCCTGGGTTAATGTCGATTAGTGTCGTTGTTGTACCGTCATATTTCCAAAGCTCTCTACCATTAGTTCCATCATTTGCTGTAAAGTAAAGGATGTTGCCAATTATGGTAAAGTCACTAGGGCTAGAATGAGATGTGGGATTAATATTTTGTACCAAAGTAGCTGTTGTACCATCGTACTTCCAAAGTTCTTGACCGTTTGTCCCATCATTCGCTTCAAAATATAAATCTCCTGCAAAAACTTTTAAATCTGATGGCGAAGAGCTACTTGCACCTGGATTAATATCTTGTTCTAAAGTTTGAGCAAAAGCCCCAAAGGTTAGACAGGTTAGTGTGATGAATGCTATTTTTTTTATTTTATAATGTAAATGAGGGAAAATCGAGAATGGTAGTTTTGTTTTCATAAATTTTATTTTGATTATTATAGGTTAATATTGAGCGGCTAAAATAGTAGCCTCTTTGGTGAATATTTATCCAATAAATGGCAATATTGATTCATAATTATTCAAAATTGATTCAGAAAACGCAAAATTGATTTTTAGCTAGTCTAAATGTTTATTTTAGCATTAAAAACACCTTTTAAATTAATGGTTGTAAAGATTGTTGAAGACATTATAAATAGCGGAGCTGTTGATAATGCTGAAAGCCCAGAGCTAAAAAAAATCAAGCTATTTAATATTTTTTGTTTGATCTGGGGAAGTATAACACTTTTTTTTATTTTTAAGTACTTAACCAATTTACCTATAAGGCCTATATTTTATCTGCACTTAAGTTTTTTTTGTTTAGTGATTACTGCATTTATATGTCATAAAAAACGCAAGTACACCTTGGCATATACCATATTTATAACAGGCTTGTTTTTAAATAGTATTGTTTTCAGTCAAATTATGTTTAAAAATAAACTTATGGAATTTTATATGGTACTTCCATATTCAGCTGTATTAATATTGGTAGATAATAAATGGATTAACAGGGGGGTATTTATAGCCTCGTATTTGGGTTTTGTACTGCCAAATATGTTCCTGAATAATTCAGATATAGACTTTACAGAACCCCATTTATCTATATTCTTTTTTGTTGTTACGGGTACAGTGTATTATTTTAAAACACTGAATCAAAAAAATGAAAAGGCTTTATTGGAAAGTAAAAAAGAAGTAGAAGAAATTAATAAATTTCAAGCGCAGTTTTTTACTAATATCAGTCACGAAATTCGAACGCCCTTAACTTTAATTAGTGGGTATAATGAGCAAATAGAAAACCAGCCTAAAAGTTATAGTGTTAATACATTAAACATAAAAAAACAAACTCAAGTTATTAAGGCTATTGTAGATGATGTATTAGACTTGTCTAAAATGGAAACAGGGCATCTTAAACTGCATGCAAAACACCATAGCTTGAACGCGCTCTTAAAGCGATTGTATGAAACTCATCAAATATCTTTTGAAAATAAGGGCATTTATTTGGTTTTTACTCCTCTGGAACGGGATGTGTCTGTTTTTATAGATGTATTTTTTATTGAGCGCGCTTTAAGTAATTTATTAAATAATGCGTTAAAGTTTACTGATGCATCAAAAACAGTTATTATAACTGTTTCTGTAGTAAGTCACAGTGCCATTATCCAAATTATAGATCAAGGTATAGGTATTGCCACTAACGATCAGCTCCTTATTTTTAATCGTTTTTACCAAGTTAATAACAGTATTAACAAGTCTGGAGGTAGTGGTATTGGTTTGGCTTTTACTAAAGAAATTATTGAGCTGTCAGGAGGGCATATATCTGTTGAAAGCAAATTGGATTTTGGTAGTACGTTTACGGTTAAATTTCCTTGTACAGCTATAGCAGACTCCATTTTAGAAACGTCTTCTAAACGAGATAAGGTAAATAACATTTTTCATACAGATAAGACATTCGGAACAGATACTAAAACTATTTTGGTTGTTGAAGACCATCTGGAAATGCAGAAATTTATATGTGATACGTTACTCGGCTTTAATTGTTGGGTTGCTAACAATGGAATTGAGGCTTTAGAAAAAATAAAATCCCAACATTTTGATTTGATTATAACTGATTATATGATGCCTAAAATGGATGGTTATACTTTAATTAAAAACCTTAAAGAGAAGCATCCATTGTTGCCTGTTATAATGTTAACAGCACGTACAGAACAACAAACTAAAGTAAATGTTCTGCAATATGGCGTAAACGATTATATTACGAAACCTTTTGATATTAATGAGCTTAGCGTCCGGGTAAATAACATTTTAAAAAACCAAGAAAATAGAATGCGCTTTATTGAAGAAAAGCGCATTGTTCTATCTAAAAAAGAATCTGAGCAAATATTAAAAATAAAGGCATTTGTTCAGCATAATTTAAGTGTTGATTTTAAAACTGAGGATATCACCGAGGGTTTACACATTTCAAAAAGCAGCTTACAACGTATTATTAAATCTGAAACAGGTTTAACGATAAATCAGTTAATTAAGGAAATAAAGTTAACCAATGCCCGTACTTTAATAGAAAATAATGAGGTTCAATCCATTAAGGAGGTAGCTTATAATGTTGGCTTTTCCAATGCGTCGTACTTTAGTAATCAGTATTATGAGCGATTTGGTTGTAAACCTTTTAAGAATTAATCAAAAAGAATTCCTCGGCGTTTTACGTTTGGGTTTCCGTTGAAATTTTTGTTCCTGTGAAATTGCGATTAATTGTATATGCATCTTACAAAACGTTTTGTCACCCTATTTCTTACATTTAGTTTACCCATTCTATTATTTTTTTTTGAATAATTGGAAATGCGCTTTTTGAAGGCATATGCTTTGAGTTCTCTAAGAGGTATATTTCTTTTATGTTTATAAACAATTTTTTACATTTTTGAGCAATTTTTTCTCCGGGGAAATATATATCATCAGTAGCAGCAATTACATAAACTGGAGCTTTAAATCCTTCAACATCTTTAGGTTTTAATAATTTAGGAATTCTCGTGTCTAGTTTTACTCCTTTCATTATTAAACTTAACATTTGATATAAAAAATCATCTTCAACAGGAACAAATGCATTTAAAAAAGATCTTAAATGTTTTTCTTTTTTAGTGATATTCCATCTAATTAAGGGAAAAGTTAGTTTTTTTAATGATTTCCATATCGTTCCATTTGCGATTCCACTAGGTACTACCAGAATGCATTTTTCTATACGTTGAGGTTTGAAAATCATTAATTTCTCTACTATAAATGCACCATAAGATATTCCAATAATAGTTGCCCTTTCTAGTTCTAATTTTTTCAAAACTTCATCTGCCCATACTGCAAAAGAGTTATCCTTGATATTTATAATGGTTTCATCGCTTTTAGTTGCTTGCCCTATAGTTTCAATAACATAAAAACAATATTTACCAAATAAGCCTTTAACAGCTTCTAATGTAATAGGTGCACCGGCATTGTAACCGTGAAACATTATAATTTTCTTTCCTTTTTTGTTTCCAGCTTTTACTACTCTGGTTTTTCCAAATTTTGTGATGATATCTATATTAGTATAATCAATCTGTAAACTCTTTAATTTTTCATCGTACAGATTCATTAACGCTATTTTTGTTTGATTATTCTTGTATATTGATGCCATATTGATTTAAATTTTGCAAATATATTAAAATTAGTCCATTTGGACTAATTTTGTAAAATAATGAAAACAAAAAATAAAATAAAAGATGCCGCTCGCAAACTTTTTAATAGTAGAGGGTTTAGAAATGTTACTTTAAGAGAGGTTGCTAAAGAACTTTCTATTAGTTATGGTAACGTGACTTATCATTATAAGACAAAGAATCATTTGATTTTTGATTTATATGAAGATATGCTAAAAGAAACCTTAGAAATTTTGAAAACATTTGATTATAAGGATTTATTTATAGGTATATTGGAAGCTCCAAAATTTACTTTTGATCTCTCAATTAAGTATTTGTTTTTTTATGTTGATTTTGTAGAAATTAAAAGGAGTTATGCAGATATTTCTTTGAGATTAGAACAGGACAATGCGTCTAGAAAAGAAAAATATTTGCAAATTTTAAAGGACTTGCAGGTTCAGGGGATATTGAGACATGATTTAGTTGATAAAGATTTAGATTATTTAATGGATTTAAGTGGTGCGATGCGTACTTTTTTCTTTATAAACCTTCATCCTAGAAATTTTTTAGATGCAGATTTAAAAGAGAGGTATATTGTTTATATCAATAATTTAATCCGCCCATACCTTACTAAAAAAGGAATGAAAAAGTATAAAACTTACCTTGGGTAATTTTCTGGTTGAGTGAGTTTTATAGATTTGCGGTTCTTTTTAGAAGCATAGAGTTGTATACTAGATAGTCTAAAAAAGAGACTGTCCAAATTTTATACAGTCTCTTTTGTAAATTTATAGACTTGATTACAAGTTAATTGTCCTTAAAACGGATAACGATAATCTATTGACGTAACTAAAGTTTCTTTGGTCATTCGCACAGATGTTCAAGGAAATAAGTTGCAAGTAAAATCAACTCTTAGGTTATTTCAGAAGAGTTCGTTTAATGCTCTTCTTAATTGTTGTGCATAATTTACTTAGCGGATATAACTGTTTTTTTCTTCTGGCTTATCACTAAGGTACTGTATAAATTCATACTGATTCCCATCGGCATCAGCAAAGTATTCTCTAATTCTGAATTGCTCTACTTCTTTTGGAAAATCTCTTTTGTACCCATTACTTATAAGGTTATTTGCTACTTCTTCAACATTTGTTACAACAAAACCTAAATGATTGATCCCAATTTTATCATAGTTCTTATCAGCTTTTAAATCACTTAGCTTAGCCTGATTAATGGCTATATAAGTATTATCATTACCAAAATGAACCCATTCTCTCATATCGTTACCACCTCCTCTTATTTTGAAGTGCGGAAAAGCAGTTTTGAAGAACTTAATGGCTTCCTGGATATCGTTTACTGTAATATTAGCGTGTTCTAAATACATACTCTGTGTGTTCATAAAATTTTGTTTTTAGTTTAGAACAAATATCAGAATAGCTTACAGCTAAAAAAATAGACTTAAGTACAGAAAATGAACTGTACTATGGTACAGATAAACAGGTTAGATACTAAAAAAACCTCTCTTCAAACTTATATCTACAGCTTCGGTACGAGTACTAGCATTAAGCTTGGATAGGATGGATGTAACATGAAACTTAACCGTGCGTTCAGATATGAATAGTTGTTTTCCAACCTGACCATTGGTAAGGCCTTTCTTTATAAGAGTAAGTACTTCTAATTCACGTTTTGTAATAGGGAGTTCCGGGTAGAGAAATTCTCTTGTGTTTTTCTCTGATATTTCTTGCTCCTGTGTTTCTTTTCTAAGCATAGCTAATTGCATTTGAAGTTCTTTAGCTTTGTTTAATGCTGCATTGATTTTATTCTTATTGCTATTTGAATTCTCAAGGCAAGAAATTATGGTTTCTATTTGAGGTTGGAAAACCTGTTCTAAAATTCTTTGAATGGTGGCATCAGACTCAGCATTTTTATTTGTATATGACTGATGCAATCTGGTACGTTGAATTGCAGTGCCTACTAATTCACTAATGGTATTTAGAATAGCCAATTCTTTTTCATTGAGTTGCCTGGTTTCTTTGCTAAGTAAGTTCATTAATCCAACCTTTTGTCCGCTGACTATTATAGGAATTACTGCATGAAATTTCAAGCCTTTAGTTCCGGTACTAATATCCTTTAGTCTTGAACATGCAATTTCACTAATGTTTATTGCCTGGTCAATATCGTCTGCCAGGTATTGCTTTATGCAATAACACCAACCAGATAATCGCTCGGGGTGATTACTTAAGGCTGGAGGCAGGTTATAAGAAGCGGCCAGATAAACCGATTTATTGTCAGATTCAGTAAGCCAGAACCAGCCTGTTTCTATATTTAATATTTCTGCAGTCTTCTCTAAAGATTTTCGGAGTGTAGCATGTAGAGAGAATTCTTTATTAAGGTGACTTGCAATCTCATATAAGTGTAAAAAATAATCTTTATCATTCATTTTTATCAATTCAAATTATAGGAAAAAGTGCATTAACTTTTGATTGCTTACTCATCTTACTCTTGTGTTTATTTACAGCATTATACCATTTCTAATTTAAAATTACTGCAATAAAACACCTTTTTCCCTTTTTACTTCAGGATAAAATAAAACCGTAGCTAGAGTTATGCTTAAATTTTCTTCATCATATAAAGAAAAAAATCATCATTTTATTTCACAGTAATTTCAAACAAGAACTGGTATTAAACGAAGCTATCGATTTTTTCTAACAAAGCCAAGCGGCTTAAACTTATATAGATAAAAAAAGAGGTTGCCTAAATTTTTAGACCACCTCTTTATAGATTTATAATTCCTCGATTATGAATTTATTCTCCTAAAAACGGATAACGGTAATCTGTAGGTGTTACAAACGTTTCTTTTATCATTCTTGGTGATACCCAACGTAATAGGTTTTGAGCAGAACCAGCTTTATCGTTTGTTCCAGATGCTCTGGCTCCTCCAAAAGGTTGTTGTCCTACAACAGCACCTGTTGGTTTATCATTAATATAAAAGTTTCCAGCGGCATTTTGTAAGGCTTCAGTGGCTTGAGTTACTGCATATCTGTCGGTAGATAGAATAGCACCTGTTAAGGCGTATTCGCTAGTTTCGTCTACTAATTTTAAAGTTTCTGCGTAAGCATCATCTTCATAAACATAAATGGTAATTACAGGACCAAATAACTCTGTACACATGGTCGTGTATTTTGGGTCTTTAGTTACAATAACTGTTGGCTCAATAAAGTAACCTTTAGATTTATCGTAACCACCTCCAACAATAATATCTGCGTCGGAGTCTGCTTTTGCAGCGTCAATATATTTGGCTAATTTATCAAAAGAACCTTCGTGAATTACAGCAGTGATAAAGTTGTTTAAATCAGCAGGAGAGCCCATTTTAAATGAGTTTACATCTTCAATAACTAATTTTTTTACATCAGCCCATAAGCTTTGAGGAATGTAAGCTCTTGATGCAGCACTACATTTTTGACCCTGAAACTCAAAAGCACCACGAACAATAGCTGTTGCAACCTGTTTTGCATTTGCTGATTTATGAGCAACGATAAAATCTTTTCCACCGGTTTCACCAACAATTCTAGGGTAGGTTTTATAGTTGTGGATATTGTTTCCTATCTGTTTCCATAGTTCTTTAAATATAAAGGTAGAACCTGTAAAATGTAACCCAGAAAAATCTGGACTAGCCATTACCGTATTAGTAATCATAACCGGATCACCAAAAACAACATTAATTACACCTGCGGGAACACCAGCTTCTTTAAAAACATCCATAATTACTTTGGCAGAATAGATTTGGCTGTCACTAGGTTTCCAAACCACAACATTTCCCATTAAAGCCATACAAGCTGGTAAATTTCCGGCAATAGCAGTAAAGTTAAATGGGGTTACAGCATAGGTGAAGCCTTCTAATGGGCGATACTCAATACGGTTCCATGCATCACTTGTGCTTTCAGGTTGCTCCATGTAAATGTCTGTCATAAACTGAACATTAAAACGCAAAAAGTCAATCAACTCACAAGCTGCATCAATTTCTGCCTGATGTACTGTTTTAGATTGTGCTATCATGGTAGCCGCGTTTATTTTAGCGCGGTATGGGCCGGCAATTAATTCAGCAGCTTTTAAAAAGATACCTGCACGTTGTTCCCATGGCATTTGCGACCAGGTTTTTCTAGCCTCTAAAGCTGTAGAAATCGCTTCATCTATATTTGATTGTTCAGCTAAATGGTAGGTACCAACAATATGTTTATGATCATGCGGCGGAGACATGGTTCTTGTATTCCCCGTAGTAACATCTTGCCCATTTATGTACATAGGCACATCAATTTGGCTATTAAACATTTCATTATAAGTCGAAAGAACAGCTTCGCGTTCAGGAGACCCTGGAGCATACCCTTTAACAGGCTCGTTAACTGCTATTGGTACATTAAAAAATCCTTTTCCCATTATTTGTGTTTTTATTGAATTGTCAAAAATTGAGCTGCAAAATTACGAATTTTTAAATGATTTATGATATGGATGGTTTATTAAAATGGCGTTAAATATTAGTTATTTTTTGTAAGTTGGTCATCTGTTTTAAGACTATCGATTACATGTGTACAGTAACTATAATCCCAAAAGGTAAAAATGACTTTGTATTGACTTCAAATCGTGATGAAGCACCAAATAGAGTGTCGTTAAAACCTGAATTTTATACAATTAATAAAACAAAAGCTTTATTTCCTAAAGATGAATTGTCTGGTGGCACATGGATTGGTGTAAGCGAAAGGAATAGATTGATTTGTGTGCTTAATGGTGGTTTTGAGATTCATGAACGGAAATCTGAATATAGATTAAGTAGGGGTATAGTTGCCAAGCATTTTATGATTGCTGACGATTTGGTTTACACTGTTAATACATACAATTTTGAAGGTATTGAGCCTTTCACTATGGTGATTGTAGACTGGAATACGAATTTAGAATTTTATGAGTTGGTTTGGGACGGAACTAATAAACACTTAAGAAAGCTTCCTTTAGAACCTAAAATTTGGTCGTCATCTACTTTATATACCGAAGCCATGAAAACTGAGCGCTTGAGGTGGTTTGAAGACTTTAAAAGAAAAAATAAATTACATAAAGATTCGTTAATGAACTTCCATAAAACTGCTGGTAAAGGAAATTGTGAGTATGGCGTTGTGATGGACCGTCATTTTGTAAAAACTACTAGCATAACTCAAGTAGAAAAAACAGAGCATACTGTAGAAATGCTTTACGAAAGCCTTGTAGACCATGTGGTTACTTCAAAAACATTTCATACCCCACAAGTTGTTAATGAATAATACCGGTTTCATTTTAACATTGGCGTATCCAGATACCATTGTTATGGTTTCTGAAGAATGGTTTTCTCCTTATTTACGTTTTTTGGGAGTTGGTAAAAAGGATTATTTACGAGCTGGTCATGCTGCTTTAGTGCTAATTGATAAAGAAACAGGTATTTTAGAATATCATGATTTTGGACGCTATATTACACCTGAGCCCAACGGGCGTGTTAGAGGGCGTGATACTGATAATGAATTGCATTTTCCTATAAAAGCTGAAATTGAAAATGATTCTATTAAAAATTTGGATGCCATTTTAAAGTTTTTAGCAACACAGCCTAAATTAACACATGGTGATGGTAAACTAGTTGCTTCGGTTTGTAACGCTATTGATTACCATAAGGCGCGTACGCATATTACTAAAATGCAAAACAAGCATTTTATTCGCTATGCGGCCTTTATAAAAGAAGCTTGTAATTGTGCGCGTTTTGTGACAGATACCTTAATAGCTTCGGTAACCGATTTGAAAATAAAAAAGGGCTTAGAAAACTCAAAGTGGTTTACACCAAGTACGGTTGGAAATGTGTTACTTGCAGATACTGAGATGCATCCTTTTGAAGTAAACGAAGTTGGAAAGGTTTCTAAATTTAACGGGTCTCAAAAAAGTGAAAATATACGTTGTTTTTTAGATAAGCTGAAAAACCATAAGGTTAATTTAGTGGGGACACAAAAACCAAAACCAGTTGAGGGGCTACCTGAAAACGCACAATGGCTTTCTGGAATTGCTGCTGGTGCTTGGTTTGTATTACATAGAGCAGATAATGAATTTGAATATAGATTCAGGCGTATTTCTCCTTATGGGAATATAGATTGTGATGCCATTTTTAAAGTTGAAGACACCTCTTTCGATTTTAATTTAGCATATCGATTTGTGCATTATTCAAACTGTAAATTTTTTCATGTAGAACAGCATCGGATGATTTTTAGGTTCCAGAGGAAGGATTGATTTATAATGCTGTTTGTAGTTGCTTGTTTTTTACACAACACGTAATATCTTTTCCATTTTACGACCTTTGGCTAATTCATCTACTAATTTGTCTAAATACCTTACTTGTTGGGTTAATGGGTTTTCAATTTCTTCTATTCTATAGCCGCATATTACTCCTTTAATAAGGGAGGCATTCGGATTTAATTTTGCATTTTGAAAGAAGGTCTCAAATGTTGCTTTTTCGCCAATAAATTCTTGTAGCTTAAACTCATTATAACCTGTTAACCATTCTATCACCTGATGTAGTTCGGCTTTTGTTCTTCCTTTCTTACTTACTTTTGTTAGGTAATGCGGATAAACTGATGCAAACGTCAATTTTGCCATCCGTTCATGATGTTCAGCTGTAGCTTTCATTTTTTTAATTCTTTATTTTTATCTTCAGGGAAAGGGGAAATCATAATATGTGCTCTATGTGTTCCAGGATTCATAATCCAGGGGTGATTTGGAGCCGTTGGTACTTTTGGTAAACCGGTAGATTCAGATGTAGCCCAAGGCATATATACCACATAACGGAGTTGAGCGCCTTCAACTTTTGAGGTTTCTGGATCATACACTGTTTTTGCTCCGTAGTAAATATGTAAAGTCGATCCTGTAGTTATTTTAAGTTGACCTGATTTCATTTCTGCTTCACGAATAGCAAAGATCTCTTGTCCTGTCTTTCCTTCTGCTCTTAGGGCTCTTCCTCTTGCCATAAAAGGCTCGAGGCTTTTATGATAACATGCAGCATTAAATCCATCCTTATTTGGGTTATCTGCAAGAACAATAAACTCATTACTTCCTTCTTTCAGTGTTACAAATTCACCTGCCATGTTATATCCAATAACTTTGCATCCTGATCTGCTTTCTTTGGGAGCAGCCATTAATGCAGTAGCAATTAAATCTTCATCAGTATCAATAGGCTTTAATTGTTTATCGGTGTTAGTTGGTGTGCTTTCCATTACAGTTTTCGCTGCAGAGGGTTCTTGTTTGGAGGTTTTTGTTTTGTCTGATGAATGACAAGACATCATAACTCCTGTAAAAATAAATATTATAATAATGCGTATCATGTTTTGTTAATTTTTAGTGTTGTTATAATAAGGCACAATGTGGTTGAAGGTGTTTAGTTGCTTTGGACAAGGAACTAAGTTAGCAAAAGAAAACGAACCAGAGGAAAATCTTAAGGGTTTTTCAAGTACAGCTGCATCAAGTTATTTTTAGTTTTTCTTTACTATTTGATTTTTCACTGGCTCTCCTCTTTTTATAAGTTTATCATCCGCATAATAATTTACAAATTGTGCAGGAAGCCCAATTCCATTAAGATATTCTGGTGTATTTTGCAAATGATAGTGTAAATGTGGGCCAGAAGAGTTTCCGCTGTTTCCTGCCTTGCCAACTTCTTGTCCTTTAACAACTGTATCGCCAACAGAAACTATTATAGATCCCTTTTTAAAATGTGCCATAAAGGAGTATTCACCATTTAAGTGGTCGATCATAATATAATTCCCGGCAAGATTACTATCATTAATATCTTCATTAACAGTGCCAGGTCTAATATTATCTTCAATATTATTTTCTAAAGCTATTACTTTTCCATCACCAGGTGCATTTAAACGTGCTCCAAAAGTATAAGTATCCTCATTTGTGCCTCCATCTCCGGAAAAATAATTTCCATTTACTATTTTGCCAATATCATAAGCATATCTTTGACCAGAACCACGAGTAATGAAATGGTGGCCTCCCTCTAGGTGTGTTCTTCCACCAACAGAAATATACCATTCTCCCTCAAATGGTAATTCTAAATCAGTTTTGGTTTGGTAATTTAAATAGATGTCTTCATCTTGTTTACCATTATTACCAATTAAGGTATCTGTGCAAGAAGTTAGTATTAAAATAAATAGAAGATAAGAAGTATAAATCATAGATGTGTAGCGTTTCATAATTAATTAAAGTTTATAGTTAATACCTAAGTTAATTTGATGTTGTAATGCTCTAAAAGCATTTGGGATTTGAAGCCTGCTGTATTTAAAATCATAGTTTAACTTTATATCGAAATTGTTAGAAAACGAATAGCCATATTCTAATTTCCATAAGGCACTTTGATAGCGATTTAAAGAGTAGGTATTAAAACCAGCGCTTTCAGTAACTCTTAATAAGGCTATTGGGAGAACTATTTTTGATTTTAAGTACCGCTTTTTGTTTAATTGATAAGTGAATCGACTTGCGATTCCAAATTCCTGCTCTGCTGTGTAATAGTTGCTGTTTAAGTATAAAGCCACATGGGTTTGAGATTGCAAACCTAGATGTATAGAAAAGGCGTTTTTATAATAAACTTGCTTTAAATATGAAAAGCTCAGCCCTGTTATTGAATAGCTTGAGTTGAGAGTAGGAATTAAATCTGTTTTTAATTCAGAATTTAAATAATCTAATTGAACTTCAAATAAATTTTGATTTTTACTTATACGCTCATAATTTAACTTATAGATTAAGCCATTATAATCATAACGTACGATCGGTGCAAATTCAAGATTTTTTAAAGCTCCAAAATTGTAACCTGTTGAAAATTCAATCTTGTTTTTTTTAGTACCGGTTTTTGTTTGTGCATACCCGGCATTATTGGAAACTGCAAAAATCAGAATTAGAAATAGTAGTTTTATTTTCATAGAAAATGGATTAGACCACTAAACTATTTTTATTCTGTTTCTACTATTGTTAAATTATATACAATTAGCCTTTTTTTAACTTATAAAAATTATGGAATGCTTTTAAAATGGAGAACACTTATATGTTTACCATATTTGTTTAATGAAGTGTTTTTATATTAGATGCAGCATCAAACATTAAGATGTATTATAAGACTCATATAGTCGATTTACAGAGCATTAAAACTTAAAAAGATAGCCAAGTCGTTTCCTCTTCGCAATGACATTTGAAAAACAATATCCTTGAGGCAGCACTAAGAGTGACATTTTTAAAGAGAAATTAATTTATCGCAAAAGGAGCACTTAATTTAAAAGTGGGAATGGCAACTTGAAACTTTTTTGTAGTGGTAAAGTTTACCATACTATAATGCCCTTGCATAGCACCAAAAGGTGATGTTAATAAGCAGCCGGAAGTATAGGTGTGAGACTCCCCTGGTTTTAAAACAGGTTTTTCGCCAATTACGCCCTCGCCAGTTACAACTTCAACATTATTTAAAGCATCCATAATTTCCCAGTGGCGCGCATTAAGCTGTACCGAGTCTTTACTTTGATTCTCTATAGTTACCGTATATCCAAAGGCAAACTGTATTTTATAATTTTTATAAAATGAGCCTTCAAAATTGGTTTCTACCGAAATTTTTATGCCACTTGTAACTTGTTGAACCATGTTAACTGTTGATAAACAATGTGTTTAGTCGGCTAAAATAGTGAATATTACATTGAGAATAACAAAAATTAACATCAATGATTGAAAATATTAGTTGAACGGTACAATTAATTGGAGATATTGACCGAGCTACCTTCTCCTAAACCTATTATTTTGTCGTAGCGCGCGCCTAAATCTCTGTAATACACGATAACTTTATAATTATTTTCGGTTTGATAATAATTGCCGCTAATAGCACCTTCTTCTAACGCATCGTTATTATTTACTACAACATATTTATAATTATAAAACCCTTGTTTAAGTAAAAGCGTGTTTGTAAAAACTTGATTGTATGTGTCGTAAGTCATTTTTGTGCTCTCATCTATACTGTAATTATTAAAATTACCATATATATAAATGGATTTGTCTTTTAAAGCTTTGTTAGCTACTAACGAGAAGTGTACCCAAACATAATCGGCTTCAATATTTGGATTATCGGCATCAATATTCGTAACTAAATAATTTCCGTTAATATCTGGATTGTAGGTATACGGTTTGCCAGCCCTTTCTGTGTTTGCAAATAAATAATTATGATATAAATCCTGTAATTCAACTTGTTGAACTCCAATATTAGCAGCTCTTATATCCTTGTTTTCAAAATATAAATATTCGTTTCCTCCCCAAAAACTAGATTCGGTGTCGTATTTATAAATAAGCTTGTTGCCTATGGTATATTGTGGCTTTAAATTTGAAATGGCAGTGCTTAAATTATTGTTTTGTACAACTAATGTTTTAACGTTTTGTTTAGGGTTGTTAAATTGTATTTCGTTTGATGAAATAACAAGGTCTACACGCTGTTTTTCTTCAATAAATTTAATGTCTCTGGAACGTTTAATACTAACTCCAACATTGGCTTTGTCTTCATAAATCATAAATTTTCTTGAGAAAACAAGCGCATCATCATCATTAAAAACACTTAATAAATAATTACCGGTAACCTTTAAGCGTCTGGTTTGCGCATTAGGGATAGTAAGTTTGTAATGCGAGTATATTTGGTACGTGTTTAATGAGTTTTCGTAATTTCGAATGCGTTGATTATCAAAACCATCCATATATTCAGATTTAACTAAGGAAGATGGTGTCCAATCAAAATTATAATGCTCGATTTTATAATAGAAATCTTCTTCGTCTCCATTTAAGGCATCAAATTCTAAGACCACATATTCGCCAAGCCTTAAAATGGGTAACTGACTTTCTCTTGTATCCCCTCTAAAAGCAATAGTTTTAATATAATCTGGCGGATTAACTTCTGTGACTTGAGAAAAAATGAATATAGGAAATGCGGTTAAATAAATTAAAAATAAAGACCTAGGCGTCATTATACTAATGTTTTTTTTGTAAAGATATACAAATTTTGTGCCTAAAGTAAATGTGTTATTTAGAATAAATATAAATAATAAAGATGATTTTTTTTGAATGCGTTTTTAGGTATTAATTTGTATTTTTGCACCGATTTTTAGACAACTAATTTCAATAAAATAAATATGTCAAACGACATTCGTATTAAAAAGGGTCTGGACATTAAACTCATTGGTGAAGCTGAAAAAACTACTGAACAAGCTATTGTTAGTAACTACTGCACCATAAGACCAGAAGATTTTCACGGTATTATTCCAAAACTTATTGCAAAAGAAGGTACTACAGTTAAAGCTGGAGGAACTTTGTTTTTTGATAAGTCTAACGAAGCTGTAAAATTTTCTTCGCCTGTATCCGGCAAAGTGATAGAGGTAGTTCGAGGACCAAAAAGACGCATTGAGGCCATAAAAATTGAGGCAGATAAAACGCAAACTTATCAAGATAATGGGAGTTTTAATTTAGATACTGCAACTGCAGATGCGGTTAAAGCCCATTTATTAGCATCAGGTTGTTGGCCATTTGTAAAACAACGCCCGTATGATGTTATTGCAAATCCAGATAATGCACCAAAAGCTATTTTTATTTCTGCTTATGCTAGTGCACCTTTAGCTGCCGATTTAGATTTTACCCTACAAGGTAAAGACGCTGAATTGCAAGCAGCAGTTACTGCGCTTAGTAAACTTACAGAAGGTAAGGTGCATGTTTCTGTTGGTAAAAATTCTAATTCGCCATTGGCTAATATTTCTGGAGCTACCATTCATAAAGTTTCTGGTCCGCATCCATCCGGAAATGTAGGAACTCAAATTAATAAAATTGATCCTGTTAATAAAGGAGAAGTGGTCTGGACAGTTAATGCTCAAGACTTAGTTATTATTGGTGAGTTGCTATTAACCGGTAAGTTTAATGCAGAGCGTGTTGTAGCTTTAGTTGGTTCTTCAGTTGAAAAACCTAGATACTTTGTTACAAAAATTGGAAGCGAAGTCGCTACCATGATTTATGATAAAGGCATTTCAAAAGATGCCAATGCAAGAATTATTTCAGGGAATGTACTTTCAGGAAAACAAATAAAACCAGACGGTAATTTAGATTATTATAGCAATGTAATTTCTATAATCCCAGAAGGCGATGATTATGAGTTGTTTGGATGGAATAAACCAGTTTTTAATAAGGTATCTACTTCAAGAGCTTTAACATTTTCCTGGTTAACTCCTAATAAAAAATATAATCTAAACACCAATACAAATGGTGAACATCGTGCATTTGTTACTACAGGAACGTACGAAGAGGTTTTTCCTTTGGATATATACCCCATGCAGATTTTAAAAGCATGCATGTATCAAGATTTAGATGAAATGGAAGCTTTAGGGATGTACGAAGTAGCACCTGAAGATTTTGCATTAACAGAATTTGTATGTGTGTCTAAGCAACCACATCAAAAAATAATAAGAGCAGGATTAGACTTAATGCTTAAAGAAATTGGATAATTATTCATTGAGGAACGAAAAGAAAAATAACATTTTATTCATTGAGGAACGAAAAGAAAAATAACATTTTATTCATTGATCGAAGAGAAATGAAAAATATTACAAGATGGGTTTAAAAGAGAATTTACATAATTTCAAGGAAAAGAATAAAAACAAAAAATGGTTTCCAGTATTTAGTGGATTTCATACGTTTTTATTTACTCCTAACGAAACAACAAAAGGAGGTACTCATATTAAAAGTGCTGACGATTTAAAGCGTACCATGAACACTGTGGTTATGGCATTAATTCCATGTTTGATTTTTGGAATGTTCAATGCAGGTTACCAACATAATTTACAAGTAGGTGATATTCAGGCAGTAGCAGGAAGTTTTTTTAGTTCAGAATTTTGGACTATGGCTAACTTTACTATTGGTTTTTGGAAAATATTGCCATTAGTTATTGTTTCTTATGTTATTGGTTTAGGGATCGAGTTTGTTTTTTGTGTTATAAAAGGACATGAAATAGAAGAAGGATACCTTGTAACTGGGATGTTAGTCCCATTAATTGTACCTGTTGATATCCCATTATGGATGTTAGCCGTAGCCGTAATTTTTGGTGTTGTTATAGGTAAAGAAGTATTTGGTGGTACAGGAATGAACATCCTTAATCCGGCATTAACGATTCGTGCTTTCTTATTCTTTGCGTATCCTACCTGGATGAGTGGTGATAAAGTTTGGGTTACAGGAGCTGTAGAAAGAGCTGGTGAAATAGCCGAAGGGGCAAAACTAGATGCCATATCTGGAGAAACTATTCTTGGTAGTTTAGCACAAAATAAAGGTGCAGGTTACGAAGTGATGGATATGTTCTTAGGATTCGTTCCAGGCTCTGTTGGTGAAACCTCTACCTTATTAATACTGTTAGGAGGGTTATTCTTAATCTTCTCAAAAATAGGAAGCTGGAGAATCATGCTGTCTTCTGTTTTAGGCGCATTGGCAATGGGGCTAATTTTTAATGGCGTTGTAGATGCCGGGTGGATAACAACTTCTAGTAAGTTTTATGGTTTAATGAACACAACCTGGTGGCACCATTTATTAATTGGTGGCTTTGCTTTTGGTACAGTGTTTATGGCTACCGACCCAGTAACGGCTTCGCAAACTGCTAAAGGAAAATGGATATACGGTTTTTTAATCGGGTTTATTTCGATTATGATTCGTGTATTTAACCCAGCATATCCAGAAGGTGTTATGTTGGCCATTCTGCTAATGAATGTGTTTGCACCAACTATCGATCATTACATTGTTCAAGGTAATGTAAAGAAAAGAATGAAACGTTTAAAAGCTAAAGTTGCATAACGATGGAAAAGAAAACAGATAAAAATTCATATACTATAATATTCGCCATAGGAATGGTTGTGGTAGTAGGTGCATTACTAGCGTTTGTAGCCTCTTCTTTAAGACCAAAAATTGATGAAAACAAACGTATAGAAAAGCAGCAAAACATCTTATACGCTATGGGTGTTAACGAAAATGAAGAGGGATCGGTGGCATTTATTGGTGATAAAAAAGTTGAAGAAGAATTTTCAAAATACATCAAAAAACAATTAGTAATTACTAATGATACTGATGCAAAAGAAAATGATAAAGCGTATTTGATTGATGTTAAAAAAGAGCAGTCTAGAGCTAAAGAAGGACAGGAAAGACAGTTGCCTTTATTTATAGGTGAAAAGGATGGAAAAACCTTCTACATTGCACCAATTAGAGGAAAAGGACTTTGGGATGCCGTTTGGGCATACGTTGCCATGGATAAAAATTTAGTTGTTCAGGGCGCTTATTTTGATCATAAAGGAGAAACGGCTGGGTTAGGAGCAAACATTAAAGAACGTTTCTTTATGGATGATTTTATTGGAGAGCATTTATTGGATACAAGTGGAAATTATGTAGGAATTAATATTTCTAAAAGTAACGGAGATCCTTTAAATAAAGATAAAACAGATAACGAGGTAGATGCTATAGCTGGAGCTACTATAACAGGCGATGGTGTTGCAGCTATGTTAAAATCAGAACTTAAGCTTTACGTACCTTATTTAAAAACATTAAAACAATAATTATATGGGACTTTTATCAAAAAAAGACGCTAAGTTAATTTCAGACCCATTAGCAGATAATAACCCAATCACCATACAAGTATTAGGTATTTGTTCAGCATTAGCAATTACAGCACAGTTAAAAGCTGCTATTGTAATGTCTATTTCTGTAATCTTTGTATTAGGAGTTGGTAATGTGGTAATTTCGTTAATAAGAAATATCATTCCTTCAAAAATTAGAATTATTGTTCAGCTAACGGTTGTAGCAGCTTTGGTAATTATAGTGGATCAGGTATTAAAAGCTTTTTCTTATCAGTTAAGTAAAGAATTAGGAGCTTTTATCGGGTTAATTATTACAAACTGTATCATTATGGGACGTTTTGAGGCCTTTGCTTTAGGTAATGGACCATGGAAATCTTTTTTAGACGGAATAGGAAATGCTCTAGGTTATGGTGTTATTTTAATTATAGTTGCATTTTTTAGAGAGCTATTAGGTTCTGGTACCTTATTAGGATTTAAGGTTTTAGGAGATCCAATAGCCAAAACAGGAGTATATGCTTATGGCTATGAAAATAACGGATTTATGTTATTGGCACCAATGGCATTAGTAGTTGTTGGTATCATTATTTGGGTACAACGTAGTAGAAATAAAGCATTAATTGAAGATCATTAAAAATTTGGTTACTAGTTACTAGTTATTGGTTGTTAGAGCCAGTAACAAATAACAAATAACAAATAACTAACATATATGGAACATTTAGAATTATTTTTTAAATCAATATTTATAGACAACATGGTATTTGCCACGTTCTTAGGAATGTGTTCTTACCTTGCAGTTTCCAAAAAAGTAAGCACAGCTGTTGGTCTGGGTGCTGCAGTAATATTTGTATTAGCTATTACGGTACCATTAAACTGGTTGTTAGATCAGTATTTATTACAACCAGGAGCCTTATCCTGGCTGGGAGAAGAATATGCTAGCTACGACTTAAGCTTCTTATCATTTATTATGTTTATTGCTACCATTGCAACTATGGTACAATTAGTTGAAATTGTGGTTGAAAAATTTTCACCATCATTATATAATTCGCTGGGGATCTTTTTACCGCTTATCGCAGTAAACTGTGCCATTTTAGGGGGCTCATTATTTATGCAATCTCGTGAAATCGCAACCTTAGGATTAGCGTTAAACTATGGTGTTGGATCTGGAATAGGATGGTTTTTAGCAATACTAGCCATTGCCGCTATACGTGAGAAGATCCGATATTCAAATGTACCGCCAGCATTACGTGGATTGGGAATTACATTCATTATTACGGGTTTAATGGCGATTGGTTTTATGAGTTTTGGAGGGATGCTTACTGGAGGAGATGAAGAAGCACCTAAAGAAGAAAAAACAGCTTCTGTTAAAGAAGATTTTAAAAAAGATAAAAAAGAAGACCTATCATTGGTTGCTGAGCGTAGTCGAAGTAACAACATAAAAGTAAATGAGTAATATGATTTTAGCAGCAAGCACATTAGGAACAATAATAGCAACAGTAGCAGCTTTTTTAGTTATTACATTGTTGTTGGTCGCATTACTATTGGTTGTAAAACAAAAATTATCACCATCCGGACCTGTAAAAATTACGATCAATGGCGAAAAAGAAATTGAAGTAGCATCAGGGGGTACCTTATTGTCTACTTTAGGAAATGAAAAAATATTTTTGCCATCGGCTTGTGGAGGTGGAGGAACATGTATTCAATGTGAATGTCATGTAAACTCTGGTGGAGGAGAAGCATTGCCAACCGAAACACCTCACTTTAGTAGAAAAGAATTACAACATGGCGTACGTTTAGCATGCCAGGTAAAAGTAAAGCAGGATATGGATATTTCTATTCCTGAAGAAATTTTTGGTATAAAAAAGTGGGAGGCTGTTGTTGTGCGTAATTATAACGTAGCTTCTTTTATTAAGGAATTTGTTGTAGAGATTCCTGAAGATATGGGCTATAAAGCAGGAGGATATATTCAAATTGAAATCCCTCCATGCGAAGTGAAATATTCTGATATTGATATTACGGCGCATCCGGAAGAGCATGAAACTCCAGATAAGTTTAAAGCGGAGTGGGATAAATTTGGATTATGGCCATTAGTAATGAAAAATGATGAATTGGTAGAGCGTGCTTATTCTATGGCTTCTTATCCTGCAGAAGGGCGAGAGATCATGCTAAACGTTCGTATTGCTACTCCACCGTGGGACCGTAATAAAAATGGATGGATGGATGTAAATCCTGGTGTAGCCTCATCATACATTTTTAATTTAAAGAAAGGCGATAAGTGTACTATCTCTGGACCTTATGGAGAGTTCTTTATTAATGAGTCTGAAGCTGAAATGCTATATGTTGGAGGGGGAGCAGGAATGGCTCCAATGCGTTCTCATTTATATCACTTATTTAGAACTTTAAAAACAGGACGTAAAGTAACCTATTGGTATGGTGGACGTTCTAAAGCGGAGTTGTTCTATATTGAGCATTTTAGAGCTTTGGAGAAAGATTTTCCAAACTTTAAATTTTTCATCGCATTATCAGATCCTTTAGAGGAAGACAATTGGAAAGTAAAAAAAGATATTAATGATAAAGAAGGCGATGGTTTTGTAGGGTTTATTCATAATTGTGTAATAGATAATTATTTAAACCATCATGAAGCTCCGGAAGATTTAGAATTATATTTCTGTGGACCTCCTTTAATGAATAAAGCGGTACAGAAAATGGGTGAAGATTTTGGTCTTGCCGATGAGAATATAAGATTTGATGACTTTGGAGGCTAGACGTCTAGATATAAAACTAAAACCCAATGCGAAAGTATTGGGTTTTTTTATATTATTTTTGTTACTATGAGTAAACCACTTTCAGAACAAGAGTTACACAATTTAGCAATGAACCATGTTGGAAAAGATTTAGAGCAACGTGGTTTTGAGTTTATTGCCGTAAATAGTAAACTAAAAAAACACCCACAGTTTGTTTGTATTGATAAAAACAAACAATACTATTTTGTAATTGTAAGAGCAGTGATATTGCCAGACAATCCTAATAACTATGATGTGGTTTGGATGGAATCTTTTAAAAAGCACGCCAGAGAAAAAGAAGCTAAAGTATTGTATGCTGGTGTTGGAATTGGTAGTGTTGAAGGAGAAAAGCAGCCCATTTATTTAAATGAAGAGTATTTGTTAGAGTATAATGGGATACAAGTTCTAGAAACTAATTTGAATTGAAACGTTATTCCAGGCGAAACCTGGGAATCTTTATAATATGGATTAATAGATGAAGAAGAATATATTATTTGTTATAACAATTTTACTTATAGTTTCGTGTAAAAAAGAACAAAAAAATACCATGCTTGAAGGCGCTGTTTTTGGGACCTATTATAGAGTCACTTATGGCTCTGAAATGAATTATCAAAAGCAGATAGACAGCCTGTTTTACGCTATCAATAAATCACTTTCTACATATCAAGTAAACTCTGATATCTCTAAATTAAATAGAAATGAAAATGTAGAAATTGATAAGCATTTTGATAAAGTTTTTTTAACATCAAAAAGAATTCACAAAGAAACTAAAGGGGCTTTCGACCCAACAATTGGTGCTGTGGTAAATGCATGGGATTTTGGTCCGGAAGGAAAAATCGTGGATTTAGATAGCCTAAAAATAGATAGTTTAATGTTATCAGTTGGCTTAGACAAGGTAAAACAAGTAAACAAAAATATAATTAAACCTAAAGACGCTTTTTTAGACTTCAACGCCATAGCTAAAGGCTATGCTGTTGATGTTATTTCAGAATTTTTACAAAGTGAGAATATAAAAAATTATCTTGTTGATATTGGTGGTGAATTGCGAGCAAAAGGCATTAATATTGAAAAAAGGATGACATGGAAGGTAGGTGTTGAAAACCCGAATTTTAATGGAGCACAATCTATAAATCGAGTGTTAGTTTTACAGGATAAAGCTATGGCAACTTCGGGCACCTATAGAAAATTTAAAATAGACGAAAAAGGGAATCGTTATGCACATATTATTGATACTAAAACGGGTTACCCAAGTAAAACTAATTTATTAAGCATTTCTGTAATAGCCGATAATTGTATGATGGCTGATGCTTATGCTACAGCTTTTAAAAGTATGGGGATTGAAAAAATAAAACCCTTTTTAGATAAACACCCAGAGCTTAAAGTGTTTTTAATTTTTGAGAATGAAAACCAGAATTTGGAAACTTTGAGTTTAAACGGGTTTCCAGAAAATTAATTAAAAAAGGTATTTGTAACACCATTTTATGCGTTATGGTAAACGATTTGTTTTTAAGAGACTACCGTTTTTTAGCTTATTTATAGCAAACAGGAATAATTTCTCCTTGTGCTAAGCAGTACTTAGTGATGTTTTCATCAGAAAGGGTTGAAGTGTAATCCACCGCTTCAACTTTAAAACCAATACTACGAAGCTTGTTAAAGTAATCACGACCATAAATACGAACATGATCGTACTGCCCAAAAATCTTGGCGCGTTCTTTTTTGTCTGTTATACTATTATCTTCAAAAGTTTTTTCTCTATTTAAATCTTGTGGAATTTGAAGAATAGCCATTCCGTTAGGTTTTAAAACACGATACAATTCTTGCATGGCTTTGGTATCATCTGGAATATGCTCTAAAACATGGTTGCAAAAAATGACATCAAAACGATTATCCTTAAAAGGAAGTTTGCAAATATCGGCTTTTACATCTGCCAAAGGCGAATTTAAATCTGTTGTAGTATAATCCAGGTTTTTCATCTTTCTAAAGCGTTTGTAAAAGGCTTGTTCTGGTGCAAAATGTAGTACACTCTTTTTAGCAGAAAAGAAATCTGTTTCATTTATCAAATACAACCATAATAAACGATGGCGTTCTAAGCTTAAAGTTGATGGAGATAATACATTATTACGTTGGGTGCCATATCCATAGGGTAAAAAAGTTTTAAAACTTTTACCATCTATAGGGTCTGTATATGTATTTCCTTTTAAAAAAAAAGCTAAAACAGGACGAATCAAGTAGCTCAACCTTATTAATAAAGGCCTTGGGAAAATATTTAATATTAGCTTAAAGAGTTTTTTCATGAGTTGTTACACTGAGATTCACAGAGCATAAGAGATCCACTGAGAATTACTCGGTATCATTTATAAATCGTTTTATTCCGTTTTTCAACAGTTTAGTATGAAAGTTTAACAATAAACCTATTGGGTAGTCTCCTAATTTCATATAGGTAAAATTTGAGCAGAGTGAACATCGGTAAACTTTTCGACTGTCTTTAGTTCTAAGACGATTTTGTTTTCAACGAGCAAATCGATTCTATAACTATGATCTAATTTAATGTCTTTGTAGACTATAGGTCGAGACCTTTCTTTTTTTACCGAATATCCTAAGGCTTTTAATTCATAATATAAACATTCTTGATAAGCAGATTCCAGTAAACCAGAACCTAAAGCTTTATGAACTTCGATAGCAGCGCCAATGATATTTTCCGTTATCTTATTATACAATATGTTTAATTGAAGTTAATAACTCTCTGTGTGTCTCTGCGAAACTATGGGTGCCTCCGTGTAATAATCTATAAAACAAATGCTTTTTGTCTAAACTCATCCTCTTCATTACTTTCAATACCTAAAGCATCATATATATAAGCAAAAGTTGAAAGTAATTCTGGTTTGCCATTTATAAGAGCAACGTCATGCTCAAAATGTGCACTAGGTTTATTGTCTAAGGTAGTAATCGTCCAGCCGTCCCGGTGTTGTTTTATACGATGAGTTCCCATATTTATCATTGGCTCAATAGCAACCACCATACCTTCAATAAACTTTTTACCACGACCACGTTTTCCATAGTTAGGCATTTCCGGGTCTTCATGCATTTTACTACCTAATCCGTGCCCCACTAACTCTCTTACTACACCATAACCATGATCTTCGCAATACTTTTGAATGGCATAGCCAACATCTCCAACACGATTCCCTTTTTTAAATGCTTTTATGCCAACATATAGAGACGCTTTGGTTACTTGAAGTAATTTTTCTGTTTCTGGAGCAATCTCACCAACGGCAAAAGTATAGGCATGATCTCCGTAAAAACCATTCTTTAAAGCCCCGCAATCTATAGATATAATATCTCCTTCTTTAAGAGGCGTGTTGGTAGGAAAGCCATGAACGACTTGATCGTTAGGACTCATACAAAGTGTGTTAGGAAAATCATATAGCCCTAAAAAGCCAGGAATAGCTCCTTGAGAACGAATATAATCTTCAGCTAATTTATCTAATTGTAAGGTTGTAACACCAGGTTTAACTTCTTTTGCTAACATCCCCAATGTTTTAGAAACAATCAAAGCACTTTCGCGCATCAACTCAATCTCTTCACTAGTTTTTACTATAATCATATCTGAAAAAATAATGGCAAAGATACTTAAAAATAAAATTCTAATGATTTTGTTGTTATATGACTTTTGACAGTTTTTATAGTTCAAACTTTAAGTAATTTTGTAATATTAAATTTAGTAAACATGTATAAAGTAGTAAGCGCAGAAGAAGCTGTTAAAGTTATAAAAAGTAACGACAGGGTGTATGTGCAAGCCGCTGCAGCTGCTCCACAATTGCTAACAAAAGCAATGTCGGATAGATATGAAGAACTTAGAAATGTTGAGGTTTGCCATTTGCATGTTGAAGGTGAGGCTCCTTATGCAAATCCAGATTTAAAGGATAGCTTTCATGTTAATTCTTTTTTTATAGGAGGTAATGTTAGACATACGCTAGCAGCAGGAAACGGCTCTTATACTCCGGTTTTTTTAAGTGAATTGCCTTTATTGTTTAAGAGGCATATTTTATCGTTGGATGTAGCTTTAATTCATGTGTCTGTTCCTGATAAACATGGGTATTGCTCGTTAGGAGTTTCTGTTGAAGCAACCTTGGCAGCGATAGAAAACGCAAAAATTGTTATAGCTCAGGTAAATGCTCAAATGCCGCGAACTCATGGAGATGGTATTATACACCATACAGAAATTGATTTATTTGTAGCGTGTGATGAACCAATTCCAGAACATGCCAGTGGTGTGCCAACTGATGTTGAAAGTAAAATTGGCGATTATGTTGCTAGCCTAATTGAAGATAAAAGTACTTTGCAAATGGGTATAGGATCTATTCCCAATGCAGTTTTATCACGACTTAAAAACCATAAGAATTTAGGGTTGCATACAGAGATGTTCTCTGATGGTGTTATAGATTTAATATTGAAAGATGTCGTTAACGGAAATTTTAAAGGCATTAACCCTGGCCGTGCATTGGCTACCTTTTTAATCGGGTCTAAACGACTTTATGACTATGTTGATGATAATCCTTTTGTGGAGATGAGGGCATCAGATTATGTAAATGATGTTTCAATAATTAAGCAAAACCCAAGAATGGTAGCTATAAACTCTGCTATAGAGGTAGATTTAACAGGGCAAGTTTGTGCTGACTCTATTGGAGCAAAAATGTACTCTGGAGTTGGTGGTCAAATGGATTATATCCGCGGAGCATCATTAAGTGAAGGCGGTAAAGCAATTATAGCTTTGCCTTCTGTTACGAAAAAAGGAATTAGTAGAATAGTACCTAGTTTAAAACCTGGAGCAGGTGTTGTAACAACACGAGCACATGTACATCATGTAGTTACAGAGTATGGTATTGCCAATTTATACGGAAAAACAATAAAAGACAGAGTTAAAGCTTTAGTAAATATAGCACACCCAGACCATAGGGAGTCTATTGATAAAGCTTATTTCGAATTGATTTAAAAGGATTTAAAAAAGCTAAAAAAGCCTTTTTTCTTTTTAGGAATGTTTGGTTTTGTATGGGTTAGTATCTGGTAAATTTCACCCCAGCCAATAAAGCCACCAATATTCCTGTCGTCGATAAACAAATCTGCATGAATTTTTCTGCTCATATTTTTGCCGTATTCTTCTTCAGCAAAACTGCTATTTACAGCGTAAAAAGAGATGCCGTTTTTTTCGCAAAAATTAACTGCTTCTTCGAGTTTGTTACCACATCTATACGTCCATAAAATTAATCGATGTCCTTCTTCTTGCAATTTTTTTAAAGTTTCAAAGGCAAAAAGCATAGGTTTTCCTATTTTGGGGTAGGCATCTTCTACTATGGTACCGTCAAAATCTACAGCTATTATAAGCGTCTTATTAAAATTCATTCAAATTAAAGACTTGAGTTTAGTTACAAAAGTACAATAATTTATTTTTCATTGGGCTAAACCAAAGCTTGTTGGGTCATGGCCTCAGGTTGCGGTATTCCCATAAGCTTTAAAATAGTTGGAGCCATATCACCTAAAATACCATCTTTAATTTGTATTAGATCATGATCAATTAAAACAACAGGTACTGGATTTGTTGTATGTGCTGTATTTGGTGAACCATCTGGGTTAATCATGGTTTCACAATTGCCATGATCTGCTATTAACAATGTGGAGTAGCCATTGTTTAGCGCCGTATTTACAACATCTTTTACACATGCATCAACCGCTTCACATGCTTTTATAGCAGCTTCCATAACACCAGTATGTCCAACCATATCGCCATTTGCAAAATTTAGGCAAACAAAATCAACTTCACCCTTTTGTAATTCAGGAACTAAAGCATCGCGTAATTCATAAGCACTCATTTCTGGTTTTAAATCGTATGTCGCCACTTTTGGAGAATCCCTTAAAATTCGAGTTTCACCATTAAAAGGTGCTTCACGACCACCGGAAAAGAAAAAGGTAACATGTGGGTATTTTTCAGTCTCAGCAATTCTAATTTGTTTTTTATGGTGCTTTTCTAAAACTTCTCCCAAAGTTTCAGTTAAATTATCCTTATTAAATATAACGTTGATATTTTTATAAGTATCATCATAATTTGTAAGCGTTACATAATACAAGTTTAGTTTATGCATGTTTTGCTCATGAAAATTCGTTTGCGATAAGGCTTCTGTTAATTCACGACCACGGTCTGTTCTAAAATTAAAAAATATGACGACATCATCATTTTTAATATTGGCAATAGGGTGTCCTTCAGTATCAGTTAGAATGATTGGTTTTATAAACTCGTCGGTAATATCGTTATCGTAACTTTTTTGAATAGTCTTTGTGGCATTAGTAGATTTTTCACCAATACCTTTTACCAAAGCATCATAAGCTAATTTAATACGTTCCCAGCGTTTATCTCTATCCATAGCATAGTAACGACCAGTCACAGTTGCCAGTTTAGTATTTGTTTTTTCTATATGGTTTTCAAGTTCTGTTATAAACCCGTAACCAGACTTAGGGTCAACATCACGGCCATCTGTAAAGGCATGCACATAAGTATTAGTAAGACCAAAATCGTTTGCAGCATCAATTAAGCCTAATAAATGATTAATATGCGAGTGCACACCGCCATCGCTTAGTAAGCCCAAAAAATGAACATTTTTATTGTTGTGCTTTGCATAATTAAAAGCATCTACTAAAACATTCTCGCTGTTAAGGGTTTTATTTTTTACAGCCAAATTTACCTTTACCAAATCTTGATATACAATACGGCCGGCACCTAAATTCATATGCCCAACTTCGCTATTTCCCATTTGCCCTTCTGGTAAACCAACATGTAAACCATCAGTTCTTAAAGTTGCGAATGGATATGTTTTATATAATGAATCAATAAATGGTGTATTGGCATGATCGATAGCAGAAACTTTTGGGTCTGGAGAATTTCCCCAGCCATCCAATATCATTAAGATGACTTTTTTATTCATTTTTTTTAAAATTAATTGCTTAACAAAGATACGGGAACTTTAGGGAAATTAAGTTGTGTTAACCCTTTTAACTTACTGGGTTTATTGGTTTTTAAATGTTCTTTAGAAATCTTTAAAAAATCTTAAAGATTTCTAAAAATTAAGTTAAAAAATAATTATTAATGTTAATTAATGTAACAGATTAATTTTTTAGTCGTCTCTTTAGTATATCAAAAAACAAAATCAATAATCAAATTAAATCTTTCATCATGAAAAAAACAATCATTATTTCCGCAATTGCATTATGTTTCTCTGTTGTAACAGTTAACGCAAAAACTTCCGTTGAAAATGTAAAAGACTACAGTGTAGAATCTGTATATAAATTTAAAGTTAGTCCTTTTTGTGTGTCAATAGCAAAAGGTGATATTGAAACTGTTAAAAAACTTATTAATTTAGGAGCAGATGTTAATAGAAAATCTAACGGAATGACGCCTGCGATGTATGCTGCAAAGTATAATAGAGTTGATATTTTAAAGCTTTTAATATCTAAAGGCGCTAAATTAAAAGTTAAATCTGATAAAGGTATGACTGCTAAGAAATATGCTAAGCAATCCAATGCCAAAGAAGCTTTATTAGTTATCGAAGAAGCATTAAGTTAAAATAATTAAAATTCATATAACAATTATTTAGAGCTAGTCACTCGAAAAAGCCTTGTTTTAACAAGGCTTTTTTTATTGATTTCTATATTTCTCTATAGACTCCCGGATTTTTTCAATTCTATTATCCGGATCTGGATGAGAGCTTTGAAATTCCGGAACTCGATTAGGCCCTGCAGCAGCTTTTAAAATTTGCATAACCCCAATCATTTCTTCAGGATTATAACCAGAGTTAAGCATAAATAAAACCCCAAGGTCATCACTTTCCAATTCATCACCACGGCCATTCTTCAACAAGGTCTGTTGTCCAATCCCACTTACTAATCCTCCCATATCGGCACCTACCGATGCGCCAGTTGTTACAGTTTGCCAAAAGTCACTTTCTGCAATACGTTCAGCAGAATGACGCCCTAGAACATGCCCAATTTCATGACCCAAAACTCCTGCTAGCTGATCTTCGTTTTCCAGTTTAGAAAACAGAGCATATGTTATAAAAATCTGCCCACCAGGAAGTGCAAATGCATTTATAGTACGCTCATCTGCCAATAAATGAAATTCGTATTTGTAAGGCGTGTTTTTAGCTATACTATTATTAACAAGCTTGTTTCCTACCTTGTCTACCATCGCTTGATATTGGTTGCTGGGATGTAATCCACCATGCTGCTGAGCCATTTGCGGAGCATTCTGTAACCCAATAGCTATTTCCTGATCCGATGTCATATTAATGGTTTGCACACGTCCTGTGTATTCATTTTTTTCTTTACTGTTGCATTTTTTTATAAATGCAAATGCTACTATGGCTAAACCAATTAATAACCTAACTTTAAAATTTCTACCTCTCATTAGAATATATTTATGCTATTAAAATTACAAAAAAAGAATTTATATCAATAATTTGTTTTAAGTTCTAATATATTAGACACCATTTTCATTATTTAGTCACTCCTGGTATCTTTAAAAAGGTGTTAGGTGTAATGATTAGAAAATAATTATCTTCACCCAAAATTTATTTAATGTCTTTTCAGTTTAAAATTATTGACAAACAAGATATAAATGCTGTTATACCGTTAGTTCAAAAGCTAAATGGAAATAAAGATACAGATGCTGTTTTAAAGCAGCGTTTTTCAGAGATGATAACTCAAAATTACGAATGTGCAGGTATTTTTGATGATGAAAAACTAATAGGGGTATGTGGCTTATGGTTTTGTACACGACATTATTCTGGGAAAAGTGTAGAACCAGACCATGTTTTTATTGATGATGCTTATCGTGGAAAGGGTTTAGGAAAACAATTTTTTGAATGGATTTATAATTATGTAAAGCTAAAAGGTTATGAATCAATTGAATTAAATACTTATGTAAGCAATCATCCTTCACATAAATTCTATTATAATGAAGGCTTTACAATCTTAGGCTATCATTTTTTTAAAAAGTTGTAGTTTTTGCTTGCAAATAATTTATAAGATTGTATATATTTGCATTGCTAATGCGGGAGTAGCTCAGTTGGTAGAGCGTCAGCCTTCCAAGCTGAATGTCGCCAGTTCGAACCTGGTCTCCCGCTCATAAAAGCTTCATAGGAATATGGAGCTTTTTTTATTCTAAATAGTTTAAAATAAACACAACAGAAAGGTGAGAAGTTTAACCTGGTCTCCCGCTCATAAAAGCTTCATAGGAATATGGAGCTTTTTTTATTCTAAATAGTTAAAATAAACACAACAGAAAGGTGAGAAGTCCTGAGCGCAGTCGAAGGAAACCTGGTCTCCCGCTCATAAAAGCTTCATAGGAATATGGAGCTTTTTTATTTTAAATGGTTTAATTGTGTTCCAGATTCTATTTCATAAGGAGCTTTGTTATATTCAAAAATACGAGCTGTTAGATCTCCGTTCAAAGTAATAGAGTTTCCATTAACATGCAGCCAGCTGCCTTCCCGTAAACCAATTACCGGTGGTGTATTGTAACTATGGAATTCCTTAATTCTTGTTTCTCTGGTTTCTCCCATGTGTTTACTATTTGTATCCGGATCTAAATAATGCGGATTAATATTAAAAGGCACTAATCCTAAAGTATTAAAACTAGGTGGGTATACTATAGGCATATCGTTTGATGTTTTTATGGTTAGCCCGCAAATATTACTACCGGCACTTGTTCCTAAATAAGGTGTACCACCAGTAACAGTTTTTTTTAAAACATCAATCAGATTGTTTTTATATAACTGATTTACTAAAACAAAGGTATTGCCTCCTCCAGTAAAAATGGCTTCAGCATTTTTAATAGCCTCTATCGGATTTTCAAAAGTGTGAATACCTACTGCATTTTTATCAATTTTAGAAAATGCAACTTCTACTTTTTCAGTATACTCGTCGTGAGATATTCCACCAGGTCTGGCATACGGAATAAACAGAACAGTTTTTACATTTTTGAAAAAGTGTGTTAATTCATCTAAAATATAGTCTAAATAATCACTTCCGTGTAATGTAGAAGTGCTTGCAATAATTATGTTTTTCATGAGCTGATTATATATAACAAAATTAAGCAAATGTTGGTTTTAACAAAAGTTTAAAGTGGTTTTTCATTTTATTTAAGATTTGAAATACGTTCTTTATAAAATAAAACAGAAGTATTGAAGCAATTATTACTAATTTTTATGCTATTTCTTTTTTGTGATTCATTAATGAGTCAGACTATTGAACGCATTGAAGTTAATGGAATTATTCTAGCAGAAAATGAAGATGTGGAAAATGTTACAATTTACAATACATCATCAAATAAAGGTACGATTACAAACAAAAAAGGAGAGTTTGTAATTAAGGTGGGGGTAAACGATATTGTTGAGGTTTCGGCCTTGCAATTTAATGCCGTTAAAATTACAATCACTAAAGATGTTTTAACAACTAAACGGTTAAAAATTTATCTTACAGAACATATTAACCAATTAGACGCTGTTTTACTATCATCTGGTCTTACAGGAAATTTAGTTACCGATATAGATGATGCGGAGGAATTACCTGCGTTAGAGCTAGATTTAGGGAATATGAATGCTTTAGAGTTTTTTGATGATAAAGTGCATTCAATAATGATGTTATTAGTCATTGAACTAAATAGAGCCGGAATTGTCAATAAAGGAGGGTTGTATAATGGAATAGACTTTGCAAGAATATTTGGATTGAATAAGCTGTTAAGAAAAAAGAAAAATGAAAGCAAACCGCCCAAGGCAGGTAAAGAAAAGGATTTGTTAGATGTTTACTCACATAAATATATTAGTGATACGTTTAATATTCCAATAGAAAAGGTTGAACTATTTATAGCATTTATTGATAAGAATGGAATGAATTTTGAGCTTTTAGAAGATGAAAACGAAGTATATTTAATCGATTTTTTAATTAAACAAAGCAAAGCGTTTTTGAAGTTAAAGGATGCAAAAAATTAAGCTATTTATTTTTTTTATAGTATTGCTTAACTTTCAAATAGCAGTATCTCAATCTGTTGAAATTAGCGGAAAAGTTGAAAGTAGTGTTAGTGTTGAAAATATACATGTCATAAATAAAACTGCGCAAGTTTTTACAACAACAAATGAAGCAGGTGAGTTTAAAATTAAGGCAAAGTTAAACGATACGTTAATGTTTTCGTCAATCCAGCATATTTCAAAGACTATTACTATTAGTGATAATATAATTCTAATTAGAAAGCTAACCGTAAAACTTGAAGAGCAAATAAATAAACTAGATGAAGTAATAGTTGGAAAAGTACTAACAGGAGATTTGTTGTCTGATGTTAAAAATATTGAAGGCGATCCGCCAATTAATTTTTTTGATGTTGGAATCCCAGGTTATACGGGAAAACCTGCAACGCAAAGCGAACGTCGCCTTAGTGAGGCAGGCGATTTTAAGCCAAAAATGCTTTTAGGGCTTTTAACGGGAGGTGTTCCTTTAAACCCAATACTGAATGGGATTTCTGGCAGAACAAAAATGTTGAAGAATAGAGTAAAACTTGAAGCTCATGATGAGCTCTTACATAAGATAAAAATAAGACTGTCAGAGAGTTTTTTTAGTATTCATGAGCTAGATGAAAGTAAGCGTATAGATTTTTTTTATTTCTGTCAGGAAGATAAAAACTTTAGCAATCGATGCAAAGACAAAAGCGATATTGAAGTTTTAGAATTTTTAAAAGAAAAACTAATAGTCTATAAAGCCAATCTTAAAGTTGTTGATGATTAATTTTTTTGGAATGCTTTTTGAAACAAGCAACCTAAAATAATTACTTTAGCAAAAAAATGAACATGAAGTTTACAAAGTTTTTTTTACTCTTTTTAATAATTCCGTTACTAGCATTTTCCCCGGTACATAAATACTATGTTAGTGTAACACAAATTAATTATGTAAAAGAGAAGGAATCTGTGCAAATAATATCGAGGATCTTTACTGATGATTTTGAAAACTTATTGCGTAAACGTTATGATGAAAATATAACCTTAGCGGGCAAAAATGAACCAAAAATTGCAGATACTTATATTGAAAGATATTTAAACGATAAAATTAAAATTAAAATAAATAATAAGGATGCAAAGTTTATTTTTATAGGTAAAGAATACGATGCCGATATTATGCGTTGTTATTTAGAAATAGAAGGTGTTAAAGCCATTAATTCGTTTCAAATTACCAACCAGATATTGTTTGATTTATACGATGAACAACAAAATATTGTTAAAACAAAAATAAACTCCAAACAAAAAAGTTATTTACTTATTCCTCAAAAGGATATGGCTTTGTTAAACTTTAATTAAAATAAAGTTAATACTCTCTAAAATTTACTATTTTCGAACGCTTTTAAAACAAAAAAAGTTAAAATAAAGTTAAGTTACTATATATAAAACGCTAATATTTAAAATGAAAAAACTTGCCTATTATTTATTGTCTGTAGCATTATTTACTACAGGTGCTTTTGCCCAAAATGAAGAAGAACAAAAGCCACAAAAGGGACATACAAATACTAATAAGTTTAAGCAATTGTATGATGAGTTTTCTACTCCAAATATGTATAGAGCAGCATCTGGAGCTCCTGGTGTAGCCTATTATCAGCAGCAAGCTGATTATAAAATGGATATAGTTTTGGATGATAAAAATGCAAAATTATCTGGTTTCGAAACCATAACATATACTAATAATTCTCCAGATGTTTTAAAATACCTTTGGGTGCAATTAGAACAGAATAAAAGAGCAAAAGACTCTAAGTCTCCTTTAATTGAAGCAAGCGGTGTTGATATAGTTCAAACCCCAGCGCAATTTACTGCAGATTATATGCAAGAGCCTTTAGAAAGAGGGTTTAATATTCTTGAAGTTAGCGATGTTAACGGGAAGCCCTTAAAGCATATGATTAATAGAACTATGATGCGTGTTGAGTTACCTAAAGCTATGAAGTCTGGCGATAAATTCTCCTTCTCAATTAAATGGTGGTATAATATTAACGATCATGTTGTTGAAGATGGACGATCGGGTTATGAGTATTTTCCAAAAGATGGAAACAGAGCTTATGTTATAGCCCAGTTTTTTCCAAGAATGGCTGTATATAGTGATGTAGAAGGGTGGCAAAACTCACAATTTTGGGGTCGTGATGAATTTGCTTTGCCATTTGGAGACTACGAAGTAAATATTACTGTGCCGGCAGATCATATTTTAGATGGAACAGGAAAGCTTGTAAACAGAAAGGAAGTGTATTCTAAAACGATGATGCAACGCTATGAGCAAGCAAAAAAATCATATAATAAACCCGTAATTATTGTAACTCAGGCTGAAGCTGAGGCTGCTGAAAAAGGATTTTCTAATGAAACTAAAACATGGAAGTTACATGCCGAGAATGTGCGCGATTTCGGTTTTGCAACATCAAGAAAATTTATTTGGGACATGATGGCTGTTAAAATTGGAGGTAAAGATGTTATGGCCGTATCTATGTATCCAAAAGAAGGAAACCCTCTTTGGGAACAGTGGTCTACAAAAGCTGTGGCTAGTACTTTAGAGTCATATTCTAGAATGACTTTTGATTACCCATATCATAAAGCCATATCGGTACACGCTAAAAGCCAAGGTATGGAATACCCAATGATTTGCTGGAATTATGGTCGTCCTGATGAAGAAGGCAATTATAGCGATCGTGTAAAGTATGGTATGATGGGAGTAATTATTCATGAGGTTGGTCATAACTTTTTCCCAATGATTGTGAATAGTGATGAACGCCAATGGACGTGGATGGATGAAGGGTTAAATACTTTTGTGCAATATGTTGCAGAGCAAGACTTTGGCGAAAAATACCCCGAAGCTCTATCGCCACAGCATAAACACTTTCCATCTGATCGCGGACCAGCACATATGATTGTGCCATATATGGGAGGTAATCAAGATTATATAGCACCAATTATGACCAAAGGCCTCAATACCTATCAGTTTGGAAATAATGCTTATGGAAAACCAGCAACGGCCTTAAATATTTTGAGAGAAACGGTTATGGGACGTGAATTATTCGATTATGCATTTAAAGAATATGCGCAACGCTGGAAGTTTAAACATCCAACACCTGAAGATTTTTTTAGAACCATGGAGGATGCTTCTGCTTTTGATCTGGATTGGTTCTGGAGAGGCTGGTTTTACACTACAGACTGGGTAGATATAGGAGTGAAGGAGGTAAAAAAGTACTATGTGTCGTCTGGTCCTAATCAATACATAAAAGACTATTTAAAAAAGCATGATAGAAAGGTAAGTGATTTACGACCATTAGTTTATATGGTTGAAGAGGGGAGCGACGAGTTTAAAGAGGAAATGAAAAATGGAGTTGCAAATGAAAACTCTATACCTCTAAAGGAATATATTATGGATAATTTTACTCCTGAAGAACAAAAAAGCATTAAAGCACCTAAATATTTTTATACTATTACATTTGAAAAACCAGGGGGTTTAGTTATGCCTATCATTGTGGAGTATAAGTATGCTGACGGAACATCAAAAAAGGAAACGTATCCGGCTCAAATATGGAGGTTTAACGATAATGAAGTAAGTAAAGCCATAGCTTCAGATAAAGAAATTATTAATATTTCTGTTGATCCTAATAAAGAGACAGCAGATATTGATACATCGAACAATTCTTGGCCTAAGGAAATCAAACCAAGCCAGTTTGATCAATTTAAAGACAAGGTAAAAGGATAAATTTTACTTAAAAGCCAACTTTAATAGTTGGCTTTTTTTATTCTACCAAAACAACTCACTATATTTGTACTGTGATTTATCAACCTACATTTTTATTTATTAGCGGAGCAGAAATAGCTTTTATACTATTTATAGTTATTATGGTTTTTGGTGCCGACAAGTTACCTGAAATAGCACGTGGTTTAGGTAAAGGGATGCGTATGCTTAAAGATGCTACTAACGACATTAAGCACGAGATTACCAAAACAGCTGAAAATAACGGAATAGATACCAGTATAACTACTGATGTAAAAAAAGAACTAGATAAAGTAAAAGAAGATCTTGATGATTTTACAGGTTCTGTAAAGAGAAAATTCTAATTGTCATCTTGTGTGCAGTTGAAGCTCTGTAATTCTTAACACAATCCATCAGCTAAGGGTAAATTTTTAGCTAAACAGGTGTTATCTTTTTCGGCTAATAGTCAATCCGTCTCTAATCGGTAATACTACAGTTTCAACTCTTGTATCATTTTTCAATAGCCTATTATAGGTAATTAATGCAGGCGTAGATGTGTCATCTTTTTTAAAAGTAGTTTCTAGAACTTTTCCATTCCAAAGCACATTGTCAGATATAATAATACCACCAACAGTTAACTTATTAATAATGGCATTAAAATAATTAGGATAGTTTTCTTTATCAGCATCAATAAAAATTAAGTCAAAAGTTTTGTCAAGTTTCGGAATAACCTCTAAGGCATCACCTAAATGCTGAACTATTTGTTCGCCATAACCAGACTTGTCAAAATATTTTCTAGAAAAATCGTATAGCTCTTCATTTATATCAATGGTATGTAGTTCCCCATTCGCTTGCATACCTTCAGCTAAACACAAAGCAGAATATCCAGTATAAGTGCCTATTTCTAATATATGCTTTGGGTTGATTAATTTAGAGATCATACTTAATACACGTCCCTGGTAATGCCCACTAAGCATGCGTGGTTGTAATATTTTTTGGTAAGTTTCTCTATTAAGCTCTTGTAACAATTCAGGTTCGTTTTCTGAATGTGCAATAACGTAATCATCTAATTCTTCAGGTATAAAATGCATTATTCATTTTTAATGAACGCCAGACATCATGTGTTTGATTATTGGCGAAATTAATAAGGCAAAGATACCAACAATAATGGTAATTACACCAAAGCTAGCATATACAGATACGTAAGAATACAGTTGTTGAAAATTAGCGCTGCTTTGAGATGCTATTTCAGGGGTAATACCTGTTACAAATTCAACGGCTTGACCAAAGATGCCTTTGGAGAATACATTTGTGTCTCCTTCGTTTACAGTAGTTAATTTAGCTATTTTACCAGCAAAAAAGTGTCCGTAAAAATTTGCAGAGAACCAAACCCCCATAATAAATGAAACATATTTTAAAGGCGACAATTCAGTCATTTTTGAAAGCCCGATAGGAGATAAAAATAACTCACCAATGGTTAATACCATATATCCAATTATTAAATAAAACATTGAGGTTTTTGCAAACGGATCAACACTATGAGCTGATAATGCAAAAATTAGAAAACCTAAACCCAAAAACATTAAACCTAAACCAAATTTAATAGCAGAGTTAGGGTTTGTCTTTCTCTTATTTAAATAGGTCCATAATAAAGAGAAAGGAATGGCAAATAGCATTATAAATCCTGCATTAATACTATTAGTTCCAGCAGCATCCATGCCTACCAGATTTACATTTCTATCTGCAAAGAGTGTTAATGAACTTCCGGCTTGTTCAAAAATAGCAGAGAATAGGGCATAAAGAGCGGTAAAATAAACGGCGACTAATAAGCGCTTCTTTTCTTTTAGACTAACCGTTGTTAGCATATAAATGATATAGATGGTTAAAAAGGCAGAAACGATCCAAACCAGATAATGTTCAAATTGGTGGTAGTTAATAATTAAAGCAAATACGGGTACCGATAAGAAGGCACATATTGTAATTATTGTTCCTTTAGGGACTCCTAAATGTTTTTGTTTAAAAAGACTAGGATCTGGAACTAAACCTTTATTCCCAAAGACATTATTTTTAAGTCCGTTTTTAAAAACTAACAATCCTACTACCATCCCTACGCCTGCAAGTACAAAACCATAGTGCCAGCCATAAGAAGCTGCTACCCATGCACACATTAATGGAGCTACTGCAGCTCCAAAGTTTATTCCTAAATAAAAAATGGTAAATCCAGAATCCCGCCTATGATCTCCTTTTTTGTATAAGTCGCCAACAAATGAAGAAATATTGGGTTTAAAAAAACCATTACCAACAATAATAAGACCTAGTGAGCCATAAAAAAAAACAGGATGCTCAAAAGTTAAAAAGAAATGACCTAAGGCCATTAAAATACCTCCAAGCATAATGGCTTTTCTAAACCCCAGAATTTTATCGGCTAGAATACCTCCAAGCATAGGGGTTACATAAACTAACGACATATAAGCAGCGTAAATGCCAAAGGCCATATCGTCTGTGAACAATAACTGTTTGGTCATATAGAGCACCAATAAAGCTCGCATGCCATAAAATGAAAAGCGCTCCCAGAGTTCGGCAAAAAATAAGTAGACCAAGCCTTTTGGATGGCCAAAAGCATCGTTAGATTTAATAGTATGCATCTGTTCTGTTTTTTGATTTGGAGGCAATGTATTTTAAGAAATTACCAAAACAGAAAGATGTTATAATTTATAGTAAATTATAACAGATTGTGCTTAATTGTAACTGGAGCTTTAAGCGTTACAAAGCAGTTTATAGTCTTTGTTTTCTGAGATTTTATTGAACTCTTCTAACAAAGTGGTATCAATATTTATGTTATTGGGAATCATACGTAACCTATAACGCCCTTCTCCAATAAATGTAAAAAGATCACGCCTTTCTAATGATTGAGTAGCGTCTAATCGTAAAATGGAGTTTATATTCTCAATGATTCTGGTCAAGTATGTTTGATTTTTTATTTCACCACCTAAACTTATAAAAATACTTTGCGAATTCCCTTCCCCATATTTTCGTCTTATAGCAAATTTTAACAAGTTTTTATACTGAGTGGTTTTAGAACCAAAATCGATAGTTTGGTCAAAAACACCTTTAGTAGGAATGCTAATTTTAACCAAGCTCCAATCCATAAAATTAATAGTCATTTCGTTTGGTTTAGGCATATTTGCTAAACGAATAACCCAAGTTGTTGCTAATACCAGAAAGACTGATATTAAAGAGGTCTTAGCTATTATTTTTAAAAAATTATTGCTAAACTCGTTTCCAACATCTATGAATACGCTAGAAATTTGTGAGGCAACAATTAAAAGCATTATTAAAACCGAAATGACACCAACAATTTTTAAGCCTCTATGCGAGAATGTTCGATATAATGAGATGCCTAATAAGTAGCATAGAAAACCTGTAAGTAATAAATCTGGGATTCCACTTATTTTAATTCCGTTTAGAGTATTATTTTCTTGAAGGAAGAAGGAAAGAAAAAAAGTTGTAAAAGAGGTGATTGCTATCACCATTAAAATAAGCTTAACATTTTTTTTGTTATTATAAATAAATTTAGGAGCATAATAAAAATAAAACAATGCCAATAGCAAAAACATATTATTAATGATAGAAAACAGGTAAATCCCGAATTGAAAACTAATGGTTTTTTCGAAAGCAAATAAATGCCCAGTATAAGACCAACAACCAGATAGTACCCAAACAAACATAGCAAGACTTAAATATAGTAAGCCTTTATCTACACGCTTTTGGGTATCATCTTCTTCAAGGATTTGTTTAAAACGAAGTCTAATATTAAACCAGATAGCCAGAAGTAATATGGCTCCCACTAGTGAAATGAAAATATGAGATAATATATGAAACTCGGATACTTCGGTCATTATGTGCTATCCTAATATTTTTTTAACCAAATTACTCTTAGCAATTTCATCATTGCCAAATAGCCAACGCAGGACATTATCTTCCCATATATCATCATATTGTTTTTTATTAATAATATCCCTGTCAATAGCCAAATCCAATAGTTTTCCTGGGTACGATGATTGGGCATCACTTTCCATTTCACCAAGTGGATATGGATCGTCGAGTCCCATAATAACTTGATTAGAACCTTGACGATCTATCATTAATTTTAAAGAATCAGTGTCATGTACCAGTGTGTCAAAATAAATATTAGGATGTCCAACAGCTTTTCGCGGATGTGTTTTACCTTTAAATAAATCAGGACGCCCATCAAAACCTTGGATACGTCTACCTAAATTCATTTGTGCTAATTGTCCACCATGAGCAAAGCATGTTCTAATATTGGGAAAGCGTTCTTGCATACCGTTTAATGTGTAAAAATGGTAAGCATCGCCACATTGCGCAAGCATCCAAATAAGATGAAAGCGCCATGCTGTATTCTCTAAACTTATCATTTTATCGCCATCATAGGGGTGAATTTCAATGGCTAATTTGTATTTGTTAGCCATTTCAAAAATAGCATCATTCTCTTTATCAAAAACTGATCGCCATTGCCCAATAGAATCCATAAAATGAGTTGGAAGACATAAAACTTTCATATTTAATTGTTCAACACAGCGTTCAATTTCCCATAGTGCACCTTGTATAAAACCAGGATGTACCACAAAACCGCAGGTAAATTTATTGGGATTATCATGTTGAACTTTAGCATTAAAATCATTTTGAAAACGTAAGGCTTTTTTCATCTCTTCTAAGCGCAATCCGTTTCCGTATAACTGAGATAGGTTTAAAACAACGGCATGATCAAGTTTGTTTCTTTCCATCCATTCTAGCTTTTCATTTAGAAAAAAGCTTGAATCTGTCACTGGTCTTTTCCATCCTTTTTGAAGCATGTGTTTACGCTCATCATCTACCCAAAAAATTTCTTTTTCCTTCATAAATTGAGGGATTTCCTCTGGGTAGGGAAGGAGATGCGAATGCCCGTTTATACGTAGTTTACGTTTCATAAATTAATCTTCCAATTTAATCTTTTTTGGTGGCTGCATCACCTCGCCACAATTTGGGCAAGACCGTTTATCTTTATCGCTATAGTAATTGTCAAAAATTTTAGGCATATCTGTTTCAATATTATCCAGCGTAAAATCTTCTTCATATAATTTAGTTGTACAGTTTTCACAAAACCAAAGTAAAGCGTCTTGTACTCCTTTTTCTCTTGGGTATTCAATAACCAGACCAACCGTATTACTGCCGCGTTGTGGAGAATGAGGTACTTTTGGAGGTAATAAAAAGATTTCCCCTTCTTTAATATGAATATCTTTTGGAGTGCCTTTATCAATAATTTTTAAAACAATATCTCCTTCAACCTGATAGAAAAACTCTGGAGTTTCATTATAATGATAATCCTTTCTGCTGTTTGGTCCACCAACGACCATAACAATAAAATCACCATCCTTCCAAACCACTTTATTACCTACAGGAGGCTTTAGTAAATGTCTGTTTTCATCAATCCAGGCTTTAAAATTTATTGGTGGATATACTTTACTCATGATTCTATTTTTATTGCCATTATTAGGTAAAATATCATTTAACAAGATGGTCTTGTTTCTTTGCTCCGTTTAATGACGGTTATTAAATTTTAATTGTCTTTAAAGTTACAAACTTTTTGTGCGACCACCATCAACCGGAACGTTAATTCCGTTAACATAACTTGCCGTTTCGCTTGCTAAAAACGTTATTACATTTGCTGTTTCTTCAGGTTTTGCAAAACGCTTAGCTGGCGTATAGTTTTTCATTATTTCTGCCATCTCTTCAATCGTTCGGTCTTCTTGTGTCGCCTTAATTTTAATAATTTCATTCAAACGTTCTGTTTCTGTAAACCCAGGTAACACATTATTTACTGTAATACCAAAAGCACCAACTTCAATTGATAAAGTTTTACTCCAGTTACCAACAGCACCTCTAATAGTATTACTTACTCCCAAACCTGGGATAGGTTCTTTAACCGATGTAGAAATAATATTAATAATTCTACCAAAACCTACTTCTTTCATAAACGGAATGGTAGCTTGGGCTAAAACTTGGTTGCATTTTAAGTGTTGTACAAAAGCATTGTCAAATTCCTCAAGAGCTGCCGTTAAAATAGGACCACTTCTTGGGCCTCCAGTATTATTTATTACAATATGAAATCCGTGATTCTTTTCAATAAATTTTATAACCTGTTCTTGCAAATCTCTGGGGTTTGAGAAATCTGCAACAATATAACTATGGGTTCTATGTTCTGGTAATTCAGCTAAAACCATCTTCAATTTTTCTCGGTTTCTTGCCACTAAGGTTACATTTACACCTTCTGCAGCTAATGCCATAGCGGTTGCTTTCCCTATACCTTGGGTACTCCCGCAAACCAAAGCGTTTTTATTATTTAAATTTAAATTCATTTTATTCGTATATTATTTTTGCACGGTTGCTTAATTTTTCCATTAACTTTTCAGGACTTTTTACGGCAGTAAACCCAAACTTTTCATATAAGCTATGGGCATCTTTTGTTGCTAACATCCATTTGTCGACTGCCTTTAACTCTGGGAAATTCATTATTTTATCAATTAATAATTTTGAATACCCTTTACCTTGATAATCTTCAATAACAAAAACATCTAAAAGATAAGCAAAAAACACTTTGTCGGTCATAACTCTTGCATAAGCAATTTGTTTTTCATTATGGAACAGCCCAAAATTAATGGTGTTTTCCATAGCTATATTTTGCTCTTCTTTTGTTCGTGATAACCCCCAGTATGAGTTTTTTATGAATTTATAGATAATATCAAAATTCATATCTTTCTTATTAGAAGAAAAGTAAATAGAATCTTTAATTTCGGTCATTGAAATTAGCATTAATTGTTAGTTCTTTATGGTCATCCCATTTTAAAATATTCATAACATCTCCTCCAAAGGTTTTTTGCATAAGCTCATTTAGTTCAAGATCATTTAACTTACCTTTTTTCTCAACAGCTGTATCTATTAAAAACGTTCTAAACTTTTTAACAAATTCATCACCGAACTTCAAATATAATGCTTTAGCTATTGTATAGAATTGGGTTTGATACCATCCATAATTTCTTCCTGTTTTCATCACATCAAAATAATGGTTTTCAAATTGTTTTAATGTTTTATAATTTAATTCTCCCCATTGATTTGTATTTATTAATAGATTTTGGAAAGCATCCATTTGATTAAAAGCAGTTTGATTTTTAAAATGTTTTGCTGAGGCGATTTGACATAGGTTTCCAAAAAGCTCATTTAGCCATCGCCTCTGTCCGTTTTTACCTGTTCTATAAAATTGATATAAATGTCCAAGCTCATGAAGAGCTAAACCGTCTCTAAAAAATTTATCAAGATTAATAGGTGCTCCAAAATGTTTCTTCAATTCTTCTACAGCTTGAAGGGGCATTTGATTTAAGGCTTGTTCAAAGCCCTTAGCCATAGTAGATCTGTTTATGCCTAAAACCATATTACCTTCATAATAAGCTTGTGGCATACCAGGAGGTGGTGTAAAAGCATATTGATTCCAGTTTTGCTCATCAACAAATAAAACGGCGAAATTTAAGTTCTCATCAAAGATTTTGTCAAAATAAGCCTTTGCTAATTCAAGATTCTTAATTGTTGAATCGATACCGTCTGGTTCTGCTTGGGTGGCATAGGTTTCAAATTTATTGGAATAGTTAATATTATATAATCCTTTATGTTTAGATCTATCTATCCAATCTGGTTTTTGTTGATTACATGAAGTACTAACAAACAAAATAATAAAAACAGGAATAAACAAACCTCTCATAGCGTTTTTAATATTTTATACAAACATTCTTAGCTTCGGTAAAAAAGCGAAGTGCTTCAAAACCTCCTTCTCGACCAACACCAGAGGCTTTTACACCGCCAAATGGGGTGCGTAAATCACGCATCATCCAGGTATTTATCCATATTATACCAGCCTGTAATTGATTACTAAGTCGCATGGAACGCTTTAAATTATTAGTCCATAATGTTGCCGATAAGCCATACTTTACTTTGTTTGCCATCTGTAAAACATCATCTTCTGTATTAAAAGGGATGATCGTTACTACAGGACCAAATATTTCTTCTTGATTTACACGACATGCATTAGTTTCAACTTCAATAATGGTGGGTTCAAGGTAATATCCGTTTTCATAGCCTTTAACAGTAACATTGTTTCCTCCGTATAAAACGGTTCCTTTTTCTTCTTTAGCAATTTGAATATAAGTCCTTACTTTTTCTAAATGCGATTTAGAAACCAAAGCCCCTATATCTGTATCGCTTTCAGAAGGATGCCCAACTTTAAGCCGTTTTACTTTTTCAACAAAATCTTTTTTAAATGTTTCATAAATAGGGGCTTCTACAAAAATCCTGCTTCCACATAAACATATTTGTCCTTGATTTGCAAATGATGAGCGCACCGTGGTTTCTAGCATATTGTTATAATCACAATCTGCGAAAATGATGTTAGGGTTTTTACCACCGAGTTCTAATGATAGTTTTTTAAACATGGGTGCAGCTACTTTTGCAATGTGTGCGCCCGTTGCTGTTCCGCCGGTAAAGCTAATAGCTTTAATGTCTGGGTGCTCAATAATGGCTTGTCCTGCTGTTGTTCCTAATCCATGAACAATATTTAAAACGCCTTTTGGGAGACCAGCTTCATTACAGATTTCACCTAGAAGGTATGCAGTCATAGGTGTGACTTCGCTAGGTTTGGCAATCACACAATTACCTGCAGCTATGGCTGGAGCTATCTTCCAGGTGAATAAATAGAGCGGGAGGTTCCAGGGTGATATGCAGCCAACCACTCCAATAGGTTGGCGTAAAGTGTAGTTTATGGCTTGTTGTCCTGCACTTTCGTGACTTTCACTAGCAAATTGAGTGATTGCATTGGCAAAGAACCTAAAATTACTTGCGGCTCGAGGAATATCAACTGTTTTTGCTAAACTAACAGGTTTACCATTATCTTTACTTTCAGCTTCAGCAAAGCGTTGTAAGTTGGCTTCTAATAGCTCTGAAATTTTTATTAAGAGGCGACTTCTTTCTTCCAATGTGGTTTGCGACCAAATTGGAAAAGCAGATTTTGCTGCGATGTACGCATTTTCTACATCTTCTTTTGATGAATTTGGTATTTGCCCATAAACTTCTCCGTTGGATGGATTGTAATTGTCAATCCACCCATTAGCAATGGGAAGCATAAATTTTCCGTTTATGTAGTTTTTTATATTAATCATTAACTAACATTCTTTTTTTCCAACCATTTCATGGGTATATCTTGATTACAAAATTCTAAATGAATTACTCTTCTGTTTTTTTTCGATATCGATTTTTGAGAAGAATGTAGTAATAATGGCTTCATAAGCATTATTCCTCCTTTGTCAACATTACAAGTGATTTCCTGTTCTTGACTAAAGTTGAGTTTGTTGAATTCTTTATCAATTCTAATTTGCCCATTTTTATGAGAGCCTGAAACTATTTTTAAAGCTCCATTTGTAATATCTGTTTTATCTAAATGTATTCTAAAAGTTATTATGTTTTGTAAAATTTTAAGAGGAGGGATAACCCCATATTGATTCTCTTTGTTTGTCCAGCTATAATAGCCATCTATTTCCATTTTTTCTTTTACACTAATGCTTAAGTCCTGATGATAACTAACAAACCAATTTGAAGTATCAGATTTGTTAAAGAAAATAGCTTTAGATAAAAAGAAGTCACTATTACAAACAGAAGAATAAAGCTTTTTAAAATTTTCGTTTTTGAATAAGATTTCTATTATTTCAGGTTTTTTATTAACCAATTGTCTTACCGCATATTTTTTATTACTGGCTTTTACAAGACTGATTAATGAGTTTATTTCTTCATTACTAAACATAGCTTTAGTAATAAAAAAACCTTTTTCATCTAATTCTTTTTTATGTCTGTTAGAATCATTCAATTTTTTAGAATTATAATTTCTTATAAGCCATTACCTTAATTTCCACAACCAAATCTGGGTGAGGTAACTGGTGTACCGCAACGGTGGTTCTTGTTGGTCCAGTATCTGCATTAAAGAATTCTGCATAAGCTTTATTGTAGCCTGCAAAATCGTTCATGTTTACTAAAAACGATGTCACGTCTACCACGTCATTTAAGGTCGCTCCTTCTTTAGCCAGGTTTTTTTCAATGTTTAGTATAACCTCTCGGGTTTGAACTTCAATATTTAAACGTTTGGTTCCCATTTCATCAATAATATCTACACCGGCAATGGTGTTGTCGGCTCGTCGAGAACTGGTGCCGGATACAAATATAAAATCACCAGCCCGTTTGGTGTGCGGGTAGGCACCTCTTGGTGTTACTTTAGTTCCTGTAGAAGTATGAAACTTGTTTTGTTTGTTACTCATAATATTTGTTTTTCTATGTTCCTTTTTTGCTTGTCCGAAAAAAGAACCAAAAAAGGACATCCAAGTCAAGGTATTTTTAAGTTTTTTAAACTTAGAACTGATTCGAAAACTCCGTATCGAACTGTGTTCTCCTGTTTTCTGGGCTTTCTTTTATCTATTTTGCCTCCTGGCATTCAATGCTTCGAATTAATTTGGAGCTTAATTCACCCTTATATACTTTCACCTAACACCTAACACCTAACACCTAACACCTAACACCTAACACCTAACACCTAACACCTAACACCTAACACCTAACACCTAACTTTAGTATAACCCGGCAATTCTATCGTCTTGTAAAATAGCTTCGGTTTCTTGTTTTACTTTATCTAAAATAACTTTTAAGTTTTCTTTTAAATCTATCTTGCCGTCAGACAATAAATTTAAAATAGCTTTGTCTTGTGCTCTTCCTTTTAGCATGGCTTCTCTATATCCCATATCTTCATTAAAAGTTACTAACGAGTATTTTGATGAATATTCATTAGGGAAATTTTGTTCCAAAACCATTTCCAATTTACGTTTTTCTTGGAATATAGGTTTAGCAACATGATCTTTCATTTCATGAAAATTATCGATAGCTAAATCAGCAATAGCATCAGTGTCTTTTTTACGCTTCTTTTCATAAGCTGTAAAAGTATCTTCCCAACTTCTTAAGTTTTTATCTAATACTTTGTCAAATTCAACAACATCTTCAAAAGAAGCATTCATACCTTGTCCGTAAAACGGTACAATGGCATGGGCAGCATCGCCCATTAAAAGCGTATTGCCTTTATAATGCCATGGTGAGCATTTTACAGTACCTAAAGGCGAGGTTGGGTTTTCAAAAAAATCATCAATTAAATTTGGCATTAATGCTAAGGCATCAGGGAATTCTTTTTGAAAAAATTCTAACACCTTTTTTTCATTAGTTAAATTATTAAAATTGTATTCTCCTTCATCGTAACTTAAAAACAGAGTTACCGTAAAACTCCCGTCTAAATTTGGTAAAGCGATAAGCATAAAAGCCCCGCGTGGCCAAATATGAAGCGCATTTTTATAGGTTTTATAATCGCCGTTTTCTTTAGGAAGAATACTTAATTCTTTATAGCCATGTGTTAAATAATCTTGAGAAAAGCTGAATAAAAATTTTTTTCCTAAAAAATAGCTTTTTCGCATTGCTGAACCAGCGCCGTCGGTAGCGATAATAGCATCAGCATCTTCTATGAATTCATCTTTTGTGTTGTAATCTTGAAACAGGGCAGTGGTCTTTTCAAAATCGACCGATTTACATTTTTTATTGAAGTAAATAGAAACATTTTTATGTTTTTCGGCTTCGGTTAAAAGTAACCCATTTAGAGCCCCTCTGGAAATGGAATTAATGTATTCGTGGTCTCGTCCGCTGTAATTAGATAAATTTGTATTTCCTTTTTTATCGTGAATCATTCTGCCATTCATAGGAATACAAAGTGCTTTTACTTTGTCTTCAATACCAACAAGTTTCATGGCTTTATTACCACGGTCTGAAAATGCAAGATTTATAGAGCGCCCTGCAGAGATATCAACTTTGCGTAAATCCGGGCGCATTTCATAAACACTAACATTGTAACCACGTTGCCCTAAACGCAAGGCTAGGAGCGAACCACAGAGACCTGCACCTATGATGAGTATGTTTTGTTGTTTGTCTTTCATTTTTGTCATTCCTGCGAAAGCAGTAATCTCATGGTTTTAGTTTAATATTTCTTTCAATTTTTTAACCAAATTGTAAACATCTTGAAACGAGTTATAAAATGGTACAGGAGCACAGCGAATCACATCTGGTTCTCGCCAATCACTAATAACACCGGCTTCAGTTAATTTGTTGTGTAAATTCTTATTAGCGTTTTTAACTTGAATTGATAGCTGACACCCACGTTCTCCAGGATTACCAGGGGTTATAATTTTAATAGTGTCCTCTCCTAGTTGTTTTAATAGAAACTCGAAATAACCAGTTAATTTTTTAGATTTCTTGATTAATTTTTTAATACCAACGTTATTAAATAGGTCTAATGATGCTTTAATAGCTGCCATAGATAAAATAGGGGGATTGCTAAGCTGCCAACCTTCAGCACCCGGTAATACATCAAACTCATCACGCATATTAAAGCGTGTTTGTTTATTGTGACTCCACCAGCCTGTAAACCGATTTAAATTTTTATCGTAGGCATGCCGTTCATGTATAAAAGCGCCAGCTAAACTGCCTGGTCCGGAATTTAAATATTTATAGGTACACCAAACGGCAAAATCTGCTCCCGAATCATGCAAATTAAGGGCTACATTTCCGGCACCATGGGCACAGTCAAAACCAACCATACAGCCATGTTTATGACCAAGCTTGGTTATTCTTTTTAAATCAAAATACTGGCCTGTATAGTAATTAACACCACCAATCATAATTAAAGCAATCTCATCACCTTGATTTTCAAGAATAGCTTCTAAATCTTCATACCTCAATAACTCTTCATCTTCACGAGGTTTCCATAAAATTATTCCATCTTTATCATCAAAACCATGATGGCGTAATTGCGATTCTACTGCGTATTTGTCTGATGGAAAAGCATCACTCTCAATAAGTATTTTATAGCGTGTTTTGGTAGGTTTATAAAAAGATACCATCATAAAATGAAGGTTTGCCGTTAGGGTATTCATAACCACTACTTCAATAGGTTTTGCACCAACCACATTTGCCATACTGTTGGTTAAAAATTCATGATATGGCAGCCATGGGTTTTTTGCTTCTAAATGCCCTTCAACACCTAAATTTGCCCAATCTTCAAGCTCCTGATTGATATAAGATTTTGTAGATTTTGGCTGTAAACCCAGAGAGTTCCCTGTCATGTAAATTAACTCATGTCCATGCTTGTCTTTAGGAATATGAAATTGATTTCTGTAATGCGATAATTCATCATTTTGGTCTTGTGCTTTTGCGTATTCAAGGCCTAATTTATAATCGTACAAAGTGAACTGTATTTAGGTTTCTAACAAAAATAAGCATTATAAAGTTAGAAAAGCACTGTTAAATTATACTAAAATAAAGATTATTCTTTTTTGTATATTTAGTAAAAACTTTAAGATATGGGAAAGATAAAAGAATATTCGAATGGAGAAACTACCGTAGTTTGGGAAGCCGAAAAATGTATTCATTCTGCTATTTGTGCTAAAGGGTTGCCTGAAGTATTTAAGCCTAGAGAAAGACCCTGGGTTAAAATTGATGCTGCAAATACCAAAACTATTATTAATCAAGTAAAAGCATGCCCTTCTGGAGCTTTAAGATTTTATATGAATGCTGAGGGAGATGCATCGTCTGAAACCTTAGAAACAAAAGTTGAGGTTTTAGAAAATGGCCCTTTATTGGTTTACGGAACACTTAAGGTTACTTATAAAGATGGTTCGTCTGAAACTAAAAATAAAACTACTGCTTTTTGCAGATGTGGTGCATCAAACAACAAACCATTTTGTGATGGTGCACATGTAAAAGAAGCTTTTGTAGGTTAAAATTATTATGCTTAAAAAGGGAAAAGCGCTTCAACCCTAGATTGAAGCGCTTTTCATATATATAGGCGCAAATGCGGAAAAAACGATCTTATACTTTATATACGAACTAAGTCGTAATTTAGATTTGAAAATTACAGAAAGGAGAAAAAATTATTTTAATATTACTTTTACATTTGTAAAATTAAGACTCCAGTTCTCAAGTTGTTTTTTATGCTCCAAAGCTATTTTTATACCATTAAACTCTTGATAGTTTTCAAAAGTTGTAATCATTGATGCTTCCTTTTGGTTTCCTTTTCTAAAAATCCATTCTTTAATTAAATAGTTATCATCAAAATATATATCATAAGCATCACCAGGGGTATAACCACCATCGCTTGAATAGGTAAGTATAATTTTATTCATTTCAGTGTTACTTATAGGCGCTTTTTCTTTTATGGGCATTGAAATGGTTGTGCCTTCATCCCAAACCAACTGAAACGGCACAAGTAGCCAAAATTTATCGTTTATAAAACCTTGATCTGCCTTTATATTTAAACTATCAATTGATGCTCTATTATACTTAACTGTTTTGTCTTTTGATTTCATAACCACTAAGTCTTGTTCTGGCTTCCAAAACCAGGTGCGTTCAAAATGACTACTATCTCTATCTACATTAAAAGTAAACTGTATCTCGGCAATGTTTTTCCAATTCTCAAAACCATGGGCATTTGCAATTTTTTGAGCTATAGAAACGGGTACTTCAATTTGTTCTTTTTCTTTTTTTTGATGGCAACAATAACAAAGACTTATGATGCTAATAATAGCGATTAATTTTTTCATAATTTAGATTTTTGTAAAGATATCACTTAGAAGATGACAACCAATAAAGATTATTTTAAAACTAATAAAAACACCTGGAACGAAAAAGTGAAAGTACATGCCAAAAGTGAAATGTACCATTTGGATGATTTTAAAAGAGGAAAGACCTCTTTAATGCCTTATGAATTGATGGCTTTAGGCAATGTAAATGGAAAATCGTTATTACACTTACAATGTCATTTTGGGCAGGATACATTAAGTTGGAGCAGGTTAGGAGCTAAATGTACAGGAGTTGATTTAAGTGATGAAGGGATTAAGCTGGCCAAACAATTAAATGAAGAACTAAAGTTAGATGCAAACTTTGTGTGTTGTAATGTTTTGGATGCTTCAGATTTTATAAAAGAAACCTTTGATTTTGTTTTTACCAGTTATGGTGTGATAGGCTGGTTGCCCGATTTAAAACCTTGGGGAAAAATGATTGCGGAGCGACTTCATAGGGGCGGAACTTTTTATATGGTAGAATTTCATCCAATAGTGTGGATGTTTGATTACTTAGAAACTAATCCGGTTATGAAATATGGCTATATGCAAGATGAGGTTATTTATGAAGAATATGAAGGCACCTATGCCGATGAAAACTCAAAAATGGTTAGTAAAGAATATGGATGGAATCACGGATTAAGTGAAGTGATTAATGCTTTAACCGAAGCGGGATTGCATATAGACTATTTAAAAGAACATGACGAAAGTCCTTATGATGTGTTACCGGGTTTGATAAAAAATGAGTCAGGCATGTATGTTACAAAAGATAAATTGTATCCTTTGATTTTTGAGTTAAAGGCTTCGAAATTGTAGTTTGAATAATTTTTGCTGTCTACGTTTAATGGTTTTGGCTAGCACTTCTTGTAAGGACTATCGTTATGTGTTTAGCTTTCCATGTTCTATTATTTCAATAAAATTCTTTATAAACTCATTTGTATATTTTCCATTCGGGTCTAAATAGGGATTAAGAATTGTAACTTCTATTCCAATAACTTTTTTGCTAGAAAGTAACGGAATTAACAATTCTCTAAGCTCCTTATATGTTAGTCCGTCAATGGCTCTGCTGTCAACGGCAGGCATGATTTTATCGTTCAAAACATCTACATCAAGGTGAATAAAAAATCCATCTAATTTATTTTCATGTACTAATTCCAAAAATTGATTGGCAGTTTTTGTAAGACCATATTTTCTTAATGTCTGTAAATCAAAATATTGTATGTCTGATTCCAAAATGGGGCGTACATATTCCTCGTCATATTCTCTGTTGCCGATGCAAAAAACATTTTTTTCATAGAAGTATGGTTTTTGATTTAGAATGTTGGTCAGTTTATCGTGCCCATGACCTGTAACAATTGCCAAATCCATTCCTGCAGCACCGCCAGTTTCTGATAGTTCAGATTCAATAAAGTCGGTATGTCCATCAAGAAAAAAAAGGCCGTAGTTGCCTTTTTGTTTTAAAGCGATTGCATTACCAATAAGAATGCTACAGTCTCCACCCAGGATTAAGTGAAAAACATTTTCATTTAATGTGCTGGACAACAATTTACTTTGATCGATTGCATATTTAATTATGTTGTCTGCATTTCTAACGCCCGATTCAATGTCTAAATCCATTCCATATTTAGGGGGTTCTATTCTTAAAATCTTTTCAGGATTTATTCTTTTATGAAAACCATTTTTTTTTAACCATTCAGGCAGTTTTTTAACACCCGGTTCAATCTCTGATTCGATCTTTTTAAGTCCTAAATTTGAAGGAAATTCTAAAATATAAATTTTACTACTTCTCATTTTCTTGCTTACATATAATGTTTCCTATGCGTCGTTTTAATACTAAAATAAGCTCAGCACAGCTAAACGAAGGTAGCCGAAAACTTTTATAAAGTCAAGTTTTTGAAATTGTTAAACATACTAAAAAAACCTGCTAGGTTTTTAAAACTCAGCAGGTTTGATAAGAGTTATAAATACCAATTTTTAATGATTCTCTTTCAATAATGCTTTTGGAAATTTAGCCTTAAACCTATTTAACCTGGGGATAGATACGTTTTGAATATAGGGATGATTTGGGTGAAGTTTTTCATAATCTTGATGATAATCTTCGGCTATCCAAAATTTTTGAAAAGGATATACTTCCGCTGCAATTTTTACATTTAGCTTCTTTGCTAATTCAGCTTTCTTTTTAAGGATGATCTGCTTTTGTTCCTCATTTTGATAAAAAATAATAGAACGATATTGTGAGCCTCTGTCGTTTCCCTGTCCATTAATTTGAGTAACATTTTGAGAGGCGAAATACACATCAACTAAGGTTTCAAAACTAACAATCTTAGGATCGTAAATAATTTCTACAGCTTCGGCATGGCCTGTTCTTCCTGTATTACTTGAACTATACGTTGGGTTTTTTGTGTGTCCTCCAGAATAGCCGGAAATAGATTCTTCAACACCTTTTACACTTTCATATATAGCTTCAACACACCAAAAGCAACCGCTTGCAAAATAAGCACGAGCTTTTCCGTTTTTAATTTTAACAGCAACTGGTTCTGCGTTAATTATATCTTGTTGTTTCTTATTAACCTGTGCTGTATTTTGGCAACTAACCAGTAATGCTAAAACAACTAGAGGAAGGATATTTTTCATCAGTATATTTTTTATTTATATAATAAGACGAATAAAAAGTTAAAACCTTAACAATAAAAAAGCCTTCATTACATGAAGGCTCTTAAAAATATATTTAAGCTGGAATTAAAGCTTTGCAAACATTTTTTCCATTTTTGCTTTTTGTTCTTCAGCTAATACTGCATCTACTAAAATACGACCACTATGCTCATCCGTAATGACCTTTTTACGTGAAGCAATTTCAACCTGCACTTGTGGTGGAATAGTAAAGAAAGAGCCACCGGAAGCACCTCTTTCAATTGGTACTACTGCTAAACCATTCTTAACATTTTTACGAATTCTATTGTAAGCTGCAACTAAGCGCTCTTCAATTTGAGTTTTATAATCCTCAGATTTTTTAATTAAAGCCTCTTCTTCTTTTTCAGTTTCAGCTAAAATGGCATCTAATTCACTCTTTTTGTGCTTTAAATGGTTATCGCGCTCTTTTATACGTTCTTTAGTTTCAGAAATAACTTCTTTTTTCTGTTCAATTTGAGCCTTGAACTCTTTAATGTGCTTTTCGGCTAGTTCAATCTCTAATTCTTGAAACTCAACTTCTTTAGTAAGCGAATTAAACTCCCTGTTATTTCTAACATTCTTTTGTTGCTCGCTATACTTTTTTATTAAGGCTTTAGCTTCTTCAATAAGATTCTTTTTTGAATTGATATCGTTATCGATTACTTCTAAGCTTGCTACAAGTTTTTCTAACCTGATGTTTAGTCCGGCAACTTCATCTTCTAAATCACGAACTTCTAATGGAAGTTCTCCACGAACATTTTTTATTTCATCTATACGAGAATCGATAAGTTGTAAATCGTATAAAGCTCTTAAGCGCTCTTCTACAGTTGCTTCTTTCTTTTTTGCCATACTTTAAAAATACTTTACAGGATTGGTATTTGTGTTTGATAAAACGACTGCAAAATTAGTAATTTTTTTTGTAAGATATGCTACTAAAAGGTTTTTTGTGAACTGTTCGCTTTCATAATGCCCAATATCGGCTAAAAGTATATTGTTTTCAGCCATAAAAAAATCATGATATTTTAAATCGGCAGTTATAAATGCATCAGCACCAGATGCTTTAGCGGCTTGAATAGCAAAACTGCCCGAACCACCTAAAACAGCTACTCTTTTTATAGGTTTGTTTGGTAATGCCGAATGCCTTATACACTCAGTATTCATTTTAGTTTTTACAGTGTTTAAAAAGTTTAGGGCTTCCATGGGCTTTTCAAATTCACCAATCATACCCATGCCAATATTTTGGTTTTTATTTTCTAAAGGCGTTATTTCATAGGCAACTTCTTCATAACTATGTGCTTTAAAAAGAGTTTTAAGTATTTTTGATTCTAAATGTTTAGCATAAGTTATGGTTATTTTAGTTTCTTCTTCGGTGTGTAAAATTCCTTTTTTGCCTAAACTGGGATTTGAGTTTTCGTTGCCTTTGTATGTGCCAATGCCTTCAACATTAAAACTACAATCGTCATAATTCCCAATATTGCCGGCTCCAACGCTAAATAAAGCCGCTCTTAATTGTTCTGCTTCATTTTTTGGTACATAGGTTGTTAATTTTTTTATGGTTGCGCTTTGTGGTATCAAAATTTGCTTATGGATTAGATTTAGCCGATTGCAAATCATGTCGTTTACGCCCTGCAAAGCATTATCTAAAGCAGTGTGTATGGCATAAATGGCAATATCATTTTTAATTGCCTTTAAAACCACACGTTCTACATAATTTTTACCTGTAAGTTTTTTTAAGCCCTTAAAAATAATAGGATGGAAGCTAACAATGAGATTGCATTTTTTTTCAACAGCTTCATCTACAACAGCTTCAAGAGTGTCTAAAGAAACAAGAATACCAGTAATTTTTGCCTTTTTATCGCCTACTAAAAGCCCCACATTGTCAAAATCTTCGGCGTAAGCCAAAGGAGCCAGAGTTTCTAAATGGTTTATGACGTCTTGAACTATCATATTATTTTTTGGTATTGATTTAAAACAAATATAAATATTATATTTTCGTAGCTGTGAAGCTTATTAGAAAAATATTATTTCCTTTTGTTCCTATATATTATTTGGCGACTTGGCTGCGAAACAAATTATATGATTTAGGAATTAAAAAATCGGTTTCGTATCGTTTTCCTGTAATCTGTGTTGGGAATTTAAGTGTTGGTGGTACCGGAAAAACTCCAATGATCGAGTATTTGATTAGACTGCTTAAAGACGATTTTAAAGTAGCTACATTAAGCCGGGGTTATAAAAGAAAGTCTAAAGGGTTTCAGTTAGCAAATAACAATACCACAGTTGATGTTTTAGGAGATGAACCTTTTCAGTTTTATAATAAATTTAAAGATGATATTCAGGTAGCTGTTGATTCTAATAGAAATGCAGGCATTGCCATTTTGAGAAAGCAAGAAGATCAACCGGAGGTTATTTTGCTTGATGATGCATTTCAGCATAGAAAAGTAAACGCAGGGCTTAATATTTTGTTAACTACTTATGGTAATATTTATACAGATGATTTTGTGTTACCAACGGGTAATTTACGCGAACCTAAAAGTGGTGCGAAGCGCGCTCATATTATTGTTGTTACTAAATGCCCTAATGGTATAGATGAACTTGAGAAAACTACTATTTTAAATAAATTAAAATTACAAAATCATCAGATTGCATTTTTTAGTTCAATAGCATATTCAAATGAGGTTTTTTCTAGCAATACTTCTAAAAGCCTTGAATCTTTGCCTGACTTTACTTTGGTAACAGGCATAGCAAATGCTAAACCTTTAGTCGATTTTTTAAAAGCTAAAAGTTTAAACTTTGTGCATTTAAATTTTAAAGATCACCACGACTTTTCACAAGAGGATATTTTAGAATTAGAAAAGCAACAGTTAATTATTACAACTGAAAAAGACTTTATGCGCTTAAAGCCATATGAATCGCTAAAGGATAAGATATTTTATTTGCCTATAGCTGTAGCTATAGACGATGCGTTACAGTTTGATAAATTAATTAAACAAGCCGTTAAGCACTAGTAGATGAGTTCTTTTTTGCAGATAAAGCATTGTAGAGTTTTTTCTCAAACTCTTCTTGTTTAAATGGTTTTGGAATAATATCTGTAAAACCAGCTTCTTCAAACTCATGCATTTTATCTTCAATGGTTACAGCGGTTAATGCAAAAATAGTTAGTTCCTTATCAAAGCTTCTTACAATTTTTGTGGCTTCAATACCACTAATTCCTGGCATATGAATATCCATTAAAATAATGTTGTAATCGTTGGCTTTAATCATTTCTACAGCATCTTCACCATTATCAATAATATCACATTTAAGATTCATTTTAGTAAGAATCTTTTTAGTAATCATTTGGTTTATTTTGTTGTCTTCAACAACTAAAATTCTAACATTTTGTAGGTCCTAACTCACTGGTGTCACCACTAAAGTAAGTTGGTGTTTTTTCCTTGGCTTCTTCAACAGAGGTATATTCTAAAGGGAATTTCAAAATAAAAAGTTGTGCCTTTGCCTAATTCACTTTTTAAATAAATATCGCCTTTTAAAATCTCAATTAAACCCTTTACAATAGAAAGACCTAAACCAGTGCCGCCATATTTTCTATTAATTTGAATAGAGCCCTGAGAGAAGCTTTCAAACATATTGTCCTGTTTTTCTTGACTAATACCAATGCCATTATCTTCTACTTCAAAGCGCAAATTATAGGTGTTATCAATTTGATCAATTTTATATACTCTAATCCAGATATCTCCATCCTTTGTGAATTTAATGGAGTTACCAACCAGGTTTATTAGTATTTGTGAGATTTTTAATTGATCTGCAATAAAGTTTTCTGGTAAATCTGCATCATACTCGAAATGGATTTGAATGTTGTTGTCTTTTGCAGAATTATCTAGTGCTAAAACAATATTTGTTATTTTCTTTTTGAGGTTGAAGGATTCCGGTTCAATTTCTACTTTATTAGCTTCAATTTTGTTAATTTGAAGAATATCGTTGATAAATGTTAAAAGATAATCACCAGAAAACTTTAGCGATTTTAAATGCTGAATTTGTTCTGGTTTTGGATTTTCTTCCAATAGCATATTGCTTAACCCTGTTACGGCGTATAAAGGTGTTCTTAATTCATGTGTAACAGTTGATAAAAAGTTAGCTTTGGTTTTTGATGCTAATTCTGCTTTTTCTTTAGCAATAATAAGTTCTCCATTTTTCTTATGGAGCATATTGTTGGTTTTTAACCTGATATTATTGTTTTTATAAAGAGATAATGTTAATAGAGATAAAATAGTTATTAATGCAACACTTAAAATAGAAATTAAAGTACTTAGATCGTTTTTATTATTTGCCTCTTGCAGTTCTTCAGCTTGTTTTTTGTTTTCCTCTATCTTATCGGTCATCAAAAACTCAATTTGCTTTTCCGGAGATAAATTGGCACGTTTAACAGCTCTAAGAGAATCTGATAATTTAAGATGCGCTTTTAAGTAGTCATTTGAGAGCTTATAGGCTCCAATATTTTGATTTATATTGCTTAAAATTAAATAACCTTCATTTAAAATATTGGCATAATTATGTTCTTTTGCAATTTGTATACCCTCATTTGCATATTCTAATGCTTTTTGATTATCACCTAAAACACTATAAATTTTACCGTGATTTACCAACCCGTTACTTTGAACCTTTAAAAAGTTATGCCTTTTTGCCAAAGCAATAGCTTGTTCGTTAAGTACCCGTGCTTTTCTATAGTTGTCTAGGCTCATATACGTTTTGCCTTCGCAAAGCAAAACTTCACTTAAGTTTTCATTGAGCCCTTCTTCTTGAAACTTAGTTTTTGCTGCAGTGTATTGATCTAAAGCTTGTAAGTAGTCTTTTTTGCTAAGATATATATCGCCATAAATTTTGCGAGACTTACCAATATTTATGTTATCGTTAGTTATGCTTTGTATTTCTATAGCTTTAATTATAGATTTTATAGCGTTCTCTTCTTTTTCAATGATCAGTAGTAATCCGGCTTTCATTGAATAAATAATACCCTCGTTTTTTTTAGAATTTGTTTTTTTTTGCAATTTCTAAGGCTTCATCTAGTTTTTTTTGCGCTTCGTAATAGTCATAGTGCTCAATATCGTATTCTGCTTGGGTAATACGATAGTCTATATTGTTTTGAATAATTTCAGGGTCGTTTTCAACTGAGTTTTGAGAGCGCACACTGAAGCTCAATAACATTAAAAAAGCATATATGTAGATCCTTATCTGGGGCATTTATATTTAATATTCTCGACAAATATAATTATTTTATCGATAAAAGTGCATTTTTTTCCGATAAATTGCATATTAATTCAATTATTCTTTTAGAATAACCTGTTTCGTTATCGTACCAGCCTATTATTTTTACCATGTTTCCTATTACGGAAGTCATTTGAGAATCAAAGATACAAGAATGTGTGTTTCCAACAATATCTACAGAAACTATAGGGTCTTCAGTGTATTCTAATATCCCTTTATATTGATGCTTTGCAGCTTCTTTAAAGGTATTGTTTATGGTTTCAATTGTAACTTCTTTTTTTACATGAAACGTAATATCGGTTAATGAGCCGTTAATAACAGGTACCCTAATACCACAGCCGCCAATGACATTGGCAATTTCAGGAAAAATTTTAGTTAATGCTTTTGCTGCGCCTGTTGTGGTAGGTACTATAGATTGACTTGCGGCTCTGGCGCGACGTAAATCTCTATGAGGCTGATCGTGTAAACTTTGGTCTGTGGTATAAGAATGTACTGTGGTAATATAGGCTTGATTAATACCGCAAAGTTTATTAACAATATCAATCATAGGTGCCGCATTATTTGTAGTACAAGAGGCATTAGAGATTATAGCCTCGGTACCATCAATAATGCTATCATTAACACCTAAGACAATAGTTTTAATATTATCTTCAATTGGAGGTACACTTAAAATAACACGTTTTGCTCCGTTATTAATGTGATATTGTAAATCTGATGATGCTTTAAATTTTCCTGTGGCTTCAATGACAAAATCAATATTAAAAGATGTCCAGTCTATATCTTTAGGGTGATTGTTGTTTAACAGAACAATATTTTTATCATTTATAATAATATGATTATCATCATATGAAATTTTTCCATTAAAAATCCCATGAACACTATCGTATTTAAGTAAATGGCTTAAAGTTTTAGCATTAGCTAAATCATTTATAGCAACAACTTGTATGTTTTTATACTCTTGAAGTAAGTTAAAAACGCGCCTGCCAATTCTCCCAAAACCATTAATGGCGACTTTTATCATAATTAAAGAATATGTTTTTGTGCTCTGTAAGAAGAACGAACTAATGCGCTGCTTTCTACATGTCGAAACCCTAATTCTAAGCCAATCTCCTCAAATTCTTTAAACTGATCTGGATTGATAAATTGTTTAACAGGAAGATGTTTTTTACTGGGCTGGAGGTATTGTCCAATGGTAACGACATCAACATTATTGGCTTTTAAATCATGAAGCGTTTCTATAACTTCTTCTCTGGTTTCACCTAAACCTAGCATAATGCCCGATTTTGTTCTACGTTGGCCTTGAGCTTTTAAATATTTTAAAACGCCTAAACTTCTGTCATACTTTGCCTGTATTCGAACGTCACGCGTTAAACGTCTAACGGTTTCAATATTATGAGAAACAACTTCTGGTGCCACATCAATAATTCTATCTATATGCTGTTCTATACCTTGAAAATCGGGTATTAATGTTTCTAAAGTTATTTCGGGATTCATTCTACGAACCGCCTTTACAGTTTCAGCCCACATAATACTACCCATATCTTTTAAATCATCCCTGTCAACACTGGTTAAAACAGCGTGTTTAATCTTCATGATTTTAATTGAGCGTGCCACTTTTTCGGGCTCATCCCAATCTACTGTTTCTGGTCTTCCTGTTTTTACACCACAAAACCCGCAGGAACGTGTGCAAATATTACCTAAAATCATAAAAGTAGCAGTGCCTTCACCCCAACATTCACCCATATTAGGACAGCTTCCCGATGTGCAAATCGTGTTTAACTTATACTTATCTACTAAACCTCTAAGCTCGGTATATTTCTTTCCTGTTGGAAGTTTAACACGAAGCCATTTTGGTTTAGCTTGCCTTTCTGGTAATATATTAGAAACAGTTTCAGTTTTCATACTTAAAAATAAAGCACAAAGATACAAAGTATTCTATTAAAATAACTTTATAATGTGCTTAGAAACCAAACACTAAAACCTACCAAGAAAGCCATTCCTAGCCAGCTTAAAATATGCATTAGTTTAGACGGCCTCCATGCCTTAGGGGTGTGTTTGCTTGAAACTAAAATATAATTGGTGATAGCATAAAATGGAGCGGTTATAAAAGACAAAATGGTTGCTACTTTAATAAGTTTACCCATTTCTGAAGCGAGAAAGAAAAAGATGGCTATAGTACCTATGGATAATAATGTAATCCAAAAAGTATAATTGAATTTTGAAGTTTTAGTAAACAATAGTTTTGTTGTTTTTGCCATGGCCCGAGGCGAAGCATCTAATGTCGTTAATGTTGTACTAAACATGGTTGTAAATGCAGCAATGCCAATAATAATATAGGCCCAATTACCTAAGCTTAGGGTGTACATATTTATAAGCTGACCAGAAAAAACACTAGCAGAGTTACTAAACGTTTCACCACTGTTAAACATAACTAATGCCCCTAAAAGCAAAAAGCCTATTCCTAATATTATTGTGCTTAAATACCCCACGTTAAAATCAAATAAGGCCGACTTTGTATGGTAAGCTTTAGTGTCCTTATTTTTTTCAATAGCCCAAAGCGATTGCCATACCGAAATATCTAAAGGAGCAGGCATCCAACCCATAAAAGCAATTAAAAAAGCAAATTCTAAATTATTGTCTGGTAATATTTGCTTGAAGGAAATTGGTTTAGTGTTATCTAATAAAGCCATACTAACGGCTATAATCGTGCTAATAGTTAATGTTATAATTATAATTTTCATTAGCCTATCAAGTAGTTTGTATTTTCCAATAATTAATAGAGATAAACAAATAACTAAGATGATAACAGTCCAGGTTTCTGTGCTTGTTACTAGTTTGCTCCCTATTCTGATAGTTTCAAACTCACCAAAAAGTGTAGAGGCCAATCCAGCGGTTACAATAGTTACGGCTGCTTGAATGGTAAACATGGTAGCTATACTTAACAGGTAGTAGAAAACCAAAACACCTTTACCTAATCTGTTATATCCATCTAATAAGCTTTCGCCCGTTGCTGTGGCATAACGAGGGCCAAATTGAAAAAAAGGATATTTAAACATATTAACCAGAAGCAGCGCCCAAATTAGCCCTAAGCCAAAGTCGGCACCGGCCCGGGTAGATTGCACTAAATGAGAAACACCAATAGCAGCACCGGCAAATAATAATCCAGGACCAAGGTTTTTAAGTTTACTAATCATTAGTTTGGATAATAATTTCAGCCAGTAGCTTTTTAGCACGCAAAAGTTTTACTTTAACATTATTTATAGGCTCTTTTAGCTCTGACGAAATTTCTTTATAGCTTAATTCTTGAAAATATCTTAAATTGATAACTTCCTGATAGTGAGGTTTTAGTTTTTTTATATCTCGAAGTAGCTTAGCTAAATGTTGTTCGGTGATGAGTTTGTCTTCAGGAGACGGCGATTCATCCAAAACCTGAAATGCATCTTGGTCGTCTTTCGATATCACCTGCGAAATAGAATTTTTTTCTTTTCGGAGCAAATCAATATGAATATTTTTAGAAATGGTAATTAACCAGGTTTTAAACTTATAAGCATCATCAAAAGTCTCAATTTTGTCAAAAGCTCTGGAAAATGTTTGAATAGTTATATCTTCAGCATCATTTTCATTTTGAGTTCGTTTTAATTGAAAACCATAAACGTTATCCCAGAATGCATCCAATAAATAATTAAATGCTTTTTGATCGTTTTTTTTAGCGCGCTTAATTGCTTCCTCTATTTCCAATGGTTAGGTTTTGAAATAAGATTATTTATAAAGATAGTTAATTGTGCAATAATTAAAAATATTTCTAAAAAAGGAAAAAGAAATATTAATCCTTTTTCATCTAACTTTTTTGCCGAAAGCCCAAAAACTATAGCTTGTACTATTAATCGTATTAAAAATGTAAAAATTACAATTTGCCATTTATATTGAAACGCGAGTAGTGTTATGGCAAAAACCCAAAACAGAACGTTTAGCACATAAATTAAAGTTAATAATATTTTATGCTTAAGCTTATAATGTCTAGCTGTTGAAATATGCCTCCTCTTTTGTTTAAACCATTGTTTGAATGTTTTTTCCGGAATAGATTTAGTAAAGCTGTTTTTTGAAGAACAAATTTGAATGTTGTTGTTATTTGCAGTTTCATTTATAAACAAATCATCATCGCCAGAACGAATTTTCATATGACTCATAAACCCCCGGGCATTAAAAAATTCTGCTTTGGTATATGCTAAATTTCTACCAACACCCATATAAGGAATTCCTGCTTTAGCAAACGAAAAATATTGAACGGCAGTAACTAAGGTTTCAAAGCGAATAATTTTATTTAGAAGCGAATTCTTAATTTTTGAATATCCGCCATAGCCTAAAATAATAGTTTTTCTATTGGTAAAATGAGAGCACATTTCTGCAATCCAATATTTTGAAACGGGTGTACAATCGGCATCGGTAAATAGTAAATGATTGTATTTAGCTGCCTTTATGCCTAGTGTTAGAGCATATTTTTTGCTCCCCCAGAAGGCTTCGTTATTTTTAACATCAACAATTTTTATGTTTGAGTGCTGCAAAGAAAAAGCTTCCATTACTTCTAATGTGTCATCATGAGAAGCATCATTAATGAGTACAATTTCAAAGTTTGCATAGTCTTGAGATATAATTGAAGGTAAAAACTGTTTTAAATTTTTAGCTTCATTTTTAGCACAAATGATAACAGAAACATCTAACTTTTTTGATGCTTTAAGCTTTTGTTTTAAAAAAGAAAATTGTCCTAAAAAAAATAAATAATAAATAACTTGAATAAAAACTACAGCAACAAATGCGTAGAAGATATAATCAAGAAAAACCATAAACAACTAGGAGTGTTGAGGTTCGTTGCAGTCTTTAAATTGATCTGGTGTTTTTCCGCAAAAACCACAAGCTTCACCATCTTTATTTAGCATGGGGTTTTGACTGGCACAAGTACCAGCAAATTTGCCGTCTTTTTTTGCCCAAATTTTAATAGCAATTCCTGCAATTCCTATTCCTAACAGAACTATGGTAATTAAAAGAAGTTTCATACGTGAAAAATGATTTAGGCAAAGATAATGCTTTTAACCCTAATTTTTAAAGTATTTAATGTGTTGAATGTGACGTTATTACTTTTTAGGGTCTAATCATTAATTTGTATATTAAACATCTAACCAATTAAAATTATTTAATTATGAAAAAATTATTTGCAGAGTTTTTTGGAACTTTTTGGCTTGTTTTTGGAGGTTGTGGTAGCGCTGTTTTTGCAGCAGGGTTCCCTGATCTTGGAATTGGATTTGTAGGCGTAGCATTGGCTTTTGGACTTACAGTTTTAACTATGGCATATGCTGTTGGGCATATATCTGGCGGACATTTTAATCCAGCAGTTTCACTTGGTTTATGGGCAGGCGGAAAGTTTGAAGCTAAAGATTTGTTAGGCTATATTGTTGCCCAGCTAATTGGTGCTATTGCTGCAGCTGGCGTTTTATATTTAATACTTACTAATAAGGCAGATTTTGTAAGTATAGGCGGTTTTGCTGCTAATGGTTATGGCGATTTATCTCCTGACGGATATTCAATGACTGCCGCATTAATTGCCGAATTCGTATTAACTGCATTTTTCTTATTAATAATTTTGGGAACTACAAACGAAAGAGCTCCTAAAGGTTTTGCGCCAATTGCTATTGGGTTGGGGTTAACTTTAATTCATTTAATAAGTATTCCTATTACAAACACATCGGTAAACCCTGCACGTTCTACAAGTCAAGCATTATTTGCTGGTGGCGACTTTACTGGCCAGCTTTGGTTATTTTGGGTGGCCCCAATAGCCGGAGCCATTGTTGCAGGCTTTATTCATAAAGCTTTATTTGACAAAGCATAACGATGCGGTATTATGCTATAAAAAAGCCTCATTTTAAAATGAGGCTTTCTTATGGATTAATTAATAGTATTTATTAATTATTGTAAGCTTATTTGAGCTACAGAGTTTTCTACAGAAGCAATGTTATTACCTCCTTTAGGCTCTATAGTGATTTTTAAAGCTAAAGCATCTTCGGTATAAGGAAGCGATTTGAGTTGTCTGTCGGCTTCACTTAAAATACCTAAGCTTACCATCTTACCTTGTAATTCTGCCCATATTTGATAGCATTGTTCTTCTGGTAACTGAGGTAATGATACAACATCAATCATGGACGTTTTTTCTTTAGGATTTATGTAAGCTACCGTTTTTAAATCTTTAGCACGCTCATTTCCCTTAATAATATATTTTTCGGTTTCAGGATTGTTAAGCTTTAAAAGTTGACGCATTACATTATCCAGCATTTTATTGTTTTGAGCAATATCACTACGCAAATCAAAAATTTCATCTACAACAATTTGATTTTCTTCCGCTAGTTTTTGATTTTGAGAGTAGAACAAATATGAGGTTCCGGCAAAAATTAAAGCAGCAACACTAGCCGCAACGCTAAATTTATACCATTTCTTGTATTTGTTTGATGTATTTAATTTAACAACAGGTTTCTCATCAAGCGCTTCTAAAATATTATTTAAAATGTTTTTAGGTGCTTCAACAGCATTGCTTTTAGCAACTATTTCTAAATTGTATTGTAATGTGTTATAGGTATTCTGTACTTCTGGGTATCTTGAAATATAAGTTTCAACCATTTCTGTTTCGGCAGAAGTAGTTTCACCTAATAGATATTTTTCTAATAGGCCAGAATTTAAAAAAGTAGTTATTTTCTCATTCATGACGTTATTTATTAAGGATTATAAATTTTTTTCAATTCTCGTAATCCAATTTTTAATCTCGATTTTATTGTTCCCAGCGGAATATCTAGTTCATCGCTGGCTTCTTGTTGTGTCATGCCCTCAAAAAAGAGCGCATTAATCACTATTTGATATTTTTCATCTAATGTGTTTAGATGTTTTTTAATATCCAATACATCCTGATTTAATTCTCCTGATGATACTTTATATACGGATGAAGTCTCTATTTGGACTTCTTTTTCTGTTTTTTTCTTTAAGGATCGTACTTTGTCTATAGCCGTGTTATAAGCAATTCTATATAACCAGGTAAAAAGTTTTGCTTTACTAGCATCATACTTTTTTGAGTACCTCCATACTTTTACGAAGGTTTCTTGAAGAACATCCTGCGCCGTGTTTTCGTCTGTAATTACTTTTTTAATAACACCGTATAAAGCATCAGCATAGTTTTCATACAATAAGGTTATGGCTTTTTTGTCGCCATTTTTTAGTAGATGTACAATGTCTTTTTCTATGGTTGAAATCAAGATAAATTTGGTTTAAACAATGTGTTTATATAGTTGCTAATAATTCCAAAGTTAGAAATTTCTTTTAGATTATAGGATATTTACTTCAGCTTCTATAGAAATATCAAAAAGCCTTTTAACAGTTTTTTGAATTAATTTAGAAAGATTTAAAATGTCTGTTCCTTTGGCGCTTCCATAGTTTACAAGTACCAAGGCTTGATTTTTATGTACTCCATAGTCACCAAAACGTTTCCCTTTAAAGCCCGCTTTTTCAATAAGCCAACCTGCAGGAATTTTTATTTCATCATCAGACATAATGTAGCTAGGTATCTTTGGAAAACTTTCAATTAATGAACTATAATGTGCCTTAGAGATTATTGGGTTTTTAAAAAAGCTACCACTATTTCCAATCTCTTTGGGGTTTGGTAATTTACTTTCGCGAATAGCTATAACAGCTTGTGAAACATCTTGAATAGTAGGAGTTTCAATTTGCATCTCTTTTAGTTGAGAAGTGATACTGCCATAATCTATATTTAGCTTATGAGGCTTCTTGTTAAGCTTAAAAGTAACATTTGTAATAATATATTTCCCTTTTTTGCCTTGTTTGAAAATGGAATTTCTATAACCAAAATGGCAATCCGATTTTGAAAATGATTCTATTTTATTAGTTTCTAAAGAAATTGCTTCGCACGAAACAAAAGTGTCTTTTAATTCCACACCATAAGCGCCTATGTTTTGAATTGGTGCAGTACCAACATTACCAGGAATTAACGATAAGTTTTCAATACCTCCAAAATCATGTTTTAAACACCAAAGAACAAATTCATGCCAGTTTTCACCCGCATTAGCTTTTACTATTGCAAAATCTTCATCTTCAGAAATTATAGTAATGCCTTTTAAATTGATATGGATAACCAATGCATCTTGGTTTTTAGTAAGTAGCATATTACTGCCGCCGCCTAAAATAAGTTTATTAGGGTAGGCCTTTAGCGATAAAATGCTTTTTAGCTCGTCAAGACTTGAAACCGATACAAAGTGTTTTGCTAGGACATCAATACCAAATGTATTGTAAGGTTTTAAAGATATATTTTGTTTTATATGCACTAGTCTTTATATACTTTTAAAGCTTCTTTAATAATGTTTACAGCTTTTACTAAGCTTTCTTTTTTAAGTACGTAAGCTATGCGTATTTGGTTTAAACCCACATTTGAGGTTGAGTAAAACCCCCCTGCAGGAGCAACCATAACAGTTTCACCATCAACATTAAAGTGTTCTAAAAGCCATTGAGCAAAATCATCCGAATTTTTAACGGGTAGCTCAGCAATACAATAAAAGGCTCCTTTAGGTTTTGCCACTTTAACGCCATCTATTTTTTGTAACTCGGTAATTAAAATATTTCTTCTATCAACATATTCCTCAATAACATCATCAAAATAGCTTTGTGGTGTGTCTAATGCAGCTTCACTAGCAATTTGGGCTAATGTTGGCGGACTTAAACGCGCTTGAGCAAATTTTAATGCGGTTTGAATTAAGGACTTGTTTTTAGATACTAAACAGCCAATTCTCGCTCCACACATACTGTATCGTTTTGAAACAGAATCAATCATAATGGCATTATCATCTAATCCAGCTTCTTGCATAACTGAATAATGTGTATTACCATCATAGGCAAACTCACGATACACTTCATCTGCAATTAAAAATAAATCATGCTTTTTAACTATAGCGGCTAGTTTTTTTATCTCTTCTTTAGAATATAAATAACCTGTTGGGTTGCCAGGGTTGCAGATTAAAATTGCTTTTGTTTTTGGTGTAATTAACTTTTCAAATTCTTCAATAGGAGGTAAGGCAAAATTATCTTCAATCTTTGAAATTACTGGAACTACTTTTACACCAGATGCTGTTGAAAAACCATTATAGTTAGCGTAAAAAGGCTCTGGTATTATAATTTCATCATCTACATCCATAATACTTCCAAAGGCAAATAGTAATGCCTCACTTCCACCAGTAGTTACAATAATATCATCGTGGGTTACATGTATATCATGTTTTTTATAATATGCAGAGATTTTTTTCCTGTAAACCTCAGACCCTTCAGACCTTGAATATGCTAAAACATCAATATTACTATCCTTTATCGCTTGTATTGCTATTTTGGGCGTTTCAATATCGGGCTGTCCAATGTTTAAATAATATATAGATTTTCCATTTTTAACAGCTTGTTCTGCATAAGGAACTAACTTTCTAATTGGAGATTGAGGCATTAATTGCCCTTTTTGTGATATTGTTGGCATTTAAATGTGTTTTAAAGTACAAAGTTGAGAAAATTATCTTAAAGTTTTTTTAAAAAACGACTATAAATGTTAAAGCTATAATAAAGATTAGTAAATTGATGAGAGAAATATTTTGCATATGTTTATAAAAAAAGCTTTAGCTCTTATTTTGTTATTTTTTTGCTTGAGTAACATTGGTAATTCGCAAGGGAAGTTTGTTGTTCAGAATAAAAAAAGATCGGATAAAATAAGGTTTAAACTTATAAATAATTTGATAGTTATTCCTGTTGAAATTAATGGTGTAGAGCTATCCTTTTTGTTAGATACCGGAGTTAGTAAACCTATAATCTTTAATTTTTTAAATGTTTCTGATACGTTAAGAATAAGAGATACTGAAAAAATATATTTAAGGGGTTTAGGCGAGGGCGAATCAGTAGAGGCTTTAAAATCTAAAAATAATGTATTTAAAATTGGTGATGCTATTAAGCTAAACCAGGACCTATATGCTGTATACGATACTAATTTAAATTTTGGACCCAGATTGGGAGCTCCCGTTCATGGAATTTTAGGTTTTGATTTGTTTAAAGATCTGGTTGTAGAAATAAATTATTCGCATAAATATATAAGACTAACTGAACCTGAAACATTTCGTTATAAAGATTGCAAAAAGTGTGAGCGATTTAATTTAGAGTTTTATAATAATAAGCCTTACATAAATAGTAAAGTTAAAATTGATAATAAGCAAATTCCTGTAAAACTATTAATTGATTCTGGGGGGAGTGATGCTTTGTGGTTATTTGAAGATGAAGCCTTAGGAATAGTATCTAGCAAAAAATATTTTGAAGATTTTTTAGGACATGGACTTAGTGGAAGTGTTTATGGTAAGCGTTCTAAAATTGATGAATTCTCTTTAAAAAGTTTTGTGTTAAAAAGAGCAAATGTAGCCTATCCGGATTCTACTTCTATTGCTCATGCAAGAAAATTTAAGGGCCGTAATGGAAGTTTAGCGGGTAATATTTTAAAACGATTTAATATTATTATGGACTATAGAAATGCCGTAGTTACATTAAAAAAGAACGGGTATTTTTTTGATAAGTTTAGTTACAATAAGAGCGGTATAGAATTAGCTCATAATGGCGTTAGGTTTGTAAAAGAGCGGGAGAATTATATTTCAAATGATAATAATTTGAGTAATGAAACTAATCAAAATGGGACCAAAATTGTTTTTGATGCACGTTATAAGTTTTCATTAAAACCGGCATATGAAATAGTTGAGTTAAGGATTGATTCTCCAGCTCATAAAGCTGGGTTAAAAAACGGCGATGTGGTATTGTCAATTAATAGTAAACCAGCTCATCATTATACTTTACAGGAAATAATGTATATGTTTTATGATGATGACGGGAAAAGGATAAGATTAAAAGTAGATAGAGACGATGTTATTTTAAATTTTACGTTTCAATTAGAAGATTATTTCAAATAAAAAAGCCCAAGTATAATTAACACTTGGACTTCACTTTATAAGTTTTAAAATGTTATTGTTCTATAACACTTTTCTTTTTCTTGTTTAATACACTTTCTTTGCTTGAATCTACAACAAGTCCTTTTATTTTTAAGGCAACTGTAGGAGTTTCAGCATTAGAAATAACAGTAATTGTTTTTCTTATCGGATTTACTCTTTTAGTATCATATTTAACTTCTATTTTGCCAGTTTCACCAGGTAAAATTGGGCCTTCTGGTTTTTTAGGAATTGTACATCCACAACTCGATGATACTTTAGAAATTATAAGCGGAGCATCTCCCGTATTTGTAAATTCAAAAACACGTACACCATCCGATCCTTTTTCAATAGTTCCATAATCAATGGTTTCTGATTTAAACTCTATTTTTGCCACTTTGTCCTGGGCATTTACAGATAAACTAATCAGTCCGATAAATAAAATTGTAATTAATCGTTTCATTACTTTTAATTTTAAATTCAAGTCAAACATACTTACTTTTTCCACAATCTACAAAAATATTAGATGTAATGCATGTATGTTAACATATTCAACTTAGTTATAAGTACGTATTACTTTTCTGCTTTTTTTATAAAAACGGGTAAAATCGTTAATATTTACCTTTTAATCAATCCATACTATAACTTTCACAGAAAAAGAAATATAAGTACTTTTGCACTTCAATATTCAAAAACTATTCCAAAGTATGCAAATTCCATCAAAATATGATGCAAGTCAGGTAGAAGATAAATGGTACGATTACTGGATGAAACAGCATTATTTTCATTCAGAACCCGATGAGAGAGAACCGTATACTATAGTAATTCCGCCGCCAAATGTAACAGGTGTTTTGCATATGGGGCATATGTTGAATAATACGATTCAGGATGTTTTAATTCGCCGCGCACGTTTACAGGGAAAAAATGCGTGTTGGGTACCGGGTACAGATCATGCCTCTATTGCTACTGAAGCTAAAGTAGTAGCTAAACTAAAAGAGCAGGGCATTGATAAAAATGATTTGTCTCGTGAGGAGTTTTTAAAGCACGCCTGGGATTGGACACATGAATATGGTGGTGTGATATTAGAGCAGCTTAAAAAACTGGGATGTTCATGCGATTGGGATAGAACTAAGTTTACCATGGATGACGATATGTCAGAAGCTGTAATTAAAGTTTTTGTTGATTTATATGAAAAAGGCTTGATTTATAGGGGATATCGAATGGTGAATTGGGATCCTGAGGCAAAAACCACACTTTCTGATGAAGAAGTAATACATATTGAAAAACAAGGGAACCTTTATTATTTAGAATATAGAATTGAAGGTTCAGATGACGATAAGTTAACCATTGCAACTACGCGCCCAGAAACTATTTTTGGAGATACAGCAATATGCATTAACCCTAATGATGAACGTTTTACACATTTAAAAGGGAAAAAAGCGATTGTACCATTATGTAATCGTGTAATCCCTATTATTGAAGATGAATATGTAGATGTAGAATTTGGAACAGGTTGTTTAAAGGTTACTCCAGCTCATGATGAGAATGATAAAGTTTTGGGCGATAAGCACAAACTAGAAGTAATAGATATTTTTAATGAAGATGCTTCATTAAATGCATTTGGAATGCATTACGAAGGGAAAGATCGTTTTGTAGCTCGAAAAGAGGTGGTTAAGGAATTAGAAGAAAAAGGAATTTTAGTAAAAACCGAAGTGCATACTAATAAAGTAGGGACATCAGAAAGGACTAAAGCGGTTATTGAGCCAAGATTGTCAGATCAATGGTTTTTAAAAATGGAAGAATTAGTAAAGCCAGCTATTAAAGCCGTTTTAGGAGAAAATAGCGATATTACTTTATATCCTAAGAAATTCGAAAATACCTATCGCCATTGGATGGAAAATATTCGCGATTGGAATATTTCACGCCAGTTATTATGGGGGCAACAAATTCCGGCATACTATTATGGCGATGGAAAAGACGATTTTGTAGTTGCAGAAACTATGGAGCAAGCCCTACAAAAAGCAAGAATAAAAACTAATAATTCTCAATTAGAGGTAAAAGACTTAAATCAAGAGACTGATGCATTAGATACTTGGTTTTCATCTTGGTTATGGCCTATAAGTGTGTTTGATGGTATTAGAAATCCAGAAAATAAAGATATAAAATACTATTACCCAACTAACGATTTGGTTACAGGGCCGGATATCCTATTCTTTTGGGTGGCACGAATGATTATTGCTGGTTATGAATATAAAGGGGAAAAACCTTTCGAGAATGTATATTTAACAGGCTTAGTGCGTGATAAACAACGTCGAAAAATGAGTAAGCAATTAGGAAACTCGCCTGATGCTTTAAAACTTATTAAGGCCTATGGCGCTGATGGTGTTCGTGTTGGCTTATTGTTGAGTAGTGCCGCCGGAAACGATTTAATGTTTGATGAAGCATTATGTAACCAGGGAAAAGGGTTTGCTAATAAGGTGTGGAATGCTTTTAGGTTAATTAATGGTTGGGAAATATCAGATATTAGTCAGCCAGAATCTTCTATAATAGCTATAGATTGGTTTGAAGCTAAGTTTCAAAAAGTCTTAACGGAAATTGAAGATCATTTTAGTAAATATAGGCTAAGCGATGCTTTAATGGCCATGTATAAGTTAATTTATGACGATTTCTGTGGATGGTTTTTAGAAATGATAAAACCCGCTTACCAGCAACCTATTGACAGGAGTACATATGATGCTGCAATAGTTATGTTGGAAAATAATTTAAAAATATTACATCCGTTTATGCCATTTTTAACTGAAGAAATATGGCAGCATATTACAGAAAGAACTCCAGAAGAAGCTTTAATTGTAGCAAAATGGCCAGAAAGTAAAACTGTAAATCATGCCTTGATTACTGAGTTTAACTTTGCTTCTGAAGTAATTTCTGGAATTCGTACAATTAGAAAACAAAAAAATATTGCATTTAAAGATGCTATTGGATTTTCGGTAATTAATAATGAAAATTCTGGTAAAACGTTTGATACTATTATAGCAAAACTAGGTAATCTTGAAGTTATCGATTATGTTGCCGAGGCTATTGAAGGCGCTTTAACATTTAGAGTTAAATCTAATGAATATTTTGTGCCAATGGCAGGAAATATTGATGTAGAAGCAGAAATTAAAAAGTTAACAGAAGAGTTAAATTATACTGAAGGGTTTTTAAAATCTGTACAAAAGAAACTCTCAAATGAGCGCTTTGTTGCTGGAGCACCAGAGCAAGTTGTAGCTAGTGAAAAGAAAAAAGAGGCCGATGCTTTAGCAAAAATTGAAACTTTAAAGACAAGTTTAGCAAGTTTGCATTAAAAGTTTTATTTATACGCATGACCCACATTAGGTCGAATACCTATAAATCACTCCAAACGAGTTGTTTTATTTTGAACTATTCTATGGATTAGGTTAGAGTTGGATGCATACAATTTGTTATAAACAGATTGGGATTGGAAATACGTCATTACCAATTAATTCATTTGCTTTTGGTAAAATTGTTCCACCCATTTGGCATCCATCTTTTCTTAACAGGAAATTTATTATTTAATCTTTTTTACGTTTATTTTATAAATAAGCTCCCATGTTTTGCCTTGGTTTGTAGACTGGTACACATTTTTCAAATAATGCCTGTCTGTTATCACAACATCAACAATTTTTACATCAAACTCTTCTTGCCCGCTATATCCTCCTTTAACAATTGTTGTCATTTTTCCATCCACTATTTTAGAAGTGAATTTATGCCAACGTTGAGCTTTTGCATTTAGAAATAGCGCTTGCCATTCTTTAGTAGCCAAATTATATGTTCGAATATCTGTTGAAAAAAAACCTTTATTTGTAGTAAATTGAGACTGAAAGGTTTTGTGATCTTCTAAAAATTTACCTTGAATAGTGGCATTAACTCCCAATTTTTTAAACGTTCCATCTTTCTGTTTCATTTCCATTTCAGATTTCCATTTACCTCGGTAATACTCAAATTGAGCAAGTTCTGGGATGGATTTGTCAGCAAAACCATATTCCTGTTTTATTTGTGCTGTTAGATTAGTACAAATAAAAAGTACAATAATAGCGTTATATAAGTTCATAATAATTATTGGATTGAAGTTCTTTTTTATTGGCTATAGCGGTTTTCTTTACTTTGAATTATTAATTTAATAGAAGAGAAGAGGATCGTTAAACAGCCTCTGACTTAAAGTTCCATTACAGGTACTCGTCCTCTTTTTCTTAGATGTTGTACTTTTTATAATTAAAGCTATTTTCTATACAAAAAGTAGTTCGTTACCAAGTTTATATATTCTTGTTTGGCTTCGTCTTCAGAAATATTTTCAGTTTGAAATAAAGCATTGGTTTTAAAGGCATTAATTATGGGCTTTTTGCTTCGTGGTTTCCCATAATCGTTGGTTGCTCTTTTGTAGTAAGCATAAAGTTTTAATAAAACATCAGCAGGAAAGGGATCGGTATGCGCATTTACACGATTAACAGCTTCTCGAAATTCTATGTCTAATTCATCATTACTCATTAACTTCTGCAATAACGCTTTCGCCACCACGTACTTTTTGGTTAAGCTCTACTTTTATTTTGGTATCTAAAGGTAAAAATAAATCTACTCTCGACCCAAATTTTATAAATCCAGAATCGCTTCCTTGTGTAGCTTTATCATTTTGTTTTGCATAATTAACAATACGTTTAGCTAAGGCACCCGCAATTTGCCTGTATAACACTTTTCCGTACGTTTCGTTTTCTACAACAACAGTTGTGCGTTCGTTTTCCTCGCTTGCTTTAGGATGCCATGCCACTAAATATTTACCAGGATGGTATTTACTAAAAATAACATTACCACTAATTGGGTAACGTGTAACATGTACATTTATTGGCGACATAAATACGCTTACCTGCAGGCGCTTTTCTTTAAAGTACTCTTTTTCAAAAACCTCTTCAATAACGACAACCTTACCATCAACAGGAGAAAGTACTTGTTTGTTATTTAAAACGGTATGACGCTTAGGGTTTCTGAAAAACTGAAGGATTAATATGAAGAAAGCAAGTAATCCAATTAAAACTAGCGTACGTAACCACTCTATACTTATAAAATTATCGACCAATAAAAATGATGCAACAATAATAACAAGTGTTATGAATATAATTTTATAGCCTTCTTTATGAAACATATTGTAAAATTCTTAAAAATAAATATATAAATGGTGCAGCAAAAATAATACTATCTAACCGATCTAGTAGCCCACCGTGTCCTGGCATAATAATACCACTGTCTTTTACCTGAGCTTGACGTTTAAATTTCGATTCAATTAAATCGCCTATAGTTCCAAAAACACTAATAATAATACTTAAAATTAACCAATTTGTAAAGTTTAGTGTTTCTGTAAAGGTAGCAATAAAATAGCTTGCAATACAGGAGAAAAATAAGCCGCCTAAAAAGCCTTCAACAGTTTTTTTTGGTGAAATTTTTTCAAATAATTTTTGCTTTCCAAAATTTTTGCCAACTAAATAGGCAAACGAATCGTTTACCCAAACTAAAATAAAAGACCCTAGTAATATATTTGGATTATAAGTATGATGATAATTTGCTATTAATATTAAAAAAACAAAAGCACTGGAAATATAAAAGGTGGTAAGAATGAATCGTTTAGAGCTAAAAAGAGGGATGGTTTTTTCTGAAAACAAATCTTTTATTAAAAAGAGCTCTACAAAAATGGTAATTACCATTAAAATTTGTGTAGCTTCATCTAAGCCTGTATTGGTATTTAAAACTAATTGCCAATAACCAAAAACCATATAGAGTAAAACAAATATAAAGTAGGGGATAATACTTTTTAATTGAATAAGCTTTTGGAATTCGCCAATGCATATTAACCCAAAAACAAAAAACAGAATAATTAAGGCGTGCTCATTAAATAAGCAACCTATCAATAGTAAAACGTAAATCAAGCCTGATAAGGCTCGTATTAAAGTTTCCTTCATCTATAAATCTTCTAATAAGAGTAGGTATAGGTTTTTTGCACTACTACCATAACTTAAAAAATCTTTATCATCTTCAGATTTAAAATGTTTTATGGCGGTAATATTTGTTGGAATTTTTTGTCTGTTTTTAGATTTTATGCCACGTAATCCTTCTCCAATGTTTTCAACTATTTGACTTGTAGTAGCAAAAACAATAAAGTTTACGGGTAGTTCTGGAAGTTTCTTTTCGAATATCTGCTTTGATGAAATTAATAAAGACCCATCGTTAGCAATTAAGTTTTCGCAGGTGGTTAAGAAAAAAGTAGAGTCGCTAATTTTTGTGGTGGTTTGTAAATTAGAATTTTTGAATTTTTCTTTTAAATGCTCATCTAGCAGAAGGGTCTGTTTGTCATTCCACTTGTTTTCATCAATAATATTACCTAGGTTTTGGAATATTTCATTTAAATCTTCGCAATACAAAAACTTGCCACCATTAGCCTTAAAGTTTATGGTAAACCTTTCGTCTATTGGTAGTTTTATTTCAGGCATATACTTGCCTCTTTCATTAGATTTTAGTTCTTCTTGCGAACTGCCAGATTTCGAACCAAAAATTTTTCTAAAAAGACTCATTTAGGTTGTTGCTATTAACTCAATTTTCATGGGTTTTATCAAATATAAAAAATCTTAAATTAACCATAGGCTTAATTTAAGATTTTTACTAAAAGCTTAACAAAATTTGTTGTAACTTATTCTTCTTCTTCAGAAATTCCTTTCTTTTCTATCTCTTCGGAGTTATTACCAAAAGGACGTTTTCCAAATATTTTTTCAAGATTATCTTTAAAAATAACTTCTTTTTCCAGAAGAACTTCGGCAAGTTCTGTTAGCTTATCTTTGTTTTCTTCAAGTAATTTTAAAGCACGTTGGTACTGTTTTTCAATAATTGAAGAAATTTCTTTATCAATTAATTCTGCTGTTTCCTCACTGTAAGGTTTGGTAAAGCCATATTCGCTCTGGCCAGAAGAATCGTAGTATGTTAAGTTTCCAATTTTATCACTAAGGCCATAAACAGTAACCATAGCTCTAGCTTGTTTGGTTACTTTTTCTAAGTCACTCAAAGCGCCTGTAGAAATTTTATTAAAAATCACTTTTTCTGCTGCACGACCACCAAGAGCAGCACACATCTCATCTAGCATTTGTTCAGGACGAACAATTAGGCGTTCTTCGGGTAAATACCATGCAGCTCCCAGAGAGCGTCCTCGAGGAACAATAGTAACCTTTACTAATGGTGCGGCATGTTCTAACATCCAGCTTACAACAGCATGACCAGCTTCGTGAAATGCCACAGCTTTTTTCTCACTTGGCGTAATAATTTTATTTTTCTTTTCCAGACCGCCAATAATTCTATCTACAGCATCAAGAAAATCTTGCTTATCTACCGCTTTTTTACCATTTCTAGCAGCAATTAAAGCAGCTTCGTTACATACATTTGCTATATCTGCTCCAGAAAATCCTGGGGTTTGTTTCGATAAAAAATCCAAATCTAAATTTTTGGCCTTTTTAAGAGGTCTTAAATGTACTTCAAAAATTTCTTTACGCTCACGAACGTCCGGAAGGTCAACATAAATTTGTCTGTCAAAACGCCCTGCACGCATTAAGGCTTTATCTAAAATATCTGCCCTGTTAGTTGCAGCTAGTACAATAACGTTAGTATTGGTGCCAAAACCATCCATTTCTGTTAGAAGTTGATTTAGCGTGTTTTCACGCTCATCATTACTACCAGACATAGCATTTTTACCTCTGGCACGACCAATGGCATCAATTTCATCAATAAATATAATTGAAGGTGATTTTTCTTTGGCTTGCTTAAATAAATCACGAACACGTGATGCACCTACGCCTACAAACATCTCAACAAAGTCGGAACCTGATAAAGAAAAGAATGGGACTTTAGCTTCGCCGGCAACAGCTTTTGCCAGTAATGTTTTACCTGTTCCCGGAGGGCCAACAAGTAAGGCGCCTTTAGGAATTTTTCCACCTAGAGTGGTATATTTTTCTGGAAACTTTAGAAAGTCAACAATTTCTTGTACTTCTTCTTTTGCGCCTTCTAATCCTGCTACATCTTTAAAGCTCGTTTTAACTTCTGTGTTTTGATCGAATAATTTGGCTTTAGACTTCCCTATGTTAAAAATCTGACCACCGGCACCACCACCGGCACCACCAGACATACGACGCATAATGAATATCCAAACCCCAATTAACAGAATAAATGGTAGAATGCCTAACAGGAAGTCGCCCCAAACATTTTCTTTAGTATCCCAGCTAAGGATATCATATTTATTTATAGCCTTTAAATCGTTTTCAAAATTTTGCAGATCACCAATTTCAAATTGATAATTTGGTAATTTTGTTGCAGACGGAATAAAAGTTTTAGGCTTAGAGTTTTTATGAACCTCTTTTTCTTGAGCCTCTTTTGTTAAATATACCTGAGCAATACGTCTGTTTATAATTTCAACTTTTTCAACATCGTTGTCTTCAGCATATTTAAAAAACTCAGAAGGGGTTATAGTACCGCCATCTTGATAGCTGCCGCTACTAAATAATTGAAAGCCTAAAAATATTGCTAATACAATACCGTAAATCCAATATGGACTAAACTTAGGTTTTTTCTCTTTTATATTTTTTTTATCGTTTGCCATTTGTTTTTCTTAGTAACTAGTTTCTATAACGGTTGTTTTTGCATCACCCCAAAGACTTTCAATATCATAATATTCTCGAATATGTTTTTGAAACACATGTACAACAACATTAACATAGTCTATTAATACCCATTCGGCATTATCTAAACCTTCGGTATGCCAAGGGTTATCTCTAAGTTCTTTGCTTACCTTTTTTTGTATTGAATTAACTATGGCGTTTACTTGTGTGTTTGAAGTTCCTTCACAAATTATAAAGTAATCACAAACCGTATTTTCAATATCTCTTAAATCTAGAATACTAATCTCTTTACCTTTAACATCTTCAATGCCATTTATTATTACAGATATTAATTGGTCTGGGCTTATTTTTTCTTTCGCCATTAATTTTATTTAATTTGTGCAAAGTTATTATTTTTTTAGTTCTTTATACTTTAAAATAATCATAAGATTTCAAAGCTTAAAAATAACTTGTAAATGCGTATAATCAAACTTAATGCCATCGATTCTACAAATTCTTTTTTAAAAGATATGATTTGTAATGAAACCGTGGCCGATTATACTATTGTTGTTGCAGAACATCAAACCAATGGACGTGGACAAATGGGGACTAGTTGGAACTCTGAAAAAGGGAAAAACCTTATGTTTAGCTTATTTAAGGATTTAAGTATATATGTGGTTGAATTTCCATTTTATATAAGCATGGCTATTTCCCTGGCTATTTTTAAGACTTTAAAAATGTTAAATATTCCCGATTTACATATTAAATGGCCTAACGACATTTTGTCAGCCGATAAGAAGATTTGTGGAATTTTGATTGAAAATGTCATAAAAAATAAACTTAACTCTACAATTATTGGTATTGGGGTTAACGTAAACCAGACAGAATTTATTAACCTGCCCAAAGCTTCTTCTTTAAAAAATATTACAGGAGTACATTATAATTTAGATGAGATTTTGCAAAGTATTATAAAGCATACTAAAGCCTATTCTGAGCTTTTACAACAAGGCGAGTATGATGCTGTTAAAAGTGAATATGAAGCTAATTTATTTAGAAAAAATAAGCCTTCAACATTTAAAAATGCTAAAGGAGAATTGTTTTCAGGGTTTATAATTGGCGTTACTAAATACGGAAAACTTCAAGTGCTTTTAGAAGATGAAGTTGTTAAAAAATTTGATTTAAAGGAAATTACTTTAATGTACTAAATAGCATTTGGAATACTTGTAGCAAGCGTTTCAATAAACTTACTAATAGGGCCTTTTATCATCATGGCCATCATTGGATTAAAGTCGCCGGTAAATTCTAATTGAACTTCACTTGAACCCTTTTCGGTTTCAGCAATATGCCCAATTAGCGAAAAATCTAATTTACCACCAGCAGCTCCAAGTGTAATTTTATTAGGTGCTATGACTTCTTTCTTTTTAAGTATTATTTCTGGCATACCTTTTAAAGCAAAAAGAAATTTATCATTTTCTAAAACTTCAAATTTACTTATGTTTTCAGGCATTAAGGTTTCGAAATTTTTAACATCAGATAAAAAATCAAAAACTTCCTGAGGCGACTTACTAACGCTTATTTTTGGTGATTCTAAATTCATTGTCTATTATTTGTTTGTTGTTAAGTTGGTTGAAATCGTTTCGACTTAAGGCCTAACAACTCAAACAACTTTATGTTTATATATCAATTAGCGTTCCATTCACTAGGATTGGTGTTCCATTCAGATAAAGTTTCCAGATCTTTTTGCGATATATAATTGGTTTCTAAAGCCTGTTCCAGTAAACTTTCATAATTACTCAAAGTATGAAGGTTTACATTTTCTTTTTTAAAATTTTCTGTAGCTACATCAAAACCATAGGTAAAAATAGCAACCATGCCTTTTACATTGATATTGGCTTCTTTTAAAGCTCTAACAGCATTTAAGCTGCTTTTACCTGTGCTTATTAAATCTTCAACTACAACCACATTTTGCCCGCTTTCTATAAAACCTTCTATTTGATTTTTACGGCCATGTCCTTTTGCATCTGGTCTAACATATATAAAAGGCAATCCCATGTATTCTGCAACTAGCATACCAATGCCTATAGCGCCAGTTGCTACGCCAGCTATGACATCAGGTTTACCGTATTGTTTTTCAATTTGCTTGCCCAGTACTTCCCGAATATAGTTTCGAATGGGAGGAAAGGACAACACAATTCTGTTATCACAATAAATTGGCGACTTCCATCCAGAAGCCCATGTAAAAGGATCTTTAGGGCTTAGTTTTATAGCATTAACCTGTAATAAAACTTCAGCGGTCTTTCTAGCGGTTTGTTTGTTAAAAATCATAAGCGCAAAATTACACATAAATTTATTTCTATTAGGCTGAAGATTGATGAATAAAATTATTTTTTTTAACAATAGTTAAAATGTGTTTAAAAATGATATTTTTACCAAAACGAAATTATTAAGCAACTTATATGCACAAAATTTTTGTTAACGATAAACCTATTGTTTTAACGACTAAAATTGAAAAAGAAGATGGCTTTAAAAATTATTTGCTTAAAACTGTAGATCTGCCTAAAGTTATTAGAACCCTTAATCGTACAAAGCTTAAAGAGGCCAGATTTATAGGGAAAAAAGAAAAAAAGTTGCTTAAAATATTTCTTAAAAAATTACCAAATGTAATTGCTGGTGGGGGTAAGGTATATAATGATAACGGAGACATTCTATTTATTTATAGAAATAATAAATGGGATTTACCTAAAGGAAAAGTAGAAGGTAATGAAACCATAGAAAGAACAGCTGTTAGAGAAGTTACCGAAGAAACAGGTGTTGGCGGATTAGAAATTATAAAACCTTTAGATACGACATACCACATTTTTAAACGTAACGGGCGGTATAAAATAAAAATAACCTACTGGTTTGAAATGAAAACTAGTTTTCGTGGAAAGCTTTATCCCCAAGAAAATGAAGGTATTACTAAAGTGGAATGGCTTAATAAAGAAGAAACAAAAAAAGCTCTAAAGAATAGCTATGCCAATATTAAGTTGCTGGTTTAGAGTTTATTTATTCCTAATAGGTATAAAGCCATTTTTAATGTTTTATATCAGCTGTTAAACGGAATAACCAGTCTCTTATAAAGTAATCTCGAAAACTTAATTCGCAACCCTATAAACAGGATATTGCAAATGTGCTTTTTCATAATATTCAGTCTGTTTGTGTATCCAATCTAACTGTGTATACCAATTATTTGCAAAAGCCTTATCAGATTGTTTTTTAGTTTCAAATTCTGTTCTTAGTTGTTCATTAGCATTTAATAATTCAAGTGCTTTGTCTTCCCAAACATAGGGAGAAAAGCCTTCTTTTTGTTGCAAAATAGCATCGAAGAAATTCCAATTAAAAAACGAATCTGGTGCTTGTGGTTCTAAAGTTTCAATAATATATCTATAGGCGGATTGATTTGTTTTTATAAGATAGTCCCCTTTCCTAAATGCTAATTTTTCTGTTTTTAAAGATACCAAAACATTGTAGTGCGGATAATGCCCTTCGTAAGCCTGTTGCCTTGTTTTAAAATCTTTTATTTTATAACCTTCTACGGTAAATGTAGTATCTTTTTCTAATGGCAGCATTTCTACCTGATTTAATTTTAGTAAATCAATTATCCGGTGCCAACCTTGCGGAATAATATAGGCTGTTGGAATTTCAATTTCTAGTGTTGGTTTAAAATTATTTTGATACTTCACCTTTTTAGTAAATGGTTTGTTTCGATCATATTTTAAACGGTTAAAACCTGTTAGATCACTTTTTATGTGTTCGCCTTTGTAACCTTTAAAGTTTAAAGTTGAGGTTTTAGTGGTGTCGATTTCCCAATTAAGGGCGTATGTTTTTTCTAATGGAATATTGTTATTTGCTTTTTGACGCAAAACAGTAATGTTATCCCCTTGTTCTTCGGTAATTTCAATCATACTTTTCATTAACTCATAAGTGCCTTCAACTCTTTGTTTGTAGGGTTTAAGCATGTGAGTTTCTACCATCATCCCCAAGGTGTTAAATAAAGTTGTGTAGCCGGTAGAGTAACGCGGATAGTCCATAAATTGAGAAAACCCTTTTTCAGGAACCTGATTGAACACATTTACATAAGGCGTAATATCCCAATTTTTGGCAGCTAGTTTTTCTTCCAGTTTAGGTTTCATTTTGGTATGGATATAGTTGCCTAAATCACCACCAAGTTTATTGTGTTGTGTAAATAAATGAGTTAGTGTGTACTGATAGTCGGCACCATTACTAACGTGGTTATCTATAAAAACATCGGGTTTTACCAAATGAAAGATTTTGGTAAAAGCCTCAGCATTTTTGGTGTCACATTTTATAAAGTCGCGGTTTAAGTCATAATTTCTTGCATTACCCCTAAAGCCGTATGCTTTTGGTCCGTTTTGGTTAGTTCGTGTAGTTGCGTTTCTATTTAAACTCCCCCCAACATTATAAATAGGAATTGTTACTATTACCGTATTTTTTGGAGCTTTTATTTTACCGTTTACCAAATCCCTATATAGCATCATTGTTGCATCAATACCATCAGATTCTCCGGGATGAATGCCATTATTTATTAAAAGAATACGCTTGTTTTTACGTATTTCAGAAAAATCAAATTGAGCGTCATTATTTAAAGTAACCATGTGTAAAGGTTTGCCCGAATCGGTTTCACCAATGTTCTGGATGTTAATTTCGGGATAAGCCATAGCCAAATTGGAATAAAACTTAATGGTTTGTTGGTAGGTAGCAGTCTCAGAACCTTCGGATTTTTCAAAGTGCGTTTTAAAATCATAATCCGGTTTTTCATTAGTGGTATTGCAAGACATCAACAAAAACAAAAGCACTATAAGAATTCTCATTTTAATTAATTTTTTGATTTAAATTTTTTAATGAAAAGATATTTTTTTTGAAAATACTATAAAACTACAATATTATTATAATTATAGCTTTTCAATACTATTTAACTTAAATAAAATGTCTTAACTTTCAGTAATTGTATTTTGTTAAAAGAGTAAACAGCAAGGTGTTGTTTTTTAGTTTTATAGGTCTCTCATTAAAATATATTTATGAAGATTTGTAATTTATCTTTTGGTAAAATTGTTATTTTGAGTAAAAACTTAGCAGAGGTTATTGTTGATGAAGGGGTGCTTATAGACGAAATTAAAGTTGCAGAATATCATGATTTTTTGCTCAATACTCTTGAACCTCCCTTTTCGTTATTGATAAATAAAAAAAATTCCTATAGCTACACGTTTAATGCACAAAAAAATATAGCCAAATTAAAGCAAATTAAAGCTTTGGCTGTAGTGGCTCATACAACAGGAGGTGTTATGTCTACAGAAACATTGATAAATGTAAATGGAAGCTATAAATTGAATATTAAGGTGTTTTACAAAAGAGAAGAAGCAGTCACCTGGTTAGCTAGCTTAGAATAAATAGGAATTAATTATTTTCAAACGTTTTAGCACGCACTTTAATAAATATAGTAATAAGCACTTGTGCATGTCCATATTAACCTTAAATTTGCCGCTTCTTAAAACAAACCATTATGACTGAGTTTATTAGAAAGCGAACTGCAAATGCTAAGAATGATATTTTAAGTGGAATAACCGTTGCTTTGGCACTAGTACCAGAGGCAGTAGCGTTTGCATTTGTGGCAGGAGTAGACCCATTAGTTGGATTATACGCCGCATTTATGATTGGTTTAATAACTTCTGTTTTTGGAGGCAGACCAGGAATGATAAGCGGAGCAACTGGAGCTTTAGCTGTGGTTATGGTGAGTTTAGTTGCCGAAGGGAATGCCATGGGTGCAGAAGGAGAACAGTTGGGTTTATATTATTTGTTTGCTACGGTTATTTTAATGGGAATCATACAAATGTTAGCTGGTGTTTTTAAGCTTGGTAAGTTTGTTAGACTCATACCGCATCCTGTAATGATGGGATTTGTAAATGGTTTGGCCATTGTTATTTTTTTATCACAGCTGGGTATGTTTAAAGATATAAATGGCGATTGGCTTGCCGGAGATAGTTTATGGATAATGATTGGTCTTGTAGTATTAACCATGGGGATTATGTTTGGCTTACCGAAACTTACTAAAAAATTACCAGAAGCTTTAATCGCTATATTGGTAGTTTCGGCTCTGGTTATTTTTGGAGGCTTAGAGGTTGCTACTGTAGGTAGTTTTATTAGAGATGGAGGCGGAGAAGGCTTAAAAGGAGGTTTACCACAGTTTCAAACAGACATTTTTAGCAAAGTTCCTTTTAACTTAGAAACTATAAAATTCATTTTTCCATATGCTTTAATATTAGCAGCTATTGGTTTAATTGAATCTTTAATGACTTTAAATTTAGTTGACGAATTAACTGAAACCAGGGGGAACACTAATAAAGAGTGTTTAGCCCAGGGAGGAGCCAATATTGTTACTGGTTTTTTTGGAGGTATGGGCGGCTGTGCCATGATTGGTCAATCATTAATTAATATAAAAGGAGGGGGCCGTGGTAGACTTTCCGGTATTGTAGCGGCGTTAATGCTATTGGTTTTTATTCTCTTTGCATCAGGTCTTATCGAGCAGGTCCCTATTGCAGCTTTGGTAGGCGTGATGTTCATGGTAGTTATTGGCACATTTGCATGGAGTAGTTTTAGAATTTTAAACAAAATACCTTTTAGCGATGTTATTGTTTTGGTTGCAGTGTCTGCTTTAACCGTAATTTTCGATTTGGCAATTGCTGTAATCGCTGGTGTTATTATTAGCGCATTGGTCTTTTCATGGGAAAATGCAAAACGCATTAGAGCTCGTAAGCGTATGCGTGAAGATGGGACTAAAGTATATGAGATCTGGGGCCCGCTATTTTTTGGTTCTATTATCGCATTTAATGAAAAGTTTGATGTGAAAAATGACCCGGAAAGTGTTGAGGTTGATTTTGTTGAATCTCGTGTAAGCGACCATTCTGCCATTGAAGCCATATTCAATTTGGTTAATAAATATGAAGCGGAAGGGAAATCAATTAAACTCAAACATTTAAGTGAAGACTGTAAAATATTGCTTTACAAATCGAGTCCTAAATTTAGAGAAGTTATCGTTGAAGATATTGACGATCCACGTTATCACTTAGCCGAAAACCCAGAAGCATTTACTAAAGGGCTTTCGGAGTATAAGTTGTAATTTCGTTAAAAGTTGTTTTTACCAATACCCAATACCCAAAAGCCACATTCATCGCATGGGTCTTTTTAACTGCTCTTTCACTCGATCAAACGATTTTTTACTGGCGCGTTCCCAACGGTAAATTTTGTGTTTTTTGCCTTTGTTTGCTTCTCGTTTTTTATCACTTTCCCGTTTTTCTTTTAACCAATTAAAGCGTTTGTTAATAATAGTAAAACCTAATTCATCCTCGCAACCCATATTGTCCAGTGCATTTAAAGCAGCAATCGAAACATTTTGAACCTTGTCGTTTATGGCTTCAAAAAGCACAGGAATAGATGATGCATAACCGCTAACACCCAGAGCCTCGGCAGCTAATTGCCTTGTTTTATAATTGCCATGTTTTAAAGCATATTCTAACTTTTCAATGCGATCAGTATGCATCCAAAAGCGTATTGTTCTTTCAGAGGGCTGAACGAAATTAAGCTTAAAAAGCAAATATGTAATTTGATGAAGCATGAATTCTTAAAATAAATCATTTACTTTATTAGTATATGATTAGTAAGAATTGTTACATGGAGTTTATATAAATAGGCTTCTTTAAAGGGGTAATAAAATGCACTGGTTATCAATCATAGAAGCAGTAAATTCTAATGGTACGATGATCTGGATATTTTAGATAAATAGAATGAAAATAATAATGCTCCTGAAAAGAAAATGATTTATTTACGGTATTAAATTAGTCTAGAATCCATGTTTTTAACACGAATAGCTACATGGTCTAAAAAATTAGTGCTAAAGGAGGTCTATTACTTTACTCTTACACGATCTGGAACCAACTTTGTATAATCTCCATTATTTCTAATAACATCCCGTACAATAGAGGAAGCAATGTATGATGTTTTAGCCGAGGTTAGTAAAAATACGGTTTCAATAGGTGCTAAATCTCTGTTGGTATGTGCAATAGCTTTTTCGAACTCAAAATCTGCAGGGTTTCTTAATCCACGTAAAATAAATTCAACACCAATATCTTTGCAAAAATCGACTGTTAATCCCTTGTAAGTCATAACTTTTACTTTGGGTTCGTCTATGAAAGTATCTTCAATAAATGTTTTGCGTTCTTCCAGTGAAAACATATATTTTTTACTGGAATTTACACCAATAGCCACAATAATTTCATCAAAAAGAGTAACACCGCGTTTAATAATATCGTAGTGCCCTAGGGTTAATGGGTCAAATGACCCGGGAAAGATAGCTCGCTTCATTTTGAAATGGTATTTATCTTATTTATTCTCTTTCAATATCATAAATTATTTCATCATCAAATAGAACCTTAATTTCTTCAATTGAATAAGTGTCTGTTTGATTGGTGTAATTTACACTTTTGTCTATCTCATCAACTTGATATTTTTTATCTATTTCATAATCGTTATAAACCACTTTAACGCTGTCCTGAATAACTTCTGTTACTTTCATGGAAGTAAAATGCCCTTTATTGTGAGACTCTACAAAATAAACATCACCAATTTTTGGGTTTGCACTATAGAGGGCCTCATTTTCTTTTTCTTTAGAGTTCGAATAGCTAAAATAAGCTATTGCAAGTATAATAATAGCAGATCCACTAAAATGCAAAAAAGGAATGCCTTTATGCTTTTCTATTTCAAACTTGCGCTGTATTTGTTCTGGCAGTTCTTTAAGCTTATAAGTACGCTTACAATGGTTACATTCTAATACGTTTACTTTACCTAGCGGAAAAAGAGGAATCCAATAAATATAAGCGTATTTTCCAAAAACACTATAGGTCATGGATGTTTGATTTTCGCAATTAGGGCAAGTAACATTATTAAGCTGCCCGTCTTTTAATCTTGAAGAATTTGTTCCGTAAAATATCATACATAAAAGTTAATGTTATATCCAAATATAGATAATAATTTTCTGAATGATTACAAGTACTATTTTAAAGCTTCTTCAATAGCATTACCAAAAAAATCAGCTAAAGAAATATTTGCAGCTATTACTTGTTGGGGTAATATACTTTCTTTAGTTAATCCGGGAACTGTATTTACTTCTATCAAATGAGGTTCGTCATTCTTAAAAATATACTCACTTCGGCTAAAGCCTGTTAGTTTTAAAATTTCATAGACTCTTTTGGCCATAGCATTTACTCGGTCTTCTTGTTTACTACTTAAACGGGCAGGTGTAATTTCTTGTGATTCCCCTAAATATTTAGCTTTGTAATCAAAAAAATCATTATTACTTATAATTTCTGTAATGGGTAATACTTTGGTTTCGCCTTTATAACTAATAACACCAACCGATACTTCGATACCATCTAAAAATGATTCAATAATAATTTCATCGTCTTCTTTATAGGCAACATCTATAGCCTTTTTTAGATCTTCTTTTTTATAAACTTTAGTTATACCAAAACTACTGCCAGCTTTATTGGCTTTAACAAAACAGGGCAGACCTACTTTCTCAATTATTGCAGCTTCGTTAATAGTATCTCCAAGGTTTAAATAGAACGATTCGGCAGCTTTGATACCATAAGGTTTTAATGTACTTAAACAATCCCGTTTATTAAATGTTAAGGCTGCTTGATACATACCACAGCTAGTATGTGGTAAATTGATTAATTCAAAATAACCTTGCATAAAGCCATCCTCACCAGGTGATCCATGGATGGCATTAAACACACAATCGAAAGTAATTTTTATACTATCTATGCTAACCGAAAAATCGTTTTTATCAATAGGAAACTCATCTTTATTATCATTAACATAAACCCATTTATCTTTAAAAATATGAACACGATATACATTGTATTTTGAATGGTCTAAGGATTCAAAAACCACATTCCCGCTTTTTAATGAGATTTCGTATTCGCTAGAATAGCCTCCCATGATAATGGCTATATTTTTTTTCATTTATGGTTATTTTATCATTCTCTTGAAAGAGAAAGTCTTTTTTAATAAAACGCTTTCAGTCTAAAATCTACAATAAAACGTATGTATTATAAGTTAAGCTAAAATATCATATATATTGCAAAAGAAAAAACAGTTCTGTTTTTATATATTTGCGTATCGAAAATTATAATACATGAGCATTATTAAATTTCTTGTTAGTAAAGCATTTTTAAAACAAATTGTATTGGCTGTAGTAGCCTTGGTTGTGTTTTGTTTTTTGATGTTACAATGGTTAAAATCCTCTACCAATCATGGTAATTTTGAAACCGTACCAGATCTTACAGGAAAATCTATAAGTGTAGCAAAGATTGAATTAGAAGCTAATAATTTAGTTATGAAAATTCAGGATTCTGCAAATTTTAACCCTAATTATCCAAAGTTTTCGGTGATAGAGCAAGACCCGGCAGTAGGCACAAAAGTAAAAAAAGACAGGAAAATTTATATTACGCTAAACCCTTCTGGATATAGAAAAGTTAGAGTTCCTAGCTTAATAGAAAGTACTTTAAGGCAAGCAAAACCAACCTTGGAAGCTTTAGACTTTAAAGTAGGTAAGCTCACTTATGTAGATAATATTGGTAAAGATATTGTATTAAAAATGGCACATAAGGGCAAAACTATACAAGCTGGAGATATGCTGCCAAAAACCGAAAAGATTGACTTAGTTCTTGGTAATGGTAAAAGGCCATCAACTAAAAACTAATAGCTACTTCAATACGTTTATTCAATAAAATGGAAGACTATACACCACAATTGCCCGATGAGGATAATTTATACGAACATTATTCTTTTACGGTAGATAAAGGGCAAACCCCTTTGCGTATAGATAAATATTTAATGAATTTTGTTGAAAACGCAACTCGAAATAAAATTCAAGCTGCAGCAAAAAACGGAAGTGTTTTTGTAAATAATGAGCCTGTAAAATCCAATTATAAAGTAAAACCCTTTGATGCTATTCGGGTGTTATTTGCACATCCGCCCTTTGAAAATTTATTAGTAGGGGAAGACATTCCTTTAGATGTTGTTTATGAAGATGATGTGCTTTTGGTTGTCAATAAACCAGCAGGTATGGTCGTGCATCCTGGTCATGGTAATTACTCAGGTACTTTAATAAACGGGCTTATTTACCGGTTTGATAATTTGCCAAATAATTCAAGTGAACGCCCAGGATTAGTACATAGAATTGATAAAGATACTAGTGGACTTTTAGTAGTTGCTAAAACCGAAAAGGCCATGGCGCATTTGTCCTTACAATTTGCCGAAAAAACAAGCGAACGTGAATATGTTGCACTTGTTTGGGGTAATATAGAGGAGGATGAAGGAACTATTGAAGGTAATATTGGCAGGCATCCTAAAAACCGATTGCAAAACACTGTTTTTCTTGATGATGAAGCCGATAGAGGTAAACCGGCCGTAACCCATTATAAAGTTTTAGAACGTTTAGGTTATGTTACTTTGGTATCTTGCAAGTTAGAAACAGGCAGAACGCATCAAATACGGGTACATATGAAGCACATTGGACATACCTTGTTTAATGATGCCAGATATGGCGGCGAAAAAATATTAAAAGGAACAACATTTACCAAATACAAGCAGTTTGTAGAGAACTGTTTTAAAATATTGCCAAGGCAGGCATTGCATGCTAAAACATTAGGGTTTAAGCATCCTGAAACTGGTGAATTTATGCGTTTTGATACTCCAATCCCAGACGATATGCAGCAATGTGTTGAAAAATGGAAGGCCTATTCCAAGCATCAGGAATTAGAATAGTTATTACACCTGTCTTTTGGTTTTTATTTTATATGCCTAAGTTGGGTAAGTGTTTTACTTTATGATACATTAAAGCGGCCGTAATGCATTTTTTTAATGCGTCTTCAGGGATTTTTTTATTTACATTAAAAACCAAGGCACGAGAACCTTCAAAGGTAAAAGTATCTTTATAAATCATTTTAAAGGTAGGCACTAATTTACTGGTACATTGAAAATACATGGCATATAGGTTTGGTTCCCCCTTTTTTTGATTTATTCTTATAGTGCTCCCATTTTTTGTTAAAAAACTGGGTTCTCCCCATTTTAAGGTTTCTTCTATGGTTGTTATTTCGGCAATATTATTTGCTGTCTCTATAATTAAGCGCCTAAGGTTAAGTAATTTATTTCTAACCGGGTCTGGATAGTTGTCAAAAACAAATGCTGCTTTTGGGTTTGTATTTATTTGAAGATTTGTCATTGATTTAAATTATTGAATGTGCTTTTTTTGAAGGTTTGTTTAACGGTTTCGGCTTTGAGTAGTTGCTTAAAGTGCTAAAGATAGTAAAAGGTACAGCGTGAGGAATATTCGGAGAATTTTCCGAGTACAAGCTGGACGAGTAATTAGTTATACACGTCTTATCTCTTGCCTTTAAGAATTTGCTTTTTTAATATCCTTAACTAATTCAGTTATTTTTTTTGTTAACTCTTCATTTTGCATTTTAATTCCATTTTTAGCAAGTCTTTCTGCAACCTTAATTTTATCAATATTATTCCATGATTTTTTTGTATTCATTATAGATGTTTCTAGTTCCTTTCTTATTTCTGAAGCGGGAATACCTTTAAGACTTCCGTCTTTATTTTTCTGAATTTGACTAAAGAATCCATTACTAAGTTTAATTTTAGGTTTAAAAGAGGGTTTGGCATCTAAGTTTACAAATTTGCATCGATCTGCGAAATGGGTATCATCTATTTCTATGTTCTTAATCTTATGAACAGATTTTACTGCATTTTTAAATTCATTAAATGGAATGTAATTTTCTATTTCTCTTGACCTGGTTAACCAACAAAATGCTTTGTTTTTTTTAAAAAGTTCAACAATTTTTTTCTTTTTTGGATTGTATCTTTCTCTTGCCTTTGTACGATCACTATCCATTATTAGAGCATAGTTTTGATTAAGCGATTCTATAAATTCTAGATGTAACTCTCCATTGTTTTCTAAAAAATGTTTGTAAGAACTACCACCATAGAACATAATACTGTAATCCTCACCTTCTATTAAAGTATCGTCAACTGACTTAATAAAATGATTAATATAAATTTTATCACTTTGACCTTCTACCCAAAGTAAATAATTTGTTTGATATAAATCATTTGGTTTATATCCTAAGTCTTTTAAAATTGCAATTTTTTCGGTCTTAATATCTGAGTGATGCAGTTTAGTTTTTCCATCAATTTTTGAAACTATAAAAATCGAATTATTTGTAGAGTTAATAAAAATAGAAGAGTGCGTAGAAATAAAATAAGAATGATTATCGAAAAGGCACATTGCTCTATATAAAAGTCTTTGCCATTTTGGGTGCAAATGTGTTTCTGGTTCTTCTATAAATATAAGATGACGTTTGTTTCTATTAATAAATATTGGAAATAATATAATAATAAGAGTCTGCAATCCATCACCAAGTTTGTATATCGGAAATTGTTTTTCGCCTTCAATTTTTATGTGAAGTACATCATCATCATATTTTGGAATAAGATTAATTTTCTTTTTAAAAACATTGGTAGTTAAAAATGATTCAAATTCTTTTATCTCATTTCTTTCATCTTCGTCTCCAAGAAGTAATTTTTTAACATTTTCATAAATTGAAAGTCCTGTGAATATAGTTCCGTTTGGAATAGGTTCTTTAAAATAATCATGCTTAGTTCTATTAAGATAAATATTCTCATTCGAAAAAGTATCATCATTCTCTGCGATTGGTCTTAAGCCTCTTAATATTGGTATATATATTTTATTTAAATTTCTGCCTATTAAACCTAACTTATTTATATAGTTATCTAGACTATTTACCTTAGTCTCGATATTATTTAAGGTAATTATTAAACTTCGATTTGAAACGCCAGGATTCAATACGAATTCATGAGTTTCAAGAGTGCTACTATACCAATATAAATCAAGAATAGATTTAAGTAAATTTTGATTTTCTATGTTTATTGAATTTACTATTGGTTCAAAACCAGATAAATATTTGTAAGTAGCTCCATGTCTTGGTGTATGCTTGATTAAACTCAATATTCCCTTACCGATAGAAAAGATTTTGTCTATTGAAGGTTCATCTATTTCGAAAATAAAAGAGCAATCAGGGCTAGAAAATAAAGCTCTTAAAAAGCGACTTTTCCCTGAATTATTTGCGCCTACAAAAGTATTTAATTGTTTAAAGTTTGCTAGAATTCCAAAATATGTAGTTCCAGTAAATTCCTTTTTTAGCGTTTCGTTTAATTTTATTCCTTGTAGCACTTTATTTTATTTGGTTAGAGATAATGTTTTTCATGTATATGAATCTGTTTTAATGATTTATATACAACGTTAAACGAAGCTATCGTTTTTTTCTGACAAAGGCAATAGTATCAATTCAATTTATTATGCCATTGTAAATAATTGTTAACTTGCATTTTAAAAGTCCTTTACTAATTGTAAATTTGGTTTTATATAAATGTATTGTAAATGAAACTCGTTTTATCACCAGCTAAGTCTTTAGACTTTGAAAGCAAAATACCAATTAATTATGCAACAGACGCTTGTTTTTTAAAACAGTCTGAACGTTTAAATAAATTACTTAAAAAGAAATCAGCCAAAAGTTTATCTAAACTTATGAAGATTTCAGATAATTTAGGGCAGTTAAATTATCAGCGCAATCAAGATTGGAAGCTTCCTTTTACAAAAGAAAATGCAAGACCAGCTGTATATGCTTTTAGCGGCGATGTATATAGAGGCTTAGATGCTTACAACATTCCTAAAGAAAAAATAGAAACCCTTCAAAATACAGTACGAATTATATCTGGGTTGTATGGTATTTTAAAACCAACGGATTTAATTCAACCATATCGTTTGGAAATGGGAACTAAATTCCCCGTTGGTAAAAACAAAAACCTATACGAGTTTTGGCGTAAAACTATTACCAACGCGTTAAATGATGAGTTGGAAGACGACGAAATATTTTTAAATTTGGCAAGTAACGAATATTTTAAAGCTATAGATACTAAAGCATTAAAAGTACCGGTAATTACGGCCAGTTTTAAAGATTTTAAAAACGGGGAGTATAAAATGATTATGACGTTTGCCAAACAAGCGCGTGGTTTTATGGCTCGTTATGTTATAGATACTAATGCTAAAACTATTGATGATATAAAAGCATTTAATTACGAAGGCTATAACTTTAGTGAACCTATGAGCACAGAAACCGAACTTGTTTTTATACGATAATTTAAATGTATTACTACTTAATAATTGCACTTCAGGTATATTGCTTATATCATCTTTATAAGAATAGAAATGCATATTACTGGTGGTTTATAATTATTTTTTTACCACCTATTGGCTGTATCATTTATTTAATAACGCAAGCTTATAATAAGCGTGATGCGGAAAAAATAACAAATGAAATAACACATATAATAAACCCTACTAAAAAGATAAAGGACTTAGAAAAGCTACTACAGTTCTCAGAATCGTATCAAAACAGGGTTAATTTAGCCGATGCTCATTTGGAAAATAAAGACTACCATAATGCTATTTCAAACTATTTGGAAGCTTTAGAAGGAAATATGCAAAACGATTTCTACGTCATTAAACAATTAATTGAAGCCTATTTTAATATTGAAGATTGTGAAAATGTTGTGCTGTATGCCGAAAAAATAAAAGCGCATCCCGAATTTAAAAAATCAAGATCACAATTTTTATATGGTTTAGCCTTAGAAAGACTTGGAAGATTTGATGAAGCCGAAGCAAATTTAAGAGCTATCGATATTCGTTATTCATTTTATAACGAAAGATTAATTTTTGCTAAATTTTTAATGAGCAGAAAAAAAGCAGCTGAAGCCAAAGAAATTTTGGAAGAAATACATACAGAATCTCAGCATATGACAAAGCCCAATAAAAAACTTTTTAGAGCAACGATACAAGAGGTTGAAAAGCTATTGCAGGACCTGTAGATGTTTTTTCATAAACACCCATATAAACCATTTATTCAAGAAGATACTACTAAATTAATTGTGGGAACATTGCCTCCACCACGATTTTCTACAGGTGCGCTTTTAGAGAAAGATGTTAATTTTTGCTATGGAAGCTACTATAATTCACTTTGGTTATTTATCGATAAAATCCACAATTTAAATTTGCGATATGATAATTCTGATGAGGCCATTGAAGAACGCAAACAGTTTTTAATAAAACATCAAATTGGGGTTTGTGATATTGTTGATAGTGCCGAACGTAAAAAGATAGATGCCTCCGATTTAGGGATGCAAAATATTAAGCTTAGAGATGTAATTGGTTATTTAAAACAATATCCTAATATTGATACTTTATTGTTTACCGGAGGAAACAGTAAAAATGGTCCCGAATATTTTTTTAGAAAGCATATTAAAGATTATAATATTAAGTTAGAATTGGTAAATAATGAAGTGCCCCGAATTCACCAATTTGTTTTACCCAGCCATGCTGAACAAGGTAAAGCCTCTTATAATAATGAGAGTTCTTATGGGGCTCAAAATGACATTAGAACCATAAAAACGGTGTCGCTCACTTCTGGCTCTGGAGCTGCTAATATTTCAATAAGTAGATTGCCTCTTTACAAACAATTAAAGGCCAAAAACCCAAAATTTAATACTTTCGATTTTAGAGTGCTGCAGTACCGCGAGTTTTTTTAGTTTTGGCGATACCCTAATAATGCATCAATGGTGTTTGCTGTTACAGCATGATAATTTGGTCTTGCTTTTGTATATATAGCCAAAGCTTCCTCAGTTTTATTGTGTCTTTTAAAAGCTTTATAAATGGTAGAAACATACCAGCGCCTCCCAACTTTAATTAAAAAGTCTTCAATTTTTGAATCAACATGATTTCCATGATAATTATGATTTATAGCTTGTTCGTACCACACCATAGCTATATAAGAATTATTCGAGTTGGTTAAATTAAAGGCTTCGTCTATCATTGCCAAATGCTCCGTTTTAATATCACCAGGGAAATTTCGAACAAAATGTACCCACTCCTGGGTGGTCCAATCTTTGGTAAGCGATTTGTTTACTGTATTTGTTTTAACAAATTGTTGAATTGTTTTTTCAACAGTTTCAAATTTATCAGAAGAAATAATAGATTGATTACTTGGTACTCCCGCTTCATAAACCCACTCATTTGTGTTAAATTTAATGTTGTGCTTTTCTAATAAATTTGCATTTAAAAAATCAATAAACTGTTCAGTATTAATTGTAGAGAATGCATGTGTTTGAAAGTAGTTTTTTAAGAACGTATCAAATGTTTCACGACCTACAGTTTCTTCTAAAGTTCTTAAAAACAAATAGCCTTTATCATAAGCAATACTATTCATACCGTCATCAGGATTTCTGCCTTTTAAATTAAGTTTTAACTTAGTATCGTTTGGAGCATCTTTAAAGCCTTCTAATTCTTCTTCTAAATCTTGTCTTCCAATTTTTGCCAGCATATTGGCTCGGTCTTTTCCATAAAGGGCTTCCATAATACGCATTTCAAAGTATACAGTAAAGCCTTCATTGAGCCAGAAATCATTCCAGGTGGCGTTCGTTACTAAATTTCCAGACCAAGAGTGAGCCAATTCATGTGCAATGAGCGATGTTAAACTTTTATCACCAGCAATTACGGTTGGAGTTGCAAAAGTTAATCGTGGATTTTCCATGCCGCCAAAAGGGAAGCTAGGAGGTAATACAATCACATCAAACTGTTCCCAGGCATATTTTCCATAAAGCTTTTCGGCAGAAGCAACCATGTTTTCCATATCCGAAAACTCATAATGGGCTTTGTCTAATATAGATCTTTCGGCATAAATCCCTGTTCTGTTACTTATAGCTTTATAATCAAAATCTCCAACAGCAAGCGCAATTAAATATGGAGAAATTGCTTGCTTCATTTTAAAAGTATATATCCCGTTCTGTGCTTTAGTTTTTGGGTTTTCGGCACTCATAACGGCCATTAAATAGTTAGGAACCTGAACTTTGGCATTATAGGTAATTCTAATTTGAGGACTATCTTGAATAGGAATCCAGGTTCGGGTTAAAATGGCCTGACCTTGTGTGAATAAAAAAGGATGCTTTTTGTCTGCGGTTTGTTGCGCGTTTAGCCATTGTAAAGCTTCTGTTTTATGTGTTGTTCTATAAAAAACAGTAATGCGTTTCGTGCTTTTTTTGATTTTAATTTTTAAAGGATTTCCTAATTGTTCATCAAAATCACCCAAAGAAAATGGAGTATCCTTGCCATCAGCCTGAACATTTTTAATATCTAAAAATTTTGAATCAAGAATTATTTCTGAGGCATCATTGTTATTAATTAAATATGAAGCCTTACCCTGTATGGTTTTATTGTCAAAGTCTACATTAATATCTAAATCTAAATGCGTAATAACCGCTTTATTGGGCTGTGAAAAAGAATGTGATTCTTCTATATAATCTGGCATAGATTCATTTTTATTATGGTTAGAACAACTCGAAATAAAGAGCGTTAAACTCACTAATGGCAACAATATTTTTTTCATAATCAATTTAAAAATAATAAGTAGAGGCGAAGTTAATTGTTTTTGTTTTAAAACCAAGAATAAAAAGGAGGTGGAGAAAATAAGATGTACATTTGCTTTTTAATTAAAAAAGAGATGAAATGTATTTTATGTTGTTGTCTCAAGTCTATTATAGACCTTTATAAACGCAATATATGTCATTTAACTCTTTAGGCTTATCTGAAGCCTTACTTAAAGCTATTAGTAAAAAAGGATATACAACTCCCAGTCCTATACAAGAAAAAGCAATTCCACCAATTTTAAAAGGAAAAGATGTTTTAGCTTCTGCTCAAACAGGAACTGGAAAAACCGCAGGTTTTACTTTACCCGTGTTACATATCCTCTCAGAAAACCCCAAAACAAAATACAGGCCTATACGTGCTTTAATTTTAACACCAACGCGCGAATTGGCTGCTCAGGTATATGATAATGTTAGAGCATATAGTACTTTTTTAAACTTAAGAAGCACTGTTGTTTTTGGTGGGGTAAATCAAAAACCGCAGGTAGCAACTATTCGCCAGGGTATTGATATTTTAGTAGCTACACCGGGGCGTTTAATAGATTTGGAAAGCCAGGGAGCCTTATCATTAAAGCGCATTGAAATTTTGGTTTTAGATGAGGCAGACCGTATGTTGGATATGGGTTTTTTACGCGATATTGAGCGTATCATGAAAAAGATGCCAGCTCAGCGTCAAAATTTAATGTTTTCTGCTACCTTTTCTAAAGCCATTAGAAAATTAGCTCATGGTATTTTAAATCAGCCTGTACAGGTAGAGGCAACCCCGGAAAACTCGACAGTAGATGCTATAAGTCAGAAAATTTATAGGGTTGCAAAAGGGTTAAAAACAGGATTGATTATTAAGTTAATTTCTGATGATAACTGGAAGCAAGTATTGGTTTTTACGCGAACAAAACATGGTGCTAATAAACTTTGTAAAAAAATGATTAGTTCTGGTATTACTGCAGCAGCTATTCATGGAAATAAAAGCCAGGGTGCAAGAACCAAAGCCTTGGCAGGGTTTAAAAAAGGAAGCGTTCGTGTTTTAGTGGCTACCGATATTGCGGCTCGTGGTTTAGATATTCCTCTTTTGCCTCATGTTGTAAATTTTGAATTACCCAATGTTTCTGAAGATTATGTACACAGAATAGGTAGAACAGGTAGAGCAGGTGCTAGTGGTGAAGCCATATCATTGGTAAGTGCAGACGAGATTACTTATTTAGAAGGTATTGAAAAGTTGATTGGTATAAAACTGCCTGTAGAAGTTGTAGAAGGTTTTGAACCAGACCCAAATGCTTCAACCGAACCTATTAAACCGGGACAAAACCGTTCTAGAAATGCTGGAAATAGGAATAATAACCGCAATTCTAATTCTAATCAATCAAATAGAAACCGAAAAGGTTCTAATAGAAGACCAAAGCGGAACAATAAAAAAAAGTTTAACGACCGAAGAAATCAGAAGTGATGCGAACAGTTCTAAAGAAAAAAATCATTGAAGTTTGCGATCGTAAGATTGAGCAGAAAGGTATTGATGTTGGATTATCTTTTTATGCTTTTTTTGCAAATAAGAATAATGATCCAGAATTACTCATGGAAGCTGCAACCTGGTGGATTATGGAGCATCAATTAGATCATTTTGAAAAGGCTATAAAAATTAAAGAATTAGTATTAAACTTATAATGGAATCTCAACCCAATAACCCATTACATGGTATAAAACTGGAACAAATTATTAATGCGCTTGAGGCACATTATGGTTGGGAATATATGGGTTATACTATAAATATACGTTGCTTTACACATAACCCTTCTGTAAAATCCAGTTTAAAGTTTTTAAGGCGTACACCTTGGGCACGAACTAAAGTGGAGACTATGTATTTAGAGATGTTAAAGAAACAAAATAGGAAGCGTTGATTTATTGAGGTTCGTTTAACGGTTTGTGTAAGGATAGTTGCGTGTTTCAGCAACTAAATTAGCAAATACAAACCGAATAGAAAATCCGCGAGGATTTTCGTAAGGAGGCGAGTATTAGCAATAAATTATACACGTTATGCAGAGGTTAAAATTTACTGAAAAATTCCCATATCAATTCATTTGAGTTTAGTCCCGAATTATCTAAAGTGGGTAAATCATGGCCAAAGTCTTCTAGTTTATAGTACCATACTTCGTTGTTGTTTAAGCCTTTTTTGTAATGATAGGCATGTACTTTATTTGAGATGGATAAAGTGTCTACTTCACTACATTGGTTAAATTCTCGCCAATAATTCATTATGGTATCCATATGTGGAGCTCCACCCCATCCATATTCTGTTGACATACTCCCGTCTAAAGGAACAACTTTATCGGTCATTCCAGATATTTGCAGAACTGGTACAGGGCGAGATGCCGAATTTCTGTTATCCCAAATATGACCAGTCATAGTACCTGTAACAGAAGCGATTGCTTTAAATACATCTGGAGACTCACAAGCTAAAGTATAGCTCATAAAACCGCCATTGGAAATGCCACAAACAAAAGTTCTGTTGGTATCAAGTTTGTATTTAGTCTGCAAATGTTTTGCAAGTTCTGTTAAATACCCCACATCATCAATAGAGCTATTGCCTAACCCACAAGTCCAATATGGTTCACCTGTGTTAATATCTAATGTTCCTTGAGGATAGCAAACTACAAACTTGTTGATTTCTGCAAGGCTATCTAGTTCTAAGCTTTGCATATGGTCTTCTGCATAACGACCATAACTGTGAAGCACAAAAACTAATGGTGCATTTTCAGGTAAATCAACTGGCTTATAAAGAACGTATGTTCTGTTTAAGCTGTCATGATAAAAAGTTGAATTATGAAGAGGCCGATTACACGAGGAATAAAACAAAAATCCAAATGTAATAACGATAAAAAACTTATGGTTTATTTTTTTCTTTATCATCAAGGATTCTAATTAATTGTGCCTAATGCAAAGATAAAGTTCCGTTTTAATGAACTTTATCGGTTGTTAAACGAAGTTAATTGAAAATTTTTACAAAGTCAAGTTTGTTTAATAAGCTGTTTTAACCCTTCGTAAACCACAATGCCAACGGCATTGGCAAGGTTTAAGCTCCTAATATGTTCACTATATAAAGGAATTTTAAATAAGTTATTGGTATTTGGTTTAGTAATAGATTCAGGTAAACCAACAGATTCTTTTCCAAATACTAAAAACAGGTTGTCTTCAAACGGGATATCCCAATGGTTTTTTGTGCCATGACTGGATAAAAACACCATGCTTTGCTTTTTGTTTATCTCAAAGAATTCATTAATATTCTCATAATAGGTAACTGATATGTGTTGCCAGTAATCCAGACCTGCACGTTTTAACCTGGTATCGTTAATTTCAAACCCAAAAGGTTTTACCAAATGCAAGTGTGAACCTGAAGCCAAAGCTAAACGGCCAATATTACCTGTATTGTTAGGTATTTCTGGTGCTATTAATACAATATTTAGGGGCATGTTGTTATTTTGTTTTATGTGTTGCAATATACGCTTTAGGTGTGGTACCCGTAAATTTTTTAAAGGATGTTGCAAAATATTGCGAGGAGTTGTAACCTAAATTAAAAGCAACTTGGGTAATTGTTTTTTCATGCAACAAATCAATTTTTGCTTGCTTGATTTTTATACGATTAATATACTCTTTAGGCGTGATGCCTGTATTGTCTTTAAACCACGATTTAAAATAAGAAACCGATATTTTTATTGCACCAGCTAGCTCATCTACATAAATAGATCTATTTAGGTGCTTTTCAATATACTTATTAATAATATCTAATCTTATGGTAGGTTTTAATTGCTGAGGTTTTTCTGTTAAGGATAGTGTATCTAGTAAAAGCTGCACAATTAACTGGTTAATAGTTATAGTACTTAACATACTTTGGGGTTGTTGTAATTGCGTTAATAGTGAGTTTAAAACACTTTTTAATGAAAAAGCACCTTTAAATACCATATTCGATTTTTTTTCTAATGCTTTTAATACGTAGTCAGATTGTGAAAAAGGCAGGTGGCATAGTTTACCAAGGGTGTTATTTAATGACACCTGTATCCAAAATAACTCCCCTTTGTCTTCCGGGTAAATACCTGTGCTATGTACTGTATTTGGTGCTACTATAAGAATGTCATTACCAGTAAGCTTTAATTCATTGTCTTCAATGTTATAAAATTGTTGTCCTTTTAAGCAATAGCAAATTTCAATACTATTGTTGTGAATGTGGTTTTTCAGACTAGGTTTAACTTCGGTATATTTATAATGTCCAAATTGATTACAACGTTTATACCCTAAAGCGCCTAGGTTGTAAACGATCCGATCGTTTGTTTGATTTTGCATTATGATTGTATAAAATTGTATGGTTGTACAAATTTAAAAGACTTTAAAGAATCTTTACTAGATATTTGAAATAAAATTAATGGTTCTTATAAGAAGATGCCGTTATAATAAATTTTGAATAACATGGAATTAAAAGAAAAGTTCTTAAAAGATGGATTTGCACATTTAGAAGTACTAATAACTACAGATGAAGTAGCACAACTTAGGGTTATATACGATGAGCTTTTAAGTGATACAAAGCGAACTGAAGGTTTAAGAAGCGACTTGTCTGGAGCTAACGATGGTGGTATTGAAAAAATAACCCAGGTTATGAGGCCTGGTCTTATAGAATCAAAGCTGTCTAACATGAATGTTTATAAAGAAGCCCTAAACTATGCGAAGCTATTATTAGGAGATGATATGGCTTTAGATTTTGATATGCTTATAAATAAAGCCCCACATACCAATACAGAAACACCATGGCATCAAGACGCTGCCTATTGGATTAAAATGCCGGATAAAAGAGCTGTAAGTTGTTGGATTGCATTAGATGATGTTTATGAAGCTAATGGTTGTATGTGGTTTATTCCAAAACAGGACTCAGATATTTTAAAACATTATGCCATGCCAAATAAAGGCGCATTATATTGTGAAACGGATACTAAAGATGCACAGTGCATGCCTTTAAGTTCAGGCGGCTGTACTTTTCACGATGGATTTACACTTCATTTTAGTAAAGGAAATAGTACTAGTAGCCAACGAAGAGCTTTAATTTTAAACTTCAGACCAAAGGATATGATTATTTTTGAGCGTGCTCAGGGTGTAGATCATACAGGTGATAGAGCAATACGAAATAAAAAATAATGAAACATCCATGACTAAAGCTTAGTCGCACAAAAAGAGTGATTATATGGATGTTACATGCTACCTTTAAAAGCAATAAAAAACACATGAAATTAAAGTTTATTTATCCACGTTGGGGTAGTGCAGATATTGATTGGAATATTTTTTTGACTAAAGTTAAAAGAAATGGATTTAGTGGTGTTGAAATTGATTTACCTCTTAATAAACAAAAAAAGCAAGAGATACTTTTAATGCTTAAAGACTTAGAATTGGATTTTGTAGGGCAACATTGGCAGACTAAAGATGTAAATTTTAATGCACATAAAGAAAACTATAAAAAGCATTTGTATAATCTGGTTGAGGCTAATCCCTTGTTAGTGAATTCGCATACAGGTATGGATTTTTTTACTTTTGCACAGCATGCTGAATTAATTGAAATTGCTCAAACCATTGAAAACGAAACCAATGTAGTTATTACTCATGAAACCCACCGCTCCAGGTTTTCTTTTGCAGCTCATATTTGTTATAAGTATTTAAAAGCTTTTCCTTCTTTAAAGTTAACCTCTGATTTATCGCACTGGTGTTGTGTTGCCGAAACTTTACTTGAAAATCAGGAAATTGCTTTACAAAAGACTATTCAACATACCTATCATATTCATGCCCGTGTGGGGTCGTCTCAAAGCCCTCAGGTTATAGACCCCAGAGATGCAGTTTATACAAAAGAATTAAACCAGTTTAATGTGTGGTGGATAGCCATGATAGAACATGCTTTAAAAAGTAAACGTAAGTTTATAACAATTACTACTGAATACGGACCTTTTCCGTATATGCTATACCAACCTCATACTGAAACCCCATTAGGCGATCAATGGGATATAAATCTATTTATAAAAAATGAAATACTAAGAAGATGGAATAAGGACTAACAGTTAATTTATTTATAAGTAATCATTCTTCTAATACTGGTTTGCCAATATCATCTATTTCATCGTCATTATATAATCTTTTTGGATCGGGGCCATATTTGTTAGAGCCAGTGTCTCCCTCTGTTGCCATTAATATTAAAAACCAAATTCCACCAATAAAAGGAATAAAATAAACAAAAATATAGCCACCACTTTTTCCAGAATCATGTAATCTGCGTACAGCAACTGCAAAATAAGGCAGGAGAATCCCTAATATATAAATACCCAAGAGTAGAGGAGCAACTTCGTAATTAATAAAATCAGAAATAAAGCCTAGTAGAAAAGACAGTGCAAAAACGATAATAAGATTAAACAAAAAGAACATCCAGAACTCTTTACGTCTTGCTCTTCCACTAAAATTCACATAGTTACTTAAAACTTTTAAATACCACTTCATAAAAATATTAATATATAGGGTTAGTTAGTTATTATTTTATTTACAAATTTGTCAATATTTTCAATACCTTTATTAGTTATATGTTTTACAAACGCACTACCAATTATGGCGCCTTTTGCATATTGTGTGGCTTGGGTAAATGTTTTGTTATTACTAATGCCAAAACCAACTATTTGTGGATTGTTCAGATTCATTTTAGTTATACGCTCAAAGTATTGCGTTTGCTCATCTCCAAACCCCGATTGAGCACCAGTGGTACTTGCGCTACTTACCATATAAATAAACCCATTTGAAATGGAATCGATATAGCGAATACGTTCATCACCAGTTTGAGGAGTAATTAAAAAGACATTGATTAGTCCGTATTTTTCAAAAACAGCCTGGTATTTTTCATGATAAACATCAACGGGTAAATCAGGAATAATCAAACCATCGATACCAATCTCTTGACATTTTTTGCAAAAGGCTTCCACACCATATTGAAACATAGGGTTGAAATACCCCATAATAATTAAAGGGATATTAACCGATTTTCTGATATCTTTTAATTGATCAAATAACAATTCACTGGTCATTCCGTTTTTTAAAGCCTGTGTAGAACTTGCCTGAATGGTGGGGCCATCTGCTAAAGGGTCACTAAAAGGCAGCCCTATTTCTATCATATCAACTCCGTTCTTTTCTAAATTTTGAATGATAGAAACGGTATCGTTAATATCTGGATAACCTGCTGTAAAATATATAGAAAGTAGTTTTTTATTCTCTTGTAGTTTTTGATTTATTCTGTTCATTGCAAATGAATTTTTTTTCATTTCCGTGAAAACGGAAATCTTTTAATATTATTTTTATCTCTAAATATATTCCGACAAATCCTTCCAATCAGGGTTTAAACTATTGATTAAGCTGATTTTCCATTCCCGATTCCATTTTTTTAATTGCCGTTCTCTTTTTATTGAGTTGTTTACATATTTAGTGGTTTCAAAATAGACTAATTTGTCAACATTATATTTTCCTGTAAATGTTTTTAAACTATTATTTCTATGTTGATTCAACCTTGTCTTTAATTGTTTTGTACACCCACATATAAAACTGTATGGTTTTTATTGGTTAAAATGCATACATAATGAGTCTCCATAATACTAGATAAGATTTCCGTTTTCACGGAAATACAAAAATCATAAATTAAAGAAATTTATGTAAGTGTTTAAATCCTTATCACCTCTACCTGATAAACTAACAACTACGACATCGTCGGGTTTAAAGGTTTTCTGTTCAAATATGGCTAGAGCATGTGAGCTTTCTATGGCAGGAATAATCCCTTCTAATTCACATAACTTTAATCCAGCTTTCATAGCATCATCATCGGTTATTGCCATAAACTCAGCGCGTCCTGTTTTGCATAAATGTGCATGCATTGGGCCAACTCCAGGATAATCTAAACCAGCAGAAATGGAATAAGGCTCAGTTATTTGCCCGTCAGTGGTTTGCATTAATAGTGTTTTACAGCCATGAATAATGCCTTCTTTTCCTAAAACAGAAGTGGCAGCACTTTCACCAGAGTCAACACCTAAACCAGCTGCTTCAACGGCTATTATGTTGACATCATTTTCATGTAAATAATGATAATAGGTTCCTGCAGCATTACTGCCACCGCCAATACAAGCGACTACATAGTCCGGGTTTTCTCTACCTTCATGCTCATTTAATTGCCATTTGATTTCTTCAGATATCACCGATTGAAATTTGGTGACCATATCTGGATATGGGTGTGGGCCAATAGCAGAACCTATAATGTAATGTGTGTTTACAGGATTGTTAATCCAATCGCGAATGGCTTCATTGGCAGCATCTTTTAAGAGTTTTACTTCCAGATAAAGCAGGGTACGAACAGTCGGCACCAAGCATTTTCATTCTGAGCTACGTTAGGTGCCTGACGTTGCAATATCAATCTCACCCATGTATACAATACATTCCATAGCCCATTAAGAGCGCAAACCGTTGCTGTAGCTACACCGTGTTGTCCTGCCCCTGTTTCGGCAATAATACGGGTTTTACCCAAATGTTTAGCCATCAGGATCTGACCAATGGTGTTGTTAATTTTGTGAGCTCCAGTGTGGTTGAGATCTTCACGTTTTAGGTAGATCTTAGCGTTGTATTTTTCGGAAAGACGTTTGGCGAAATATAAAGTGGTGATGGCCTACCAACATAGTCCTTTAAGTAATTGATTGAATTCTTCCTGAAAAGTCGGGTTGGGTCATGACTTTGAGGTAGTTCTGTCGTAGTTCTTCTACATTTGGATATAACATTTCCGGGATGATATGCACCACCAAATTCGCCGTAATAGCCTTTATCATTCACGTTATAGCTCATAGATTTTTGAAATCAATTTATTTCTAAATGTTTTTAAGTCTTCTATATTTTTTAATCCGGGTTCGATCTCAAATTTACTATTCACATCTAATGGCATGGCAGTATTTTGAAGATTCCTGCTTTCGCAAGAATTTTTGACACGACATCATCAACTTCACTCCAAACCAATACCACCACTTAAAAAAAATGGTTTTGATGATGGATAGTTCATTTAGAACATGTCCAATTAAACGTATAGCCATTACCGCCGGGTAATTTGCCTTTGGTGTCAAACAAGTAATAGTCACAGACCTCCTCATAAGGCTCTAAAACACTCAAAATCAAAACTCGTCTTTTATTGAAAACATTTTAATCACTTTCAATATCTTGGCTGATTTCAATAACCTACAATACTTCAGGAGTTTCGTGACCATGAAGTTGAATAGCTTGTAATTGATATCCAGTTTGAATGTTTTTCGATCTGCCGAACAATAAACTCTACTATTTTCATCTACAAAAACACCAACTTTTTTAACGGCTTTGGGAAGTTCCGGAATTGTATTTTCAAAATGTCGTGGATGAAGCCTCATGAAAAATAAAGCCAAGATAGTCCGGATGCAATGTTGCAACCGCTTGGATGTTATCTTCATATTTCATTCCGCAGATTTTCAGTTTCATTTTATTGTTATTTCTGCCTTTCGGCTATCGCTCAAGATAAACTTTATCTGAGATCTATTTTTATTTAATTCACAATGGATTCCGCATCAACCTGCGGAATGACAAAAGTTATTTGCTTAAGTGTTCTAATAAATTTTCTTGCACTTAGCTCCAGGATCATTAGTTTTCATAAAATTCTCACCAATTAAGAACCCTTGGTATCCATAGGGCTGTAATTCTTTTATAGCCTCAATATTACTAATACCACTTTCTGAGACTTTTACAAAATCGTCTGGGATGAGATTACTTAATGCTTTACTGGTTTCTAAACTTACATCAAAGGTTTTTAGGTTTCTGTTATTTACACCAAGCATATCTAAACTGGGCATAATAGATTTATATAATTCTTCTTCATTATGAACTTCAAGTAAAACATCTAGGGTCAAGCTTTTTGCAAATTCAGAAAATTGCTTTATTTCATCTTTAGTTAAAATAGCTGCAATTAGCAAAATAACATCGGCACCGTATGCTTTAGCTTCTAATAACTGGTATTCATCAATAATAAATTCCTTTCTCAGTAATGGTAAGCTACAGCTAGCTCTGGCTATTAGCAAGTCGTCTAAAGACCCTCCAAAATATTTTCCGTCTGTTAAAACAGACATACCGCTAACGCTTGCATTTTCATAACCTTTGGCAACATCTTGTACATTTAAGGTGTTATTAATGATAGATTTTGAAGGCGAACGTCTTTTATGTTCTGCAATAATTCCTGATTTGCTCTTACGCAATCTGTTTGCTAGTGAAATTGTTCCTCTATCAAATAAAACAGATTGTTCTAATTGTGAAGTTGGTATTATACTTTTGCGTAAGCCAACTTCTTTGCGTTTATCAATAACTATTTTATCTAGTATATTCATTCTTCTTTTTTATATTTATTTCACCTAACACCTAACACCTAACACCTAACACCTAACACCTAACACCTAACACCTAACACCTAACACCTAACACCTAACTACCTACTTAACTCGATCAGTTTATTTAAACTCGCTTTTGCTCTACCAGAGAATAACGATGCTGTAGCGATTTCAAAACCTTCTTTGTGAGATATCTGTTTGGAGGTAGCAATAGCTAATCCCGCATTGGCACAAACTACATTATTTTGTGATTCAGAACCTTTTCCATCAATGATGTCTATAAATATTTTTGCAGCATCTTCAACCGTGTTTCCACCAAATATAGCTTCTGGTTTAACTTTAGTAAGGCCTAAATCTTCCGGAACAAAAAGTTTTTCGGTATGATTAGAAATAATCTTTGTTTTTCCGGTTAATGAAATTTCATCATAGCCATCTAAGGCATAAACAATATTGTAGTTCTTGTCTGTATTCTGATATATAAAACTATACAGACGCAAAAGTTCTAAACTAAAAACCCCTAATAGTTGATGTTTTGGAAATGATGGATTAACCATAGGCCCTAACATATTAAAAAAGGTTTTTACGCCTAACTCTCTTCTTATTGGCGCAACATTCTTCATTGCAGGATGAAAAAGCGGCGCATGGAGTATACATATTCCGGCTTGGTCTAAACAGCGTTTTAAAAAATCTTCATCGTTAGAGAATCTTACCCCTAAATGCTCCATAACATTAGATGAGCCTGAAGTTGAAGATACACCGTAATTACCATGTTTAGAAACATTAACTCCGGCACCAGCAGTTATAAAAGATGATAACGTGGATATGTTAAATGTATTTTTACCATCACCACCGGTACCAACGATATCAATAGCATTAAAATCGGCTAAATCTATTGATACACAAAGTTCTAAAAGGGCATCTCTAAAGCCTTGTAACTCTTCAATAGTAATGCTACGCATCATAAAAACAGATAAGAAACAAGTAATTTGACTTGGGTTATACATATCATTAGAGATATTCACTATAACTTGTTTAGCTTCTTCGGTTGAAATGGTTTCGTGATTTATTAATCTGTTAAGTATATCTTTCATTTTTGTAATTGACTAACTATTAACCCAATTTTCTAAAATTTTCTTTCCATCTGGTGTTAAAACAGATTCAGGGTGGTATTGAACACCTTTTACATCATATTGCTTATGTCTTAAGGACATGATTTGTCCGTTAGAATCATATGAAGTAGCTTCTAAGCTTTCCGGTAAAGGTGCATTAACAACCCAAGAGTGGTAACGGCCTACTTCAATGTCTTTATCTAAGTCTTTAAAAATGGGTTCGTCATCAACGCATATTTCTACTTTTGTAGCTACACCGTGATATACTTCATCTAAGTTTACTAGAGTGCCACCAAATACTTCACCTATGGCTTGCTGTCCTAAGCATACTCCAAGAATGCTCTTAGTTGGCGCATATTTTTTAATAATAGCTTTTAATAAACCAGCTTCGTTAGGAATTCCTGGACCTGGTGATAAAACAATTTTATCAAATGGTTCAACATCTTCAAGTTCTAATTTATCATTTCTGTAAACAGTAACGTCACAGTTTAAATCTTCCAGATAATGAACCAAATTGTATGTAAAACTATCGTAGTTATCTATTACTAATACTTTCTTCATCTCTATATATCTTCTGCTAATTGAATGGCTTTGTTTAACGCTCCTAATTTATTATAGACTTCTTGTTTTTCGCTTTCAGGATTTGACTTTGATACTAAACCTGCGCCTGCTTGCCAATTGAGTTTATAGTCTTTACTTAAAAAGGTTCTAATCATAATAGCATGATTAAAATTGCCCTCAAAATCCATAAAACCTATGGCGCCTCCATAAAAGCCTCTGCTTGTTTTCTCATATTGCTCAATAAGCTGCATAGCTCTGTGTTTAGGGGCTCCACTTAATGTTCCCGCTGGAAACGTATCTGCAACAACTTGCATTGTAGATGTTGCATCATGCTTTTGCCCCGTTACTTTACTTACCAAATGAATTACATGAGAGAAGAATTGAACTTCTCTGTAAGTTTCTACTTTTACATGGTTACCATGCCTGCTTAAATCATTCCTTGCCAAATCTACCAGCATGACGTGTTCTGCATTTTCTTTATCGTCTTTAATTAATTCATCTGCTAGAATGGCATCTTTCTCATCATCACCTGTTCTTTTAAAGGTTCCGGCTATGGGATGAATTTCAGCTAAACCGTCTGTAACTATTAATTGTGCTTCTGGAGAACTTCCAAATATTTTAAAATCGCCATAATCAAAATAGAATAAATAAGGGGAGGGGTTTATACTTCTCAATGCACGATACACATTAAAATCATCACCAGTAAACTCTTGTGTAAACCGCCTTGATAATACCAATTGAAATACATCGCCTCTTGCGCAATGTTTTTTGGCATAATCTACATGCTCTAAAAACTCATCATCAGTTAAGTTAGAAGTAATATCGCCTTTTGGGTTAAAATTGTAAGACGCAAAATTTTGAATATTAATTAACTTGTCTATAGTCGTCAATATTATTTTCACACCCTTCATAGCAATGCGAAAATATGTAAGCTTCATTTTTAAAATGATTTATTGCTATTATGTTTTGGTAAACAGCATAATAAGCGTCTGGTATGATTACAGAGTCTGTCTTTTTGCTGATCTCAATATCTTCAAAATATCTAACAGCATCATAAGCGGTATATCCAAAAATACCATTATTGATGAATTTAAAATTTTCATCAGATTTTACTTCAAAACGTTTGGTAAATTGATGTATTTCTTGAGCAACATTGGTCGTATTATCAATATCTAATGTTGTAGTACTTCCATCAGGAAATATTTGACTTATTACTTCATTTTCAATTTTAATTGAAGCTATAGGGTTAAAACATATGTATGAAAAGTTTTTGTGGTTTCTATGGTAATCACCACTTTCTAGTAAAATACTATTAGGATATTTGTCACGTATTTTATAGTATACAGTAACAGGTGTTATAGTATCTGTTAATATTTTTTTGTGATGTGTGTATAAACGATATGTTTTCATTTGTTTGATATAAAAAAAGGCTTGTCGTGAATGACAAGCCTTTTTGATATTTTTATTTAAATATACTAGGGGTTACTTCACGAAATTTAGTTTCGAAAGCACCACCACCAAGTATTATTTATTGTTATGTTCATTTTTGGTTTTTAATTAGGTCAAATATAGAAATGAAAATATAACTAAACAAAAGTTTAGCCTACTTTTTATTTAAAAGTTTGTTAAACTGTAATATTAGCAACAAACTATTAATTAATTTTATGCTTATGAAATTTAAAGTAATAATTATTGCCATACTATTAATATGTAGTTGCGCTAAAGGAAATAGAAAAACTGAAGTTGCTATAGATACAACTAGTAAAAAGGAAGTATTAAATACTACCAATATTAAAAACCTTGATTTAGAAATTTATGATTATGCGGGTTTTAAGAAGTTTTTAAATAAAAAAGATGATAAGATCTACGTGATTAATTTTTGGGCAACATGGTGTGGACCTTGTGTAAAAGAATTGCCATATTTTGAAAAATTAAATGCAGTATATAACAATAAAAATGTCGAGGTTATATTGGTGAGTTTAGATTTTCCTCATTTGTATGAGTCTAAATTAAAACCGTTTATAAAAGAAAAAGAATTAAAATCAAAAGTAATTGCTTTAGATGACCCGGATATGAATGCCTGGATTCCTAAGGTAGATAAAAGTTGGTCTGGTTCCATTCCTGCAACGGTTATTTATAATAAAGGAAAGCGTAAGTTTTTCGAGCAATCTTTTACTTATGAAGAATTGGAAAAAGAAATAAAAACATTCTTAAAATAAAATAAGATGAAAACAAAAATTAAATTAATTGCGACATTGGTAATTGTAATGTGTGTAAGTGCATTTACAATTACTAATCCCAGGAGTAGTGATGGATATAAAATAGGCGATTTAGCTGAAGATTTTTCACTTAAGAATATTGACGAGACCATGGTATCTCTTTCAGACTATAAAGATGCCAAAGGTTTTATTATCACGTTTACCTGTAATACATGCCCTTATGCGGTTATGTATGAAGACAGAATTATTGCGTTAAATGAAAAATATGCCAGTAAAGGCTATCCTGTAATTGCCATTATGCCAAACAATACTGATGTTAAACCAGGGGATAATTTTGATGCCATGAAATCTAGAGCAAAAAGTAAAGGCTTTACATTTCCGTATTTAATTGATGAAGCGCAGAGTGTATATCCTAAGTTTGGCGCTACAAAAACGCCGCATATATTTATTTTGCAAAAAACCAGTAAAGGTAATATAGTTAAATATATAGGAGCAATTGATGATAATTATAAAGATGCAACAGCAGTGAATACTAAGTATGTAGAAAATGCTGTAGACGCCTTGCTTAATGGAAAAGAAGTTAAGCAAACAGAAACGAGAGCTATAGGATGCTCAATTAAAGCATAAAAATGAAATGTTTATTTTCGTTAAGATGAAAAAATCCGAAGTATAAGAACTTCGGATTTTTTTTAGGTTATTATTTATTTAGATGTATTAAATTTGTATACATCAATTTCAATTTAAAAAAATGGAAAATTTAAGTCAAGAAGAATGGGTCTCACAATTAGAAAATGATGACAATGCAGTTATTATTGATGTAAGGACTGATGATGAAGTAGCAGATGGAGTTATTAGCAATGCAATTCACATAGATATTTACAAAGGACAAGCATTTGTTAATGAGATAGAAGCACTCGATAAAGACAAAAATTACTATGTGTATTGTAGGTCTGGTAATAGAAGTGGACAAGCTTGCAGTATTATGAGTCAATTGGGTTTTGAAAATGCCTATAATCTTGAAGGAGGTATTTTGGAATGGGAAGGCGATCTTGTTGATTTAGATTAAAATTACATGTGTAAAGTTTTAATAAAGCTCTTCATAATAGGATTTTTTTTTGTTAGTTGTGATGAAACATTAAAGGGAGAAATTCAAATAGTATCTCCTGAAGAAATGCAGACATTGTTACAAACAGATAATGTGCAACTGGTAGATGTTAGAACGCCAAAAGAGTTTAAAGACGGCTATATTGATAATGCTGAAAATATAGATTTCTTTTCATCTACATTTAACAAGGATATTAAAAAGCTAAACAAAAAGCAGCCGGTACTATTATATTGTCGTTCAGGAAGAAGAAGTGCTAAATTTGCTAAGAAATTAATTGAAGCTGGTTTTGTGAAAGTTTACGATCTGGAAGGTGGTTTTACCAAATGGAAACATAAAGGGTTTAAAATAAAAACAACACCTTAAAAATGTGATCGGTTTAAAATGTTGTAGTTTTTTAAATGAAGAAACTACAACATTTTTGTGCATTTAAGAATTCACATAAAAAATGTAACACTATTGTTAGGTATATAGGAATGATGAAATTTGTTTATGCTCATTTGATCTATTTTATAATAAGCCTTTTTTGATGTAAAAAGGATTTGATTCATTTTATGCATTTCAAAGGATTTTTTTGATCCAATAATTATTTTAACTTCTTTTTAAGTACTTTACCTTTTTTATTTTTTGGCACAGTTCTTTTTTTATATTTTTATTAAGAATATGCAAAATAGAGCCTTTATAGCGCTTTAAAATATTAAATAAACTACCTAAAACAAAAGTTATGGATAACGGGTTCGTAATATTATCGATAATAGCACTATTATTTTTAAGTATATATGGATATACGTATGGTTCTATTGCTTTAGCAAAAATTAAGCAAAAGAAAGCTGAGAAAAAAGAAATGATGCTTGAAGAAATTAGACTTGAAGAAAGAAAAAGAAAACAAGCCATAAGAGATGAAAAGCTTAGAAAACAAAATAAAAGACGCGAAGAAATTAAGCACGAACTTAAGCTTCTTGAAGAAATGAAGCTTAATAAAGAGAAATTGAATAAAATGCGAGTTGAAAAAATGAAGCAGAAGAAAGTAGGCTAAAGAACGTTATATATAATATAAAAAAAGCGATATGTAATAATCATATCGCTTTTTTTATTTTTTAGTCCTATGCAGTGACTTAAACTTTTTCCTTTCACTAAAAAATTGCTCTTTTGCGCCCATTTTTTGCCTTTTTTCCCTTCCGTAGCACTGCTATGCAACTCAAAAAAATCTTCAAATGGTCAAAAAATGTCTAATTTTCGCTAAAAAGCAAAAAATTTAAATCACTTCATATAAAAATTCGTTAAAATGTTTTTGAGTATATTTTTATTTTCAAAGAAAAATATTTTTCTTTGAAACCTGAATTTTATTCGGGATGTGGCGCAGTTCGGTTAGCGTACACGGCTGGGGGTCGTGTGGTCGCAGGTTCAAATCCTGTCATCCCGACTAAATTGAAGCTTTGGTTTTTGTAGAACGTTTACTTTCTTAAGAAAATCAGAGCTTTTATTATCAGATACAATTAATACGTATTGTTTTATTAAGCAGTTTTAAAATTTACTACTTTTCCCTTTTTTGAATTTTTGATGTATTGGTAAATTTGTCGATAACTATTTTTGGGTTATTATATAAATACAAACTACTCGACCCTGTTAATGAGACTGTTATTGTATCTGTAACTTCAATACTGGTATCACTAGAAACTTCGCTAAGAAGGTTGCATTTTTTTACTGTAAAGTTTTTGCCATTAAACTGAGCGTTATTATCAATTCTTAATAATGCATCTTCGCTACCACCTTCTATTTTAGCATTAGCGCGCTGATATAAATCAGCTTTTATAATTGGAGAATAGATTAAAGCTTCTAATTTACTGTTTCCATTTAAAATTACTTTGGTACTATCGGCTGTTAAATTAAGTTTTACTTTAGCTTTATCAAGACTTTCAAAATTGAAGTGACTTGTTTCTATAATCAATTCTGCTTTTGAGCTCCCTGTTGTTTTAAGATTAGTCTTTGCTAAATCTATGGTAGCAAGCGAAACTATTTTGCCGTTATCTCTGGTTTCAATAGTGTTTAAAAAACCGTCATAACTTACCGTGATGTTCAGCCTTTTTTTAGAAGTAATTCTTTTGGTTTTATTAAATGAAAGTACACTATCACGAACACTAAATGTTATAAATTCATGAAGGTTTTCATCTGCTTCAATTTCTACTGAAGGCTCTTTGTTGAATATAATGTTTATTTCAAAATCTTCATCAACAATTATGGTATGGAAAGCGTTTATTAAAGTTTGTAATGTTGTTACATTTCTATTGCCTTTTACCTTTTGTAATTTTTGAGCTTGAGTTATAAAGCAAATGCTCAAAGAAAAGATTAACGTAAGAAACTGTCTGTTTTTCATGCCTATATAAATTGATTTATATAGTTTTAGACCAGTTTAATAATAAAATGTCACATATTACCTTATTCTTTAGTATTTAAAAAGAACCATAATAAATATAAAATAAAACCATCTTAAACTAAGTTTTGTTTAAGATGGTTTTTTAATAGGTTGGTTATTAAGGTTGGTTATTAAGGTTGGTTATTTTGTTTATTGCTTTCTAATACTTCCAGAAGGCCCATCACTTTTGCTTACTTTTTCTGGGTTACCATAGTATTTTATATCGCCACCACTATTCGCTTTTGCTGTAAGTTCTTTAGAAGTGTTTTACAGTAATATCAGCTCCACTCGTTGCTTTTACCTGACTAGATTCGGCAATTAAGTTTGAAGCTTTAATATCGCTACCACTAGTAGCTTCAGCAATTAACTTTTTGGTTTTTCCGGATAGTTTTAAATCACTACCACTAGTAGATTCACATTCTAAAACAGCAGTATCTACATTTAGTTTCATATCACTTTCCGCTGGTAGACCTTAATTTTAAATGCTCTGCTGTAATGGTATTGGTTGAGTATACATCGCTGCCACTTGTTGAGGTAATTGCTGATATATCATTAAAACTAACCCTAATTTTCTTTGAAGCAGCTCTGCCAATATTTTCTTTAGTATGTATTTTTAATACGTTGTCAACCACTTCAGTTATAATAAGGTCGTGTAAGTTTTCATCAGCCTCAACGGTTATACTTTCGTTATTACTTTGTGTTAAGTACACGTCTAAGCCTTCAGTAGCTTTAATAGCTGTAAATGACTCTGTAATAGTGCGCTCTACTGTTTGTACATTCCCATTACCTCGAACACCAGAGTTCATGTTAATATCAAAATTACAGGAAAATAGGGTTAAGCTTAATAATGTCGCTACGATAATTTTTGTTAGTGTTGTCATAATTATTTATTTTTTTGATTGATGATTTTTTATTTATTCAAATATCAGTATTGCATAAAACAGTTTTAAACATAAATATCTGAATCGTTATTTTTTAATGATGCACTGTTTTTAGTTGTCTTTGTCTTTAGATTTTATTGAAATACCATCCCCATCTATATTTACTTTAACCTCTTCACTATTTGCTTTTACCCCGGTTTTGTCAATTTTTAAACTAGAGCTGTCTACAGTTACTTTCAAGCCTTTTTCGTTTATTTTAAGACTTGAATTTTCATCCTTTAAATCTACATCTACTTCATAATCTTCTTCAATAGGACAGTCTAAACATTCAATATCATCTTCTAAAATTTTTAAATATTGATTTGCATCATTATGTGTTATAATAGTGCCGTTGTAATTGTGATAGTAGAAAAATGTTTTTGAGTTCTCATGACATTTTATAACAGTGCCTTCTGGTAAATATAGCGTAAGTAATATTTCCTGGTCGCTAAACTTATTCTCAGAATGGGTAGTGAAATATGAATCAAGAAGTAAAACATCGTTTTTTAAAGCATAATTGTAGTTAATGTTTTTAGCACGTTCTATGGCTCTTTCATAGTTTCTGCCATCGGCACTTCTATCAATTCTTAATGTGGCTAAAGAGTCTGTGGTAGATTTGACTATAATCGCTATGTCTGAAGAAAAAATGGTTTTATTTCCGTTTTCATCATGAATAAGTTTAAAAGACTCACTATGCCTGTTTGTACCGTTTCTATATAAATCGTTACCTAACATTTTTAGATTAATGGTGTCGTTTGCAGTAATTTGCAATTCTCTCTTTTCTATAACATGCTCTTCAAAAGCATGTTCGCTAACTTGTCTAACACCAGCAATAACTAATCCTATAATGGAGATTAGCCATACTCCTAAAAGTGTAAATTTTGCAATATTACCTATAGATTTTAGATTGTTAATAAGAATTTTCAATCCTAAATAGAACAAAAAGAAAAAGGGTATACCTACGGCAAAAAAGGTTAATAATGATACTAGCCATACAGGCGTATTACCTGCATTAACAATATCTGCATGATCTAGCCAAGGGATATTAATGATGTCTACAACTCCTAAAGAAAATAGGGTTACTATTAAAGCAATTAAGGTTGAAGCTCCTACAATCATTAATATAATACCAATAAATTTTGCAAAAACCTTAAAGAAAAACATAATAACATCTCCAATAGTATCAAAAAATGTTCTTGAAGACGATTTTATTTTGTTGCCTTGTTTTTGAAGGTCTACTTTCTTTGCAGCCCCAGAAACAGAATCGCTTACATTTTTAGCAGCCCCGGAAACAGAATCTGTTACATTTTTAGCAACATCACTTACTGTTTCTGTAACGTTTTCAAATCCATCTCTAATTTTTTTTTCAATATTACTAATGTTAACCGGATCTCCGGTCATCATTATTTTTTCTGAAGTTGTTTGCGCTTCAGGAACTAAAACCCAAAGCAGAATGTATAAAAGAATTCCTGTCCCGGCTCCAAATATTAAAATAATCCAAGCTAAGCGTACCCATAATACATCAATTCCAAAATAGTGTCCTAGTCCGGAAGATACTCCACCAATATAAGAATTGTCGGTATCTCTAAATAATTTTTTTGATGGCGCTGTTTTTCTCTTATAGGTTGTCTGTGGTTCATCCTCAAATATTTCGTCGTCTACCAAATAATCTTCTGGTTGACCCATAATAGAAATAACCTCGTCTACTTCTTTAATACCTATAACCTGTTTGTTGTTTTGTACACGCTCATTGAAAAGTTCAGAAATACGAGCTTCTATGTCCGATATAATTTCAGAACGACCTTGAGAGTCTGTAAATGAACGTTTTATAGCCTCAAGATAGCGTTGTAGTTTTAAGTAAGCATCTTCATCTATATGAAAAAATATACCTGCTAAATTTATGTTGACTGTTTTATTCATTTTTTTGTTGTTTTTTGGCTTGTTACTATAGTTACTGCATTATGTAATTCACTCCAAGTAGTGTTTAATTCTTTTAAAAACAGTTTACCAGTTTCTGTTAAACCGTAATATTTCCTTGGTGGACCAGAGGTTGATTCTTCCCATCTGTAATTTAGAAGACCTGCGTTTTTAAGTCTTGTTAGTAGTGGATAAATAGTACCTTCTACAACAAGCAATTTGGCGTCTTTTAGGGTGCCTAAAATTTCTGCTACATAAGCATCGTCGTCTTTTAAGACCGATAGTATGCAGAATTCTAATACGCCTTTACGCATCTGTGCTTTTGTGTTTTCTATTTTCATTTGTTGAATTTTATTGTTTTAGAAGTCAAATGTAATTCGCATTAAACTTTGATTAATAATTTAAAGGATTTAGTGGCTCATTTCATATTCTAAAGCATTATAATATGGTGAAACTGTTCATTTTTTGATTGATTTGATTGATGAATGTTTTGATGAAATTTATTTTAAAAAATTAATGGTTAATGGATAATGGTATATCTCACCATCTCTAGCTTTTAAACTTGCTATAATTATAAATACAAGCTCTAAAATAAAACCTACTATGGCAAAAGCTCCCAGAGTGCCACCTATATAAAGTAATGGTGATGGTTCTCCTATATTAATATGAAAATCATGAAAACCATTAAAATCTATAAAGTCTATGCCATTAAAAATTTTAAAAATAAAAAATGGAATTGTTAAGGTTCCTAAAATAATGGCGTATAGTAAGATACTTATCTGAAAATTAATAGCTTGTTTGCCATGAGTATCTATAAAATCAGATTTATCTTTGTTGGTAACCCATAATATTATGGGACCAATAAAATTTCCAAACGGAAATATAAACCTACTAAAGGTTGATAAATGAATAAATGTTGCGATGTTTTTTTGATGATTGTCTAGCATGATTTTAAAACATATAATAGTTTCTTATGCAAATATATGTCTAAAAGAAGGTATTATGTTACGCATAGTACTTAAATTTAACAAAATTTTAACAAATTGATATGTCGATTATTTTCGATAGTTTTGATAAAATAAATTTATAATGAAGTTAACACCTAGTAAAATAAACACATTCAACATTTTTAAGTTACCAGCAGTTTCCCTTATGGGTGTTAGAGTTAAATCTATTAATAATACTTCTTGTACAGTATCGGTTAAGCATAGATGGATAAATCAAAACCCATTCAAATCATTGTTTTGGGCCGTTCAGGGTATGGCTGCAGAACTTACAACTGGTGCTATTGTAATGGCAAAGATTCAAGACAGTGGTAAAAAAGTTTCAATGCTGGTAACCACAAATAATGCAGCATTTACAAAAAAAGCTACTGGTAGAATTACATTTGTTTGTAACGATGGTGAACTAATAGATGAGGCTTTGCGAAAAACTATTGAAACAGGAGAAGGGCAAACCATTTGGATGAAATCTGTAGGAACTAATAAGGATGGTGTGGTTGTTTCTACCTTTAATTTTGAATGGAGTATTAAAATAAAACAGTAAGCAGTCTCAGTATTAAGTTATTCTCATTAAAATTTGACTCAGGAAAAGCTTTGCGTCTTAGTGTCTTTGCGCGAAAATAATTTTAAGTCTGTGTAACAAATCATAAAACAAATCAACATATAAACGAATCAACAAAAACATTAAAAAGATGACAGCACACGAAATTGATTATAGAATTTATGGCGAAGAAATGCAATATGTAGAAATTGAACTGGACCCACAAGAAGGTGTAGTAGCCGAAGCTGGAAGTTTTATGATGATGGATGAAGGCATTAAAATGGAAACCATTTTTGGTGACGGTTCTCAAAAAGATTCAGGATTTTTAGGAAAGATTCTTGGAGCTGGAAAACGGATCCTTACTGGAGAAAGCTTATTTATGACGGCTTTTTATAATGATTATGTAGGGAAACGAAATGTTTCTTTTGCATCACCATACCCGGGAAAGATTATTCCAATAGATTTAACAGAGTTTGGAGGTAAATTTATTTGTCAAAAAGATGCCTTTTTATGTGCAGCAAAAGGCGTTAGTGTTGGTATAGAATTTTCTAAGAAATTAGGAAGAGGTTTATTTGGAGGAGAAGGGTTTATTATGCAAAAACTAGAAGGCGATGGTATGGCATTTGTTCACGCCGGAGGAACTATGGCAAAAAAAGAATTACAAGCAGGTGAAACATTACGTGTAGATACTGGTTGTGTAGTTGGTTTTGATCAAACTGTAGATTATGATATTGAATTTGTTGGAGGAATTAAAAACACTGTATTTGGAGGAGAAGGTTTGTTTTTTGCTAAGCTTCAAGGTCCCGGAACAGTTTATATACAATCATTACCCTTTAGTAGGTTAGCAGGTCGTGTTTTGGCATCGGCTCCAAGAGGTGGCGGTAAAGATAAGGGAGAAGGCAGTATACTTGGAGGTTTAGGAGATTTATTAGATGGAGATAATAGGTTTTAAGTGTTAAATTTTCATTAATTTAAAAAAGCAATGCAATTTTTTATTAAATTTAGGTGTTAAATAAAAAAACATAGCCTATACGTAACTCTACCTTTAATTTAAACCAAAATCCTAATTAGTAATTATGGCAAGAGCAATGCTAGAGTATACCAAAACGGTACTTAAAAAAGTTAGTTTTGATGCTACGTTGTTTTGCAAAGAGGTACAAAAAGCGGTAAGTAGATTATTGCCTTATGAGATTGAAGAGCTTAAAGTTTTTATTCATTCTCTTGTACAGCAGAACCCGGAATTAAATCAATGTTTAATCTATTTAAAAGCATAAAAAAAAGCGACTATTAGTCGCTTTTTTAGTTTAATTTATTTAGGAATCGGACTAATGATTTCTACATTTTGAAAAGCAATTGCGCCACGAATAATACTGGATATAACATCTTGTAATGCTTCTATGATCTGCATTTTTAATTCGCTTTTATGGTAAATTAAACTTACTTCTCTGGCAGGTGAAGGCTCATTAAAATGATGTAAATTCTCTTTTTCTTTTTCGTTAACATCTAAAGTATGCAAATACGGTAAGAGGGTCATTCCCAGCCCTTCGTTTGATAACTTTATAAGGGTTTCTATACTGCCACTTTCTAATTGAAACTGATCATCAGTATGGGTTTTAAATACTTTGCATAGATTAATAACACCATCTCTAAAACAATGTCCGTCTTCAAGCAGCAGCATATCACTTATATCCAAATCTGATACATTAATCTTTTTGTTTGAATGCAAACGATGATTTTTTGGGATGTAGCTTACAAAAGGCTCAAAATACAGAACCCGCTCTTTAATCATTTCGTTTTCAAGAGGTGTTGCAGCGATTGCTGCATCTAAATGCCCTTCAGTAATACGTTCTATAATTTCCTCGGTGGTTAATTCTTCTATTTTTAACTTTACTTTGGGGTGTTTTTTTATAAATGTCTTTAAAAACATTGGCAAAAGCGTAGGCATTACCGTTGGTATAATACCAAGTTTAAATTCGCCTCCTATAAAGCCTTTTTGCTGATCTACAATATCTTGAATTCTATATGATTCGTTAACAATATTTCTGGCTTGATTAACAATTTTTCGACCTACTTCGGTAAGTTCAATAGGTTTTTTGCTTCTATCAAATATTTGTACTTCAAGTTGATCTTCAAGTTTTTGAATTTGCATACTAAGCGTAGGTTGTGTAACAAAACATTTTTCGGCTGCTTTAGTAAAATTTTGATTTTCGGCTACTGCTAAAACGTAATATAATTGTGTTATGGTCATAAGTATCAATTTAGGTTATAAAAATATAAAAACTATCAATAAAATTTATTAAAACACTCGTTAATTATAAATTAAATTTGTAGTAAATAAAAATACACGTAAAAATGACATATAATAGTATAGGTTTAAATGCCTCTAAAACAATAGACTTAGCTAATGATTTAAATCATTTACTGGCTAATTTTCAAATATATTATCAGAACTTACGAGGCATCCATTGGAATATTAAAGGCAAGCGTTTTTTTGACTTACATACAAAGTTTGAGGAGTTGTATACCGATGCTAACATAAAAGTTGATGAAATTGCAGAACGTATTTTAACTTTAGGAGAAAGCCCCTTGCATACTTTTGAAGACTATTCGGCTAAAGCGCAAGTTAAAGTGGGCAAAAATATTTCTGAAGATGATAAAGCAGTACGACTGATAGTAGATTCTTTAACCGAGCTTTTAAAAATTGAAAGAATTATTTTGAAAAAGTCTGGTGATGCAAACGATGAAGGAACAAACTCTATGGTGAGTGATTTTATAACCGAGCAAGAAAAAACAGTATGGATGATGAAAGCTTGGTTAAACGAAACCGTTTAAATTTTTAGGTTGGTTGGTTAGTTTTAAAAGCGGCTTACTAGTTACTTATTGTAACCCAAGTAGGTCGTTTTTTTATAATGTATTAGTTCTCAAATGATGAACTGTATGTATCTAAAAAGACAGAGGGTATAAGGCAGACAGAATGCGGGGCTGGACTTATACAATTACAGTAAACCTCTGGCCTTAATTTCTAAATATTTATTAATGGTATCGATGGTAAGGTTTTCTGGTGTGGTTAAAATCGAATAGATACCGTATTTTTTTAACTCGTTAACAATTAAACGCTTTTCGAAGGCAAATTTTTCAGCTATTACCTTATCGTAAACTTGTTGTACGGTTTCGGCTTTCTCGGTAATAATACTGTTTAATTCAGTATTTTTAAAGAAAATAACAACGAGTAAATGGCTTTTAGCAATGGCTTTTAAATATGGAAGTTGCCTGTTTAAACCATCTAAGGTTTCAAAATTGGTATACATTAAAATAAGACTTCGCTGTGTGATATGCCTTTTTATGTTGCCGTATAGTCTGCTAAAATCACTTTCAAAAAAATCGGTTTTTACATTATATAGCGCTTCTAGAATAAGTTGCATTTGAGAACTCCTACGTTCAGCAACCACAATATTTTCAATCTTCTTAGAAAATGATAGCATACCAGCTTTATCATGTTTTTTTAAAACAACATTACTTATTACAAGAGCTGCATTAATGGCATAATCTAAAAGGCTTAAACCGTTAAATGGCATTTTCATAATGCGCCCTTTATCTATAATAGAGTAAATAGGTTGTGATTTTTCGTCTTGAAATTGATTAACCATTAATTGACTTCGCTTTGCAGTGGCTTTCCAATTTATTGTACGCAAATCATCACCTAAAACATAATCTTTAATTTGTTCAAACTCCATGGTATGACCAAGGCGACGCACTTTTTTTATACCATGCTCTAAAGCATTCTGATTAATATTTAAAAGTTCAAACTTTTTTAATTGTTTAAAACTTGGATAAGTTGGTACCATAGCCCCATTATTAAAAGCGAAACGCTTTGCTACTAATTTTATTACAGAAGAGGCATAAACGTTTAAGCTTCCAAAGTAATATTCACCGCGTTCCGTTGGTTTTAAATGATACTGGATTGATTTTGTTTTTCGAGTAGGTATGTGATCTTTAATTTTAAAATCCCTTACCTGAAATTGTTCTGGGATTTCATCAATTATTTCAAGATGAATGGTAAATGGATAGTTGTTATTAATACTTAAATCAATGACATTTTTATCGCCATTGGAAAATTTATCGGGTAAAATTCTACGGGCTATAATTTTATTTTTACCAATGAAAATGATTAAAAAATCTAGAGCAAAAAGTAATACAAGCACTAAAATGGTGAGTTGTGCTATGTTGAATAATAACGGTACAAAATAACTTAAACCAAATAATACCACAATGCCAATGCCGGCGTAAAAAAAGCGTGGTTGTATGTAGAAAGGTTTAAAGAGTTTCAATTTTGTTAGGTGTTAGGTGTTAGGTGTTAGGTGTTAGGTGTTAGGTGTTAGGTGTGGCTGAATACTGAATACTTTTTTACCTCGGTATTTCAACAGTTTCAATTATTTGTTTTATAATTTGTTTACTGGATACTCCTTCCATTTCGCGTTCTGGCGTTACAATAACTCTGTGATGTAAAACTGGAATGGCAGCACGCTTAATATCTTCGGGGGTTACAAAATCGCGCCCAGACATAGCAGCAAACGCTTTGCTAGATTTTAATATAGCTATAGAGGCTCTTGGAGATGCTCCTAAGTATAAAAATTGATTGCTTCGTGTGGCTACAATAAGTTCTGCGATGTATTTTAATAAATGTTCTTCAACTAAAATCTGAGTAACTAAATTTTGATACTCTGCGATTTGTTTGGCGGTTAAAAAAGACGAAATAGTTTCCGTTTTTTCGGTATCTCTTAATTGGTGTTCTCTTGAAAGAATTTCAATCTCTTCATTCAAATTGGGATAATCTACATCTATTTTAAACAAAAATCGATCTAATTGAGCTTCAGGTAAGCGATAGGTGCCTTCTTGTTCAACTGGGTTTTGAGTTGCCAAAACCATAAAAGGAGCGTCTAACTTAAACTTATTGCCATCAATAGTGATTTGTTGCTCTTCCATTACTTCAAACAAAGCTGCTTGTGTTTTTGCAGGAGCTCTGTTAATTTCATCGATTAAAATCATGTTAGAAAAAATAGGCCCTTTTTTAAATTCAAATTCTGAGTCTTTTAAATTAAAAACAGAAGTTCCTAAAATGTCACTAGGCATAAGGTCTGGTGTAAATTGAATTCGGCTAAAACCAACACTCAACGATTTTGCCAATAGCTTTGCAGTAATGGTTTTGGCTACACCAGGAACACCCTCAATAAGCGAATGCCCTTTAGCTAAAAGTGAGGCAATAAGCATATCTACCATATCTTTTTGACCCACAATTACTTTTCCTACTTCTTGCTTTATTTTTTCAACACTATTTTGAAGTTCGGTTAAATCCAACCGATTTTTAAATTGCAAACCATTAGTGTCTTCAAGCACACTGTCGTCTATAGAGGATACTACATTTTCTGGTTTGGGCATGAAACCTTGATGGTCTTTCTCTTCTTTATTTTCGTCCATAATTATTTTAAATAAAAAGCTTCAATTAGCTTGTTTAATTTTATTAAGTTGTCTTCAAAAAACTCATTTTTAGTGCGTAACCAATTTATATAATCGATTAGCTTTTTTATGTCTTCTTTTTTCTTTCCGGTTTTTGATGCTAATTTTCCTATAAATACTTCATTTAAAGTAGAAGTGTCTAGATTAAAATCGCTTCGAATGCGCTCTAAAAAATACGTTATTTTTTTATCTATTAAGTTTTTATGATCCTGAGTTTCGAAATATAAATTGGAAATCGTTTTAACAAAAGCTACGGTTGTATTTTGAAGAGGCTTTATAATTCTAATAATACGTTGTCGACGTTTGGCATTAAAAATCATAAATAAAATTCCAAAAATTAAAGCTGTATACCAGGCCCATTTAAAAGATAATTGCTCTAAAAACCAGCTTAGGTTCGATTCTTTTTCAACATTTCCATCATATCCTGTTTGTATTTTTGAATACGAGTCGAAATACACATCATTTTCTGGTAAATAAGAAATAATACCTTCTACATATTGATATCTATCATCTTTTAAAAGGTTATAGTTGGTAAATGCTTTAGGTTCTAAATGCAGATATATCTTGCCTTTTCCAAAAGGCACCTCGATAAAATTTACATGTTTATAGTCTATTTTAGAATGCCCTAAAACTTTATAGTTTATGGTATCAAAATTAGAAAAATAATTGTCACCTTCATTTTTGTCAATAGCTATATCTCTTATGTTAAGGTATTTTAAAGACTGATATGAAATACTATCTTTTGTGTTTTCAATATAGTCAACATCAAAACCTAATGTATCATGAATTTTTTGATTGAAGTAGTAATCTGATATAAAAAGCGTATTTCCCGAATCAACAAAATGTAATAATTCATCAATTGAATCGTCTTCTAAATAATCAGAGTTTCCAATAATAACAAAACTACCTTCAGCAATATGATCGCCATAACTATCTTCAGAATGTGCTTGTAAATAGCTAGCAGGTTGATGATAAACTGTTCTAATTTTATGGTTTTTAAAAAGACTGGGGAGCTCTTTGTAAAATACACTTACGCCGTAAGGTTTATTACTTTTTTCGTTAAAAGATTCTTCCCAGTCAACTGTTCTTGTAGACTTTATGCCAAAAGTAATAGCAGCAGTAATAATTAAAGCAGCAATAATGAAAAGAATAGGTAGTGCTTTCTTCATTATTTTACCTGGTTTAAAAGGGTTGCAAAATGATACCTGGCTTTGTTGTACTCGTCAAGGTTTAGAGGAAACTCGCCATACCAAATGTAATTGTATAGATAAGATATATAAGCAAATCTTTTACTGAATGGTTTTTTGCTTATTTCGTTTAAATATTCGGTGTTGGTTTTATCGTCTTCAAATTTTATATGATTTTTTAAACTTAAATTTTTTAAAACCAGCAAATAATAATATCGAATAGCTAATCTGAAATTGTTGTCATTTTCAGCATTTTTAATAAGTGTATGTATATCGGCATTTTCAATATTCTCGGCGGTAATATCTTCGTAATCGATAAGCTTTCTGTTTTGTTTAGATGTAAATAAACCAGTTCCCCCTTCGTTTAGTAAAATATAAACTAAATATATTACAGCAATTGCCAATGCTAAGTAAAATAACCAGGCAAAAGGGCCGAGGTTTATACTTAAACTATCTGAATTGTTACGCTCCTTTATTGATGGGTCGCCGTTTTTATAATCTTCATATTTGCCAGAACCGCCAGGGCTTTGTTTTACAACCTCTTTGCCTTCATAATTATATTTTCTGCTTGAATAACGCGTTTTAAAGTCGTCATCAAATTTTCGAATCTGTTGAGGTTCTTGAAACGTAGAATAACCTGAAGCATTTTGAGAATTTATAAAAACCAAAAGCAGAAAAATAATATGTAATCTTATTATTTTCAAATAGAAGATTGATTTAACAGAGGTAATTGAGTAATTTCTTTTTGCACTTTAAAAGGGTAAATTAAATAATAGTAACTAATTATGCCGAGTGTAATTAAAATAATTCCAACCGATAGCCAATGGGGCATAATATTAGAATAGCGTGTTACGAATCCTTCTAAAAAGCCCGCAAAGAAAGTAAAAGGAAAAGTGCTTATTAAAATTTTTACACCTGTTTTAGCACCATGTTTAAAAGAGGTGTACCTTGAGTGTGTACCAGGAAACAAAATACTGGCCCCTAAAATTAATCCAGCAGCACATTCAATAACAATAGCGAAAATTTCCATGGAGCCATGAATCCAAATGCCTCGAACGCTTTCCCAAAATACTTCTTTTTCGTAAAAGAAATACTGAAACGAACCTAGCATAATACAATTTTTAAACATAATGTAAAGTGTACCAATACCACCAAAAACTCCCAAGACAAAAGCAATAATACCAACTCTTAAATTGTTTATGGTAATGCCAATAAAACTCCCCCAATTACTACCACTTTTATAAACTGCAACCGGGTCGCCAGCCTCAATATTTTCTATAGACATGTTTACATAATTATCTCCTAAAACCGAGCGCACAAACTCTCCATCATTTGCAGCAGAAATCACACCAATAAAGGTGAAAGCAAAAAATATGATAAATGCGATGTAAATAAATTTTCGATATTGATAACAAATTAATGGGACTTCGGTTTTCCAAAATTCAATAAATCGGTTTGTGTTTTCGCGTTTGGTCTTATAAATTTTTTGAAAGGCTTTGGCTGCTAGCTGATTTAAGTATACAATTACTTTACTTTTAGGGTAATAGGTTTGCGCATAAGCTAAATCGTTAATTAAATGAATGTATTGAGAGGCAAGCTCGTCAGGATCTTTAAAGTCATTATTAAAAATAGCGGTCTCAAAACTCAGCCATTTTTCTTTATTTTGTTTGATGAATGAAACTTCCCTCATATATTTCTTCTGTAAAAAACTAAATGTTGTAATTTTTTAAATGCAAAATTTAGTTTTACCTCAGTAACCAACTTTGTTAATCCAAGTCATTTTTCTTTTGTTTTTGTTAATTTTCAAAAGAAAAATTCATGTATTTTTGATAAATTAAAATATAAAATGTCAGAGTTACAAATTAACACGACCCAAAATGTAAAAATAAAATTCACAGCAGCAGGAGCAGGTGAGCGTTTATTAGCATTTATAATAGATACAGCCATTAAAATTGGTTATTTGTTGGTTTTAAATTGGATCTTTGGTGTTTTTGAAAACATGGACGAATGGTCTCAAATAGCTATAAACACAGTATTGAGCTTCCCAGTAATGTTTTACACCTTAGTATTGGAGTCGCTATTAGAAGGACAAACCATTGGTAAGCGGGCTTTAAAAATTAGAGTTGTAAAAATTGATGGTTATCAAGCATCGTTAGCAGATTATGTGGTACGTTGGTTTTTTAGAATAGTAGATATTTATATTTTCGGACTAGGCTTTTTTGTAATCATGTTTAGCAAGAAGCAGCAACGATTGGGCGATATGGTAGCAGGAACTGCTGTTATAGCGCTAAAAGATCAGGTTAATATAAGCCATACTATTTTAGAAAATTTAAAAACAGATTATAAGCCAACCTATCCAAATGTTATTAAATTGTCTGATAATGATGCACGAATTATAAAAGATACGTTTACCGTAGCAAAAGCATCTAAGGATTATCAAACTTTAATTAAGCTAAGAAACAAATTAATAGAAGTTGTTGAAATTAAAAACGTAAAGCAAAAAACAGATATTGAGTTTATTGATGTTATTTTGAAAGATTATAATTTTTATACTCAAGATATGTAAGCAGAGAGCCAATTTTGTGAAACCAAATAGTGTGAATCGCTTACCCTGAGTTTATCGAAGGGTCTGTTATTAAAAAAGTGAGAGGATTATTCATTTATCCTGAGCGACTTGTGCTGAGCGTAGTCGAAGTAAATCGAAGGATCTATTAATTGTTATAAGTTGCAAATTGTTTATTAAAAGAACATCAACCAAAAGGTATTATTTAATTTAAAATATGTTTTATACCATAGATATTTTAGGGACCATCGCTTTTGCTATTTCGGGTGTACTTGTTGCTATTAGTAAAAAAATGGATTTATTCGGAATTCTAATTATTGCTTTTGTAACGGCAGTAGGAGGTGGTACGCTTCGCGATTTACTTATTGGAGAAACACCGGTAAGCTGGATGAAAGACATGACCTTTACGTATACCATTATTGCTTCGGCAATTTTTGCTATCATCTTCAGAAGCAAGATAAGTTACCTTAGAACCTCACTTTTTTTGTTTGATACTATTGGTATTGGGTTGTATACGGTTGTAGGTGTAGATAAAGGAATCAATGCAGGGTTGCACCCCATAATTTGCATAGCTTTGGGAACCATGACTGCCAGTTTCGGAGGTGTGATTAGAGATATTTTATGTAACGAAATACCAGTTATTTTTAGAAAAGAAATATATGCGACAGCCTGTATTCTTGGAGGGGTAACCTACTTTTTGCTAAGCGAATTACCAATAGAGAACAATTTAGTTTTTATAATTGCAGGCTTAGTTGTAATTCTTACAAGATTATTGGCGGTAAAGTTTAAAATTGCCTTACCGACTCTATATAAAAATTAATTCTTTTTGAGCCTTACTTATTGTAGCCCTTTGGCTGTGCTTTGCTCGGTAACCGGAAAAGTCGAACCTGCCATCAATCTCTACGTGAAACCATCTCAAAATAAAAGCCATGCTTTTTTGCATGGCCTTTACTAGATAATCGAGGCTAAATATGTTTTGTGTATGAATGCCTAGTTGTTAGGTACAGGAAAACCTCTGTCTCTTAATAATGCTTCTATTTTAGCATCGCGGCCTCTAAATTTTCTAAAGGCTTCAGCAGGATCCATAGCGTTTCTTGGCGCAAATAAATACCTTACTAATTTATTAGCTAAATCCTTATCATAAAAGCCACCGGGAGCTTCTTTAAATGCTTCGGAGGCATCACTTGTTAAAACATCAGCCCACATATAACCGTAATATGCTGTGGCGTAACCTTCACTGGAAAAAACATGTCCAAAATGTGGCGTTCTGTGGCGCATTGGTAATTCTTTTGGCATTTTTAATGCTGCCAATGTTTCACGTTCAAATTTATCGATATCAATGTTTGTTGGGTCTGCCAGGTGTAATTTCATATCCATAATGGCAGATGCTAAATACTCAGTAGTAGCAAAGCCTTGATTAAAAGTAGATGCTTTCTTTATTTTTTTTATTAAATCTGCAGGAATAGGTTTTCCTGTTTTATAATGCACTAAAAATTGATTAATCACTTCATCTGTAGATAGCCATCGCTCTAATAATTGGCTTTGAAATTCGGTATAATCTCTAACACCCCCATTTAAGGTTGGATATTTAACCTTAGATGAAAAAAAGTGTAAAGCGTGTCCAAACTCATGAAAAAAGGTATTGGCGTCGTCCCAAGAGACTAAAACAGCCTCTCCAGGTGCCGCTTTTACAAAGTTAGAATTGTTTGAAGCTAGCACATTTGTTTTTCCATCATAGGTGGTGTGGCTTCTATAAGTTGTTGCCCAGGCACCCGATCGTTTTCCTTCGCGGGCAAAAGGATCTAAATACCACAAGCCAATATGTGCACCAGAATCTTTATCGGTTACTTCCCAGACTTTTACATCAGAATGAAATACAGGGACGCTACCTTCTTTTACTGGTGTGAATTTATAATTAAACAGGCGATCAGCCGTATAAAACAAGGCTTCAGTTAACTTGTCTAATTGTAAGTATTGTTTAACTTCATCACTATCTAAATCGTATTTCTTCTTACGTACTTTTTCAGCATAATACCTGTAATCCCAAGGTTCAATAGTAATGTTATCCCCATTTGCGTTTGCTAAAGCTTGCATATCTGCTACTTCTTCTGCAACACGCTCAATAGCTGCTGGCCAAACAGCATTCATTAACGCCATAGCGTTTTCCGGGTTCTTAGCCATACGATCTTGTAATCTCCAGTCTGCATAATTATCATAACCCAATAAGCCAACACGCTCCTTACGTAGTTTTAAAATTTTAGCTATAATGTTGTTGTTGTCGTATTCATCGCCATTATCCCCGCGAGAGTAATAATTGGTCCATACTTTTTTACGTAGTTCACGTTCTGTAGAATACCTTAAAAACGGATCCATTGAAGAACGTGTGTTGGTAATAGCATACTTGCCATCTTGTCCTTTATCAGTAGCAATTTTAGCAGCAGATTTTATAAAACCTTCGCTTAAGCCAGCTAACTGATCTTTGGTTAAATAAGTAACGTAGTTCTCTTCATCGTGTAATACATTGTTAGAAAAATTATTGTAAAGACTAGATAGTTCTTTGTTTATTTCGGCATAGCGTTTCTTTTTTTCTGCATCAAGATTGGCACCATTCATTTCAAAACGCTTATAAATTAAATCAACAACACGTTGTTGTTCTGCGTCTAAAGGTGTTTTTTGTGAGGCTTCATAAACCGCTTTGATACGTTTAAATAGTTTTTCGTTTTGAGATATTTTAGATCTGTATTCAGATATTTTAGGCGTCAATACGCCTCTCACTTTTCTAAATTCCGGAGAACTCATATTACTACTTAAAATGCCATAATAAGTAAATACTCTGGTCAATGCTTTTCCAGAGCGTTCCATTTCTGCAATCGTATTTTCAAAAGTTGGCGATTCAGTATTATTTGCAATGGCATCAATATCTTCTAAGCTTAATTCCATACCAACCTCAACGGCTTCTTTAATGTCTTTAACTTTCATCTTGTCAAAAGCAGGAACCCCTTCATACAACCCGGTCCATTCTTGAAGTAATATGTTATTGTTCATAGACAATGTGTCTTTTTTTGAGTTTGTTTTAGTGTCTTTTTTACAGCTAAAAGCTGAAAGTAACACAAAAAAAACTAAAGGTTTAATAAGTGTTTTAGTATTCATTTTTAGTTTGAGTTTTTTAAGTTTTGTAAGGTATTGAAATAACTTATATTTTTTTATAATATTAAGTTAAAAGAAGGCTCAACTTCTTAAGCAGAGTGAGTTAAAAGTTAGCTTTCTATAAGGCTTGATCAATCTATAATTTCCACATTACGGATGTAGATGTTGTTTAAAGGCCAATCGGCTTCATCGGTTTCAACAGCTGCAATTTTGTCTACAACATCCATACCTTTAATAACTTTACCAAAAACAGTGTAATCGCCATCTAAAAAATGAGCACCACCACGTTGTTGTACAATGAAAAACTCAAAAGGCGATGCCAATTTATGTGGGTTATCAATTTCACTACTGGGCATCGATATAACACCTCTATCGTGTTTAAATCCTTTTTTTGTATCAGTTGGTAATAGGTACCTTCCAATATTAACACGTTTTTTACCCGTTTTTCTATCGTCGCTATTGCCCGCTTGTACTATAAAATTATCAATGGCCCGATAAAATTGAGTGCCGTTAAAATACTTTTGCTTAGTTAAGAATATAAAATTTGAGCGATGAAATTTTGTTTCGTTAAATAATAAAATATCAATTGTTCCAAAATCTGTAGTGATGCGTACTTTGTTTTCTTTATTGTGTTTATCGTATTCTAAAAAAAAATGCATTGCATTTTTAGAGTTCAGCTTAGGAAACTCACGTTCGCCTTTTGTTATAGCATCTTGCTTAACCTCTTTTTTTGTAGAAATTAACTCCGGATTTACTGGAGTATTTTTCTTTTTAGATTGTTTATCTTCACAATTCAAAAAAAGCAAAAAAAGTAAAAAGAATAATTTAAAGCGCATTTAAATAAATTTTTAATCGATATCAAAAATAAATAATTCAATTAATGTTTTATGTATCAATCAATAAAAAGCAAATCTTTTTTTTAAGTACTACTATCTTTTTTGCATTACAAAATTTTGCTCAAACTATGGAGGTCATAAATTTATGGAAAATGCAGGTGCCCAACGAAACAAATGAAAAGCACCATGCTATTCAAACTTCTGATACTAGTAACAATGTTATTAGGCTGACACGTGTTACTAATCCGATTTTGGAAGTTTATAAACCGGAAATAACAAAAAATAATGGGGCGGGTATTATTATTTGCCCTGGTGGTGGTTATCAAATTTTAGCAATTGATTTAGAAGGACGCGAAATTGCAAAATGGCTGAATACATTAGGGTTTACGGCATTTGTATTGCAGTATAGGGTTCCCGAAAATCGTTTAGGAGCGCTAAATGATGTTCAGAGAGCCATTAGAATGGTGAGGAGCAAAGCAAAAGATTATAGCTGTAATCCGGAAAAAATTGGCGTTTTAGGGTTTTCAGCAGGGGGAAGTTTATCAGCAAGGGCAGCTACTAGTTTTAATAAAGATACTTATACAAAATCAGATACCATTGATGAAAAGTCTAGTAAACCAAATTTTGTGGTTCTTATTTATCCAGCTTATTTAAATTCGGGTAAAAATAATACCATCTCACCCGAGTTGTCGATTACAGATCAAACACCCCCAATGTTTATATTTGCAACTGCCGATGACCCCTATTCAAACCAGGGTGTTTTGGTTTTATCTAAGGCTCTTATACAGGCCAAAAGACCAGTTGAATTACATGTGTTACCATCAGGTGGGCATGGATATGGACTAAGAAAAGGAAATATAGCTGCAGAAACATGGCCGGTTTTAGCAAAAAAATGGCTGAAAGATATTATTAGATAGATACTTTATATTTAGAATCAATTTTGAGACTCTTTAATATATTTTTAGAATAAAAAGATGAAGAATAATATTTTGAAACAAATACTTACCTGGTTAATCGTTGTATTATTTTTGGGGTGTTCTCAGGAAAAAAAGGAAGGCCTGAAGCCTAATATTCTATTTATTTTATCGGAAGATATGAGTATAGATTTAGGGTGTTATGGAATGGATGTTGTAAAAACACCTATACTGGATAAGCTTGCTTCTGATGGGATACAATATATGAATGTATACGGAAATAATTCCATTTGCTCGCCTAGTAGATCAAATATGATAACTGGTGTACATCAAAATATTATTAATGCACAGCACCATAGGTCGAACAGGAGTATCCCTTTAGCGAAACCCTATAAACCAATAACAACCTACCTTAGAGATGCTGGTTATACCTGTATTATTGGCAATAAGATTGTAAGAGGTTCTGGAGGCAAAATAGATGTGAATTTTAAACATAAAAAACTAGGGCAATGGAACGGTATAGATGAATTTGGTTTGTTTGATAAGCAGAATGAATTTAATGCAGAAGATCAACCTTTTTTTTCTCAAGTAACCCTTACTGTTACTCATAGAGGAGATTGGTGGAATGATATTAGAAAGAAATCTAAACACAAAATAAACCCTAACGAAATTAAGCTGCCTCCGCATTATGCAGATACACCAGTAATTCGAGAGGATTGGGCTAAATATCTTGATCAAATTGAATATATGGATTATGAGGTTGGACTATTGTTAGATGATTTAGAGAAAAAAGGGATGAAGGATAATACAATTATCATTTTTATTGCTGATAATGGACGTTGTAATATTAGAGGTAAAGGGTATTTATACGAACCAGGATTGCATTTGCCTTTAATAGTAAATTGGCCAGCTGGAATAACAGGAGGAAAAAAAGACACACGTTTAGTAGCATCAGTTGATGTTGCTGCCACAATATTAGATGTTGCTGGTATTGAATTACCAAATTACATGACAGCTAGATCGATTCTTAAAAGAGACAATAACCCCAGGAAATATGTTTATTCTTCTAGAGATTTATGGGATGAAGTTCTTGAACAGTCTCGAGCTATTACAACTAAAAAGTATAGATATATTAAAAATAATATTACAAACCAATCTCATGATGCTCATCAAGCTTATTTAGAATTTCATAGGCCAGCAGTGCATATTATGCGAACTTTGAATGCAAAGGGAGAATTAACAAATGTTCAAAGACATTTTTTTGAAGATAACAAAGATTCTGAGGAATTATACGATATAGTTAATGATCCTTTTGAAATGAATAATTTAATAAACGATCCCGTATATAGCAATGTTGTAAATAAATTGAAGGCGTATTATAACGATTGGAACGCTAAAAATCATGATTACGGGTTAGAGGCTATCAATTGGAAAAATGCTCCACCTCCAAATGCACCTAAGGTTATAGAATGGCTCAAAAAAGAAAAACCTGAAATCCTGGAACAAATGAAGGTAGGTGTCGAACCTGGGTTTGGAAAAATAATGAAAGCTTATAAAAACCAAAAAAAGCAGTAATTTTAAATCAAGCAATATTTTCCTTTAGATGAATTTTGAAGATTTTTTAATAGCTATTTCTAAGATAGAAAATGAACCTTTGCCAGCTGAGGCTTCACACTTTAAAATGGTACCACCGTTTCGCCGGGAATTGTTAAGGCGGCAAAAAAAAGTTATGAAAGATGCCAAAAAAGCTGGTGTTTTGGCATTGTTTTATCCAGATAAACACCAAAAAACAACATTGGTTTTAATTTTAAGAAAAACCTATAATGGTGTGCATTCGGCTCAGGTAGGGTTTCCTGGAGGGAAATTGGAAGATCAGGATCAATCCTTACAGGATGCGGCGGTTAGAGAAACATTTGAAGAAATTGGAGTACCCATTCAAGATATTAAAGTTGTTAAACAATTATCTGAAGTTTATATTCCTCCAAGTAATTTTCATGTACAGCCATTTTTTGGAGTTTCTCATAATAGGCCAGAGTTTATTAAACAAGATGATGAGGTAGAAGCTATAATAGAAGTAGAATTACAACATTTTTTAGATGACAACCAACTTATAACAAAAACTGTTTCAACATCGTACAGTATAGATGTTGAGGTCCCTGCATTTAAATTAAATAATCATGTGGTTTGGGGCGCAACAGCGATGATGCTTAGCGAAATTAAAGACATGTTAAAACAAATGCTATAGTTTATAAGATTTATTACATTTGCTGCAACTAACTAATTTTGACGTGTGATTTATGGGATTATTTAAAAAAAATCCATTCGGACATATTCTTATTGTAAAAAAATGGCTCATAAGAATTCTTGGAGTTATGACTCACAGACGCTTTCGCGGATTTAATGAGTTACAAATAGAAGGCTCTGAGATTATTAAAACCTTACCCGATACAAATGTATTATTCATTTCAAATCACCAGACCTATTTTGCCGATGTAGTATCTATGTTTCATGTGTTTAATGCTAGTTTAAGTGGCCGTACAGATTCTATAAAAAATGTAGGCTATTTATGGAACCCTAAGCTTAATATCTACTATGTAGCTGCAAAAGAAACGATGAAAGCAGGATTACTACCCAAGATATTAGCCTATGTAGGCTCGATAAGTATTGAACGTACTTGGAGGTCTGAAGGGAAGGACGTAAACCGTCAAGTGAAAATGAGTGATATTTCTAATATAGGAAAAGCTTTAGATGATGGTTGGGTAATTACTTTTCCGCAGGGTACTACTACACCATTTAAGCCTATCAGGAAAGGTACAGCACATATTATTAAACGTTATAAACCTATTGTGGTGCCCATAGTTATTGACGGATTCAGGCGTTCATTCGATAAAAAGGGACTCCGTATAAAAAAGAAAAATATCCTTCAAACTTTTGAAATTAAAAAGCCTTTAGAAATTGATTACGATAACGAAACTACTGATGATATCGTAAAAAGAATTGAATATGCCATAGAGCAACACCCGTCGTTTTTAAAAGTAATTCCGCAAAAAGAGTTAGAAGCTCAAGAAGAATTAAATAAAAAACGTGAGTGGTAATTATATGGGGTCTGCTAAAGATAGTAATAGAATACATGTAGTGGATGCTTTGCGAGGTCTGGCTATTGTTTCAATAATGCTATTACACAACCTCGAACATTTTGATGTGTATTTTTTACCGGAAAACTTTCCGGATTGGCTGGTGAAATTAGACAAAATGATTTGGGATAGCTCCTTTTTTATGTTTGCAGGAAAGTCTTATGCCATGTTTGCATTACTTTTTGGATTAACATTTTTTATTCAAACTGATAATCAAGCTAAGCAGGGAAAGGATTTTAGACCTGTTTTTGCATGGAGGCTCGTTTTGTTATTGGTTTTCGGGGTTATAAACTCTGCATTTTATCAAGGAGATATACTTACCATATATGCTGTGATAGGATTTTTACTTATTCCTGTTGCACGTTTAAGTAACACAGTAGTTTTTGTTACAGCCATTATTTTATTATTACAGCCTATAGAGTTAATTAGTTTAATACAGGCTATACAAAACCCAAATGTGGTTATGGGAGATCCCGAATCCTGGGCATACTTTGGTAAAATGGATGAATACATAAAAGGCGAATCGTTTATTAATACTGTTAAAGGGAATTTAACTAATGGCAAGATAGCTGTGTTAAAATGGAGTAATGAAAACGGTCGTTTTTTGCATATTCTGTCATTGTTTCTGTTTGGTATGCTGGCAGGCAGAAAAAAGCTTTTTAAGCCATCTGTTGCGCATAATAAGTTCTGGCTAAAAGCACTAGTGGTTTTCAGCATAGCTTTTGTTATTTTATATGTATTTCAAAAAAATATAGATGATCTTTTTATCAATGAAGCTATTCGTCGCCCAGTGAAAACCATCGAAACCTCATGGACCAACCTGTCTTTTATGGGGGTTTTAGTGTCTGGTTTTGTATTGCTGTTTCATAAAAAAGCATGGCACAGCGTGTTAAATGTTTTATCGCCAATAGGAAAAATGAGCCTTTCAAATTATGTATTACAATCTATTATTGGCTCTACTTTATATTACGGATTTGGTTTTGGACTTTATAAATATACCGGAGCAACATATAGCTTTTTAATAAGTATCGTACTTTCCGTTTTAATTGGGTATTTCTCATATTGGTGGATGAAAAACAATAAGCGAGGTCCTTTAGAAACCATTTGGCATAAAGCCACCTGGGTGTTTTCAAAGAAAATAATATAAGGGTTTAGTAATGTATTGTTTTTTGAAATAACAATCCGTTAATAACTCCTAACAATTCTCTTTTAATAAAAACTTTAGAAGTTCTATTTTGCATTTTTATTTTAAAGAAGAATAATTGAAAGTCTGTATAGCCGAAAAGCCAAGTGTAGCAAGAGAAATAGCAACCGTGTTAGGTGCTAATACCAAACGCGATGGCTATTACGAAGGTAATGGATATGCTGTAACTTATACTTTTGGGCATTTGTGTACTTTAAAAGAGCCCAACGATTATAAACCTTATTGGAAAAGCTGGGATTTGAATAACTTACCCATGCTGCCCGAAAAGTTTGAAACCAAAGTGGTAGCAGAATCTGGTATTCAAAAGCAATTTAATATTGTAAAAAGCTTATTTGATAAAGCCGAGGTGGTTATAAACTGTGGTGATGCAGGTCAGGAAGGTGAGCTTATTCAGCGTTGGGTGATGAATGAAGCTGATTATAAAGGTGAGGTGCAGCGTTTATGGATTTCGTCATTAACTACCGAAGCGATTAAAGAAGGGTTTCAGAATTTAAAACCAGCTTCAGATTATGATAATTTATATTATGCAGGATTTTCCAGAGCTATAGGTGACTGGCTTCTAGGAATGAATGCCACCAGGCTATATACTGTAAAGCATGGGGGATATAAACAGGTATTATCTGTGGGTAGGGTGCAAACCCCAACATTAGCCATGGTGGTTAATCGTTTTAAGACCATTGAGAATTTTAAACCTCAACCCTATTGGGAATTGCAAACCCTTTATCGCGATACGCTTTTTAGTTACGAAGAGGGGCGCTTTCTTAAAAAGGAGGATGGAGAAGCTTTAGCCAATAAAGTAAAAGAAAGTGAGTTTGAAATAGAGTCTATTACCAAAAAGAAAGGAAAAGAATATGCACCAAAACTGTTTGATTTAACAGGTTTACAGGTGTATTGTAATACTAAATTTGGTTTTTCGGCAGATGAAACCCTAAAAATGGTTCAGAAGCTATACGAACAAAAAGTAGTTACATATCCAAGAGTAGATACCACGTTTTTGCCTAATGATGTGTATCCTAAAGTTGCTGGTATTTTGCAAAAACTAACAAACTATTCAAAGTTTACACAGCCCCTTTTAAAGTACCCTATTAAAAAGTCAAAAAGAGTTTTTAACGATAAAAAAGTAACCGATCACCATGCTATAATACCAACAGGTATTCAAATTAATCTGCAGTATAATCAACAGCAGGTTTATGATATTATTGTAAAACGATTTTTAGCTGTTTTTTATGATGATTGTACAGTGTCTAACACTACGGTTTTAGGCAGTGCAGCAAAAGTGGTTTTTAAAAGTACGGGAAAAGAAATTTTAGAAAAGGGTTGGAGAGTTGTTTTTGACACTTCGGCTACGCTCAGTGCAGGAACTTCGGCTACGCTTAGTGAGGCAAAGGATAAATTGTTACCTAAGTTTGAAAAAGGAGAAAAAGGGCCACATGAACCTTCGTTTTTAGAAAAAGAAACCAAGCCTCCAAATCAGTTTACTGAAGCCTCTCTGTTACGCGCTATGGAAACTGCTGGTAAACAGGTTGACGATGAAGAGTTGCGTGATTTGATGAAAGAAAATGGTATTGGTAGACCATCAACCCGTGCTAATATTATTGAAACATTATTTAGGCGACAATATATAAAGCGCAATAAAAAACAAGTACTGCCTACGGTTACAGGTATTCAGTTGATTGATACGATTCAAAATAAATTATTAAAGTCTGCTGAATTAACCGGGTCCTGGGAAAAGCAATTAAAAGACATTGAGAAAGGTAAATTTAGCGCAAGTGCCTTTATAAAAAACATGAAACGCATGGTTGATGCTTTGGTTTATGAAGTAAGGCGTGAGACAAAGCGAGCCAATATATCGCAAGCCACAGTAATTAAAAATAGAACAGCGAAGGTAACAGCTAAAAAGATTGCAGGAATCACTACAGAGGTTTGTCCTAAATGCAAAAAAGGCTCCCTTATTAAAGGTAAAACGGCGTATGGTTGTAGTACTTATAAATCTGGATGTAATTTTGTGTTGCCGTTTAATTTTAAAGGGAAGAAAATTTCAGAGAAACAGTTTATTAGATTACTTCAAAAGGGGAGTACCGTTAACTTAAAGGGGTTTAAAACGGATTCTGGAAAGGTTGAAGGTTTAATTCGTTTTGATGATAATTTCGAGTTGAAATTTGAACCTAAAACAACTTATGCAGAAGCAAAAACTAAAGATTTATCTTGCCCGAAGTGTAAAAAAGGAATGCTTATAAAAGGAAAAACAGCTTACGGGTGTAGTGATTATAAATCGGGTTGTGATTTTAAAATGACTTTTGATGCTGTAAGAGCAAAAATGAACGGACAAAAACCAACCAAAGCATTGGTTTATCGTATTTTGAATGAAAGTCTTTAAAATGGAGCACAAACATTTTATTATCTATAAGCCCTATGGATATTTAAGCCAGTTTAAAAGTCGTGATTCCAAACAACGGTCAAAGCAGTTTTTAGGAAGCCTATATGAGTTCCCTGAAAATGCTATGGCAATTGGTCGCTTAGACGAAAAATCGGAAGGCTTGTTGCTTATAACTACCGATGGTAAAATGAGCTATTATATTAATAGTCAAAAAGTAGAAAAGGAATACTATGCACAAGTTGATGGTGATATTTCAGCGGAAGCCATAGAGCAATTAAAGAGCGGAGTAGAAATTGGTTTTGATGGTAAAAAGTACCAGACTAAGCCTTGTAAAGCTGTTAAATTAAGCGAAGTACCAAACTTGCCTAAACGCTTGCGAAAAATTAGAGATGATAGGCATGGTCCAACATCGTGGGTGTCTATAACGTTAAACGAAGGGAAATTTCGTCAGGTACGAAAAATGACATCAGCTGTTGGGTTTCCAACATTGCGTTTAATTCGTGTTAGAATAGGACATATTCAAATTGGTAATATGCAGGCAGGCGATGTGGTTGAGGTTGCTAAATTCTTTTAAACCTCTAACTTTTTAAGCTCTTTATAATTTCTGTTTAAACGTTTTAATAAGATGCCGTAAACCAACCAATAAAAGAAAAGCAGAAGACCAATTGCAGCAGCTAACAGTAATACAGTTACAATAATAATACCTGCATAAAATTTAAAAGCCTCCCCATTTGCAGCAGCTTGATTTACTTGATCTATGACTTGTTGGTCTCTGTCAAACTCTAGAAATAAAACAACTACGGTAGAAATAACGAGATAAATCAAATTGAATGCAACATATTGCTTTACGGTTTTTCTTGTTTTTAAAATATTCTCCATTAATACTTTGGCATTATCTGTTACCGAAATGGTTCTGTAATTCTTAAAAAATAAATAGAAAAAATAACCTAAAATAATATAACCTACTACCATTAAAGGGATAAATACAGCATCTGCATCGTACTGTTCAAAACGTTTCATGCTTTCGGTATCTTTTAGAAAAAAAGAAATAAAAGTCCAGAAAGCAAACTCCAGCAAGCTTATAATGAATATCCATTTTACAATAGAAGACGATTTTTTTAAAATCATCTGGTAAATCTCATTGTAAGACAGTTTTGGAAACTTATTATCGTCTTTTTTCCAATCTTTTTTTAATAAATCTAATTCATCCATAGTATTACGGATTTAGTATGGTTTTAAGTTTTGTTTTAATTCTATTCATTTTCACACGTGCATTCACTTCACTAATACCCAAGGTTTCACTTATTTCTCTATAATCTTTGTCTTCTAAATACAAGAAAACAAGTGCTTTTTCAATGTCGTTTAGTTGATGCACTGCTTTATAAAGAATTTTTAATTGCTGTTCTTCAGTGTCATCATAATCTTCTGCTTTTATTTTAAACTCAACACCTTCAAAGTTTTGTGTGCTTATACGTCGCTTAGATTTTCTATATAGTGTAATAGCGGTGTTTAATCCAACACGATACATCCAGGTACTAAACTTAGCATCACCACGAAATTTCGGATAAGCTTTCCAAAGTTGTATTGTTATTTCTTGAAATAAATCATTATGAGCATCATAATTATTGGTATACAAACGGCATACCTTATGTATAATGTTTTGATGCTTTTCTAGCAATTCAACAAAACTATGTTCAAGTTCTTTTTTCAATTTGATGGTTTAGTTATAAAGTAAGTAGCTTAAATATTTAAAATGTTACAACGCCTTTTAAAATAATATTTAAAAGTAGTGTATAAATGGGTTATATAGTATCTTTGTGGTATAATATTTTTAGACACTTTTACATGAATATACCCCAATCAAGTTTACCGAGAATTGTTATTATTGGTGGTGGTTTTGCTGGTATTAATTTAGCAAAAAAATTAGCAAATAAAAAAGTTCAGGTTGTACTAATTGATAAGCGTAATTATCACACATTTCAGCCTTTATTGTATCAAGTGTCTTCTGCGGGTTTAGAGCCAGATTCTATCGCTTATCCGCTTAGGAAAATAATTAAAAAGCATAAAAATACATTTTTTCGTTTAGCAGAAGTTAAACGTATTGATGCCGACAATAAAGAAATTACGACTAATATAGGTGTTTTGAGCTTTGATTTTTTGGTCATTGCTACGGGTACTAAAACCAATTATTTTGGAAATAAATCTATTGAAACCCATAGCATGCCCATGAAAAAAGTGCCACAGGCTTTGAATATTAGAAGTCTGATTTTGCAAAACTTTGAAGAAGCAGCTATAACAAACGATAAGGAGCTACGTAAAGCTTTATTGAATTTTGTTATTGTTGGTGGTGGTCCAACCGGAGTAGAATTGGCTGGTGCTATCGCCGAACTTAAAAACCATATTTTACCACGAGACTATCGCGATTTAATTCCTGCCGATATGCAAATATATTTGTTGGAAGGCGGAGCAAGAGTATTGCCTTCTATGAGTGAGCATGCATCAAAAAAAGCCGCACGGTTTCTTACTAAATTAGGCGTATTGGTACATTGTAATACTTTTGTTAAAGCATATGATGGTAAAAAAGTATCGACTAATTTAAGTTTAGAATTGCAGTCTGAAACATTAATTTGGGCAGCCGGAGTTACAGGAGCGCCTGTAAAAGGACTTCATGTAGATGCACTTATAGATCGTGCAAATAGATACAAGGTAAATGCCTATAATCAAGTGGAAGGTTATACTAACATTTTTGCTTTAGGAGATATTGCTTTAATGCAAACTGAAGCTTATCCTAATGGGCATCCACAAGTGGCACAGCCTGCTATTCAACAAGGCGTACTTTTAGGCAAAAATTTAATCAATCTAATTGAAGGAAAGCCTCTTAAAGCATTCAAATATAAAGACAAAGGGTCTATGGCAACCGTAGGAAGAAACAAAGCTGTTGTTGATTTAAAGCATTATAAGTTTGCTGGTTTTTTTGCCTGGTTTGTCTGGATGTTTATTCACCTTATGGCACTGGTTGGTTTTAGAAATAGAGTAGTGGTATTCTTTAATTGGTGCTATAATTATATTAATTTTGATAAAGCTGCACGATTAATAATACGTCCGTTCAATAAATTAAATTAATACTTCATATTTTTTTAATTAATTGCCTGATTAATAATTAATTAATGTAATTCAATAGATTTTGTCTATTGTTGTTTTTTAATGCCTAAAACGATAAATAATTGAGCTATAGAGTAAGTAAGTATAATGCTAATACCAGAAAATGCTAAAGGCTTGTAAAATTTATTTAATGCCAATAAACTATCCGAAGTTATAAAAAAAAGCGCACCTAAAAAAACTAAAACAAAACTACTTTTAGGGACATTGCCCTTTCGTAAAAAGGCTGTTATTACCATCGATAAAATGACTATCATATATATGATAACAGGGATTAATAAATCGCCTAAGCCTTCCTTTAAAAAATAAAATAATCCAGCGGCATAAAGGACTAATGCTACAACTACGAACACAGTATTATTTGAGTTGTTTTTTCTTTTTAAAAAAGTAAAAACATACATAAGGTGAGCCAGCAAAAAAGAGACTAATCCACCCATAAAAAAATGAGCGGATACATCTGCAAACATTAAAAGAATATCACCTAAAAGAGATAATGTTAATGCCATAAAAGTATACTGCCTGGTTTTAGCATCGAGATGCGTTGCATACTTCCAAAAGAAAAAAATAAGCGATATTAAGATAAATGGTTTGGTTAAGTAATGCCATGTTGTTAAGGTTTCAATATTGTCGCAAACTAATTCTGCAATAACAATAATTAAGAAGATTAACGAGAACAATTTTTCAGTTTTGGAAAGCATACCATAGATTTTATCAAATATATTCAATTCATCATTAATTTTTTACAATTCGGTTAGTATTTGTTTTTTCAAAACTGGATATGTTTCAATTTTGCTTCATCAATTAAAAACGAACAAACGACTAACCAAATGAAGAACCTAGTATTAATTTTAAGTTTAATTATTTCCATTCAGTTATCAGCTCAAAGCACTATTAATGGAAAAGTTACTGATAACAAAGGCTTACCAATTTCTGGAGCAAACGTTTATTTAGATGCTACATATGATGGAAGTACAACAGACGAGAATGGGGTATTCTCTTTCATAACTGAAGAAACAGGAACACAAACCTTAATTGTATCTTTCTTAGCTTATGAGACATATACAATGGTTGGAGACCTTTCATATATGAAAGATTTAACCATTAAACTTCGAGAAGATATTAGTGCTTTAGATGCCGTTGTTTTATCTGCTGGTACATTCGCCGCTGGCGATAATAGTAAAGTTAATGTGTTAAAACCTTTAGATGTTGTAACAACTGCCAGTGCTTTGGGCGATTTTGTTGGGGCTTTGCAAACATTACCCGGTACAACCACAGTTGCAGAAGATGGACGTTTATTTGTTCGTGGCGGTGAAGCTGAAGAAACACAAATATTTATAGATGGTATTCGTGTGTTTACACCATATTCGCCAACTACTAACAATACCCCAACACGTGGTAGATATTCGCCATTTTTGTTTGACGGCATCACATTTTCTACGGGTGGCTACTCTGCAGAATTTGGTCAAGCATTATCAAGTGTGTTATTGCTTAATACTATTGACGAGCCAGACCAAGAAAAAACAGATATAGGTATAATGAGTGTTGGAGCTACTCTGGGGAATACGCAAAAATGGAATAAAAGTTCACTTAGTATCAATACATCGTATATAAACTTAGCACCTTATATTGCTTTGTTCCCGGATAGAAACGATTGGAAAAAACCTTTCGAAGCACTTTCAGGAGAAGCTGTTTATAGAAAAAAAACCGATTCCGGACTATTTAAACTTTACGGTGCTTTTGACACCACAAATTTTGAGTTAACCCAGGAAGACGTTAATTTTAATGCAGGGATTGATTATAAATTAAAAAACAAAAATTTATATTTTAATGGCTCTTATCAGGGGGTTATAAATGATAATTGGACGCTTTTTGGAGGTTTAAGTTATACACACGGAAATGATAAGATTAATATTATAGACAGAGATATTGAAGATTCAGAAAACTCTATACACGCCAAGGTTAAATTTAAAAACAGAATAAGTAATCGTTTTAAACTGTACTTTGGGGTGGAGTATTTTGCAACAGATTTTGATGAAACCTATGCAGATGATGTTGTTGGTCCTGTAAGCTATGGTTATAACAATAATATTGCAGCAGCCTTTGCAGAGACCGATATTTTTATATCAAAAAAATTAGCTTTTAAAACAGGCTTGCGAGCAGAATATAGTGAACTTTTTAAAGACTTTACCCTGGCACCTAGATTGTCGTTTGCATATAAAACATCAGGAAAAAGTCAATTGTCGCTAGCTTATGGTAATTTTTATCAAAACCCGTCAAGTTATATTTTGAAATTTAATCAGAACTTAAAACCACAAAATACATCACATTATATTTTTAATTATCAATATAATGCAGACCGGAAAATTTTTAGAGCTGAGGCTTATTATAAGAAGTATGACAATTTAGTAAAATTTAATGATGAGTTTCCCGATTTTAATAGTAACTATAACAATGATGGCAGCGGTTTTGCAAAAGGTATCGATTTCTTTTGGAGGGATAGTAAAAGTCTCAAAAATTTCGATTATTGGGTAAGCTATTCATTTTTAGATACCAAGCGCGATTATAGAAATTATGAAACTAAAGCCCAGCCAAATTTTGCGAATACACATAATCTATCGGTGGTTGGTAAATATTGGATTAACGATTGGCGTAGTCAAGTTGGATTTAGTTATGGCTTAGCTTCTGGAAGAACATATACCAACCCTAACGAACCAGGGTTTTTAAATAACAAAACAAAAGCATATAATAGCTTAAGTGTGAATTGGGCATATTTAATAAGTCCGCAAAAAATACTATACGCTTCTGTAAACAATGTATTAGGTTTTAAAAATGTAAATGGCTATCAATATGCTAATACACCAGATATTAACGGCAATTTTGCAAGACGAACATTAAAACCTGCAGCAGATCAATTCTTTTTTGTTGGCTTCTTTTGGACGATTAGCGAGGATAAAAAGAGTAACCAATTAGATAAGCTGTAAACTTTAGCTTATTTTTTAACCGACATATTTATATATTTTTGATCAAGTGCTTTAGAGTCTTTATACTTAACTCGTAATGCCTTAAGTTCTGTTTTTAACTCTTTTACTATATCGGCATAGTCCGGGTTATTATAAACGTTATTCATTTCCTGCGGGTCTTTTAAACGGTCGTAAAGCTCCCATTCGTTTATGTCGTGATAAAAGTGTGCTAATTTATATTTTTTGTTAACAATGCCGTAATGTCTTTTTACAGTATGTTCTCCAGGATATTCATAGTAATGATAATAAACCGCATCACGGGTCCATTTTTCATTTTCCCCTTTTAATAATGGGATTAGACTTTCTCCTTGCATGTCTTCAGGAACATTAATTAGTGCGGCTTCCAGAAAGGTTTGAGCAAAGTCTAAATTTTGTACCATTTCGTCATTTGTAGTTCCGGGCTTTATTTGATTAGGCCAACGAATTAGTAAAGGGGTTTTAAACGATTCATCATATATAAAGCGCTTGTCAAACCAACCATGCTCACCAAGATAAAAACCTTGATCGGAGGTGTATACTACTATAGTGTTTTTAGCTAAACCACTTTCGTCTAAATAATCTAAAACACGACCAACATTATCATCAACAGATGAAATGCAACCCAAATAATCTTGCATATAGCGTTGGTATTTCCATCGCATTTTTTCTTTATCATCCAACGTTGCCCAATTGTTTTTAAACCAGGTGTTAATGGAGTCTATAACGGGGTCGTACAATTTCCTTTGCGCCTCATTAAATCTGTTATAAGCACGATTAAATCCATTGATGGAAGGGACTTTAGGTTCAACACCTCCCATTTCTTCAATAGTTTCAGGACTTATTTTTGAATCGTGACCATATTTCATATGAGTTAATAAATTCATTTCAGCAGTTTTTGCAGCTGTTCCTCTATTGGAATAGTCATCAAAAAGCGTTTCTGGTTCAGGAAATGTTTTTTTTGTAAACTCCTTAAATTTCTTTGGATTTGGCCACCAAGGTCTGTGAGGTGCTTTGTGTAAATACATCATCATAAAAGGCTTTTCCTTGTTTCGTTTTTTATCAAGCCAATTAATAGTAAAATCTGTAATAATATCTGTAACATAGCCCGTAATAGTGGTGTCTCCTTTTTTAGTTATAAATCTTGGATTTAAATAATTACCCTGACCTGGTAAAATCATAAAATCGTCTACACCTTTTGGGTTATTGCCAAAATGTAACTTCCCATACATTGCGGTTTCGTAGCCTGCCTTTTGAAAAAGTTGAGGAAATGTAACCTGGGTGGTATCAAAAGGCATTAAATTATTAATCTTTCCATTGATATGGGTGTGCTTTCCTGTGAGAATTGTAGCTCTGGAAGGCGCACAAATTGAGTTTGTTACGCAGGCATTAGTAAACAACATGCCTTCATTTGCGATCCTATCAATATTTGGGGTATGTATTAGTTTGTTTGAATAAGCACTAATAGCCTGATAGGCATGATCATCAGACATGATAAAAAGTATATTAGGGCGTTTTGGACTATCTTTTTCTTTTTCAGAGCAGGAATTTAAAATTAAAAATCCAATTAAAAAAAGGATGAAAGCGCGATTCGTTTTTGTTAAACTCATATTTATAATGGAATTAAGCTACTAATATAATAAAACTAGATAGTAATATTTGAAAATGAGACATGATAAATGTCATAGTTATTCCACATGATTCTTAATAATTTTAATGGTATAAAATGTATGAGTCATGAAACCAAAAAAGAACCCAAAAATAGAAATAGGACGAAATAGCAGCCTATATTTTGCTATAGGTTTAAATTTAATGTTGTTTTTGTCATGGCAAGCTTTAGAGTATAAAACTTACGAATAAAGACCTTGCAAGCATAGATGTAGTTGAAGTAGATGAAGTGATTGAAGAGGATATTCCTATTATAAATATAAATACACCTCCACCACCTCCACCTCCTGTTTCAATAACCGAAGCTGTCGAAATTGTTGAAGATGCTGAAGAGGTTGAGGAAACTGTTATTGAAAGCACCGAAACAGCATTAGACGATGCTATAGAGGAACGTATTGTGTCTGTAAGCGATGTTGATGTCGATGAAGTTGAAGAAGAGGTTGAAGTTCCGTTTGCAGCCATTGAAGATGTACCGGTTTTTCCTGGTTGTGAGGGTAAGTCCAGAAAAAAGATGAAAGATTGTTTTCAGAAAAAAATCCAGGAACATGTTGTTAAAAACTTTAGATACCCGCAAACTGCTATAGATCTGGGTATTCAAGGACGCGTTTCTGTAATATTTGTTATAGATTCTAAAGGACATACAACCAAAGTAAGATCTAGAGGCCCCGATAGAATTTTAGAAAAAGAAGCCGAACGAATTATTGGCCTGTTGCCAAAAATGACACCAGGAAAGCAGCGTGGTAGAGCTGTAAAAGTGAGTTATGCTATACCTATTTTTTTCAAATACCAAGAAGGTTAATTGGTTTTGTAAATGGTTTTAATCAATGTGAAAAAGGCAATCTAAACTTTTAGATTGCCTTTTTAAATGTACCTGTTTTAACGTTTTTATACCAGTTCTTTATAAATTAGAAAAGGTATTAATTCCAATGTTTTACGGTATCGTTATGTAGAATAACCTTTCTAAATTCATTTGGCTTTTTATTGTTTAATAGTTTTAATCCATCGCTTGCATCAATCAATACTCTAAAGTGTTCCTCGCTAGCCTCATATTGTTCTTTATTCTTATAGGTTGTTATAAGCATAAAAGTATAAGGTGTTTTATCTGTTGGTAAGGTTTCTAAAAGCTGATAAGACTCAATATAATTTTTTTCAATGGCTTTTATGCGTAATTGTTGCCAGTTATTTTGGTAATAAAAAAGGGCTTCAGCTTTGTTTTTATTTAAAACTTGTACATAATCTATCATTGAAACACGTTTGGACTGTTGACTTATTCCTGTATAACATGAAATAAGTAAAGTAAAAAGGATGATTTTTTTCATAATTATTGGTTTTTAAGTGCCTCTAGTTTTTCTTTAGAGTAGCTATTACCTCCGCCTGTACTTAAAGCTTTTTCGTAGGCTTTAATAGCCATTTTGGTTTCGTTTACAGCGGAGTAATAATCGCCTAAAGAATCATAGACATTAGATTTATTCGGGTAGTTTTTAACATTCATCTTAAAAAGTGCTAGTGCCTTATCATTCATTTTTCGATTCATTGAACCATAGCCCATTTGGTTTATTAAATCTTCAGGGGGTAAAATTTTGTATCCCATTTTTATTGAAACCCTTTCGTAATGCTTAATGATATCCGAAATAACAGCATCTGCAGAAATATCCGGATTCAGTATTTTTGGAATCAAATCATGCCCAATATCATACCATGAAAAGATAAAACGCAAAGCGTCATATGTTGTTATTAATGGCACCGAACCATGTGAATCATTCTCGTAATATTTATAATCAAAATCTAATTCACTAGAAGCGTTTGGTACCAGCTTTTTAGAAAACTCTAAGATGTCACGAATGTGCTGAGTCGTTTCGCTTGTATCTTGCATTACGGTACTTAGCTCCATTTCGGGACCCATAGTATTTGCTATGCCAACAAACAGACTTTCTTTTGATAAGTTTTTGTTGTTCAATATGGTTTTTGCTTGTTTTAAAATAGCCGAATCGTCCCACCATAAACTTGGGTCTATAGCGATATAGCTATTAAACAGTTCTGGACGTTTTAATAATGTATTTATTACTGTTAACCCCCCTAAAGAATGTCCTATGTAAGTGCGATATGGCTGGGTTGGATATTTACTATCTATATAAGGAATAAGTTCGTTCTCTAAAAAGTCCATAAAATTATTACCACCACCAGGGCCATTATTATTGATCTCCCCGGAGTGTGGGGCATGTTCCGGAGTAGGTGTTAAATCCCTCATGCGATTAGTATTTGGTATTCCTACAACTATCATTTTTGGAACAATGGTATTGCCATTTATAGAGCTTAATTGACGAATCATACCAGTTACCGAGTAAAAATGGGCATCACCATCTAATAAATATACCACGGGATATTTTTCGGTAGCGTTAGCATTTGCATTTGGCACATGTACCCAAATTTTTCTATACTCATGCAGCGAATTCGATTTAATACTATCAACGATTCCTATAGTTAGTTTTTCATGTTCTACATGCTGTGCTTCAACTTTTACAATAGCTGTAATAAAGACTATGCAGAAAAAGAATACCAGTTGTTTTTTCATCATTATGAGAAGTTTAATTTTTTTTCAATTTAACAATTATAGGCGGTGAACAGTTGCAGTTTAACATTTCATCAACAAAAAATAACAATTCGGTAAGTCGTTTTTTTTAAAATAAGGCTCATGCCAGATATTTGTTGCATCATTAAAAACCTTAAATACGTTTAGCCATGAAACATTTGATCTTTAGTTTTTTACTCATTATAAGCAGCCTGGTAAGTGCACAAAATAGCACTCAAGATATTATTGTTAATATTTCAAACTTTGATTCTAATGAAGGTAAGGTTATGGTTGCGCTTTATGACTCTGAAGCTACTTTTTTAAAAACATTAAAAAAAGGAATGACAGGTGTTATAGAAAACAAAACCAGCACAGTAACCTTTAAAAATATTCCAGATGGTATTTATGCCATTTCTGTTTTTCATGACGAAGATAATAATGGAAAATTAGAAACTAATTTTATGGGTATTCCAAAAGAAGATACCGGAACATCTAATAATGCCCCTGCAAGATTTGGACCTCCAAAATGGAAGGATGCCAGGTTTATAATGCAAGGCAAATCAATAACATTACATATTAAACTTTAAAACAAACCATAAATAAATACAGATGAAACATTTAATTATTATCGCAGCATTTTTAGTTTCAGGGGTTATAAGCGCTCAAACTAATTACGAAAAAGGCATGCAAAAGGCTTTTCAGCTTTGGGGGAGCAATAAACCAACAGAGGCAATAAACTTATTTGAACGTATCGCCAAAGCCGAACCAGATAATTGGCTGCCATCATATTATGCCGCACAGATAAATATTGTGAATAGCTTTGGTGAAAAGGATGAGAAAAAGCTTTCTGCACAACTTAAAAAAGCTCAGGATTTAATTAACGATGCCACGGCAATATCAAAAAACAATCCGGAAATTTTAGTGCTTCAAGCTTTATTGCATACGGCCTGGGTAGCTTATGATGGGGCAACCTATGGTATGACACTTTCGGGTAAAGTAGTAGAGTTATACGCAAAAGCGGCGCAAATTGCCCCAAAGAATCCACGCGTAGTATATTGTAAAGCAGAGTGGGATATAGGCGGAGCTAGTTATTTTGGACAAGATACTACACCATTTTGTAAAGATTTAGAACGCGCCTTAGAACTTTTCGCTAACTTTAAGCCAGAAACACCGTTTCATCCTAATTGGGGTAAAGAGCGTGCAGCGCAAGTGCTAAAATCTTGCAAAAAGTAAAAGGGTTTATCTATAAATTGATAGCATGACAAAATCAGTTAAAAATATATTAATCACATTCGTTATTGGGTGTTTAGTATTTGTAGTAGGCAATGCTATTTCAGACGGATTTAAATTTGATAGCGTTAATGACTTTTTAATTGAATTTGTTTTCTACCAGTTATATTCTTTTGTTTTAGGATATTCTAATATGTATTTTTTCGAATATTTCAACACCAAGATTAATTGGAAAAAAGAAGATACTGTAAAGCGTTTAGTTTTGGGTATAATAGGCTCTACAGTTATTACATTAATTGGCTTGTTCTTATTGCGAATGTTTACGTCTTTAAGTGTAGAAGGCGAGTCCTTTAATCAATTTATAGCAAACGAAAGATGGGCACCTTATAAATTTGGGTTATGGATAACGTTAACCATCGTCATTATTTTTCATGTTGTTTATTATTATAATAAGTACCAGCAAAACAAAATAAAAGAGCAAAAAGTAATTGCTGGAACAGCAAGTGCTAAGTTTGATGCTTTAAAAAATCAGTTAGATCCACATTTTCTATTTAACAGTTTAAATGTTTTAACAAGTTTAATAGAAGAGAATCCAGACCAGGCACAAAAATTTACAACCTCCTTATCTAAAGTATATCGATATGTTTTAGAACAAAAAAACAAAGAACTGGTAACCGTTGATGAAGAACTGCAATTTGCAAAAACATATATGTCGTTACTAAAAATGAGGTTTGAAGACAGTATTGTTTTTACCATGCCAGAGAAAGCATTAAACCCGGAGAGTAAAGTAGTTCCCTTATCATTGCAATTGCTTTTAGAAAATGCTGTAAAGCACAATATGGTAACCTCAAGTAAACCCTTGCATATTAAAATTTATGAAGACCAAAATAATTTGGTTGTAGAAAACAATTTGCAACCCAAACAAATAGTAAAAAAGAGTAGTGGTGTAGGCTTAAGCAATATTATGCAACGCTACGATTTATTAACCAACCGAAAAATAAATATAAACAAACAAGCAAACCGGTTTGCTGTAGCTATACCTATGCTTACAAAACAAATATCAGTGATGAGAACAGAACAAACAGCAACAGCATTAGACGACAGCTATATGCGGGCACTAAACCATGTAGATGAGCTTAAAGGCTTTTATTACAGCCTAATATCATATTGCTTTGTCATTCCATTTTTAATATACATCAATTATAAAACCTCCTGGGGATTCCAATGGTTTTGGTTCCCTATGTTTGGCTGGGGGATTGGTTTAATTATTCAAGCCTTTAAGGTTTTTGTAAACGATGGTGCTTTTGGCCGAAATTGGGAAAAGCGTAAAATGGAAGAGTATATGAAAAACGACGAAAATAACTGGAATTAAAATTAATGATTATGAAACATCCATAACTAAAACCTGATACTCAAGGAAATGATTAAATGGATGTTACATGTGACCGATGAAAAGTAATAAACATAAACACATGAAAAGATTACCAGATTTTGAAGCCGATAAAAAAGCAGTAAGAGCACGAAAGCGTATTAAAGATATTAAAGGCTTTTACCAGCACCTTCTTGCCTATTGTTTATTTACTCCATTTACAATTTTTATTAATTATAAAACCTATTGGGACTATAAGTGGTTTTGGTTTTCAATTATAGGCTGGGGGATTGGTTTGGCAATTCATGCATTTACCGTTTTTTTTCATAAAGGTGTGTTTGGACGCCAGTGGGAAGAACGTAAAATAGAAGAATTGATGCGTAAAGATGAAAACCAATGGGATTAACCGTTACGATTATGGAAGATTATAAATTAAAACCATACGAAAATAAAACCTATCAAAAAGAGCAAGCTTATATGCGAGCTCAAAAGCGTGTAAAGGAACTAAAAGGCTTTTATTGGCATGCTTTCTGGTACCTTGTTGTAAATATTTTTATAATATCTATGGTGGCAGCCAATTCTAGCGGAGACGATTTTTGGCATTTCGGAACATTTACCACAGCTTTTTTCTGGGGTATAGGCTTAGGCTTTCATGCCTTGGGAATATTTGGTAAGAACTTGTTTTTCTCTAAAAGTTGGCATGAACGTAAAATAAGAGAATACATGGATAAAGATAAAAAGCAATGGAAGTAGGGCGTTCCTTTTCCTTCGACTAGGCTCAGCATAAGTTGCTTGGGGTGAACAGATCGGGCTTTCACAAGTCGCTTACAATGAGGCCTTCAATAATTGCTCAATCCCTGGCACGATTCCAGTGTGCAGTTGGTAGTAAACAGTTGCAGTTGGTTCAGGATATTTAAACAAACAAGCTCATAAAAATATTTGTGAATTTGTGGCAAGACAAACAGATTACCTCCTTAGAGGCAATAAAAAATAGATTTATTAATGAACGTAATAATTATAGAAGACGAAAAACCATCGGCACGGCGTTTACAGCGCATGCTGCAAAAATTAAACTTAGAAGCCGGTACCATGTTGCACTCCGTAGAAGAGTCTATAGCATGGTTTCAAAACAATACACATCCGGATTTAATATTTTTAGACATTCAATTAAGCGATGGCTTATCGTTCGAGATATTTGAAGCTGTCGATATAAAGTCTGCTATTATTTTTACCACAGCTTATGATGAGTATGCCTTACAAGCTTTTAAACTCAATAGTATCGATTACTTATTAAAACCTATTGACGAGGACGATTTGGCTACTGCCGTAAAAAAATACCAGGAGCGTACCCCACAAAAGCAAGCCGTAACCTTAGATTTTAACGATATTAAAAAATTACTAGTAAATCCAATAGACCGGGAATATAAAAAACGGTTTTCGGTAAAAGTGGGACAGCATTTAAAGCTTATAAATATTGATGAGATAGAGTGTTTTTATAGCGAAAACAAAGGCACCTATTTACATACCACAGAAGGACGAAATTATTTGTTAGACACCACTTTAGAGCATTTGGAAAATGAGCTCGAGCCGCAAACCTTTTTCCGCATTAACCGTAAGTTTTTTGTAAATATAAATGCCATAAAAGATATGCTAAGCTATACCAATTCGCGTTTACAAATTAAATTAAATTCCTATAGCGAGCAAGATGTTATTGTAGCTCGTGAACGTGTAAAAGATTTTAAAGCGTGGTTGGAGTAGGTTTAGGAGGGGGCGTTTAGTGAGTTCGTGTATGATTTGGTTGCGTAGTTTGAGCAACTGATTTAGCAAATACAAACCGAGGAAAGTCCGCAAGTATTTTTGTAAACAGGATCGTGCTAGTAATTAGTTTTGTACAGTGTTAGCATATGTAGTGAAACAATCAGACTGAGTCTCTTCTGTTTAATTTTCTTTTAAAATTCCACGTTGCTTATATTTAAAGTCAACTTTATAAATGATTGAATCATTATTAGAAATAGTTTTTTTCAATACTTGGTTTTTTTATTTTTCTCAATATGTCAAGAAAAGTATTTATTTGAAGTGCGAGTAATCTGTTTTTTCCATCAGTAGTATAATAGACATTTTTTGTGGAATCTAATTGGATGTATTTTACTGTTCTGAATTTTTCAATGTTAAAAAGAATTAGTGTTTTTAGGTTGTTTTTTATTTATGAAATTGTTAAGAAGCATAGAATCAGAAAGTAAAGGGTAGGCGCTTTGAATAATTCTAGCTTTAGCAAACTTAAAATTTGAATTAACAATTAAATGTGCTGGTATCCCAGATAACCCAAATAAGTTTCTAGTTTTTGCATAATCTTTTGAAATTAGCTGAATACCTAAGGGTTTATTAGATTCAATATATTTTTTCCATTTATCACTATCTCCATCAACAGAAATGTCAATAAATATTATTTCTTGATTGTTTTTAAAATGTTTTTTTAATTTTTCAAGCTCTGGTTTTTCTTCACGGCAAGGTCTGCACCAAGTTGCCCAAAATGAGATATATAATGTTTTGTTTTTAAAAGTCTTTAAGTCTAAAGTCTTATTGTTAATATCTAAAAATGCTGACTCTGGCAGTATATTACTTTTTTCTTCTGAAAAATCCCAAATTATTTTTCCGTTAATTAATTTACCATATTCATCCATTTTGTAACCTTCTCCTTGACGAATAATTAAAGGTTGTGAAAATAAAAAATATATAAATAATCCACTCATTAGTATAATTGAAGCTAACTTAATCTTTTTATTAAATTCTTTCCGAGTTATTAATAAACTTATTGTCGCAAATAAAACGAGAAAATAAATTAGAGGAAAATAAAAGCATCTCATTGGAATGAATAAAAGTAGAGATGTATATAAGAAAGGAATATATTTAAGAGGCGTTTTTCTATTAATTAATCCAGAAATATAGAATCCTAGTAAACAAATTAACAAAGCAAACCACTTTAATTGGTCGTATTGGTGTATTTGTATAATTTTATCAGCTGGATAAACAAGTGCTATGAAAGGAATAATTATAGATAAAATACCTAATACGATTTTAGATATTGTGATTAAAGACTTTTTCATTTTTATCGAATTCCTTTTTTAATTTTTTGTTCCAATTTTCAAATGAGCTATTTATACTAATGCAAAGATAAAGTTTTGTTTCAATGAACTTTATCGGTTGTTAAACGAAGGTCGGTAATTTTTCTGGCAAATTCAAGAACGGGAACATACTAATATGGGGCTAAAACTTTTTAAAACAAACACTAATTTTTCCGTTTACGAACGGCAAACTCAAAATGCGTTGTACCTAATAAGCCATCGCCGCTAACTCCTTCTATTTCGCCTAAAAAAGTGGTATTAATATCCGAGCAGTAAAACTCTATAAAGGCTTCGCCTTTTTCGTTTGTAATAATATCCGGTTTCCAAAACAGGGTATTTCTATAATCCGGAAATGGGTCTTTTACAGTTTCTTTATCATACACGGGTTGGTAAAATTCCCGTTTGCCATAATAGCCTTTTATTCTTATAAGGTTAAATCGGGCCATTAGATATTCATCTGTTATTTTAGGTTTTTTGTATACTACCGTTTCTCGTATTTCCCTGGGCTTGTTATTTACATAATAAGTACTCACATATTTGGAGTATGTCTGCCCTTCAACAGGCAATTTATTTCCCGGCATATAAGGATGAAAAGGGCAGTTTAATGTACCACAAGGTTCTGCTATCCAATCTACAATTTCTAAACTTAAAATACTGTCTAATCTCCCCAAATATTTATCACGAGAAATCCGCGGTTTTTTTGTTTTTAGTACCACTTCATCCAATTCTTTTATATCGGCATAAAGCTTAAAGGGTATTAAGTTTTCCTCTTCCGGATTTTTGGGCGTGAAATCCGGATAATGGATTGGTTTTGTTTTTCTGATGGTATTAATGGAGCTAAACCAATTGTTATTAATTGAATAAAGGTATTTCTTTTCGGGAGCAATCATAAGTTTAAAATAAACATAGTTTTGTTCGCCTAGTTTTAAATGGCTGGGGGTAACCTCAAACCTCCCCAATGTATCTAAAAGAATAAATTGACTTGGATTTTTAAGCTCTGAATTAGAAACGTTAATTACTGGCACCCCCAATTGTTTTGAATTCTTTTTTTTGTGTTTTTCCTTATTTATTGCTTTACCGGTAATAGTCTCAAAAATAACTTGCTTTTTGTGTTTTAAAGCCTCTAAATTAGATTCAGACCACACATAGCGCCTCCAACCTTGAGTTAATAAAAGTAAGTCGAGATTTTCTTTTCGATCTTTGTTTAACTCATCAAAATAATAGGCAGGATTGTAAAGTTTTCCTTTTAGCTGTGTAGATAACAAGTAATGACTCTCAATGGTTTTTGAGTCTTGTTTGTTTTTATATAGTTTGTCAAAAATACTTAAGCTTAAATGTGCAATTACCGGGTTTCCATGCTCGTCTGTTACTTGTAACTTTAAAGTGCCCTTATCTCTGGTTCTATATTCGCTTTTAAGCAAGGTTGTTTTTATATTAAGTTTTTTATCCGAATTAACATAAATTAAGCGTTCGCAAACCGGCTCAAAATTTTTATTAAATAATGTTACTTCTGCGATGCCTTGAGGTAAGTCATGAATAGGAACCTTAATTTTTAAACTTTTTTCTAATACTGCCGTGGCTATATTATATGCAACACCTCTTGATTGCACTCTGATGTGTACCGTTTCTTTTTTTAAATTAGGGCTTTGAGACACCTTAAGCATTAAGTTGTCTTTTGTTTGACTTATTAAACGCATCACTTTCCCCTGGCTATAAATTTTAGGAATTGAATAGGGGTCTTGTGCTCCTTTTTTTGAGAGTTTTATATAATAACTTTTGCTCGTATCAGGAACAAACACAAAGCTACCCATACCCAGATGGGTGCTTTTAAAATGGTTTAAAGGCTTATCGTTTTCGTATAACACACCTGTTACCTTTACCGGTTGCCCCTTTGAATTCACAGCCTTAAAAGCTAATCGGCTTTCAATACCATTTACTAAGTTACCGCCTTCAGGAAACGTTATAAACTGCGCTATACGATCTTGCTTTTTTAGATTTGTTTGAGGTGCTTTGTCGGCTATGTTTTTTAATACCTTAATCTTTCTCACAGCATTAAGGGCATCAGCATCTTTATAAAAAGAGTTTGCGCTATATGCGGCTAAGGTGTATGTGCCTGGTTTTAAGGTGTCCTGCAAAAATAAATGTCCATTTACAAAGCCATTTTCTATTTCGTATTTTTCTTCCCATACCGGGGTGTCATTTTCATTATTCAATAATTGAACAAATAAAATGTTGCTTTCGTCTGAGGGGGTTAAGTTTTTAGAATCTAATATATAAGCTTTAAACCATAAATTCTCTTGGGTTTCGTATATGTCTTTACTGGTTTGAAGGTATATGGATTCTGAAGCTTTATAACGTGATAAGTGCTGTATTTGTTTTACAACATCAATGGTTTGAGAATTAATGGTTAAAGTGAATAATATTGCAATAAAAAGTGAGGGCTTCATACTTTATTTAAATATCTGATAAGGCAGAGTTATATATTCGTTTCTTTTGCGAATAATTCTTTAAGCTTTTCCTTTAAATGCTTTCCTCTTATATACCGGGCAACAATTATCCCATTTTCATCAATTAAAAAATTGTCTGGTATGGCTGTTATTCCATATATGGTTGCAGCCTCATTGTCCCAACCTTTTGTGTCGCTAAGGTTTACCCAGGTTAGGCTATCTGCTTCTATGGCTTTTAGCCACTTTTTTTTATTACTATCTAATGATACACCAACAATTTCAAACCCATTTTCTTTGTATAGATCGTATACTTTTCTTAATTCCGGGTTAAACCCCCTACAAGGGCCACACCAAGAAGCCCAAAACTCTATTAATGTATACTTCCCTAATACATCAGAGACTTTAATTAAGTTACCGTTATCATTTGTTTGCACAAAATCCACATATTTTTCTCCAACTTTTGGGTTTTTATTAAGCGTTATAAAATTTAAGATAGATTTTCCTTCTTCAGTTAATTGCAACTCTTTATTTAGTTTAGAAAATAGTTTCTTAGTTTCTGTAGCTCCTATTCTTTTCATTGTAGATTGATGGAGTACAGTTAGACTTTCATAAGAATTAGGATGGTCAGTAATAAACTTTTTATTAATAGCTACTTCTGCATCTATCATTTTTTCATGAATAGCAAAAAGAGAATCTTGATTGTGTTCTGTTACCATTTCACCTAATTTTTCCATGGCTTGATAAATGGAGTCTTTTAGTTTTAAAAGCAGGTCGGCTTCTTTTTGTGTGTTTGAGCCTTTTACTATACTATTACGCATGTTTCCCTTTTCCCCTATAATCTCTATTTTATTGTTTTCTAACCAAAACATTCTACTATCACTGGTTTTTGCTAGTCTTAATAGTACCCTTTTGGGGCGCTCTATGTTTCCTTTAAATTGAAAGGCCTCATTAATTACAATAGTTGAATCTATAACCGTTTCCATATCAAGGTACAGTCTAACTAGTGTGCTGTCTGGAATATTTTTTACTTTGCCATTTACCAAATACTCATCATTTGAATGGCCATTTTTACATGATACTATTGTAAAAAATATGATGATGATTAGTCCAAAACGTTTCATTAACCATAAGTTTTGATTAGTAATCGAAATTATCATTTTTTTCTCACAAAAGCAAGCCTTATACCTTAGTTGATTACTGCACTTTTTGCTATTGTTTTAGATTGTTTCAAGCTTTTTATAAGACTTTCCATTAGTATGATGTTCTTTTAACCATTTTAGCCGAAAGGATTCTAATAGCATTGGTTGGTTTATCGTGTTTATCGGTTTTTGCATTTGCAATACTGTCAACAATGTTCATCCCGTAAACTACTTCCCCAAAAACAGTATAATTTTGATCTAAATGAGGTGCCCCTCCAATAGTTTTATAAACCTTAGTATGGGCTTCCGGATAACTATACTGTTTTAGGTTTTTCAATTCAATTTTAGCCAGCGAGTCAATGTTATAGGAACTGATTTTGTTTTTTAAAGCATTAAATAATAAGGTGTCTTCTTCAGTTAGTTCTTCTTTTTCTAATAACGCCATTTTTTTCATTAACCTAACATATTCATCAATATCCTCTTTTATTTTTGGGCTATTAATCACATGATTTCTTGCTGTCATAAAGCGAACACGTTTTAATGCAGTATTTAAAGTGCTGTCGTTTTGCTTACCACGTTGAACAATATAAAACTGAAAACCACTGGAAGAACGACTTGGGTTAGCAATATCGCCTTCTCTGGCTGCGCCTAAAGCACCTCTCTTGTGAAATAAATTAGATTTAAATTCCGGCTCTATAGTGTATGAAAGTTTAGGGTTGCCATCTGGATTAAAAGACTGGTTAGGTTTACTGGTAGGGTTTCCGGCTTGAATCATAAAATTTTTGACGACCCGATGAAATGCGATGCTATCATAAAAGCCATTATTTACTAGTTTGATAAAGTTGTATTGGTGTTTTGGAGTAGCATCAGATAAACGAATAACTATTTTACCAAGGTCTGTTGTTATCTCAACATCTTTTGAAAGGTCACTTTCCATAACACCTTCTTCAATTTTTTTATCACAACCTAAAAGAAGAAGGCATAAGAAGCTTCCTAGAAAAGTTACTACGGTTTTTTTTATATTTTTTAGCATCTGTTTTATGTTTAATAACTGCTGTGAAGCATCAATTTGTTGATTGTAAATCTAACAGAAATAAAACAGAATCTCACTTTTTATATGTAAATGTATTTATTAGGCAGGAGCTTACCCGTTTTTCTTTAATAAGATATCCAATTCAAAATATTTGTTTGTCATGGTACTTAGGGCAAAAGCACTTGCAGCTGCTGCTAGTACAGAGTAATCAAATACACCTTTTATTCCAGTTGAAAAAGCCATGGCTAAAGCAAAACTTAGTATAAGAAAACCACTAAGTTTTGCAAAAAGTTCTGTTTTGTAACCTATAATGAGGCAGCAGGCAAAAATGACTTCGGCAATGGTAGCGATGCTTCCTATGGTAGGAATTAAAGGTTCTGGTACAAGCGGGTTTATTAAGGCAGTATATTCTAAAAAAGCGTCCCAGCTATACCAGGTCGAAACGTCTTTAGGCCAATATCCAAATCTATCTGCAACAGCAGAAATAAAACCCAGACTTATGGCCATCCTTAAAAACAGTTTTATACTTTTTTCCTGCATGGTTTATGGTGTTACTTTATAATGCCCCGGAGTAAATTGAAATACTTTCATCAATCTATTCCACGTGTTTATTTGTGTAATTGCTAATGTTAAGTAAGCTATATCTTGTTTACTAAAATATTCTAAAAGCGGATTGTAGATATCGTCAGATATTGGCGCTCTGTTTAGTTGCGTTACAGAATCAGCATATTTTAAAACGATACGTTCTTTTTTTGAGAAATATGGCGTTTCTTCCCAAACACAAAGCGAAGATAAACGCAGTTCGGTTTCGCCCGCATGCTTTAATTCTTTATAATGCATGTCTACACAATAGGCACAACCGTTTTCTTGAGAAATTCTAAGTTTTACGAGTTCTAATAATAGGGTTTCTAAAGGAGATTGTTTTAAAAACTCTTCAATACCTCTTAATTTGTCAAACACCCCTTGAGGGATATCTTCATAGCTAATACGTTGCATAATTGTTATTATTTTTTAATTATGGAACAAAGGTAGGTTTAGATGTTTTTTTAAAAATTAAGATATCTTAAGAAATAGCATTTCGAGATGATCTTTATACTGTTCCCTTTTAACCTTTTCTAAGCTCGCTTAAGTATTCTGGTGTAATATCCAGGTACGATGCTATCATATATTGAGGAATTCGTTGTGCAAAGGCAGGCAGGCTTTTAATAAAAAAACGGTAGCGTTCTTTGCTACTCATTTTTGCATAAAATTCGTTTTTACGTTCAATGGCAATTAGCATGTTCTCGGTAGTAATTCTAAAAACACGTTCTAGTTTAGGAAGCTTTTGATAAGCTTTTTCAAGCTGCTCTTTATTGATAGAAAGTACGGTTGTTTCTTCTAAAGCCTGCATGTATAATAAAGATGGTTTTTCTGTAATGAAACTTTCAAAACTTGTTGTCCACCAATTTTCAATACCAAAATGAATAATGTTTTCATGCCCTTTCTTATCAATATTAAAAAGGCGTATCAGCCCTTTAATAATGAAAAACTTGTTTTTACAAATATCGCCTTCCTTTAAAAGAAATTCTTTTTTTTGAATTGTTTTTGGGGTTAAATAACTATAAAAAGCATCTGTTTCGTGTTTTGAAAAAGAAGTGTATCTATTTAAATAGGTATGTAACTGACTTTTCATAAAAGTTATTCTTCTATTCTATTATCATCAAAAGCCGATGGTAATAATTTAGGAATAAATTTAACCACTAAAGGAAGTAACAAAGCACCACCTGGTAATAAAAATATAGCCAGACTGGGTATAGACTTAAAAATATCTAAAAGCTGTTCCTGCACTTTTTTTTGTTCTTCTTTATTTAAATCCCTGATGGTAGATTGAGAAATAAGAACCATTAGTTCCTTACTGTCTTTTAACTCTTGGTATAAACGTTTACTGTTTCTTGAAATAAGCTTAGTAACCATTTTACTTGAGTTGTCGTAAAAACTTTTTACAATATTTTTAGAGCTTAACAGTGCAATATTATCTTTGTGAATGGTGTAAAATTGATTAACCGATTCTATAGATAGATTGACCTTAGTTGAGCTTACATTTAAATCGTTACCTAATTTTAAAAGAAACTGCTGCTCATCTTTATCAATGGTACGGTCGCTCCAAGTTGCCATACAAGCCAGATCTAAAATATACTGTTTTTCTTGAGGTGTTTTTAAGATGTTAATAGCATCATTATAACTAACATAAGTGTTGTTTTGATACCTTAATGAAGATTCAAAAAGCTTTATTAAACTATCGTCATATTGATTTATTATGGTTTTAGATTTTAAAACATCTAAGGAAATAGATTCTATGGTAGCTTCCAGATTCTTTATGTATTCATTCGAAATAGATTCATTTTTTAAAAACTCTTGATAGGCTAACACATCAACAAACAATAAGGCGTTAATAATAAAATAATTAAAATTTTTAGTGATGATATTATCATCAATTTGAATTCGCTTATGGATTATTTTTTCTAATTGATCGCTGGTTTTTTTACCGCCTAAAAGCTCTTGAAAGAACGACATTTTATACTCATTTATACTGGTGTAAAAGTCTATAACACTGTCTACAAAAGAACGTTTAGAGCTTGAGTTTGTATGCGTATATAAAAGCGTTAAGCATAAGTTGGTTTTACATAGTTCTTCTTCAGTAAGATCTGTGTTTTTAAAAGTTTGAGCAACAACACTTAAATTACTACCATAAACAAAACCGCAGGTTCTTAAGGCATCATAAAACGCATCTTCTTTATAGCTTAAAAAAGCATTGCTTTGAGTAACTTCCTTTAGTAATTTTTTTATCCAACCTTGAGCCGACGGATTCATAATGGTTATTTTAGTTTATGTTGTAAAAATAAAAAAGCTGCCTTTATAAGCAGCTTTAATTATTAATATATTTTAAAATGAGGTGCTATTAATTTTTACGAAGAAAAGTATTAACTTCAATGGCAACATCTTCCCAGGTTTTACTTACGCCATCGGGTCCTTTATGTAAATCAAAGCACACTTTGTTTAATGCTTCTAAGGCCTCTAAAGCATTCCAGTCTTTAAGATTCATAGTGCCAGTCATGTTTACCCGCCTTTCATCCGTTATACTAACTGCCAGCGGTACATCATGAGTCATATTATTCATCGTTATTGATGCAACATAATTATTATCAATAAACTTAATAGTACCTTTTAAAAATTCTGTGTCTAGCATTGAACCAAAAAACGAAGTCTTTATTTTGGCATCACGGGTATTGGTGGCATCATTGGAAAAAAGACTACTTACCGGAATTGAAAAGTTTAAATTATTAAGGGTTTCTTGAGGTGTGGCACCTGTTTTGTTTTCAAACTTTAAAATTTTAAACACGCCACTAACGGGCTTTTTATCGGTAGTTTTGTAAGCTGTCCATTTTACAGAAGTCCCTTCAGGTTTAATAACAAATTTTTCAACAGCTACTGCTTCATCTTCAGATTTAGTTTCTTTCTTTTCATTCTTACAAGCCAAAAAGCTTAATGCTATGGTGATTAAAAGAACGCTTATTTTTTTCATTTTTAATAGTATTTTTATTGATTCGAAAGTTAAGTTAATAATTAACTAATTGCAAATATTCTATATGACATATATCATATTTTAAATCTATGCCGTATAGTATTTTTGTATTATAAAAGTTAGGTATGTTAAGCAATTTAGTAAATAAATATAATATTGCAGGACCGCGGTATACCAGTTACCCAACGGTTCCTTATTGGAATAATGAGACATTTTCTTTAAAAAAATGGAAATCGTCTTTAATAACTTCATTTAATGAAAGTAATTTAAAAGAAGGTATCAGTCTTTATATTCATCTCCCTTTTTGCGAAAGTTTATGTACATTTTGTGGCTGCAATAAACGTATTACAAAGCAGCATAGTGTAGAGTCTCCTTATATAAATGCAGTTTTAAAAGAATGGGCTTTATATTTAGAATTGTTTGATGAAAAGCCAATAATTAAAGAAATGCATCTTGGGGGTGGGACGCCTACTTTTTTTAGTCCCGAAAATTTAAAATACCTTATTAATGGTATTTTGAAGGCTTCGGAATTAGCTGAAGATTATGAGTTTAGTTTTGAAGGTCATCCCAATAATACAACGCGAGAGCACTTGCAGGCACTTTACGATGTAGGCTTTAGACGTGTAAGTTACGGTGTGCAGGACTATAATGAAACTGTACAAAAAGCAATACATAGAATTCAGCCTTTAGAAAATGTAAAACGAGCCACAGAATTAGCAAGAGAAATTGGATATACCTCTGTGGGGCATGATATTATTTTTGGCTTACCATTTCAAACTTTAAATCATGTAAAAGAAACTATATTACAAACAAAAGCATTGCTTCCGGACCGGTTGGCTTTTTATAGTTATGCACATGTGCCTTGGATAAAAGGCAATGGACAACGCGGTTTTAAAGATACAGACCTGCCATCGGCCGAATTGAAAAGAGCTCAATACGAATTAGGGAAAGCCTTACTTGCCAAAGTGGGCTACCATGAAATAGGAATGGATCATTTTGCTTTAACTACAGATAGTCTTTATCAATCTATGGAACATGGTGATTTGCATAGAAATTTTATGGGATACACTGCTTCTAAAACTCAAGCTATGATTGGGTTGGGCGTATCTTCTATTAGTGATAGTTGGTATGGTTTTGCTCAAAATGTTAAGGGTATTGAAGCGTATTATCATTTAATAAGTGAAGGCATCATTCCAGTATATAGAGGGCACATTTTAAATGAAGAAGATTTAGTTATAAGAAAACATATTCTTAATTTAATGTGTCAATTTAAAACTGCTTGGACCAAAGATCATCTTTATTTTAAAGAGCTACCAGAAGCACTAATACGTTTAAAAGAAATGGAGACCGATGGCTTACTTAATATAAACTCAAATAGTATTGAAGTAACTAAAGCCGGACAACCTTTTGTTAGAAATATATGTATGGCTTTTGATGTATTATTACAACGAAAACAGCCTGATGTACAGTTGTTTTCTATGACTGTTTAACCTTAAAACACTAAAACCATGAAAAGAATTATTGTACCCATAGATTTTTCTGAACATTCAGAATTTGCATTAAAAGCAGCTGCAAAATTAGCAAAGAAAAACAATGCCGAATTATTAGTATTGCATATGTTAGAAATGTCTGACATTATGTTAAATGCAACAGATGGATTGCAAAACCAAAAGGCTGCATTCTTTTTTAAGTTGGCAGAGCAAAAATTTAATGACTTTCTTGATAAAGATTACTTAAAGGAAGTAAAAGTAACTCCGATAGTTAAGCACTTTAAAGTGTTTAGTGAAGTAAATGATGTGGCGCTAAAACACGATGCAGACCTAATTGTAATGGGATCTCACGGAGCAAGTGGAGTCAAGGAGTTTTTTATAGGATCTAATACAGAGCGAGTGGTTCGCAACGCAGATATTCCTGTTTTAGTTGTTAAAAATGATTTAAATCAAATAGATTTTCAGGATGTAGTTTTTGCTTGTGATTTCTCAGAGGATTCAATAAAAGCCTATTTAAATGCTATTAAGTTATTTGATAAGATGGGGTCTAAAGTGTCTTTGGTTTATGTGAATTTGCCAAACGATAGATTTAAAAACTCATTAGAAATAGAACGTCTTGTCGTTAACTTTTTTACTAAAGCTGATAGAAGTTTAGATAAAATGAAAGATGTACATTACGTCTCTGATTATACGGTTGAAGATGGTATTTTAAACTTTTCTATAAAGATGGGAGCAGATTTAATTGCTGTGCCTACACACGGCAGAAAAGGCTTATCTCATTTCTTTCAAGGTAGTGTAGGAGAAGATGTCGCAAACCATTCAACTCTACCAGTTATTACGTTTAAGATTTAGTTAGTATGATATCTTATACCATTTCTAATTTAATTTCAAGCAAGAACCGGTATTATAGAATCTAAGGGAATAATAGAGGTATTGTTCCCTTTTTTATTAACTATTTTAAATAAAATGGTTAGTGACAGTCTATGGCACTGGAAGTGATTTCGGTAATTGGAGCAGGAGACAGATAAGGAATATCTAAACCTAAGCCTCTTACAATAAATAATAATCCAATTACAATAACAAAAACAGGAATAGCTTTCTGGATGCGCTGCTTTATAGTGGCGTTTAAAAATTTGCCTAAATAAATGGCCGATGTCATAAGCGGAATAGTCCCTAAACCAAATAACATCATATATAAGCTACCCTGAAGAGCGTTTACAGATGTTACAGATGCAAAAACAGCCATATAAACCAAGCCGCAAGGTAAAAAACCCATTTAAAAATCCAATAGTTAAGAAGGTATCAGGCGTTTTCTTTTTTAAGGCTTTGCCTAGTGCAGACTTTACTTTAGATACTGCTTTATAAATGGGTTTTGAGAAGTTATACTTATTAAAAGTTTGTACAGGAATTAACACCACAACGATCATTATAACCCCTATTATAATGGATAATTGTTGTTGCACCCCAAAAATATACAGGCTTTTACCAACCAAACCAAAAATGAATCCAATTAGGCTATAAGCCAATAATCTGCCAAAATGATAAATTGAAATCTGGATTACTTTTTTAGTAGAATTACTTCTGTCTACAGGTAGCATAAAAGCAATAGGACCACACATGCCTATGCAATGAAAACTTCCTAAAAGACCCAATATTATGGCAGACCAAAGCATTATTTATTTTGTGAGGTTATCGCAGTCGGGACCTCTTTTACTTTTTTATGATTATTATTTTTATTAACCTCTCGATAAACTGCGTTCGCTACTTTTAATAAAAATATATTTTATTTCTGTACTGCTAGAGGTGACATTGCAGTCAATTAATACACAATTTCTTTTTGTATAAATACGATTTTCCGTTATATTGCCAATCAACTTTAATGTTCCAGCGACCATCTAATAAACGTTTGTCAGGTATGAGCAAATTATGGTTTGACAGTGAAATAGCAGTTTCAAAGTCAAATTGCTTATTAGATGGTCTATATAGGAACACTTTTCCTGTTATGCTATTAATCTTTAGGGATTCAGGAAATATTATAACGATGCCTTCAGGTGTTTTTTTCCATTCAATGTTAGTCTCTAAAGCATTAGCATTTTTTCTGTTTGTCAATATCATTTTGAAACTCTAGTTCTTGTTTATAATAATCTTCAGTTACTAAATCATGGTCGTATTTAGTGTCAGTATGCATGCTAACAATAAAATACATGATAAAGCCAATAAAACCAATGAAAGCTAAGACAATACCTGTTCCCCAATTAAACTTCATAATCTTTATTTTTATCATCCTGAATATATGTTACAGGATATTATATTAGTATTCTTTTTTTATTTCACCCAGCACCCAGCATCTAATTATAGCTTCTAGGGGCTAAAAAACTAACCGTTGTTGTTTCAATTAATTTTTCACCACTGTATACATCAATAGTCAGTTTATTTTTATCACCTTTTAAGTCGTTTTTATCTACTTCAATAAACAAAGTGCCTTCGGCTAGTCCTTCTTTGGGCACTGTAAAATTATTTGTAGCCGAAACCAATTTAATTTCGCCTTTATATTTTCTAAGTTTTAAAGCTTACATTTTCAATGGTTCTCGACGTTTTATTTACTAATTTGTATGTAAAAACATTGCTAATAATAGTCCCTTCTTTATGTTCGTACAATTGCCCTGGTAAACGCAATACTCTGGCTTCTACATCATTTCTAAGTAATAGCATACCTGTTAAAACACCTATAAGAATTACAAGAACAGCTATATAACCTTTCATTCTAGCGGTTAAGCTTAAAGGTTTCTTTTTTCTCTATTTCGTTTTCACTGGCATATCTAATCAAGCCTTTTGGTAAATTGATGCTTTCCATAATATGGTCGCATTCATCAATACAGGCTGTACAATTTACACATTCTAATTGCGTACCATTTCTAATATCTATATTAGTAGGGCATACGTGTACACACTGTAAACAGTCGATGCAATCGCCATGACCAAGAGCTTTTCGGTCCTCATTTTTTCTAAACTTTTTTCTACCGCTTTCACCTTCACCTCGCTTATGATCATAAGCAACTACTATAGATTTATTATCCAGTAATACACCTTGTAGGCGCCCATAAGGACACGCAATAATACACACTTGTTCTCTAAACCAGGCAAATACAAAATAGAATACGGCAGTAAAAATAATAAGCGGAAGTAAGGTACTTAAATGCTCTAAAGGCCCGTCAGTAATATACTTTATAAGTTTATCGCTTCCTATTAAATAGGCAAGAAAAACATTAGCAATTAAAAAAGAAATCACTAAAAACACAAACCATTTTAAAAGGCGTTTTTTAATTTTTTCAGCATTCCATTTTTGTCTGTCTAATTTTCGTTGTTTGTTTCTATCACCATCAATCCAATATTCAATGCGTCTAAAAACCATTTCCATAAAAATGGTTTGTGGACAAATCCAACCACAAAAAATACGACCAAACCCTACGGTAAAAAGCGCAATAAAAATAACTCCAATGATCATTGAAATAACAAACAAATGGAAATCTTGTGGCCAAAATGGGAAAACCAAAAATATTGTAACGGCGCTCTAAAATATTAAACATTAAGAACTGATTCCCGTTAATTTTTATAAAAGGCGCAGTGAATAAAAAAGCAAGTAAAATATAACTTACTACTTTACGCTTTTGGTAAAACTTACCACTTGGTTTTTTTGGGATATACCCAAGCACGTTTCCCTTCTTCGTTGATGGTGCCTATTGAGTCTCTAAACGATTCGTTTTTTGGTGCTTCCAAAATAGTCTGTTGTTAATCAGTTTATACCGGGGTAGACTTAATTTGTTTAATCAAAACCTACAAGATATAAAATACCTTGTAGGTCGATTGATATTATTCGTTTGTTTCTTCCCAAATATCACCTTCTGCTGCTTTTGGCTCGGCAGGTGTTGTGCCTTGAAATTGTAGAACATAGCTGGAAACCTGAGCAATTTCGGCAGGTTTTAAGCTTTGTTTCCAGGCAATCATACCTTTTCCATCTCTACCTCCTTCAGATACAGTTTTAAAAACATTTTTAATGCCGCCACCTAAAATCCAATGTTTATCGGTTAGATTTTGGTCCAATACCACCACCACCATCAGCTTTATGACAAGCGACACAGTTGGTTTCGAAAATGGCCTTGCCCAGCTTTTAAATCGGAGGCATCAGTTAATAATTCAACTGTGTTGAAATCTACCAGGTCTTTAGCTGTTTTTTTATACGCTTCAATATCTAACTTTGCTTGAGCTATTTTAGCTTCTAATTCCTGGTATTGATTTTCGCCATTAAATACATGGAATCTTAACAAATACACTGCTGCAAATACTATAGTTGCATAAAATCCCCAAAGCCACCATGGTGGAAGGTTATTATCTAATTCTTTTATACCATCATAATTATGGTCTAAAATGATTTCATGTTCTTCTTCAACAGGCTTTTGTCCTAATAATTTTTTGTACGTGTTTTTTATCCACTTAAATTCAGGCACTTTACTTCTTTTTGCATCGTATCTCGCTTTGCCTTCCTCATCTAAACTTTGATACAAAATGTTATCAACTGAAGCTACAATGGCTTCAATAGCTATAAGAACTAATAATACTAATAGCAAAAACAGTAATATTATAGGTTGTTCTATAAATGCTGGTTTTTCGCCAGAATCTACAAAGTATTCTACAAGTCCGAAGATGATAAAGAATACTATAGGTACTCTTACCCAAGATGGAATTAAATTTCTCATAGTTCAGTTTGATTTTGGTTGTCTAATGGTAAGTTGCTTACCGTTTTTATATAATCTTTTTTAGCAGTAAAAACCCACCAAAACAGTACTACAAAAAAGGTAAAAAATATAAGTAAGGAAATAATAGGGTATATCTCAATCCCTGTGATGCTTTCCATATGGTTTTTTACAAATTTTAGCATAATATTTAGTTTTGAGCGGGTTTCTGAATGGTTTACTTTAATATCGGTTCCTAATCGTTGTAGATAAGCAATTAATGCTACAATTTCACGATTACGCATTTCTACAAAATCTGCACCTCCGGCTTTTTTATCGGCTTCATAAGTTTTTGCAAAATCAGGATCAGTATATAAGTTTTTTCTCAATTTGAGTGCCTTGATCTGTCATGGCTTGTTGTGCATTTGCTATATCTTCATCAGAATACGGAACGCCTAAAGACACCATGGTTTTCATTTTAGCTTCGGTTTGCGATTTATCAAGTTCGTTTCTAACAAGCCACTGATAAGCTGGCATAATTGAACCTGATGATGTACTCTGTGGGTCGTACATATGATTTAAATGCCAATTGTCAGAATATTTACCGCCTACACGATGTAAATCTGGTCCTGTTCGTTTACTTCCCCACAGGAATGGATGATCGTATACATACTCCCCGGCTTTTGAGTACTCGCCATAGCGTTCTACTTCACTTCTAAACGGTCTAATCATTTGTGAGTGGCAACCCACACAACCTTCGCGGATGTATATATCACGCCCTTCTAATTCTAATGGGGTGTAGGGTTGTACACTGCTTATTGTGGGGATATTGGATTTTACCATAATGGTTGGAACAATTTGAACAATACCTCCAATTAAAATGGCTACAGTTGCTAATAACGTTAATTGAACTGGTCGTCTTTCTAACCAAGTATGCCATCCTTCACTAGCGGTACGACGTTTTGAAACGTTTTGTAAAGCCGGGGCTTCAGCCAACTCATCGGTAACTTTACTACCGTTCATAATAGTTATAATAATATTGTAAACCAGGATTAGCATTCCTACAATGTATAAAGTACCTCCAATAGCACGCATCCAATACATGGGGATAATTTCAGAAACGGTTTCTAAAAAGTTACCATATACTAAAGTGCCATCTGGGTTAAATTGTTTCCACATACTTGCCTGTACAAACCCAGCAACATACATTGGTAAAGCATATACTATAATACCTAAAGTACCTAATCCAAAAATGTAAATTGGCTAAGCCCAGTGAGATATAGTTTAGTTTTAAATAATCTTGGAATTAACCAATAAATCATACCAAATGTTATAAAACCATTCCAAGCTAAAGCACCTACATGCACGTGTGCAATAATCCAATCTGTAAAAGTGTGCCCAATGGCATTTACATTTTTAAGTGATAAGCATGGGGCCTTCAAAAGTTGCCATACCATAGCCGGTAATTGCAACAACCATAAATTTTAAAACTGGGTCTGTTCGGACTTTATCCCAGGCACCACGAAGTGTTAAGTAAACCGTTTATCATACCACCCCAAGAAGGCATTAATAACATCACAGAAAATGCCACACCTAAGTTTTGTGCCCATTCAGGTAAAGCTGTATATAATAAATGATGAGGTCCTGCCCAAATGTATATAAAGATTAATGACCAGAAATGCACAATAGATAACCTATATGAGTATACCGGTCTATTTGCTGCTTTAGGAACAAAATAGTACATCAATCCTAAAAACGGTGTTGTTAAAAAGAATGCAACGGCATTATGTCCATACCACCATTGTACTAAGGCATCTTGAACACCGGCATAAACCGAGTAACTTTTTAAACCATTAACAGGTAGTTCTAAACTGTTAAAAATATGTAGTACAGCAACAGTAACAAAAGTGGCTAAGTAAAACCAAACCGCTACATATAAATGGCGCTGTCTACGTTTTAAAATAGTCCAAATCATATTCACTCCAAAAACAACCCAAATTAGTGCAATTGCAATATCTATTGGCCATTCCAACTCGGCATATTCTTTTGATGTTGTGTATCCTAACGGAAGAGAAATTGCAGCAGCTACAATAATAAGCTGCCAACCCCAAAAGTTAATTTTACTTAAAAGGTCGCTGGCCATACGTGTTTTTAGTAAGCGCTGAAGCGAATAATAAATACCGGCAAACATAGCATTACCAACAAAGGCAAAAATACGGCATTGGTATGTAATGGTCTTAACCGACCAAAACTTAACCACGAAATACCATCGGTTAGGTTTGGGAATAGAAACATGAAAGCTAGTAGTAATCCTACTGCCATTCCTACAACGCCAAAAACTATTGTGGCATAGAGGAAATTTTTAACGATTTTATTATCGTAATGAAACTGTTGTACTTCCATAATAATTAATTAGTCTTTTTTGTATTTATAGATGGTTTAGATTGTTCTTTAACTAGTTCGTCCTCAAAAAGCATACGGACAGAAGGTGTATAGCTATCATCAAATTGCCCTTGCTTCACTGCATAAATGAATGCAATAAAAAAGCCTACAGCAACTATAATACTGATACTCAATAAAATATATATAACGCTCATACCTATTTGAAGTTATGGTTCAAAATTACTTTCAAGTACTTTTAAAAAATATGACAAATGTCATGTTTAGTTATTTTTAATCATTCTAATTTTCTGCTTAGAACATTTGTTGCAAGGGTTGTAAATATCACAATACTTATAGAGCTTAATGGCATTAATATAGCGGCTACTACTGGTGATAACTGACCTGTTACAGCAAAGTATAATCCAATAATGTTATAAATGAATGATAATACAAAACTCCATTTTATAATTTTTATAGCAGATTTAGAAATTTTTATATAGTTGAATAATTGATTGAATTTTGAAGCATCTAAAATGGCATCACAGGCTGGAGAAAACACGTTTACATTTTCTGAAATGGCAATCCCCACATTACTTTGTGCTAATGCCCCCGCATCGTTTAGACCATCACCAACCATTAGTACCTTTGCACCCTCACTTTGATGATGTTTTATATATTCTAATTTATCCTCGGGTTTTTGATTAAACAACAACTTGGTTTTTGTAGGTAGTAATTTAGTTAAATTTTCTTTTTCTCCGGCATTATCTCCAGAAAGAATAACTAAATCATATTCTTTTTTTAAAGTATTGAATAATTGGGATAGCCCTTTTCTGTAAGCATTGTAAAATGTAAATTTTCCTTTGTATGTATTATTAGTGCTAATGTGAACGGTTGTATTTAAGGTGGCTGTATCTGCTGAATAGCCAACAAAAGGAGCTGAACCTATTTTAATGTTTTCCTGCTTATATTGTGCTTCAATACCTTTACCCAGATGTTCTTCAAAAGTATCCAATGAAACAATGTTATGCTCACTTAAAAGCTGGTATAACGACCTGCTTAAAGGGTGGTTAGAGCCTCGTAACGTACTTTTTAATAGCGACTCTTCTTGTAAAGAAAGCGCTGTTCCTTCATAATCAATAGCGGTTTCTTCATTTGCAGTTATGGTTCCGGTTTTATCAAAAATAATAGTATTTATTTTTGACAATTGCTCAATTACACTGAAGCGTTTTTTAAATAGAATTTCAGTCTTACCCAAAATGCGTAACATATTTCCAAAAGTAAATGGTGCTGAAAGTGCAATAGCACACGGACAGGCTATAATTAAAACTGATGTAAAAACATTTAGTGCTTTACTAGAGTCTGAAATTAACCAATATGAAGTGGCTATTAAAGCTATGGTTAAAATGACGATAGTAAAACGTTTACTAATACGGTTAGTAATGTTTGTATAGGCCAGTTCTTTATCAGCTTTAAAAACATCGTTACTCCAAAGTTGAGTTAAATAACTTTGCTCTACAGATTTTAAAACATCTACTTCAATAGTGCCGTTAAGTTTGTTTTCCACCAGCAAATAGTTTATCACCAGATTGTTTTGAAACTGTTTTAGATTCACCTGTAACAAAGCTATAATCTATTCGCGCTTTGCCTTTAATTAAAATACAATCAACAGGAATTAATTCCTCATTTCTAATAAGCAGTCTGTCTCCTTTTTTTATATCGTATACCTGAATAGACTCTTCTTTTTTATCGGGATTTATTTTTGTAATCCCAATGGGGAAATACGATTTATAATCCCTCTCAAACGATAAGAAGGCGTATGTTTTTTGCTGAAAAAACTTTCCTAATAATAAAAAGAAGATCAGCCCTGTTAAACTGTCAAAAAAACCAGTACCTATATCAAAAATAATTTCAAACGAGCTTCTTATGAATAAGACTAAAACCCCTAAAACTATAGGGACATCTATATTTAACATTTTTGAACGAAGCCCTTTGTAAGCCGAAATAAAGTAATCTTGGGCCGAATAAAACACAACAGGTATAGAAAAGGCAAACATAAGCCATCTAAAAACCGGTGCATATTGTTCGATCCAAAATCCACTTACCTGGAAATATTCTGGAAAAGAAAGAAACATAACATTTCCAAAGGCAAAACCAGCAATACCGAGTTTATAAATAAGAGATCTGTCAATTTGTTTTTTTCCAACGCTATAATCATCCAAACTTATATAAGGCTCATACCCAATACTGCTTAGTAAGGTAACAAGTTTTTTTAGAGACGTTTTACCGGAGTTGTAAGTTACTCTAACGGTTTTTTTGCCAAAGTTGACTATAGAAGAGCTTATTGAGGGATTTAATTTATTTAAGTTTTCAAGAATCCAAATACAAGAACTACAATGAATATTAGGAATGTATAAGTTTATTATTTGTGTTTCATCATTATTAAACTCTAATAGTTGCTCTACAATTTTTGGATTATCTAAAAAGTTGTATTTGCCTTCAATTTCTTTAGGTGTTGTTCCTGGTGCTTGCTGTAAATCGTAGTAACAAGTTAAGTTGTTTGCAGAAAAAATTTCATAAACGGTTTTACAACCATTACAACAAAAAGATTTATCATCAAAGGTGATTTTTGAAGAAGTAGAATCTAAACCACAGTGAAAACATGTGTTTTTATTCATTATTATTTGCTCATTTATACCTGTTGCAAAGGTTAAAAGTTACTGAAAAATTTAATATGATATTTGTCATGTTTTATTTATTTTTACAAAACATCAATTTTTGGCTATGGGCAAGTGCGAACAATGTATAATAAAACAGTTTAATTCTCTTAAGGCATTGACAACGGATGAGTTAGTGCGTATTTCTGGTTGTAAAACATCAATGACTATTAAAAAGGGAGATGTTATTTTTGAAGAAGGAGAAACCCTAAATGGCGTTTATTGTGTTAGAGATGGTATTTGTAAACTGTCGAAATTAAGTGCTAATGGCAAAGACCAGATCGTTAAAATGGTTGTTAAAGGGCAATTATTAGGGCAGCGCTCCTTAATTTCTGATGAGAGTTCCAATTTACAAGCTGTGGCTCTAAATGATATGGAGGTTTGTTTTATTCCAAAAAGTGAAATTATTGGAGACTTACAAAGGAATTCAAAATTCTCATTCGAGGTATTAAAGGAAATGGCGCATGATTTAAAGGAAGCAGATGATGTTATTGTTAATATGGCTCAAAAGTCTGTACGGCAGCGTTTAGCAGAAGCTTTGGTTTATATACATGACAGTTTTGGAGTTAATCCAGATGGGACTTTAAGTGTTTTGCTTTCTAGAGAAGATTTTGCCAATATAGTTGGAACAGCTACTGAATCTGCTATTCGAGTATTATCTCAATTTAAAAAGGAAGGTTTAATTGCCACTATTGGTAAGCAAATAAAGATTGAAAATTTAGATGGACTTAAGCGTGTAGAATAGACTTAAAGCACTATTTACCAATTCCCTCTATTTTTTATGTTTGCTTTGCAAAGCCTTATAATTTCTGTAATGCGTTGCTCTTTGGTGGCTTCACGTTTTGCCTGATTTAACCAATATAAATAGCCTTTTCTGTAGGAAGGTGCGAAGCTTTTATAATTTGTAAAAGCGTCTTCATTTTTATCAAACTCGTCTTGAAGCGCTTTAGGAATAACTTCATTTTCAACATCATCTAAAGCCGTCCAACTACCATTTGCTTTTGCCAGCTTAATTGTTTTCAGGCCACTTTTGTGCATTAAATTTGAAGCTTTTAACCCCGTAATATATCTTTTGTTTAATGCACTCCAAACACTTTTTGGGTTTCTAGGTGTAAAGTACTGTCTGCGTTTTCCGTTTCCCAGGCTTTTAACAGTTGAATCTATCCAGCCATAACAAAGTGCTACTTTTACAGCTTCTTCCCAGCGCATTGAGGGTTCTTTGTTTTCAACTTTATAAAAAATTAAATACACCCCTTTTGTTGTATTATGGTTTTTGTGTAGCCATTCACGCCATGCAACATCGGTTTTAAAATAGAGCTCAGGAATTTCCAAAATGCTTATATTTTTTTTGAGTTAATATAAAAATCTCTATCAATCACAAAAGAAGCCTCATTAGAATTTAGAGGCATTGTTTTCCATTCGGCATTAGGAAAAAGCCATTGTTCACGATCTTCAATTTTAATTTGAACTGGCATGTCGAAATCATTAACAATATTGATCCAACGATATTTTAACTCTTTATTCTTAATAGAATATTCTAAAGTTGGAATTTGAATGGTTCTTAAATATTGATTAAAAAACGCGGTTAAATCTATACCAGTTTCTCTGGATAGAAAGTTTTCTATTTGCTGGGTAGTAACGGTTTGATGATAAAACTCCACATTCATTTTACGTAAAATTTGACGCCATTTTTCATCGTCTTCAATAAGCTGTCGTAAGGTATGAAGCATGTTTGCGCCTTTATAATACATGTCAGAAGACCCTTCTTTGTTTACATTATAATAGCCAATGATAGGTTTGTCGTTTAGAATATTCTTTCGAGTTCCAATAACATAATCGGCAGAAGCTTCTTTTCCGTAATAATAATCTAAAAAGAGGTTCTCAGAATAGGCAGTAAAGCTTTCATGAATCCACATATCTGCAATATCTTTATTAGTAATATTATTAGCAAACCATTCGTGTCCAGCTTCATGAATAATAATAAAATCGAATTTCAACCCCCAACCAGTTCCCGATAAGTCATTGCCTAAATACCCTTTTTTGTATTGATTGCCATAAGTTACAGAACTTTGATGTTCCATCCCTAAATAAGGGACTTCTACAAGTTTAAAGCTATCGGCGTAAAAAGGATATTGTCCAAACCAATGTTCGAAGGCTTTCATCATTTTTGGGGCATCTTTAAAATGCACTTTGGCTTTATCAAGATTATCGCGTAGCACATAATAATCTAATTTTAAGTTTCCGGCCATACCATCATAAACTTCAGAAAAATTGACATAATCGCCAATATTTATATTAACACCATAATTGTTTATAGGGTTTTTTACAATCCAATGGTAAGTTTTTGTGTCTCCAATTTGTTCAACAAGCTTTAATCTGCCGTTAGAAACATTCATTAAATCTTTAGGAACATTAACACTAATAAGCATACTGTCTACTTCATCATACATATGGTCTTTATTAGGCCACCAAACGCTGGCTCCTAAACCCTGGCAAGATGTGGCTATAAAGTGATTGCCGTTATTATCTTTTTTCCAAGAGACACCACCGTCCCAGGGAGCGCGAATGGCTTCCTTTGGGATACCTTCATAATAAACAATTACATTATTAATATCTCCAATATTCTGTTTGTCGGGAAGCGAAATAAAGTGAGCATTTCCATTGTGTTTTATGTTTAAATCTTTTCCGTTTTGTGTAGCTTTAGTAAGTTTTAAAGGCGATTGCAAATCTATTTGCATAACAGAATTACTATCTAAAACTTTATACTGAATGGTGTTTTTTCCTGAAATAAATTTTTCTTCAGGATTCACTTTTATATCTAGGTGATAATAGGTTAAATCCCACCATGCTCTTTCTGGAGTTATACTACCCCGTAAGGTGTCCTGTTGGGTGAAACTCATTTTTTCAGTCATTAAGCCTTGAGCTTGAATAGAAATAAAAGGGAGTATTATAAAGGCAAATAGTAATTGAAAGCGACACTTCATTATTAAAAATTTTGTCTAAAATTAATTAAAAAGATTCATAAGATAATGTTAATATTATTGGGTCAATCTCTAAATACTTTATTTGGAAAAACCACAATACTTTCAAACCCGTTTTTACCAACAGAAGCTATACCAAAAAAATAATTATCAATAACGATACCATCCAAAGTAAATTCTGAAACATTACCAACATATCTGCTATAATCCCAGGTGGGTGATGTGGTATCTCTCCAATAAATTTTATAACCTATAGCGCCATTTACCTTATCCCACTTAAATTTAACCGATGGTTGTACAACCCCACCAATAGTAACATTCTTTGGCTGTTGCGGTGCAGAGGCCAAACTTGCTAAATTTATAGCATTTACTGTGGTTAACTTTTTTGCATAATCAAAATTTACATGTTCAATAAGGTCTCCATATTTTATGCCATTTTCTTCTCTAATATTTTGATGTTGCTGGGTATAGTTTTCGTGAGCTTCCATAATTCTGATACCTGGAAAACCTAAATCGTTAAATGGTCTGTGGTGTCCGCCACGGCCAAATCTATCTAATCTATAAACCATCATGGGATTCATTTCTGGCATATATGTTTTTGTGGTTTTATGAATATATCGTGCTAACTGTCGTGAAACTCCATCAACTTCCCCGCCGTAAAAGCGTCTTAAAGTTCGTTCTTTTTCTGTTTCGGTAGGAGGTACTGGTTCTGAAAAAATTCTAAAAGTTCTATTGTCTATAACACCATCAATACCTTTAATGTTTCCAATCATGTCATTATTTAAGACTCCAATAATATTCCAGCCATTATCTCTTGCATATTTTGCTAATCCAGCACCACCAAATAAGCCCTGTTCTTCTCCAGATAATCCAACATACACAATACTACTTTCAAATTTATAGTTTGAAAGCACCCGAGCTGCTTCAATAGTGCCAGCCATTCCTGAAGCATTATCGTTTGCTCCCGGAGCATCTGTTGTAAAATCCATGGTATCACTGGCACGCGAATCTATATCCCCACTCATTATAATATAACGGTTTGGGAACTTGGTGCCTTTTTGAATAGCTACTACATTAACAACCCAGGCATCATGAGGTACTCTACGATTACCAGATTTGGTTACAAAATCTTTTTGATAAAAAACATCAAGGCAATTGCCACAGTTTTTTGAAATAGTTTCGAACTCAGATTTAATCCAACGTCTTGCAGCTCCAATACCTCTAGTTTTAGAAAGCGTATCGCTAAACGTATTTCTTGTTCCAAAGTTTACAAGCGTTTGTATGTCTTTTTGAATTCTATCAGATGAAACAGCATCTATGATATTATAGATTTTTTGACTGGTTTGAGAAAAGGCAGACAAAAACAGAAAGTAAAGACCAAAAGTGATTAAATATTTCATGTATTGTTTTTCAATTGTTACACGTATCACTCATACAGACATTCTTATGTTAGTTATGCATGTTTTATTAGTGATAATGTTACTTGGTTTATAAGGTTCTGAATACTAGCTTAGCATAACAAAACTATTTATTTTTTTTATAATTAAACTTTATAGTTTCAACAGAGCCATCTTTTTGGTGCATATCTACATAAACATTCATTTCGTTCGTACTTACTTTTTCAAAAGTCATACCTTCAAATACGACCTTATTTTGAGTGATCTCTTTTAAAGGAAAGTCAACAGTTTCATTTTTAGTTTCCCAGCCTTTCAAGTCATTATTAAAATGCTTTAGTTGTAGAATTAAAGTGTTTTTTACTTCTCGAATAATTTCAATTTCATAAAATGATACTTTTCCATTGTTAATTAGTTTGAAAGTAGCCATCATAGATCCACCTGATGGTTTGCTCCAATTTTCTTCTGTTTTTCCTCCAAAGGCTTCTCCTTTCCAATTGCCGGATATCCAGGCAATATTTTCTAATTTGGGCTCGAGTCTTTTTTCTGTTTGCGCTTTGCACGACAGACTAAAAAAAGAAATGGTCATTAATAATACAATTGCAATAAATGTTTTCATGATTTTGCGTTTTAAATTGTTTATATATTATTAAGACGATCATGGGGTTTATTATTGAGACATATTTTTAACCTTTATTATCGTTAATGCTCTATTTTATGAAGGTTACCTTTGATATTTTTTCATTCTGTATTTCGTAAATAGCAATGGCATAAAAGATTTTGCCGTTGGCAGTTACTCTTTCTTTATCAATTATTTTATTACCTAATACCATTCTATTGACAATTTGAGCATTTAAATCAGAAGCCCGCTTAAACAGTGAAGCGTATTGTTTTTTAATAGCTTCATGACCTTCAGAAATTAAATTATTAGGGAATCTGTATAATTTCACATCATCTGTATAAGTTTCAACAAATGCATCAATATCTCTTTTGTTATAAGCTTCTAACTGTTTATTTACAACGATTTCTGGATTAGACGTCGTTTTTGAATTTTTAATAAAGGTCATAGATTTTATACTATTATTTGCGACTTTATAAATAGTAATATGCCTGTTTGTTGTAAAATTTACGGTACTTAACTCCTCATCAATAACCCTATCATTAAGAACGATTCTGTTTAATACTTTTACATTGGTTTTTTTGTTTTTATTAAAAAAACGGAGGTAGTTTTCTTTTAATTTTTCACGTCCTAAATACATAGTGTCGTCAGGAAATAGACTTACTAAAACATCCATGTCAAAAGCTTTGGCAAATGCTTCTATATTTCTAGTATTAAAAGGAGTTATGTGCTTTTGTACAATATCTCCATTCCGCTTTTCATTTTGGGTGTTTGATTGTGAAAAAAGCGATAATGGTATGAGGAATAAAATAAACAGGTTTAGTTTCATTGTAAAGTGATTGATGTTCTAAAGATAATAAAATAAAAAAACGCTTCAGAAAATTATTTCTGAAACGTTTTTCGCATTTGAGTTAGTCACTAAATATTTTTAAAAACTAAAAGCAGTACTTGTTTTCAGCTTTTACTTTTTCAGCAATTTCATTGCGTAAATCTACAATATCTGGATAGTTTTGATATTTTGTAAAGCGCTTAAGCCCCATTAATAGCATGCGTTGCTCATCCCCTTCAGCAAAAGAAATGATACTTTCCTTGCCTTTGTCTTCAACTATATTTATAGCATTATATAAATATAACTTAGACATGGCTATTTGTACAGATTGCGATTCTTCACCATAGCGTTTTGCATTCTTTTCGGTTCTTAAAACTGCTGATTCTGCCATATATACTTCAATTAGTATATCTGCAGCAGCAATTAATAATTGTTGGTGTTCCTCCAATTCTTGCCCAAATTTTTGAACGGCAGCACCCGCTACCATCAAAAATATTTTTTTAAGCTTAGCAATCATTGCTTTTTCTTCAGAAAATAATTGGGAATAGTCTGGGGTTTCAAATGAAGGAATTCCCATTAATTCTTCTTGTACTTTCATGGCAGGGCCTAATAAATCTACATGACCACGCATGGCTTTTTTTACCAGCATACCAACAGATAACATTCGGTTTATTTCGTTAGTACCTTCGTAAATACGTGCAATACGAGCATCTCTCCAAGCGGCTTCCATAGGAGTTTCCTCAGAGAATCCCATCCCTCCAAAAATTTGAATGCCTTCATCGGCTGCATTTTGCACATCTTCAGAAACGGCAACTTTTAATATGGAGCATTCTATAGCATATTCTTCTACACCTTTAAGCTCTGCTTCTTGGTGTGAATTCCCTGAAGCTTCACGGATAGCGATACGATCTTCAATGTTTTTAGCAGCTCTATAGGTTGCCGATTCACCAGCATAAGCACTTGTTGCCATTTGTGCCAGTTTTGTTTTAATAGCACCAAAGTCTGCTATTGGCGTTTTAAACTGCTTACGCTCATTTGCATAATTTACTGCAGTTGTTAAAATTCTTCTTTGAGAATCTAAACAAGCAGCTGCTAATTTAATACGGCCAACGTTAAGTGCATTCATAGCAATTTTAAAACCATTACCTCTTTCAGATAGCATATTCTCAACCGGTACTACCGTATCGTTAAAAAATACCTGACGTGTAGAGCTGGCTCTAATCCCTAATTTATGTTCTTCTTCACCAAGTGTTACACCGTTTGGATTTTCAGGATCATATTCTACAATAAATCCTGTAATATTTTTATCATCTTCAATACGAGCAAAAACAATCATCAAACTACAAAACCCTGCATTTGAGATCCACATTTTTTGTCCATTGATTTTATAAGATTTTCCATCAGCAGATAATTCGGCTGTTGTTTTACCAGAATTAGCATCAGAACCAGCTCCAGGCTCAGTTAAGCAATACGCTCCAAACCATTCTCCAGTTGCTAATTTAGGAACATACTTTTGCTTTTGTTCTTCTGTACCATAAAGCGTAATTGGCATCGTTCCAATTCCTGTATGCGCGCCAAATGCCGTGCTAAAAGACCCTGTACCAGAAGAGATATAATCGCAGGTTAAGCATGTAGATACAAATCCCATTCCTAATCCACCATAGGCTTCGGGAACTGCTACTCCAAGAAAACCTAGTTCGCCAGCTTTACGCATTACTTCTTCTGTTAATGCATAATCTTTAGCTTCAAATCGGTCTTTATGAGGAATAATTTCACGATCATTAAATTCCATAACCGCTTCTTTCATCATTTGTTGCTCTTCTGAAAAATCTTCAGGAGTAAATACATCCTCGCAGTTGGTTTCTTTTACAAGGAATTGTCCGCCACGAAGAATATCTTTATTTTCTATATTTGCCATAATTTTGTAAGTTTTAAGTCTTTAATTTAATTTAAGAAATTAGAGGTGAGAAATTAGAAGCTAAGCTTCTAAAGTTTTCCCATAAAACCAATAATCATTCTTTGAAATTCGTTGTTTTTATCGTTTAATTTTTCAAACTGTGTTTCTAAAATGTATTTAGCATGAAGGGCAGCTATTGGTTGTGTTCCTAATTTAAAAGAAGCACTCAATGAGTAATCTAAACAAGTACTGAATGCCTTACCAGTTCTAGCAGACCCTTCGGCAATATTTGATGGTATTGATACAGCATACCCTGTTAATTGAGAAGTTAGCCTGTAATCTTCTCTCTTTGGGAAATCTGATGTTAAATCGTAAATATTTTTCATTAGTTCCGTTACAAGCTGCCAAATTTTTAAATTATGATGATGATATTTCTTTCTTGTACTCATCTCTAACCTCTTATTTCTAATTTCTTATCATCTTAAGAGAGAAACTCAAAAACCCCACAGGCTCCCTGACCAGTACCAACGCACATAGTAACTGCACCATACTTTCCTTTCATATCTCGTTTGCGCATTTCATCAAATAATTGAACTGATAATTTTGCGCCTGTACAACCAAGTGGATGCCCAAGTGCGATGGCACCACCATTTACGTTTATGATATCTGGATTTAGATCTAACTCGCGAATTACTGCCAGCGATTGAGAAGCGAAAGCTTCATTTAACTCTATTAATTCTAAATCATCTTGTTGTAACCCTGCTTGTTTTAATGCCTTAGGAATAGCTTTTACAGGTCCAATTCCCATGATTCTTGGTTCTACACCTGCAGCTGCATAGTTTACCATTCTGGCTATAGGTTCAAGATTTAACTCTTTAACCATAGCTTCACTCATAACCATTACAAATGCTGCACCATCACTCATTTGAGACGAGTTACCGGCAGTTACACTTCCTCCTTGAGCAAATACAGCTCTTAGTTTTGCTAAGGCTTCCTTATTTGTTCCTTTTCTAGGGCCTTCGTCTTTAGTAACCGTATATGATTTTGTTGCTTTCTTCCCATTCGCATCAATGTATGTTTGTTCAACTTCTATAGGTACAATTTGGTCTTGAAAGCGATTTTCAGCTTGTGCCTTTAAAGCTTTCATATGAGAATTGTATGCAAATTCATCTTGGTCTTCTCGGGAAACCTTGAATTGGTTGGCAACAGCTTCAGCTGTATTTCCCATGCCCCAATAGTAATCTTCATGGCCAGCTTTTACAATGGCATCATAATTTAATTCAGGTTTGAAGCCTGTCATGGGTACGCTACTCATACTTTCAGCACCACCGGCAATAATGCAATCGGCCATTCCTGCCTGAATTTTTGCTGTAGCCATACCAATAGTTTCTACTCCAGAAGAACAAAAACGATTCACAGTTACCCCGGGAACATCAATGACTTCTAATCCCATTAAAGAGATTAAACGTGCCATGTTTAGTCCTTGAGAGCCTTCTGGCATGGCATTACCTACAATTACATCGTCAATACGCTTAGGATCTAAATGGGGTAATTCCTTCATCATATATTTGATGGTTTCGGCAGCTAATTCATCTGTTCTTTTAAAACGAAACACGCCTTTAGGAGCTTTACCTACGGCAGTTCTATATGCTTTTACTATATATGCTGTTTTCATCTTTTGTGCTTTTAGCTATTAGCTTTTGGCTTCTAGCATCTCTAATTGTTTATCAAAATATGCCAATAGCTATAGGCTAAAGGCAAATAGCTTAGTAATTTTAATTACGTAACGGTTTCCCTTTGGTTAACATGTGTTGGATTCTTTCTAAAGTTTTGCGTTCTGTACATAAGCTTAAAAAGGCTTCACGTTCTAAATCCAATAAATATTGTTCAGTTACTAAAGTAGGTTCAGATAAATCTCCACCTGCCATTACATAAGCCAGTTTGTTGGCTATTTTTTTATCGTGTTCACTAATGTAGTTGCTTGCTTCCATCGAGTCTGTACCAACCAAGAACATACTTAAAGCTTGTTTACCAAGAACTTTTATGTCTTTACGTTTTACAGGTTGTGTATAGCCTATATCTGCCATTAATTTGGCATGTTGTTTAGCAACAGCTATTTGGCGGTCTTTATTAACAACTACTATATCCTTTCCTTTTTGGAGAATGCCCAAATCAAATGCTTCGTAAGCAGAGGTCGCTACTTTAGCCATACCAATGGTGAGGAAATATTCTTGAAGTGTATTTAACTCCACATCTCCTTTTTTAAAAGTATCTTGAGCTCTTAGAGTCATTTCTTTAGAACCTCCACCACCAGGAATCACACCAACACCAAACTCTACCAGCCCAATGTAAGTTTCTGCAGCGGCTACAACTTTATCTGCATGCATTGATAACTCACAACCACCACCAAGAGCCATTCCGTGAGGCGCAGCTACAGTTGGAATAGAAGAGTAGCGCATACGCATCATGGTATCCTGGAAATATTTGATAGCCATATTTAACTCGTCATATTCTTGTTCGGCAGCCATCATGAAAATCATACCAATATTGGCTCCGACAGAGAAATTAGCAGCTTGATTACCAACTACTAAACCAGCAAAATCTTTTTCTGCTATATCTATGGCTTTATTTAATCCTGCAAGGACATCGCCACCTATGGTATTCATTTTAGATTGGAACTCTACATTAAGTATACCATCTCCCAGATCTTCAATAACTACCCCGGAATTTTTAAATACTTCGTTAGATTTTCTGATATTATCTAATATGATAAAGCTGTCTTGACCAGGGATTTTTTCTTGAGATTTCTTCGGAATATCATAAGCATATGTTGCACCATCTTTAATCGTATAGAACGATGAATTTCCTGAAGCTAACATATCGTTTACCCAAGCATTAGGTTCTAAGCCTTCGGCCTTCATCATTTCAATTCCTTTTTCAACACCAATAGCATCCCAAATTTGAAAAGGACCATGTTCCCATCCAAATCCAGCTTTCATAGCATCGTCGATTTTATATAAATCATCAGTGATTTCTGGAATTCTATTTGAAACATAAGCAAATAATGCAGCGAAACTCTTTCTGTAGAATGCACCTGCTTTATCCTTTCCTTTTACTAAAACTTTAAATCGGTCAACTACCTTGTCAATAGTTTTCGTCATTTCTAAAGTGGCAAATTTTGCGCGCTTCTTTGCTCTATATTCTAAAGTATTTAAGTCCAGAGATAAAATGTCTTTTTTACCTTCTGCTGAAACATGTTTCTTATAAAAACCCTGGCCTGTTTTACTTCCTAACCATTTGTTTTCCATCATGGTATTGATGAAATCCGGCAGTTTAAATAACTCTATACGTTCATCATCTTTACAGTTTTCTGCGATTCCATTTGCAACATGTACTAAAGTGTCTAGTCCAACAACATCAACAGTTCTGAAAGTAGCCGATTTAGGACGGCCTATTACTGGACCAGATAGTTTATCGACTTCCTCGATAGTTAGACCTAAATCCTTTACGGCATGAAATAAACTCTGGATACTAAAAATCCCAATTCGGTTTCCAATAAATGCAGGTGTATCTTTAGCAACAACCGAAGTCTTGCCAAGAAATTGCGCTCCATAACCATTTAAAAATTCTAATACCGAAGCATCCGTTTTTGGGCCAGGAATAATTTCAAATAATTTTAAATAACGAGCAGGATTGAAAAAATGTGTTCCACAGAAGTGTTTTTGGAAATCTTCAGAACGACCTTCACTCATAAATTTAATAGGAATACCAGAAGTGTTGGATGTGATTAAGGTTCCTGGTGTTCTGTGTTTTTCTAATTTTTCAAAAACTTGTTGTTTTATGTCAAGTCTTTCAACCACTACTTCCATAATCCAATCAACACCTGCCACTTTAGCAATATCATCTTCAAGATTACCTGTTGTAATTCTATTTTTAAAGGAAGCATGATAGAGTGGTGCAGGTTTAGATTTTATAGAAGCAGTCAATGCATCGTTAACTAATCTGTTTCTTACAGCTTTGTCTTCTAAAGTTAAGCCTTTAGCTTTTTCTTTCTCATTAAGTTCTCTAGGTATGATGTCTAATAATAAAACATCAACACCAATATTCGCAAAATGACAAGCGATACCACTTCCCATAATTCCTGAACCAATGATGGCTATTTTTTTAATTCTGCGTTTGCTCATTTTATTTAAACTACTTATCGTTGCTTTGATTGTATATTTTTTTATTCGTTACCATGTCATTGATTAATTCGGCTACTTCATAGAAATGATCCAGCTTTTCTGAGGCAATATTATTTCTAATAGCATCGTTAAAAGTGAGCACTTTTTCTTTAGAATATGCTCTTTTTTCCCGGCCAAATTCGGTTAAATGAATAAGTACGCTACGACCATCATTAGGATTCGATTTGCGTTCTATTAAACCACGAACCTCCATGGTTTTTAGTATTCTTGATAAACTAGTTGCTTCCATTCCCATTTTTGGGCCTAAGGCTGTAGAAGGTGTACCCTTTTCTGGGTCAATACTTAATAAAGTAAATCCAGTAGCCATTGTACTTTCAAACTTTGCAGCTTCTTCATTATACATTTTTTGTACTGTTAGCCATGTAGTTCTTAATATGTAATCAATAGTTTTGTCTTTCATTTGAGAGAAATTGGTGGATCAAATATATAAAAAATTTATTATGCATGCATAATAAATTTGATAAATTTAACGTATTAATAAAAAATAAAACCTCCTAGATTAGAAGTTAAGAGGGTAGGAGGTTATGGTCTGTAAATTTTTTCTATAAGGTCTTTATAAATCGTTTTAATTACCTTTCGTTTCATCTTCATGGTTGGGGTTAAATGTCCGGCATCGATAGACCAAATATCAGGTGTAATTTCAAACTTCTTTATTTGTTCCCATTTACCAAAGTTTTTATTTGCATCATCAATTTCTTCTTGAATTCGATCGTGCAATATTTCGTTACAAATAATATCTTTTTCAGATTTAAAAATAATATTGTGGCGTTTTCCCCATGCTTCAACAAACTCAAAATTTAATTGAATTAAAGCCGCTGGCATTTTTTCTCCTTCTCCTATAACCATTATTTGTTCTATAAAGCGCGATTGCTTGAATTGATTTTCTAACAATGCCGGGGCCACATATTTTCCTCCAGACGTTTTAAACATTTCTTTTTTGCGATCGGTAATTTTTATAAAACCTTCTTTACAAACTTCACCTATATCTCCGGTATGGAAGTAATCTCCAGTCATAACGCTGGCTGTTTTTTCAGGATCTTTGTAATAGCCTAGCATAACATTTGGACCTTTAACCAAAATCTCACCATCTTCAGCAATTTTTACTTCAACATTGCTTATGGCTTTGCCTACAGTTCCAATTTTAAATCCGCCATTACGTTGATCGTTTACTGATATTACTGGCGACGTTTCGGTTAGCCCATAACCTTCCATAATAGGCATTCCTGCAGCAGCAAATATGCGTGTTAACCTTGGTTGTAATGCTGCACTACCAGATACCATTAAGTCTAAATTACCACCAAGGCCTTCTTTCCATTTACTAAAAATAAGTTTTCTGGCTAGTTTTAGTTGTTTTTCGTACCACCAACCATTTTTACCATAAGGTTCGTACTTTAAACCTAACTCGACTGCCCAAAAGAAAAGTTTCTTTTTAATTCCGGTTAAATCACTTCCTTTTGCTATAATTTTATCATATACTTTTTCATATAATCGCGGAACTGCAGTCATTACATTGGGTTTAATCGCTTTGAGATTATCACTCATGGCTTCTATAGATTCGGCAAAATAGACCTCTACTCCACAGTATTGGTATAAGTATAAAATCATACGTTCAAATACATGACAAACAGGAAGAAAGCTTAAAGATTTGGATTTGCCATAATCGAATGGCACTCTTTTTTCACTATCTAAAACATTAGATACTAAATTGTTATGCGATAGCATGACCCCTTTAGGTTTTCCTGTAGTTCCGGAAGTATAAATTAAGGTGGCTAAATCGTTTGGCTTTACGGCTTCTTTCCTGGACTCTACCTCATTTTGTTTACTAGGGTCTTCGCCTAATTTTAAAACTTCTTTCCAGCTATTTTCATTTTCAATATCATCAAAAGTATATACATTTTTAAGTTTTGTGTTCCCTTTAATGGTATTTAGCTTTTTAATGATTTCTAAATCTGAGACAAAGCAATATGTGGCTTCAGAGTGATTTAAAATATACTCATAATCTTCGGCAGAAATAGTTGGGTAAATGGGTACGTTTTGAGCACCTACCTGCAAAACCCCTATATCTAAAACATTCCATTCTGTTCTATTGGTTGATGAAATAACTGCAACCTTATCATTTGCCTGTACACCTAATTGCAATAACCCTCTGCTTATAGCATTAGCTTGGTCTATATATTCCTGGCTTGATATTGATTTCCATTCTCCATTGTATTTTGTGGTGAATGCTTTTTCTAAATTGTATGTTTCTAATTGATAATAAGGAAAATCAAAAATTCTTGTAATCTCTGCCATTTGCTATTTTAACTTAGTAGTCTTGCAAAGTATGAAATTAAAAGTGATTTTCAAATAGTATGAAAAAAGCGTTAATTCCAGTGGGTTTTAAAAATATCTTGAAGCTGTGAGTATTTTTTATCAGTATCACCATAGGCTTCCCTCAGTTTTATTAGCTCTTTTTTCATGTCCTTGATTATCTTTGAGTAGGCAGGATCGCTATAAGCATTGTGGTTTTCATTAGGGTCTTTTTCTAAATCATAAAATTCCCAGGCCGGTTCTGTGCTTTCTTTTGACGAACCAGTCATGTCTAACGATTGCCCATAAAAAAGTGCAAGTTTGTATCGTTTATTTCTAATTCCAAAATGCCCGGGTCTTTTGGCGTGGTTTGTCCAATATCTATAATATGCAGCTTGTCTCCAGTTATCAGGCGTATGCCCTTTTAAGTTTTCTCTAAAACTTTGCCCTTGGAAAGATGCTGGCTTTTTAACACCGGCGTAGTCGGCAAACAATGCTGGAAAGTCAATGTTTAAAATAATATCATCAATTCGTTTTCCTGCCGGAACCTCTTTAGGATATCTAACTACAAATGGCATACGTAACGATTCATCATATATTAAACGTTTATCGAAGAATCCGTGTTCGCCAAGAAAGTAGCCTTGATCTGCTGTATAAATTACAACGGTATTTTCTGCTAAACCCGATGCTTCTAAATAATCTAAAAGCTTACCAATATTATCATCAATGGCCGCTCCAGATCGCATAAAATCTTTAATGAACTTTTGATACGTTGCTTTACGAGCTGAAACAGAGTCCATACCTTTGGTGTAAAATGGTAATCCGGGGTACTTACACCACCACTTATCAGGATCGTTTGATGCTTGTTCGTATCTCCAACTCAAGTTTTCCAATTGTTGACCAGGAAAGCTACGTCCTGAAGTTTCCGGAGAGAATTCAAATAATGAAGCGGGTTCAGGAATTTCAATTCCCTTATACAAATCATTAAAACGCTCAGGGAAATCAAAAGGCTCGTGGGTAGCTTTAAAATGAGTCATTAGCATAAATGGTTTCTCCGGGTCTCTTTGATTTAACCAATCTATAGATAACTGTGTGATTACATCGGTAGAAAATCCTTTATGTACATCCCATTCTTCTGATGGTTTATGAAAATTTTTTGAAGTTCTTAGAATGGGATCCCAATAGCGTCCTTGATCATGTAAGATATTATAATAATCAAATCCGCTAGGTTCTTTTTTTAAATGCCATTTGCCAATAATAGCCGTTTGGTAACCATTTTTATTAAGTACTTTGGCTATATTTAGACTGTCAGGATTTAAAGCATCACTCAATGTATATACACCATTTAGATTGCTATATTGTCCAGTAAGGATACTGGCTCTACTTGGTACGCATATAGAGTTGGTACAAAAAGCATTATTTAATACAACACCTTCATCGGCTAATCGGCTAATGTTTGTATTTTGAACATGACCTTTTAAGATACCACCGTAAATTCCCCAGGCTTGCGAGGTGTGGTCATCCGACATAATAAAAAGAATATTTGGTTTTATTGAATCTTGTTTGTCTTCTGATTTACAAGCTGATAGTAAGGCAACAAGAACCCATGTTAGGCTAAATAAATTCTTTTTCATTTTGATTGTTTTAATTAGTTGATTATTATTTCATCAATAAAAATCCATCCCGGATTTCCTACACCAGGGTGTCCTTCAGGAATCTTTTTTATCCCTTTTATATTTACTTTTATAAACCGAGCTTTTTGTTTAGTATGTAAAGTTAAGGTATCGATAAAGCTATTTTTAGCATTCACTTTTGTTGAATGCTTTGATGATAGAGAATTACTGAATGCTATACCATCATTTGAAAAACTTACTTCAAACCGTTTAGGACTAAACACCCAATTTGATGGATTATGTAAATAGCCCAGGATTATTTCTGAAATGGCTGTACTGGAATTGAGATCGATTACGAACTCTAAATCTTTTCCTTCCTGTCCAATCCATTGTCCCGAACTATAATCAACATATCCGCGCTTGCCATCAACAAGAACTTTAGTGTTTTTATATCTGCTATTTAGTTTTTTTATGGCACTTATATTTTTGTCTTTTCCTAGATGATTAATAGCTGTTGTTTTTTTTGGAATATCTTCTTCATATCCATGTTCCCATAGTAAATACTCATGCTTTAATGCTTCAACTACCTTTGGGTATTTAGTTACTAAATTTTTTCATTTCCGAAACATCATCACCGAGATTGGATAAGAATAAAGCATCGTTTTCTATATCTAACTCTCCTTTATGAGAGGTGTCTTTAGGGTAACCCATAAGCTTCCAATTGCCTTTTCTAACGGCCCACTGATTGCCGTATTTCCAAAAGGCATGGGTTCTTGGTGAAGCTGTTTTTGGAGTTTTAATCATTTCTGATAGATCCATACCATCAATATTTTTTGGCGGGTCTTTAAGACCACAAAGACGAGCTAAAGTAGGCACCCAATCTATATTTACCAAAAACTCATTATTAATAATATTTTCTGGTAAGTTATTTTTCCAGCTGATTATTGTTGGAAGTCTTATACCACCTTCAAACAAGCTACTTTTTGCACCTCTGTAAGGACCAGAGTTTCCACCACCGTTAAAAGCTCTTGTTTCGGTGGAGTACCCATTATCAGATTGGTACACGATTATAGTGTTATCTCTGATGCCTAATTCTTCTAACTTATCTATTAAAAAGCCAATGCGTTCATCTATGGTTGAAATAAATGCAGCATAATCACCTCTAGGTTTTTCAACATCTTTGTAATAATCTCTCCACTTATTTGTGGGTTGATAGGGGTAATGCGGCATATTAATAGCGTAGTACATAAAGAACGGATCGGCTTTATTGTCTTCTACATATTTGAGAGCTCTGTTTGATGCTAAATCAGGAAAATATTGCCCGTCATAGAATACCTCTTTGCCATTTTCGTATAAATCATGAATGTTTGGTCCGGCCCAAAAGAAATAATGCGAGTAATTATCAATACAACCTCGTAAATGCCCGAAGGAGTAATCAAAACCTTGTGCATTAGGAGACGTTTCTTTGCTCATGCCTAAATGCCATTTGCCTATATGACCGGTTTTATAGCCATGATCTTTAAAAAGCTCAGCAAGTGTATATTGCTCGTTTGGCATACCATGAGAATCTGGAACATGAGATGTGTTATTGGTTACTCCGGCATTTTGAGGATATTTACCCGTTAATAATGCGGCTCTTGATGGCGCACATACAGGTGCTGCAACATAGGCTTGAGTAAATCGTGTGCCTTCTTTAGCAAGCTTGTCGATATTAGGGCTGTAAATATCTGAGGCGCCATAACTGCCTAAATCGATTGAACCTTGATCGTCGGTATAAATAATAATGACGTTAGGTTTGTTTTGTGAAAAGCATTGCAGACTTATTAGTAAAATAAGTAAATTGATGCTCTTTTTACTTATAAGAGAAATGAAATTAATTTGCATAGAATATTTTGTAACTCATTACAAGTTAAAAATAATATAAATTAATGTCATGTTTTTTAGACTAATAGCATATCTCATGCTACAGAAAGCATATTTGTTTAAGACTAAAAAACTCTTCAAGTAATTTTAACCAAAGGCGTTTTTTATATAAGATTTTATTTTATTGTTTCTCAATCCAATTCCTGGCATTAACAAAAGCTTCTAACCAAGGCGAAACCTCGTCTTGTCGTCCTTCTGGATAATGTGCCCAATTCCATTGAAATGTAGAACGCTCAATATGCGGCATGGTTACTAAATGACGCCCCGTTTTATCACACATCATGGCTGTGTTAAATTTAGAGCCATTCGGGTTGTGTGGATAGCCTTCGTAACTATATTTTGCGCAAATATCGTATCTGTCTTCTGAGTATGGTAAATCAAACTTACCTTCACCATGTGAAATCCAAACGCCTAAAGTGGTGCCTGCTAAAGAAGAAAGCATCACCGAATTATTCTCTTGAATTTTTACAGAGGTAAAGGCGCTTTCGTGTTTTCCAGAATCATTATAGGTTAGCTTACCGTGAACCTCATGTTCTGGATTAACTAAATCTAGCTCCATCCATAATTGCGCCCCGTTACAAATTCCAACCGATAAAGTGTCTTCACGCTTAAAGAAATCGCTAATCACTTTATTAGCTTTTTCGTTGTATTTAATAGCGCCTGCCCAACCTTTTGCAGACCCTAAAACATCAGAGTTACTAAAGCCTCCAACAGCTCCTAAAAATTGGATGTCTTCCAGTGTTTCACGACCAGAAATTAAATCGGTCATATGCACATCTTTTACATCAAAACCAGCTAGATACATGGCGTTTGCCATTTCACGCTCAGAGTTACTGCCTTTTTCGCGAAGAATAGCGGCTTTTGGCTTCTCGCTACGATTTACTTTTGGCGAATCACTCGAAGTGACATCTACTAATTTTCCAGTAAAGTGACTTGGGAATGTATATTGTAATGGCTGATTTTTATAATTTTCAAAACGAGCATCTGCTAATCCATTTGCTGTTTGTTTTTGGTCGAGTAGAAGAGAGGTTTTATACCACACATCTCTCAATCTTGAGACTGTTAGCGTAAAGACCTCATTTTGATTGATGATGCTTAAGGTATCACTTTCAGTAACTTTTCCGATATTATAGAATTCGATATGCGCATCAGAAAGTACTTTTTCAATGGCAGCATCTTTAGACTGAATAACAATACCTGCATTTTCAGCAAATAGAATTTTGAACGAATCTTTTTCATTTAAAGCAGATAAATCTAATGCCGCCCCAATATTATTATCGGCAAAACAGAGTTCTAATAAGCTTGTAATTAAACCACCAGAAGCCACATCATGTCCGGCAACAATTTGTCCGTCAACTATTAATTGTTGAATGGTGTTAAAAACGGTTTTGACATAAGTGGCATTTTGTACTTTAGGGGTTTCGTTACCTATTTTATTTAAAACTTGAGCGAATGAACTTCCTCCCAATTTAAAGAGGTCTTGAGAGATATTAATGTAATAAATATCACCTGCATTGGTGTTAAAAACAGGCTCAACCACTTTATTTATATCTGTACAATGGGCTGCTGCCGAAATAATAACCGTACCGGGAGAAATAACCTCTTCATTCGGGTATTTCTGCTTCATAGAAAGCGAATCTTTTCCTGTAGGCACATTAATTCCTAAATCTATAGAGAATTCTGAAACCGCCTCAACTGCTGTGTATAAACGCGCATCTTCACCTTCATTTTTACAGGGCCACATCCAGTTTGCAGAGAGCGATACATTTTTTAATCCATCTTTTAAAGGGGCCCAGATAATATTGGTTAAGGCTTCGGTAATAGCATTTACACTACCGGCTGCAGGGTCAATTAATCCGGCAATTGGTGCATGACCAACGGAGGTGGCAATACCTTCTTTTCCTTTAAAATCTAAAGCCATCACACCAAGGTTATTTAGTGGTAATTGTAATGCCCCAACACATTGTTGTTTCGCTACTTTACCACCAACACAACGGTCTACCTTATTGGTTAACCAATCTTTACAAGCTACAGCTTCTAACTGCAATAATTGCTCTAAATACTCGTGAAAATTATCAGAATGGTATTCGGTGTTTTTATAATGTCTATTAACTGTTTTATCGGTCATTATGGTTTTAGGGGAGCTTCCAAACATATCCTCTAAAGCAAAATCCATAGGTTTATCACCTTTGGTTTTAGACTCAAAAGTAAAGCGATGATCTCCTGTAACTTCACCAACAGTATACATTGGCGAACGTTCACGGTCTGCAATACGCTGTAAATGTGCTTTATGCACTTCAGAAATAACTAATCCCATGCGTTCCTGAGATTCGTTACCAATAATTTCTTTGGCCGATAAGGTAGGATCCCCCACAGGAAGTTTATCTAAATCAATCAATCCGCCAGTATCTTCTACCAATTCTGATAGACAGTTTAAATGTCCGCCAGCACCATGATCGTGTATAGAAACAATATGGTTTTCATCACTTTCAACCATACCACGCACGGCATTAGCAGCACGTTTTTGCATTTCCGGATTAGAACGTTGTACCGCATTTAATTCGATACCCGATGAAAACTCACCAGTATCGGCACTCGAAACGGCAGCTCCACCCATACCAATTCGATAATTTTCGCCACCAAGAATAACTACTTTATCGCCAGTCTTTGGGGTGGCTTTTAAGGCTTGTTCTGCTTTTCCGTAGCCAATACCTCCAGCCAACATAATTACTTTGTCGAAACCAAGTTTGCGGGCTTCTTCTTCGTGCTCAAAAGTTAAAACCGAACCACAAATAAGCGGTTGTCCAAATTTGTTTCCAAAATCGGAAGCCCCATTAGATGCTTTTATTAAAATATCTATTGGCGTTTGGTATAACCAATCGCGTGCTTTCATGGCTTTTTCCCAAGGCCTGTTGTTTTCTAAGCGCGAATATGAGGTCATATAAACCGCAGTGCCAGCCAATGGTAACGAGCCTTTTCCTCCGGCAAGTCTATCTCTGATTTCACCACCCGACCCAGTTGCAGCACCATTAAAAGGCTCAACAGTAGTTGGGAAATTGTGGGTTTCTGCTTTTAAAGAAATAACACTTTCAAAATCTTTAGTTTCGTAATACTCAGGAACATCGGCACGTTTAGGCGCAAATTGTTCTACTTTAGGGCCTTTTATAAACGCCACATTATCTTTGTATGCAGAAACAATATCGTTAGGATGGGTTTCCGACGTTTTTCTTATTAATTTAAAAAGTGAGGTCGGTTTCTCTTCGCCATCAATTACAAAAGTGCCATTAAATATTTTATGGCGGCAGTGCTCACTGTTGGCTTGCGAAAATCCAAATACCTCAGAGTCGGTTAACGGGCGCCCGATTTTCTTAGAAACCCCTTCTAAGTATTCAATTTCTTCATCACTCAAGGCTAACCCTTCTTGCTGATTATAGGCCGAAATATCTTCAATATCCAGTATAGGTTCCGGGGCAATATCTATGGTAAACGATTCCTGATTTAACCCATTGAATTTTTGAGAAATCATAGGGTCAAAATCCTTATAAGCTTCCGAAACCGCTTGAAATTCTTCAATTCTAATAATATCAGAAACACCCATGTTTTGAGTGATTTCAACGGCATTGGTACTCCAGGGTGTTATCATAGCAGCACGCGGTCCAACAAAAAAAGCATCTAACGATGCCTGTTCAATTTTTGGTTGGTTGCCAAATAACCATGTTAATTTAGAAATGGTTTCGGTTGATAATTCTTTTGTTGTTTGAACAGCAAAAACTTTGCTATTTGTGTTTCCAAAGAAATGAATCATTATGTCTTAGTTTGTGTTGTGTTTAATAAAGTGCAAAAATACACTTTTTTCACGATTCAAGATTGCTTTTTTTACGAAAGCGAAGCCTGTTATTAACAGTATTTTCAACAACTGTTTTTATTGTTTGGGTGTTACCCGAAGGGTTGGACTTTACTTATTAATTCTTATTTCAAATTAATGAATTCGTGAATCTAAATATTTCGACAGCCGTTTCCTCCTGCGTCGGCGAGCTTCAACAGATACCTCAATCCCTAATACAACCACCTCGTCTTTCAATTTTTTGAAAATTGAAACCCACTCCTCCTTGATAAGGGGGAGAATAAGTTTAGTGTTTAATGAGTGTCATTGCTATGAAGAAGGGTCTGTAAAATATTTTTGTGTAGAATTATAATCAAAACGAATTAAAAATACTTCTCCAAAATAGAAACCACCGAACCGTAATACGACCTGCCAAACAAATTTAAATGCACTAGTAAATAATACAATTGGTAAATTTCTATCCTGGACTTTGTGTATTCATCTTTTGGAAAATGAGAATGATATGCCTCGTAAAACGAATTACCAAAACCGCCAAAAAGTTTAGACATGGCAATATCTACTTCGTTATGGCCGTAATAAACTGCAGGGTCTATTAAATACGGTGTGCCGTTTTTTGAAATTAAATAGTTCCCACTCCATAAATCGCCATGTAAAAGCGAGGATTTTATGGTTTTAAAAAGTGAGCTTAAACAGGATTTTATAATTTCTGCAGACGGACACTCATTATTAGAAAGTAATTTTTTTTGTCGTGCTAACTTAAGTTGAGGCAGTAAACGCTCATAAGTATAAAAGTCTACCCAATGTTTATACTGTTGGTTGCTTTGTGGTAAACTACCAATAAAATTATCATGATTTAAACCAAAATCCTCTGATGTGCATTTGTGTAGTTTCCCCAATTGAGCACCTAGTTTTTTAAAATCTTTTGGTGATGGTGATTTACTTTCAATAAACGCCATGAGTAGAAAAGCAGAATCCTGAAAAGCATCGTATGCTAAAACTTGTGGAGCTTTTATAATATTGGTATTGTTTATTAGTTGTAAACCTTTAGCTTCAGCTTTAAACAAGCTTAATGCATTTGATGCATTGTTTAGTTTTAAAAAGTAAGTGTTGGTAGGGGTGTTAATTTTATAAGCTTCAGAAATGTCACCTCCAGAAACCGAAGAAACTTTTGTAATGGTTTCGTTTAAATGGTTTGAGAGGTGAGATTTTAAATCATGATTCATGGTTCAATGATTTATTTTTTTCGCCTATAACAACTCTGAACAATCTGATTATAAAATACCTCTGTTTTAGTATGCTCAAACTCTAAAGCTTTTGGTAAAAGATCAAACAACGGAATACCATCGCCTAAAACAATAGGTAGGGTTGTTAACCTCAATTCATCAATTAAATCTTGTTTTAAAAAATTTTGAACCACGCTACCACCATCAATATACAAATTATTAAACCCTTTTTTATGAATAATGTCTAAAACATCTGTTTCATTACCGCTAAGTAAAGTTACTTTGTCTTTAAGGTTTTTAGGGATTTCTTTTATCGAATAACTTAATACAAATACAGGTTTGGTATATGGCCAATCGATACCAAAACCAAGTACAGTTTCAAATGAGGTTCTTCCCATAACAATGGCATCAATCTCATTCATAAGGTCATTATATCCCATATCCAATTGGTCTGGATTGGGAATCATATCTAGCCAATCGAGTTCGCCATTTTTCCCGGCGATATAATTGTCAATACTTTTACCTAGAAATACAATGTTTTTTGGTTGCATAAAACTAAGATAAGTAAGATAGAAACCTGAAACAAGTTTATGGTAAGAAGAAATATTCTGAAAACTTATGACAAAGGTTTTTATGTCGCACTTTTGTGTTGCTCAGAATGACAAAACGATTAGCTTTTGCGTTCCAGCAACGCCATATAAAACCCATCAAAACCAGATTGATGTGCTAGTACTTTTTTATCTTTTACTAAAGAGAAATTTTTCCCTGCTTCAGAAGCCAAAAATGTTTTTACCTGTTTTTGATTTTCAGAGGGTAATACAGAGCAAGTCGCATATACCAATTGCCCGCCGGCTTTAACCATTCTAGAATATTGCTGTAAGATCTCTTGTTGTGTCGTTTTTATTTTTTCAATAAAATCGGGTTGTAATTTCCATTTGGCATCAGGGTTTCTTCGTAAAACCCCTAAACCAGAACAAGGCGCATCAATTAAAACGCGATCTGCTTTATCATAAAGCTTTTTAATAACCTTGGTAGACACAATAGTACGGTTTTCAATATTATGTGCGCCGTTTCGTTTTGCACGACGTTTTAATTCGTTTAGCTTATTACTATAAATATCCATAGCAATGATTTGCCCTTTATTTTCCATTAAAGAGGCAATATGTAACGTTTTACCGCCAGCACCAGCGCAAGTGTCTACCACACGCATTCCTGGTTTTACATTTAAAAACTCGGCTACTAACTGTGATGAGGCATCCTGTACTTCAAACCAACCCTTTTTAAAAGCTTCAGTAGCAAAAACATTAGCGCGTTCTCTTAATTTTAATGCATCAGGGTAAGCTTTTAAAAACTCCGTTTCAATGTTTGAATCAAATAATACCTCCTGAAGCTTTTCTTTGGTAGTTTTAAGTGTGTTCACTCTTAAAATAACATCTGCTTGTTGATTAAGCGCTGCAATTTCTTTACTCCAAACGGTGTCGCCTAATTCCTCTCTACCTATGTTATCCATCCAATCTGGAATAGACTCTTTGAATTTTCTAATTTTTGATAGTTCATCAAAACGCCCTTTTATTTTACGTAATGGGGTGCTTTCAAAATATTTCCAATCTGGTAATTTTATTCCTTTTAAGGTAGCCCAAACGGCAAACATACGCCAAAGGTTATCTCTGTCAAATGGTTCTTTTACATCAGCAATTTCTGCATACAAGCGTTTCCATCTTACAATATCATAAGTGGTTTCTGCAACAAAAGCTCTGTCTCGTGCCCCCCAACGTTTATCACGTTTTAAAAGTTGTTGAATAACTTTATCGGCATACTTCCCTTCATTGAAAATTAAAGTTAAACCATCAATAACCGCAAAACATAAATTTCTGTGTAATCGCATTTTTTAAGTTCTCAGTGTTCAGTATTCAGCAAGCAGGTACTACTATTAACTAAATCTAAACTATTTTAAATTAATAAGAGCGCAAAGGTACGGTAAAAGTTTATTTGTTTAAAAATATTGCTTAGGATTAAACTTTTTCGTTGGTCTGTGGTCTAAATATAAAATTCGCCAAAAAATGAAACGAACTTATTATACTCTGTTTTTTGTAGTAGTACTTTGGTCATGTAGTAATAATACGCTTATTTCTAGTCCAACAGATGAAGGAGTTTCCAATAGTGTTAAGCCTAATATTTTACTTGTTATTGCTGATGATATGGGGTTAGATGCCACACCTGGTTATGATATTGGGAATATAAAACCAAATACACCAAATCTGGAGTCTATGATTAGTGAAGGAATAAGATTTACTAATACATGGTCTTATTCGGTATGTACACCAACAAGGGCAAGTATTTTAACTGGTAAGTATGGATTTAGAACTCAAGTTACTAAAGTAGACGACGAATTATCTACTACAGAAACCTCTATTCAAAAATATTTAGACGATAATAACTCCGGATATAATCATGCAGTTATTGGAAAGTGGCATTTGTCGAAAAATGTTAACCATCCACATGCTATGGGTGTTGGATATTATGCAGGTGTTTTAAGTGGCGGTGTAAAATCATATACTGATTGGAACTTAACGCAAAATGGGCAAACGTCTAATTCTAATGAATATACAACAACAAAGTTTACAGATTTAGCCATAGATTGGATAGAGAATCAGTCTCAACCTTGGTTTTTATGGTTAGCTTATAATGCCCCGCATACACCGTTTCATTTACCGCCAAATAATTTGCATTACCAGGGAGATTTATCATCAGATGAATCGAGTATAAACTCAAACCCTACACCATATTATATGGCTGCTATTGAGGCTATGGATACAGAAATGGGGCGGTTGTTAAATGCACTAAACGAAGACCAGCGAAACCATACCATCATTATTTTTATTGGGGATAATGGAACTCCTAATCAAGTAGTGCAAACTTACCCAACTAAACGGGCTAAAGGAAGTATTTACCAAGGTGGCGTAAATATACCCATGATAATTTCAGGAAAGCATGTAGATAGAGCTGGAGCAACAGAGCATGCGTTAATAAACACTACAGATTTGTTTTCTACCATTGTAGAAATAGCGGGTTTAAATGTTTCTGAAATCAGTGATAGTAAAAGTTTTAAATCCTTGTTATCTGCTTCTAATGAAAATACGAGAGATTACATATATGCTGAGGTTGGTTATAATAATGGAACTTTCGATTATGCTATAAGAGACAATACCTATAAATATATAAAATTTTCTGATGCTTCAGAAGCCCTGTATAACTTAGTAGATTCTCCGTTTGAGACTGTTAATTTATTAGAAACTTCCCAGCTCCCTTTAAGTAGTGATGCATCCCAGGCTGAAGAAAACTTAAAAGCTGAAATATCAAGAATTAAGAACCTGTAAAATTTTAAATTATGAAAACACTAAAGCTTCCTTTGAGTTTAATTTTGCTATTAGTTTTAATAATAGTATCGTGTTCAAAAAAAGATGATACTGAATCTATCGAAGAAGTAACACATACAAATTATGATATCACACCAGTACTTTCAAAATTTGAAGGTACCGGATTATCATATGCCATTAATGGAAACACAGTGATATTTAATACCCAGGATTTACCAAATCATACAAGTCCGTATTGGCCAACAAGTAATCCATTGTATGAAGCTTATAATGGAACAAACCCTAATTGGAATCAAAACCCGGGTTCAATTGGTGCCCAAAATATTGAGTTTACTATAACCTTAAATCCAGCAGAAGCTACAAACAAGCAGGCTACTAGTTTAGGACCTATTGGTATTTCCAGGAATGGTGTTGTGTTTTTTAATCAATATGCTGCAGGGAATTCGCCTTTAGCAGGAGAAATTAATTCTTTTGATCAATGGTTAGGCCATCCGGCTATGACTCAGTATCATTATCATGTAGAACCAACCTATTTAACTCAAGAATTTGGAGAAGATGCTTTTATGGGGTTATTGTCAGATGGTTTTCCTGTTTATGGACCTGTTGAGAATGGTGTTACGCTTAGCTCTTCAGATTTAGATGAGTATCACGGACATACCACGGCGACTCCCGATTTTCCAAACGGAATTTACCATTACCACATCACAGCAGACGACCCTTATATAAACGGAAATGGATATTTTGGAACTCCAGGAAACATATCAAATTAGTTGTATACCCGTTTAAAACATATCGCCTTTTTAGTTGTTTGTATTTGTGTGTCTTGTAATTCTGTACACGACCATGTAATTATCGATGCATCACACCCAGATATTAAACTCAAAAATGGAATACTGTACTATAATAGGCTCCCTTTTTCCGGGGGTTTAATAACATATTTTGAAAACAAGCTATTTAAATCCTATATAGAATATAAAAATGGAAAAAAGCACGGTTTTGAAAAGCATTGGAATGTTGATGCGAATTTAATAGTTAAACGTTATTATTTAAAAGGTAAAAAAGCAGGAATCCATAAAGCTTGGTGGAACAACGGGAATTTAAAATTTGAATATCATTTTAATGAAAAAGGGGAATACGATGGAAGTGTAAAAGAATGGTACGAAACAGGACCGCTTTTTAAAGCGTTTAATTATGAAAACGGAAAAGAAAAGGGAAGTCAAAACCTTTGGGACATAACAGGAAAGATAAAGGCAAATTATGAGGTTGTAAATGGCGAACGTTTTGGTTTAATAGGATTAAAAAAATGTTACCAGGTAACTGTTGATAGCCATGAAGTCAAATGATTTTTATTTTAAATATAAACGCATGCAACATTACATTTTAATGGTATTAGTAATTGTCTTGTTTAGCTGCAAAGAAAGCAAGAGAGAAACTTTAAAAACTAAGTTTTTGCCATATTTTAATAATGCCGATTTTACTCCAGAATGGGAAAAGGGGACACATAAAATTCCTTTATTTTCATTTATAAATCAAAACGGAGAGCATATTACAAATAGCACTTATAAAGGAAAAATATACGTAGCAGATTTCTTTTTTACAACCTGTCCGGGGATTTGTCCAAAACTTACAAAAAATATGAGTAGCCTACAGGAAACTTATAAAAATGATGACGATATTATGTTGCTATCTCATACTGTGATGCCCTGGGTAGATACTGTTGAAAAACTGAAAGCATACAGTATAAAAAATGAGATCAGCTCTAAAAAATGGCATTTGGTAACCGGTGATAAAGATGCTATTTATAGTATAGCACGATATGGTTATTTCGCTGATGAAGATTTTGCCAAAACTAAAAATGTAGATGAGTTTATACACACCGAAAACTTTATTTTAGTTGATAAGCAAGGTTATATCCGCGGGGTTTATAATGGTACTATTGCTTTGGATATAAAGCGTTTACAAAGGCATATTGATATATTAAAAGAGGAAGTATGAGGGTTAGTCATTTCGACCTAAGGAGATATCTGATAAGAGAATTAATAATTTACCTTTTATTATGAAGCGCAAGATTATATGATATCTCACATGCGTTTAATATGACAATAAAACATTTTTATTAAAAATTAAAAAGCTTTGTGTTTATTCATTTTGCTTTTCTATTTTTATGGAAATTTAGAATTCATGAAAGAGTTTTGTTTATTAGCCTTTTCTTTTACATTTTTGTTTTCTTTTGGTCAAGAAGAAATATTTAAAAAGAGAAATATTTCTAAAGTTGAAGTTGAACATGTTTTACAAGATTCCTTGTTAAATGTTCGAGCCATAGAACACATTGATAAACCCAATGCCTTAGTTTTTTTAACATCTAATGGGAATATGGGAATTATTAATGCAGATAGGAAGAATGATTTCTCTGAACATTTTAAAGAAGGTGTTATTTATCCGATAATAATCACTAATGATTCTATCATACCAAATTTTAGAGCCTTGGCTGTATCAGAAAAGCATGGATTTGGTTTTAGTATTGGGTCTCCGGCTTTATTGTATAGTCTTGATGCTGATGTTGAGAAATCAAAAATAGTCTATCAGGAAAATCACCCCAAAGCCTTTTACGATTCTATGGATTTTTGGAATGATGAAGAGGGCATTGCTATTGGAGATTCAACCGATGGTTGCTTAAGTGTTATAATTACCCGGGATGGAGGCCAAACCTGGAACAAATTGCTATGTGATGATTTGCCAAAAGGAACAGAAAATGAGGGGGCCTTTGCAGCTAGTGATACCAATATTGCCATTGTAGGCAATAAAACCTGGGTAGCAACTACCGCTGGTCGTGTTTATTATTCACCAGATAAGGGCAACACCTGGGAGGTCTTTGATACACCTATTGTTAAAGAAAAAGACACCGAAGGGATTTATTCTATTGATTTTTACGACGAACGTAATGGGTTTGCTATTGGGGGCGATTATACTAAACCAGACGACAACGCAGCAAATAAAATAAGAACAACTAATGGCGGAAAAACCTGGGAATTAGTGGCGGAAAACCAAAACCCGGGATACAGAAGTTGTGTGCAGTACATACCCAACAGAGCAGGTAAGGAATTAGTGGCCATTGGTTTTAAAGGTATAGATTATAGTAACGATTCCGGAACGACCTGGGTACATTTAAGTGACGAGAGCTTTTATACCATTCGGTTTTTAAACGATAGTGTGGCTTATGCGGCTGGTGCCGGAAGGGTTTCTAAGCTAACGTTTAAGGAATAAAAAGGAGTTGCCAGGAAAGAGTGATATCAAAGCATAGTGAAGCATCTTATTTCACAGATAAAAAGATCTATAATATACAAAGAGATTCTTCATCTCATTCAGAATGATGCTTTTTAAACAGTTGCTTTAATTTCTTTTACCTCCTTGGTGATGCCGTTTTTTAATTTGATCAAAAAGTTTTCTTTTAAAGTCTTCTTCAGCAACTTTTAATAAGAGTATTTTTTTAGGAGAAATTATTGTTTTTAGCTTTGTGGCTAACGTAACGCGTTCGTTATGGATACTGTTTTCAGCATCAGCCAGCCTGTTTAGCAATTCTTGTGCTTTTTTATCAGTTAGCGTGCTGTAGTTTTGTTTGATTTCTTGACGAATTTTTCTAATCTTTTCATGCCTTAAGGCTCCCATTTTTTCGTCATAAGCATTATATACAGGCCAAAATTGCTGTGCTTCTTTTTCAGTTAAATCTAATTTTTCTGTTATATGAGCCACTTTAAGGGCTTTAATACGTTCTTTTCGTTCTTTTCCTTGCGAAAAAGCAGTTAAGGTTAAAGCTGCAAAAAGAAATGTTATTATAATTTTTTTCATCTATTTAAAGTTTTTCAAGATTCTGTGTTTTTATTCTATAAGTAAATCTTCAATGTTAGCATTTTCTAACAAATAATCTTCTAAAGATTCTTCTGAAATAGTTGTGTTAATAAATGCTTCCGAATTTAGCTCTTCTTCAGTTAATAACGATGCAAACTCATAGCTTGTAAAGTCTTCTTCTACTAAATAGTTTTCGATAGATGCCGTTTCTAACGACTCATACGTTACTTTTTCCGGAGTATTAAAAATAACATTAAACAGGAGTATTAAACTTGCTGCAACTGCTGAAGCGTAGCCCATTTTCTTCCACGAAAATAAAGCGACTACTTTGGTTTCGTCTTTGTTATCAAGATTACTTAAAATTTTATTATTAACAGTTTCAAAATAATCACCGGGAACTTTAAACCCCGTAGATTCAATAGCATTTAATGTATTGTTTTCTTTTAATTTATCTAAAAGTCTATCATCAAAAGACTCAAAATAGTGCTCTGGAGTTTTATATCCTGAAGCTTTTATGTTATGTAACTTATTGTTTTTCATTTGATTATTTGACTAAATAAATGCTTAAAGGTTTAATCTTTAGTTAAGTAGTCTTCTATTTTTTTTACTGCGATATGATAGGAAGCCTTTAGAGCACCTTCGCTGGTTTCTAAAATATCAGACATGTCTTTATACTTTATATTTTCAAAATACTTCATATTAAAAACTAATTGTTGCTTTTGTGGTAAAGTGGCAATGGCCTTTTGGAGCTTTAGTTGAATGGCATCGCCTTCAAAATAAACATCAGTAGTTAAATTATTTATGGCTATTTGCTGAACTTCTTCGTTTGTTACCTGTAATCGTTTCGCATTTTTATTGATAAAAGTGATCGATTCGTTTGTTGCTATTCTATACATCCAGGAAAACAGTTTGCTATCTCCTTTAAAGGTATTAATATTTTTATAAATTTTTATAAAAGTGTTTTGAAGCACATCATCTGTGTCGTCATGCGATTTTACTATGTTTCTAATATGCCAATACAAGCGTTCTCTATAGAGCGTAAGTAAAGTTTTAAATGCTTGCTCTTTATAGATTTCAGATTTTAATTGTTCTAAAAGCTGTACTTCGTCAATCAAAGAAAATAGTTTGGTTGTTAGACTATTAAATATACTAAAAGTTTAATACGAACTTTTTTTATTTTAACAAAAAGAATAATAGATTGATAATCAGTATTTTGAATGTTATTTAATCGATTAAGTGTATGATAATAACGATTAAATGCATTTTTTTCTTGTATAGTATATTTTTTTGCTTTATGTTTGTATCAGAAACCTACTTATGTTGCTAGTCGTCCCCAAGTCTAGCAATGAATAAAAAAAAGGATAGAAACCCAAATCTCTATCCTTTTTTTGTTTTTAATAGGTATAAGCTTTTATTCTAAACTTTGCATTTCTACTAACTTTTTATAAGTACCATTTTTAGCAATAAGGTCTTTATGTTGCCCTTGCTCAACAATTTCACCTTGCTTTAAAACCACGATTTCATCAGCATTCTGAATAGTAGAAAGCCTATGCGCTATAGCAATTGATGTTCTGTTCTTCATCATATTTTCTAAAGCAACTTGTACAACTCTTTCACTTTCGGTATCTAATGCCGAAGTGGCTTCGTCGAGTATCATAATTGGAGGGCTTTTAAGTACGGCACGTGCTATACTTAAGCGTTGTTTTTGACCACCGGATAGGTTGCCTCCAGCATCACCAATATTAAAATTAATTCCGCCTTTCAAATCTTTAACAAACTCCCAGGCATTAGCAACCTTTAAGGCTTCAATTATTTGCTCATCCGTAGCCTGTTCATTACCTAGTTTCATGTTGTTTTTTATGCTATCATTAAATAGAATGGCATCTTGTGTTACAATACCCAATTGAGCTCTTAAAGAACGTGTTGTTAAATCACTAATATCTATACCGTCAATTAATACCTGCCCTTTGTTTACATCATAAAAGCGTGTAATTAAATTGGCAATGGTAGATTTCCCACTACCAGATTGCCCAACAAGAGCCACAGTTTTTCCCTTAGGAATAATAAGGGAAAAATCTTTTAATACATATTCATCTTTATACTTGAATGACACGTTTTTGAATTCTATTTCAGAATCAAAAGACGTTTTTTCAATAGCATTTTCTTTATCCTTTAAGGGGTTAGGGGTGTCAATAATTTCCTGAATTCTTTCGGCAGCAGCTCCACCTCTTTTAATATTGTAAAGTGCTCTCGAAATGGCCTTTGCCGGTGTTAATATATTGTAAGACAGGCCCATATATACTAAAAATGTACTTCCATCTAAACTTGTTTCTCCACCAAGCACTAAGTTTCCTCCATACCATAAAATAACTGCAATCATACAAATACCTAAAAATTCACTACTAGGAGAGGCTAAATTTTGACGGTTGAGTAGTTTGTTTGAAAAATGATAAAAACGTGTTGTAGACTCTTGGAACCTTTCATTAAACTTATCTTCAGCATTAAAACCTTTAATGATGCGCAATCCTGTAAGTGTTTCTTCTAATGTAGATAAAAACACCCCCTGTTCTTTTTGAACACGATCTGATTTGCGCTTTAAACTTTTTCCAATTTTTGATATAATAAAACCCATTATTGGAATAAAAACGAAAATAAATAAAGTTAACTGCGGACTTATGTAGAGCATTATTGTAATAGTAAAAATAATGGTTAAAGGCTCTCTAACGATAAGCTCTAAAACAGATAAAAAGGAGTATTGTAAATCTAAAACATCACTGGTTACTCTCGATAAAATGTCGCCTTTACGTTGCTCTGAAAGGTATGATAAAGGTAACTCTATAGTTTTTTTATAAACTTTATTTCTAATATCTCTAATCACTCCATTTCTAAGAAACACCAAAAAATAGTTGGCTAGGTACCCGAAAATATTTTTTAATAAAAACATAACTACAATTAATCCAACAACAAAAATTAGTGCTTTTGAGTCGTCTCCACCAGTAAATTGGTGCATGTAGTATGCTAATAAGTCTTTAGTATAGTTGTCAATTTCCATAAGACCTGTATAAACAGGCTCAACTGGGACAGCCTGAGCAATAGCTTCTCCATTGGATGAATCTACACTATCTTTCTTAAAAATAACATCTAACATGGGCTTTAGTGCCACGAATGATAGTGTGCCAAATAAAGCAAAAAACACATTAGATATAATGTGTCCTATGGCATAACGTTTATAAGGTTTTGCGTATTTTAAAATATTAATAAAATGATTCATTAGCTAAGTTGCATATCTTTAACAATGGCTGCTATTTTTGCATCAAGTTGATTTTCAATAGTTTTAAACTCTGATGCCGAATTTAAAGTTGTGTTTACACTTATATAGAATTTTATTTTAGGTTCTGTTCCGCTCGGTCTTAAAGCGACTTTACTGCCGTCTTCAGTATAATAAATCAAAACATTTGATTTTGGAATATCAATTACAGATTCTTCGCCAGTTAGCATATTTTTTGAAACCGATAGTTGATAATCTTCAATTTTAACTACCTTAGATCCATTTACTTCAATTAATGGATTTTCGCGGGCATCAATCATCATTTGTTTTATTTCCTGTGCACCTTCAATACCTTTTTTAGTTAATGAAATTAGATGTTCTTTATAAAAACCATGCGCCACATATAAATCTATTAACTCTTTGTATAACGAACCTCCGTTTGCTTTGGCTTGAGCCGCTATTTCGCAGGCTAAAAGGGTAGCGGTTACCGCATCTTTATCGCGTACAAAATCACCTACCATATACCCAAAACTTTCTTCACCACCACCAATAAAATTAAGGTCTTTGTAATCATGAATTAATTTAGCAATCCATTTAAAACCAGTAAGTACAATTTTGCTTTCAACCTGATATGAAGCAGCAAGATTATTTAGCATTGGCGTTGAAACTATAGTAGAGGCTATGAATTCTTTACCCTTGATTTTATCTTCTTTTTTCCATTGTCTAAGAAGGAACTCAGTCATCATTAACATGGTTTGATTACCATTAAGAAGTTGTAATTCATTTTCCGAATTACGAACCGCAATACCAAGCCTGTCACAATCAGGGTCGGTGCCAATAACAATATCTGCATTTACTTTATGAGCTAATTCTAAAGCCATTTTTAATGCTGCCGGTTCTTCAGGGTTTGGAGAAACTACTGTAGGGAAATCGCCATTTGGAACTTCTTGTTCTTTTACTATATGTACGTTTTTGTATCCGGCACGTTTTAAGGTTTCTGGAACAGCAGTAATTGATGTGCCGTGTAATGACGTAAAAACAATGGTTAAATCGTCTTTTGCAGCTTCAGAAGTATTAAAACTTCCATTATTTACAGAGGCATTAATAAAAACATCATCTACATCTTTTCCTATATAATGAATTAAATCATCATTGGCTTCAAATTTTATATCGGCATAATCTAAATTATCTATCACATTAATAATAGCATTATCATGTGGCGGCACTAACTGACCTCCATCTTGCCAATACACTTTGTAACCATTGTATTCCGGAGGGTTATGAGATGCAGTTAAAACAATACCACAATGGCAGTTTAAATGTTTTAGTGCAAAGGATAGTTCTGGTGTTGGTCTTAAGTCTTCAAATAAGTAAACTTCAATACCATTTGCTGAAAATACATCGGCAACTACTTTTGCTAACGTTTTGCTGTTATGTCTACAATCGTAAGCAATTACTGTTTTTGGTGTTTCGTTAGGGAAAGATTTGTGTAAATAATCGCTTAACCCTTGAGTATTCTTTCCTAAAGTATATTTATTGATCCTGTTGGTACCAACACCCATTATGCCTCGCATACCACCTGTTCCAAATTCCAGATCTTTATAAAAACTCTCTTGTATGTCTTCAGGGTTGTTAGCAATACTATCTTTTATAATTTGCTGTGTTTCTGCATCAAAGGCAGGGGTTAACCACGTATTAATTCTATCTAAAATTTCTGGTTTAATATAAATCATGCGAGTGTTAATTAGTTACACAGTACAAAAATAAACATTTCAGTAGTTTGTTTGTTGTTTTTATAATTAGAAATACAATTTTATAACTAAAACGTTTTAGCAATATAAGAGTTACTGAAAATTTAATTCGTCTTTAACTAAATAGCGCTTTTTATTTTGTTTGGTTCGAAGAATAATTTCACCTAAAAAACCAGCAACAAAAAATTGAGTACCAATTATCATGGTTGATAATGCAATATAAAATTGAGGGCGCTGTGTAATAAGTCTGCCGGTAGGGTTTATAAATAGCTTATCTACACCTAAGTATATAGCAAAACTAAATCCGATGGCAAACATAATAAAGCCTAAAGCACCAAATAAATGCATGGGGCGTTTGCCAAAACGCGATAAAAACCAAATGGTAATTAAATCTAAAAAGCCATGTACAAAACGATTCATGCCAAACTTGGTTTCTCCATATTTTCTGGCTTGATGTTGCACAATCTTTTCACCAATTTTTGTAAACCCGGCATTTTTAGAAAGTACTGGGATATAACGGTGCATTTCGCCATTAACATCTATATTTTTTACAACATCCAGCTGGTAAGCTTTAAGTCCGCAATTAAAATCATGAAGTTTAACTCCAGATGTTCTTCGTGCAGCCCAATTAAACAGTTTTGAAGGTAAATTTTTAGCTATAACCGAGTCGTAGCGTTTCTTTTTCCAACCAGAAACTAAATCATATCCATCATTTATAATCATATGGTATAGCTCAGGAATTTCGTCCGGGTTATCTTGCAAATCAGCATCCATGGTAATGACAACATTACCTTGAGCTTTTTCGAAGCCAGCATGTAACGCTTGCGATTTTCCAAAGTTTTTTAAGAATCGAATACCTTTTACCTGGTTGTTTTGCTTAGATAGGGTGCTAATAATTTCCCAGGATTTATCGGTACTACCGTCATCAATAAAAATAATTTCATATGAAAAATGATTGGATTGCATAACTTTTGCAATCCAATCATTTAATTCTATTAAAGAGTCTTGTTCGTTAAGTAGTGGTATGACTACAGATATATTCATTTATATATTTCAAAATTTAATACATCAAAAATACTGAAATTATTTAAGTGAATACTAGGCGTCTTTTTTCATGACTAATCCACCGATTAAAGAATAAATAAGTCCAAAAATAGCACTTAAAGCAATCCAAATGGTACTTCCTAATATAGGATTAGCAAATTTTTTACCTATTTCAAGACTTTTATCAACCATTTCTTCTGTCATGTTCGGATTTTCTAATAGTTTTTCTCTCGAAACATCCATCATTTTATCAATAAACTCCGGGTCTATAAAATAATTGAAGATAATATTATAAACAGCAAATATTAAAGCGCTAATTATAGCAGTCATTAATCCAACTTTTATAGCTTGGCTAAGGCTTAAGAGGTTATTGCTCCTTTTTTTGAATTGACTAATGGCATAGATGATTACCAATGGAAAAATAATGTAATATATATACATTGGCCATTGCACACCTTTAAGTTGCATACCAGTAAAGTATAAGATAGCGCTTATAATTATTAAAATAACACCTAATACCAGACCGTAATTAGTTGCAAATTTACCAGGAGAAAGTTTATTAGTTTCCATAATATTTAGTTTAATTTGTTAGTTGATTGGTTAGTATTCAAAGATAACAAAACGTTACATTTTTAGTTAAAATAAAAAATATTAAAAAGTGTTGTACATTTATAAAAAATACGTAAATTTGCAGCTCGAAAATAAAAAAGAATAAAAGCGTTTAGCGATGAGAAAAGGTATACATCCAGAAAATTATAGATTAGTAGCATTTAAAGATATGTCTAACGACGATGTGTTTTTAACAAAATCTACTGCCGTTACTAATGAAACTTTAGAAGTTGATGGTGTTGAATATCCGCTTGTAAAAATGGAGATTTCAAGAACATCTCATCCTTATTACACTGGTAAATCTAAATTGGTAGATACAGCTGGTCGTATTGATAAATTTAAAACTAAATACGCTAAATTTAAAAAATAAGTTTAGCTTACAGATATTGTAAAAGCCTTTCAGAAGTCCTGAAAGGCTTTTTTTTTATCTATTTTTTTGGTGTTCTCGAACACAACGACAACCTACTATTTTACTAGGTAAAATGTACTAAAAGTACCTGCTCTAATGTTTATATTTGGCGTTTATAATTTATATGGAGATGAACAACTACATTCTTTTTGATGGTCCGTCGCGTAATAATTTATTACCGTTTACCTATACAAGACCAGTTGCAGATATAAGAGTAGGTATTTTAACCATTAGAGAAAAATGGCAAACTTATTTAGGTTCTACTATAACTACGGTAACTGAAGATTATTTATCAGATAAATACCCTATGGTAGAGATGGATGTAAATATCATGATAAACGCTTCTTATTTACCAAACGAAACTTTAGTAAGTATTGTTAAAAACCTAAAGGAAAATCAAGCTGTTTTTAATGGTGAAGATGTTATTGCTTTTTACACTAAAGCCTCACAGGATGAAGTTGATTTTGATACTTACGATATTGTAGAGTTTAATGATGCTATTATAAAAATAGAGCATACCTGGGATATTTTTTCTAAAAATGGAGAAGCGATTCAAGAAGATTTTAATCTTATAACCAAGGGCAGAAAATCTCAGCCTATTCCTGAAAGCAATAACATTATTGCACCCGAAAATATTTTTATTGAGGCAGGTGCTTCCCTTGAGTTTACTACGCTAAATGCAAGTAGCGGCCCAATATATATTGGTAAAAATGCTGAGATCATGGAAGGCACGCTTATTCGTGGACCATTAGCGCTTTGCGATAATGCAGGTATAAAACTGGGAGCCAAAATTTATGGACCTACTACTATAGGACCTTATAGCAAAGTTGGTGGAGAAGTTAAAAATGCTGTAATTTTTAAAAACTCCAATAAAGGGCATGAGGGCTATTTAGGAAATGCTGTAATAGGAGAGTGGTGCAATTTAGGAGCAGATACTAATAACTCTAATCTTAAAAATAATTATGCCGAAGTACGGATGTGGGATTATCAAACCGAAGGTTTTGCTAAAACAGGATTACAGTTTTGCGGACTCATGATGGGAGACCATAGTAAATGTGGTATAAATACCATGTTTAATACAGGAACGGTTGTTGGGGTAAGTGCTAATATTTTTGGCAGTGGTTTTCCCAGGAACTTTATTCCTAGCTTTAGCTGGGGAGGGCATGCCGGATTTACTACTTACTTAACTAAAAAGGCCTTTGAAGTGGCTAATGTGGTTATGGCAAGAAGAGGCTTAGAGTTTACAGAGCAAGATAAAGCGATATTTGAACATGTGTTTGAAGAAACAAAAAAATACAGAAGATATTAATAGGGAATAATTTTAAGTGTGACTAACTCTCAACAGGTTTAAATTCAAAGTATTATATTTGTTTTTAAACCTTTTCCTTTTTATCTGTTGAAGTTTTTTTGTAGTATATTGTTTTTTGTTGGAATGATGAGTTTTACTCAAAACAAAGATTACAGCATTACCAATTTAAAAATAAATACGAAGTATCCTCATTTTGGTTTGATGTATGCTGATGATAATAAAATTATTTTTACATCATACCTTCTAACCAAAAAGGGTAAAGTAAAAAAAAGTGCCGGAAACCCAGTGTTAACTGTTTTTAAAGGAGAGTTATCAAATAACGGACAAATAGTTAATGTTAAGCCTATTCGTATCGATCCTAAATACGGGATTTCTCATATAACTAGTGCAAGCCTATCTCCAGATGGAAAACAACTTTATTTAACTACAAACTATACTAATAAAGATAGACCCGATGGGAATTTTAAGGCAACTAATTTTCATATTAAAGTAGGAGAGTATAAAACGGAATTGGGATGGACTAATTTTAAAATATTACCATTTTGCAAACCAAAATTCTCTTATGCACACCCCTGTTTAAGTACAAATGGTAAAACCCTTTATTTTATTGCAAATATTAGAGGTGGGAAAGAAACTACTAAAGGCGGTTCAGATATTTTTAAAGTTGAAATATTAGAAAACGGGAATTATAGTACCCCCGAAAATTTAGGTACTAAAGTAAACTCGTATAGCAGGGAAATGTTTCCGTTTATAGCTGCTGATAATACGTTGTATTTTGCTTCAAACCGACCTAATGGTTATGGTGGATTTGATATTTATAAAAGTGAGATGAATGAGGAAGGAGTCTTTTTAAAAGCCAAAAAAATGCCAAAGCCCATTAATAGCAATAAGGATGATTTTTCTTGTATTATTGATAAAGAAAATAAAACGGGCTATTTTTCTTCTAAGCGCTTAAAAGGAAAAGGTGATGATGATGTTTATTATTTTGAGTTTAATTAAAATTGACTTATAATATATATTATTTGTCTGAAAACTCATACTTTAATTTTTTTTTCATACTTTAGTTTGATTAAGCCCCCTAGACAAATGACTAAGAGTATTTTTAAAAACACTCGATACTTTACCCTGCTTTTTTTTGTAATTCTTTTCATAGACATTTTTGTAAAGTTGTATTGCCCAGTTCAGTATAGGTATATTTCTAAGCCTTGGGTTGTTTCGTTACTATTCATTTATTTTTATATTAACAAGAAAAAAAAATATAGAAAAAAGAATTTATGGGTGTTTTTAGCCTTGATTTCTTTTTTCTTAGGAGATTTGGTTATAATAAAGCATACCGATATTATTTTTTTAAGTATGAGTTTATTGTTTTTCTCAATCGGAAAAATATTTTTTTGCCTTAAATTCTCTCATAAAAGAGATTTTAATATTTTAAGGTTAGTTCCTTTTTCTATTATTATGTTTACTTATACAGTTTTTTTGATTAGTGTACTTTTTAAAAGCCTAAAAGCTTTTTTTGTGCCAGCTTTATTTAGTTTTTTTTTAACGTTATTAATGTTTCAATTTGCTTATTTGAGAAAAGGTGTTTTTAGTAAAAAGAGTTATTTATATGTGTTTTTAGGAGTTTTATTTTATGTTTTTAGTGAAAGTATAATGGCGATAAAAACATTTAAGCAAGATTTACCATTTCAGGATTTTTTAATTATGATGTTTTACGGAACATCTTTATATTTTATTGTTCTAGGAATAGTAAAAGAAAAACAAACAAAGTCAATTTTTCTTAACACGTCTTAAGTCAAGCATATCTATAGGGTTGATGCCTAAGCCTTTTACGTTCTTTCTTGTAAAACGCACTACTTCATCATAGTATAGAGGCACCATTAATGCTTCATTCATAGCTAGAGAATCCATGGTTGTATACAAGTGCTTTCGGTCTTCAATATTAGTTATGGTAAACGCTTTATTGTATAAGCTATCAAACTGTTTGTTTTTATAATGAAAATAATTAGAACCATTTGGAGCAAAATTCTTACTGTAAAATATAGATAAATAATTTTCAGCATCTAAATAGTCAGCAACCCAGGAGCTTCTAAACATATCTACTTTTCCATTAGAACGGGCACTTCTTAAAGTAGCTTCTGGCATAACATCAACATGAATAGTTAGCCCCGCTTTCCCTAACTCTCTTTGTATAAACTCACAAAAGCTTAGGTAATTACTGGTGGTAACAAGTGTGATTTCAGGATTGGAAATGCCGCTTTCTTTTTTAAATTGCTCGACTAATTGTTTTGCTTTTTCGGGTTGGTAACTAAATCCTATAGACTCATTGTATCCAGGCAAACCAATTGGTATAAAGCCACCATTAGCTGGATTGCCAATACCATTGCGCAAATAGATCATCATTTTTTTTCTATCAAATCCGTAATTAATAGCCTTCCTTATAAGTTCAGATTTAATTTCTGGAGTTTTAGAGTCTAAATAAAACCCTAAATATTCTGTATTTAAATACGGGCCACGAATCATATTTACAGTTTCATTGTAAGATGCTCTTAATTCTCCATTGGCTGTTAAAAGTTCATCTTTATAAGAAGCATCTAAGCTTCTCAAAAAATCAATATTGCCTTGAACAAACTGTAAAAACTCACTTTGTTTGTCAGGTAAAAAGGTAAGCGCTACGGCTTCTAAATAAGGTAACCTATTTCCATTCTCATCCCGCTCAAAGTAGTTTTTGTTTTTTCTAAGTACAAGTTTGATGTTTTCTTCCCAGCGCTTAAATTTAAAAGGGCCAGTACCAATAGGATGCGATCTAAATTCACTACCATAATATTCTGCAACTTCTTTTGGGATTACAGAGCAGTACTTCATTGATAACAGTCCTATAAAAGCAGGGAAAGATTGCTTTAATGTAATATTAAAAAGGGTGTCGTTTATAGCTTTAAAATCATCCACTTTATTTAAAACCCAGCTTCCGGGAGCTGCGATTTTATCGTCTCTTAATCTATTTAAGCTGTATTCAAAATCATCAGCAATTACGGTACGTGTAGAGTCTTTTCCAAAAAGTTCGTGCTTATGAAAATAAACATCATCACGTAATAAAAAGGTATAATTGAGCCCATCTTCAGAAATAGTCCAACTTTTCGCAATGCAAGGTAAAATGTTTAAATTTTCATCTAATTGAACCAATCCATTAAACAATTGATTGTTTATTGAGTTGTCTTGTAGTGTTCTTGAAAATGCTGGGTCTAAAGTGTTTATATTGGCATATTCATTATACCTAAAAATAAGATGGTCTTTATTGGAGCTTGAGTCATTGCCACAGGAAGTTAAAAGCAGGAAGGCACAACTAATTGACAAATAGCTAATTATTTGATTTAAAATAGGTTTTATCATATAAGTTATTAGTTGTAAATTTGCACGCTGAATTCCTGCAAAGGCAGGAATCTTTTAAATGTAAATATAGAGAGATTTCTGTCTGCACGGAAATGAAAATATAATGAAAAAAAAAGTAGCATTTTATACTTTAGGTTGTAAGCTTAATTTTTCTGAAACATCGACTATTGCAAGAGACTTTGATGGTGAAGGTTTTGATCGTGTTGATTTTTCTGAAAAAGCAGATATTTATGTTATTAATACCTGTTCGGTTACCGAAAATGCAGATAAACGCTTTAAAACTATTGTAAGACAAGCGCAAAATACCAATCCTAATGCTTTTATTGCTGCGGTGGGCTGCTATGCGCAATTAAAACCGCAAGAGCTGGCAGATGTGAATGGTGTGGATTTAGTGCTTGGTGCTACAGAGAAGTTTAAAATTACCGATTATATAAATGATCTTTCTAAAAACGATTTTGGAGAGGTGCATTCCTGTGAAATTGAAGATGCCGATTTTTATGTTGGAAGTTACTCGATAGGAGATAGAACAAGAGCCTTTTTAAAAGTACAAGACGGTTGCGATTATAAATGTACATATTGTACCATTCCATTAGCACGAGGTATTTCACGAAGTGATACTATGGAGAATGTGTTGAAGAATGCTAAAGAAATTTCTAAGCAGAACATTAAAGAAATTGTATTAACCGGTGTTAATATTGGCGATTATGGGAAAGGTGAATTTGGTAACAAAAAGCATGAGCATACGTTTTTAGATTTAGTTACCGAATTAGATAAGGTTAAAGGTATTGAGCGTTTGCGTATTTCATCAATAGAACCTAATTTATTAAAAAATGAAACCATCGATTTGGTTTCAAAATCCAGAGCTTTTGTACCACATTTTCATATCCCGTTGCAATCTGGAAGTAACCATATTCTAAAAAAAATGAAGCGCCGCTATATGCGTGAGTTGTATGTTGACCGAGTTTCTAAAATAAAGGAGGTTATGCCTTATGCCTGTATTGGTGTTGATGTAATTGTTGGTTTTCCGGGAGAAACCGAAGCACACTTTTTAGAAACCTATAACTTTATTGCCGAGTTAGATGTTTCGTATTTACACGTATTTACATACTCAGAACGCGATAATACGGAGGCCGTGGATATGGAAGGTGTTGTGCCCATGAATATAAGAAGTAAACGCAGTAAAATGTTAAGAGGCTTATCGGTTAAAAAGCGCCGTGCTTTTTATGAAAGTCAGATTGGGAGTCACAGAAAGGTGTTGTTTGAAAACGAAAATAAAGGCGGTTATATTAATGGGTTTACTGAAAATTATGTAAAAGTAAAAACACCTTGGAACCCAGATTTAGTTAATACATTACACGATGTTGAGTTAACTAAAATTGATGATGATGGTTTGGTACGGTTAGAGTTTGTTAATGCTTTAGCAAAACATTAAACCCTCTTTGGTAAATAAAAAAAACCGAAGTTAAAAAACTTCGGTTTTTTTTATTTCTAGTATACTGTATTTTATTATATCCTTAAACCAACTGGAAGCATACGTTTGTACTTTCGGTTACTCCTCACAAACTTAGCAATTTCAGGGCTTGTTGGAACCACGCTTAAATTTCGCCCTTCAATTTGTTCAAAAACAAGTGCTAAAAACTCTTTTTTAAAATCTTCATCTTTTATGCCTTCAGGAATAATAAGCTTGGTTAAAAAAATCTTTCGTTCTTGTAAGGAATATTCAATTTTTGCTAAATGGTTATCTATTTTAATTTCAAACTGACGTAAAAAATCATTGTCAATTAATGCTGCACTTTCAACCATAATGAATTTTATTTAATTTCTTAGGAATCTCTAAAATAGCGAGCGCTATTTGTATAACTTTGTGCAAAAGTACGAAAAAAATTATAACCATCAATAAAATTAAAGGTTAAAAGCTTATGTGTCAAGAGGTAATACATGTGTATTTAATGCCGGGAATGGCAGCAAGTTCAAAAATCTTCGAATATATTAAGTTGCCAGATAACCAGTTTAAAATTCACTATTTAGAGTGGATTATACCTCTTGATGGTGAATCTATAAGCAACTATGCTTTACGACTTTCAAAAGCTATTAAACACGATAATATAGTATTGTTAGGAGTCTCGTTTGGAGGTGTGCTCGTTCAAGAAATGAGTAAGCATATTACAGTTAGAAAACTCATTATTGTATCCAGTGTTAAATCCATGCACGAATTACCTAAGCGCATGTTAATTACAAAATTCACTAAAGCGTATAAGTTAGTGCCTACAAAGCTTGCCAGTAATATTGATACTTTTTCTAAATATTTTTTTGGCAATAATGTGAATAAACGATTAGAGCTCTATAAAAAATATTTATCAGTAGATAACAGTAAATATTTAAGTTGGGCTATTGAGAATATGGTGTGTTGGAATCAAGTAGATTACAATCCAAAGCTAATTCATATTCATGGCGATAATGATGCTGTTTTTCCTATTAAAAATATTACAAATTGTATAACAATAAAAAAAGGCACACATATTATGATTATCAATAAATACAAATGGTTTAATGAAAATTTGCCGCGTATTATTTTAGAAAACTAATCATTTTTTTTACCTTTAAAAAAACTTATTAAAAATGAAGATTATACAAAAGGCGTTAGCATTTGTAGGATTATTAAGTTTATGCGGATTATTTATTTATGCCCTGCAAGATGCTCCTACCGATGAAAACTTTGAAACAAAACTGATAAACGATTATAATGTTTATGCCCTTCAAGTACCGAATGATTTAAATTTTGCAGGCGAATCTATGCCGCTTGAAAATCCAGATATTTTAGAGCGTATGGATAGAGAGTTACTGGTTAATACCTATTGGCAGTCTAACGGATTGTTAATGTTTAAGCGTGCTAAGAAGTATTTTCCGGTTATTGAGCCTATTTTAGCAAAGCATAGTATTCCAGACGATTTTAAGTATTTAGCTGTTATTGAAAGTGGCTTAACCAATGCTGTATCTCCAGCTGGAGCCCGAGGTGTTTGGCAAATCATGAAATCTACAGGAAGAGAAAATGGTTTAGAAATTAATGCCAATGTAGACGAGCGTTATAACCTGGAAAAAGCGACCGAAGTAGCTTGTAAATATTTAAAAAAATCTAAAGAAAAATTAGGTTCATGGACATTAGCAGCTGCAGCTTATAATGGTGGGAATGCAGGAATTTCCAGACGATTAAAGCAACAAAAAGTAAATAACTATTACGATTTGTTATTAGGAGAAGAAACAGGGCGTTATTTGTTTAGAATAGTTGCTTTAAAAGAAATTTTATCAAACCCTAATAAATATGGATTTAATTTTAGAGAAAAGGATTTGTATAAAAACATACCAACTTATAAAGTTGAGGTAGACACTGCAGTTACCAATTTTGCTAAGTTTGCCCAGAACTTTGGAATTAATTATAAAATATTGAAGTTGCATAACCCTTGGTTGCGTGAGCCACACCTTAATAACAAGTCCAGAAAATTATATACTATTGATATTCCTGAAGCAGGGTATTATAGTACTAAACCTTAAAAAGAAAGGCTGCTTATCTTTAGCCTCTCCTTTTTTGTGCTCTTAAAGACCCGCCGGCACCGTAATGTTGATTTGGTCCTGAAGCACGTTTCATGTTTTGCTTCATCATTTTTATTTGATCTGTAAGCATACCTTGCTTATCTAATTTTGTGGCTTCAGTTAATAATTTCTGAGCTTCTTGTTTTCTGCGTTTTGAAAATGCAATTCCAGCTAAATTTAGTTTGGCCATTGCCAGGTCATGATTCATAGACAAGCCTAATGAAATCGCTTTTTTAAAATATTTTTCGGCTTCATTCATGTTACTTTGAGATACCATAATACCATGTAAGTAATTGTAATATCCTTGTTGTTTTTTGACTAAAGCAGACTCAGGGTTTTTAATTTTATTCAGCCATTTTTTAGCACCATCAAAATCTTGTTTACGTAATCTAAGAAAAGCCAGTAAAATAAATTCGTTTTTAAAATATAAAAACACAAAAATTAAGGATAATAGAATATACATAATACCATTACCAATATAACCTTCGGTAAATTGATAAACGGCATAGGCAATAATACCAGCTGCAATTATTAGTTTTATTATTTTGTTATACATGATGCTTAATTTGTAATAAAGTTAGATGCTTTTTTAATTGAAAATAATCTTTTCTTATTGTTTTGTGAGTGCAAAGAAACTAAATTTTTATTAAAAGTTTGATATTCTTTTTTAACAAAAAGTAGTGATTAACCTAAATAAATAAAGGCATGAAGCACTTTTTTACATTAAAAAAACAAATAAAAAATATTTTTAAAATAAGGTTTGTCAAAGTAATAAAGGCTTTGTATATTTGCCCTCGGTTTTGAGAAAAGCCCGGAGTTTATAAAAATTACAATTCAGATTTAAAGATTCAAGATAATGAGTAAAAGAACATTTCAGCCTTCTAAAAGAAAGAGAAGAAACAAACACGGTTTCAGAGAAAGAATGGCTTCTGCTAACGGTAGAAAAGTATTAGCACGTAGAAGAGCTAAAGGAAGAAAAAAATTATCTGTGTCATCTGAAACTAGACATAAGAAATAATGATTAACAATTGTTGATAATAAAAAGGTGTTACTTAACGGTAATGCCTTTTTTTATATCCTTTGATTATTATTTTTGTAACACTTTTAAATAAAACACAATACAGTTAAAATGCCGAAAAACGAAAAACTAAAATCTATTTTAATTATTGGTTCTGGACCTATAGTTATTGGGCAAGCATGCGAATTTGATTATTCTGGATCACAATCATTAAGATCACTTAGGGAAGATGGAATAGAAACGATTCTTATCAATTCTAATCCGGCAACGATTATGACCGATCCATCAATGGCGGATCATGTTTATTTATTACCGTTAAACACTAAATCTTTAATTAAAATTTTAAAAGAGCACCCACAAATTGATGCTGTATTACCAACTATGGGAGGGCAAACTGCATTAAATCTTTGTATTGAAGCTGATGAAAAAGGCATTTGGAAAGACTTTGGTGTAGAATTAATAGGTGTTGATATAAACGCTATTAATATTACAGAAGATAGAGAACAGTTTAGAGAATTAATGGGGAAGATTGGAGTAGCTATGGCACCGCAAGCTACAGCAACATCGTTTTTAAAAGGAAAAGAGATTGCCCAGGAGTTTGGTTTTCCATTATGTATTCGTTCTTCGTTTACCTTAGGAGGAGCCGGTGCAGCTATTGTTTATGAAGAGGAGGACTTTGACAAATTATTGCGTCGCGGATTAGAAATTTCTCCAATCCATGAAGTTATGATTGATAAAGCCATGATGGGCTGGAAAGAATACGAACTGGAATTACTTCGTGATAAAAATGATAACGTAGTAATTATCTGTTCTATTGAAAATATGGATCCTATGGGAATTCATACTGGAGATTCTATTACAGTAGCTCCAGCTATGACTTTGAGTGATAGGACATATCAAAAGATGCGTGATATGGCTATCAAAATGATGCGTAGCATTGGAGATTTTGAAGGTGGATGTAATGTACAGTTTGCTGTATCGCCAGATGAAAAAGAAGAAATTATAGCTATTGAAATTAACCCGCGTGTATCGCGTTCATCGGCATTAGCAAGTAAAGCTACAGGCTATCCTATCGCTAAAATTGCAACAAAACTAGCTATTGGTTATACTTTAGATGAATTAGATAACCAAATCACAAAATCTACTTCGGCGCTATTCGAACCCACTTTAGATTATGTTATTGTAAAAATCCCGCGTTGGAATTTTGATAAATTTGAAGGCTCAGACCGAACTCTAGGCTTACAAATGAAAGCCGTAGGAGAGGTAATGGGTATTGGGCGTTCTTTCCAGGAAGCTTTGCATAAAGCCACACAATCGTTAGAGATTAAAAGAAATGGTTTGGGAGCAGATGGGAAAGGATATAAAGATTACAATCAAATAATTGATAAATTAACCAATGCTTCATGGGATCGTGTATTTGTTATTTATGATGCGATTGCTATGGGAATTCCATTAAGCCAGATTTACGATATCACTAAAATAGATATGTGGTATTTGAAGCAATATGAAGAGTTATTTCAGTTAGAAAAAGAAATTTCTAATTATACTATCGATACTCTTGATAAAGACTTATTGTTAGAAGCCAAGCAAAAAGGTTATGGAGATCGACAGATAGCACATATGCTAGGGTGTTTAGAAAGCCAGGTATATAAGAAAAGGGAAGCGTTTAATATTCAACGTGTTTATAAATTAGTTGATACTTGTGCAGCTGAGTTTACAGCAAAAACGCCGTATTATTATTCTACATTCGAAAATGTTGTGGAAAGCGCTTCAGGAGACATTTATACTCATAATGAAAGTGTTGTAAGTGATAAAAAGAAAATTGTAGTACTAGGCTCTGGTCCAAATAGAATAGGGCAAGGTATTGAATTTGATTACTGCTGTGTTCATGGGGTTTTAGCAGCAGCAGAGTGCGGTTATGAAACGATTATGATTAACTGTAATCCAGAAACCGTTTCAACAGATTTTGATACGGCCGATAAATTATATTTTGAGCCTGTTTTTTGGGAGCATATTTATGATATTATTCGACATGAAAACCCTGAAGGTGTTATTGTTCAGTTAGGTGGGCAAACCGCTTTGAAACTAGCTGAAAAGCTAACTAAATACGGAATTAAAATTATTGGAACTAGTTTTGAATCTTTAGATTTAGCTGAAGACCGAGGGAGTTTTTCAACATTGCTGAAAAAGCATAACATCCCTTATCCTGAATTTGGCGTAGCTGAAAATGCAGATGAAGCTTTGGTTTTAGCAGATCAATTAGATTTTCCAATTTTGGTAAGACCTTCTTATGTTTTAGGGGGGCAAGGCATGAAAATTGTTATCAATAAAGAAGAATTGGTAGAGCATGTTGTTGATCTATTGCGCAAGATTCCAAACAACAAATTACTATTAGACCATTACTTAGACGGCGCTATTGAAGCTGAAGCTGATGCTATTTGTGATGCCGATGGTAATGTTTATATTATTGGTATTATGGAGCATATAGAGCCGTGTGGTGTGCACTCTGGAGATTCTAATGCTACCTTACCTGCTTTTAATTTAGGCGATTTAGTGATGCAACAAATTATAGATCATACAAATACCATTGCTAAAGCATTAAATACAGTTGGACTAATTAATATACAGTTTGCTATTAAAGATGACAAAGTGTATATTATTGAAGCCAACCCAAGAGCATCTAGAACCGTACCGTTTATAGCAAAAGCATACAAAGAGCCTTATGTTAATTATGCAACTAAGGTGATGCTTGGCGAGAAAAAGGTGACCGATTTTGATTTTAAACCTCAGTTAGATGGCTATGCTATTAAGCAACCGGTGTTCTCTTTTAATAAGTTTCCTAATGTCGATAAAAGGCTAGGCCCAGAAATGAAAAGTACAGGAGAAAGTATTTTGTTTATTGACAGTTTAAAAGATGATCAATTTTACGATTTATATTCGAGACGAAAAATGTATTTGAGTAAATAATCCTTAATAAAAAAAGCCGCTTTTAGCGGCTTTTTTTATTTCTTTTTCATATTGAAGTTAAATGAAACCTGTATAGTTTCAGATACTTTTTTTCGTACTATTTTAGGGATTTTAATACCAAAGTCTGAATTGTTTACAATAAAATCTCCAGACATTTCAATATGGTTGTCGGTAAATTTAAAATCAATAGGAATAGCTTTAAGAGCTACTGTCTTACCATGAAAAGTTAGCGTTCCACTAATTACAGAGCTGCTATTATCATGCTTAATGTGGCCTTTAAAAAAAGCTTTGGGATAAGTGTCTGATTCGGCATAGTTTTCATTAAAGTGTTCTTCCATTAAAGCATTTTTAAACCGGAAACCTTTAACTAAAACTAATGCAGCAAATTCATCATTATCTCTATTGTATATGGCTGTAGCAGCATTATTAGTAGCCGCAACTTTTTCAAATGCAGGGACAGAGGCTTCAAAACTAACTGTCCCCGTTTTTGTTAAGTACTTTTCTTGCGAATTAACACTTGTATAAAAGAGAACAATCAATAGGCTTAAGTATTTCATAAATACAATTTTAAATTTGATCAACCTTAAAAAACTAATTTTCTAATAGACCATCAGTCTTCCATTTTTTAATTAACTCCCTGTTGGCAACAGACATTAGCCCGCTTACCGGCATTGGGTTAGATGCACTATTTGTTCTGGTTATAATTTTGTCTATAGCAGCTTTTGCTTTGGTATACGTATCATAAGATGTTGGCGCTCCATTTGAAGGCGTAGCTCCATGACAACCTAAACAATTACCTGATAAAATAGCTTTAATATTACCGTCGTAGGTTACTTTAGCATTAGGGTCTGGTGTGGGGGTCATCTCGTCATCTGAACTTTTAGAACAGGCTATTAGTGATATGGCGAATGCGATTAACATAAATAATGATAGTTTTTTCATAGTTCTTTTTTTTAAAGGTTATTAATTATTATTCAATGTTATTAAAAGGTTCTACTTAAATTAAATCCAAAATGGAAATCACCATCACCCCAGTCTCCGGTAGCTTGACCTAAAAATCCGTTAGTATTCATAGCCTGAGCATTTGTAAAATGCATCTGGAATACGTGACCGCCGGTTTCTAAATCTATACCAATCGATAGAGGGTTTTTAAAAGGCGAATTGTCTGCTCTGTTTAAATGCAAACCATAGTCGGCATTTAAAGACCAGCGTTTGTTTAATTTATACCGGCCACCAAGACCCACTGCAAATTGAGCGTTGTCTTGATTCGATAAACTTACATAGCCATCATAAAAAAAAGTAGGTGCTATTTCTACAGAAAGATTTGTGTTCACTTTTCTTGAAATTAATACTTGTGCAGTGTACCCCAGTCGGTCTTTAAATTCTAAATTAGGAATACTGTTTTCATCTAATCCCGTATTAATTAATAAGGCATTAAAACCTACAATGGTAAAGGGGAATCCTTCTTTTTCTTGTCTAAAGAGTCTATACTTTAATGAGGTCTCATAAATTTTAAGAAACGAACTCCTTGATACGCCTATATTAAAACCATCGTTTATTCCGTAAACAAAGTTTAATCGTGTTACGGCATTATCTAAACCAAAAAAGTTGTCAATACCATCTTTTACACTCCCAAATCTGTGAGATACTATAAGTGTAAAATCGTTTTCTGCAACTAGTTTTGTAGATTCAAAGTTTACAATTTTTAAACCTTTAAAGGCAGAAGTCGCATAATTGTCTGTTTCATTGGTATCTATTTCGTCTAATAAATCATCTTGCGAAAAGGCTAAAACAGGTAAGCAAAAGGCTAATATAAAGAGGTGTTTCATTTTAAAAGATATTTGTTGTTTATGTTAGAGTTAAAGTTTTTAATTAATAATTGAACACTGGTCTAATTTTATTTCTTCTAATAAATCATCATAACCAATACACCTGCCTTTAAGCCTTACAAATTCGTTAGTTAAAATCGTATTTGAAATGATATTTTGAAACTGGCAAAACACATTGTTATTTAAAACCAGAGTGCTGGTGTTGATTTCAGATATTGAACCAGAGATTTCTAGCGTTTTGTTTAAATATTTTTTTTCGGCTGCTGTACTATTTGCAGCGAACTCACTAATTAGTGCTTCAGATGTTAAAACAAACTCCGGTTTTTCAATTTCAATATTTCTATGGTCTTGATATATATAATTATAACCCATAACTAAGGATATTAATATAATTACCAAAGCAAAAAACCATTTATATTTCATCTGTATTGATTTAGCATGTATTTTATTAAAACAGTTTAAAATAAGGTTACCCTATTTTTTGTGTATTGAAATTTTATAACATATTAAATTAATGACATTACCTTTTCTACTAAATTATCACATCGGGAGTGCCCAAACTCAAAAGCTTTTGAAGCTTGAGATAGTTCATAAAGTTTTTCTTTTAATATTTGTTTAGACCTATGAATTCTCACTTTCACATTGCTATTGCTAATATTTAAGCAGTCACAAATTTCAGCAATTCTCATGCCTTCAACTTCTTTTAAAATATAGGCTGTTTTGTATTTTGAAGGCAGCTCATCAATTGCTTTTTCCAATACCCATTTGGCTTCTTTTTGTATCATTGCGTTTTCAGGGTTTACATTATTTGAATCAGATATTTTAATAATATCTTTATTAGTTAAGCTGTTGGGGTGCTTAATTAATTGGGATTTATTAGACCTGATTTCGCGAAGTGCTTCATTGATACCAATACGTATTAACCAGGTTGAAAATTCAGATTTTTCACTAAACTGGTACAGTTTTTCATAAGCCTTTATATAAGTGTTTTGCATGATATCTTTAATTAAACTATCATTTTTTATATAACTTCTTATCACTCGAAATAGTTTCTGATTATTTCTGCGCATTAAAATTTCATAGAGCCCCTTTTCGCCACCTATTACCCTTTTAATAACTTCAAAATCATGAATTTTACTATTCTTATAGTCGTTAATTTTTATGGCTTTCATGGTTGAGTTTTTTCTTTAGATAAGTTTAGTCGAAAAAAGTTACAAAAGTTTGTAACTTTTTTTTAATGAGAGAATCAAAAGAGCGTAATAATTAAAAACGAATACTATTATGAATGAAAAAACAGTATTAAAATACACGTTTGGTTTAGTACCTATTGTAGCAGGATTAGATAAGTTTACAAATATTTTGACAGATTGGAGTCAATATTTGGGCACTGGATTTCAAGAGCTATTGCCTTTTGAAGCTTCAACCTTTATGGTTATTGTTGGAATAATTGAAATAGTTGCGGGAATACTGGTTTTTATTAAAACCAGGATTGGAGCTTTTGTTGTTTCTGGATGGTTAACCGCCATAGCGATAACACTTATTTTAAGCGGAAATTATTTAGATGTAGCTGTTAGAGATTTAGTTATGGCTATTGCAGCTTATGTTTTGGCCAAACAATCGAATTAACGATTCATTTAATGGTTTTTATCAAATTCGATTTTAGCATTTTGATTTTCTATAAGATGTAAATAGTCTTTAATTTGAAATTCTGAAGCCTTAAAATCGTTTGACCTGTTTTTAGCATGTTCCTGTCTTGTTATGCTTCTTGAAAACCTTCGGATGGAGTCTTTTGAGTTTAAAATAATTCCAGGTACAGGAACATTATTTCCATTTTCATCTTTTGCAACCATTGTAAAATACGAAGAATTACAATGTTTTGTTTCGCCGGTTTGGATATTTTCAGATTCTACCCGAACACCAATAACCATAGAAGTTCTGCCCGTATAATTAACCGATGCTTTTAGGGTAACTAGCTCACCTACATCTATAGGGTTTAAAAAGTCTACTTTGTTAACAGATGCCGTTACGCAATAATGCCTGGAGTGTTTTGATGCACATGCAAAAGCAATTTGATCCATTAAATTTAAAATATAGCCCCCGTGAATTTTACCACTAAAATTAGAGTGTGAGGGCAGCATCAATTCAGAAATTGTAATTTGAGAATCTTTTATATTTTTAAACATTTTAATCGTTTTCTGCGCGTTTTATTATAGCTTCCGGGAGTGATTTCTTTGCTTTAGCTCCCATTTTCTTAAGTTTTTCAACACTGGTGATAAGATTCCCTCTGCCTTCAACCAATTTATTCATAGCTGATGAATAATCATTTTTGGCAGCATCTATTTTTTTGCCAACTCCAGTTAAATCAGTTACCAAACCTTCAAACTTATCATACAAAGCACCGGCTTGTCTTGCAATTTCAATGGCATTCCGTTGTTGCTTTTCATTGTTCCACATACTATCTATGGTGCGTAGCGTAGCTAATAAAGTTGATGGTGTGACAATAACAATATTTTTTTCAAAAGCTTTGTTATAAATGCTGTTATCTTCATTTACAACAATAGCAAAAGCAGGCTCTATGGGGATAAACATCAAAACAAAGTCTGGTGATTCTATATCGTATAAATCCTGATAGTTTTTTTCTGAAAGCTGATCGACATGTCTTTTTATCGAATTTACATGTGCTTTTAAAAAGGACGGTTTTTCGTCTTCATTAGCATTTACCAAGCGTTCGTAATCGGTTAAAGAAACTTTACTGTCAATAATCATTTTTTTGCCATCGGGCAGATGCAATACAACATCAGGCATTACACGAGAATTGTCATCACGCGTAAAACTTTGTTGTACAAAATACTCTCTGTCTTTCTCTAAACCTGATTTTTCAAGAACGCGCTCTAATACCAACTCTCCCCAGTTTCCTTGCATTTTGCTATCGCCTTTTAAAGCTCTGGTTAAATTAGTAGCTTCTTTAGTCATTTGTTGGTTAAGGTCTTTTAAGCCCAACAATTGTTCTTTTAGAGCAGAATGCATACTGATGCTTTCTTTTTGAGACGCTTCAACCTTTTTCTCAAAGCCTTGAATTTTTTCCTGAAGCGGGTTCAAAATATTTTTAATGTTTTCTTTATTCTGCTCAGTAAATTTATTCGATTTTTCTTCAAGAATTTTATTAGCAAGTAATTCAAAATCTTTACGTAGTTGTTCTTGGCGATCTTCTAACTCTTTATCGCGTTTTATATTTTGCTGCTGAAGGTTTTCAAATTCAATGTTTTTTTGCGCCAACTCAATATTTAAACCTTCTCTTTCATCCCTAAATTGGTTGCGCTCTCTTTCTAAACCTTCAATAGTAGTTTTTAAATCTGAAACGATGTTGTTTAGCTGATTTTGGCGTTCTTCAAGTGTGCTTTGTTCACTCTTATTTTTAAGTTTAGAGAAAAGCATACCTAAGTACCCGCCAATTGCGGCAGAGATTAGTATGGCAAAAATTAAAAACAGGCTGTCGTTCATGAGAAAAAATTATAATCAAAGATAATTTTTTTGAGATGCTGAAACAAGTTCAGCAGGACAAGATTATTTCTTCACCCTAAAACTTCCCGTAGTTTCATCAAATTCAATTAAATCTTTAGGAAATAAAGCGTTAAATGTCCCTTTTTCTATTAGATTACATGGTTGGTCAGACACCACGTTGTCTTTGGTCATTACAATAAGTTTATCACATAATTGAATGGCTAAATCTATTTCGTGTGATGAAAACAAAATAGTTTTATTGGTTTCTTTAGCCAATTTTTGAAGTAATTTAAGAATGTAAGCCTTATGATACATATCAAGATGCGTGGTAGGCTCGTCTAAAATAATCAAATCGGTATCTTGTGCTAAAGCACGAGAGATCATAACTTTTTGCAATTGCCCATCACTAAGTTCAAAGCATTTTTTATCCTTTAAGCTAATAATGTTAGTTTGTTTTAAAGCCTGATTTACAATGTCTATATCGATTTTAGATAAACGCCCCAACCAGTTGGTATAAGGTTGTCTGCCCAGGGCCACCAATTCAAAAATCGATAAATTTTTTGAGGATATAGGTTCAGTTAGTACCAGGCTCATCACCTTAGCCAAATCGAGGGGTGTATATTTCGATAAATCTTTATCGTTAATCGATACATGACCCTTTAAAGGGGGTTGAACTTTTGTTAGGGTACGTAAAAGTGTAGATTTCCCAATACCATTGGCTCCTATTAATCCAACGAGTTCTCCCTTTTTTAATGCGATATTAATACCGGAAGCTATAACAGTATCTGACTGTTTTGATGTATACCCGATAGATAAATCTTTGGTGCTTAAAAAGACAGGTGATTGGTTTGCACTCATAATTTTTAAATTTTAATCGCTAAATACCAAAAGGATTTAACATTATTAAAAAAACGTTTTGAGATTTTACCTTTGTTTATGCACATATTAAAACATCATTTTACGCTTTCTAACTAATAACCAAATCACAACCGGTGCACCAACTAATGAGGTTATGGCATTAATTGGCAGCGTATAATCGCTATTTGGTAATTGTGAAATACTATCACAAATAAGCATTACAATAGCCCCAAATAGAAAAACAGCTGGCAGTAGAATTTTATGATTTGAGGTATTAAATATTTGCCTGGTCATATGCGGAATTGCTAAACCTATAAAGACAATAGGGCCTGTAAATGCTGTTATTGTTCCTGCGAGCAAACTCGTAGCAATAATTATTAATAATCTGCTACGTTTTATATTTAGCCCTAAGCTTTTAGCATAATTTTCGCCAAGTAATAAGGTGTTTAATGTTTTTATACAGGATAAACTTAATAGCAATCCAAGGGCATAAACAACAAATAATATGAGGAGCTCATTCCAGGATAAGCTTCCTAAACTACCAAAGCCCCAAAAGAAATATTGTTGTAATTCTTCGGCTGAGCTAAAATAGGAAAGCACATTGACTGCAGCAGCAGAAATACTTCCAAACATTAGACCAATAATAAGAATGGCCATGGTGTCTCTAACTCTTGTAGAGACTACTAAAACGGTTAGTAATACAAAGAAACTCCCTAGTGTAGCCGCAATAACAATACTCCATTTAGAAGCTAGAGCACCCAGTAAAGCTCCTCCAATTAAAGAGGCTCCCATGGTAATGATTGCCACACCTAAGCTTGCACCAGAGGTGATCCCTAAAACAAATGGACCAGCTAAAGGGTTTCTAAAAAGGGTTTGCATCATTAATCCGGAAATTCCTAATCCGGAGCCTACAACTATAGCTGTGAGTGCTTTTGGTACCCTATAATCCATAATAATAAGTTGCCATGGCTCATTATCGATGCTTCCAAATAGGCTATTAAATATAGCACTATTAGGGATTGAGATAGACCCCAGGCTTATATTAGCAAAGAAACAGGTAATAAGAACTACACTTAGTACCAGAAAAGCAATCCTATAAGTTTTTGTCTCAGCCAATTATTTTAAACGTTTAAAAAAGAAATTTTCGTAATCCGTTAATACTTCAGGGTGTGCAATATTAATAATATCTTTTAAAATGATATCCGGACGCAAAGGTCCCAATTCATAATATAATAAACCTCCTTTTGGACCAATTTTATTGGTATATGTGTAAACATTGTTTGTTTTAAAGGCTTCAAAATAACTATAACCTTTATGTTGTTCTATCATTTGCTTTTTGGTTTGAAATGCCCCGGCGCCAATCCATAATTCAGCCTTATGGGCTTTTTCTAATACATTTTCAAAATTAAGTTGAAGACTTCCATTAGCAGCATTATCCTTCCAAAGGTAATCTGTATTAGCATCTTCTAAGTATTTGGCAACAAAGCTTTTACCTCCAGGAATATTCCAGACGTCTTTAAACATAGATCCAGAAAACACTACAGGTTTCTTATTAGAATTAGATGCTGTCTTTTTTGCTTTATTGTAGTTCGCTTCAATAGTATTAAAAAGGCTATCGGCATCTTTTTGTTTATTGAAAAAGGCAGCAATAAACTTGATCCATTCGGCACGTCCTAATGGGTGTTGTTCTGTCCACGCCCCATCTAAAACAACAGGAATCCCAAATTTTTCAATCTGATCTAATGTCTTATTTTGTCCATTTACAGAAAAGCCAATAACTAAATCTGGCTGTAAATCCAGTAATAATTCCATGTTAAGATCTAAATCACTATTTAAATCTTTAATCTCACCATTTTCAATACGCACTCTGGTTTTTTCTGAAGAAATATATTTAGTGCTTGGAAATCCTACCAATTTATCATCAACATGCAAATACTCAAGAGAAGGAATGTTTGTAGTAGACATCACAACAAGCTTGTTTATAGGAAGCTTAACAATAATATCAGAGTCTTTTTTCTTAGGAACAGGAGTCCCTTTTTCAACTAAAATATAACGGTATGTATCCTGGCTTTTTGGCCAGGGCGAAGACACAATAATTTCTTTATAGTTAGGGTAATTAGTAATGGTAAAACCTTTAGCATATTTAATAGTTTGTTCCTGGAATTCTAAAGGCGGTAGCTTTTTACTAATACCTTTATCTTCCTTGCAGGAAGAAACAAAGAATAAGCTTATATATAAAAGAGTTATAAAGCGCATACATTATATTTGAAGTTCAAAGGTCATTATTTTTTTTGTAATACCGTAGACTTAGGATTACTTTTGAACGATTAAAATACGAATGATGAATTTTTTATGCTCCTGGAGTGGAGGGAAAGATAGTTGTTTTGCCTTTTATAAAGCCATTCAGCAAGGTTATAAACCTATTATACTTTTTAATGTGATGAATGAGTTTGGTGATAGATCGCGTTCGCATGGTATTCCAAAAGCGGTATTGCAAGCACAGGCTAGTGCTTTGGAACTTCCAATTCATTTTTTTAGCAGTACCTGGGCCGACTATGAAAAAAAATACATTAAAAATTTAAAAGAAATTGTTACACATTATCCAATTACACATGCAGTTTTTGGTGATATTGATATAGAATCGCATCGTGACTGGGAAGAAAAAGTATCAAAAGCTGCTAACCTGGAAGCCGTTTTACCCCTATGGCAAGGTAACAGAAAACAATTGGTTTTAGATATGATTGATGTGGGAATAGAAGCTATAATTGTATCCTGTAATCAAGACCTAGGTCCCGATTTTTTAGGAAAAAAAATAGATGCTGAACTTGTAGAAACCTTTGATTCTAAAGGAATTGATGCTTGTGGTGAGAATGGAGAATTCCATACTTTGGTAGTTGATGCACCATTTTTTAAGAATCGTATAGAAGTGGAAATTATTGATACAGCTGTTTCCAGTAATTACAATTTTGCGAATTTGAAGCTTAGAGATTAGTTTAATTCCGGAAAGAGGAGTTACACCTAAGGGATAGCCTCATAATAGTAAGATTTCTTATTGTTTTTCCTGGGCATAGCCGAAAAGATTCGTGCTTTGTTCTACCGAAATGATAATTCATTTATAGCTTTATTTTAATAATTTTAAAAGCATGTTTTTGTGACAACCAAAATTTAAAAACTGATTTCTGAAATAAGTTTAAAATGTCCATCTTTTATTCTTAAATGAAATACATCACCATAATCAATTTTTATTTTAAAACTGTTTTTTAGATCAATATTTAATAGGGAAGACAGTATGATTCTCATGGGGCCAGCATGAGTTACGATATAAAGGTTCTGATTATCCTTTGAAGTTAAAAGTATATTCATGAAATCTTGAATGCGTGTATTTAATTGGGTATAAGATTCCCCGTTGGGAACTGTAGCATTTACAAAATCCTTCATCCAGGGGTTTAGTTCTTCTTCAGAAATAGCGCTCCAAGCTTTTAGTTCCCAATCACCAAAGTCTAGTTCTTTTAACCTATCATCAAAGCTTATATTTGTGCTTAATGATCTGGCTAATAAAGCACAACGTTTTAGCGGACTAGAAATAACATTAAATTCTTTAGCTGAAGGTAATTTTGATTTTATAGTATCGAATTCTTCCTTCCAGGTTGATGCAATGTCAATATCACTCTGTCCGTAGCAAATACCGTTATCAATAAGAGGTGTAGTATGTCGGATTAAATAAATCTCCATAACACCGGAAAGCTTAAGTAAAATATAACTTCAGATAGCTGTTGCACAGCTCCGGCGCAATCGCCAGTTTGACCACCAAGCCATTTTTTAAACTTGGCACCTAAGTACATTTTTGCAAGATAGCAGGGAATGAGTATTACAAAGACTAACGCTGTTTTAAAAAAGAATAATGGCAGGATACCAAAAAAAGCACTTATAGAAAGCATTCCCAAGCTTATATTTTTTGCAGATGGCTTTGCTTTACTGTCTTCGGTATCCCGAATATAGGGATGTGTATATATGAGTGTGGTAGCAATAAATCTACTCGCACTATGACCAGAAATTAAAGCTAATGGGATATAATATGATGGTATTTCTCTTAATGCAGTAAACTTTGTAGCTAAAATTAAAACCAAACCAATAACGCCGTAAGTTCCCAGCCGGGAATCTTTCATAATCATTAAAATCTTTTCTTTGGTCCAACCACCTCCCAAACCGTCACAAACATCAGCAAACCCATCTTCATGAAACGCCCCGGTGATATATATAGTCGATACCATGCTAAGCAAAAGTGCTATTTCTGTGGAAAAAATAAAAGTAGCACCATAGAATACCAATGCACCAATACTACCTACCATAATCCCTACAAGTGAGAAATATTTGGAGCTTTGACGTAAAAACTCCGCATCATGATTTACCCATTTAGGACAAGGAATTCTTGTGAAAAACATGATGGCTGTAAGGAATATTTGGAGTTCTTTTTTCATTTTATTTTTTTAGTGATTAGCGCTTTCGCTTTTTTTTTCTGCTCAATATTTTTGCAGATCGATCATTTCGATTGTATCGGAAATTAGGGTTCGACTTTTTGTTAAATTCCGTTTTGCACTTTTAATCTATATTTTAGTTTTCTAACACCTAACACCTAACACCTAACACCTAACACCTAACACCTAACACCTAACACCTAACACCCAAGATCTGACATCATTCATTTCCCCCACTAACACCTGCGCTTTCAAAACTAGCCATATCATTCAAAAAGTTAACGGCGGCTTTTAAAAGAGGGATTGCTAAAGCAACTCCAGTCCCTTCACCCAATCGTAAATCGAGAGCTAATAAAGGTTTTGCTTTTAAAAAATTTAGCATCTTTTGATGCCCTTTCTCATTGGAGTTATGTGCATAAACGCAATAATCCAATACCTTCTTATCTATGTTTTGTGCAGCTAAAAGGGCAGCAGTAACTATAAAACCGTCAATAACTACAATCATTTTTAATTCAGCAGCTTTTAAAATAGCACCACAAAGCATAGCGATTTCAAAACCACCAAATGTTGAAAGTGCTTCTAATGCTGATTGTGGCTTGTATATGTTAAAAACGTCTGATAGTATTTGTGCTTTTTTACTGATACCGTTTGTATCCAACCCTGTCCCGGAGCCTACACAATCTAAAACAGGGGTGTTAGTAAAATAGGCCATAAGCAACGCCGCTGAAGACGTATTGCTAATACCCATTTCTCCAAAACCAAGGGTGTTACAGCCATTACTATAAATTTTTGTTACAATCTCACCAGCACTCTTTATGGCTGCTTTACATTGTTCAAGAGACATAGCGGGTTCATCCTGATAGTTTTTAGTACCAAAACCTATTTTAGCATCTATGATGTTTGGATTAGGTTTAAACTTATGATTTACACCGGCATCAACAATTTTTAGATCAATAGCATTGGTATTACTAAATACATTAATGGCAGCACCACCGTTAATAAAATTATACACCATTTGTGCGGTGACTTCCTGTGGAAATGGATTTACTTCATTTTTAGAGGCGATACCGTGGTCTCCTGCAAAAACAACAATAGTAGGTTTAGTTATTTTGGGGGTTTCGGTATTTTGAATACACCCAATTTGAAGTGCCAGATCTTCGAGGCGCCCCAAAGCACCTAGAGGTTTAGTCTTTAAATCTATTTTATGTTGAAGCGCTTGCTTTATTTTTGTAGTAACACTCATTATTTTAAAGTTAAGGGGATTCCGGAAACCATCATGGTAGCTTTATTGGCATGTTTTGCTATATGCTGATTCATCCAACCTTGAAGTTCAGTGAATTTTCGGCCAATTTCGGTTTGAGCATGCACACCCATTCCTATTTCATTAGATATGATGATGATTGCTGCATCTATATGTAACAATTTGTCAAATTCTATTTTGGCTAATTTCAGGCTTTTTTCAACATCATTTTTGGTGTCTACATAAAAGTTAGTTAACCAAAGTGTTACACAATCTATAACAACAACATCTCCCGAGTTTATTACAGGGGCCAATACCTTTTCTTCTTCAATAGAAGTCCAGCGTTTATCTCTGTCAGCAATATGTCTGTCTATGCGCTTTCTATGATCGTCTCCCCAAATGCGGGAGGTTGCCACATATTTAGGCGAACTTGAAAGCGATAAAGCTAAATTCTGTGCATAGCTGCTTTTGCCTGAACGTTCGCCTCCTGTTATATAATAAATCATAAAATAATTTATAGAATTGAATTCACAAAGATTATTCTTTTTTAAAGAATTACACAATAAAATAGTTTTGATTATAAAAATTAGGTAGTACATTTGCTGCGAATTTAGGTTCTGTTTAGTTTTTAAATTAAATGGATTAAAAGGGAATCTGGTGAGAATCCAGAACTGTTCCCGCAACTGTAAGTTTTATACCCAACTTGATTGGGTGTCTCATGAAAATGAGTTGTTATTTACTTCATACCACTGATTATTTCGGGAAGGTGAAATAACAAAAAATAAGTCAGGAGACCTGCCAAATTCAAACGACTAAGTTAAACTTTCGGGATAAAAGTTTGCGTATGATAATCCATGCGATTCTCGAGTAATTATTTTTTAAAATGAACAGAAAAACTAATGGTTTTGGTATACTGTGCTTTGGTATATCAATGTTTGGGTTTGCACAAGAACAGGTTGTAGATTCAACAAAAGTAGAGCAGCTTGATGAAGTTGTTATTACAGATTCACGATTTGCTTTAAAGCGTGAAAATTCAGGTAAAACGGTAATTAAAATTTCAAGACAAGAGATTGAAAGGAGCCAAGGACGAACAGTTTCCGAATTAATCAATGCCCAATCTGGAATTGAAATTAATGGAAGCAGAAGTAATGCCGGACAAAACTTAGGCGTTTATGTTCGTGGAGGAAGAAACCGACAGGTATTAGTCTTAATCGATGGGGTACAAGTTAACGATCCATCGCAATTAAGTGGCGAGTATGATTTTAGATTATTAAATTTAAACCAAATTGAATCTATTGAAATAATTAAAGGCGCTGCAAGTACATTATACGGAAGCGGTGCAGCATCAGCGGTAGTTAATATCACAACTAAAAAAGCTGATGGTAAAAAGATTAATGGTGTTTTTGCATCTAGTTTAGGAACAAATCAGCCAGAATCTGATCAGAATTACAATATTGCTGATTTTAATAATAGTGTTGCTATAAGTGGGACTTTGAATAAATTTACTTACCGTACTGCTTTTAGTAACCAATTTGCCAATGGTCTTTCGGCTGCTAAAACGAATGCTAATGAGAAAGATGTTTTTTCTCAATACGGTGTAGATGTTAATTTAGGATACCAATTTAGTAAAGCTTTTTCTTTAAATGTTTATGGAAACTATACCGATACAAACTCTGAAATAGATGGTTTCGATTCTAATTTTAGCTTGGTAGATACTCCTGATGAATTTAATAATACACAGCATAGAGTCGGGCTATCTTCAAAATTTAAATACAGTAATGGTAGTATAAATTTTAATGCTGCCTATAGCACCTATGAAAGAGAGTTTATTTCTAATTTTCCTTCGTTATTTAAATCTAAAAACTATGTTGTAGACGCATATAATAAGTATGTTTTTAACAAAACGTTTTATACTATTGTAGGGTTAAATGTCATAGAAAATAATGCCACATTTGCTGAAGCACAAGAATTTACAATTGTAGACCCGTATGCAAATGTTGTTTATGTTTCAGATTTTGGATTGAATCTTAATGCTGGAGTACGTTTAAATAATCATAGTGAATACGGATCGCACTTTATATATAATTTGAATCCTTCTTTTACTATTAAATCTAAAGAAGATCGTTACACAAAGGTTTTCGGGTCTTATAGCACGTCATTCATCACGCCTTCGTTGTCTCAGCTGTTTGGCAATTTTGGACCTAATCCAGACCTGGAACCAGAAGAAAATAGAACTGTTGAAGCTGGCGCTGAGTTTAAATTGAACAATAATTTTAGAGTAAGCGGACTTTTCTTTACCAGAGAAGAAAAAAACACTGTACTTTGGATAAACGGCGGTTACTTAAATGCAACTGATAAGCTAAATGCACGAGGTGTAGAAATTGAAGCTAATGCAAGTCCTATAGAGCATTTGTCCATTACTGCGAATTACGTATTTACTGAATATAAAGAAAGTGAAGCACGAAGAATTCCGAAGCATAAAGCCAATTTGCAATTAGGATATAATTTTTCTAATACAACATTTGCGTCGTTGTCGTACCAATATGTGCACGATAGGTTTGAAAATAGTTTTGTACCACTTTTGGATAGCTTTAGTTTGATTAATTTATATGCCAGTCATAACGTAATGAGAAATAAAATCAGACTCTTTGCTGGTATTGATAATATATTAAATGAAGATTATGAAGATGTACCGGGGTATGTTACTAAAGGACGAAACGTTAAAATAGGTTTTCAATTAACTTTATAGTGAGAGTGTAAAGTTGATGCTTGGCTTAAGCCAAGTTTTTTAGTGCCACCATTCTGCTATCTGGTGGCACTTTTTAATTGATTTCTTTGCTATTTCTAAGTAAAAGGACCTTATATATAAATTGGTTATAAAGTGTAGAACTCATGACCCTCGAGTTTCAATACGATGCTAGTTTTAAGGTATTAAATCGCAATACCAAACACCGTATTTGTCAGGTTTGCAAATGGAATCATCTGTATTTGGATTATTGTATTCGCGATATACTTTTTCGCCAACTGTAAAAGGAATGGGGTTATTAAAAATAGGACCATCAAAACAAAAGGTATGGAATTCCCCGTTTTCTCCACAGGGGTCTACATCTTCGGGGAGATGATCTATAAAATGCCTGTCAATTATTGTTCCCACAAAATCTTCGTTAAAATATTTAGAGTTTGCACAAACAATGATGGTTTTAAAACCTAAATCTAAAAACTCATGAATTAAGGCTTTAGTGTTTTTTTTCCATATAGGAAATACAGCTTTAAAGCCTTGTGCTTCTAATTGTTTTTCTCTGTAAGTTCTTAGATCTTCAAGAAAAATATCACCAAAAGCACTATGTGTAAACCCGTTGTTTTTTAACCGGGAAACGGTTTCCAGCATTTTATGCTCATAAATTTCCATGCTTGGCATTTCAGGAAGTTCAATGATACTGGCAGGAATATTTAATGCATTGGTTTGAGCAATTAGTAACTCCCGCCGCAAACCATGCATAGATACACGGTTGTAATGGCTATTAACAGTAGTAATTAGTGCATCTATTGAGTAACGCTCGTCTTGTAAAAGGTAGTGTAATGCTAAAGCAGAATCCTTACCAGTACTCCAATTAAAGTAAGTTTTATGTTTATTCAAACAGTGCTCTTTTTATTAAATTACCCGGAATGTCTTTGTCGGTATACATTTCATTTGAAAACGGAATTAAATCTTTACTGCTACCAGTAATTTCTATAAAATTTTCATTTTTTGAGCTTGTAGAATCAGAGAATTTTCCAGTACCATCAATGATACTAATTGCTCGTGCGAGTAACGGCTCGTTTATATTTCCTAAAACCCCTAAATTTCGAATACTTTCACGTATTGTATTGTTCGAATCTGGAGAAAGCCCATTAAAATAATCTGTTACCCCATTAACATTAAGCGATTTAAAAATGAGAGGTTGCATAGCATAAGTATGACTTGGGTTCGCACCAGATCTTCCAAAATTTGGAGAATCGTATAATGTTCTGGAAGCTTGATACTTCCCTGTAGTAGAAGTTCCAATCTGTACAACATTTATATAGGGTGATAAACTGTTAATAACTAACTCGCTTGCAGATGCACTTGACCTGGTAGTAAGTATAAAAACTCTTGATAAATTTAGGCTGTTTAGAGCTATACCATCATTATTATTTACAAATCTATTTACTAAAAACTCAGGGTTTTCATTTTCAAAAGCTTCTTGAAACTCTGCATTCCATTCTTCTGTACTAAAAATGTCGCCAGTAAACTGACCAGTAATCATACTAGACAATAATATGGCAGTATTTACAGAGCCTCCCGGGTTATATCGTAAATCGAGTACCAATTCGGTTGCACTGGCACTTTTAAACGACCCGAATGTGTCATTTAGCTCTGCATTAAATTGATCGGTGCCTGTAAACCCATTATACATTAAATACGCTACTTTAGTACCAGCAATATCTAAAACCTTGCTTGTTAAAATAGGGTTTTCTGTATATTGTGCTTTAGATAATGAAATAGTTTCAGAAGTATTTGTTACAGAATCGTCTGTTGTTTCTGTAGTACCGTTGTCGTTATAACTTCCTAAATTAATAGTATAATTGTCTGTACTTGTGAGCGATCTCCAATTATCGGATGTAAGCTGTGTGCCATTCACAGCATAAAAAATGTCTCCTCGTTTTATGCCTTGACTAGCTGCACTTGTATTCGGTAGCACATACCGTACATAACCATACCTATTTGTATCTGTTGGAGAAAAACCAAATATGCCAAACTCCATACCATTACTGGTAATAACACCGCTAAAAAGCTGCTCTAAGGCTATATAATCATCAACAATCCAACTAAACCGGTCTACAGTTTCTCTTTGGTGTATTAAACTTTCAAATAAATTGAATGGAGAATCAAAATCATTTAAATAATTGGTATAATCAACGTTAGATGGAAATCTATCATTTGCGAGATCAGGTACATCTTCTTTATATAAATAAAAAGTGTTCATACCTTTCCATACAAAATCGTTTATCTGACTTGCAGAAATCTGGGTGTCATCATTATCTTCAAAACAGCTTACAGTAGAAAAGGAAACTATAAGAATTAAGATCAGGGCTTTTAAATATCGCATAGCATTATTTTATATAAGTAGTCTATAAAACCCTAAATTTACTTACATTATTGTATAATAAAAAATTTTATTGAGGAAGTTTGAAGTGTAGCGCGTATCGCTTGAAGTATGAAGTTTAACTATAAATAGCTTATATGAAATGACCTTAGCGGTTTTTATTGCGTAAGGGATTGCAGTGGAAAGCCCACAGCGAGTTCCCGATAATTATCGGGATGAGCGAGGACTTGCAGCGAAAAGCCCGACCCGACGGTCGCTGAGCGGAGTCGAAGTGCAGGGTTACGCCTAAATATTTAAATTTTTTTATTTACAATGTAACAAAACAAATACATGGTCGTCGTAATATCAAATAGCCTAAACAAAGCTGTTTTAAACTAAACCAAACCAAAAATGACTCAGACAGAGTTTTTAAATATTGTAATGCCTTTTAAGGATAAAGTATTTCGTTTAGCAAAGCGATTGCTAATATCTACAGAAGAAGCCGAAGATGCAACACAAGAAATTCTGTTAAAATTATGGCATAATAAAAAGAAGATTGCGGAGTATAAAAATGTAGAAGCTTTTTCGATGACGATGACAAAGAATTTTTGTTTTGATAAATTAAAATCGAAACAAGCTCAAAATTTAAAAATAGTTCATAGTAATTATGAAGAAAAGGGCACACCATTACAAAAGCAAGTTGAGTTAAATGACAGTGTTAATTGGGTAGCAAAAATTATTGAAGAGCTGCCAGAGCAACAACGCATGATAATTCAATTAAGAGATATAGAAGAGTACGATTTTGATGAGATTGCAAAAATGCTAAATATGAATAATACAGCAGTACGTGTAAACTTATCGAGAGCAAGAAAAGCAATACGAGAAAAATTAACTAATACACATAATTATGGTATTAAATAATATAGAAAACTTACTAGAAAAGTACGAAAACGGTGAAACATCACTTAAAGAAGAGCAAGTGTTAAAAAACTATTTTTCCAGCGACACAGTGGCACCTCATTTAGAAATGTATAAACCCATGTTCGACTATTTTTTGGTAAATCAACAAGAACAATTTACTAAAGACGTGCCATTAAAAACTAAGCGTATATTTAATTACAAATGGCTTTCGGTTGCTGCAGTTGCTGTTCTTATGTTGGGCGTTTATTTTAAAGATCCAGTAGTAGCTTCATACAATGAATATGCTTATGGAACTTATGATAAACCTGAAGAAGCTCTTAACGAAGTCACAAAATCTTTAGCAATGATTTCACAAAGCTTCAATAAAGGCACATCAACTGTTGGGTATTTAAATGAAGTAAACAAAGGCGCTTCAACACTTGAGTATCTTAATGCGGTTGATAACGCAACAAGTATAATTTTTAAAAAATAATCAATTAAGAAATAATGAACACAAATAATTTAAATACAAGAACCATGAAAAATAGATTAATAGTATTTGTAATGGCTGTAATGCTAATGCCATTAACAGGAATGGCGCAGAAAAATATTTTTGATAAATACAGTGATAATAACGATGTGACTTATGTAAACATTAAACCAAAAATGTTTCAAATGATAGCTAAAATGGGTATTAATGTTGAAGATGAAGAAGCAAAGGCCTATATGGATATGGTAAAAAGTATAACAAGTTTTAAAACTATTGTTACAGATAATAAATCTATATCTGCTGATATTTCAAAATGGGTTAAATCACGTTCAAGTTCTTTAGAAGAGCTTATGGAAGTTAAAGACGATGGTACCGAGGTTAAGTTTTATGTAAAAGAAGGAAAAGACTCAGATCATGTTAAAGAACTTTTAATCTTTGTAAATGGTATTGATAAAGTAATGGAAGATAAAATTGAGATTAATGGTAAAGAGCGTAAAATTGAAACCGTTGTGGTATCCTTAACAGGCGACATAGATCTTAATGAAATCTCTAAGCTAACAGATAAAATGAATATCCCAGGCGGTAAGCATTTAGATAAAAAGAATTAATAAGTACACAACATCAATCATGCAACGAACAATCAAACATATCGTATTTGTATTCATTTTAGCAGTAGTTTTTGTTAGCTGCAACGATGGTAAAAGTTTACAAGCATATTTTGTAGATAACCAAGAGGCTTCAAATTTTATTTCACAAGATTTACCTATATCTATGGTGAAAATAGACGACTCTAAATTTACTGATGAGCAAAAAGAAGCCTATAAATCTGTAAAGCGATTAAACTTTTTAGGCTATAGAGTAGACGGTACAGAAGCTGAAATTTTTAAAGCTGAATTAGCCAAAGTAAAAACTATTTTAAGTGATAAAAAGTATAACGATCTTATGGAATTTAGCGATAAAGGAAATAAAATTGTTGTAAAGTATATTGGCACTGATGACGAAGCAGATGAGGTCGTTATTTTTGGTAGTGCTAAAGACTTAGGTTTCGGGATTGTTCGTGTATTAGGAAATGATATGAATCCTGATAAAATGGTAACCTTAGTAAATGCTGTGCAAAATGCTAATGTTGATGAATCTAATATGCAAGATATTATGAATTTCTTTAAATAAATTTATAGTAATGTTAATTAAAAAGGGGTGTTGAAAATTTTCAACACCCCTTTTTTAGTTTATATAAAAGCGGTATTACTTTCTTTTTTTAGAAATTCTGTTAACGTAAAAAATATTAATAATAATGGCTAAAAAAATAATGGTAAGTATAGTTAGAACTATAAAATTATCTAGAATTTCTAAAATTCCAGTAACAAAAATACCACCAGCCATTAAGCCACTTAGAGTTAAAGATTGTTTATCGTTTAACATAGTAAATTATATTCCAGTATAGTTACTAGGAGTAATACGTTTTAATTCTTCTTTTATTGTATCTGAAACCTCTAAAGTATCAATAAAATCAGAAATTGAGTCCTGATTTATTTTTGAATTAGTGCGTGTTAAGCCTTTTAAAGCTTCGTATGGATTTGGGTAACCTTCGCGACGTAAAATAGTTTGAATAGCCTCGGCAACTACGGCCCAGTTTTGCTCTAAATCTTCAGCGAATTTAGATTCATTTAATAACAATTTATCTAATCCTTTTAAAGTTGACTTAAAGCCAATTAAGGTATGCCCAAAGGGAACTCCAACATTGCGTAAAACGGTACTGTCTGTTAAATCGCGTTGCAATCTTGAAATTGGAAGTTTAGCAGAAAGATGCTCAAAAATAGCATTGGCAATTCCTAAATTACCTTCAGAATTTTCAAAATCTATAGGGTTTACTTTATGTGGCATGGCACTACTTCCTACTTCCCCTTTTTTAATTTTCTGTTTAAAATAATCCATAGATACATACGTCCATATATCTCGATCCAAATCAATTAAAATAGTATTGATACGTTTTAAAGTATCAAATAAAGCAGCCATATGATCGTAATGCTCTATCTGTGTTGTTGGGAAGGAGTGCTGCAAACCTAGTTTCTCTTGAATAAATTTACTTCCAAATGCTTTCCAGTCAATACTGGGATATGCCACATGATGCGCATTAAAATTACCTGTGGCACCACCAAATTTGGCAGCACTAGGGATATCGTTTAATAAATTAAATTGTTCCTTTAATCGAACGACAAACACGTTTATTTCTTTTCCTAAACGTGTTGGAGATGCCGGTTGCCCATGCGTTCTAGCAAGCATAGAAATGGCAGACCATTCTTGAGATAAGTCTTCAAGTTTTTTTAATACTGTTAAATATTCAGGAACATAAACAGTGTTCATAGCCTCTTTAATACTTAAAGGAACTGCAGTGTTATTGATGTCTTGCGAAGTTAATCCAAAGTGGATAAACTCTTTGTATTGAGCCAAACCTAAAGCATCAAATCTTTCTTTTATGAAATACTCAACTGCTTTAACATCATGATTGGTTACCCTTTCAATGTTTTTAATAGCTAAAGCATCTTCTTCAGAAAATGTTTTATAAATAGCTCTTAAGTCATCAAAAATGCTATGGTCAACACTTTTAAGTTGCGGTAGCGGAATTTCACAAAGTGCTATAAAATATTCAATTTCTACTAAAACGCGATATTTTATAAGTGATTCTTCCGAAAAAAAAGGTGCTAACTCGCTAACTTTATTTCTGTATCTTCCATCTATTGGAGAGATAGCATTTAGTGATGATAATGACATGTTCTGTGTTGTTTTCAAGAAGATGCAAAGATAATATTTTTGTATGGAAGATTAAGAAATGCTTTTAGTTTTTTGGTTAATAATAAAACAGGTTAGAAAACTATAATTATAGAGGGTTTCTGTATAAATAATTATATTTAGCGATAAATTTCGCTAGCATGAAACATCCATGACTAAAATTTTGTCATATAGCAGAATGATTATTATGGATGTTACATGCGACTTTTGAAAAACAATAAATATAAACCCATGAAAAACACTATTTTTTTAATTATATTAATTGTATCACAAGCTGTATCTGCACAAAGCTATAAGAAGTCTGAACCTTTTACGCACACGTATTCCATTGTAGCCCGAGATTCGGTTACAGGTGATATGGGAGTTGCCGTTCAATCTCATTGGTTTAGTGTGGGCAGTGTGGTTACATATGGTAAAGCAGGAGTTGGTGTTGTGGCTACACAATCGCTGGTAAATCCTAGCTATGGTCCAAAAGGATTGGCTCTTATGGGAGAAGGACTATCTCCAGAGCAAGCGTTGAAAGCTTTAATTAAAAATGATGAAGGCGAAATGTACAGGCAGGTGGCATTTTTAAATAAAAAAGGAAAAGTTGCAACACATACAGGTAGTTTGTGTATTGGAGAAGCAGGACACAGACAAGGGAGAAACTTTTCGGTTCAGGCCAATATGATGCTAAATAATACGGTTTGGGATGCTATGGCCAAAGCTTTTGAAACGACACAAGGAAGTTTAAGCGAACGCATATTAGCAGCTTTAAAAGCTGCCGAGAGTGAAAAAGGAGATATAAGAGGTAAACAATCGGCTGCCATTTTAATTGTAAAAGGAAAAGCTACAGGGAATTCCTGGGAAGATACTGTAATGGACTTGAGGGTTGAAGATCATAAAAACCCTGTAAAAGAATTAGAGCGATTAATTAAAATACATAAAGCCTACGATTTTATGAACCAAGGCGATTTAGCCATGGAAGCAGGAAATTCTGTTGAAGCAGAGAGGTTGTATCTTGAAGCTCAAAAGCTGTTTCCGGATAATATTGAAATGAAGTATTGGTACGCCATAAACTTAGTAAATAATAAAGCGCTTGAAAAAGCAAAACCAATTTTGAAATCTATTTTTCATCAAGATAATAATTGGAAATTATTGGTACCTCGGTTAGTAAAAAGTAAGCTTTTAGTTATTTCAAAAGCTGAGTTAAAAACTATTATGCAGCTTTAATTTTTTTTAAAATATGTCTTGCTCTTGCTTTAAAACCAGAGCTTTGCATCTGAAAATCACGCTCTAAGATTAATGCTAGTTCCGGGTGTACCCAATCGTAATCTTTTCCAAATAAAAAAAGCGTGTTCATTGAGTAGGCTTTAGGCGCAATTTTTTCATCATTAATCATATAATCAAAACAAACTTCAATAATTCGCTCTTTATGAATTTCTGTGAGTGCATTTTTTATATTATTATTTGCTTTAGAAGTGTATGATTTTGCTAAAAATTCACAAATTTTAGCTATAGGACGAACCGCAGAATCTAGATGAACTTTATGCATGTTTTCTGTAAAATTATCTAAATAAGGAATTATAGTATCAATATTATCATTGCACATAAATTCAAATACCCAGGCAGCACGGGGCGAAATTTTATCATCAACCATAAAAAGGATTTCTAATAATCTGGGAACTAGATGTGGGTTGTCTTGCATTAAATGCGCATAATACAAACGTTTTTCACGAGAATGATTTACGTAATTTAATTCTTCGTAGAGTTGTGTGGTAGTCAAAAGGTTTTCTTATTTTTAAGTTTCTAAAATTACCGAAAATGAAGATTATAAAAAAGATTCTTTGGCTCATATTTATAGTACTGTTATTAGCTCAATTCTTTAGACCCGATAAAAATGAAGGCGATTTAGCTTCAATTGATGCTTTCTTATCAGAAACCAATCCTCCCGAAGAAGTAAAACTTATCTTAAAGGAAAGTTGTTTTGATTGCCATAGTGATTTTACACGATATCCATGGTATAATAATATAACCCCGGTTAATTATTGGCTTGCCAATCATATAAAACATGGGAAAAAGCATTTTAATATGTCTGATTGGGAAGGGAATTCTACAAAGCGAAAAGATCATAAATTTGAAGAGCTTATTGAAATGGTGGAAGACAAAACGATGCCGCTAAACTCTTATACATGGACACATGCCAAGGCTAAGCTTAATGACATCCAGATAAAGGCTGTAATTGATTGGGCGCAGCAAGTACGCCTTAAATACAGCTTGGAGCCAAAACCAGAATAAACATAAAACTCAAAAAAAATAAATTCAAAACACAAATGAGGAACGTTCGTATTTAGCTTTTGGTTTTTTTAGAATTTGAGCGTTGAAATTTTTATGAATAAAAAATTATTAATAATAGGTTACGTATGGCCTGAACCCAAAAGTTCTGCTGCTGGTAGCAGAATGATACAGTTAATAGAAACTTTTTTATCACAAGATTATCAAATTACATTTGCAACACCATGTGCCATAAGTGATAAGGCTTTTAATCTTGAAAGTATTGGAGTTACCCAAAAAAGTATTGAATTAAATGATTCAAGTTTTGATGTTTTTTTAAGTAAGCTGCATCCGGATGTTGTATTGTTTGATCGTTTTATGATGGAAGAACAGTTTGGATGGCGCGTGGCACAACAGTGTCCTAATACTTTAAGAGTTCTAGATACCGAAGATTTGCATTGTTTAAGAAAAGGCAGGCAGCAAGCTTTTAGAGATGGAAATAGTTTTGATAAAAAATATTTATTTAGCGATATAGCAAAACGAGAAATTGCTAGTATTTATAGGAGTGATTTAAGTTTAATTATTTCTGAAGCTGAAATGCACATTCTTAAAAATCAATTTAAAGTAGATGAATCCCTTTTGGTTTATTTACCATTTATGCTGGGAGAGATTTCAGAAAAGCATATGAAAGGCCTACCTGAATTTAAAGAACGCGAACATTTTATAACCATTGGTAATTTTTTGCACGAACCCAATTACAATGCTGTTTTATATTTAAAAGAAACCCTTTGGCCATTAATAAGGAAGCAGATGCCTAAAGCCGAATTGCATAACTATGGCGCATATGCATCTCAGAAAGTAAGCCAATTACACAATGTAAAAGAAGGCTTTTTAATAAAAGGGTTTGCTAACGATGTAAACAAAATAATGCAACAAGCTAAAGTATGTTTAGCGTCTATTAGATTTGGAGCAGGTTTAAAAGGTAAATTAGTAGATGCCATGCAAAACGGAACGCCTTGCGTTGTAACAAATATGGCAGCTGAAGGTATGTTTGGGGATTTAAAACCTAATGGGTATATAGAAGATACGCCAACAGAGTTTGCTAATCAAGCAGTTCTATTATATAATGATGAAG
>CBDDAJ010000027.1:0-20351 GCA_965224845.1 Wocania sp.
GAAAAAAGGGCTTCTTTACTACGCAATGACTCTGTGCATGGTGATTTCCCTGGTACCGTATCAATTGATGTTGAAAAGAATGCTTTAATAATTAATGGTACCACCGTTAATATAATTTCTGCAAATGATCCTGAAACTATTGACTACACGCAGTATGGTATAAATAACGCATTGGTTATCGACAATACAGGTGCTTTTAGAGATAAAAAAGCTTTAGGCAGGCATTTAAAATCTAAAGGTGCTGATAAAGTATTACTTACAGCACCTGGAAAAGGCGTGCCAAATATTGTATATGGTGTAAATCATTTAGAAAATGATCCTGATAAAATAAATATTTTTTCAGCAGCATCTTGTACAACGAATGCCATCACGCCTATTTTAAAAGCTATGGAAGATTCTTTTGGAGTAGTTAGTGGTCATTTAGAAACGATACATGCTTACACAAACGATCAGAATTTGGTTGATAATTTTCATAAAAAATACCGTCGCGGTCGTGCCGCTGCATTAAATATGGTTATTACAGAAACTGGTGCTGGCGCTGCGGTAACTAAGGCCCTACCTAGTTTTGAAGGCAAATTAACCTCAAACGCTATCCGGGTTCCTGTGCCAAACGGATCGTTAGCTATTTTAAATTTAGAAATTGAGAACGCTACATCTTTAAACGGTATTAATACCATTTTAAAGAAATATGCCTTAGAAGGCGATTTGGTAGAACAAATTAAGTATGAATTAAGCGATGAGCTTGTTTCTAGCGATATTGTTGGTAGTTCTGCTCCTTCAATTTACGATAGTAAGGCTACTATTGTACGTGCAGATGGAAAAAAATGTAGTATTATATATTTGGTATGACAATGAGTATGGCTACAGCCATCAAGTTATAAGATTAGCAAAATATATTGCTAAAGTTAGACGTTATACATATTATTAAAATAACTAAAATCTAAATTGAAATTTTAATCGTATATATAAAAGCCTCACAATGTGAGGCTTTTTCTTAAATATAACTGTATTAATAAACAATATTTTATAACTTCGTAAAACCAAATACAACCATTTAAACCAATCGTAAATGAATCCTATTAAGCAAGTTTCCCTTATCGCCTTTTTTTTAATAAGTACTGTATGTTTTTCTCAAACACAACCCGAAGAAGATAAATTATCTTTAAATAGTGGTACTATTAATAATCAATTTGAATATGTATTAAAAAAATCTGGAAATTTTAAAGGCACTAACGGACAAGCCTATGAAGCTGTAAAGCGTAGCATGTTTTTAACTTTAAGAAACCACACTATTGATTCTTTAAAAACGCTAAAAACAAAATTAGAAAATTCAAAAAATAGTGTTGAAACTCAACAAAAAGAAATAAACGATTTAAAAGCAAAATTAAGCACTACGCAATCTACTCTAGATTCAACTAATTTAGAAAAAGATAGCATGTCGCTTTTAGGCATGCAGATGAGTAAAACAAACTACAATGTTCTTATGTGGACTATCATAGCTGGTTTATTGGCACTACTTATCTTATTTATTTACAAATTTAAAAATAGTAATGCAGTTACTCGTGACGCCAAAAAGGCACTGGAAGAAATTGAAGAAGAATTCGATGACCATAGAAGAACGGCCTTAGAACGAGAGCAAAAAGTTAGACGCCAACTACAAGATGAAATAAATAAACAAAAAGGATTATAGTAAATTCTATTTCAAATTTAAAAACCTGTAATTTGGTTGCCAAATATGATGAGGCCTCAAATTACAGTTTTTTTTATTATGATTATTATTCAGGCCGCTTTAAAACATTTAAAACGATTTAAGCCCTCTTTTGAAGGTATCGTGTTTTTTTTACAGACAACTATCTGATAAAACTGCCGTAAAGGTTTTTAAAAGAACGAAAGATCCTGCTATTTATATGGCGCATATCTATGACGCTTATGTTGGATTTACACAACTATGCTTTCTATTTTCATCTGTCTCGATACAATATGCTTAGGTAGCATAATTAATTTATACATTAGTTATTAAAAGCGCCCCCCCGTTAATCAATAAAAGATAACACTTGGCTGCAAAAAAATTCGAAAGAGACAAATTTATAAATCCTGCTTATTAATTATACTAGAACGAAAAATTTATTAAAGATACCTGTTTAACATACTTCTTAACAAAAAAGGTCTTATCTACTTTTATATAATTCATTAAAAAATGTAAACATTTATTTCTAATTTAAATGTAAAAACCTACTTTTTAAAAAAAATGTAAGATTTTATTTTAATACTAGTTGTATTTGCCTTATATTTAGACAGGTATTTCTACCATTTATCGATTAATTATTTATTTTAACCCTAAATCTACTAATTAAGCTATGAAAAAAAACAATATGATAAACAGCTTTAGTTTAAAACTTAAGTTTGTACTATGTGCTGTATTACTATGTATTTCACTTGGTGAAGTTCACTCACAACAAGTACTGGTGGTTTCTGGAGGAAACATGGCAAGTACTACAGGTTCTGTAAGTTATTCTGTAGGTCAGATATTTAACAATAATATTGTAAGCACTGATGGATCTGCTATTCAAGGTATTCAATTTTACTTTGAGAATATAACACTTAAAGTTATAGATATAAAAACTAATTTTAATATAACAACATATCCTAACCCCACATCTTCATTTATTAACATTAAAATCAATGATTATAATAAAGAGAATTTATCTTACGAATTATACGACCTCTTGGGGAAAGTATTAATTAAAAAACGAATTACAAGCGACTTTACAAAAATAAATATTAAAGATTTACCTAATGCAGTGTATCTTTTAAAACTTAGTAATTCAAGTAATGAGAATATAAAGACCCTTAAAATCATAAAAAAATAACCTATCATGAAAAATTTGCAAGTATTTTTAATCATTTTATGCCTTTCTATTTCGGGGGTATTTGCTCAAGCTCCCGAAAAATTAAGCTATCAGGCCATTGTTAGAAATTCTAATAGTATGGTTCTTGCCAATACGAATATTAGTATGCGAGTTAGCATATTAAAAACCTCAGCAAACGGTACTGCCGTATATGTAGAAACTCAAACACCTACAACCAATGCCAATGGTTTAGTATCTATAGAAATTGGAGCAGGAACTAAAGTTAGTGGTACTTTTAATACTATTAACTGGGCTAACAACATCTACTTTATTAAAACCGAAATTGATATAGCCGGGGGAAGTTCTTATAACATTACTGGTACCAGCCAATTAATAAGTGTGCCTTATGCACTTCATGCTAAAACTGCCGAAAAAATTACTGGTGATGGATTTATTGGATTACCTCCTGGAGGGACTAAAGGACAAGTTTTAAACATCGATGACTCTGGAAACCATGCTTGGACAGATTTAACAAGTACCATAAATATTGAAGATAACCTTACCAGTACAAGTACTACCGATGCCCTTTCTGCCAATCAAGGTAAAGTATTAAAAGAATTGGTGGATATTAACACCGCGAAAACAGGAATAACTACCGAACAGGCTACTGATATTTCCAACAATAAAACAGGAGTCGCTAATAATTTAGCTGCTTTAGCCAACAAAGTAGACAAAATAACCGGTAAAGGTTTTCTGCCAACGATTTTACCAATGCTGAAAAAACAAAACTGCAAGGTTTAAATAACACTTCTATTGTTAACGACCTCACTACTGGGGGCACTACCGATGCCCTTTCTGCAGAGCAAGGTAAAATATTAAAAGGCTTAGTGGATGCTAACACCGCGAAAACAGGAATAACAACCGAACAAGCTACTGATATTTCCAACAATAAAACAGGTGTCGCTAATAATTTAGCTGCTTTAGCCAACAAAGTAGATAAAATAGCCGGTAAAGGTTTATCTGCCAACGATTTTACCAATGCTGAAAAAACAAAACTGCAAGGTTTAAATAACACTTCTATTGTTAACGACCTCACTACTGGGGGCACTACCGATGCCCTTTCTGCAGAGCAAGGTAAAACATTAAAAGGCTTAGTGGATGCTAACACTACAAAAACGATGCCCTTTCTGCAGAGCAAGGTAAAATATTAAAAGGCTTAGTGGATATTAACACCGCGAAAACAGGAATAACTACTGAACAAGCTGCTGATATAGCCAACACCAAAACAATAGCAATACAGAATTCGACAACTTTAACCAACAAAGTAGACAAAATAACCGGTAAAGGTTTATCAGCTAACGATTTTACAAATGATTTAAAAACAAAATTAGATAATTTATCAAATACAATAATTATAGATAATCTTACCAGTACGAGTACCTCCGATGCTCTTTCTGCAAATCAGGGTAGGGTTTTAAAAAGCTTAGTTGATGGCGTGCTACCTTCTGGCGGTAGCGATGGACAAGTTTTAAAAACAGATGGATCTGGAAATTATACTTGGGTAACTGTGGCCAACCATATTATAGGAGAAATAAAACAGTCTATAGGTACTATGCCAGCAGGTTGGGTAAAATTAGAAGGTCAAGCTATTAGTTCTCTAACTGCAACACAACAAACAGCAGCTGCATCTTTAAGCTTAACCGGTAATTTACCAAATGCTACAAATGCGTATTTAAGCCAAACTAGTGGCTCTTTAGGTAGCGTAGTGGGTGAGAATACAGAAACTATTATGCGGAATAACTTACCTGATTTTGTTTTGAGTGGTAATACTGCTGTAGCTGGAAATCATAGCCATTCTCTGGCTACTGGTACTTATAACCAACTAATCAGACGGTCTCCTAATAACGATCCTACCACTATTCGTGGTGTTGATGGAACTAGAGGAGAATTAGATCTCGTTAATAGTGTTGCTTTTCGTCTTAATAATGCAGGAAACCATACCCATTCATTCACAACTCCGTCAATTAACGGGGGTGTTCCTCAACAAGGGCTAGATATTACACCTAAAACATTAAGTGTTAATACTTATATCTATTTAGGCCAATAATATTGTATTATTACCAGAGAAGGCTGTTTAATAAAACTTAAACAGCTTTTTTTTGAGTATTTTTAAAAAGAAAATTACCTCATATAAATACTAAATAATTAAACTACCTTTGTTTTATCATTTACCATCATATGCTTGGTCATCATTACAGATTTTTTTATTATGATTATTATACAGGCCACTTTAAAACATCTAAACGATTTAACCCCACTCTTTGATGGGTATCGTGTTTTTTACAGACAACAATCTGATAAAATAGCTGCAAAAGCATTTTTAAAAGAACGCTTAACAAAAAATGATTCTGTTATTTATATGGCGTATATTGATGATATTCCTGTTGGATTTACGCAACTATACTTTCTATTTTCGTCGGTTTCAATGCAACCTATGTATATCCTGAATGATTTATATATAGATGCGAACTACCGAGGTAAAAGAATTGGTACTTCCTTAATAAATAAAGCCAAAGATTTATGTATACAGAAACAATACAAAGGTATTATAATACAAACTGAAAATACAAACCCCGCGCAACACTTGTACCAACGGGAAGGCTTTATAAAAGATACAGATTTAATGTTTTTTTGGACAAACAAACAGTTAGCAAAACAAAATTAGCTTTACCTTTAAATTTACAATTAAGTTTAACAACTCCTTTAAAAAAACTTCCATATGAGACCCTTATACACTATAAGTTTTCTTTTTTTAGCTACGTTCCTGTTAATGGGATGCAAAGAAGACATAAAACAAACCAACGAACAAACAGTAACAAAAATAGCATTTGGCTCTTGTGGATCACAGGATCATGAACTTCCTATTTTCAACTTGGTTGCAGAACACAATCCTGATATATTTATTTTTTTAGGAGATAATATATATGGTGACACAAAAAATATGGATACTTTAAAAGCAAAGTATCAAAGATTGGGATCTAAAAAAAGCTATCAAAACTTGTCAAAGCACGCACAAATTATTGCGACATGGGACGACCATGACTATGGCTGGAATGATGCCGGCAAAGAATATCCTTTTAAAGACGAGTCAAAAGATATTTTCTTGTCTTTTTTTAACGAACCAAACACATCAACAAGAAGAGATCATAAAGGTATATATCATTCTTATGAGTATAATTTTGGAGAAAAGAAGTTACAAATCATTTTACTAGACGGCAGGACTTTTAGAGATAAGCTTAAGCCTTATAATAACGAATTTGAAAATGACAACCGCTATGGTTTCTATGGAAAAGGCTATGCCCCATATACAAGCTCTGATTCTACATTACTTGGTGAAACGCAATGGAAATGGTTAGAGCAGCAGCTTGAAAAACCGGCAGATATAAGATTAATTGGGTCTGGAACACAATTTGGGATAGAATGGAATGGGTATGAAGCATGGGCAAATTTTCCACATGAGCAGAAACGCATGCTAGATCTTATTGAAAAAACAAAAGCCAGCGGTGTAATGTTCTTAACTGGTGATGTACATTATTCTGAAATCTCGAAGTTAAACACAAATTTTTATCCCATTTACGACTTTACTTCTAGTGGACTATCTTCTACATGGCATTTTGCAACTCCAAATAAAAACAGAATAGAAGGCCCTGTAATGGATAATCATTTTGGATTGGTTTCCATACATTGGAATACAAAGGATCCAGAAATAAAAATGGAAACCTGGGACATTAACAATAACCAAAGAATGGAGTATACAATTAACTTAAGCGAGATAAGTTTTAAAAAGTAACCAACAATTAAATTATCTTTGTCGCATAATTACTTATCATGCGCATAGATATTATTACCGTTTTACCAGAATTACTTAAAAGTCCGTTTGAAGCATCCATATTAAAACGTGCTATAGAAGCAGAATTGGTAGAAGTACATTTTCATAATTTACGAGATTACACCACTGACAATTATAAATCAATTGACGATACACAATTTGGAGGTGGTGCTGGTATGGTAATGATGGTTGAACCTATCGATAAATGTATTACAGCATTAAAAACCAAACGAGTTTATGATGAAGTTATATATATGACGCCTGATGGTGAGACTTTAAACCAGGGTATAGCTAATCAACTCTCACTAAAAGGAAACATTATTATTTTATGCGGGCATTATAAAGGTGTAGACCAACGTGTACGCGACCATTTTATAACTCGTGAAATATCTATAGGCGACTACGTGTTATCTGGAGGAGAACTAGGCGCTGCTGTACTATGCGACGCGGTTATACGTTTAATCCCTGGCGTTTTAGGCAATGAAACTTCTGCCCTGACTGATTCATTTCAAGACAATTTACTAGCACCTCCAATTTATACAAAACCTCGAGAATATAAAGGCTGGAAAGTTCCTGAACTCCTGCTAAGTGGAAATTTACCAGAGATTGAAAAATGGCGTGAAGAACAGGCCTATTTAAGAACTAAAGAACGACGACCTGACTTGCTTAATGAATAAAAAATATGAATTCTAGATTTAGAAAGTCTCTTAGCTCTATAATTGCTTTAGCATCAATTACATTAATTAATGCCCAAATTAATTCAGACTTTACCAAGCGAACAGATTTGGATACCATCAAAGGAAATACAATCTCAAAGTTTATTAAACCTAAAAACCCTGTAATTAATCATTCTTTTTCTGAAGTTGATTTGGCTCCTACTTTTAAAAGAAAGTGTAGAAAAAAAATCACGAATGAGGAAAGAGCTAAATGTTTCGGGGATGTATTTTTTAAAATCATTCGAAAAAAAATAAGAATCCCCAACGATATGATTAAAGATAGGCCCATAACAATTGTCACAAAATTCCATATAAGTAAAATAGGTAAGATTGAGAATGTTGAATTTTTAAGTAGCAATGATTATACGGGAAAACTTGAAAAAAACATTATTCGTATACTTACAAAAATGCCTTTATTACAACCTGCAATATTAAATGGTATTCCCACCAGAGTTAATTATAGTTTTCCTTTAAAAATGGACCTTGATTAAAATTTTTAACTTTTAACTTTTAACTTTTAACTTTTTAACTATCTTTGCACCCAATTTCGGGTTAACCTCTGGCGAGAATCGTGAATGTTGTTCTGAATTAATTATCATTTAAATTTAAAGATATGGAATCTTTAGTAAAATTTGTTCAAGACGAATTTGTAACAAGAAAAGACTTACCAGAATTCGCTGCTGGAGACACTATTACAGTGTATTACGAAATTAAAGAGGGTAATAAAACACGTACTCAGTTTTTTAGAGGTACTGTTATTCAAAGAAGAGGGTCTGGAACATCAGAAACTTTTACAATTAGAAAAATGTCAGGATCTATTGGTGTAGAACGTATTTTCCCAATTAATTTACCTGCATTACAAAAAATAGAAGTTAACAAACGTGGTGCAGTGCGTAGAGCAAGAATCTACTACTTTAGAGGTCTTACTGGTAAAAAAGCGAGAATTAAAGAACGTAGACGCTAATATTAAATTAGCAACACTAAACGATAGTAAAGCCTTAACAGATGTTAAGGCTTTTTTTATTAACAAAAGTTAATAAGTATGGTTTATAAATCGTTGATATCTAATGGCTTAAAAAATTTGTTTTTTAAGAATCTGATTATATATTAGCAAAAGAAATTAATAACAACCCCGGTTGGTTTCGTATAAACAACGAATTTAAGTTAAGGTCTAAATAAAGTAACGTTCTTTATATATGATTGTTTTTTGAGGTTTAGAAGCACCACGTGTATGCGTGAGTATGTAAAAAACCATGATACTATAAAAAGTCCCAGATGCGCAAGTAGATGGAATCTAGTATAGTTGAAAGCTTGAAAAAGTAGTAGTTAACGAAAGGGAATGCTATAAATAGAGCAATGCTTGGTGGTTATCAGCCATGAAAATGGATGACTAGCAAATTAAGTATCAAGAAAAACAGTTAACTGAAGCATTTTGGTAATAGGTCAATACATTTTGAAAATTACAACACAAAATGTTTCATTGAAATAATAGTACTTGAATTGAAACGGTTTTATGAAAATTAAAACTGCCTTAGTAGAAATACTAATAGATCATGTCATGTTATTTCAAAGGAAGCCATGTCAAAGTAGATTAAATTCTATAGTGATATGGCTTTTGTTTTTTTATAATTTGAGTCCTACTTTTTTGTTAATTTCTTATAGACTTAAGGCTTTTTTATCATTCTATTAAATCAGTTGAAACTCACTATAGTTCATTAGTTATTTTCCATTATTTTAAAGGTCAATTTTTGTATATTCGCATCGCGAAAACGTTATCGTTTATTCTGCTCCAATTTTTAATAACAAATTAATAAAAAATACAAGGCGAATGTCTAAAATTATCTATACCAAAACTGATGAAGCACCTGCTTTAGCAACGCGTTCATTTTTACCTATTGTAAAAGCTTTTGTTAAATCTTCTGGAATAAATATTGAAACCAAAGATATTTCTTTAGCCGCTAGAATTTTGTCTGCTTTTCCAGATTTTTTAAATGAAGAACAACGGGTGTCTGATGATTTAGCCTTTTTGGGTGAGCTGGCAAAAAAGCCAGAGGCAAACATTATAAAATTGCCCAATATTAGTGCCTCAATTCCACAGCTTACTGCTGCTATTTCTGAACTACAATCTCAAGGTTATGCCATCCCCAATTATCCGGACGAGCCTGAAAACGATTCAGAGAAAGATATAAAATCACGTTACGATAAAATTAAAGGTAGTGCAGTAAACCCTGTATTACGAGAGGGAAACTCAGATAGACGTGCACCAAAAGCTGTAAAGAATTACGCAAAAAAGAATCCACATACTATGGGGGTTTGGTCTGGTAACTCGAAAACACATGTTGCAACCATGAATCATGGTGATTTTGCTCACAATGAAAAATCAATAACGCTCAATGCCGCCACTAATGTAAAAATAGAACATGTAGCGGCTAACGGAGATACTACCATTTTAAAAGCGCATTTAGCATTATTACAAGGAGAAATTATTGATGCTACAGTAATGAGTAAAAAAGCCCTATTGAGTTTTTTAGAAGAGCAGATTGCTGATGCTAAAGAGAAAAATGTATTGTTTTCATTACACATGAAAGCAACCATGATGAAAGTTTCTGATCCTATCATTTTCGGTCATGCCGTACGCACTTATTTTAAAGCTGTTTTTGCTAAACATGCAGAAGTTTTTGAAGAAATTGGTGTTGATGTAAATAATGGGTTTGGAGATTTACTTGCTGATTTAAAAAAATTACCAGAAGCGAAATACAATAACATTATAACTGATATAAATGATGCCTTAGAAAATGGTCCAGATTTAGCCATGGTAAATAGCGACAAAGGCATTACCAATTTACATGTACCTAGTGATGTTATTATTGATGCATCTATGCCGGCTATGATTCGCTCATCAGGTCAAATGTGGAATGCTGAAGGAAAGTTGCAAGACACTAAAGCAGTAATTCCTGATAGTAGTTATGCTGGAATTTACACAGCAACTATAGATTTTTGTAAAAAACATGGCGCTTTTGATCCAACTACTATGGGTACGGTTCCTAATGTTGGCTTAATGGCACAAAAAGCTGAAGAATACGGATCTCACGATAAAACATTTGAAATCTCAGAAAATGGAACCGTACGGGTAATTGATGCTTTAGGTAAGGTTTTAATAGAACATCCTGTAGAAAAGGGAGATATATGGAGAATGTGCCAAGTAAAAGATGCACCTATTCAAGATTGGGTAAAATTAGCGGTTACCCGTGCCAGAGCATCTCAAACACCTGCCGTTTTTTGGCTTGATAAAAATAGAGCTCATGATGCCGAACTGATTAAAAAAGTAAATACTTATTTAAAAGATCATGATACAAACGGTTTGGATATAAGTATCTTATCGCCTATTGATGCAACCATTTTTACTTGCGAAAGGTTAAAAGCAGGAAAAGATACTATTTCTGTTTCCGGTAACGTACTGCGTGATTATTTAACCGATTTATTTCCAATTCTTGAAGTGGGCACAAGTGCAAAAATGCTATCTATTGTACCATTAATGAATGGTGGCGGTTTATTTGAAACTGGAGCTGGCGGATCAGCACCAAAACATGTACAACAATTATTAGAAGAAAATCATTTACGCTGGGATTCCTTAGGTGAGTTTTTAGCATTAGCAGTTTCTTTAGAACACTATAGTGAAGTAAATAACAATGCTAAAGCTAAAGTTTTAAGTGAGGCATTAGATGATGCTACTGAAAAGCTATTGGAAAACAAAAAAGGGCCATCTCGTAAAGCTGGAGAACTAGATAACAGAGGAAGTCATTTTTATTTAGCTTTATATTGGGCTCAAGAGTTAGCAAACCAGAATAAAGACCTGGCTTTAAAAGAAGAATTCTTGAAATTAGCTAAAGCATTAGCTAATAATGAAACCAGTATTATACAAGAACTAACAGAAATTCAAGGACGCCCTATAAGTATTGGTGGTTATTATGAGCCGAACGAGGCTTTAATAAACCAAGCGATGCGACCAAGTAATACGCTTAATAGTATCTTATAAAAACAGTACATATAATATTTTAAAAGCTCCTTTATAGAGGAGCTTTTTTTTACACATAAAAATGCACCAGATTTTGGAGAAAAGGCTTATATCATAGAATAATATGCTTAATCCATACTTGGCACAAAAATTGTGCGTTATTGTCTTATCGTGTTAAGTTATTTTTAAAAAATAGTACCAATTTTTATCAAAAGTATAATTCATTAAAAAATTAAGATTTAATTAACTGTAAGAAATTATTGGTATACTAATTTTAAATAGAAATTTATTTCATCAATCAAAAACCAACTAGTATGAATAAAAAAAAATTAACCATCATTATAGGAATCGTAGTCCTATTAATTTCTTCCTATTTTTATTTTAACTCCAGCTCCAATGAAGATGTTTCGTTAACTGCCAAGGTAATCCGAGGGATATTCCTTGACGAAATATTTATATCAGGCGAAGCCCAATCTACTAGTTCTAAAAAAATAAATGGCCCTACAAACGCCAGGCGATTTGGAATATATCAAATTAAAATTCAAGATTTAGTACCAGAAGGGACTGTTGTTAAAAAAGGAGGATATATTGGAAAACTGGATGTTTCTGAGCTTAATGGAAAAATACTGGATGCCCAATTAAATCTAGAAAAAGAGCAGTCTAAATATACTCAGCAACAACTTGATACAACCTTAACTTTAAAGCAAGAACGAAATGCTATTAAAGACCTTCTGTTTAATATTGAAGAAAAAAAGTTAGAGTTGGAACGATCTATTTATGAGCCTCCTACTACGATTCGTCAATTAGAGATTGAAATTGAAAAAAACGAACGTGGATTGAGAGAAAAAAAAGCAGACTACTCGATAAAAAAAAGACAGGCAAATGCAAAAATGATAGAAGTAGGAACAGAAGTTTCTAAAATAAAAAAGCGCATTGAAGAATTACTAGAATTACAAAAAAAATTCACTATTCATTCTGAAGATGAAGGTATGGTAACTTATGTAAAAGAGTGGAATGGTACTAAGAAAAAAGTAGGATCATCTATTTCTCCATGGGAACCAGCTATTGCAAGTCTGCCTGATTTAACTAAAATGGAATCTAAAACATATAGTAATGAAGTAGATATAAGAAAAATAAAAAAAGATTTAAAAGTAAAAGTAGGCTTTGATGCTTTTCCAGATATAGAATTAGATGGAATTGTTACTGAAGTTGCTAATGTGGGGGAAACAAGAGCTGGTTCAGATGTAAAGCTATTTCAAGTATTAATTAAGCTTAATGGTTCTAATAAAAATATTAGACCAGGAATGACAACATCAAATAAAATTTTAACAAATAAAAAAGAAGATGTATTAATGGTTCCTCTAGAAGCCATCTTTTCTAAAGATTCTATCAGTTATGCATATGTAAAATCGGGTTATTCCATAAAAAAACAACAAGTAGAGCTTGGGTTATCAAATAACGAAGTAATTATAATTAATAAGGGCTTAGAAGAGAATGATGTGGTGTATTTAAATAAGCCAGACGGTTATGAAGAAAAAAGTATAACCACTTTAGAATAGATATGATAGATAAGTTACTTTTTGAAAAACTAAAATCTAATTTTACTGAAGCATTTTGGTTTATAAAAACAAACAAGGTTAGAACATTTTTAACAGCTTTGGGAATTATTTTTGGAGTGGCATCTGTTATAACCATGTTAGCCATAGGTAATGGCGCTGAGAAAGAAATTTTAGCACAACTAGAATTGGTAGGTGTTAATAATATTGTGGTTACACCAATACCTGATGAAAAAAATGAGGATGTAAATACCGAAGGGACAGAAAATGAAAAAAATGAATCCAAAAAGTTTTCTAAAGGCTTAGATATCATTGATTCGCAAAGCATTAAAAACAATATTCCCAGCGTAAAATTAGTTAGCCCTGAAATTATACTAGATACTTACGTTATTAATAATGGGAAACAAAATTCAGTAAAATTGATTGGAGTATCTCCATTTTTTTTTACGTCCTCTAACATTGGCTTAGAAAAAGGGAAAATGTTTTCTAATTACCAAATTAACAACGCACTTCCAGTTTGTATTATTGGTAAAAAGGTTGAAAAAAAATTATTTACCGGAGAAAGTGCTTTAGGGAAACGTATCAAAGTAAAAGATGTTTGGCTTCAAGTAATAGGGGTTATAGAAGAGAAGTTAATCTCTGATAAAGCTCAAGAAAATTTAGGGATACGAGATTTAAACCAAGACGTATATGTTCCTATAAAAACTTTTTTAGTACGCTATAAAGACAGAAAAGTTATTGTTGATAATCCAAACATAAGACGAGGAAATCAAAATGGTCCTAAAAAAAAGCAACCCAGAGGCAATTATCATCAAATAGACAAACTAACCGTCCAGGTTTCTAATTCAAATGAATTAAAAGCTACAGCAGAAGTGTTAAGTAAAATGCTTAAACGTAGACATAATGATGTTTTAGATTTTGAAATAACAATTCCTATACAGCTTCTAAAACAACAGCAAAAAACAAAGCAAATTTTTAATATAGTTTTAAGTATTATTGCTGGCATTTCTTTATTAATTGGGGGCATTGGTATTATGAATATTATGCTAGCTTCTGTTCTAGAAAGAACCAAAGAAATAGGAATTATTAGAGCCATAGGAGCTACAAGGGAAGATGTGATTTTACAATTTTTATCTGAATCTATACTTATTAGTGTAGGAGGAGGTATAATTGGAATAATTATTGGCATATTAGGAGCTTATATTATTGAAATAGCTTCCGGAATAGAAACAGTCCTTTCAGCAAATTCAGTGCTATTATCCTTTTTTATTGCGGTTATTGTTGGTTTAGTATTTGGAATATTTCCTGCAAAAGCTGCTGCAAATAAAAAACCTATTCAAGCATTAAGATCAGAATAACAAATTTATATCAATCCATTTAAATATAAACATGTGAAAAAATTATATTTTATATTAATCGTTATTTTTCCATTACTCACTTTTTCTCAAACAAAAAAAATAACTTTAACAGAAGCCATAAGTATTGCTCAAAAAAAATCGCCAGATTATAAAATTCATCTAAATAGAAATCAGGCAAATTATTGGCGCTATAGAAATTATAAAGCAAGTTTTTTACCTCAATTAAAACTTGAAGCTACATTACCAGCTTATAGCAATGCTGTTATAAGACAAACCAACGATGCCGGACAAGATGTTTTTGTTAATCAAAACCAACTACTCATTGAGGGAGGCTTATCATTATCACAGAGTGTTCCTTATACAGGGGGTACACTTTCATTATTTTCAAATTTAGAACGGGTAGAACTTTTTGGATTAGATGATAATATTCAATATTCTGTTATTCCCTTTAGTATAAATTATTTTCAAAATTCAATTTTATACAATGCGTTCAAATGGGATAAAAAAATTGAACCTTTAATTTATCAAGAATCTCAAAGGGAATTTATTGAAAACATGGAAAGCATATCTGTAAATACAGCACGTAGATATTTTGAATTGCTAAAAGCGCAAATGCAATTAGAAATTGCTGAAGTGAATTTATTAAATCAAGATACCTTGTATAAAATTTCAAAAGGTAGATTTAAAATGGGGAAAATTGCTGAGAATGAATTATTGCAAATGGAGCTAACCCTTTTAAATTCAAAAAATAATGTTACTACTAATACTGTTGAGGTTAAAAGAACTTCTCAAAATTTGGCACGTTATTTAGAATTAGATACCGAAAATATAGAATTAGAAATTCCTGGTGAATTACCCCTATTTGATGTATCTATTGAAAAAGCATTAAGTGAGGCGAAATCAAATAGAAAAGCCGTAATTGAGTTTAGACGAAAACGTTTAGAAGCTGAAAAAGAAGTCGCTTTTCAAAAGGGAAATAACAGATTACAATTAGGAATAAGAGCAAATTTTGGAGTTTCTCAAAATGGAGATGAGTTTAATAATCTTTTTAACAACTTTAATAAACAACAAAACGTTTCAGTTTCATTAGGTATTCCTCTTTTTGATTGGGGAGTTTCTAAATCTAGACGTAAAATGGCAGAGGCTAATTTAGACTTAACCGAAAATAATATCAATCAAGATAAACAAGAATTTGAACAAGAAATATATTTACATGTTTTAAACTGGTCCAGCCAAAGGGATTTTCTCTACACCTCACAAAAAGCAAAAGAGGTAGCAACCAAACGATATGATATTTCCAGAAAACGTTATGTGTTAGGAAAAATATCAATAACCGATTTAAATATTGCGCTTAGAGAAAGAGATAATGCTGTACTTAAGTATTTAAATTCTTTAGAAGATTTTTGGAGAGATTATTATGTATTAAGACAACTTACCTTATATGATTTTATTAATGATAAAAAAATAGAAGTAGATACTATTCTTTTCGATTAAATTTCATGATTATTTCATTATTTTTGAATCATGAGTTTTATAAAAACAACCGAGCAAGATTCAAATTACGACCATCTGGAAAAGATGAGTATAAAAGAATTAATTTCTAATATCAATAACGAAGACAAAACTGTTCCTTTAGCAGTAGAAAAAGCACTTCCTCAAATAGAATTATTAATTGAACAAATCGTTTCAAAATTAAAAAAAGGCGGTAGGCTATTTTATATAGGAGCAGGTACAAGTGGGCGCTTAGGCATTTTAGATGCATCAGAGTGTCCTCCAACCTATGGTGTATCTCATGAACTGGTGGTGGGATTAATTGCTGGAGGCGACAAAGCCATACGCAAATCTGTAGAAGATGCTGAAGATTCAACAACTCAGGGCTGGATAGATTTGCAAAATCATCATATTAGTGATAAAGATATTGTAGTTGGCATTGCAGCTTCGGGAACTACACCTTATGTTATTTCTACTTTAGAAACCTGTAATAATAATAATATTATAACGGGTTGTATTACATGCAATAATGATAGTCCGCTGTCCAATGCATCAAAATATCCTATTGAAGTTATTGTTGGTCCAGAATTTGTTACCGGAAGTTCTAGAATGAAGGCGGGTACAGCTCAAAAATTGGTATTAAATATGATTACTACAACTACCATGATTCAACTCGGACATGTAAAAGGCAACAAAATGGTAGATATGCAGTTAAGCAATAATAAACTGGTGGACAGGGGCATAAGAATGATTATGAACGAAATTAATGTTCCCCAAGAAAAGGCCAAACAACTATTAAATAAATTTGGCAGTGTTCGCTTAGCTGTTCAAAACCATATTAATGGAAACTCATAAAACAGATAAAAATATTCTAGTAAAAGGCTTAAAAATCATGGGGATTTCTTTAGGCTGTATGTTTTTAGGTCCAACACTCGTATATATTGCCTTAACCAATAAAGATAAGCCGCTATACATTCCCATACTAATCATTGCAATAATTATCTGTGCTCTGGCTATCTTTTTTGCTTTTAAAGGTATTCATACTGTACTAGACAGTATGTTTAAAAAAAAACATTAATCTGTTAGTGTAGTCTGTTTTGGAGTTGTAGGATTATATCCAAAATCTTCATCGTTAAAAGGAATTTTTAAGCCCTCCAATATGTAACTTATAATTGCATAATGATGAATAGTGTGACTATTAGCCTGAGTAAAAACGGCCCCTAAAGTGTATTTTATTTCTGTTTTCCCTAAACCTAAATCGTCAACTACATATACTTCATCATTCATATCAAAATCGGTAGTGCTTAATTTATCTATAATGTCGTTTAAATAGTTTTTAGCACAAGTACATTTAGACTCTATAGCTTTGTTTCTGCTTCGGGCTGTTAAATCTATTTCATTATCAGAGCTCAATTTAAAGATACAATCATAAAAGTCTAAAATATGTCTTATATGGCTGCCAATGCTTGAATAGTAGGGCGCTAAGGATGCATCACACAAATCATCGTCCTTTAAACTATTTAGTAAAGCTTCAGATTTTTGAAGTGTTTTTAAAGTAGATTGGATAATAATGTTCATGAATACTAAAATAACTAAATTAGTTGAATTTAAAAATTATTGTTGTTTTAGTCTCTTAACTAATTATTACTTACATGGGCAGATATAATAAATCTTATTTCTTATTAAAGAGCCATCATGTTCCCATCATTACACAATACAATAGTTATGGAAATATTAAAAATGTATTAAATCCCTTTTAGAGAATCTAAAATTCAAAAAATCAATGCCTTTTGAGTGTAAAGTGACCTCGGTCAATCGTGCCATTCTCAAAAACAACTTCATACCAATAGTCATTTTGCGTAGCCAAATTACCATTATAATTACCATCCCAACTATAATTGTTTTGCTCATTTAAGTAAGCAATCAATTTACCAAATCGATCATAAATATTAATACGGGTAGATACTAATTCATCTTTAGGTAAACCAAGTACAGTCCAAAAATCATTAATACCATCATTGTTAGGTGTAAAAAAACTTGGATATCCCAATATATATACATCCTCTTGAATAGTTGGTTCGCATTGATTTATATCTCTAACGTAAATTGTATGCTTTCCAGCTGGAACATTTTCAAAACTATAGTGTTTTGATTCTTCAAAATAATTCATATTATCCATTGAAAATTCATACCTACTTAAACCTTCAATTTGTATATTAATTATGTGTTTATTTTTAGCTGTTTTCTTTACCTCAATATTTTTAAAAGACGGTAATTCTGTTTTTGTTATTACAAAATCAAAAGTATTTGAACACGCTATACCATGCTCTGTTTTATATGCAATATGCTGATAGGCTCCAGGTTCAAAAAAAGTAAACCCTCTTTGTGTTGATAAAATAGTTCCATTACTATCCATCCATTCGAATCTATCATTTGAAATGTCTCCAAAAAGCTCAATAGGTCTGTTTTTGCAGATTAAATATTCTTTTTCAATATCTATTTTAGGTGCAGAGTTAACAATTAAATTAATTGGTGCTATTCCTGCACATGCAAAATCTGCTTTTTCTGCTCTTACCCAAATTGTTGTTGATTCTGTAATAAAAGATTTTATTATTTCATTTTGTCTTGTTTGTGCATCTAATAAAGTTGGATAAAACCTTAGGTTTGTTGATAATGGAATGTTAAGATTATTAATAATCTCTTCCTTTTTACGAACTAAATTGAATTGCCCTTTCATATCCTCTAAGATTGCATCTGAGCTTTCGCAAGCATACATTTCAGAAATATTCCCTAATTCTACAAAAGTTGCCTTTATAAAAAAAGAAGAGATTTCAAAGCAACCTTTTTCATTAACAACCCGAATAAATACCTCTTGGTTTGGTTGTGTATTTGTATAGTTCTCTGGATTTTGAATTCGGTTTATATCGAACTCAGCATCTAACCTTGTTTTATAAAACACTAATTCTTCATTAAGTATAGGATTAGTAATTTTATCTCTTATGATATTTAAATTAAATACAGATATACCATCTTTATCTTGATCGCATTCCTCTAATTCTTGGTTTTCTTTTAGATTAGGAAGGCTGTATATTTTTATATTTTTTGTAACAGTTACAGGGCAATCGTTAATGGTTATTGTTGCAGTAATTTCATAATTTCCAGGTATTGTATATGCATGCTGTGGTTTTATATCGTTTGATATATTCCCATCACCAAAATCCCATACTGCTTCCGTAATTTCGGCATAGGTATCAACCTCCATAGGAACTGGTATTCCAAGGCATGCATTTTCGGCCAATACTCTTGTTCTAAAATAAGATTGAATAAAATTAGGGAGCCCCAATCTTGATTTATTGCTAACTAAATCAACAGCATTATTAATATAATTTGCGTTTTCTCCTAATGTATGTGGGCTATTAATTACTCCAAGAAATGGTGTGCCTTGGTTTTTATCAATAGTTAGTGCTCTATATATTTTACCATTTTTTGCTAACTGCAAGCCAGCAGCAGTTAGGTCGTTTAGATCTTCATGCAATGATATCCAATATAGCTGTGGATTTGGGTTTGACATATCATATTGATATAGTAAATTCTTTCTTATTTCATCTGGTTCAAACTCATTAGTGTTCTCTTTAAACATACCTTGACGAATCAACGTAGCATATAAATATTTCGAATCGTTTGAGAATTCTACTCCATATGCAGAAACAACTTCAAAAAAAACAAATGAGGTTAAAACATTTCTTCTGTTACTCAAGACTCCATTTTCAGAATTAAAATCAAAAATTGCCAAATGGTCAGAAACAGATTGGGGCCTATAGCTTGCACTTGCAACTTTTTTACCGTCTGGTGAAAATTTCATTTGACCTTCTTGTAACCCTTTATAAAAAAGATCATCAGTAACAATTGCATTTCCTATACCGCCGTTAGTTTCAATTTTATAGGCATAAAATGAAGTATAGTCATTATTTTCATTTTTTCTAGTAGTCAGTATCCAAATAGATTTTCCATCGGCATGATGTACAGCAGTTAACTTACCTACGCCTTCCCCTGATAGTAATTCCTTATTCTTAAAAATGACTTCTCCCAAACCATTATTTCTACTCATATCTACTAAAGAATAACGTAGACCATTAGCTGAAGTAATTGTAAATACATAATATAGATTTTCATTATCCTTAATCGGGATAATTAAAACATTAAATAAAATATTTGGTTTTAAATCTATTGGATCTACAATTACTAAAGGTTCAACAAGAACACCATTAATCATAATGTTATGAGTACTATTCCATATGTTAGTGCCGTTTGTATAAAATAAAAGATTCCCGTCTTTATCGGAGATTGTTGCACATGCGTTCTCAGCAATCATTTTACCATCTAGATGGACTTTTGGATCATTTTGAAGATCAAACAGTAAGCCTCCACGTTCACCAAAGTACCAGTTGTTTGTTTCATTCTGACTATACAAACAACT
>CBDDAJ010000028.1:0-10250 GCA_965224845.1 Wocania sp.
AAAGCATCAATTATACCACTTCCCGAATTTTTTAAAAGGATAATCCTGCTATCTTTTTTACTATATGCTTCAACTATTTTGTAGCTGGAATCGGTAGAAGTGTCATCTATAATTATTAGTTCCCAATTCTTGTAGGTTTGTTTTAAAATAGAATTTAAGCAATCTTCTAAAAAAGCTTCTGTATTTTTAAAAGGTGTTAATATACTAATTAGAGGGTTTTGCATGCGACGAATATACATAAATCCTCTTTTTTAACAGAACCTTAAGAATGGAGGTCGTAACATAATAGTATTTTCGGCGTCAATAAACAGAACATAGATTTAAAAAGAGATGAAGAATAGAACACTAACTACATTATTTGCCGGGATTTTGCTAGCGAGCTGTGGTTCAACAAAAAGTAACGTTAACGATTTAGCTACAAATTTACCAATTGAAGCAGCAATACATTTAAATAATGTTGTAGATGATAAAGCTCCTGTAACCATTAACCCTGGGCGTTTTACAGTTGAAACTGTAACATATCGATTACCAAAGGTCGTGCAAGGTACGTATTCTGTAAGTGATTTTGGAAGCTATATAGACGATTTTAAAGCTTTTGATTACAAAGGAAACGAAATGGCAGTTACTAAAACCGACGTTAATTCTTGGACGATTGCTAATGCTACTAAACTTGATAAAATTACCTATTTGGTAAATGATACCTTTGATATTGAGGCAGAAGGGGGGATAGGTAAAGAAACACCATTTTCGCCATCAGGAACTAATATCGAAACCAATAATTATGTATTGAATTTACATGGTTTTATTGGATATTTTGACACTCTGAAAAATAACCAATACAAGTTAGATGTCACTGCCAAAACTGATTTAGCACGTACATCAGCATTACAGAATATGGGATCTAAACTAAGTGAGGATGGCAAAAATACAACTACAAGTTATTTTGCCCCGAGATATTTTGACATTACAGACAACCCAATGATGTATGGTAATATGGATGTTGAAGCGTTTTTAGTAGGTAATATTAAAATAGTTTTAAGTGTATATTCTCCAAATAAGGTACATTCTGCTAAGTCGTTAAAAGAAACGATTTATAAAATGATGGAAGCTCAAAAAAACTATTTGGGCGATATTAATACTACGCCACGTTACGATATTTATGTGTATTTATCAGATGGTAAAAAAACCTCTCCTAAAGGTTTTGGAGCTTTAGAGCATCATACGTCAACTGTAGTTGTTATGCCAGAGGCTATGTCAAAAGAGGCTCTTGAAGAAGGCATGATTGATGTGGTGTCTCACGAGTTTTTTCATATTGTAACACCGTTAAGTGTACACTCTGAAGATGTTCACTATTTTGATTATAATAACCCAACATTCTCTAAACACTTATGGATGTATGAAGGTGTAACAGAATATTTTGCCTCTTTGTTTCAAATTAGCGAAGGTTTAGTAGACGAAACCTCTTTTTACAATAAAATGATGGGTAAAATTCAAGCAGCATCTCAAATGAATGATGCTATGAGTTTTACCATTATGAGTGAAAATGTTTTAAAAGCACCCTATAAAGATCAATACTTGAACGTGTATCAAAAAGGGGCTTTAATAGGCATGTGTATTGATATTTTAATGCGAGAAGAAAGTGATGGTAATAGAGGGATCTTATCTTTAATGAAAGAATTATCGAATAAATATGGAAAAAACAAACCGTTTGATGATGACAAAATCATAGATGAAATTGTTGCGATGACCTATCCGTCATTAAGAACCTTTTTTGACGACCACGTAATAGGAGATATACCAATAAATTATAACACATTTTTAGAGAAAGTAGGATTAAAAATTGGAGAAGGCAAAGTAGAAACTAACTATATATTAATGAACGGAGCTCCAATAGTTAGTGGTGACGGGCAAAAAGGTACCATATTTTTTACAGACATGGTGCTAAAAAATAGTTTTTGGGCCGACAACGGTGTGCAGCCTAATGATGTTATAAAGTCTATTAATGGAACAGCGTTAACCTTACAAAACGCCAATACGGTTTTACAAGAGGTGTTTTCCTGGAAACCAGGAAAAGATATAGAAGTTGTACTTAATAGGGCAGGAGAAGACGTTGTTATTAAAACTAAAACAACTAAAACCTATACAACAGGAAAAGGTATTTTACCAATGGAGAATGTTACCGATGCACAAAAAGCATTACGAACAGCTTGGTTAAAAGGCTAATTACTTTTTAAATTGTTTTACAATACTAACGATTGATGAGCTATTGGTTTATCAATCGTTTTTTTATAGCATTATCAAGCCCTTTAACTTATTCCGATTCCGCTTAGCTGAAGTCGCTTAGCGCCAGTACTCGTACTTTACAGGATAGCTTTAGCAAAATAGCTAGGGGATGTGCCTGTCCTGAGCAGCGTCGAAGGGTTTCAATCGCTTAAGCAAGCTAAAAGCCTTCAAATACACCCAATCCAAATAAAGCAAAATCATATTTAACAGGATCTTTTGTATCCAGCTTACGAAGTGCAGTATCTAATTCTAATAGCGCTTTAGCATCATTTTGTTTGCGTTTTAATAAGCCCAATTTCCTGGCAACATTTCCAGAATGTACATCTAAAGGACAAGATAGTTGGGCAGGAGAGAGGCTTTTCCAAATACCAAAATCTACACCGGCATGGTCATTTCTAACCATCCAGCGTAAAAACATGTTAATACGTTTAGCTGCCGAATTTTTAAGAGGATCGCTCACATGCTTTTGCGTACGTTTTAAATGCTCAATTTCAAAAAAAGTGGCTTTAAAATTTGAAATAGACTTTTGTAATGAATGTGTTTCTGCATGTTTATTGAACAAAGGTTCTAAACCAGAGTGATTTACGTAAATGTGTTTTAGGCACTTTATAAACTGTATGCAATCATAACCATTAAATGTACGATGTACAAAAGGTTGAAGTTTTTCTAAATCACTTTCAGAATGGTTTAAAACAAAATCGTGAGGTGTGTTGTCGAGTAAATTCATTAATCGAGTTGCATTATTAATAATACTTTTGCGATTCCCCCAGGCAATGGTAGCGGTTAAAAACCCAGCAATTTCAATGTCTTCTTTTACATGGAATTGATGTGGTATTTTAATTGGATCACTTTCAATAAACCTGGGCTTATTATACTGGTCTACTTTGGTGTCTAAAAATTCTTTAAGAGCTGTTTTATTCAATGTGAAAAATTTAATTCTTTAACTTAGCAAAATGCATTATCAATTCTAATTTCAATCAAATATAAACTTATAATGATGATTAAAATAAAAAGCTTATTAGTTAATGTACTGTTTGTATTTGTTCTGCTATATGCTTCAAATATTATGGCTCAAAAAGCAACGATCAAAATTGGTATAGTAGGCTTATCGCATAGCCATGTTCATCAAATTTTGGGAAGAGAAGCTATTGGAGATATTCAAATTGTTGGAATTGTAGAGCCAAATAGAGATTTGGCAAAAAGATATTCAAAAATGTATCATTACTCTATGGATATCGTTTATAATACTATTGAGGAGATGGTTTTAGTTAAGAAACCCGACGCAGTTACAGCTTTCAATTCCATTTATGAGCATTTAAAAGTTGTTGAGGTTTGTGCTCCTTTAGGCATTCATGTTATGGTTGAAAAACCTTTGGCTGTAAGTTTAAAACATGCTAAAAAAATGGAAAAACTGGCGAAGAAGTATAATATACACTTGCTTACCAATTACGAAACAACGTGGTATCCAACAAACCATAAGGCCTATGAAATTTTAAAATCCGGTAAAATTGGAGACTTAAGAAAAATAGTGGTAAGAGATGGTCATAAAGGACCCAAAAAAATAGGTGTTAATAGCGAATTTTTAGAATGGTTAATAGATCCGGTTCAAAATGGCGGTGGTGCTATTATGGATTTCGGGTGTTATGGTGCTAACCTTGTAACTTGGTTGCACGATGGTAAAAAGCCAAAGTCTGTTACCGCAATAACACAGCAGCAACAGTCCGAAAATAACCCTAAAGTTGATGATGACGCGACTATTATTTTAACTTATAATAATTCTACAGCAATAATTCAAGCCTCATGGAATTGGCCAATAGGAAGAAAGGATATGGAAATTTATGGTGTTAAGGGCGTTATTTATCAAGACAATGATAGAGACTTTCGTATTCGTATTTCTGAAGGTTATAGTGGTTATAATGAAGAATTGCTGAAATTGAGTTATAGAAAACCTCCATTTAACGATCCTTTTTCATTATTGGCTGCGGTTATTAACAAAGAGGCTGTTTTAAAGCCATTTGATTTATCTTCACTAGAAAATAACATGATTGTTATGGAAATCCTTGATGCCGCTCGAAAAAGCGCAAAAAAGCACAAGTCAGTTAAAATAAAATGGTGAGATTTAATTAAAGCGATAGCTAACTTAAACTATTTTTCCATCTACCATAGTTAATTTTCTATCAGCTAAATTAGCAAGTTCTTCATTATGAGTAACAATAACAAACGTTTGCCCAAACTCCTCCCGAAGTTTAAAAAAGAGACTGTGCAAGGTTTCGGCAGATTCGCTATCAAGATTCCCAGATGGCTCATCAGCAAAAATCAAATCGGGATTATTTATTAAAGCTCTGGCTACGGCAACACGTTGTTGTTCTCCACCGGAAAGCTCGTTTGGCTTGTGGTTATAACGATGAGATAATCCTAAAAAATCCAGAAGTTCTTTGGCTCTTTTTTCGGCATCAGCCTTTTTTGTGCCCTTTATAAATGCAGGTAAACACACATTTTCAAGAGCTGTAAACTCTGGGAGTAATTGATGAAACTGAAAAATAAAACCTATATGCTCGTTTCTAAACTTAGCCAAAGCTTTATCATTTAATGTATTAATATTGGTATTGTTTATTGCAATACTAAAATCTTCTTTAGAAGACGCCCTGTCTAAAGTTCCTAAAAGTTGTAATAGTGTTGTTTTTCCGGCACCTGAAGCACCAACTATTGATACAACTTCTCCTTTTTTTACGTGAATATCTACACCTTTTAAAACATGTAAATCGTTAAAGTATTTATGAACATTGTTAGCTTTAATCATAAAAAATAATTAGGCAATGAAAATACTACTTTATAGATTTATAGGCAATGATTCACTATTACTTTTCTTTTTAAATATGGTCTTAAAATTGTTATAGTCAATAAAATATTGAAGTTTTAACGAAAACACGTGCTGTATGGGTTGTTCAAATAAGGTGTTTAAACTATTAAAATAACTATCTTTTGAAGCAGAATCTGAATTAAATAGTGCGTTTCTGTATAACGCTGTTAATTGGCTGCCCGGAGCGAATTGCCATGAATAGCGTAAATCTAAATTCCAAGTGTTAAAATTAATATTCGGGCTTTCTTCTAAGCTATCTATATTATAGCCATTGGTTGTAGATAAGCTACCATCATTTTCAAGTGCAAATAATTCGTAATCGTAATTTACAGTACTCCAAAAGTTTCTAAAAGTTAAACTTAAAGCATGCAATGGGTTAAAATTATAGGCTCCAGATAATCCATTTTCGATAGAAACAATATCTCGCTCACCAAATATAATGTCGTTATCTAAGTTATCAACAAAGCCACGACTTCCTTTATTGTTTCGGTATTCTAATTCATAAGAAATTCTAAATTTATCACTTAGCCTTAGTGTAGGTTCAATTTCAAGATTATAACCAAATAGATCTCGTTCTTTATCAAAAAGTGTAAATGTTCCTATACTTGTTTCGATAGAAAATACTTTGTTTTGATTGGTTTCCAGCCAGCTGCCAAAAAAGCCAACGTTTTTAAAAACAAAAAAGCGTTTATTTTCAAAATCCCGAGGCTCAAAATAGTCATATTGCTTACCAGGTTCAAAATTAATTCTAGCACCAAACCACATTAGCTTCTTAGTTTGAGCATTAAAGCGTATGCCAAAATTTGTTCCTGTAAAGGTACTTGGGTTATACAATCTACGGTAGTTAAGCCAGGTATTAATACGAAGGTTATTTAGCTTTTCAGTTGGCTCAAATATTTGATAAGATGCATCAACACCAAAATTATTAAAGTTGTTTCTATTGTTTAATCCAAGATCATTAATATCATATGCTTCATCAGCAAAACTATGATCGAAACTATACCTAAACTTGCCATGCGTTTTTCTTATCATAAAAAAAGTACTTAGACCTGTATTAATTCCATCATTTAAATTTATATGACTCATTTTTACCTGCCCACGAACATTGTAAGTGTTTCGCTTATTTGAAATGTCTGCTAAAAGGCCTGTAACATTGGCGTCTCTAAAGCTTCCGTTTCTTGTAACATTGGTGTTGATGAGGCTTACTGAGGAATTTCCGTTAAATTGCTGGTCGATTACCAAAATGTTATAATTGGTTAGCGATTCAGTAACTCTATTTCTATACGAAATAATACTATCTGTTATTGTTTGTGTATTTTGATCTCTGATATATTCGGTAGTTTTTATTTTTGCTTGTGTCTTCTCTGTTACAGCATTAAAAAAGCCAACACCTAACCCTTTTTTAGTACGCCCGGAAACCTTAACAGCATTTAATGTTTTAACAATATTAGGATTGTCTATAATTTCCTCATTAACATTATCGTTGTTAATAAGTTCGTCTTCAACATCTCCTTGTTGTGTAGGCGAATTTCCAATACGTCTTGAAAAAAATAAATCCCCTTTGTTGAATAAGTCAACTCCTTCTGTAAAAAACTGGCGTTGTTCACTAAAGGTTTGTTCAAAAGGACCAAGGTTTAGCGTTACATTATCAAAAGCAGCTTGACTAAAATCAGGTATTAATGTAGCATCTAATGTAAAGTTCTCCGTGATGCCGTATTTTACATCTAAACCTACATTTAAATCGGTTTCTTGTTCGCCATCAAAAGCAGTTGATATTCCAGATACAAACGGATAAAAGCTTAATCTAGTTGGGGGTTTAATGTTTTTAATACCTGTTAATTCCCCGTGATAAATTCCTATATTACCCTTAGACCGATCAATAGGGTTCCACGAATATTGCGAGTTGTCTATTCTAAAACGTCTATGAAATTGTAAACCCCAGGTTTGTACCTCATCATTAGAGAAGCGAAGTGCTCTATAGGGGATTTTCATTTCTACAATCCAGCCGTCATCAACAATCTTTACAGCACTATCCCAAACAGCATTCCAGCCAAAGTCCTCACCATCTTCTATGCTGGGAGAAGCTATAGCATCGGCTTGGGTTCCAGAGCTGAATACAAAAAATTCAGTATCGTTTTGTGCATCATTATTAGGATTTAATACCAAACCAAAAAAATCTGATTGCCCAAAATTATCCCGACTTGTAAATTGCTTTTGAATGTTTTCTGGCTTATCCTTTAAATAAGCAGCAACATAAATGGCATTGTCATCATAAGTTATCTTTACAATGGTTTTTTGATATTCTCTTTCTGGAACTCCCATTTCGGGTCTAAATTGAGTAAAATTTTTGGCTTCTTCTACATTTTTCCAAGCCTTATCATCTAATATGCCATCAATTTTTGGAGCTTTGTTAGTTCGTATAATGTTCAAGGTTTTTTTATCCTGAGCATTGGTAAAAAAAGAAAATAATAAAATAAAGCTGAATGCAATTATGGGCCTCATTAAAGATTGTTTAGTTTTTTGGTCCGTGAATTATAGACAAATTGTATTTGTAAATGTTACACATTCAACAAAACTACAGTTGTTAAAAATGTAACAATCATAACTAAACGTTAAAAAATTGAAGTAATTGTTAACATTTTTTTTGAAATTTCAATAGGTATGGAACGTCTAATATTTTTTGCCTATTTTTATTTAAACTATTAAAGTTAAAAAATGCCATATAAAAAGTTTGAAGAGTATAATATACAAGTAACAGATGATGTTAAGGATAGATACAAAAGTATTATTGAAGATTTAGGCGAAGATACAGATAGAGATGGTTTGTTAAAAACACCCGAACGTGCAGCAAAGGCTATGCAGTTTTTAACACAGGGTTACCACCAGGATCCTGTTGAGATCCTTAAAGGTGCCATGTTTAAGGAGTCTTATAATGAAATGGTTATAGTAAAGGATATCGAAATATATTCGCTTTGCGAGCATCATATTTTGCCTTTTTTTGGAAAAGCACATATAGCTTATATTCCAAACGGACATATTGTTGGCTTAAGCAAATTACCCAGAATTGTGGATGTATTTGCTAGGCGTTTGCAAGTACAAGAACGCTTAACAGAGCAGGTTTTAGATTGTATAAACAACACCTTAAAGCCACAAGGTGTTGCCGTGGTTATTGAGGCTTCGCACATGTGTATGATGATGCGTGGTGTTCAAAAACAAAATTCTATAACGACAACTTCAGGATTTAGAGGGCAGTTTGAGAAAATCGAAACCAGAAATGAGTTTTTAAAGTTAATAGGAAAGTAATTTTGGTATGTTTCTTGCGTTATTTATTTATAAAATAAACACCTATGGATTTAGAAAATTTGAGCAAAAATAAAAAACTGGCATTAAGTTTATTGTTTGATGTTATTGGTATGGTTACCTTTTTGGATATCATTTGGGCACCAGCTTCTGCTTATTTAATAAGTAAGATGTATAAAGGAACTAAAGGAAAAATTGCTGGTGTAGTATCGTTTATTGAAGAAGCTATTCCAGGTTTTGATATTATTCCAACGTTTACAATTATGTGGTTTTTAACTTATGTATTTAATAAAGAAGAAAAACCTATTGTGGTTGAAGTTGAAGCAGATAATGAATAACAATAGAATTTAAGAATAAAAAAATGCCTTTCAAATTTGAAAGGCATTTTTTTATCAGCGCTTAAACTTAAGGCTTATTTATTGAACTGAAACATTAAATGTTTCTGCTATGTCTTCTTCACCACCAGCATTAGCAATATTCCCATCACTAACACCACTCGCATCTTTAACAGGCTCATGAATTAAAGTAACAGTAACGGTTCCGGTTCCCGCACTTCCAGTTGTAAGTGTAAAGCTTAGCCCTACTGGGTTATCGTTACCATCTTTATCACTATATGCAAATGTTGCTATAGAATTTGTAGCTTGGAAAAAGAATTGGTGTTCATCGTCCTTTTCTTCAACTTCTTCAGTTATATTTTCAGCAGGGGACTCTAACTCGTTTAACAATTCAATACTTCCATTATAAGTAGTATTTGCAGCTAAAGTTACTGGGTCTGTAACTACAGGCACGTTTGGTCCATCTCCATCAGTATCTCTGGTTTGCATGATTACTGGAGTTCCTCCACCGTCAGGAGTTAAGGTTATTGTCATGGTTGTAATAACTTCTTCTTCAACAACTGGTGCCGGGGCGTCATCATCTGATGAACATGAAGTTATAAATAATAATGTTATAATAGCAATTGATAAATTTTTTAATTTTTTCATTTTTTAAATTTTTAATAGTTTAACTTTATTTGTAACATAAAATTTCTTCCTAAGTCATCGGCAAAATATCTTAATCTATTTAAGTTTTCTCTGTAGGAAGTATTCAATAAATTAGAGACGGTAAGTCCTAAATTTAGCTTTGTTTGTTTTGATAAAGGAACAGTAATATCACTTCTAAAATGTAGTAGGTGATATGTTGGTGGAGGTGAACTTATATCAACCAAAACCATTTGCTGGGTAGTAGGGTTTAACGTCTCAAAATTGAAATTAGGATAATCATTTTGTTTAAACACCCACTCACTTTCTAAATTAGCATTAAAATCTAACCACTTTTTATTTATATAGCTCAAGGTATTAATGGTTCTAAATGAAGGCATATCAATTAATGCATTTTTTGCTTTAACATCTCTTCCTTTAATAAAAGATGATTTATTGTTGATACTCCATTGTTCATTGAACTTATAATTGGCAGTAACATCTAGCCCAAATAAAAGAGCATTGGTTTGAGTGTAATTCCAAACGGGAAAAGCACCTCTAATAGTCTGTTCTGTTCCAAAGGGTACAATTTGAATGAAGTCCTTAATATGATTTATAAAACTTTCAACATTTAAAGACAACTTTGGTAGTTGTAATTGATATGTTGCACCAAAGCGATTAGAGGTTTCTTGTTTAATTCTTAAGTCTCCTAATTCTATTCTTGCAGCAGAATGGTGTAGGCCATCACTAAACAATTCGGAGGGATTAGGTGGACGTTGAGAAAAACCATAATTAAGAATTACTGAGTGATTGTCGTTAAAATTATGAGCAATTCCTGCAGAAGCAGA
>CBDDAJ010000029.1:0-18044 GCA_965224845.1 Wocania sp.
GGGTTTTTACACTATCAATAATTGCAAAATTTTCAACAGTTCCGGTTTTTCCGCAAATTTCAATATCTTTTATCTGCAAATGTTTTGCTGTTCCTTTTTTGTATACCTGATGCATGCCTTCTATTACAGGTTCAAAATATGCTTTATCTATAGTTGTGTATTTTGGAGTTGTATATTTTTGCGGAATGGTATCGTCTTCAATAGATTTAATAATATGAGGGGTATAGTAATATCCCCGGTTAGCAATTGCTGCAACCATATTAGCTAATTGGATAGGGGTTGTTGCCACTTCACCTTGACCAATGGCATTTGATATGGTATATGTAGAATAAAAGGTTTTGGGATAGATTCTTTTATAGTAATTTCTATCAGGAATCCTTCCTTTTTGTCCTACTTTTAAATCGTAGCCTAAGTAATCGCCTAAACCAAAGCTTTTAGCATGCTTGCTCCAAGTATCAATACCTTCAGACGCGCTACCGCTTTTATCTAAAATTTTTCTGTAAGCTGTTGCAAAATAGGCATTACAAGACTCTTGAATCCCGCTAATCATATTATTGCGTTTACCAATGTAACAGTGGCATTTCATAAAACGGTTTCCGTATTTATAACCAGCGTAGCAGGTAACGGTTTCGTTTGGGGTTAAAACACCCTCTTGCAAACCAATTAAAGCATTCATGAGTTTAAAAGGTGAACCGGGTTCGTATACACCTTGTAAGCTTCTGTTAAATAGCGGTTTAGCAATCGAATCGTTGAAAAGTTTAGTGAAATTTTTAGATCTGCCTCTTCCTACTAATATATTAGGATCGTAGGTAGGAGCAGCAACCATAGCTAATATTTCTCCCGTTGATGGTTCAATAGCAATAACGCCACCGCGTTTGTTTTGCATCAACAATTCGCCGTACTCTTGTAATTTAGCGTCAATGGTAATGGTTATATCTTTCCCTTGTTCAGGGATGGTATCAAACTTACCATCTTTATAAGGTCCAATATTTCTGTTAAATCGATCTTTTTGAATAAACTTAATACCTTTTACACCTCGTAATATATCTTCATAAGAGGCTTCTACACCTTGTCTGCCAATTAAATCTCCCATGCGGTAATAAGAGTCTTTTTTAATATCCCTGTTGTTAACTTCTCCAATATCGCCTAAAACATTAGCGCCAATAGTAGTTTCGTAATTCCGAAGCGATCTTTTTTGAATATAGAAACCATCAAACTTTCGCATTTTTTCTTGTAAAACAGCGTAATCTTCTTTTGATAAATGTGATAAAAAAACTGATGGTAACCTAGGAGAATATACTCTGGCTTTTTTAAGTCTTTTGTTAAAATAAGTGGTATCGACTTTTAATAAAGAGCAAAACTCAAGCGTGTCTAAAGGTTCAACTTCGCGCGGAATAACCATGACGTCGTAAGACGGTTGATTAGCAACTAAGAGTTGCCCGTTTCTATCGTATACAAAACCACGTTTTGGATAGTCATAAACTTTTCTAATGGCATTATCTTCAAATAAATTATGCTCGGTAGAAGTATACACTTGTAAATAAAAAAGCCTTGCGATAAATAATAAACCAACAAAAATTACAGATATATAGAGTAAAAGCTGTCTCATTTAGATTTTCGACTAAAAATAATAATCATTAAAATACATAGTATAATAGTAAATATACTTGAGAATAACGTTTTTTGAAGGATTAAAATTATTTTAGAAATACTAAAAATTTCTAAACTGTATAAAATAATGTGATGTACAGCTGTCATTATAGTAATATAGGTAAGTTTAGAACCAAAATCTACCGTGTTAAATTTCATGTTTTGGTGTTCGTAAACCATACCAAACGAAAACTTTAATATAATTGGCCTTGCATAAGCAATAAAAACACAAGCGGCTGCATGAATACCACCTGAATCTAAAAATAAATCGATAATTAGCCCTAGTAAAAAGCTCATAAAAATAAATAAAGAACGATTGTTTTTTACCGGGTATAAAATGATAAAAAGTATATAAATATTCGGATTAATATATCCTAAAAAGTTAATATGACTACAAATAATGACCTGTAATAAAACAAGAACTAAAAAACGAACACCGTTTAAAGAAATAAAACTATTCATTTAGTTAGAATTTAACAGATTAGTAATTTCTTCAATGTCTTTGTTTTCAATAATATGAACATGTTCAAGGTTGGTCATATCATTAAATAGAATCACATTAATTTGGTAATAATTTTCGGCAATATCTAATTCAAAATCTTTTACCACACCAACAGGGATATCTTTTGGAAAAATGGAAGATCGTCCTGAGGTAACAATAGTGTCCCCTTCTTTAACCGGAGCTATTTTTTCTACATCTGTTAGTTGAACAGTATTTGGAGAATTCCCATTCCAGGTTAAAGACCCAAAATGATTTGTGTTTTTTAGCTGAGCACTAATATTACTTGTTGTATTTAAAATTGATATGACAGTAGAATAATGGTTACTGGACTTGTCTATTATTCCTAAAATACCTTTGCTGGTAATAACTCCAAAGTCTTCCTTGATGCTATCTTTAGTGCCTTTATTGATTAGTAATATATTATCGGTAGCAGAATAGCTATTCTTTATAATTTTTGCTGTGTGAATTTTGTATAGCCCATTATATGCTAAGCTATCAATGTAAGTAGAATCGGTGCTGTCTTTAGTGTTAAATAAAAGGGACTTTAAGCGATTGTTCTCTTCAGATAAAATTTGGTTTTGAGATTTTAAATTTAAATATTCACTAATATTATTAACAGAGTTGTAAATACCACCAGTTAAAAAATTAGCAGAATTTATAAACTTACTTTTGTGATACGAATGCGACTGTATTGTGAAAACAATAGATATAAAAAACAGTAATAAGAATAACAAAAACGTTTTGTTTCTTATTATAAAGTTTATAATCTGTTGCATGATTTAGGGGCTGTTTTATGCTTTTATTTAATCAAAACACTTTTGTATTTAGGTAAATTTTTAAGTGTAATACCAGTTCCTCTAACAACGGCTCTTAATGGATCTTCAGCAATATAAACAGGAAGATCTGTTTTTTGAGATAAACGTTTATCTAAACCACGTAGCATCGATCCTCCACCAGCTAAATAAATACCGGTATTGTATATATCGGCAGCTAATTCCGGAGGGGTTTGCGATAATGTTTCCATAACCGCATCTTCAATACGTAAAATAGATTTATCTAAAGCTTTTGCTATTTCTCTATACGAAATAGAGACTTGCTTAGGTTTTCCGGTTAATAAATCACGCCCTTGAACACTCATGTCTTCTGGTGGAAGATCTAAGTCTTCAGTGGCAGCACCAATTTGAATTTTTATTTTTTCTGCTGTACGTTCACCAACATATAAATTGTGTTGCGTACGCATATAATACACAATATCGTTTGTAAAAACATCACCTGCAATCTTAACCGATTTATCACAAACAATACCTCCTAAAGCAATCACTGCAATTTCGGTGGTACCACCACCTATATCAACCACCATATTTCCTTTAGGCTGCATAATATCTACACCTATACCAATAGCTGCAGCCATGGGTTCATGTATTAAATAAACTTCTTTTCCGTTTACACGTTCTGCACTTTCTTTTACTGCACGCATTTCAACCTCGGTAATTCCAGACGGGATACAAATAACCATACGTAATGCAGGCGTGAAAAACTTCTTTTTTAATGCGGGTATATTTTTAATAAACATACTTATCATTTGCTCTGAAGCATCAAAATCGGCAATTACTCCATCTTTTAAAGGACGAATAGTTTTAATGTTTTCATGCGTTTTACCTTGCATTAAACTGGCTTGTTGTCCAACGGCAATAATTTTCCCGGTAATTCTATCGCGTGCAACAATTGATGGTGCATCAACAACAACTTTGTCGTTATGTATAATAAGTGTATTTGCAGTCCCTAAATCTATTGCAATTTCTTCGGTTAGGAAGTCAAAAAAGCCCATGTGCTATTAGTGGTTTTTAAAGGTTGTTAACTAATCTTGTAAATGTAATAAAAGTAAATAAATATATGAGTTTTATAACGCTCAAAATTCAATTTAACAATGTAGCCTTACACTTATACGTTTTTCGTCGATATTTAGACTGTTAATTTATTAATTTTTGGCCTTACCAAACACTTCAGCATAACTTGTTTTAAGCGAAGTTGAAAGGTACAGCGCATGCGGTTGGGTTTTTACTATTCGCTTCCCTTGGGTTGGCGAGCTCAAGCAGTTAGCCTGCGATGCGCGTAGTTGAATAGCCTGCCCTAAGCAAGAAAACAAACTGGTATTAAATACATGTATTTAATGCTTAAAATGGCGTGTGCCAGTCATCACCATAGCAACATTGTTTTCGTTACAATAATCAATGCTTAATTGATCTTTTATTGAGCCTCCGGGTTGAATAACAGAAGTAATACCAGCATTTTTGGCAATTTCTACGCAATCAGGGAATGGAAAAAAAGCATCACTGGCCATGGCAGCCCCATTTAAGTCAAAGTTAAACGATTGTGCTTTGTGTATAGCTTGTTGTAATGCATCAACACGACTGGTTTGCCCGGTTCCACTGGCACATAATTGTTTGCCTTTTACTAAAACAATGGTGTTTGATTTAGTGTGCTTACAAATTTTTGAAGCAAACAGTAAATCTTCAATTTGAGCATCTGTAGGAGCCGTAATGGTTGCTGTTTTTAAATCTTCAACTTTGTCAGTAATGTTGTTTCTATCTTGAACTAAAACACCGTTTAAACAACTTCTTACATTGGTTTTAGGCATTTCAATATCATGAATTTCTAATAAAATCCGATTCTTCTTTCCTTTTAAAACTTCTAAGGCTTCAGATGAGTAAGAGGGTGCGATGACAACCTCACAAAATAATTTATGAATTTCCTCGGCAGTCGCTAAATCAATTTCTGTGTTGCTAATTAAAACACCACCAAAAGCAGAAACAGGATCTCCAGCTAAAGCATCCATATAAGCTTGGTGTAGGTTGTCTCGTTGTGCTAAACCACAAGCATTGTTGTGTTTTAATATGGCGAATGTGGGGGCATCATTTTTAAACTCTAACATCAAATTTACAGCAGCGTCAACATCTAAAAGGTTGTTGTAACTTAATTCCTTTCCGTGAAGTTTGGTAAATAAATCATCAAAATTCCCAAAGAAAAACCCTTTTTGATGCGGGTTTTCACCATATCGTAAAACCTTTCCGTTGGTTTCGCTAATTTTTAAAGCCGCTTCCTCATGATTTTTGTTGAAATAGTTAAAAATTGCAGTATCGTAATGTGATGATACATTAAATGCTTTCCCTGCAAAACGTTTTCTGTCAGCTTCAGAAAGTGTTCCGTTATTTTCAGAGATTAATTCTAAAAACTCGGCATAGTCATCAACCGAAGACACACAAATTACATCGGCATGGTTTTTTGCAGCGGCACGAATTAATGAAATACCGCCTATGTCTATTTTTTCAATAATATCTTGTTCACTAGCACCTGAAGCTACTGTTTTTTCAAATGGGTACAGGTCTACAATAACAACATCAATTTGAGGAATTTCATATGCTTCTAATTCTGCAACATCACCATCATGGTTTTGACGATTTAAAATGCCACCAAAAACTTTAGGATGCAAAGTTTTTACCCGACCCCCAAGAATGGATGGGTACGATGTGACGTCTTCTACGGGAACAACATCAATTCCTAAGTCGTTAATAAACTTTTGAGTACCTCCGGTAGAATATATTGTAACACCTTGTTCGTTTAACTTTTTAACAATTGGTGCTAATCCATCTTTACTAAATACCGAAATCAGTGCAGATTTAATCGTTTTTTCGTTGCTCATTTTTGTTGTGTTGTGTTTAAAACGCAAAAGTAATTATTTCAACTAAAAAAAATGTTGCGAAAAGTTGAAAATGGACTTCTTTTTTTAACTAAATATGGAAGTTGTTAACAGTTCTGTCAAATTCCAAAAAAAAGAAAAATCCTAAATTTCAAAATAATACTATTTTTAACATATGAAAGTAAAGCCTAAAAGAACATTTAGTTGGTATTTGGAAAATGGAATGTTTTACCTTTTTATAATATTTCTTACTTTTAATTTAATACTATTTGGGTTTTTTGATATTAATTTTGAAATCAATAAAACCGTTGGTTGGTTATTTGATTGGTCAGGATTATTCCACCTTTTTTATTATAAATATTCAGCAGTAATTTACTTTATCGGGTTTTTAACATTGCTCATCTTGAAAAAGAAAACCAATAAAAAGCTAAGCATTGTATATTTAACACTAATACTGTTAGTTGTAATGCTTACAAGTAAAACTCATTATAATTCATACATTGTCCTGAAAATATTGGCTTTAACCACTTTTTTACTTCTGTTTTTTGATGCTATTCTTAGGAAAAAGAAAAAAATATGATTGTGATTAACTAAAGAATTTCAGTAACCTTCTCACAAACAAATTCTAAAAACCGTTCATCGGCTTCTGTAAAAGGGTCTGGTGTATTAGAATCAATATCAATCTGTCCAATATTTTTCCCGTTTTTAAAAATGGGCACCACAATTTCTGCTTTTACGGTAATGCTACATGCAATATAATTGTCTTGAGCTGCTACATCTGGCACCACAAAATTTTCATTACTTACTGCAACTTGTCCGCAAATACCTTTCCCAAACGGGATAACAGTATGATCAGTTGGTTCTCCTACATAAGGGCCTAAATGCAATTCTTTTTTACTGTCATGTGCAAAGTAAAACCCTACCCAATTGTAGTAACTAATATTAGATTCTAATAATCGACAAACAGATAATAGTCGCTCATCGGTTGTTTTTGTAACGTCGGAAATAATAGTTTCTACTAGTGGTTTTAGTAATTCAAAAGGCATAAATTCAAAAGTTTTGGTAAAAGTATTTAAAAAGGTGTAAATTCGGTTATTGGTTTAGTATAATTTTATACTTTAATCTGCTTTTTTGTTTTGATGAAATTTTGTCAATTCGGGTGAATTTTACGATTCGAAAAGAGTAAAATTAGTATCGAGAATAAAAATTTTAGTTTTTATAATTAGTTCCCGATACAATTTTTTTATCAAAAAACCACCCGAGCTGACATCAATTTTAAATTAGTGCTTTTGAAGGAACTCTTTATTAAATATAAATCGGTAATAAAGTTTGTAGTAACTTTTTTGTTAATATATGTTGTGTTTTCGGCTTTATATCATTTGTATTTAAAGGGATCTGAGGGCTCAAGGTTTTATCCAGATTATTTAACGTATTTGGTTGCAAAACAAACGGATGTTTTATTAAACGGATTTGGCTATAATACACAAATGTTACCACACCCAGAAGAAGCCTCAATAAAAGTTATTTTAAATGGCAAATATTTAGCTAGGGTTATTGAAGGCTGCAATTCTATAAGTGTTATTATTTTATTTGTGTCGTTTGTTATTGCATTTTCAGGAAAGCTAAAAACCACTTTACTTTTTGTATTATCTGGCAGTGTCTTAATATATGCAGCAAACTTATTTAGAATTACCTTATTTACTATGGCGTTATATCACTATCCAGAGAAGAAAGATATTTTGCATGATGTTGTTTTTCCGGCAGTTATTTATGGTTTTGTTTTTTTATTATGGATTTTTTGGGTGAATCGATTTTCAAACTTAAAGGCATCGCATGAGTAAGTTTACCAAATATACATTGCTTTTTATACTTTTTGGATTGCTAATTTTAGTTCGTTTTTTTGAAAATGAATTATTTTACGATCCGTATTTAGAATTTTTTAAGAACGATTATTTATATGCAGATCGCCCGCAAGTTGAGGTGCTTAAATTAACCCTGTTTACAGGTTTGAGATACACCATTAACACGGTAATTTCTTTAGCTATTTTGTTCGTTTTTTTTAAAGATAAAAGCATGGTTAAGTTCTCCGGGTATATTTATGTCATTGCCTTTGTTTTATTGATAATAGGCTACTTGTATTTTGTTTATAACCCAAAGCAGGGCACGTACTATATCTTTTTTAACCTTCGACGGTTTTTAATTCAACCAATTATTTTAATCTTATTATTGCCAGCATTTTATTATCATAAATTAAAAAAAACGAATTGTTAATCATTTTATAAAAGTAAGATGATTGATTTTAAGTTTTTGTATTTTTGCTGTGTGATAAAGCTGGTTTTACATAAAGCCTTTTCAGTGCTGCTTACGCTTTTAGTATTGTTTTCAACGGTGTCTTTTACCATTGAAAAACACTTTTGTGGAGATGTTTTGATTGATGTTTCAGTTTTTACAGAAGCAAAAGATTGCGGAATGGAGGCTTCCGAAGGCTTGCAAAAAAAGTCATGTTGTAATAATCAAATTGAAGTTATACAGGGGCAAGATGAATTAAAATTTTCTTCGTTTGATGATTTAGAATTTGAACAGCAACAATTATTGGCTTCGTTTATTTATGCCTATGATAATCTTTTTGAAAGCTTATCTCAGCACATAGTCCCTCATAAAAATTATTCGCCACCTAATCTGGTCACTGATATACAAGTGCTTCACGATACTTTCTTAATTTGATTTTATAAATATTTATTGTTTTCGCTTTAGTGAAAATTTAAAATTAGTTATTTAATCAAAAATAAAATCATGATACATACATATACAATTACGGGTATGACCTGTAATAGCTGTAAAACTTCGGTTGAAGATAAACTAAATACTTTGGAGCATGTTGTAAATGCTAAAGTAAATCTTGAAAGAGCTGAAGCGACAATTGAAATGTCCCGGCATATTTTGATAGAATCTTTACAAGAGGCTTTATCAAATAGATATGTCATTTCAGAAAAGCAAGAAACAAGCGTTTTTGACTCCTCAACAATACAAGAAAATAAAAAGAGTGATTTACAACAACTTTTTCCGTTGTTTTTAATTTTTACTTTTATAATAGGAGCATCTGTTTTGCTGAATTATAAACCATGGGAAACCAATGGTTTTATGCTCGATTTTATGGGCTTGTTTTATGTTGTTTTTAGTTTCTTTAAGTTTTTAGACCTAAAAGGATTTCCAGAATCTTTTAAAATGTACGACCCTGTGGCTAAAGTAATGCCCCTTTATGGTTGGTTGTATCCGTTTATTGAGTTGGCATTAGGGCTACTTTTTTTAATGCGTATTCAAATTTCAATAGCGTTAATTATCACTTTAATTATTTTGGGTATAACAACAATTGGAGTAACAAAAACACTTTTAAGTAAAAAAACAATTCAATGTGCTTGCCTCGGTACTGCTTTAAAATTACCAATGACCAAAGCCACATTTATAGAAAACAGCATTATGATTGTTATGGCTGTTATCATGCTGTTAAAAACTTACAGTTAAAGAATGAAAGCCCATAATGGGCATTATCAAAGAACATGAAATATTTAATATATATATTATTAATGCTTCCTCTTTTTGCCTTTTCGCAAAATAAAATAAGTGGAATAATTATGGAAGCTAATGAAAAAAATATGCCTGTAGGGCTAGCCGGTGCTAATGTATATTGGCTAAACACCTCTATTGGAACTGTAACAGATATAGACGGAAAATTTACTATTCCATATAAAAAAGAGTACAATAAACTGGTAATTAGTTATGTTGGTTTTAAAACGGATACAATTATTGTAAATAAACCTGAAATGGTGCGCCATTGGTTGCAACCTACAGACAATTTAGATGCTATAACGGTAACTTCTAGAAAACAAGCTACTGCTAAGTCATATTTGCAGGCAACAAACACTTTTACTGTAAGTAGCGATGAATTGCTTAAAGCGGCCTGCTGTAATTTATCTGAAAGTTTTGAAACCAATCCATCTATCGATGTTAATTTTGCCGATGCTGTGACTGGGACACGGCAAATAAAGATGTTAGGGCTAACAAGTCCTTATATTTTAATTGCTACAGAAAACATACCGTCTATTCGGGGGGCATCTCAGGCTTTTGGGATGAGTTTTATACCAGGTACTTGGGTAGAAAGCATTCAAATAACCAAAGGTGCTGGGAGTGTAGTTAATGGGTTTGAAAGTATTGCGGGGCAAATAAATGCAGAACTGGTAAAGCCAACCACTGATGATAAAATATTTGTAAATGCTTATGCTAATGCCAACGGGCGGTTTGAATTAAACACACATCTAAATACAACTGTAAGTAATAAGTGGAGTACGGGTTTATATTTACATGGGAATACACATCAAGTTAACCATGATGTGAACGACGATAATTTTTTAGATATGCCGTTATATAATCAAATAAATGTGATGAACCGATGGCAATACACCGATACCGAAAAAGGCTTTGTGAGTTTTATAAATCTCAAAGTTTTAGATGATGAGAAGCAAACAGGGCAGGTTAATTTTAACCCAAAAACAGACAGGGGAACAACTACGGCATGGGGAAGCGAAATTAATACCCGCCGATACGAAGTATCAACAAAATTGGGTTATGTAAATCCGGAAATCCCCTGGCAAAGTATTGGGGTGCAAACCGCTTTTAGTAGTCATAAGCAAGAGTCGTATTATGGGTTAAATCTATATGATATTAAACATAATAGTTTATATGCTAATGCCATTTATAATTCTATTATTAGTGATTCCAGGCATAAAATTAAAACAGGTTTGAGTTATACATACGATCATTATGATGAGCTGGTAAATACGCAAGCAATAAATTCAAATTACGAAAGAACAGAGCATTCAATTGGTGCTTTTTTTGAATATAATTTTGATAACCTTGATAAGTTAAATTTAACAGCAGGTGTTCGCGTAGATAATCATAATTTATTAGGCACATTTATAACACCTCGTGTCCATGCAAGATATACGCCTTGGGAGAAGTCAGCTTTAAGAGCGTCTTTTGGACGAGGCAAAAGAAGCGCTAATATTTTTGCCGAAAATCAAAACATATTTTCAACTTCAAGAGCTATAAACATATTAAATAGTGATGGGGAAATTTACGGATTAGACCCTGAAATTGCATGGAATTATGGGGTTTCTTTTTTACAGGGGTTTAATCTTTTTGGAAGAAAAGCAGATCTTACTTTAGATTATTATAAAACGGACTTTAAAAACCAGGTGGTTGTAGATTTTGAAAACCCACAAGAAGTAAATTTCTATAATTTAAAAGGGAAAAGTTATGCAAATAGTTTTCAAGTAGAATTGAATTATAATGTATTTGAGTATTTCGATTTGCGAATGGCTTATAAATATTATGATGTTAAAACGGATTATAATTCAGGTAAATTATCAAAACCATTAGTGCCAACAAACCGTTTGTTTGCCAATGTATCATATGAAATTTATAAACAAGAGAAGGGTGTACAATGGAAATTTGATGCCACTTATAATTGGTTAGGAGCACAGCGTTTTTCGTCAACAATAGGAAGCCCCGATCAATATCAATTACCTGAAAACACACCAACCCTTGGAACATTAAATGCTCAAGTAACCAAAGTGTTTTCTTCAAAATTTGAAGTATATTTGGGAGGTGAAAACATAACAAATGTAAGACAGGATAATCCTATTCTAGGGTCAAGCGATCCTTTTGGTTCGAATTTTGATACTACGTTTGTATATGGTCCAATTTTTGGGGCCAGTTATTATGCCGGATTACGATTTAAAATAAAATAAGAATTATGAGAAAATTAGTAATAGTATTAATTGTATTAATGTCAACCTATACATTTGCGCAAAATAAAAATGCAAAAGCATCAATGGAAGTAGATGGTGTTTGTATGATGTGTAAAAAACGAATAGAAAAAGCTTGTTTAGCATCAAAAGGTGTAAAATCTGCGATTTGGAATGTAAAAACACACGAGTTAAAACTTATTTATGACGAACGTAAAACCGATTTAAAAACGATAAGTAAAGCAATTGCAGGTGTAGGCCATGATACAAAAGCATTAAAAGCAACTGATGAAGCTTATGCTTCGGTACACCCATGTTGTAAGTACAGAGATAAAGCTGTTCAAGACAGTCATAAAGAAGGTGAGAACGGGCAAAAAGAAGATGCTCAGAATAAGCCTTGATGCAAAAAAATTAAATGACCATCCCCAGGCCAATTAGCCTGGGGTTTTTATTTTAATGCTGGGGTTTGTTCATAAAAAGAACTGGGAGAAGATTTGTATTTGCTTTAGGGTTACTAAAAAATGTTAAAAGTGAGGTGTAAAAGGCTGTATTTTAAAGAAGTAATTGTAATTCGCTCTAAGATTTAGTATCTTCACTCATTCAAATCGTTAGCTCACTCAATGTAACTTTTATAATAATGTTTCTAATGATAGATTTGATGAAAACAAAACATTTAGAATTATGAAAACACAATTAAAATTTGCTCAAAAAAATGCCATTAGTACTTTGGGTTATGTAACTGTATTAATGATTGCTGCTCTTATGTTTAATCCTGTTTATGGTCAATCTAAAAAAACAGCTTCAACTGAAGTTGTTCAAAACGAAAGAACTATTAAAGGTATGGTAAGTAATGAAGAAGGACCTTTAGAGTCTGCCAGTATTACATTAAAAGGGTCCAAAATTGGAACTGTTTCTAACAGTAAGGGAGAATTTACATTTCCTGAGCCTCTTAAAACTGGAGATGTTTTACTTATTAGCTATTTGGGCTATGATACCATTGAAGTAAAAATTAAGGACGACACCACTTTTATTAGACCCATGCTTACAGAAGATTTAATTGAATTTGTTGGCGCTTTAAATACTGATAAGCCATACAAGTCTAAAAGATCTAATTAAATAAGTCCGGATCTGCACATAGCATTGCTTAAACAAAAATAATGCGGTATTTATTTCTACTAATTTTTGCATTCCAAGCTCATGCTCAAATATCTGATTTTGATGCTGTTAATTTTGCAGAAGCAGATAGAATAGCATTGGAATGCAAAAATGAAAAACTTGATAATTTACCTGAATTATCATATAAACTTACTTCAAAGTTAACAACAGATGTTGAGCGTTTCCGAGCAATATTTACTTGGGTTTGCGGAAATATAGCTAATGATTATGCTTATTACTCAAAAAACATGAGGAAAAGGCAACGTTATAAAAACGATAGTCTTAAACTAAAAAACTGGAATAGCCAATTTAGAAAAGCAACCCTTAAAAAACTGATAAAGAATAATAAAACCATTTGTACGGGGTATGCTTATCTTGTGAAAAAGCTTTCAGATTTGGCTAATATTGAATGCGAAATTGTACATGGCTTTGCCAGAACAAGTACTGTAGATGTTGAAAAACTTGATGTTCCAAACCACTCTTGGAATGCGGTTAAATTAGACGGCAAATGGTACCTTTGTGATCCTACCTGGGCAAGTGGCATACCAAATCCATCTACCTTTCAATTTGAATTTCAGTATAATGATGGGTTTTTTTTATCAAATCCTAAACTATTTGGTATAAACCATTTTCCAATGGATAAAAAATGGTTGCTCATTGATGATACTGATGAAACTACATTTAAAACATTCATTGAGGCTCCTGTAATTTATGGTAAAGCATATGCAAATCTTAGCAACCATTTTGAACCAAAGAAAATGCATAACACCATTTTTAAAAATGAAAATATTACTTTTAAGTTTCAACTTCTTAACCCGGTAGATGTTAAAGATGTTAAACTTTTAATTGATAGTGGTTATAACAGTAAAAAAATTCATCCGGATTCAACAATAATTAAAAACCAATCTTTAACTGTTGAATATAAATTTAAGCATACTGGCTTTTATGATGTCCACTTTTTTATTAAGGATGATTTAATTTCGACTTATACTTTTAAGGTTAAAAGTTAATTTATATGCTTATTTAGTATACTAATTAAACTGTCGCAATTTTTTATTCCACGGGCCGTAGCATCTCTTTTAATTTTTAGTGATCCACTCATGCTTTGCAAAATGTTTTTAAACAGTTTTTCGTTTTTAAAACCAAACGCTCCTTTTTTCATCATATCATAGTCTGTATTGTATATCAGGTAATTTCCTAAATAGTTTTTATGAATTGTTTCTTGTCTCGAATAATCTTTTAATATGGATGTGTAATTTGAATAATGTGCTTCAATGGCGGTTTTTAATTTAAAATCATCAATAAGCTTAAAATCGCCGGAATTAATCATGGTTTGATAAGTTATATTTTTTGGATGAAATTCTGTTAGAGTAAAAACACTAAAAATTTTTTTTAGCGATTTCACTTTTTCTGGAGACTCTGTATTAATAAGAGGTAGTATGCTATTTAAAGTTTGAATTTTATTTTTAATTGAATTAAAATTTTCTTCTAAATGAAGTTTATCGGCCTCAATATCGTCTTTGATATTTTTTAAATATTGTTTTTTTTGGCTTTCATTTTTCTGAATTTCTGCACATTTATTCATGCTAAAAGCGATAGAAATTCCGATAATCACTATAAGTATTTCTCCAAAAGCATAACGAAATTGTTTTTTCATTTTTGATTTGTTTGTTTAAAGCTATGAAATATTAAGCAATAAAAAAACGCTTCAAAATTAATTGAAGCGTTTTTAGATATTTAGAACTCAATTAATGCATTATTTTCGCATAAGAGAGGCTCTTGTGTATAGCGATTCGCTGTTACATCATTCCCGGCATACCGCCGCCGCCCATTGGAGGCATTGCAGGCGCATCTTCTTTAATATCGATTAAAGCACACTCTGTGGTAAGAATCATTCCAGAAACAGAAGCCGCGTTTTCTAAAGCTACACGGGTTACTTTCTTAGGGTCGATAATACCTGCTTTAAGCATATCTACATATTCATCTTTTTTAGCATCATAACCAAAGTCTTTTTTACCTTCTAAAACTTTGTTTATAACAACACTACCTTCACCGCCAGCATTTTCAACAATGGTTCGTAGAGGAGATTCGATGGCACGAGCTACAATTTGAATACCAGTAACTTCATCAAGGTTTTCCGTAGTTATTTTTTCTAAAACAGATATAGCTCTTACTAAAGCAACACCACCACCGGCAACGATACCTTCTTCTACAGCAGCTCTGGTAGCATGTAAAGCATCATCAACACGGTCTTTCTTTTCTTTCATTTCTACTTCACTAGCAGCACCAACATAAAGTACAGCAACACCGCCAGCTAATTTAGCTAAGCGTTCTTGTAGTTTTTCTTTATCGTAATCACTAGTCGTTGTTTCAATTTGAGATTTAATTTGATTAACACGTGCTTTAATATCTTTTGCATTCCCAGCACCATTTACAATAGTAGTATTGTCTTTGTCTATTGTTACTGTTTCAGCTGTACCTAACATGCTTAGGTCTGCATTTTCAAGTGTAAAACCTCTTTCTTCAGAAATTACAGTTCCGCCAGTTAAAATAGCAATATCTTCTAGCATAGCTTTGCGTCTGTCTCCAAAACCAGGAGCTTTTACAGCTGCAATTTTAAGACCACCACGTAATTTATTGACTACTAATGTTGCTAAGGCTTGACCATCAACATCTTCAGCAACAATTAATAAAGGACGACCAGATTGCGCAACGGGCTCTAATATGGGTAATATTTCATTTAAATTAGAAATCTTTTTATCGAATAATAAAATATATGGATTTTCTAAATCTGCAATCATTTTATCAGCATCAGTTACAAAGTAAGGTGATAAATACCCTCTGTCGAATTGCATCCCTTCAACAACATCAACATAAGTTTCCATACCTTTAGCCTCTTCAACAGTAATAACCCCTTCTTTACCAACTTTGGTAAAAGCTTGAGCGATTAACTCACCAATAGTATCATCGTTATTTGCAGAAATGGCTGCAACTTGTTTTATTTTTTCAGAAGAATTACCAACTTTTTTAGCTTGCTTTTCAAGGTCAGAAGTAATGGCTTCAACCGCTTTGTCTATCCCGCGTTTTAAATCCATCGGATTAGCTCCTGCTGCTACATTTTTTAAACCTTCTTTTACAATTGCTTGTGCTAAAACGGTAGCCGTAGTAGTACCATCACCAGCTAAATCGTTAGTTTTACTAGCAACTTCTTTTACCATTTGTGCACCCATATTTTCGTGTGCATTTTCTAATTCAATTTCCTTAGCAACAGAAACACCATCTTTAGTGACTTGAGGTGCTCCAAAACTTTTACTAATTATTACATTGCGTCCTTTAGGTCCTAAAGTTACTTTAACTGCATTTGCTAATGCGTCAACGCCACTTTTTAATCCGTCACGTGCTTCTATATCAAATTTTATATCTTTTGCCATAATTAAAAATTTATTTAAAATTTAAACACTCAAAAATCAAACATCAAATTTCAATGTAAGCCATGATGTTTTTTCAGTTGAGGTTTTTGGAATTTATTTTGTTTTTTTAGAATTAGACAATTGTTAAACAATTGCTAATATGTCGCTTTCGCGCATAATTAAATAATCTTTACCTTCTAGTTTAAGTTCTGTCCCTGCATATTTACCATACAAAACAGTATCGCCAACTTTTACAGTAATGGGTTCATCTTTAGTACCTTTTCCTGCAGCAACAACTTTCCCTTTTTGTGGTTTTTCTTTAGCGTTATCTGGAATAATAATTCCAGAGGCTGTTTTAGTTTCAGCAGCAGCAGGTTCTATTACAACTCTGTCTGCTAATGGTTTAATGTTTAAACTCATCTGTGATTTTATTTTTAATTAATTATTAAATTATGTTTAACGCTATAGCGTTATGCTAAAAATGTGCCAAGGCTTTTAAACTGACAAACTTGCAGAAACAAAAAATGCCAACTGGTTGAGTTGGCATTTTTTTGTTTCATTATAATGTTTTATTAGTTTCCTGTAGAATCTGCAGGAGTAGCGGTGTCGTTTGCAGCAGGCAATGGTGTTGCCGGTAAGGGCTGAGTTGTTGTAGCATCAGGATCTAATGCTTTAGAATCAACATTTTCTGAACCACTATTAATAGCTATATTAGATAATAATATTAGCGCTAATAACAATGTTGCTAAAGCCCATGTGCTTTTATCTAAAAAATCGGTTGTCTTTTTTACACCACCTAGTTGTTGTGTGCCACCGCCTCCAAAAGAAGATGATAAACCACCGCCTTTAGGGTTTTGCACCATAATTACTACAACTAGTAAAAATGCTACAACTACTATTAATGCTAAAAATATTGTAAACGTACTCATTATTCTTTATTATTTTGTTCTTGTAATTGTTCTACAGCCTTAATTTGGTTTGCAAAGAAACTACTTTTTTCTGGATATTTCAAACTTAAAATTTTATAAGATTGAATTGCTTTTTTATAGTTTTTTTGCTCTACATATATACGTGCCAGGGTCTCGGTCATTAAAGCCTCAGGTTGTATCATTTGTGCTTTAGCTAAGTTGCCTTTTGTTATTGAAACTTTTGACGGGTTTATTTTTGGGTTTACAGAGATAAACCTATCTATTAATTCGAACTTTTTAGCTTTTTCGGTTTTCTGTGAAGCAGCTTTTGTTTCTTGTTTTATAGCGCTGGCATTTTCTCTTTTAATAGGGTTAAAACGAGTAAGTTTTAACCATTCGTTAAATGAATGTGTTTCTCTCTTATCAAATTGAAGCGGCTTCCCTAAATTTAAAATATCGCTAGGTGTAACGTCTTGTGTTTTCGTTTTTGAGGTAACATTTTCAATACGTTCAGATACATCTAAAACAAAAGTTTTTTTTGGACGCTCTTCTTTAGGTTGAAACAAGGCAGGGTCTAAAACACCTCTGGTGTCTTTAATTTGTTGTTTTAATGCGTCATCAATTGATACACTTTTATTTACAGAAATGTCTTCAATAGTTACATCAATATCTCTTAATGCGCTGTGTTTTGTTTAATAAATTTTGAAATTTCATTTTGAATGAAGCTGTCTGAAGTTATGAAATCAAATAAAATACTTCTATCTGTTGTATATGCAGCAGTTGTTTTAAGTTCTTGATTGTATTTAAAACTGCTTTGGTCTTTTAAGCCTTTAAGATATACCAGCACGAGCCGATTGAAAATAAGGAAATTCATCAATAATAGATTTACAGCCTCTGTTTGCTCGTGTGTTATTGCTT
>CBDDAJ010000030.1:0-48265 GCA_965224845.1 Wocania sp.
TGGCTAACAGTTCGTAATCTGAGTGTTTTGCTAATAAATTCAACACTTTTAAGAATAGTATTGTTCTATTAAAACCTTTTTTATTCAAGGTCTTTTTTATGAGTTGAGTAATTTTTTTGTTTGTATTTAAAAACTTAATGCCATGCTTAGACCTTTCTAAAAGTTTCGCAATAGAAACCATTTCAGGATTGTTAAAAAAAACAGGTCCTAAAAAATCTTCTTTAAAATGAAATACGATAGCTTCGTAAGCCAGTTGAGGGGATGCATCTGAATCATTTTTGTCACTTAACCACATATGTGGTAAATTTTTTCCTATCAAAACAATATCCCCTTCATTAAATTGCTTTATGCTATCTCCAACAAACCTCGTCCCACCTCCTTTTTGCGATAGAACCAATTCTAATTCTGGGTGATAGTGCCATACCTTTAAAAAGTGAGTATACGAGTGCTTTTCTACTCTAAACGAAGAATGCATTAAACGGTCTCTATTTAGCAAATGTAATTTCATAAGGGATCGATATAAAAAGCTCAATTTAATAAAAATTATCATTTAAAACCTCTTTTTTTTAAATATCGCAAATAAAGTATTAGTAGTGGCAAATAATTTAGTGGTATGCTTTTGTCTTTAATTTAATTTTGTAAGGGTGGTAATATTAAGATATAGATTGACTTGTAATGATTATTCTTAATGTTCTAAAAAGAAAATATGAAATACATTGTTTGCGAAAGGCCTGGGGAGTTTGTTTTAAAAGAAAAGGAAGCTCCAATTAAAAAAGCAAATGAGGCGCTGCTAAAAATTAAAAAAGTTGGGATTTGTGGTACAGATTTACACGCTTATTCTGGAAACCAGGCGTTTTTTAGTTATCCAAGAGTTTTAGGCCATGAACTAGCGTCAGAAGTATTAGAAATTGATGAAAATACACAAGGAATAAAAAAAGGAGACCGGGTTGTGGTTATACCATACTTAAGCTGTGGTAAGTGTGTGGCTTGCAGACATGGTAAAACAAATTGTTGTATAGCTATTTCTGTATTAGGTGTGCATGACGATGGAGGAATGCAAGAACAAATTACAGTTCCAACTGAACTTTTGTTACCAGCAAATCACTTAACCTATAATGAAATGACCATTGTCGAACCTTTGGCTATTGGTGCTCACGCCTTAAGAAGAGCACATGTAAAAAAGGGAGAAACTATTGCTGTTGTGGGTTGTGGACCTATAGGGATTGGTATCATGAAATTAGCACAAATTGCTGGAGCGAAAGTAATTGCTATAGATAAGAATGAAAATCGTTTAAAATATGCCAAAGAAAAAATAGGTGTAGATTATATTGTGAAGGCCGGAGTTCATGCAATTGAAAAGATTTCTGAAATTACAGAAGGCGACTTATGTTCTATTGTGTTTGATGCCTCAGGAAGTAAACCTGCATTGGAAACTTGTCCAGATTATATGTCTCATGGTGGTCGATTTATATTAGTTGGTTTGTCTAAAGGGGAGCTAACCTATATTCATCCCAAAATACATGCAAAGGAAACGACCTTGATGTGCAGCCGTAATGCAACCAAAGAAGATTTCGAATATGTAATAAGTGTGTTAGATCAATTTCCAACAGCGTCTTTTATTACGCATAACGTTTCTTTTACTGAAATGATAGAAAATTTTGATAGTTGGCTTAAACCAGAAACAGGAGTGATAAAAGCTATAATAGATTTTTAAGAAGATAAAAATGAATGTATTAAACAGAAGTACAGCATCAATTAAGCCTTACCCTGAAAGAATTTTGCAGTTTGGAGAAGGAAATTTTTTAAGAGCTTTTGCAGATTGGATGATTCATGAAATGAACCATAAAGCAGGTTTTGATGCTGGAGTAGTAGTGGTACAACCTATAGAACATGGGTTAATTGATGTATTAAACAAGCAAGATGGGTTGTATTCTTTGTACTTAAATGGCATCAAAGCCAAAAAAGCTGTAAGCGAACATACTATTATAGATTGTATCCAGAGGGGTGTAAATCCCTATAAAAATTATGATGATTATATAGCTATTGCAAAAAATGCTAATCTGCGCTTTGTAATCTCCAATACTACTGAAGCAGGTATAGTTTATAATGCTACTGATAAGTTAAATGATAGACCACAGCGTAGTTTTCCGGGAAAGCTAACAGCACTTTTATATAAACGATTTCTGTACTTTAAAGGCGCTTCAGATAAGGGTTTAATAATTATACCATGCGAATTGATTGATAGAAACGGAGATAATTTAAAGCAAATGATCCTACAATATGCTGAAGACTGGAATTTGGGAAATACATTTATTAATTGGATTAAAAAAAACAATATTTTTTGCAATACTTTGGTTGATAGAATTGTACCAGGTTATCCAAAAGATAAAATAGATACTATAACCAGAGCATTGGGTTATAAAGACCATTTGGTTGTTGAAGGCGAACAATTCCATCTATGGGTAATTGAAGGCCCTGAACATGTTAAAAGCGAAATTCCAGCTGATGCTTGTAATTTAAATATAGTATTTACCAATAATATGGAGCCGTACAGAACAAGAAAGGTTCGTATATTAAATGGTGCTCATACCGCCTTAGTTCCTGTAGGCTATCTGTATGGCATCGATAAGGTGAGGGAATCTGTTGAAGATCATATAATTGGAAACTATGTAAAAGAAACTATTTTTAATGAAATCTGCCCAACTTTAGATTTTCCCGAAGAAGCATTGCATCGGTTTGCAAACAATGTGCTAGATCGTTTTAAAAACCCGTATTTAGAACATGCTTTGCTAAGCATATCATTAAATTCTACCTCTAAATTTAAAACACGGGTGCTCCCTTCAATGATTGAATATATAAGTCGTAAAAATACGTTACCGAAAAGATTATTATTCTCATTAGCAGCCTTAATTGCTTTTTATAAAGGCTATAGAAATGGAGAAAAATTTTTAGTAAAAGATAATCAAGAGGTACTAGACTTTTTTAATAGGCAATGGGTCACTAACGATATACCAACCATCGCTAAGGCAACCCTTGGGAACATAAGACTGTGGGGAATAGATTTAACACAATTTTCTGGGGTAGTAGAAACTGTTACAAAAAATCTGGAAGCTATTACCAGTCATGGTATGAAAACGGCTTTAGAGCAGCTTCATATAAACGATTAAACGCTTAATATTTGCAATAGCAAAAACCAAATACCCAATAGCTATTTGAACATATCCATTCCGGGAATGTTTGGCATACCTGCCTTGGCCACAGCGGCTAGTTCAGCTTCATTAATATTAGTTGCTTTTTCGATAGCCTTGTTCAATGTTAAAATAAGGTAATCTTCAAGTTCTTCCTTATCATTAAGCAATTCATCAGCAATCTCAATAGATTTAATTGTTCTATTTGCAGTAAGCGTTATTTTAAGTTTATTGTCATTACTAGACTCATCAACTAAAACTGTATCTAGCCGTTTTTTAGTGGCTTCTACTTTTTTCTGGGTCTCTTTAAGCTTTCCCATCATACCCATCATATCTCCAAACATAATTTTATATTTTTAATTTATAAATAACCCTCATAATTTTATAGAGGGTTCAATTGTAATTTTGACATTCCTGATCTCTCAGGAATGTGGAATAAAGTTTTTTAAAAAGGCTTTATCTCATACAAAACTATTTAATTTTTATATTTTTGAGCCCTAAATTTTAAGAATTAACACATCTTCATTTGAAACAAGCAATTCAAACTCCCATAGCTAAGAAAATACCAAAGACGCTAAGCATTCATAATGATACAAGAATCGATAATTATTATTGGCTGAATAATAAGGAACATCCTGAAGTAATGGATTATTTAAATGCTGAAAACGCATATACAAAACAGGTGATGCAGCATACAGAAGATTTTCAAAAAAATCTTTTTAAAGAAATGAAAGGGCGTATTAAAGAAGATGATACAAGCGTACCTTACAAACTTAATGGTTATTGGTATTTAACACGTTTTGAAAAAGGTAGTGATTATCCCATTTACTCAAGAAAAAAAGAAACATTAGATGCGCCTGAAGAAATTTTGTTTGATTGTAATGAGATGGCTAAAGATGTCGCTTATTTTAATTTAGGAGGTATTGCCATTAGCCCAGATAATAAACTAGCTGCATTTTCTACAGATACAGTAAGCAGACGACAATATACGATCCAAATTAAAAATTTAGAAACAGGTAAAGTTTATACCGATAGCATTTTAAATACCACAGGTAGTGTGACATGGGCAAACGATAATAAGACTTTGTTTTATGCCATGAAAGATGAAGTTACTTTGCGTTCTTATAAAATTTTTAAGCATAAGTTGCTTACCGACACTAAAAAGGATATTGAGGTTTTTCATGAAGAAGATGAAACGTTTAATACTTTCGTTTATAAATCGAAATCCAGAAAATATATCGTTATCGGATCTTCTAGTACTTTGAGTACAGAATATAGAATTTTAAATGCAGATACCCCTGATGCAGATTTTAAAGTATTTCAACCTAGGGAGCGCGATTTAGAATATTCAATAGCACATTATAATGGTGTTTTCTATATTATTTCAAATTGTGATGATGCTACAAATTTTAAGCTTTTAAAAACAAGTGAAACGTCAACAGAAAGAGCACACTGGACTGATGTTATACCGCACAGAAAAGATGTTTTAATAGAAGATATTGAGATATTTAAAGAATATTTAGTAGTTAATGAGCGCAAGAGCGGATTAAATAGACTTCGTATAATTAAATGGGATGGAAGTGAAGATTATTACCTTCCATTCAATTCTGAGACCTATACCACTTATATTGGTAATAACCCCGATTTTAATAGCAATATACTACGCTATGGGTTTAGCGCTTTAACGAGCCCTAATTCGGTTATCGACTATAATTTAAAAACCAAACAAAGCGAAATAAAAAAAGAACAGCAAGTTATAGACGCAAACTTTAATAAAGAAAATTACGAATCCAAACGGGTTTGGGCCACAGCCAGAGATGGCGTAAAAGTACCTATATCATTGGTATATAAAAAAGGCATGCAGTTAAATGGCAGTAACCCATTACTTCAGTACGCTTATGGGTCTTATGGTTCTACTGTCGACCCTTCCTTTTCTACAATTAGGTTGAGCTTATTAGACAGAGGTTTTATTTATGCTATTGCGCATGTTAGAGGCGGGGAGTATTTAGGAAGAGATTGGTATGAAAACGGAAAACTTTTAACTAAAAAAAATACGTTTACAGACTTTATAGATTGTTCAAAGCATTTAATTGAGCAGAAGTATACTTCAAACAAGCATTTATATGCCTACGGCGGATCTGCCGGAGGCTTACTAATGGGGGCTGTTATTAATATGAATTCAGAGTTATATCATGGTATTTTAGCGGCAGTTCCTTTTGTAGATGTAGTAACTACAATGCTTGATGATACTATTCCGTTAACTACCGGTGAATATGACGAATGGGGCAATCCGAATAATAAAGCGTATTATAATTATATGAAGTCGTATTCGCCTTACGATAATGTGGAATCTAAGGCATACCCAAATATGTTGGTAACAACAGGATTGCACGATTCTCAAGTACAATACTGGGAACCGGCAAAATGGATTGCTAAGCTAAGAGCGCTAAAAACAGACCATAACAAATTATTGTTGCATACCGATATGGATTCTGGTCACGGAGGGGCATCGGGGCGTTTTGAAAGTTTAAAAGAAGTCGCCCTGGAGTATGCTTTTATATTAGATTTAGAAGGAATTAGTGCATGATAAAAAATTTGCTTATTTTTGCCAAGTTTTGAGTTACAAATATTTTTAGTAATATTGATAGTAGCTTATAAAAAGCATTTATGAAACACAACAATCAGGTTTTTGATAATGTATTAGACTTAGTAGGCAATACACCGCTTATTAGACTTAATAAGATAACTTCAAAATTTAAGGGGAACTTTTTTGCTAAAGTAGAAGCCTTTAATCCGGGGCATTCCTCAAAAGATAGAATAGCATTGCACATTATAGAAGAAGCAGAAAGGCAGGGTATTCTTTCTCCTGGTGATACTATTATAGAAACAACCTCAGGGAATACCGGTTTTAGTATTGCTATGGTAAGCATTATAAAAGGTTATGAATGTATTTTAGCCGTTAGCTCAAAGTCTTCTGCAGATAAAATTGACATGCTAAAAACTATGGGAGCTAAGGTTTATGTTTGCCCTGCACATGTTAGTGCAGACGATCCCAGGTCATACTATCAAGTAGCAAAACGTTTGCATGAAGAGATAAATGGTTCTGTATATATTAACCAGTATTTTAATGCATTAAACATTGATGCACATTACAATTCTACTGGTCCGGAAATTTGGAATCAAACTAAAGGTAAGATCACACATTTAGTAGCTTGTAGTGGTACTGGTGGTACTATTTCTGGTACAGCAAAATATTTAAAAGAACAAAACCCAGATATTAAGGTTATTGGTGTTGATGCTTTTGGTTCAGTTATTAAAAAATACCATGAAACCAGAGAGTTTGACGAAAAAGAGATTTATCCATATAGAATTGAAGGCTTAGGAAAGAATTTAATTCCTACAGCAACTGATTTTGATACTATTGACGAGTTTGTTAAGGTTACAGATGAAGAAAGTGCTCATACAGCTAGACTAATAGCTAAAACTGAAGGTTTATTTGTAGGATACACATCTGGAGCAGCTATGCAAGCCATTGCGCAATTAGGAGAAAATAATGAATTTAATGAAAATGATAATGTTGTAGTTATTTTTCCAGATCATGGATCTCGCTATATGAGTAAGATTTATAGTGATAAATGGATGAAAGAGCAAGGCTTTTTTGATAGTATTAATGAAGAAGCAGCCGAAACCATACAGTATATTAAATAAAATATTTAGAAATATATAAAAGGCATTATTTTTTAAAATAATGCCTTTTTTTGTTTTATATCGCTTTTTATTTAGCCGGGATCAGTTAAAATCTATAGCTTTTAATGTTTACTTATTTGCTATAAGGAAGCGGTGGGTGATGCGATATCTTGCTTATAATGATATTCTTCTTCATTCGTGCTAAACGCATATAAAATTTATTGAAAAAGAGAATAATTATTGTAAAGTAAAAGGGCTTTTTATTATGATTATTTAGACTGAGAAATGATATTGCTAATAATTGAACCCCAAAAATTATGTACAAACAATTTAAATATTTAATTTTGCACAACTAACTAAAGAACTAAAAACGGTCGTTGTATACACTTTTATGTGATGTACACGTTTGTTTTTTGATAGCAAAAGATTTATAGTAAATGAAAGATTTATTCGAAAAGATTTATAAAGATAAAGGACCATTAGGTAAATGGGCCTCTCAAGCTGAAGGATATTTCGTGTTTCCGAAATTAGAAGGAGAGATTTCTAATCGTATGAAATTTCAAGGTAAGGATGTTATCACTTGGAGTATTAATGACTATTTAGGGTTAGCCAACCACCCTGAGGTGCGTAAAGTAGATGCTCAAGCAGCGGCAGATTATGGCTCTGCTTATCCAATGGGAGCAAGAATGATGTCTGGACATACAGATTTACATGAAAAACTTCAAAATGAATTAGCGGCTTTTGTTAAGAAAGAAGCAGCTTATCTTTTAAATTTTGGCTATCAGGGTATGGTCTCTACAATTGATGCTTTAGTATCAAAAGATGATATTATTGTTTACGATGTAGATGCTCATGCCTGTATTATCGATGGAGTTCGCTTGCATATGGGTAAGCGGTTTACATATAAGCATAACGATGTAAATAGTTTAGAAAAAAACTTAGAACGTGCTACAAAAATGGCAGAGCAAACCGGAGGAGGTATTTTAGTTATTTCTGAAGGTGTGTTTGGAATGCGTGGAGAACAGGGGCGTTTAAAAGAAATTGTTGCCCTTAAAAAGAAATTTAATTTTAGGTTGTTTGTTGATGATGCCCATGGTTTTGGAACTTTAGGTGCTACGGGAGCAGGCGCTGGAGAAGAACAAGGTGTTCAAGACGATATTGATGTATATTTTGCAACATTTGCAAAGTCTATGGCTAGTACCGGAGCTTTTATTGCAGGAGATCAAGAAATTATAGATTATTTAAAGTATAATTTACGGTCGCAAATGTTTGCTAAATCCTTACAAATGCAACTGGTTGTAGGTGCTTTAAAGCGTTTGGACATGCTGCGAACAATGCCAGAGTTAAAACAAAACTTATGGACTATTGTTAATGCCTTACAATCTGGTTTAAAAGCACGGGGTTTCGATATAGGAACAACACAAAGCTGTGTAACCCCTGTATACTTAAAAGGGAGTATTCCTGAAGCTATGGCCCTGGTTAGAGATTTACGTGAAAATTATGGAATATTCTGTTCTATAGTGGTTTATCCGGTAATACCTAAAGGATTAATTTTACTAAGAATGATTCCTACAGCGACCCATACCTTAAAAGATGTTGAAGAAACTCTGGATGCTTTTGATGCCATTAGAGAGCGATTACAAAACGGAACATATAAACGCTTATCTGCTGCAGTAATGGCAGCAATGGGCGAATAATTAAAATATGTATAAAATAAAAAATCCGATTCAAAAAATCGGATTTTTTATTTTATACAATGTCTTTTCTAAATGTACAACGGCGTTTATGTGTAACGGGTTTAAAGTTTTTCCATAGCTTTTGAATAGCTTCATTATCATCTAACTCTGGCCCTCTAATACAGAGCTCAATACCTTTTTCAGAAAAAGTTTTATGAAACTCATTAAATAAAATAGCTGTAATGCCTTTATTTTGATACTCTGGCAAAACACCGATCAAATAAAAAGTTACTGTTTTTGCATGTTTTTTTGCGTGTAATAAATGTGCTATTCCAAACGGAAATAGCTTTCCATTCATCTTTTGGAGCGCTTCAGCATAGGAAGGTGTAACAATTCCAAAACCAATAAGCTTATTGTTCTTGTCTAAAACAAATTTTACATATTCAGGATTTAAAAAACCGATAAACTTCTTTTTAAAATAAGCCTTTTGCTCTTCATTTATTTCTACAAAAGAAGACAGTGTAGCATGAGATTTTGAGAAAACTTCAAACATTTCGTCTGTATAAGGCATTATATCCTTATTCTTAGTAAAGTTTAAAGCTTTTAAGTGATAGCGTCTTTTTATTAAATCTTGAATTTTTGAAAAATACTCTGGCAGAATATTTTTAAACTCCATTTTGTTTTCTGAGTATGTTTTGGCTACAGTGTACCCCAGTTTTTCAAAATGTGTTGCATAATAAGGGTGGTTATGCCATGTAATCATACTGCCTATTTGGTCGAAACCATGGGTTAGCACACCAACTTTATCTAAATTTGAGAAACCCACAGGACCTTCGATAAACGCTAAGTGATTCGCTTTCCCTATTTCATTAACTTTCCCTAGTAATGCTTCTGTTACTTTTACATCATCAATAACATCAAACCACCCAAAGCGCATTTTTTTTACGTTTTGTTTGTTAACCTCAATCCAATTAATGATACAAGCAATTCTACCTACAATTTTATTGTGTTTATAGGCTAAAAAAAAGCGTGCATCGGCATCTTTAAATGCAGGATTGACTTTTTTATCTAATGATCGTATTTCTTCAGATATGATAGGAGGGACCCAGTATTTGGAACCTTTGTAAAGTTTGAACGGAAACTTTACAAAGGTTTTTAAGTCTTTTTTGGTGGTTACTTCTTTAATTTCAATCATATAATAATGATGAATCTTGATTTGTATTACTTGTCAAAATCGTTATCTTTTCTTTTTTGCTTTTTTTGTTCTTTGTCAGCTTCTTTATCCTTATTTTTTCTGCTTTTTTTGCCTCTTGACTTTCTTTCTAATTCTTCTTCTGCCGAATTTGCATTATCTATTTCTTTGTCTTTATGAAAATCTAATCTATAGGACGCGCCAAAGTTAACACTAAAAACAGATGGCGTATCTTTGGTATTGAATGTAAGTGCTGTATCTAACTGAAAGTTTTTACTCCACAAGTACGCTCCTCCAAATCTAAAAAGATTATCGGCGTAAAAATCACTTTTAATGCCCTGAGTTTCACCAAAAATCACCCATTTAGGGTTAAAGGAATGTGTTAAAGTTAAAATATATTGAAAATCTGATTGATCTGTACCAATTCTGTCTTTGATTAAATTTAAAACCATAACCCAGCCACCAGCAAAATTGTTTTGTGTAGCTATCATAACCTTTGGACTAAAACCTTCAATTCCGGGTGCTGTATATGGGTTTAGTTTGGTGTCATAATTCGCTCCTAAATACACTGAAACAGCGGGAATTAACGACTTCCATTTAAAGCGATGATTAGCTTTCCAACTGTATAAATTCGGTTTGTCGTCTTCAGAATTTTTATAAGGATCATATACCAGGTATTTAGCCCCGATACTTACAAATTTAAAATTTGAACGAGAGTCTTCAGCAGCTGTATTTGAGGTGTATTTTTTAGTGTCGTTTTGATAAGCGCCTTCAATATTTAGTTCCAGCTCTTCCCATAGTAAACCGTATCGTGCGGCAAAATCTATTCCAAAACCAGAAACGTCATAAGCAGTAGCCGGTGTTCTTTTTTCTTTTAATATATAAGGCCCAACTTCAAACTGAGCCACATTTGTTCCAACAGAAAAAGCACTTCGGGAAGTACCCGGTCTGTTCGAATTAATAACATCTGTATATTGACTAAATGCTTGCGAGGTCATAAGGCTAAGCAGTAAAATTAAAGTAGATTTGATAGGGCTCATAATAAATATTTTTTAATACTTCAATAATTTGAAGGTGCTCATTACTTTTATTAATAATTTTTGATAGGATGCTCAAATATAGATATTTTATACTTTTTTTATCATTTTTGAACGTTTTTTAAGTGTTTAGAATTGTATTTTTGTATAAAATATATTTTTATGTTACAGTATGCATCTGTTGTAGGATTAGTAAAAATGCTACTAATCATTATGCTAATTTATTTTGGAGTTAAAATTTTAGCACGCTTGTTTACGCCATTTTTAATGAAATATGTTGCAAAAAAAGCAGAACAACGATTTGGGGATCAATTTGGACAGTTCCAGGGCAGGCAACAAGAGCCACCAAAAAAGGAAGGCGAAGTGAGTATTGATAAAATGCCAAACATAAAAACCTCAAATAAAGATGTTGGTGATTATGTTGATTATGAAGAAATTGATTAATTGCTAAATGTTTTCTTTGTTTTTGTACTACTCTTAAAACTTATTATTCTCACAGACTGCACTAAGTCAGGTGAAAATAAGATCTTAAATATATAAGTTGGATTTGGAAAATTATGTTTATTTTCACATCTATTGTTTTTAACACATATTCATGCAGTTTTCATTTAAAAAAGTACTTCCACATGTACTCGTTCTATTAGGATTTGTACTATTGTCTTTAGCATATTTTAGCCCGGTTTTAAAAGGGAAGCAGATTTATCAAAGCGATATCGTGCAATATATTGGCATGAGTAAGCAACAAAAAGATTTTAAAGCAAAAACAGGCACAGAAACGTATTGGACAAATAGTGCTTTTAGTGGTATGCCAACGTATCAGCTGGGGGCAAAATATCCACATAATTATATCAAAACACTAGATTTAATGCTGCGGTTTTTGCCACGTCCAGCAGATTATCTTTTTCTATATTTATTAGGTTTTTATGTGCTTTTGCTGGTTTTAAAAGTTGATTTTAAACTTGCCGCTATAGGTGCCGTTGCTTTTGGTTTTTCAACTTATTTAATAATTATTCTTGGAGTTGGCCATAATAGTAAAGCTCATGCTATAGCTTATATGCCTTTAGTTTTAAGTGGTATCGTTTTAACGTTTAGAAAAAAATACATTCTGGGCTTTTTGCTAACGGTAGTCGCAATGGGGTTAGAAATTGTGGCAAATCATTTTCAAATGACCTATTATTTGCTATTGCTGGTTATAGTTTTAGGAATAGCCTATCTGATTGATGCATATAAGAAAAAGGTGCTCCCTCATTATTTTAAATCTGTTGGGATCTTATTTGCTGCTGTTATTCTATCGTTAGCCTTAAATGCCACAGGAATTTTGGCTACTAAGGAATACGTTAAAGAAAGTACCCGTGGAAAAAGCGAATTAACAATACACCCTGATGGTTCTCCAAAAGAAGTAACTTCTGGGTTAGACCGGGATTATATTACGCAATTTAGTTATGGAATTGTGGAAACCTTCAATCTGTTTATTCCAAAGTTTATGGGAGGAGGGACCGTTGAGGATGTTGGAAAAGATTCTGCTACTTATGAAGCATATAGAAAGTTAGGGGCATCACCTGCTCAGGCTAGGAATGAGGTAAAGCAGGTTTATACGTATTGGGGAGACCAGCCCATAGTTGAAGCTCCTGCTTATATTGGAGCTGTAGTATTGTTTTTGTTTGTTTTTGCTTTGTTTTTGGTTAAAGGCCGCTTAAAGTGGTGGCTGGTAGGTGGTACAGTTCTATCGTTGTTATTATCCTATGGAAAGAACCAGCCATTTGCATTTTTAACAGATTTCTTTATAGATTATGTGCCGCTTTACAATAAGTTTAGGGCGGTGAGTTCTATACAGGTTATTTTAGAATTATGTATTCCGGTTTTAGCGATTTTTGGACTTGTCAGGCTATTTAATGATTTTGAAAATAAAGAAGATAAACTAAAAGCTTTAAAATTTACTACCATGATTACTGGCGGTTTGGCTTTGGTATTTTTAATATTTAAATCTTCTTTGTTTGATTTTGTTGGGTTGCGCGATGGGCAATATATTCAGGCTTATGGGCAAGATTTTATTAGAGCAGTAAAAGAAGATAGAAAAACTTTTTTTACACAAGACACTATAAGAACACTTGTTTTGGTATTACTTTCGGCTAGTGTGATTTGGGTGTTTTTAAAAGGTAAGCTAAAAGAAAAATGGACGATGCTGGCCTTCGCTGTTCTTATTCTTTTTGATTTAGTGGTTGTTGATAAGCGTTATGTGAATAATGATGATTTTGTTTCGGCAATGCAAATAAATAAGCCTTTTCAGGCTAATGAGGCCGATAAAGAAATATTAAAGGACACCACACACTTTAGAGTGTTTGATTTGATATCCGGTCCATCAAAACCGTCATATTATCATAACTCTTTAAATGGTTACAATGCTGCTGAGTTAAAGCGATACAGGGAGTTATTTGATTTTTATATAGCAAAGAATAATATAAATGTGCTTAATATGTTGAATACAAAGTATATTATTATTCAAAATGATAGTGGAAGGCCATTCTCATATGCCAATGAAGATGCTAATGGGAATGCCTGGTTTGTTAAATCTTTAGAGCGTGTTGATTCTGCAAATGAAGAAATAAGGCGTTTGGATAGTTTGGATAATAAAAATAAGGCTATTTATACTTTTAAAACTCCTGCACATTTGTATAAGCAAGGGGCTGAGTCTGGTTTTAGGGAATTTATAGTCGATTCTACAGCTGCAATTAGACTTATTGAACACCAACCTAATTATTTAAAATACAAATCAAATAATTCGAATGATGGCTTTGTGGTGTTTTCTGAGGTGTATTACGGAAATGGATGGAAAACATATATAGATGGAAAAGCAGTAAATCATATGCGTGTAAATTACACGCTGCGAGGCATGGATGTACCTGCAGGAAGTCATATCATAGAGTTTAAGTTCGATCCGGATGTCGTGAAAACAGGGAGCCGTATTGCTCTTGCGAGCTCAATCTTTTTTGGGTTATTGCTTTTGGCAGGGGTGTTTTACGAATTTAAAAAGGAATAATTTGTCATGCCCTTGAAAGGGGAAGTTTTTGAAGTTGAAACTAAATTAATAATAAATTCCCTCTTTTAAGGGAATGACAAAAATGACAAAAAGAAGAGTACTTATTATTACGTATTATTGGCCACCAGCAGGAGGACCGGGAGTTCAGCGTTGGTTGAAATTTGTTAAATACTTACCTCAATTTGGTGTTGAGCCTATAGTTTATATTCCAGAAAACCCAAATTACCCTTTAGTCGATGAGAGCTTATTATCTGAAGTTTCAGAAGGCTTAACAATTATAAAGCATCCAATAAATGAACCTTATAAATTAGCAGGGCTGTTTTCAAAAAAAGCCTCTAAAACAATAAGTAAAGGGATTATTTCAGAAAGCAGAAAGCAAAGTTTTATTGAAAAGCTACTGCTCTACATTCGTGGAAATTACTTTATACCCGATGCTCGTAAGAATTGGGTAAAACCTTCGGTAAGCTACCTTTTAAACTATATAAACAAGAATGATATAGATGCCATTATTACTAGTGGTCCGCCGCATAGCTTACATCTTATAGGTTTGCAATTAAAAGAGCGTTTGAAGGTTAGGTGGTTGGCAGATTTTAGAGATCCCTGGACAACGATTGGGTATCATAAACAATTAAAGCTAACAAAAAGAGCAGCGCAAAAACATAAAATACTTGAAAAACAAGTTTTAAATGGGGCTGATCAAATTATAGTAACGAGTGCTGCAACAAAAGAAGAGTTTAAAGACTTAACAAAAAAGCCTATAGAGGTTATCACTAACGGGTACGATTATGAGCCAGCTGGAAAAATAGAGTTAGATTCTAAGTTTTCAATAGCACACATAGGTTCTTTATTGTCTAAAAGAAATCCAGAAATTTTATGGAAAGTTTTTAGTGATTTAATTGAAATAAACAAAGATTTTTCTAATGATTTTCAGTTAAATTTTATTGGTGCTGTAAGTGAAGATGTACTTAATTCAATTAAAAAATATGGTTTAAGTAATCATATTAGATAATGTAGGTTATGTTTCACATATTGAATCTATTAGGTTTCAAAAAAAATCACAAGTATTATTGTTGATAGAAATTGATTCAGAAGAAACAAAATGTATTATTCCCGGAAAATTATTTGAGTACATGGTTTCTAACAGACCTATTCTGGCTTTAGGGCCAAAAGACTCGGACGTCGAAAAAATTATAAAAGAAACTAATACAGGGAATTACTTTAATTATGATGACTATGAATCGTTGAAATCGGCTATATTGACTCAATATAAAGCGTATCAGAATAAAGCATTACAATCGCATGCTGTGGGTTTAAAAAAATATAGTAGAAAATCGCTAACTGAAGTTTTATCTAAATTAATATAATGGGAATTGTTGCATCACAATCATTTAAAAACGTCATATCCACTTACCTGGGTTTTTTAATTGGTGCAATAAACACACTGTTTCTTTATGTTCAATTCCTTGGTGATGAGTATTACGGAATGGTAGGTTATATGCTGTCTGCAGCTTATGTGATGATGCCCTTAATGGCTTTTGGTGTGCATAACACTTTAGTTAAATTTTATTCTACTTTTAAAACGAGGATATCGTTAAATAGTTTTTTAACACTCATGCTGGTTTTACCTTTGTTTATAATAATTCCCGTGAGCTTTATAGGGTATTTAGGTTACGAAACCATTGGTGCCTTTTTGTCAAGCGAAAACCCAATGATAAAAGATTACATATGGCATATTATTATTACTGCCATTGCCTTAGCATATTTTGAAGTATTCTATGCTTGGGCAAAAGTGAAAATGCAAACGGTTTTTGGTAACTTCATGAAAGAAGTTTTTCATAGAGTGGGAGCTATGATTATGTTATTTTGTTTGCACTTTAAGATTGTTGATGTAGCGCAGTTTATGGCTGGATTAGTGTGTGTTTATATTGTTAGGATGTTAATCATGAATGTTTATGCTTTTAGTATAAAATTGCCAGTTATTACTTTTAAAAAAGTAAATGGTTTACGTGCAATTTTAAAATATTCATCCTTAATAATTATTGCTGGTTCAATTGCAACCATTCTTTTAGATATTGATAAGGTGATGCTTGGGTATTACATTCCAATTAAAGAAATTGCTTATTACAATGTTGGTATTTTTATAGCTGCAGTTATTGCAGTACCACAGCGTTCCATGCACCAAATACTATTACCGCTATCTGCTAAATTTTTAAACGAAAAAGATTTTGATTCGTTAAAAGATTTATATAAACGAAGTTCCTTGAATTTATTTATTGTAAGTGGATTTATTTTTTTACTGATTGTATCAAATATTAACCAAATGTATTTGCTGATTGATGAAGCTTATAGTGTTGGGCTATTTGTAGTTTTATTGATTAGTGTTGCAAAGCTGTATGATGCCCTTTTAGGTAGTAATAATGCTATTTTGTTTAATAGCGACTATTATAGAATGGTGTTATTGTTTGGTGTGATCCTGGTAGTTGTAATGATTTTTTTAAACCTGTTTTTTATTCCGCTATATGGTATTAATGGAGCAGCTATTGCTACATTTCTTGCGGTCTTTTTATACAACTCCATTAAGCTGATTTTTGTTTACAAGAAATTTAATATGCTGCCTTTTAGTGCTAATACGCTAAAAATAGGCGGTTGCATTGTATTATGTGCGGTTTTATTCTATTTCTGGGATTTTTCTTTTCACCCTGTTATCAATATCATTTTAAAATCAGCAATACTTACAGCTTTATACGGACTAGCCATTTATCTGTTTAAATTTTCAGAAAACATAACAGAGCTTATTGATAAGGTTTTAAAGCGATAAGCACTTGTTTAAAAGTGGTATACTAAAGCTTCTGAACTACTTTGGGGATTTATATAGTTAGTGCTAAAAAAGAAAACCCCACGAATTTGCTTTGAGGCAAACTTATCGCGGGGATTTCCAACTAACCAACCAAAATTGTTATGATCTTCTTCTGGAAGTCGATCTTGTATTATTGTTACTAGAATTACTTCTTCTACTTTGTGTCGCTCTTGGTTTACTTTGAGTCGATCTAGAAACTGTTCTTTGAGCCGATCTGGGCTTATTCGTTCTAGTAGTAGTCATTCTTTGTGTAGTTCTGGGCTTATTTTGAGAAGCTCTAGGTGTTACACGTTGCGTACTTCTAGTTGTTTTCTGTCTTTTATTATATGTACGTGTATTTGCGTTATTTGGTTTTCTGGTAACCGAAGTATTTCTGTCTCTGGTTACTGTTCGATTTCTGTTAACATTTGATCTATTAGTTCTAGTAACGCTTTCACTCGTCCTTTTAGTATTATTTATACGTGTGTTTGCTCTAGAAGGGGTATTCGTTCTAGTATTTTCACGTCTGGCAGACTCTCTGTTAATTCTTTGAGAATTAGCTCTGGAACTTCTGTTTAGAGTAGAACCGTTTCGTCTTACAGTAGAGTTGTTTCTTCTTGCTGAACTTGCTTGAGCTATATCTCTTCTTGAGTTAGCACGTCTGTTTATTTGTGTTTTATTTCTCGTACTTCTGTTAACAGTAGCATAGTTTCTATTTCTATAAATTTTATGTCCACGTCTGGTAGCTATAGCAGTTCTTGGTCTGTAATTGTTGTAAAATGGCCTGCTATAAGTATACCGAATAGGGTTATAATACTGTCTGTAAGGTCTGTTATAAACTACACAGTAGTCATAAGCAGGAATACTGTAATATCTATGCCATGGTCTGTAAACATAATGTCTGTTATAAACATTGATAAATCCAGTGCAATAAGTATATCTGTTGTATCGATCATAATTTACATAAAGACCTCCAACACGAGAAATGTAACCATAATTATTATAATAAATATTTACATTACCTACCTGGTTAACACGACCATAATAGTCATAATAAATAGGAGTATTCTCTATTTGGATAATAGCACCAAACTCATCGTACTGTACATAAGCATTATAATCGTAACCCGTATTAAAACTAATATTTACGTTTGGTGAACCTACAGATACACTAAAACGCGAATTCCCTCTTAAAATATTAAAATCGAATTGCCCATCCCGAAAAACTGAAAATTCAATACCATTTTCTACAAATATGAAAGAATTGCCATAACCTCTAGCGTAAATAGATGATGTACTGTTATCTGTAGCGGTTGTGGTTGCTGTAGCAGTAAATCCGGTAAGGATTAAACCTGTTAAAAGAAATATTAATTTTTTCATAATTGTAAATTTTTATTGTGATACATTTAACTGTTTACAAACAGCGTGCCAAAAAAATAAAGTATAGCATAAACCCTTGTAAATCAGAAAACAATGGTTAGAAGCTTTTTTAAATTCTATAGATTGGAATTGTTTTAGTGGGAAAAATTAGCTAGTTTCGTTTAGTATTTTATATAAATTTTTGAAATTAATAACCAAATGTTAAACATTTATCAAGAAACATTTAAAAGCGTTTTGCTAATGTTGGTTTTGGTTATAACTAGTTGTAACTCTGAAAATAAAAAGAATACACAAGTTTATACCAGAGTTGTAAAAATAGATACACGTATAAATGCCCTTCCTTTAGAAATAAAATCCCCTTTAAATAATCCGCAATCTGATGAAAAAATTAATTTAGGGAGGCTGCTTTTTTTTGATCCCATATTATCAGGCGATAAAGATGTAGCATGTGCTACTTGTCACCATCCGGATAACGGTTATGCAGAGTTTAGAGACCTTTCAATTGGTGCCAATGGAAAAGGTTTTGGTATAAATCGAACGTTTAACAAACCCAATAGCATTCCTTTTGTTAAGCGCAATGCGCATACGGTTTTAAATACTGCATTTAATGGTATAAATCCTTCTAATAAATACAACCCAGAAACGGCACCAATGTTCTGGGACTCTAGAGTTAACAGTTTAGAAGCTCAAGCTATTGAGCCAATCAAGGCACTAGAGGAAATGCGTGGGGTAAATTATACTGAAGACGAAATTTTAACCGAAGTGGTTTTACGGTTAAAAGGAATTTTAGAATATCAAGAGCTTTTTAAAAAAGCATTTGGTAAAGATGATTCTATTAGTATTGAAACCCTAGGGAAAGCTATTGCTGCATACGAAAGAAGTTTAGTTACAAATAACTCCCGTTTTGATAAGTACATGCGGGGTGAAACTAATAGTATTTCTCTTGGTGAAAGAGAGGGGTTTGAAATCTTTAAAAAAGTAGGCTGTGCCAATTGCCATAACGGGCCTATGTTTTCAGATTATAAAGTTCATACGTTGAGTGTGCCAGAAAACGATAAGCTTTCTGATGCTGATGATGGTTTCGAACATCAATTTAGTTTTCGTACCCCTACATTACGAAACTTAAGATTTACTGCGCCTTATATGCATAATGGTACATTGTCTAACCTGCAAAGTGTGTTGGAATTTTACGAAGACTTATCATTTAATAAATCGAGAAACAAAAAAGTCGCTGAAAGTACTATTGATACATTAGCCAAAAATTTAACCATTAAAGTCCGGGATATGCCATTAATTATTTCGTTTTTAAATACTTTGAATGACGAGAACTTTGATAAAACAATTCCTGAGAAAGTGCCTAGCGGACTTGAAGTTGGCGGAAACATTAAATAGCATATATGTATTATTAAAAAGTGCATATTTAAACCATTTCTAAAAATTAAAACGGTTTTGTTAGTAATTTTCGCAAAATACATATTAGCAAATGTTAAAAAAGTATTTGTGATTGGCTGTTAAAAATAAGTAATTTTCAATGCTCAAATTTATTAAAATAGTAGCGTTAAAATCGTATTCAATGAAAAATTTAAATAGAAGAAACTTTATTAAAAAAACATCGCTTTCAGGTGTTGCCTTAGGTTTAAGTAGTGTGTTACCTGCATATTCAAGTCCTACCAACATTTTTGAACATGAAGGCAACTATATGGGGGGATTTGCAGCTCCAAAATTAGATAAAGTCCGTATAGCTATGATTGGGGTTGGTGCTCGCGGAAGTGGGCATGCAACACAACTAGCATCAATTGAAGGTACGGAAATAGTTGCTATAAGTGATTTGTATGAAGATTTAGCAAACCTGTCTGCAGAGCGATGCAGAAAAATAGGAAAGGGGTCGCGGCATAAAAAAATAGCGGTTTACCACGGAGCAGAAGAGCAATGGAAGCTAATGTTAGATGAAGTTAAGCCCGATGCTGTTTTTATTTCTACAAACTGGAACAATCATGCACCAATGGCAATTGAAGCTATGAAAAAAGGAGCACATGCATTTGTTGAAGTGCCTTTAGCGGTGACTTTAGAAGAGATGTGGGACATTGTATTTACTTCAGAGCAAACCCAAAAGCATTGTATGATGATGGAGAATGTTAATTATGGCAGGGAAGAGCTTATGTATTTAAATATGTGCAGGCAAGCTGTAATTGGTGATCTTTTGCATGCTGAGGCAGCTTATATTCATGAGTTAAGAGGGCAAATGAACCAGCAAAAAAGAGGGACAGGGTCCTGGAGAACATACCACTATGCTAAAAGAAATGGAAACCTTTATCCAACTCACGGATTAGGTCCTGTGGCTCAATATATGAATTTGGCAAGAGGTGAAGATAATTTTAATAGCTTGGTATCGTTTTCTACACCGGCAATAGGTAGAAAGTTGTATGCTGAGAAAAATTATCCAGCAGACCATAACTGGAACACGCTGAATTACAAAGGGGGCGATATGAATACTTCAATTATTAAAACTGCTCTTGGCAGAACTATTATGGTACAATGGGATGAAACCAGCCCCAGGCCATATTCACGCCTTAATTTAGTACAGGGCACAAAGGGCACATTGGCTGGTTATCCTACGCGAATTGCATTAGAGGGCGGTGTAGATGGAGCAACAAAAGATCATCATAGTTGGGCACAAGGGGAGCAGCTAGAGAAAATATATGAAAAGTATGAACACCCGTTGTATCTTCGTTTAGGCGAGTTATCAAAAAAAATGGGCGGACATGGCGGCATGGACTTTATGATGTTATATAGAATCGTAGAATGCTTACGCCATGGAGAACCCCTAGATCAAAATGTTTACGAAGGCTGCCATTGGAGTGCTGTTGCGCCATTAAGCGAAAAATCTGTAGCTCGGGGAGGTTCACCACAAGCATTTCCTGATTTTACCAGAGGCAAATGGAAAACTACTGAACCTCTAGCCATAATAAAATAGCATATTTTAGATATAAAAATCCCCTGAATAATTAATTATTCAGGGGATACTCTTTTTAAGCCTTAAATTAGTGCTTTCTCTTTTTGTGTTTTTTTACTTTACCATTTTGTTTGTAATAGTAAAAATCATCATCATTGTTATAGATATCATCATCGTCATCATACCAGTCGTCGTCGTCATTATCATATCCATAGCTGTGGTTATGATCGATTTCACAAGAACTAACGCCACAAATATTACAACTTCTGCTAAAACGGTTTACCTGCCCGCGCGTGTGTACAATTTCCCCCCAATGATTGTACTTAACTCTTAAGCCACCAACCTGGGTTAATGTGCCGTTTCGATGCTTATAACTCATATATACAGAGCCTACACGTTTAAGCTTTCCGTATCTGTCATAATTTAAAAAGATACTACCAATACGTCTTACTTTACCATCTCTGTCATGTGAGATCGAAACCCCTCTGTTCCTATGTCTGTACGTGCTGTACTTAATACGTTTCCCCGGCGCGCCATAAGTAGTATTTACACGGCTTCTTTTGGTGTTTCTTCTATAGTAAGAATCGTTATAAAACGTGTCTTCGTAATTTGTATTAAAATCGAAGCTTCCATCAGGAAACACTAAAAATTGAACCCCTCGCTCTACAAACATTATAGGTTGTGCGTAACGATAGCGTTTTGATTTTTCAAACTTATTTTTTTGTTTTTGATGGTTCTGCTCTGTTGCTGATACTGTTGTTAATCCTATTAACAAGCCTGTAAATAATAGTAATAATCTTTTCATAATCATATAGGATTTAATTTATGCCTACTCTTAAGCTTTTCGGCTTACGCTATTTGTTTTGTAGTTTTCAATTAATGTGCCAAAAATGTAAATCGCTAATGGCCAGGGTTTTAATATTCTATAATTGTTAATACTTTTTTTTACTTTTATAGAAATCAATCTTTTTAATGAACAAACAATACAATACGTGTAAAAATTGCGAAGAAAATTTTGAAGAGGGGTTCGAGTTTTGTCCGCATTGCGGACAAAAGGCTAAAGACGAACTCACCATTGGTATTTTATTTTATAATACAATAAGTAACTATTTCTCGTTCGATGCTCGGTTTTTTAAAAGCTTTTTTCCGCTGTTGTTTAAACCGGGGTATTTGGCTAGTCGCTTTATTGAAGGCAAGCGCTTGTTATATTTGCATCCCGCTCAATTGTATTTGTTTGTCTCTGTAGTGTTTTTCTTTTTATTAACTACACTTGTTGTTAGAGACCAGGTTCAAGTTATAGATACAGCATTAAAAAAAACCTTAGAAAAGCCGCTTGTATCAGATAGTGTAAAGATTAAAACACAGCAGGTTTTAGATTCCGTAAAATTGGATAGTATTTTAGCACCTTTAAAAGAAGAGGGTATAGAAGGAATTGGTAAAACCCAGATAAATGCATTAGATTCTATAATAAAGGATCAAACCAAAAACTCACGTGATATAAAGCCTACCTTTGATTTTGATATTAATAAGGTTGATTCGCTAATAGCTGCTAATGCAACAAATGAAGCCATTTATAAGGCTATGGGAATGAGTGAGGATGCTGGTTTTTTTACCAGGAAATATTACGAACAAGGATTGAAATTTTATAAGCAGCGTAACGGCGGACAAATTTTACAAGCTGCTTACGATACAATTCCTATTTCGCTATTTATACTTTTGCCAATTTTCGCATTAATCTTGAAGTTAATGTTTTATAAGCGGGGTACCTACGCCCACCATTTAGTATTTAGCTTTTACTTTTTTTCATTTTTATTCACCGTTTTTAGTGTTATACTTATTGTGAATTTTATTTGGGATGTTCCGGATTGGATAGATTGGCTGCTTGTGATGTCTACCTATTTTTATTTATTAATAGCTATAAAGCGTTTTTATAAACAAGGTTGGTTTTTAAGTTTTTTTAAATCTGGAGTAGCTTCTTTTATCTATTTGATGTTGGTTATTCCTATTGCAATAATTTTTATTTTTTTGATTGGCTTTTTGTTTAATTAAAGTAATAATTATAGTTTATCTTTTAAGTACTTTCCAGTTTCCGAAACTTTAGTTTTTACAATATGTTCTGGTGTTCCAAACGCAACAAGATTGCCGCCGGTTTCACCACCTTTTGGGCCCAAATCAATAATATGATCAGCACATTTAATGAGCTCTAAATTATGTTCCACTACAAGTATTGAATGTCCTTTTTCAATTAGGGCATTAAAGGATTTTAAAAGCTTCTGGATATCGTGAAAGTGAAGGCCGGTGGTAGGTTCGTCAAAAATAAAAAGGGCTTTATCTTTGTTGTTTCCTTTGCCTAAAAATGAAGCAAGTTTTATGCGCTGTGCTTCGCCTCCAGATAATGTAGAAGAACTTTGTCCTAATGTAACATAACCCAGACCAACATCTTGTAATGGTTGAAGTTTGTTTTTAATTTTAAGTTTATCATTAGCTTCAAAAAAAGCAATGGCATCATCAATAGTTAAATTCAGTACGTCATCTATAGTTTTATCTGCAAATGTTACTTCCAATACTTCCTTTTTAAACCGTTTACCTTTACAGGTTTCGCATTCTAAATGCACATCTGCCATAAACTGCATTTCAATAGTTACTTCGCCTTCTCCTTTACAGGTTTCACAACGCCCGCCATCTACATTAAAAGAAAAATGTTTGGCCTGATAGTTTCTTATTTTACTTAATTTCTGGTTTGAAAATAAAGCACGAATATCGTCGTAAGCTTTAATATAAGTTACAGGGTTTGAGCGAGACGACCGACCAATAGGGTTTTGGTCTACAAACTCAATATGTTTAATGTTACTAAACTGCCCTTCTAGTGCTGTAAACTGCCCGGGTTTATCTCCAAAATCGGTTAGCTTCTTTTGTAAGGCTGGGTATAAAATTTTCTTTACTAAGGTGCTTTTTCCACTACCAGAAACCCCAGTTATAACAGTTAGCATGCCTAGCGGAAAACGCACATCTATATTTTTTAAATTGTTTTCGCGCGCACCAATGATATCTACATAATATTTTGATGTTCTACGTGTTTTTGGGATTTCGATTTTTAAATTTTCATTTAAATATTGAGCCGTTAATGATTTTGAAGCTAAAATATCTGCATAAGTACCATTTGCTACAACATGGCCACCAAATGTTCCTGCTTCAGGGCCAATATCAATAATAGCATCTGCAGCTTTCATAATATCCTCGTCATGTTCCACAACGATTACAGTATTCCCAAGATCTCTTAATGATTTTAAAACAGAAATTAAACGCTCGGTATCTTTAGGATGTAAACCAATACTTGGCTCATCTAAAATATACATTGAGCCAACTAAGCTACTGCCTAGAGATGTTGCTAAATTAATACGCTGACTTTCGCCGCCAGACAAAGTATTCGACTTTCTATTTAGAGTTAAATATTCTAAGCCTACGTTAGAAAGAAACAATAATCTGTTATTAATTTCTTTTAAAAGCCTATTTGCAATTTGCGTATCGTAGTCGTTTAATTCTAGTTGTTTAAAGAAGTTAGCCAATTTATTTAAAGGCATTTCTACCAAATCTGTAATTGTTGCACCAGCAATTTTTACATAATTTGCTTCTATGCGTAAACGCTTGCCTTCACAGGTTTTACATTTTGTTTTTCCGCGGTAGCGTGATAACATTACCCGATTTTGTATTTTATAGGCTTTAGATTCTAACTCAGCGAAAAAAGAATTTAAGCCTTCAAAATGCTTATTTCCAGTCCAAATAAGCTGTTTTTGTGCTTTGCTTAATTCAAAAAAGGGTTTGTGAATTGGGAAATCAAATTTATGGGAGTTATTAACCAATTGGTCTCTATACCAGCTCATGCTTTCTCCACGCCATGGAAAAATGGCGTTTTCGTAAACCGACAAGCCTGTATTTGGTATAACTAAATCATCGTCTATTCCAATAATATCACCATAACCTTCACATTTAGGGCAAGCGCCATAGGGGTTATTAAAACTAAATAAATGTACATTAGGTTCCAGGAAAGTAATGCCATCCATTTCAAACCTGTTACTAAAAACGCGTTGTTTTTTATCAGAAAGTGTTTCTACAATGCAGGCTCCTTTACCTTCAAAAAATGCTGTTTGTACCGCATCAGCTAACCGATTAAAAAAGTCGTCTTCATCTTTAATAATTATTCTATCTACAACAAGAAAAATGTTTTCTTCGTCAATATCACCAGCTTCATCAATTCTTGTAACCGTATCGTTTACTTTAATTCTGGCATAGCCTTGTTGATTTAGAGTTTTAAGCTTATCGGCCATCGAGCGCCCTTCTTCTAGATGAATAGGAGCAAGGAGTAACAATTTTTCGCCTTCAGAAAAAGCTTTTAAATAATTTAAAACACCTGTAACTGAATCTTTTTTTACTTCATGCCCGGAAATAGGAGAGTAGGTTTTCCCGATTCTGGCAAATAATAGCTTTAAATAGTCATAAATCTCAGTAGTGGTTCCTACTGTAGACCGTGGGTTGGTAGAATTTACTTTTTGCTCTATGGCAATTGCTGGGGCTATGCCTTTTATAAAATCAACTTTTGGTTTGTTGAGTCTACCTAAAAACTGTCGTGCATAACTTGAAAGGCTTTCAACATACCGCCGTTGCCCTTCTGCATAAAGCGTATCAAAAGCTAAACTGGATTTTCCTGAGCCAGATAATCCGGTAATTACCACTAATTTATTTCTTGGAATGACAACATCAATATTTTTTAGGTTATGCAATTTTGCACCTTTAATAATGATATTTTGTTTTGGGTTTACTTCAGAAATGTTAGTAATCATAGGCAATAAAAAGGAATAATTTTGCAAAGATACTATAAGTAAATCAGCTTAAAAAATGGATTATTGTTTAATAAATAGTTAAAAAAAACAGATTTTTTTTGCTTTTTAGGAATGATTGTTGTTATATTTGATTTCATAATAACTACAAAAACTACTCTCGCCTATAGCAGAACATTACTTTTAAAAAATTTAACCCCAAGCAAAGAAGCTTGCTTCAATGCACAAAAAGTAATGATTATGCAATACAAATTTATTTCAGATGCTACTTTGGTTAGCAACTATATTAAAGGTGATGAAAGTGCTTTAGAAATTCTTATAACACGGCACAAGCAAAAAATTTACAGTTTTATTTATTCAAAAGTTTATGATAGAGATATTGCTGAAGATATTTTTCAGGATACATTTATAAAAGTTATTCGTACTCTTAAGCGAGGTGCTTATAATGAAGAAGGGAAGTTTTTACCGTGGGTAATGCGTATTTCTCATAATCTGGTTATTGACTTTTTTAGAAAAAGTAACCGCATGCCAAAATTTGATAACAGTGGCGATTTTAGTATCTTTTCTGTGCTTAGTGATAGTAGCCTGAATGCCGAAAGAACGATTATAAAAGAACAGGTAGAAAATGATGTAAGACGTTTGGTTGAAGAGTTGCCAGAAGACCAAAAAGAGGTGCTAATGATGCGTATTTATAACGATATGAGTTTTAAAGAAATTTCAGATAGAACAGGGGTGAGCATCAATACAGCACTGGGACGCATGCGCTATGCATTAATTAATTTAAGAAAGATAATAGATAAGCATAATATAGTTTTAACGAATTAGTACAATAAATAAAGTTTTGTTACGTTAGCTTAAGTAAATAACCCATAATTTATTAAAATGGCAAAACTTTACTCTGAAAATTCTATTAAAAACTTAAGTGAACTTGAACCGAAAGAAGAAACGGTTAAATTTCTTCTAAATTATTCTAAGGCTTTAAGTGTTATAAATTGTAATAAATTGAAGTTTGAAGCGCTTCTAAACTAAATTTTGAAAAAAGTCCTGATTGTTAGTCGTCAGGACTTCTTTTTTTAAATTATTTTTATTGGGTTGAATATTTTGATATAAAATATAAGTTCATGTGTTTGACCATCTGTTGTGTAAAAAAACATTTTTTCATTATTTTATAGTTAACCATTTATGATCTTTTGTGAATCTGAAAAGCAGACTGCTTCCCGTACCTTTTTGATATAATAATTTTCTCGAACCATCAGTTTTTATAGCAGTTATTTTAACTTTATTTACATTCCAATTATCACCGCCAATACCACCACTAAAAGTTGTCTCTAACTTAACGCAGTCTATATTTGATATGTCAGTTTTATAGTTAAGATTAACTTCTACATATTGAGTTTTATGGTCAGGCCATTTCTGTTTTTTATTAGCATTTCTTAAAACCTGCTTTCTTCCGTCTTTAAACTCTATATGAAGGTTTACATTATCATTTCCACCTCTTAAATCATCTCCGCCTGTTTTAATTTCAAATAATAACTTTGAGACTTTACTAACTATAGGATAGACAGGTGGATTATTATAGACAAGTGCAGGTTTATAAGGAGCTATTTTAGAGTAAATAATTTCACCTGGTTTTACTTGATTGGAGTAAAGAGCTCCCTCTATAATGAAGTTTTCCGGATGCCATAGTATTATTTCCCTTAAATAATCTGCATGTACATATTTTCTAGATCCATTATCTATAATGCTAAAAACAGAGGTTTGATAATTAAAACCGTCTACAACTATGTAATGTAGCACACTATTGGGGTTTAAACTTACATTGTCGCTTGGTTTAATATGGATATCTCTAACAGTTTTTGAGCCCCAACCTGTTAGGGCTATTACAGGTTTGCTCTCTTCAATAAGTTCTATAATTCTATTAATAACAGAGCTATTGTTAATTTCTTCAAGTATAAATTGATTTTTTAATTCATTCAATCTGTCTCTTACTGAATTTGGGTCAATACCAATATTTTTTCCTGAAACTTTTCTAATATGGTTTATTAGATTAGGAGAAGATTCCAGAAGTTTTTTCATTTGATTACAAGTTCTGTTTATGCCGTGATAATTTAAAAATGTTGCTGTTGCACTAGAGCCGCAAGTATTGTTCCCACAAGTGTATGTTCCAGTTTTTAATGATAATTGTTTTTCATTTAACGGTAAGCCTATAAGGTCTACGATAATATCTTTAAAATAAATTTGCACTCCAGTTTTTTTGCTAATATCATCTCCGTTTGTATCACCAGAAAACAAATACATCTCTACCAAAGCATCATTATGTCCTGTGTTAATTAGTTGCCAGTTGCTTTTTTGTGCATCCGTTGAGGTTTCTCCCAATCCTTTAATTACATAATCTTTTTCATGATCATAATCTGTATAATTACAAGAAGAGTATTTAACCCTATTTTTTATACTACGGATCGATTGATTGTTTCTGGTTTTAAATATGGTAAACTCTTTAGTTCCTTCACCAGTAGTCCAATCACTTTTTGTTTCCCGTGCTTTCATATACACTACCGCTATAATTCTTTTTCTGTCTGCACTTAGTTTTATACTTACCTTACAAGTAGTATGAGGTCCATTGCCACCAAAATCTCTATCTCCTTGTATATGTGGTGGTTTAAAGAATGGTGTTTTTAATTTTCGGAGAACGACCTCTTTAGAGTTGTTTTGCAATTTTATTTTTACAGAATCTTTTGTGGTACCGTAGATAGATTGAGCGAAGATTAAAATAATGACTGATAAAATTGCTTTTTTTAATGTTTTCATATCTTTTTGGATTTATTCGTTTTATTTTAAACATAGGTTTCCTGTATCGCTCTTTAAAAGCAATGGCTTAGTGTGCAAAAAATTAATTAGGAAAAGGGGGAGTTGTGAACTTTAAAGGCTTTTAGGCTGATTGTTCATTTTTAGCATCAATAACGCCTAATTGTTCCATTAGTATTACCTGGTCTGCCATTAGCCAGTGATCGACTATTTTATTGTCTTTTATAGTATAACGAATCACAAATGGCAAGTCCATTTTATTATAGGTAGGAGGGATACCATTAAATTCATTTTCATGAATTCCATTTGCCCGCCCTCTTACCAATACTTTGTCTTCTTCGGCAATCATTTCTTCAATAAATAATTCATATTTGGGAAAGGCCCCATCAAAAAACATAATATGGTCTATAAGTTTTTGGTCTTTTATAAATTGTTTACAAAGTGCTAAGGTCTTTTCGGTACCCGATATAGCATTAAAATATTTTACAACAAAGGCCCGGTTTTGTTTTATTGAATTCATAATTAATAGCTTTTTGTGTTACCAAAATTATAGTATTTAGACATTCGGTTATTGACTGTTTGTTGCGAATTGTTGCCTTAATGTTGCATATACATTTTTTTGTATTTTAAAGGAGTAACTCCAAATTGCTTTCGGAATGCTCTTGAAAAATGGCTTTTACTTATAAAACCAACCTGATAACCCACTTCACTTATGTTTAATTCTCTATTATTAGTTTTTAAGAATTGTTTTGCCACTTGCAATCTATAAAATAACAGGTATTGATTTGGAGACATTTGTGTTAGAGATTTTATTTTTCTAAAAAGCTGACTTCTGCTAAGCGCCATGGCTTTAGCCAAGGCATCTACATTAAAGTTGTTATCACTAATTCTAGTATTTATTACTTTGTTAGCATTTTTTAAAAAGGCACCCTCTTTTTTACTTTTTTTAGTAGCTGCCAATTCGAAGCTTTCTATGGCTTTAAAATAGGTGTTTAAGCGTTTGTTTATTTCTATATAATAAGGAGTGTATCCCAAATTATTTACATCCTTGACTATGTTATTGTTAGCTGTTGTTTTCTCAATAGGAATATCAATAAAAAACATGGTTCCTGTCTTCGTTTTTGCAACATTGCAATTGTAACTAATAGAGGATATTATTTCTCTAACTCTAGATAGATCTGCTCCGGTATTTTCTATTTCAACTCGAACATATTGTCTTGAAGCTACCAAGACATTTAAAACCATACTTACCTGAAAATTTTCAGGTGTAAATGCAATGATTTTTCTTATTAACTTATCGAAATTCTGCGAAATATTAGTTGTTTCACCGGAGATAATAAGACGGTCTATATTACTTTTAAAATTAAGTTTTACAAGTTGATTTGCTGCATAGGGTTTTAGATTAATAGCCAAATTCTTGAATAGTAATACTAAATCTGATTTATTTCCTAAACTCATTTTTAATACGCCCTTATTAATAAAATGAAATACAACTTAAATTTAAGAAAAATACTATCATAATCAGAATTGGGAATTCTTAAATTTATTTTACCGCTTCTTTTTTTTATAATAATCGTTTAAAACGCTTTGTCTGCCAATAGTTTTAGTAATAATATCCTTTTCTAAATCCCAACCTCTAGCTGGTGAGTATTCGCGACCATACCATATAATTTGTAGATGTAAATCGTTCCACAGTTCTTCCGGGAATAAACGTTTAGCATCTTTTTCGGTTTGCACTACATTCTTGCCATTACTTAAATTCCACCGGTACATGAGTCTGTGAATATGTGTATCTACAGGAAAAGCAGGAACACCAAAAGCTTGAGACATTACAACACTGGCTGTTTTATGGCCTACGGCAGGAAGCGCTTCCAAAGCTTCAAAACTCTGTGGTACTTTTCCGTTATGCTGTTCAATCAGAATTTTTGATAGGCCATGGATGCCTTTACTTTTCATTGGAGATAAACCAACAGGCTTTATAATATCTCTGATATCTTCTACCGAAAGCTTTACCATATCATAAGGGTTGTCTGCAACTTCAAATAATAATGGTGTTATTTTATTTACGCGTACATCTGTGCTTTGAGCAGACATTAATACTGCAATAAGTAATGTATATGGATCTTTGTGATCTAATGGGATTGGTATTTCCGGATATAATTTGTGTAGTGTGTTAATAATAAAGTTTACACTTTCTTGTTTGGTCATTGAGTTGTATTTTAGCAATAACAAAGTTAAACAATATGACAACATTAAAAGTAGGTGATAAAGCACCAAATTTTGAAGCTTATGATGAGCAGGGAACCCTAATAAAACTATCTGACTATAAAGGAAAAAAATTGGTGGTGTTCTTTTATCCAAAAGCCAACACACCAACCTGCACTGTAGAAGCTTGCAATTTAAGAGATGCATATACCGTTTTACAGGAGCAAGGTTATGAGATTTTAGGAGTTAGTGCTGATACTCAAAAAAAGCAGTCTAATTTTAAAAAGAAGTTTAATTTTCCTTACCCGCTATTAGCAGATGTCGACAAAAAAGTAATACAAGCTTTTGGTGTTTGGGGTGAGAAAAAATTTATGGGACGTACTTTTGATGGCATTCATCGCCTAACATTTGTTATTAATGAAGACGGTGTTATTGAGAAGGTTATTGATAAAGTAAAGGCCAAAATACACGCCACACAAATATTGGAGTAAAGTAAAAAGGCTTTGGTAAACCAAAGCCTTTTTTATACTAAACTAACAGCTACTTTTTTACTACTCTTTTCTTAATTGTTATTGGTTTTAAAGGTTTACGTGTGTATCCAAACAATCGGTAATCTTTAATCAGATCTGCAGTGCCTTCCGGCAGCATATTTTCCCAACCCCGTTCTCCGTTTTCAATTTTTTGAAGAATTTCTCTGGAAAAAATACTCATAATGCTGGTATCGTAATCATCAATATCAATTACTTTTCCATTGTATTTAAAAAACTTGTAAAGTTCTTTCATACGTGGATAAACCTTTAAGTTTTTACTATTAATTAATTCACCGGTTTCCGGATCGAGCATAGGGTATAAATAAACTTTTAGATCTTTGAAGAATAATTTTCCAAAAGCTTCAAGTATACCACCGCTTAAATGGCGATAGTATTTTTCATCAAAAATATCAATCAAATTATTAACGCCCATGGCGAGTCCCATTCTTGCTTTGGTATAGGTTGAGAAGTATTCTACTACTTTATAATATTCCTGGAAGTTGGAAATCATCACAGACTGCCCTAAGGAGCATAGTAAGTCTGCCCTGTCCATAAAATCTTGCTCGTCTATCTCTCCTTCGGCGCGTAGATTCGATAGGGTTATTTCGAAAACAACTTCAGTTTTGTTTACATCTACTTTATTTTCTTCAATAAACATGTCGTATGATTTCTCATACATAGCCATATTTACCTTGGTTACGGGTCTGAAACTTCCTCGTAAGGCTAAAATATTTTTCTTGTATAAAACCTTTGCAGGAAGTACATTGTTGCCATCAGGACCAAACATAACCGCATCAGTCATCCCATTTTTAACCAGTTGTAAACTCATAAGCCTATTGTCTACATCTTTAAAAACCGGACCAGAAAAGTTAATAGTATCAATTTCCAATTGGTCTTTATCTAAATGATCGTATAAATAACGCAGCAACTTTTTAGGCTCATTATACTTGTAAAACGCCCCGTAAATAAGATTTGTTCCTAAAACACCTAGTGTTTCCTGTTGTAAACGCGGATCGGTTTCTTTAAAACGGACGTGTAATATTATTTCATTGTAATCGCCATCAGAATCAACTTGGTATTTGATCCCAACCCAACCATGGCCTTTAAATTTTTTAGCAAAGTCTATTGTTGCTACAGTATTGGCATAGGTGAAAAATATTTTGTTTGGATGCTTATCACGAGTAATCCGCTTTTCCATAAGGCTCATTTCATGAGAAAGCATTTTTCTTAAGCGCGCTTCAGTTACATAACGCCTGTCATCTTCTATTCCATAAATGGCGTCACTAAAATCTTTATCGTAAGCAGACATTGCTTTGGCTATAGTCCCTGAAGCTCCACCAGCTCTAAAAAAATGACGGCAAGTTTCTTGGCCTGCACCAATTTCAGCAAATGTACCGTAAATATTTTCGTTTAAATTTATGCGTAGTGCTTTAGATTTTAATGACGGAATATCATCAAATTCTTTATCCCCCTTTATGGTAATTTCCATAATCTTTTTTTGAGTTGTTTTTAATAATACAAAGGTATTAAATAAGTATAGCAAACAAAAAAATAAGCTTATTTTTGTATTTAAATAATAGCTTTTTTTGAAAATTACATTTCTTGGCACAGGTACATCTCAAGGTATTCCGGTTATTGGGAGTAAGCACCCTGTATGTTTAAGTGAAGATCCTAAAGACAAACGATTACGTGTATCTATTCTAATTGAATGGGATCAATTTGCTTATGTGATTGACTGTGGGCCAGATTTTAGACAGCAAATGTTAAAATGTGGATGCGAAAGAATTGATGGCATTTTATTTACTCACGAACATGCTGATCATGTTGCAGGTTTAGATGATATTAGACCGTTGTGTTATATGAATGGCGATATGAATATTTATGCGCATGAGCGCGTTATAGCATCAATAAAAAATAGATTTGCTTATATTTTTGAAACTGAAAATAAATACCCTGGTGCGCCAACAATAATAACTAATGTTATAGAGAACAAGCCTTTTGAATTATCAGGAACTAAAGTTGTGCCTATTGATGCCCATCATTATTTTGTTCAGGTTTTTGGTTTTAGATTTCATGATTTTGCTTATTTAACAGATATAAAAACGGTAAACGATGAGGAGGTAAATAAACTTAAGAACCTAAAAGTTCTGGTTGTTAATGCATTACGTATTCAGCCTCATATTTCTCATTTCAATCTAGAAGAAGCGTTACAGTTTATTGAAAAAGTAATGCCGGAAAAAGCATATTTAACACATATAAGTCATTTACTGGGCTTTCATGACGAGGTGCAACAAAGTTTACCTAAAAATGTTTTTTTAGCGTATGATGGCTTAAAAATAACCGTATAAAATTATAAAAGATGAAACAAAGAATTTTTATGTATCTATTTGTGTTTTCAGTATTGTTAATACTATTCCAGTATGTTAATTCTAAGCGCATATTTGAAGATATGAGTAATAAGCTGGAAAATTATAAATCAAAATCCTTAGCATACAAAGATTCTATAGCCGTGCTTCAGGATGAGGTTTTAAGCCTTTCACATTTTAATTTGAATAGAAATGAAGACGCAATTAGTTATTTTGAAAGGGATGGCTATAATGTTGATGAATTAATACCTTTTATAAAAGATGAGCTTTATAAATTAAATGAAGTTAAGGGCGATCATCCAATGGTACCTTATGCGGCGAGTGAAGGCAGGAAAATATTGATTAATACAGTGAAAATGCTAAATCACAAATGGATTATTGCTGATTTCTCTGATGGTCAGTATTGGGGTGAAATATTTTTGACTTATGAAATAACCAATAACAAAGAGTTGAAATTCAACCTGGTAGAATCGTTTTTATATCCTTTTGATTAGGGTTATCTGGCTTTATAAGCTATTCCTTTTTGCTTTTTTGTTTCACCTACGTACGAATATTCAAAAGTATATGAAGAATCTGTAGTGGTCAGGATTTTTAAGTGAATATCTTTTCTTTCTGCCATATTTTTAGGGTTAATGGTCTTAAAAACAACCTCACAATCGTTTATCCATCTTAATTTAGACGAATCTATTTTATTGTTATAGGTTTCAATCTGCAATTTTTTTGTTCTTATGAATGTGGACTTGAATAATTCCCCATCTATAGAAACTTCACTAAAAAACGTGCCGGTTTTATAGTTTTTGCAGTCTCTTGCGGTTTCGTAACAACTAAAAAGACTAAATACAAGAAGAAAGCATAAAAAGCGCATAGAAAATAGTTTATGCAAAGCTAGTAAAGAAAGCTGTTAATTTTGAAAATTTTTAAAACTTCCGTCAGAATAAAAAATAATGATGCGCTCAATGTCCTTTTTGCTTTCACTTTCAGATGGTATGGGGGCTTCAATTTTTAATTCCGGACTTTTAATTTTTTTATCAATTGAATTATGGCTTAATGGAAATTCGCCTTTACCATTTAATAACCAATACAATTCAACCTCAGGAAAGGAGGAAAGGATTTTTAAAATAAAGTCTAAACTAGGTTTGTTTCTACCAGATAAAATATGTGAAATACTAGAGCGCTGCGCTCCAATTTTTTCGGCAAAAGAAGAAGCGGATTCACCGTAGTATGCTATTACTTTTTGGAGCCGTTTTATAAAAGCGTCATTGTTTATCATTGTAAATTTATGATTGGAGCAAAAACTGTTACAAATGTAACGATATATTTGAGATAATAGTATTCTCTATACAAAATATTATTTTTTTAATTAATGTTTTTATTTATATAACTGGAATTAATTATCTGAAAATAAATGATTTAATTATTTAATATATAATTTTGCCTGATTTTTGTTTACTCAGGGCGCTTTAAAGCATCTTATTTGTATAATAATGTAAACAAAAAGATATAAAATCAATGTTTACAAATGTAAATTAGTAAATGTTTACATTTGTATATTAAAAAAAATAAATGAACGTAGAAGATCTTAAATCACTGTTTTTAGCCCATAAGGAAAGTCGGTTAAATCATAGATATATTACCAACAATAATATTGAACCTTTATTAGACGAATTAGATAAATCTTTAAGTATAAAGGTTGCAGGAAAATCTGTTTTGGGCCATCCTATTTATTCACTAAAAGTAGGTAACGGAAACAAAAAAATATTAATGTGGTCGCAAATGCACGGAAACGAATCGACTACTACTAAAGCAATATTTGATATTTTAAATACGCTTTTAAGCAAAAGAGCTAACTTAAATTATATTTTGCAGGCTTGCACATTGTGTATAATTCCGATTTTAAACCCTGATGGAGCCATTGCTTATACCAGAGTAAATGCGAAACACATAGATTTAAATCGAGATGCACAACAATTATCGCAACCAGAAAGTAAGCTTATAAGAGCCATTTTTGATGAATTTAAACCGAATTTTTGCTATAATCTTCATGGGCAACGAACCATTTTTAGTGCAGGAAGTACAAATAAGCCGGCTACGGTATCGTTTTTAGCACCTGCACAGGATAAAGATTGTACCATTACCACAAATCGTAAAATTGCTATGGAGGTTATTGGAGTTATGAATAAGCAGCTTCAAAAAGTAATACCTCACCAGGTAGGTGTGTATGACGATGCTTTTAATTTGAATTGTGTAGGCGACACATTTCAAAGTGAAAATGTACCTACTATTTTATTTGAAGCGGGCCATTTTCAAGGCGATTATGCGCGAGAAAAAACACGAGAGTATATTTATATGTCTTTATTAGAATCTTTGGATTACATAGCAAATAAAGCTATCGACGGCAAGCTATATAAATCGTATTTTGATATTCCGGAAAATGAAAAACGCTTTTTTGATGTTATCATTAGAAATGCTAAACTAGAAGGGGAGCTGCAAGATATAGGAATTATGTACCAGGAAACCTTAATGCATAATAAAATAGAATTCATTCCAAAAATTGAAAAAATAGATAAATTAAGTACTTCTTTTGGTCATAAAATAATAGAAGCCAACGGGTTTGAGGTATTGGACGAAAATGCTAATGCGGTACAGTTAGGTTACGAAAACGATTTCGTAATAATGAATAATGAAAAAATTGTGTTATTTTAACAATAAAAAGCAAAAATAATATACAATTATTAGTGAAAATGTATTAATTTTACCCTTTATTTAAGAATAATTAATTATGGGGAAAATTAAATTAGACGAAATCGATCATCAAATTCTTGATATGTTAATAGATAACACAAGAATTCCTTTTACAGACATAGCCAAAAAGCTATTAATTTCTGCAGGTACAGTACATGTCCGTGTTAAAAAAATGGAAGAATCAGGTATTATTAGAGGATCATCATTAACACTGGATTATAAAAAACTAGGATACTCATTCATTGCATATGTTGGTGTGTTTTTAAATAATACCTCTCAAACAAAATTTGTTTTAGAACGCATAAACAATATTCCTTTCGTAACTGTAGCGCATATTACTACCGGTAAATTTAATATTTTCTGTAAAATAAGAGCCAGAAGTACAGAACATGCAAAAGAAGTTATTTTTATGTTAGATGATATTGAAGGTGTTTACAGAACCGAAACAATGATTTCTCTTGAGGAAAGCTTAAATGATAAAAAACGTTTAATGCACTCTATTTTTAATGAGCTATAATTTTTTAATATCGTATATAAAAAAGGCCCTTTATAAAGGGCCTTTTTTTATTTTTTTTCGCAACAAAAACAGTTGTTAGCCTTATAATATCCTCTTTTGTGCAACGATTGGATTATTCTTTCCTTTAATTTTAAGGTATAAACCTCAAGCTTTGTATATCCAAAATTACTTATGCTAATAGAAGGCGTTAAAGCTTGTACATAATGCCACCAGTTTTGAGGAACAAATAATACATCTCCAGGCTGGAGAACAACGCTTTGAAACGCTACTTCTTTGATCTTTGGGTGTTTTTCGTAGCTAAACTTATTTATATCTACTTCACTTGCTATGGCTCCATATATATGTTTATTGCTTGGGTACATATATTTATCAAACTTAGTTGAAGCTATTATAAACATTTTTTCACCTTTAATTTGTGCGTATAGATTATTAGCAGTATCTGCATGAAAACCAGAAATAGTATTTGCAGGACCTATCCATGCCGCAACATCATTAGTTTTTGTATGTTCTTCAAACAAGGAAAAATCAACATCATTTTTTAGATGCGGATAATACCTAAAAACATCTAGAGTTGTTAGATAATCTTTTAAAACAGTATTCCCTTTTTCATTATCCTTTAACTGCTGTATATAAGCCTTGAAAGAAGCACTTTTATACCTATTATCGTCTTGTATAAAATTGTCTGATAATAAGAGTATGTCTTTATCATCTTTAAGTTTTAAAAAAAAATCTAAATCCCATTTTTTTGTAGCGCCCCAATCTTTAGCATACCCTTTAATAATAACAGGTTTCTTTTTCTTAAAATAGTTTTTTTTAAATGTTGCAGAGTCGATCGAAGTTAGTTCTTCTATAGGTTGACTTTGTTTTACAATTTCTGATACAATATTCATGTAGTATAAATTTATTCTAGATTTGTAAGGCTACTGGACAATATTTAATATCGTTTATAGTACCAAAATATTAATTTTAAATACGATATGATTTATTATTAGATTAATAACCAATTATTTCGATATAGCTATATAAACCAATAAGTTATATTAGAACTATTTGATGTAATTGATGCTATAAATAGTACCGATGGTATAGTAATTTTGTAATTCAAAGAATAATTTTGATTTAATTAAAGCTTTGTAAGACATTTATTTGTATTCCGACTGTTTATACATTTTTAATCAATAATGCATGGTATTCAATTCTTTAGAGTTTTTTATATTTTTAGTTATCGTTTTTTCGCTATACTGGTTAGTTTTTAAAAAAAGTCTAAAGGCACAGAATTTACTACTACTTTTTGCAAGTTATTTATTTTATGGTTGGTGGGATTGGAGGTTTCTTTCGCTCATATTGCTTAGCACTACAGTAGATTATATAGTAGGAATACAGATAAATGCTAATGACAAGAAAACAATAAGAAGATCCTGGCTATGGGTAAGTGTTTTTTTTAATGTTGGACTCCTGGGCTTTTTTAAGTATTACAATTTTTTTGTTGATTCTTGGGTAGACATGTTTTCTTTATTGGGGTATACCATGGAAAGTACCTGGACATTACGTGTTATTTTGCCGGTTGGTATATCGTTTTACACCTTTCAGACTATGTCCTATTCGTTCGACATTTATTATAGAAAGTTAAAGCCAACTAAAGACTTTTTGTCGTTTGCCGCATTTGTTAGCTTTTTTCCTCAATTAGTTGCTGGACCAATTGAGCGGGCTTCAAATTTATTAAAACAAATTACCAATCAAAGAAAGTTTAACTACAACCAATCTGTGAGTGGCTTAAAATTAATATTGTGGGGGCTCTTTAAAAAAGTAGTTATTGCAGATTCTTTAGGACCAATAGTAGATGATATTTTTGCAAACTATGCTAATTATCCTGCTTCTACGCTTATTTTAGGAGTAACTTTATTTAGTTTTCAAGTGTATGGTGATTTTAGCGGATATTCAGATATTGCTATTGGTACGGCAAAATTATTTGGCATAGAATTGATGTCTAATTTTAAGTTTCCAAACTTTTCAAGAAATGTTGCTGAATATTGGCAACGCTGGCATGTATCGCTTTCAACATGGTTTAGGCATTATGTCTATATCCCTTTAGGCGGATCGCGTGTTAGTAAGCTTAAATCTGTTAGAAATATTATTATAATTTTTCTTGTTAGTGGTTTTTGGCATGGTGCGAATTGGACATTCATTTTTTGGGGCGCATTTCATGCATTAGCATTTATTCCTGTATTTTTATTGGGTAGAAATACTATTTATAAAAATAGTGTAGTAGGGGAACATTCCTTTTTGCCATCATTTAAAGAAATTGGGCAGGTTGTTTTAACCTTTGGAATAGTAACATTTTCGAGAATATTTTTTAGATCGGAATCTATTACTGATGCCTTTGCATTTATAAAAATAATAGTTTCTAACTTTAGCTACCAAGTGTATCAGCACCCTATGGGTTATAGAATGATAGACTATTATATTCTTATAATACTTTTTGTTTTATATGAATATAGAATAAGAAAAGATGAACGTTCTCCTTTTAAATTTAAATCAAAGATAGTTAGGTTCTTTGCCTATACTATTATAATCTTACTTATGTTGCTGTTCTATGATGATAATATTGATAGATCGTTTATCTATTTTCAATTTTAAACTAAAATGAAGAAATTACTGTTCAAAACCATTTTATATGCTTTTTTAATACTACTAGTATTAGAAATTGTAATTCGTGCTTTTCATTTAACTAAAGACTACCCTTCGCGCTATGTAGATGAGTTTAATGTAGAAAAATGGGTGCCAAATCAAGCCGGAGTTTCGGTAACGGGCATCAGGAGGCAAAATTTTTCAGAATATAAAATTAATAGCTCGGGCTATAATTCGTATAGAGAGTTTGAGCCTGCTTATAATAAAAAGGAAATAGCATTGGTTGGAGATTCTTTTATTGAAGGTTTTCATCAGCATTATTATAATTCTATAGGAAAAAAAATGGAGAACAGGTTAGAGGGTGTAGAAGTTTATGAGTTTGGATATGCGGGTTATGATTTTGCTGATCAATTACACTTAATTCATGCCTATAAAGACATGTTTGATAAAATAGATCGTGTCGTTTTAGGGTTAAAATTTGAAAATGATTTAACCAGAGGCGAATACCATGTAATTCAAGACCGGATGCATTTAGAAACGCCTTTGTACAATAGCATTCGCAAAGTAAAACTAATAGTATATGCACAAAATAGCGGGCTTTTTGACCCCGTGCTAACACTTATTGGTAAAATGTCTTCTCTTTTTAAAAAGAAACCCAAAAAAGCGGCTGCAGAAAAAACGGCTGAAGATATTCAAAAAACACATTTTAAATTTATAGAAAACTTTAAATCTTTAGTAGATACATACGGTTATGATAAAGAAAGATTTGTACTTCTTTTAGATTCAAGCATTACCCCTCAAATATTTATAAAGTACTTAAATAAGAATGATTATAGATATATTGACTTTTATGAGGCTCTTAATAAAACCAAAGCCCCAACAACTTTAATCTATGATAGGCATTGGAATAATCATGGGAGGCATTTAATTGCTCTTCATCTGGTTAAACAATTAGAAGCATTATAACCCATTGCATCTGTACAATGGAAAAAAGCTTGAATCGCAATCTGAAGTTACATATTGATCTACCATACTATTATAAACATCATTATTTACGATATGCTTCCATATTTTAAAAGGTTTGAAATCTTTTGAAAATGACGATTTAAATTTGAATAAGCCATCGTTAGTGTTTCCTAAGCCGCCACCAAGATTAAAAAAAGTTTTGTTTTCTAACGAAGCGTTAATTCTCATCTCGTCTATAAGCAACCGAATAGGGGATAGGTATAAATATTCAGCTTTTGTACCAGACAAATGGTATTGAACAATATCATTGGTTTTTACCATTAATGCTGCAGAAATAATTTCTCCGGTTTCTTTAAAAACCGCTAATACGATATCGGTTTTATAATCCGTACCATTAATGAATTTTAAAAAGTACTCTTTAGAAAAATAATAATTCTTTTTAGCATTTACACGATTCATATTTTCATAATATAAGTCAACAAAATCATCCATACTTGATGATGAATTGCTTATTATAACATCACAGAGCTTTCGGCATTTGTTTATATAGCGCTTTGTGGTTCGGGAATAAAGCTCACGCTGCCTTTTTAGATCAACAGTGAGGTCTATATTAACAACTTTCCACAACCTTTTTATTTCGCCAATATGATTAAGTACAATATCTTGGTTGGTTATGTATGGGCTTAATCTTGAAAAAACCGATATTATGTTTTCACTAATGAAGTAATTGTTCAATGCTTCAGAAAATGCATTATTTTTGAAGTTCTTATCTATATTCTTTTGTAATGGTCCAGCATACCCATAAACAGAAGTCGCATCATAAAAGCCAGAGTCACTTATTTTTCTTATTATTAAAGGGAAACAAATGGTTTTATTTCCTTCTTTATATTTTAATAGTATAGCTTTTTCATCCTTAGACTTTGATAAATAATGGTAATCATAAGTATGGTAAAAATCATAATGACCAATGTCTTCAAGGGCATTTTGCCATTCCGCTTTTTCACTTATAACTTTAAGGTTTGCTATTAATCTATTATTACTCACTATGTTATAAAATTAACTTTTGCTAATCAAATACGACTTTTTGCTTGTTGGATTGCCCCAGGATTAAATACGACTTTTCTTGTTTTGGCCATTTATATACCTCTACATGAATAACATTTTCCATGTTTGAGTATAAAAAATCGAAAACAACTTTCCTTAAAAAGGAATAACTGTCTAAGTTATAATCAATCTTACTTAAACTTTTATAATCTACGATGTCTTCACCAGGATACACACTATAGCTTAAATGGAATGGAGCGCTTTTTTTTCGTTTAGCTTTCCATTTTTTATAGCGTACGTAAGCCAGTTTGTAAATACGTTCTTTTATGCTAACTTTTATAAACTCTATAGTAGCTTTTGTTTTCGCTATAATTGATTTTTTTGGATAAATAATTTGATGCTCAAAATTATAAATATTGTTAGACCATTCTCGTTTATAACTCAAATCTCCCATGCCAAATTCATAGGTATTATGATTGTTCTCTAAGCACCACTCTAATTTTTTATAAATTTCTATACTGCCCAAACTAAATTTAGCAAAATCAATATCATAAGACGATACTGAGCTAAACATCTTTCCATTAAAGTGATTGCTTATTGATATACAAATAGGCTCCGTTCCATTTTTTATTACAAACAGCGACGCTTTTTTATTATTAATTAAATCAAAGAATATGTTTTGATAGTGCTCCCAGTTCAACAGGTTCTGGCTAATATCATTTCTTTCTTTAAACCTTTTAATGACCATCTTTTTTAAGGTGTCCATCAAAAAGTGGTAGTCTTCTTCAGAGATATCACCAAAATAAAAATGATAGCTTATTGGAAAACTTAGTTCTAGTCTTTTAATTCGTTTTCGTATAGATTTTGCATTCTTTTTAAAACGATATCTTAGATAATCATCAATCGATTTGAACTCATCTAAAAAGATAGCATAGCCCTTAAAAAATTGAGTAACTTTTTTTACGTTAAAGCAGTTTTTATTTACCCTCGGACTAATATATTGAGGAATAAACATAACCGAGTTTACAAGGCCTAAGTTTTTGATTTCTTGATAATTTGTATTTTTCCAAACTTTTTCTTCCTGAGTATAAAATACTTCTGAATAAGAATCGGGAATCCTACATTTTTCGTAATATTCAAAAAAAAAGTCACTATTCTTTTTATTCATTAGGTGGTGATAATTTGTCCAAATTAGGCTTACCTGTTGTTAAATCTATATAAAGGGAAAAAGTAATTTTTTAGTTCTTCTTTATGTATTTGGGCATAATCATCTATATGCTCTCCACACAACCGTTCATAGACTTCATAGTCAATTATTTTTCTACCCGTATAAAATATGACATCCTCATTTTTAGGGAAAAGGGCTTTCTTACTCTTATACAAGCCATCTTTGTCTTTTAGTCCACCACCTAAAACATAATATTTTAAATTACTTTTTACTGCCCATTTTATAATTTCTACTCTTAAGAAATCATTGGGTCTGTAACTGTAATAATTTGCATTGGTTCCACCAAGAAAAGCAAATATGGTTTTGTCATGTTTTATTATCAGTTCTGTTGAAATAGGGATATTGTCTAAGTAGGCAAATGCTATCGAAAATTCATTTAAATTGTTTAATATTAAGCTTTTAAAATAATTTAATGAAAAGAAATATATAGCTTTGGCATTAAGCCTTTTCATTGTTTCTGTATAGATGTCAAAGAAGGTTTTAATAGTATCTGCATTGATATCAGTAGTGTCAAAAACTTTAACTTCTAAATTATAAGAAACAGCCTTGCGGTAATTATTGCGTACTTTGGGCAGGAATGATAGCCAGTGTAAATCAAAGTCCTTAGCAAGTATTCCTTTTACGTTATTAAGAGTATTTATTAATAATCCGTTGTATCCAGAATAGTTTCCATTAAGGCTAAACCTTATAAACTCTGTAATTACATTGTTCTCTTTATACCAATTATCGACTGCTTTCCAAAAATTTTTCAAGCATTCTTCAGTTACATCACCATTATATAAAGGGCCACTATATCCATATGGTGTTATAGCATCAAAATGCTTTGTTTTTTCACCATTTAACTCGACTTGCCTTAAAATGATTGGCATTAATATTTTGTTGGAATCGTTAATTTTGAACAAAAAATATTTAAGAGTATTTGTTTCATTTTCAAAATACTTTAAATGATCGTAGGCGTAATAGATATTATTATTCCAGTTTTCTATTAAAAGCTGTCTGTATTTTTTAATGCAAGTGTCGTTATTCAAACTATGAATTTTTAACTCATAGTTTTTTGGAGTATAATCATGGATATGATAAAGGCCATCAAATAAAATCTTTGATAATATTTTAGAAAGCCAAATAATTCTTCCACAGTGTTCAACATGCCATACCGCTCGGTTATCTATTACATTTCCAGCTAGCATAGGTCCCATAATATGAAGGTTTTCACTGGCTTCTAAAGATTTGTTTACATGAAATCCGATATTTGACTCATTAGGGACACAATACCCTTTTTTAATTAAGTTTTGATGGAGTAGCGGTAAGTCTTTGCTAGTTAAGTTTTTACTGCCAACACAATTAATAATAATATGAAAAGGCTCTGTATGTGTGGTCTCTTTTTTTGTATCTGTGTCTATGTACTCTAGATTATAATCACCATTTTTAGCAAGTATTAAGTTATTAAAGCGGCCAGCGATATGTAGAAATCTATTTTGTTTTTCTAAATTAGTTATGACATTGGAGTAATGTAAACCGGCACAACGTTGTCTTTTTCCAATTTGATTTCCATAGTGGCATGCAAATTTTTCAAGTTCATCAGCGTTAAGATCTTCCAGTAAAACACCAAAGTATTTCGAGACGATATCTACAGTTGATGCTGCACCTAAGTTGATTTCATCGGCTCTATCAAGGTCTTTAAAAGTGGCTTCGGCTATAGATTTTGCTGTTATGTTTTTTTCTTTCTTTAATGCATTTAAATGGTTTGGAATAAACTTTTTTTGCCTTTCTTCATCAATTATTGCATCAGGAATAGTGCCTTGTGTAGAAAGAAATGTGAAATTGGTATTCTTGTGTTCCTCCTTTGAAACGTCATTAATTTTATATATTAATTCTAATGCACTGGCATTAGCTCCAACTATAAGAATGTTTGTAGCCTTTTGGGCTTTCCTGCTTTTTATAAAGTGATTAATTTTATCTAAAACAACCCCTAATTCTGGTTTATACGGGTTGTTAACAAACATTAAGTTTTCCTCCTGGATGATGTCTTTATTTTTCCATAAATAATTTATGGGTAACGATCCTACAGATAACACTACTTTTTTAGAAATAATCTCAGGGTTGTTTTGAAGTGAGATTTTATATGTACTTTCTGTTTTTTCTATATCGATTACCTCGCCAGAAATAAAATTAACGTTAATGTACCCTTTTTCAGTGAGTTCTTTAATTTTGTTGTTAACTCTTAAATTAATATAACAACCAAAAAAGCGTCTTGGAATAAAAAGCTCTTTCCACCTGTTATTTTGAATATCATCTTTATTGTCCTGTATCCATTTTTTTGACAAAACACCACCTTCTTTTTCAAACTCTTCTAAAAGCCATGATTTATTTTTGTTAAGCCATTTAATAAATAAACTAAGTTCAGGCTCAATTAAAAAGTTTCTTAAAGATGTTATTAAAAGTGTTGAATATCCAGATCTTGAACCGTATGGGACTCCTATATTAAACTCAGCATATTTTTCAATTATGTTTATGGATATTTTTTCATTCATACGGGCTCCCGTATTGATAAGATCCAGAAAATTTATAATACTAAAAGAGGTTGAAATTCCAGAGCCAATAAATGTAATATCTGATGTTGTATTGTATGTATCCACTTCTAATTTGGTTTTTTAGTTTTAATTATTACGCCAGGGTTCCCTACAAGTGTTGAATAATCCGGAACGTCTTTTAATACAATTGTTCCAGCCCCAATTGTACACCATTTACCAATCTTTACTTTTGGAATTACAACAGCTCCTACACCTACATGAGAGCCTTCCCCAACTTCAACATGTCCACACAAAGCTGCTTTAGGTGATATGTGAGCGAAATCTCCAATTATATTGTCATGATCGACGCTGGCCCCTGTATTTATAATAACATGCTTTCCTATAGTGGTATTTGGTTGAATAATTGCCCCAGCAAATACTACAGTGCCTGCTCCAATTTTGGACGTATCGGATATTATTGCTGAATGATGAACAGCCGTTTCATAATCACATTTTAAGAATTCAGCTATTTCTGCTCTTTCAGAATTTATTCCAACTGCTATTATAACTGGGTCACCAGAATGTGGAAAGCTGGCTATATTTTTTCTTGCGCCAATAGAAACTTTTTTAGAAGCATGATGCACCCCTTCGGGTTTGTCATCAAACGTTTCGGTTACATGATAATTGTTTTTTTCCAAAACCTCTTTTATAACCTGAGAATGACCACCGGCTCCATAAATTCTTACCTTTTTATTTGTAGGCTTTTTCATTATATATATTCTATTTTTTTATTAACTCTTTATGGGTTATTGCCTTTCCATGCTGGCATAGTCATATTTTCATTAGTGTTAACACCATCTTTTTTAATAACTTTTAGCATAGTAAGAAATAAAATTTTTATATCTAACCCGAAGCTTAAATTTTTAACATACCATACATCGTATTCGAACTTTTGCTTCCAGCTTATTGCATTTCGTCCTTTAACTTGAGCCCATCCTGTAATACCTGGTCTTACATTATGTCTTGTTTTTTGAATATCATTGTATAATGGCAAATACTCAACTAATAAAGGCCTGGGGCCTATTAAGCTCATATCGCCTTTTAAAACGTTTACCAGTTGCAAAATTTCATCTAACGAATATTTTCTAATAAATGCACCAGTTTTAGTGACACGATTTAAACTGTGTTCCTCTTTTTTTGAGTCTGGTTTTAAATCTGTCATAGTTTTAAACTTTATAATTTTAAAAAGTTTACCATGCTTTCCTGGTCTTAATTGTAAAAAAAATGGTTTCCCTTTATTTGTAAAAATTAATAATACTATTATAGTTATAATTACTGGTGATAGTATTATTAAACCGAGTAGAGAAATAAAAAAATCTAATACGTTTTTAAAAAATAATGTATACATTAAATCGTTTTATTAGTTAGCATCATATCCTATTTTGCCAGATATGATTCTCCATTTTGTCTTTCTTTTATTGCTTTAGCTGGTGAACCAAATGCAATTAAATTATTCCCAATATCATCCAGTACCAATGCTCCAGCACCAATAACAGAATGTTTTCCAATTTTAATACTTTGAATAACAGTAGCTCCAATTGATACTGCTGAAAACTCACCAATACTAACATGCCCGCCTGTTGTTGCATTTGGTGCTAGACTAGAAAATTTTTTCATAACACTATCATGCCCTAAAGATGATTTTGTATTTAAAATACAAAACGCTTCAATTAAAGAGTCAGAGTTTACAATGGCTCCAGCCATTATAACTACCCCTTGATTTATCTTTATGCCTTTATATAAAATTGAATTTGGGTGTATCGCTGGTAAAAACTTAAACATAGGAGCTGAAGCTTTTATTATATCTTTTAGCTTGCATCTAGACCAATTATCACCAATGGCAATAACACCACCAATAACACCTTGGTTTACCATTAATTCAGGAATTAAATCTTCTTTTCCTAAAATAGGATAACCCATTACTTTTTGATTGGCTTCTTTGTACGAATCTATTAATCCAATTATTTGATATTCATTACGTTTCTCAATAATATCAATAATAACCTTTGCATGACCAGATGCACCAATAATTACAATTTTTTTCACTTTTTCGTTTGGGATTTTTGCTTAAATATGAACTGAAGTTACTAATTTATTAATAATTCAGATTCTATAGTGTTTAATAAATCTCCAACACTATTCATATTCATTAAATCCATTAATTTAAATTTGATATTGAAAGTCTTTTCGATCTCAGAAATAATCATCATATGTGTTATTGATTCCCAACCATCAACATCATCAGCTGTTGTTTCGTTTTTTAGTTGAAAGTTATTATGCTCTAATACACTTGAAAATGCGATTGTAACTTTCTCTAAAATTTCTTCTCTATCCATAAATTTAATTTATATTAAAATGTTTTTTTAATTCTTTTCTGTCAATTTTTCCATTAATACTATGTGGAAATTCTTTAATAAACCGGACATGCATAGGAACCATATAACTGGGCATCTTTGTTTTCATATATGCAAATATTTCTGTGGTATCGAAAGGCTCAGATTCAATTGCCAGACCTAATTCTGCATTTCCTAGTTTGTTATAAATGTCTAATGCTACCATATTCACCTTTTCTTTTGATATGGTTTTGGCATGGAATTCAATTTCTGATAATTCCACTCTATAGCCTCTTATTTTTACTTGAAAATCACTTCTGCCAACATAAAGGAAATCGCCTTCAGCATCCTTAAGACACAAATCACCTGTTTTGTAGTATCTTGTAGCTTTACCGTTTTCTGTTCTTACAAAAAAGCTCAATTTATTTCTTTCTTCATTTTTCCAATAGCCTGGTGTTATTTGAGGGCCGCCTAAACAGAGTTCTCCAGTTTCTCCTATGTCTACCGCTT
>CBDDAJ010000031.1:0-15722 GCA_965224845.1 Wocania sp.
GTACCAGGGGATTCATCTGTAACAATTGATAAAGCAGGAGTTTATACAGCGGTTGCAACCTCTAACGAAGGTTGTAAATCATTCCCTGTTACCTATGAAGTGAAAGCTTCAGGGGTTTCTAATATTGGTAATAATGATGTGGCTATTGTAGATTTGTCAGATAATAATACAATAACCATTAATACAAATAATATTGGAATTGGAGATTATGAATTTTCATTAGATAATGAGTTTGGCACATATCAGGATGAGCCATTCTTTCAAAATGTATATGCAGGCGATCATACTTTATTTGTAAGAGATAAAAATGGTTGCGGAACAGTATTTTTGCCAATATTTGTTATGGGCTTTCCCAAATTTTTTACGCCTAATGGCGATGGGTTTAATGATACCTGGAATGTTAAAGGGTTAGGAACTGAGTATTTACAGAATACCAGGGTTTTTGTTTATGATAGATACGGTAAATTAATAAAACAGTTGTCGCCAAATGGCTTGGGATGGAATGGTACTTTTAATGGTGAAAAAATTAAGTAGCTCGGATTATTGGTTTGTTGTTAATCTTGTTGATAATACAGGAACAACTCAGGTTTATAAAGGACATTTTAGTTTGGTTAGGTAAATTTTAATTTAAAAAAGCTGTTCCTTAAAACTTACAGATTTAATAATTCAGTAACTTTTTTAATTCCAACCGTAGCAGGCTCTGGTATAACGGTTAAATGCGCTTTACTTTCTATTGCAGGTTTTGGATCTATAAAATATGTTGGTGTATTTTGTGGAGCATAATGCATTAAACTTGCCGCAGGGTACACTTGCATGCTTGTACCAATAATCATTAAAATATCGGCAGTCTCACAAATACGCATTGCTTTTGGCATCATGGGTACATCTTCTCCAAACCAGACAATATGTGGGCGTAATTGATAGCCTTTATTACAAGTGTCGCCCAACATTAAATCGGTTTTCCAGTCTTTAATATCGCTTTTATCAAAAGTACTTCTAACCTTTAATAATTCGCCGTGCAGATGAATAACATTGGTACTTCCGGCACGTTCATGTAAATCATCAACATTTTGGGTAATGATACTTACTTTAAAAGTATTTTCTAATTTGGCCAAACTGTAATGCGCTGCATTAGGGCTAACCTCAAATAATTGGCTTCTGCGCTGGTTATAAAAATCTAAAACCAATTCCGGATTAGCAGCAAAACCCTCAGGAGTAGCAACTTCCATTACATCATGCCCTTCCCATAAACCATCAGCATCCCTAAACGTTTTTATACCGCTTTCGGCACTCATTCCGGCTCCTGTAAGTACAACTAAATGTTTCATTAATGGTCTTTTTTTATTCCCATGAAGGTGAGAATCCATTCAAAGATAATAACTTTGTGTATTGCAAGGAAGAACGATATGCTAATCTTTCTAAATTAAAAAGATTATGGCAGCTCTTTGTTCCTCATAACGACATTCTGTATTTTTGAATTATGGTCGATTTAAAACTTCTTGAACACTTAGAGAGCTATTTAACCGAATCGCGTAAAGCACGTTTTGATGTTGTTTTATCGCAGCGTACTAAGTATTTTACTGTGGCTACCGAAGATGTGTACCAGTTACATAATACCAGTGCTGTAATACGTAGTTGTGATGTGTTTGGCATACAGGAAGTTAATATTGTAGAAGAACAGAATTCCAAACGCATAGACAGGGAGATTGCTATGGGTGCGCAAAAGTGGGTAGATGTAAATAGGTTTCATTCTGTAAAGGATTGTTTAAAAGATTTAAAACAGAAAGGCTATCAAATAGTAGCAACAACACCACATAAAAATGATGAATTGCTTGATGCATTTGATGTAACTAAAAAGTCATGTTTCTTCTTTGGAAGAGAAACTGAAGGATTATCTGAGGATGTTATAAGTGAAGCAGATTGTTTTTTAAAAATCCCTATGGTTGGATTTACAGAGAGCTTAAACATTTCTGTATCGGCTGCAATTATATTACAGCATGTTACAACAAAATTAAAGCAAACCGATATAAATTGGCAACTCACAGAGGAAGAGATGCTTTTAAAGCGTTTAGACTGGTGTAAAAAAACAATTAAGAGTTACGACAAAATAGTTGAGCGTTTTTATAATCCGTAAATTTTTCTGTAAATTTAAAACCCAAACCAATAAATTAAGTATCATGTATACAGTGCTATACATAGTTTTAGGTATTCTAGCCCTTTTAGTTTTACTTGCTTTAATTGCACCTAAAACATACGAAGTCAATCGAAGTATTATTATTAATAAACCGGTTTCAGAGGTGTTTTACTATTTAAAGCATATTAAAAATCAAGACCATTGGTCGCCTTGGAAAAAGAAAGACCCTAACATGAAACAAGAATTTATAGGAACAGATGGCGAAGTTGGCTTTATTTCAAAATGGGAAGGCAATAAAGAAGTTGGGATAGGAGAACAGGAGATTTTAGGTATAGAGCACAACCAGCAAATAACATCCGAACTACGTTTTTTTAAACCCTGGAAATCGGTTTCAAAGGCTTATATCAAAGTAGAAGCATTAGATATAAATAGAACTAATGTTGTGTGGGGCTTTACGGGAAATAATCCAGTACCGATGAATATTTTTATGCTATTTTTTAATTTCGAAAAGTCTGTTGGAAAGGATTTTGAAGAAGGGCTGGAGAGCTTAAAAAATATTTTAGAAAACTAAAATTTATACCTATAAAAAGCTGTGAATGGCTATAAGTTTAGGAATAGGTAATACTTGTCTAAATAATTAAATTACTGAAAATAATTTGTTAAAAAAATTGATAGATGAAAAGAAATATGGTAGGATGGTTTGAAATTCCTGTGTCTGATATGGATAGGGCAAAGGCCTTTTACGAAACTGTTTTTAATATAGAAATAGGCATCCATGATTTTGGAGGTATATTAATGGGATGGTTTCCTTTTGAAGAAGGAAAAGAAGGTGCAGCAGGAACTTTAATTAAGCAAGAATCATATATTCCAAGTGAAGAAGGTACACTCGTGTATTTTATGAGTGATGATGTACAAGATGAATTGGATAGAGTAGAGCAAGCCGGAGGAAAAATTTACCAGCCCAAAACCGAAATTTCTCCGGAACATGGTTTTATGGGCGTTTTTATAGATACCGAAGGTAACAGAGTTGCATTACATTCAAATGCAATAAAAAAAGAGGAAGCTTAATTGCCTCCTCTTTTTTTATTTAATATTATAGTATTACAAGCGTTTACTTCTACCTCTACTTAGCAGTTTGTATTCTTCATAACATTCGCTAATGGCATCAAGAATTTGTAAATCGTTTGCCGTTTGTATAAAGCCCTTTGAATAGTTACATTGGCTTACAATTTCATCTAAATCAACACGGTCAACCTGGAGTAATGCAGTTAACATTTCCCTATCGAAACGAGAGGCTAAAAGATTTCTTATCTCGTCATCTTTTTTCATCTTTTTTAGCTTACGTAATTCATTCGGTTTTTTACCAAACATGCGGTATAAAAAATCGGCGGGATTAAAAATAGAACCTAATATTTTAGTTACTGCAGTGGGTTTTCCAGCTTCGTAACCTGTACTTGGTAAACCGGAGATACTATACCTGTAATTATTATTAATAGCAGGAACCTGCTTAATATCTACTTCTAAATATCCGGTTAACTTTAATTGGTTTACAACCACTTCTTCAAGAGCTAAGGCCAGCTCTGTTAACTCAATCTTTGAGCTTCCAAATTTTAACCAGTCATTAGTAACTCTAACTTTTATAGATTTAAAACCTAAATAAGAAAAGTGTAAGGTGTCATTAGCTTTTGCAGAGATTTGAAATTCTCCCTTGTTATTCGTTGTGGTACCTATAACCTGATTAAGATTAACAATATTTACGCTTTCCAAAGGTTTATCGTTAGCAGCATTTATAACTACACCTATTACTTTATCTTTAGTAGCATCTTGCCCAAAACTAAACGCAGTAGTTAATATAAAAGAAAAAAGGAATACATAGTTTTTCATAATGTTAATTCAATAACGCTAATTTAGCTATAAAAGTACTAAAGAAAATAGTAACAATTGGATTACACTTTTTATTTTGACTAAAAATTAACAAAATCGTTTAATTGATTAGGGATTAGTACTAAGAAATGCTTTTATAATTAGCGTCTGGAGCGTCTTGGTCTGGACGCTCCAAAATCATTCGATTTGCTTTCTGAACGTCTGGAATTAGATTTTCCTTCGGTGCGCCTTCTATCACTCCTGTTTCCAGAGCCTCCTTTTCTATCACTCCGTCTTCCACTGCCTTTTCCATCGCGTCTTTTTCCACCACGTCTGTCACGTCTTCCACCGCCGCCGCGATTTTCAGAAACTTCAACATTTACAAAACGCCCTTCATGTTTAAAGTCGGTAAAATGCGCAAGTACTTTCTCTTTTAATTCATTTTCAGTATTAAAAAACGAAAAGCTATCTTTTGTTTCTACTTTAAAAACATCTTCTCTGCCAAGATTTAACTGCTCTTTCAAAAAGTCTTTTAACTTCATCCAGTCAAAACCATCTTTACCACCTACATTTATAAAGTAGCGCGTGGAATTTTTACCACCCCTGTAATCGCGTCCGCCTTCTCTATCACTAGAAGTTTCAGAAACATTTAAGTTTTTAGATTTATTATAGTAATTATAAAAACGGGTAAACTCTACCGAGAAGAATTTCTTGATTAATTCATCTTTACTCGTATCTTCAAACAGTTCATTAATACGCGTTAAGTACTTATCAATTTCGTGGTTTATTTCGGTATGGTGTATTTTATTGGCTAGAGACATTAATTGTACCTCGCAAATCTCCATACCGTCTGGAATGTCTTTTTTCTCAAATTGACGCTTTATAATGCGTTCAATACTTTTTATTTTTCGTACTTCACTTTTTGAAACAATAACCATAGAAACTCCGGTTTTACCTGCACGTCCAGTACGCCCGGAACGGTGTGTGTAAGTTTCAATTTCGTCTGGTAATTGGTAGTTTATAACATGGGTTATATCGTCAACATCAATACCACGTGCAGCCACATCTGTAGCAACAAGCATTTGTATTTGGTTTTTTCTAAACGCATTCATAACCAAATCACGCTGATTCTGACTCAAATCACCATGCAATGCCCCGGCATTATAACCATCTTCAATGAGTTTTTCAGCAACTTTTTGCGTGTCGCGTTTAGTTCTGCAAAAAACCACAGAAAATATATCAGGATTAGCATCTGCTAAACGTTTTAAAGCATGGTAACGGTCTCTGGCATTAACTAAATAGTATTCATGAGATACATTACTGGTACTTTCATTTTTCCTGCCCACAGTGATTTCCTGAGGGGTATGCATAAAATTTTTAGCAATAGCTGCAACTTCTCTAGGCATTGTTGCCGAAAACAACCAAGTGCTTTTATCATCAGGTGTATGCGATAATATATCGGTAATGTCTTCCTTAAAACCCATGTTAAGCATTTCATCGGCTTCGTCTAAAACGCTATACTGTATTTTAGAAATATCAACCAAACGCCTGCTAATCATATCTTTCATACGCCCTGGTGTAGCCACAATAATTTGCGCTCCACGTTTAACTTCCCTAGCCTGATCTGTAATACTGGACCCACCATAAATAGCCACTACGTTAAGCCCTTTACAGTACTTACCGTATTGTTTCATTTCGTTAGTAATTTGTAAACAAAGCTCACGGGTAGGCGATAGAATTAATCCTTGTGTTGTTCTGCTATCCACATCAATCTTTTCTAACATAGGGAAACCAAAGGCTGCCGTTTTACCAGTTCCGGTTTGTGCTAGTGCCACCAGATCGGTTTCCGATTCTAATAAAATTGGGATTGCTTTTTCCTGTACTTCGCTAGGTTTTTCAAAACCTAAATCTGTAATAGCGTGTAATAGGTTCTCATTAAGACCTAAATCTTTAAATGTGCTCATTTTTGTTTAATGTATGCGATTGTATTATGTAGTGTTACATAAAGAAGCGCATCGACATACTTAACCTTAAACTTCCAGTAACACATCCTCACCCTGAGGAATTTAAACTCGTTTTGAGTTTCAAGGCGCAAAGATACATTATTATTTGGATTATCAATTTTTGGGCGTTTTAACACGCTTTTATTCGTGGTTTTATATTTAAAATTTGGTTTATTTTTGAAAAGGTTCGTTTAACATGTTTGTGTATGAGTAGTAGAGGATAAATACACTGCATTTTTTAGTAGCAACCAAAATACAAAAAAGCACAAACCTCTGGAGTTTGCACTTTCTTAGTCACTGGTTTTAGTCTCAAAAAGTAAAAAAAATCATTATTCACAACAAATCAATTGCAACAATTTGATGAAGTGGTATAGTTATTATTTTCTACAGGGGCATTAAAACTGATATTCGAACTGCAAACCCCTGTCTCTGGTAAATCTAGTTTTACGTTTTTTGCAGATTCAAAATCACCATTCATATGGGCAACGATAGACCTGATTTGCTCATATCCTGTTGCCATTAAGAATGTTGGTGCACGTCCATAACTTTTCATTCCAACAATATAAAAATCATTTTCTATTTGTCTTAACTCTGCTTCTCCATGAGGGCGAACAGTACCACAACTATGGATATTAGGATCAATTAATTCAGCCAGCTTAGGAACACTTTCTAAGGCTGCATCCGCATTAAAACGAGTTTCTCTTAAAAAACTAAAATCTGGTCGACTACCAGTACTACTTATAATTTCATCAATCCCATCTAAAGTAAACACGTTTTCATTACAAATCCCGTTTATAATTAATTGCCCATTACTTTTTTTGATTTTGTGGATATAAACCGGAGTATGAATTTTAAGAATACCAGTATTTACTAATTTTTCGATTTGTATACCTAAATTTCCTCTTGCTTGAAAACGATCTGCTTTTTGACCGCCATAAACTTCTTTAATGTCTTTTCTTCTTAATAACCAGTGAATTTTTGTGTTTGAGTATCTTTTTTTTAGTTTGTTCAATGCTATTATAGAACCAATAGCTGAATGACCACTACCAATTACTAAAACAGTCTTGTTAGTGAATTTTTTCATTTCACTTCCTGTGATATCTGGCATTCCGTAATGAATATGAGATGCGTTTTCTGCTTCTCCGATAGCAAATACCCCTCCAGAACCAAGCGGGTTAGGGTTTTGCCATGTTCCTGAAGCATCAATTATGGCTTTTGCCTCATAAGCTTTGTGGTTCCCATTTTCGATTACTTGAATATTGAAAGGAAGTTTTTCTCTACCAGATGTTTTCATTTTATCTAAGCCTTTTCTACCAATGGCGGTAACCTTAGAATTTAAGTGTATATGTTCTTTAATTCCTTTTAATTGAGATAAGGGTTTTAAGTAATCTGTTACAATTTCTTTCCCGTATGGAATTCGACTTTTATTAGGGATAGGTATTTGTGCATCTCTTAATAGTTCTTCAGCAACCTTGTCGATATTATATTTCCAAGGAGAAAATAGTCTGATATGTCCAAAAGTTAAAATATTATTTCCAACATTTTCCCCAGACTCAAAAAGAATAAAACTCTGCTTGCTTTTTTTAAGGTGTGCTGCTGTTGCTAAGCCTATTGGACCTCCTCCGATAATAGCTATTGGCAAATTGTCTTTTTTCATGTTATAAAATTTAATTATGATAATATATTTATAACCAAGACTGCTAAGTGCTAAAAAAGACGCAGTATTTTTATTTATTTTTAAATTCTTGTAAAGGCTTGCAAGTTATTTTAACCTCAAAAGAGATAGGTTTTCCTTTATCATCTAATTCTAGATCAAAGCATTCAATAATTTTCTCTTTTAATAGCTTGCGGGATCTTTGTATTCTACTTTTAGTGGCGGTGAGACTTAAATTTAATTTTTTGGCTACTTCTGCCTGTTTGAGCCCTTCTAAATCGGATAATTTTAATGGGATAGCATATTTTTCAGGAATTAATTGAAGCAGTGGATTGACAAAAGTATCTGCTCCTTGATAGGAATTAATTTCATTTTCATCAAATAACTCAGGGATATTATTTGTGATTTTTTTTGTTTTTTTCATGTAATCAACCACAGTATTATGAGCAATTTGAAATAACCATGAACGAATATTTAGAATTTTATTTTCCGAACAACAGGAGTTGTATACTTTCATTAACACATCGTGAGACAGGTCATTCGCAACAAATTCATCTTTCACTTTTTTTAAAATGTAATATTTGATACCTTCTTTATAGCTTAACCATAGTTGTGAAATTTCTGAATGTTTTTTAATCGTTGTCATTGTGCTTGTGGCTAATGCGAAAATAGAGTTCTGTTTCAATAAACTTTATCGGTTATTGAACGAAGCTAGCTAATTTTTCTGATAAAGCCAAGATAAGTAAACCTTAAATAAAGCGTAGCTTACTTTCTCAAATTCTTAATCCGTTCCAATAAGGTAGGATGCGAATAATGCATAAATACATAAGCAGGATGTGGTGTTAAATTACTCAAACTATTTTTAGATAGTTTTTTTAGAGAAGTAATTAACGGTTCCGCTTTATAGGTGTTTTTAGCATAATCATCGGCCTGATATTCGAACCTTCTGGAAAATACATTCATAATCAATCCGGTAATTTCAGAAATAGGGGAGTAAAGTAATCCAAAGGCAATTAAACCTATATGGAAACTTGGAATTTCAACACCTAGAGCATTTGATAATAGTGGATTAGAAATAAATAATGATAAAATGTAAAGTGTTAACCCGGTTAATAAAACAGAAGCAAACAAATTAAAAATAATATGTTTCTTTTTGTAATGCCCCACCTCGTGTGCCAAAACGGCAACAATTTCATCATTATCTAAATCATTAATTAAAGTGTCGTAAAGTGTTACACGTTTTTCACTGCCAAAACCAGAGAAATAAGCATTGGCTTTAGTACTTCGTTTTGAGCCGTCAATAACAAAAATCTTATCGAGTTTAAAGCCTACGGTTTGAGCATATTCAGATATGCTTTCACGTAAACTTCCGGCTTCTAAAGGGGTTTGCTTATTAAATAAAGGCACAATAAGTTTGGAGTAAAACATATTCATAAACAAGGTGAAAAGGGCTACTAAGCCCCAGGCGTATAACCAAAAATAGGCTCCGGTAACTTCATAAAACCAAATGATTAAAGCTAAAATGCCTCCCCCTAAAACAATCATCATAAGCCAGCCTTTTATTTTGTCTAAAAAGAAAGTTTTAACAGTTGTTTTATTAAACCCAAACTTGTCTTCAATAACAAATGTGCTGTAGTAAGAAAAGGGAGTGGTTACTATATCGCTACCAATTATAATAGTCCCGAAGAAAACTAAAGCGATTATAATGGGGTTATTACTGTAACTCCTAGCTATATTATCAACGAACTCAAATCCATCAAAAAATAAAAAACCTAAGGTTAATAGGATGGAAAATGATGAGGTTAATAATCCAAATTTGTAATTTGTAGCTTTATAGTTTTGAGATTTTTTATATTCTGCATCATCATAAACATCTTGTAAATCTTCAGGTAAAGTATCATTAAAATGCTTTGCATTTAATGCATCCAGAATTTTATCCACCATAAAGTTGATAATGATAATGGCAATAATGATATAAAATAGTGTGTTTTCGGTCATAATTTATATGATGCTGTCATTGTGAGACGCTTTATTAGCGATGTGGCAATCTGTTTAAATCTTAATTATAGTTTAAAAAGATTCATCGTTTCGCTCTGAATAACATTTCTTATTTAAAATTTCTTTGTCGTTTGGCTTCAAAAATAAGAATTCCTGCGGCAACCGAAACGTTCATAGAATCAATTTCTCCTTGCATAGGAATAATAATATTTTGAGTTGAATTTTCTAACCACTCATTACTTAAACCTGTAGCTTCTGTACCTACAACAAGTGCAGATGCTTTGGTGTAATTTTGAGTGTGATAATTTACTGAAGCCTGTAAAGCCGCACAGTATATATTAATAGTTTTCTTTTTTAAAAAACGTATGATTTCTGAAGTACTTCCTGTTGCAATTTGATTGGTAAAGATACAACCAACGCTAGACCTAATAATATTGGGGTTGTATAAATCGGTTTTGGGGTTTGCTATGATAACAGCATCTACATGGGCCGCATCGGCAGTTCGTAAAATAGCACCTATGTTACCAGGTTTTTCAGGAGCCTCAGCCACTAAAATTAAAGGCGATTTGGTTTTAAAAGCTAAACTATCTATAGTATTTGTTTTAGTTTTTGCAACTGCTAAAATGCCTTCAGTTGTATCTCGATATGCCAATTTTTGATACACTTCTTTAGAAACTTCTATAGTGTTTATTGGTTTGTTTGTCAAATCGTTTACCTGTTCTAAAGAAAATAATTCAGGATAAAATAAAATGGTTTCTAACTTGTAGTCGCTTTTTAAAGCTAAAGCGATCTCGCGTTTTCCTTCAATTAAGAAGAGTCCGTTTTTTTTACGTTCGCGCGACTTATCTTTTAATTGAGCAAGTTGTCGAATAATTTGGTTTTGTGTACTGGTAATTGACTTTGTAGGCAATTGTTTACTAGTTTTGTTTTTGCAAATTTACTACAAATATGAAATGCTATAACCCTAAATATGGAAAACATTAATATAGCATTACATGTAACGATTAAATAAAATATAAAAACTAAATGAAACAAAGGTTACTATTCGGTTTATTCATTTTACTTTCAATTTCTATTTATTCACAACAAGGTCCACCACCACCATGCGGTATTTTTGAAACTTTGGAAATCTGTGACGAGAATCAAGATGGTATACTTGTTTTAAACCTTAGAGAATTATTTCCTTTTAATCAATTTTGCCTTTCTTCTCTTGATACGGTTAATGAAGAAGATTACTATCCTATTTTTTATTATTTAACAGAAAATGATATGAATAGTGAGGTGAACGCAATTCAAAACCCAGAGTCGTATACTAATACTGCTGGCAAAACGTCTTTTTACTTAAGAGCCAATAGAAAAGTCTTAACAGGAGGAACACATGATGTTCTTACCGCAACAGATAGAAGCATTGAGGTTATACCTGCTCCTGGTATTAATCAACCTCTAATATATGAGGTTTGTGACGATACAAGTATGGATAGTGTAGAAGTATTTGATTTATATTCTAAAAATGCTGAAATAATTGGTAGCCAAACGGGTCTGTCAATATCATACCATTCTACACAATCTGATGCTGAGAATAAAATTAATCAGTTGCCATTTTCTTTTACAAATTTTAGTAATCCGCAAACTATATATGTGAATGTTATGGATGACCTTACAGGATGTTTTGTTATAACAACCTTTGATTTAGTTGTAAAGGATTGCTCAAATTCTGGAGTTATTAAAGTCAATGCATTTTATGATGAAGATACCAGCGGTACTTTTGAAAACAATGAAACTCTTTTTGTAAATGGGATTTTTACTTATGAAGCCAATAATGATGGTATTCAGCACATTGTAAGTTCTTCATCTGGATCGTTTTCAATTATAAGTGACAATGATAATAATACTTATAACATAAGTTATAGTTTATATGATGAATATCTGGGATGCTATACCATTACAACTCCTTTATACGAAGATGTAAGCGCAACAAATGGAAATATGGTAACCTATAATTTTCCAATTACTAAAAATAAAAATTGCGGTGATATAGCCGTTTATTTAGTGTCTTATGTACCACCAAGACCCGGGTTTGATTATATTAACCGTTTAGTAATTAAAAATAAGGGATTAGAGACCGTAACTTCTGGTACCGTAGAATTTATCTATGATGCTTCAATTACGTTTAATAATGTTACAAATGTAGATTCTGGAAATATGGTGACTAATACCTCAACAGGCTTTACTTTAGATTTTTTTAATTTAGCTCCAAACGAACAAGAAACAGTTACAATAAAAATGAATGTTCCTGTTTCAACAAGCTTAGGGACTTTATTAACTAATACAGCGACTTATTCGGTAACTGATTTATCTACTGAAAACAACACGTCTGTATTATCTGAAGTTGTAATAGGTTCTTATGATCCAAATGATATTGCAGAATCTCATGGGCCGGAAATTCTTTATAGCGATTTTGAAACTACTGATTATTTATATTATACGGTAAGGTTTCAAAATGTTGGAACTGCTGATGCTATAAATGTATCTATTGATAATACCTTGGATTCTCGTTTAGATAAGTCAACTATTCAAATGCTGTCTTCAAGCCATACTAATGTGTTTACTAGAGTAGATAATCAGTTAAATTGGAAATTTGATGATATTCATTTACCAAGTGAAGATATGGACGAGCCTAATAGTCATGGTTATGTATATTATAAAATAAAACCGGCAACTGGTTATAGTGTTGGAGATATTATACCAAATACAGCCGAGATCTATTTTGATTTTAATCCAGCAGTTGTAACCAATACATTTCATACAGAATTTATAACTACGCTTTCTAACGAAAAATTTAGTGATTCAGGGTTTGTATTATTTCCAAATCCAGCAAATAATTTGGTTGAATTAAAATTTAATAAAAATTTTGGTAAAAGTGTAGAAACTATAATCTATGATATTCATGGGAAAATGATTTTTAGTGGTAAAAATCAATTGCAAAGCAGAGCAGTTCAATTAAACGTTTCTGCTTTAAAAAGTGGTTTGTATTTTCTTAGGGTAAATGATGGTGTTAACGAACTTACAAGAAAATTAATAGTTGAATAAATTGGTTTGAATTGTAATATAGGCTTTTAAAAGCCGACAAACTCATCAAACCAATTTAAACAAAATGAAAAACATTTTTCTATTATTACTAGTAGTCTTACTTGCCTCTTGCAAGCAAACACCAGAAACAAAAAAAGACAGTACAGAAGCAGAAGAAACTGTAACTACAATTGCTTCTAAAGCATATCCAGAAAACATTTTAAAAATATTTGATGCCCATGGTGGTATTGATTCTTGGAACACCATGGAGAATTTGGTGTTTGAGACAGAACAGTCTGAAGGCAATGAAAAAACAACAACAGCTTTAAAAAGTAGAAAATCCTTAATAGAAACGAATGCATTTAAAATAGGCTTTAATGGTAAAAAAGTTTGGTTAAAGCAAGACACATTAGCCTATAAGGGCAATGCTAAATTTTATTATAACTTAATGTCTTACTTTTATGCTATGCCTTTTATCCTAGGTGATGATGGTATTATTTATGAAGATGTTGAGCCATTAACCTTTGAAGATAAGGTATACCCGGGAGTTAAAATTTCATATCAGGCAGGAATAGGGGAGTCGCCAGAAGACGAATATATTTTGTATTACGATTCTAAAACGAATAAAATGGCTTGGTTGGGTTATACAGTAACGTATTTTTCAAAAGAAAAGAGTAAAGAGTTTCATTTTATAAAATATAGTAATTGGCAAACTATTGAAGGGTTGTTGCTACCAGAAACTTTAACCTGGTATAATTATCAAAATAATAAGCCAACAACAAAGCGTAGCGATTTAAAATTTATCAATGTAATTCTATCAAAAGAAAAACCATCAGATGCTTTGTTTGAAGTGCCTGAAGGTGCAAAAATTATAGAATAATAAATAATTTTAACAAAAAGCTTCGTAAAATTTACGAAGCTTTTTGTTTTTATTGATTTTTAAATTTCTCAGAATAACGTTTCCAGAGTTTAGTTTGATGGGTGTCTAAACGTATTTTCCTGCCATCAATATAGGCATGGATTATACTATTAGTTCGCATATCTAAAGCATCACCTTTGCTAATAAAAAGAGTGGCACTTTTACCAACCTCTAAGCTGCCATAATTAGCATCAATGCCTAATATTTTAGCCGGATTTATTGTAATAAGCTGTAAAGCTTGCTCTTTGGTTAAGCCATGAGCTACTGTAGTACCCGCATAAAAAGGTAGGTTTCTGGAGTTCATACGCTCCATTTGCCCACTAGCTTGAAGTGCTACCATAACACCATTATCAACTAAAAGCTTTGCTTTTTTATAAGGTAAATCATAATCATCATCGTCATTATTTGGCCTGGAATGTACACGCTGTAAAAGCACAGAAATATTATTTTGTTTTAACAGCTTTGCAACTTTATAGGCGTCTCTACCGCCTACAATTACCATCTTTTTTATAGTGTGGTTATTCGAAAAGTTTATGGCATCGATAATACCTTTTTCATCATTTACATTTATATAAAGTGTTTTTGAGCCATCAAAAACACCCTGTAAAGCTTCGAATGGCAGGTTAGTTATAGTTCCACTTGTTTTATTATAGGCTTTGCTTGCTTCAAAATAATTAGTAATTTCAGTAACCTGATTTGCATAATTTTTATTGGCTTTAAGTCCTGGGGCCTCACCAAGCCACCAACGTCCTCTGGTAAAGCTATTTGGCCAATTCATATGAATACCATCATTAGTCTTTACCGTGGCATCTTCCCAATTCCAGGCATCAAATTGTACAATTGATGAAGTCCCCGAAATACGACCTCCACGAGGGGTAATTTGTCCTAAAAGTACACCGTTAGGACGCATAGATTCCACAATTTTAGATTCAGCATTATAAGCTATTAAGCTTCTAATATGCGGATTCCATGATCCCATTTCTGCATCATCATCTGTTGCTTTTACAGCGTCAATTTCAACTAAACCCAAAGTTGAATTTGGTAATATAAAACCAGGGTATACATGTTTACCTTTTCCATCAATAATTTTACCAGTACGAGCTATTTTTGATAAGGCACTACCAACAAAAGTAATTTTACCATCATTAAACATGATAAGCGAATTCTCAATAACTTTACCGTTGCCTAAATGAGCGGTAGCTCCTTCAATAGTTATTGGGTTTGTTTGTTTTGGAGCAGGTGTTTGTTGTGCTATTACTATTGAAGAACACAATAATATAATAGATAAGCATACTATTTTATAATTTTTCATGTGTAATAAGTTTATTGTTGGTAATCGTTATCAATAGAATCGCAATGCAAATGCTCTTTTACTTTCTTTTTTATAGGCTGTGTTTTTAAGCCTTTATTTTTAGCTTGCATCATCATATTAATAAGTTCGCTTTTTTCATGTTTTATTGTTTTACGTTTTATTTTATCTTGTTTTAAGTCAAAATAAGTGGCCCCTTCAATAATGGTTCTCTCAGCTTTAGCGTAAATAGATAATGGGTTGTGCGACCAAAGCACAACATCTGCATCTTTACCTACTTTAATACTGCCAACACGGTCATCAATATGTAATAATTTTGCAGGATTAAGTGTAACAAACTTCCAAGCTTCTTCTTCACTAATTCCACCGTATTTAACAGATTTTGCAGCCTCTTGATTTAAACGGCGAGACATTTCCCCATCATCACTATTAATGGCTACGGTTACCCCGGCATTATGCATAATGGCTGCATTATAAGGAATGGCATCATTCACCTCATATTTATAGGCCCACCAATCACTAAATGTTGAGCCTCCTACACCATGGGCTTTCATTTTATCGGCAACTTTATAACCTTCAAGAATGTGTGTAAACGTATTAATGTTAAAATTAAAGCGTTCTGCAACTTTCATAAGCATATTAATTTCGCTTTGCACATAAGAGTGGCAAGAAATATAACGCTCTTTGTTTAAAATTTGAGCCAGCACATCTAGTTCAATATCTTTCCTATAGGGTTTCCCACTTTTCTTTAAGGCATCATACTCTTTTGCTCG
>CBDDAJ010000032.1:0-235856 GCA_965224845.1 Wocania sp.
TTGTTTACAGCCTGCATTCATGGTGATGAGGTAAATGGTGTTGAGATTGTACGGCAACTTATAGCTAAAGGTATTAATAAACCCAAGTGTGGCACTATTATTTGTATGCCTGTTATCAATATTTTTGGGTTTATTAATTTAAAGCGAGAGTTTCCTGATGGCCGTGATTTGAATCGTGTGTTTCCGGGGAGCCCAAATGGGTCTTTAGCAAGTAGAGTAGCCCATAAACTTATAAAAGATATTGTACCTCATGTCGATTTAATAATTGATTTTCATACTGGTGGTTCAGGACGATTTAATGCGCCTCAGCTTAGGTATTCTAAAGAAAATAAAGATCTAGATACTTTAGCAAAAATATTTGGTCCCCCTTTTGTTTTATATTCTAAAAACTTATCTAAATCTTTTAGAACCACTTGTAATAAATTAGGGAAACCACTCCTCCTTTTTGAAGGCGGAAAGTCATTTCATATTGATGATACTGTAACCAACTCCGGAGTTAACGGCTCTAAGCGTATATTAAAACATTTAGGCATGCTAAAAACCGTTTTTAAATCTTCAAAACCTAAAAAAGAATGTATTTTTATTGACAATAGTAAATGGCTTCGCGCTAAATATTCTGGCATGTTTAAAGCATCTGTGTCTATCGGGACTCATGTAAAAAAAGAAGATATTATTGGCAATATAACCGATCCTTACGGCAAGTTTAATTACTTTGTTAGAGCTTCAAATTCTGGTTATATTATTAATATAAATGAGTTGCCAATAGTGTATCAGGGTGATGCCCTTTTTCATATTACTACCAAACTAAAACGCTAACAGTGACTAAGTCTGATTTACGTAAAAAATACAAATCACTTCGTAAAAATTTAACCTTAAATCAAATAGAAGATTTAAGCATTGCAATAGCTAATCAAATATTAAAACTTCCTGTTTGGGAGCAATCGTTTTATCATATTTTTTTATCTATTAAAGTACATAAAGAAATTAATACCGATTATATTTTAAACATTCTTGCTGGTAAAGACAAAAATATTGTAATTTCTAAAAGTGATTTTAAAACAACAACTTTAATTAATTACCTTTTAACTGATAATACTATTATTAAAAAGAACCATTGGAATATTCCTGAGCCCGTTGATGGAATTAAAATTGATGACAAAAAAATAGAGGTCGTTTTTGTGCCTCTTTTAGCGTTTGACAAGCAAGGGAACCGTGTAGGCTATGGCAAAGGGTTTTATGATCATTTTTTAGCCAATTGCAAACCTAAAACCATTAAAATTGGATTGTCTTTTTTTGAAGCTGAAGATGAAATTAAAGATATACACAAAGGAGATATTGGGCTGGATTATTGTGTAACGCCAAATAAAGTTTATGGGTTTTAGTAATTTTAAGTATTTAGTGCTTTTTTTATATAATTAAAATTCTCTTTATCGAAACAAACAAAAATAACCTCATTAATTATTTCTTGATCTTTAAAGTTTTTTATCACTTCTATTGCAATTTGAGCTGCTAAATCTTTTGGAAATTTATAAATACCAGTACTTATGTTTGGAAATGCAATACTTCTAACCTTGTTTTCTATGGCCAGATTCATTGAGTTTTCATAGCATTTGCTTAAAAGTTGTTCCTTTTCATCCCCTCCATGATTCCATACAGGACCAACCGTATGAATAACATATTTAGCATCAAGTTTTCCAGCAGTTGTGATGACTGCTTCTCCAACATTACATTTCCCTTGCTTATTTCTTATTTCTTGACAAGCTTTTAAAATTTCTAAGCCTCCTTTTCTATGAATGGCACCATCAACTCCTGAACCTCCAAGTAATGAAGAATTAGCTGCGTTAACAATTGCATCAGCTTTAACAGTTGTAATGTCAGATTGTATAACATTTATTTTCATTGTTTATTCAAAATCATACACAAAAACCTCTAGGTTATTATTAGACAAAGTTTCGTGTATTATAGGTTCTATTTCTTCCCATTTTCCTCCTGCTAACCCACAACCTATTCTAGGCATATGAATACTTGCATTTAACTTCTTTGCTTCAGTTGCAATTATACTAAGGCAAGACTTAACAGCCTCATATCTAATAGGGGCGATATTATTAACTCGTTTTAACCCCTGCTGAGCAATCATATTGCCAATAAACAGGTCTTCCGATACTTGAATTACTTGAGTTGCTCCTAATGCAAAATTGTTATTATCCTTATTTTTATACCACTCTCTATATGCTTTTTCGGGTTCTGGCCACTGCTTTGAGATAGCCAGTACAAATCCTTTGCCCCATCCTCCTATATCATTACAGATGTGCACAATTATTTTATTTCCTTCAACTTGTGGAGCTGTTGCGTCTCCTTTTAAATATGTTATTGTTTTCATTTTATATTATCAAATTAGCTTTTTCATCTGCTATGCCTATTTCAACATGACTTCCAGAATTAAAACTTAAAAAATCAGATTCAATACCGTCACTAAAAATAACACCTTTAGTTGGCATATTAGATTCAACTTTTAATGTTTGTCTTTTAGTTATAAATCCAAAACCGATATCCGTTTGAGTGACCTTGCTTAAAAAAGGCTCTCTAACCACAAATACAAGTTTTTCATCTTCCCAACGAATTAATGATTGTCTCCTTCTTTCTTTGTTGGTTTGGTGTCTATTAATATTATTTGCCATATTATAAATAGAGCTTAACCAACCTGTAGATCCAGCACCAGTTGAAATTATAATTCCGCTGGAAGATTGTCTCTCTTTTTTGCCTTTAAATTCAATATCATATCTTGAAGATACATGAGAATTTGCCCCAATGTAAAAATCGTTAAAGGCTAATAAAGTTTGACCGTCATTTAATGTCGCTTTAGCCATTGTTACCAATTTAGTTGCAAAATCTCCTTTTAGAACATTTTTGATGACTGTATCCAATCCATTAGGTGTATGCTTTAATAGAATACCATCATACCGTTCTGAATCCGGATTAACACCTATTATCGGCAAACCATTTACATATTTCGCTGTGTTAGCTACTAATCCATCTTGCCCTATAACAACGACTAAATCTTGTTCAGTAAAAATATAAGTTGGCAGAAACGAGCGATCAATAACTTTATACTTTAAACGCTTTGAAATGGTCTCTTGAATTTTATTTAGAGATTTATAGAACCTATCATTTTCTGTCTCATAATATTCAAAATCACCTTCAGATCGTTCAATGTAAAACTTGGCCTGAGCTTTTGAGTTAAATCTTTCGATGAGTTGCTCAAGCCTGGTTTTATCTCTTATTATGATTACTCTTTCAAAGTTCATTTTACTTATGATTTACTACTTATAATAGCATCTAATAGTTCAGGAGAAATATTTAGGTTTCCTATTTTATCAGCATTTTCAGCCAACTCTCTAAAAGCTAAAGCTATATTGTTACTTGGGTCATTTCCATTATTGCTAATAGCCATTAATGTTTTCCAATCTAATTCTTTATAAGGCTTTAATCTGGCATTTAGAACATACTCATTTGTATCAGCTTCTTTCTTCTCATTAGTTACCTGTATATCGATGAGCTCCTTTTTCTGTTCTTCTAAAGCGATACTGGATGTCATTTCCATTTCTTTAAGTTTCTGATCATTTTGTTGCTTTACAACATCAGTTTCCATTTTCTTTTCAACAATTTGCTTTTGTTTCTCTTCAACAGCTATTTCTGTATTTAATTCACTTTCCTTTATCATACGCTCTTGTTCCACAGCAAAGTTTCTACGCTCGTAGATCGCCTGATCTGCTTCCTTTTGCAAAGACTCTCTCATTTGTGCCTCTAAAGCACGAGCCATTTCAGGATTAGGAGTGACACCAAGTACATTTACACTTAATATTTCTAAACCAAGCATTTGAACAGTTTTTGATTCCTGAACATTATTAAATATTTCAGTTTCAATCGCCTCAAGCTTTCTTAAGGCTTCCTTTAAACTTAAGCGTTGTATGATAGATGCACTGGCCGTTTGAGCTTCATTAATGATACGCTGTTGAATTTTTTCGTGGTCATTCTTTAAATACTGTTTTTTCTTATTTACAGTAAAATCTAAAGCTTCAGCGAGTTGTTTTGGGTTCTGAATCTTATAGGTGACTTGCCCTTGTAATGTAACTTCCTGGTAGTCTTTTGTAGTTTCGTTAAATACAAATTGAAAATCGTTACTCTGTACAGGAATAGAAACAATTGATGAATTGGGAGAAAAATAAAAGAATGATAAACCTCTTCCTTCTTTTTTGATTTTACCTCCTTTATAATGAATCACATAGTTCATTGAGTCGAATTTGATATAATTTATTCCTAACATAACTTTGGGTTTTAAATTATTAATTTGCGTAATTATAACACAAATGTAAAATGAGAAAACAAAACTTCCAAATATATTTTGTGTTTTTTTTACACAAAATACTTAATATATTGATTATAAATAAGTTATATTTCGAAAATTATTCCTTCCTTTTTAAGTTGAAAGTAGCGTTTTTGATTAAACTGGAATAAATTTGCTGGTCTACCTGAGCCTTTCGACACTTTTTCATCTAATTCATCGAGTACATTCAGACCTATTATTTTCTTTCTAAAATTACGTCTATCGATCTCTCTTCCCAGTAGAGTAGTGTACAACTTTTCTAAATCAGAAAAAGGGAATTTTTTATCTAGCAATTCAAAACCTATAGGCTCGTAAGTAATCTTGCCTTGCAAGCGCTCAATAGCTACTCTAAGAATGTCTTTATGATCGAATGCGAGTTTAGGTAATTCTTTAATATTAAACCATGCCACGGCTTCAGCGTCGGTAGAAGCAAATATCTTAAATGTATTAGGTCTAACTAAACCAAAGTAGGCAACAGAAACCACTCTTCCTCTTGGGTCTCTTGATGGTTTTCCGAAGGTATATAATTGCTCAAGATAACTTATTTTAACTCCAGTTTCTTCCTGGAGCTCTCTTTCAACAGCTTCTTCTAAGGATTCATCATTTAAAACGAATCCCCCTGGTATTGCCCATTTACCCTTAAAGGGTTCATATTTTCGTTTAATTAGTAATACTGATATTTCGCCCTCTTCATAACCAAATACAACAGCATCGACTGAAAGTTTTATAGATTGCTTACTCATATGCGTAGTTTGTACGCAAATATAAAGAATTATTCTTAATCATCAGATTCAGCTTTTTTCTTAGCAAACGCCTTTTTATTAAATACAATAAGCATTATAAAACCTGTACTTATCGCCATATCGGCGATATTAAAAACGGGGTTAAAAAAGGTAAAATATTCGCCACCTTTAAAAGGTATCCATTCGGGGAGGTATCCTTCCCATAAAGGAAAATAAAGCATGTCTACTACCTTACCATGGAGTAGGGAGTCGTAACCTCCTAATTCTGGTAAAAACGTAGCAACTTGTCCGTGGCTATCATTAAACAAAACGCCATAAAAAACAGAATCGATAATATTACCCAGGGCTCCAGCAAATATTAATGCGATGGCTAATATTAAAACTTTAGGGCTTTGTTTTTTGGCTGCATCGTTCAGCCAATATCCTATCCCGAAAATGGCAATAATTCTAAATACAGTTAAAGTTACCTTAGCTGTTCTATCGTCTATAAACGATACAAAGTCGCTAATTTTTGTCCCCCATGCCATACCATCGTTTTCAATAAAAAAGATTTTAAACCATGTAAAAACTTCAATACTTTCTTGAAGGGCAAAGTGTGTTTTTATATAAATCTTACTTATCTGATCGATTAGCAAAATGATAATAATAAGATAAATGGATTTTTTTAGTGACATAGCGTTTTAAACAAAAAACGCCTCGACATAAAGTGAGACGTTTTATTTATAATATAATACAGGTTATTGCATGTTTTTAGCTTCAATACTTAAGGTGGCATGTGGCACCAATTTTAATCGTTCTTTGTTAATTAGTTTGCCTGTTACTCTGCAAACCCCGTAAGTTTTATTTTCAATTCTGATTAATGCATTTTTTAAATCACGAATAAATTTTTCCTGACGAATAGCTAATTGCGAATTCGACTCTTTACTCATTACAGCACTACCTTCATCAAAGGCTTTAAACGTTGGTGATGTATCTTCTGTACCATTATTATGGTCGTTCATATACGCACTTTTAATAAGCTCTAAATCGTGCTGTGCTTTTTCTATTTTTTCTGTAATTAGTTCTTTAAACTCTGCTAAATCTTTATCTGCATATCTTACATTGGCATCTAAACTCATATTCTTAATGTTTTTGAATAAATAATTTGGTATTTACATCATCAAAAGCAATTTCTATACCATTATCTACTTGGTCAATAATTTCTAATTCTTCCGTTAGGGTTTCTGTTTTAATATATTCAATATTGTGGTTTACGGCGTTTTCAATATTAACATCTTTTTGAAGCGTAACATCTATTCTGTCTGTAACTTCAAATCCAGAATCTTTTCGTAAATTCTGTATGCGATTTATTAATTCTCTCGCTATACCTTCTTTTTTCAAATCATCAGTAAGCATTACATCTAAAGCTACTGTTAAAGTGCCTTCATTAGCAACTAACCATCCTTCAATATCTTGAGATGTAATCTCTACATCTGTGCGTTCTAAAATAATATTTTTTCCATTAACTTCAACATCCAAATTACCATTTTGTTCAATTTTGTTAATATCTTCTGCTGTAAAGTTAATTACTGCATTGGCAATGGCTTTCATATCTTTACCAAAACGAGGTCCTAGTACTTTAAAATTTGGCTTTATTTGCTTAACTAATATATCTGAAGCATCGTCTAAAAGCTCAATTTCTTTTACATTTACTTCTCGTTTTATTAGCTCTGAAACAGCTAATATTTCTTCTTTTTGTTGCACACTATCAACAGGAATCATAATTTTTTGAAGTGGCTGGCGTACTTTGATTTTTTCTTTTGCTCTTAACGATAAAACTAAAGACGATATGGTTTGAGCGGCTTCCATTTTGCGTTCTAAACTTTTATCAACATAAGCCTCGTTATATACAGGGAAGTCTGCTAAATGTACACTTTCAAAAGCTTCTTTTTTTGTAACCGAATTTAAATCCAAATACAATTTATCCATAAAGAAAGGTGCAATCGGAGCGCCTAACTTAGCAATGGTTTCCATACAGGTATAAAGCGTTTGGTAGGCCGAAATTTTGTCTACCTGATAATCGCCTTTCCAGAAACGTCTTCTACTTAAACGTACAAACCAGTTACTTAAATAGTCTTGTGTAAAGTTTGAGATGGCTCGCGCCGCTTTTGTAGGCTCATAATCGGCATAAAAAGCATCTACTTTTTTAATAAGTGTATGTAACTCTGAAAGGATCCAACGGTCTAACTCTGGTCGTTCTTCCAAAGCAATATCGGCCTCAGCATAACTAAATTTATCTAAATTAGTATATAAGCTAAAAAACGAATAGGTGTTGTAAAGTGTTCCGAAGAATTTGCGTTTAACCTCTTCTATTCCTTCTAAATCGAATTTTAAATTATCCCATGGATTTGCATTAGAAATCATATACCAACGTGTTGCATCGGCTCCATAATGCCCTAAAGTTTCAAAAGGATCAACAGCATTACCTAAACGCTTCGACATTTTTTGCCCGTTTTTATCTAACACCAATCCATTAGATACCACATTTTTATAGGCAACAGAATCGAAAACCATGGTTCCAATGGCGTGAAGGGTATAAAACCATCCACGGGTCTGATCTACACCTTCTGCAATAAAATCGGCTGGATAGGTGGTTCCTTTATCAATTAAATCTTGGTTTTCAAACGGATAATGCCACTGGGCATAAGGCATAGAGCCAGAATCAAACCAAACATCTATTAAATCGCTTTCGCGTTTCATTGGTTTTCCCGATGGAGAAACCAGTATGATTTTATCAACTATATTTTTATGCAAGTCTAGTTTTGCATAGTTTTCTTCAGAGTTGTTACCAACTTCAAAACTTTGGAAGATATCAGCCTCCATTATGCCTGCCTTAACGGCACGTTCCATTTCTGCTTTTAATTCTTCAACCGAGCCTATGCATAGGTCTTCTTTACCATCTTCGGTTCTCCAAATTGGTAATGGAATTCCCCAATAGCGTGAGCGTGATAAATTCCAGTCGTTTGCATTGGCTAACCAGTTACCAAAGCGCCCTTCTCCTGTACTTTTTGGTTTCCAATTAATGGTATTGTTTAGCTCATGCATTCTATCTTTAACATCAGTAACCTTTATAAACCAGGAATCTAACGGGTAGTATAAAATAGGTTTATCGGTTCTCCAACAGTTTGGATAACTGTGTTTATATTTTTCAACCTTAAAGGCTTTATTTTCTGTTTTTAATTTGATGGCAAGCTCTACATCAACCGAACGTTCCGGTGCTTCGCCATCGGTATAATATTCATTCTTTACATATTTTCCTGCAAATTCGCCCATTTCCGGACGAAAGCGCCCTTGCAAATCTACAAGCGGTACCAGGTTATCATTTTTATCTTTTACCAGCATTGGCGGCACTTCTGGAGTTGCCTGTTTTGCAACCAAAGCATCATCGGCTCCAAAAGTAGGTGCAGTATGTACGATTCCGGTCCCATCTTCAGTAGTTACAAAATCTCCAGAGATCACTCTGAATGCATGTTCTGGATTATCATTAGGTAAGGCGTAAGGCAATAGTTGTTCGTATGTAATGCCAACTAAATCTTTACCTTTAAATTCTTTTACAATGTAAAATGGAATTTTTTTATCACCAGATTTATAACTTAGTAATTCTGCTTTGTCTTCAACTTGATTAAATTTTCCTGCAAACTGTTTAGCAACCAAAGGTTTGGCTAAAACTACATTTATAGGTTCAAAAGTGTATTGATTGTAAGTTTTAACTAAAACATAATCAATTTTTGGCCCTACGGTTAAAGCTGTATTACTTGGTAATGTCCAGGGTGTCGTAGTCCAGGCCAAAAAGTGAATGTGTCCTTCATTTTGTAAAAACTCTGGAAGTGAATTTTCATTCGCTTTAAACTGAGCAACCACAGTAGTATCGGTAACATCCTGATATGTTCCTGGTTGGTTTAACTCATGCGAACTTAAACCGGTACCAGCTTTTGGCGAATACGGTTGGATGGTATAACCTTTATACAATAACCTTTTATTATAGATCTGCTTTAATAACCACCAAACAGATTCCATATATTTTGGCTCATAAGTTATATACGGATCATCCATATCTACCCAGTAGCCCATTTTTTCTGTTAAATCATTCCAAACACCAGTATAGCGCATAACGGCTTTACGGCAGGCGGCATTATAATCTTCAACCGAAATGCTTTTGCCAATATCTTCTTTAGTAATGCCTAATTCTTTTTCAACACCCAATTCAATTGGTAATCCATGAGTATCCCAACCCGCCTTGCGTTTTACCTGGTATCCTTTCATGGTTTTGTAGCGCGGAAAAATATCTTTAATAGCACGTGCTAAAACGTGATGCACTCCTGGCAATCCGTTTGCCGATGGCGGACCTTCATAAAACACATATGGTGTTGCTCCTTCACGGGTAGAAACACTTTTTTCAAAAATGTTATTCTCTTTCCAATATTGTAGTATTTCGTTAGCTACATTTGGTAAGTCAAGTCCTTTATATTCAGGAAATTTAGCGCTCATTTACTCTTAAATCTTATAAGTTCGCGAATTTAAGGAATTTTGAGAAAAAAGACCCTAATACGTTTAATAATTTAACGCTATTACAAAGGAAGCATAACTGAAGTAGCCTTTTAAGTCACAACTTTATCCATGAGGCTACTTCCCTGCATTCGCAATGCGGTTAAACAATTATCTCAACCAAATCCTCAATCTTGGAAATCAATTGAATTTTAATCCCTGTATTTTTAAGTGAGATTTTATTGTATTTAGATACAAAAATAGCTGAAAACCCTAATTTTTCAGCTTCCAAAATACGTTGCTCTACGCGTTGTACAGGACGAATTTCTCCAGACAGTCCAACCTCGGCAGCAAAGCAAAAATCTTTTTGCAAAGCCATATCTTCATTTGATGATAAAATTGAAGCTACAACTGCTAAATCTATCGCAGGGTCATCTACCGTAATACCTCCAGTAATATTTAAAAATACATCTTTAGCTCCTAACCGGAATCCGGCACGTTTTTCTAAAACAGCTAATAGCATATTTAAGCGTTTAGCATTAAACCCAGTGGCACTACGCTGTGGTGTACCATAAACCGCTGTACTTACTAAGGCTTGTACTTCAATCATTAGTGGGCGCATACCTTCAAGAGTTGCAGCTACAGCATTTCCGCTTAACTCCTCATCTTTTTTAGAGATTAAAATTTCTGAAGGGTTAGAAACCTCTCTCAGCCCGGAGCCTTGCATTTCATAAATACCTAATTCGTTAGTAGAACCAAAACGGTTTTTATGGGCACGTAAAACCCTAAACACATGATTGCGATCTCCTTCAAACTGAAGTACGGTATCTACCATGTGTTCTAAAATTTTTGGTCCAGCTATATGGCCGTCTTTCGTTATATGACCAATTAATAAAACGGGGGTTGCAGTTTCTTTAGCAAATTTTATAAGTTCGGTAGTACATGCTTTTATCTGTGAGATACTTCCGGAAGATGATTCGATATAATCACTGTGCAAAGTCTGGATGGAGTCAATAATTACTACATCTGGTTGAAGCGTAGCGATTTGCTTGAAAATATTTTGAGTTTTGGTTTCAGTAAGAATATAACAATTATTATTAGTAGGATTGATGCGTTCTGCCCGCATCTTTATTTGTTTTTGACTCTCTTCACCAGAAACATATAAGGTTTTGTAAGGTAGTTTTAATGAAATTTGAAGTAGTAAAGTACTCTTGCCTATTCCGGGTTCTCCCCCTAAAAGGGTTAAAGAGCCCGGTACGATTCCTCCGCCTAAAACACGATTAAATTCTGTATCAAAAGTGTCTAATCGAGCTTCTTTAGAACTGTCAATCTCGTTAATTCTTAATGGAACAGATGCACGTTTAACTAGCGATGTTGAAGATTTCCAATCCCTTTTTTCTGGTTTTTGAATAACTTCTTCAACTATGGTATTCCACGCTTTGCAAGCAGTACATTGTCCCTGCCATTTTGCATATTGATTGCCACAACTCTGACAAAAAAATGTGGTCTTAACTTTAGCCATTAATATCCAAAATCTGATTTGATTAAATCTGCTTTTTCTAACATTAAATCTTTTGTAATCCCAGCAATTTCATCTAAAGTGTACGCCGATTGATACGTTCGCATGGCTTTTTTGGGCTCACCTGTTTCTTCATAAAAACGGGCTAAATAATAATTTCCTAAAAGCGTTTTCGGATATTCTTTGCGTGCTATTTTTCCTAAAGCTTCAAAATACTCAAACTGTTCTGTTTTTTCTATAGCAGCCGAAATAGCCTTAAAATCGTTAATTAGAATTTGTTTTTCTAGACCAAACAATTCGTTAATAGTTTGATATTTTTCCTGAAGATATTCAACAGGAGATGTGTCTAATTTAAGAATAACCTCTTTATACTCTTTTTTACTAATAGGTTGAAATACATAAAAAATACTTTCTATGGCTTTAGGTAAAGCATGTGCAGGTACAGAATAATGTGATGCACCCTCAAAACTATCAAAATTGTAAAATATGTTCTTGGTTTCTAAAGCAGAGATATCTGTATTTAAAGCCTCTGTCATTTGTTTTACAGACTTTGAATCATTTTTAGTATTTGCCAAGTAATAAAATATTTTAGACTCCAATTTCCCCAATTGCTCAGGAATATAATCCAGCATATTGGGTGCTAATTCTGGACTAATAACCACATAAGCTTGGAATAATGGTTGTTGCTTTAATAAATAATAGTTGATAAAATTGGCAGTTTCTCCATGACCTACTGCAACTCTAAAATTTTCGGTTCTATATTTTTTTTCGATATATGGAATAAGCTCCATTCCTATAAACTCATAAAAAGCAGCACCCGTTTCAACAGGCAACGAGTTTTGTCCGTACATACAATCGTCAAATCGCTTGTCTAATTGGTTAATACCAACGACTATAGCTTCCGGCATGTCTTCCCAATAAGAATAATAGTCTACATTTCCTGCTACAGCTTCAAATAAATAATCGCCATCTAAAACAACAAATAATGGATATTTTTTGTTTTGATTCGCTTCATAACCTCTTGGTAGTTGTATTTTAATTTCTCGTGATTCCCCCAATTTTGAAGACTCGAAAATTTCGTATTTTACCTGGGCATCCATAGCATTAACAATACCGTATAGCGCTAATAGAAAAAGGATTGGTTTTTTCATTTTAAAAATGATTTGAGATTTATAATGGCAAGGTATGAAATTAAGTGAAAGTTTAAAAAGCTGTTTCCGATACTTTTCTTTTTAAAAATCTTAAATTGGTATCTTCGGTTTTTTTTAACGTGTCAATCTTCTTTTAAAGATTTTATTCTATTAAAAATAGGTAAATAAATTAAAGATAATCCTCCAAAGAGAATAATTAGCAGTGTTTGTGAAGCCCACATGATCCAACCAAATGCAATACTAGGATCTTTATCAATTCCAAAAATGGAAAAAGCTAGGGATACAGCTATTGGATAAGCTCCAATACCGCCACTTGTTGCTGCAATACTAAAACTTGCAGAAATGAAACCAATTAAAATAGCCCCAGCTGAAATGCCATGTAAATCTTTAATAGCAAAAGATGTTACGTAAAACATGAGTAAATACATTGCCCATATAAATAAGGTGTGACATATAAATGCCCATTTTTTTTTCATTTTAAAAATACTCAATGCACCTTCTATAAGGCCATTAATAAAGTCTTTTATCTTTAAGGCTAATTTTGAACGACTCTTTTTAATATATCTTATAAAAAAAACCACTAGCACTCCTAAAAGAATTATCCCAACTCCAATTTTTAAGGGATCAAATTTTTTAGCTAAAAAGGCATATATAAAATCAAACTGAAGAAAAAGAGTAACAATAATAATGCCCATTATAACAATTAAATCTGCTATTCTTTCAGCCACAATAGTACCAAACCCTTTTTCGAAAGGGACCCCTTCATAGTTTGTTAAAATTGACGCCCTGGCAACTTCACCTGCTCTTGGGATAGTATAATTAATTAAATAAGTAGCAAAAACAGCCATAATGCTATTGCCTAATTTAATCTTGTAGCCCATAGGTTCTAATTGAAAACGCCAACGATATGCTCTGGATAGATGACTTAAAAGTCCTAAAAGCATACCTAAGAGAACCCATTCCTTATTTGATGATTCCCAATACTCAATTATCACTGGTATAGGGACATCTCTTAAAGAATACCAAACCAAAAAAACTCCCAATAATAATGGGAGTGTAATTTTTAAAGTCTTTTTAATATTTAGTTTCAAAAGTTTATTTTAGCAAGTTTGTTGCTTCGTCTGGAAACACTAAAGCGGGTTTAAACACCTTAGCTTCTTCAATATCCATAAACGCATAAGTGATTAAAATAAGTGTATCTCCTACAGCTACTTTTCTAGCTGCAGCACCATTTAATGTGATCTCACCACTTTGTCGAGGTCCTGGAATACAATAGGTCTCTAAGCGCTCCCCATTATCGTTATTTACAATTTGAACTTTTTCGCCTTGAATAATGTTGGCAGCATCCATTAAATCTTCGTCAATGGTAATACTACCTATATAGTTGAGTTCTGCACCCGTGCATTTTACTCTGTGAATTTTAGATTTTACGACTTGAATTTGCATATGGCAAAGGTAATTAATTTAGTGCGATATTATCTATTAATCTAATATCATCTGCATATACAGCTATAAATGCTCTATATGTTTTTTTGTTTGATTTTCTTATTACAGGTTTTAAGGTTTTAGTGTCAGCAATAATAAAATATTCTAATTTTAATAAACGGTGTTTAGCAAACACTTTTTCAACCCATTCCGAAACTTTACTAGCACTTTTTGTGCCAAATTTTTCTTTGGCAGTTGTTAAAGTTTTATAAATAAACGGTGCTGCATTTTTATATTCTGGTTTTAGCCGTGTATTGCGAGAACTCATAGCTAAACCATTAGGTGCTCTATAAATAGGGCAGCCAACCACCTTAACAGGAATGTTGTGTTTTTCAACTAGTTTTTTAATTATGGACAATTGCTGAAAATCTTTCTCACCAAAATAAGCATGATGCGGTTTTACAATTTCAAAAAAACGCTTTACAATAGTGCCAACCCCATCAAAATGCCCATTTCTAAATTTACCTTCCATTTCAAACTCCAGTCCATCAAAATCAAATTTTTGCGAAACAGTGCGTCCCTTATAAATATCATCAACTGTTGGTGCATAAACTAAAATATGGCCTTTCGAAACTGTTTTTAATAATGCTACATCATCATCTAGGGTTCGTGGGTATTTTATAAGATCCTCCTTATTATCAAATTGTGTAGGATTTACAAAAATGCTTACTACAACTTTATCATTTTCATTTAAAGCTTTTTTTACTAAAGCTAAATGCCCTTGATGTAATGCCCCCATAGTTGGCACCAACCCAATAGTAAGTTGTTTGGCTTTTAACTCCTCAACTCTCGCAGAAATTTGCATTTTTTGTGAAAAAACCTTCATTATTTAATAAAAAATTAACGCTTGCAAACTTAATATTTTACAACCAATTAGCATAAATTTTTGTACTTTTGCGTGTTTTTTATTTTGAATTTTCAAAAAGCTATTTAATTATTTAGCCATAAAAAGACACCAAAAACTAATATATGAAAGATAAGAGGGTATTGTATGTATCATCTGAGGTAGTACCTTATTTACCGGAGACTGAAATTTCATCCATGTCTTTTGAGGCACCTAGATTGGTTAACCAACAAGGTGGTCAAATACGAATTTTTATGCCTCGATATGGTAATATTAATGAAAGAAGGCATCAATTACATGAAGTTATAAGGCTGTCAGGAATTAATTTGGTTATTAACGACTTAGACATGCCATTAATTATTAAGGTAGCTTCTATACCAAAAGAACGTATTCAGGTTTATTTTATTGATAACGACGAGTATTTTAAGCGAAAAGCAACACTTACAGACGAAAACGGCAAGTTGTTTTCTGATAACGACGAACGTGCCATTTTCTTTGCAAAAGGTGTTATAGAAACAGTTAAAAAATTAAACTGGTCACCAGATGTTATCCATGTTCATGGTTGGTTAGCCTCATTATTGCCTTTATATTTAAAAGCGTATTACAAAGACGAACCACTATTTAACGAAAGTAAAATAGTGACTTCTGTATACAATCAAAGTTTTGATGATACGTTAAACAAAGACATGATTAATAAAATTAAGTTTGATAGTATTGAAGAAGATGCCATTAAAACGCTTGAAGAACCATCATATAGTAACTTAATGAAAGTTGCTATTGATTATTCTGATGCATTAATAATAGGGTCTGAAAACATTCCTGAAACTTTAGAAACCTATTTAAAAGCATCAAATAAGCCTATTTTAGATTACAAAAGTAAAGATGAATTTGGCGAAGCTTACACAGAGTTTTTTAACACAAAAATTTTTAGCTAATCCCAATTTCATTTAAAATAATGATATGAAAGCCCCAGAGGGCATTTGCCAAATAACACTCATGAAAAAAACATTTAAAGCCCTTAAATTCTCAAGTATTGTTCTATTAGTTATGGCATCATTTATAGCCTGCGACAAAGATTTCAATACCATTGAAAGTGATGTTCTAGGAAAAGATAATGCTAACTTCAATACCGATAATTCAAATCTTCAGATAGCGGCATACAATAAAAAGTTAGCTGCATTACAAATTAACGGTTTGTCATCTCATTTATTTGGGGTTTTTAACGATCCGGCATATGGTCAAACCACAGCTAGCATTATTACTCAAATAACTCCAAATGTGTTTAATCCTAATTTTGGTGACAACCCTGTTATAGATTCTGTAGTTCTTAAAGTGCCTTATTTTAATAAAGTAAGCGCAGATTCGCCAGACGATGATGGTAACGAAGTATATACTATTAAAGACTCTTTATATGGCAGTGCTCCAATAAAATTAACGGTTTATAGGAATAATTACTTTTTAAGAAATTTTGATCCAAACTCTGAGTTTAATGAAACACAATTGTATTATTCAAAAGCAGATGGCGCTATTAACAATACGGATAATTTTGCTGTTACAAATGATGCAGTCATAAATTTTGATGACCATAAAAGTGATGTTATTTATATGCAAGAACAGTTTGTACCGAGTAGTGAAACCCATGTTTTAAAAACAACGGAAGGTGACGAAGCTATTTTCGATAGGCAAACTCCTGCTTTAAGAGTTAAATTAGATGAAGATTATTGGAAAACCACAATTTTTGAAAAAGAAGGAGATCCCGTTTTAAGTAATGCCAATAATTTTAGAGATTATTTTAGAGGTTTATATTTTAAAGCTGAAGCTATTAATGGCATGGGTAATATGACATTTTTTAATTTATCAACAGCAAATATTACCATATACTATTCAAAGGACTCTTCTATTGAGGGAGATAGACTGCAAGATACTTATACCTTAAACCTTAATGGCAATAGGCTAAATACATATATCAATGATTATAGTGTGACGTTAGCTGATGGAGATGACGTTTTAGGCGACGAAAAATTATATTTAAAAGGTGCCGAAGGTTCCATGGCCATAGTAGATTTATTTAGCGGTATGGTAGATTGCGATGGGACGTCTGAAACAGCTTTAGAGTGCTTTAAAAAAACCTATAGAGCGCTAGATGCAAACGGTGACTATTTACCTCAGGTAAATGGAAATTACCCTCTAAAAAAATTAATAAACGAGGCCCACCTTGTTATTTATGAACATGCAGATGCAGATGATGGAGGAGATCCGGATTTTCACAAGTATGACAGAATTTATGCTTATGATATAAGTAACAACATTCCAACCATTGATTATACTTTTGATCCTACAGAAGATACTTCAGATCCAGTTAATTCTAAAATCATAAGCCTGGGTCATAGAATAAAAGATGATAATGGTAATGCTAAATATAAAATACGTATAACCGAACATCTTAATAATATTTTACTTAAAGATTCGACCAACACTAAATTAGGACTTATGTTATCGAATAATGTAAATATAACGAACAGTTTTAAAACTTTACAAAGTGGGAGTGAAGTCTCTGAAATTCCATCAACCGCTCAATTAACTCCAAGAGGAACTGTTTTGTACGGCACTAATGTAACCGGACCAAATGCAAGTAAAAAAATGAAACTTGAAATATTTTTTACTGAACCTAATTTGTAATTTTTTATTATAAAAACATCTCGTTTTATTTCGTGTGGATGAATTTCATCGTAAAAAATATCAATTTTATGTACTATTTTGACATTTGTTGATATTTTTTTTTACATATTTGCTCCACATAAATTCATATTAAATACGCTTTAAAATTGTTGATAATAGCTTTTAAAGTTTACTTAGTATTAACCCAAACTAAATAAAATTACTTATGTGCGGAATTGTTGGATATATAGGTCATAGAGAAGCTTATCCTATTATTATTGAAGGACTTAAGCGTTTGGAATACAGAGGTTATGATAGCGCTGGTATTGCTCTTTTTGATGGGAGAGATCTTAAAATATCTAAAACTAAAGGAAAGGTTTCTGACTTAGAAGAACGGGCAGAAAAAGAAATCTCTAAAAATGGTAGTTTAGGAATTGGTCATACAAGGTGGGCAACTCATGGTGTTCCCAATGACATAAATTCCCATCCTCACGCATCAAACTCAGGAGATTTGGCCATTATTCATAATGGTATTATTGAAAACTATGATTCATTAAAAAAAGAATTAATTTCTAGGGGTTACACATTTAAATCTGATACAGATACAGAGGTTTTAATTAATCTAATTGAAGATGTTAAAAAGAAAGAAAATGTAAAGCTTGGGAAAGCAGTACAAATTGCTTTAAACCAGGTGGTTGGTGCTTATGCTATAGCTGTTTTCGACAAAAATAAACCAGGTGAAGTTGTAATAGCAAGACTTGGAAGTCCTTTAGCTGTTGGTATAGGTGATGATGAGTTTTTTATTGCAAGTGATGCCTCCCCTTTTATAGAATATACTAAGAATGCCATTTATTTGGAAGATGAAGAAATGGCAATTATTAGGCTTGGAAAAGAAATAAAAATCAGAAAGATTAAAGACGACTCATTAGTTGATCCTTACGTACAAGAGCTTCAAATGAATCTTGAACAAATAGAAAAAGGAGGCTACGAGCATTTTATGCTAAAGGAGATTCATGAGCAGCCAAGAGCTATTAGAGACACCTATAGAGGTAGGCTCTTAAGAGATGAAGCTATTATAAAAATGGCAGGAGTTGAAGATAATATGAAAACCTTTTTAAATGCAGATCGTATTATTATTGTAGCTTGTGGTACCTCGTGGCATGCAGGATTAGTTGCCGAATACATTTTTGAAGAATTTTCCAGAATCCCAGTTGAAGTAGAGTATGCTTCTGAGTTTCGCTACAGAAACCCGGTAATAAATGAAAAAGATGTTGTTATAGCAATTTCACAATCTGGTGAAACTGCCGATACATTAGCCGCTATTAAATTAGCAAAGTCTAAAGGCGCATTCGTTTTTGGTGTATGTAATGTTGTAGGCTCGTCAATTGCCAGAGAAACTGATGCCGGGGCCTATACACATGCCGGTCCAGAAATAGGTGTTGCCTCTACTAAAGCATTTACAACACAAATAACTGTATTAACTTTAATGGCCCTTCGTTTAGCCAGAGCTAAAGGAACTATGTCTAGTTCCGATTTCAGATTGAATTTGCAAGAATTAGAATTAATACCTCAAAAAGTAGAGCAGTTATTACAAGTTGATGAACATGTTAAAGAAATTGCTAAACAATATTTGCTGTCTACCAATTGTTTGTATCTGGGTAGAGGTTATAATTTCCCAGTAGCTTTAGAAGGTGCTTTAAAATTAAAAGAAATCTCTTATATTCATGCAGAAGGATATCCTGCTGCCGAAATGAAACACGGCCCAATTGCATTGATAGACGATAGAATGCCTGTGATTGTTATAGCAACTAGCAAAGGGCATTACGAAAAAGTGGTTAGTAATATTCAAGAAATAAAATCGCGTAAAGGCAAAATTATTGCCGTTGTAACCGCAGGAGATACTGCTGTAAAAGAAATTGCAGATCATATTATTGAAATTCCAGATTCTGAAGAAGCTTTTTCTCCGCTTTTAACAACAATTCCATTACAGCTTTTATCTTATCATATTGCTGTAATGCGTAATTGTAATGTAGATCAACCACGTAACCTGGCAAAATCGGTTACTGTAGAATAAAATAGCACCCCTATAATTATTGATTTGTAATTATAGGGGTGCTATTTTTGTTATTTCACAATAAAATACCTTATTTTTAACTTAACAAGCAATATTTGTAATGGTTTTTTGTTAAAAAATACTATGCGCGCATAATTTTTTTGTGTTTTTATGCGGAAGTAATACGATATATATTTATATTGCTAATCCAAAAATTAAACTAATTCTTATAAATGAAAACTATTCTTCCTTTTTTACTGTTGCTTTTTTGTGGATTATCTTATTCTCAAACAACAACAATTTCTGGGACAGTTGTTGATGATAGTGGTCAACCTCTTCCAGGAGCAAACATTATTGTTACAGGAACTTCTACCGGAGTTGTTACAGATTTTGATGGTGGGTTTAACTTAAGTGTAAGTCAAGATCCTCCTTTTTCTGTTCAGGCTAGTATGGTTGGTTTTGAATCGGCCGTCATTGAAGTTACTACAAATAATCAAGTCCTTAATTTTGTCCTTAGCGAAGGAACATCATTAGATGAGGTGGTAATTTCTGCATCTAGAACCCCCGAGCGTATTTTCGAATCGCCCGTAACTGTAGAACGTTTAGGGCTTAAAGAAATAAAAAATACAGCTTCGGCCGATTTTTATGATGGCCTTGAAAACCTAAAAGGTGTAGACATAAACACTAATAGTTTAACTTTTAAATCTGTTAATACAAGAGGTTTTGCCGCATTTGCAAACAATCGCTTTATGCAGTTGGTAGACGGTATGGACAATTCAACACCAGCTCTAAATTTTCCCATAGGGAATTTAGTAGGAATGACAGAAACCGATGTTTTAAGTGTAGAACTATTACCAGGAGCATCATCAGCTTTATATGGTGCAAATGCCTTTAATGGAATCTTATTTATGCGAAGTAAAAACCCGTTCGATCATTCAGGGATTAGTGCTTCATTTAAAGGCGGGGTAACTTCACAAGAAGCTGCTGGCGACAACCAATACGTCGACTATAGTATTAGAGTGGCTCATAAATTTAGTGATAAATTTGCTGCTAAAGTAAACTTTGGATACTTAAAAGGAACAGATTGGGCTGCTAATAGTATTGAAGACCAGGATATGGATGGAGGAACCAGAGCAACTAATATTAATTATAATGGCCTTAATGTATATGGCGATGAGGTCTCACGTAATTTAAAAGGTGTTGCAGTATTGCTAGAAGCAGCTATTAACCCTGCAACAGGGCAGCCCTTTTTACCTGCAGGAGCGAATGCCTTGGTGCCATCTGTAAGCATTAGTAGAACAGGTTATAATGAGCAGGATTTAACGGATTATGAAGCCAAAAGTATTAAAGCCGATTGGGGATTATACTATAGACCATGGGAAAATGATTTCGAAATATCTTACGTTGGAAAAGTTGGTACAGGAACAACGCTTTATCAAGGGTTAAACAGGTATAATATTGAAAACTTCTTTCAAGAGCAACACAAAATAGAAGTCCGTAATGATAATTTCTTTTTAAGAGGTTATGTCGTTGCTGATAATGCCGGAGATTCATACGATATGGTCTTTACTGGTATTAATATAAATAGAGCATGGAAACCAGATTTAAATTGGTTTGCTGAATATGCTGGGACTTATGTCCTTACTACACTTGGAGGCGGAACTGATGCCGAAGCCCACGCAGCAGCAAGAGCACAGGCAGAATCGGGGCGTTATCTGCCAGGAACTCCTGAATATATAGCCGCTTTTAACAAAAGTATAAACGATCCAGACTTAAGTACAGGATCTAAATTTCAAGACGCATCAAAATACTACCACGCTGATGGAAATTATAACTTTAGTCATTTAATTGATTTTGCCGACATTCAGGTAGGTGGTTCATACAGACAATACGATTTAAATTCTTTTGGAACTATTTATACAGATTTTGATGGCCCGATAAATTATTCAGAATTTGGTGTTTACACTCAAATTCAAAAAAGTTTTGAATTGAACGAGGCTTTAAATTTGAAACTTACAGGTTCTATCCGTTATGATAAATCTGAATTCTTTGATGGATTTTATTCTCCAAGAATTTCAGCGGGTTTAACGGTAAACAGAAATCACAATATAAGAGCATCAGTACAAACCGGATTCAGGAATCCAACCACTCAAGATTTATTTATTGGCTTAGATGCAGCAAGAGCTATATTAGTTGGTGCTGCTCCAGAAAATTTAGATAGATATTCAAGAGATTATCAGGCAAATGATGGAAATGTTTATAACCAAACAGGTGCTGCAGCATATAATAACTCTTATTCTGAAACTTCTGTACTAAAATATCAAACTACTGGAAATACCAGTGACCTAGTAGTAGCTAGCCCTGATTTAGTAAAACCAGAACAAGTAACTTCCGGAGAAGTTGGATATAGAGGGAAATTCGATAAAGTTATTGTAGATTTTAGTGCTTATTATAATAGTTATAAAGATTTTATATCGCAACAATACGTGATTGCTCCCCTGTATGGAACCGTTGGAGAAGCTTCAGGAGTCGAGGCTATTACCAGAAGAGATTATAAAACCTACAATACATATACAAATTCAGAAGCTAATGTGAATTCTTATGGAGCTTCTATTGGAATATCTACTAAGGTATTTGGCAATTTTGATTTAGGGGGAAGTTACACCTACACCAAATTAGATTTTGATCAAACTGCATTTCCAGATTTTGTAACGAATTTTAATACGCCAGAACACAAGTTTAAAGCTTCTTTTGGTAATACGAAGTTATTTAAAAATTTTGGCTTTAATATTAATTATAGGTTTAGCGATGATTATTTCTGGGAAAACACATTCGCAACCGGTTTAGTTCCGGAATACCATGTACTAGATGCTCAAATAAATTTAAGAGTTCCAAGTTTTAAATCGACTTTTAAAGTGGGAGCAACCAATCTTTTAGGTGATGAATATTTCTCAGCTGTAGGAACGGGTCATATTGGATCGATGTATTATCTCTCTTGGACTATTAACAACTTATAAAATGAAATTAAACATGAAAAATATAAAATACTTATCGTTGCTTTTTGGTTTAACAGCCTTTGTAGGTTGTAACGAACCAGAAGATGTTCTAAAAGGAACAAATGCTGAGCCCGAAGTTGTAGTTGAATTACCTGCTTTAACTGCTGGGTCTGCAGATTTTTCAAACTATGTTTCATTAGGTGCTTCGTTTACTGCTGGTTATACCGATGGAGCCGTTTTTATTGCGGGTCAAGAAAACTCATTCCCAAACATTTTATCAAAACATTTTGCCAATGCTGGTGGAGGCTCATTTACTCAACCTTTAATGAACGATAATACGGGGGGATTACTTGTAGGTACAATGCCTGTGGCCGCATACAGATTAATTTTTAATGGTTCGGTACCTCAACGCTTAAATGATTTTCTTGCTAGTCTTGGTGCTCCTGCTCCTCCAATTACAACCGATGCTGCAAATAATTTAGGCAGTAGTTTTAATAATGTAGGTGTCCCCGGAGCAAAAAGCTTCCATTTAACTTTTCCAGGTTATGGGAGTTTAAACCCTTATTTTGGAAGAATGGCTTCTTCTCCTACAGCAACCATGTTAGGAGATGCTGCCAGCCAAAACCCAACATTTTTTACATTATCAGAAATTGGAGGTAACGATGTATTATCTTATGCCACCACTGGAGGTATAGGAGTAGATCAAACAGGTAATTTCGATCCAACCTCATATGGTAATAATGATATTACCGACCCCACTGTTTTCGGTCAGGTATTTACTGGTATTGTTGATCAGTTAACTGCAAATGGAGCACAAGGTGTTGTTGCTAATGTACCTTACATAACAAGCTTACCCTATTTTACTACAGTGCCAAATGATGCGCTAGAGATAGATGCTGCTACTGCTGCAAACTTAACAGGGTTTTTCCAGGCGGTAGCCGGTATATTTACTCAAGTATTAATTGCACAGATGGTACCACCTGCACAAGCTCAGGCTTTAGCATCTCAGTACGCTATACCATTTAGCGAAGGAAAAAACAGATGGATCATAGATGTTCCTGTAACTCCTGCAAATCCTTTAGGGTTTAGACAAATGACAGAAGATGAATTATTATTGTTAACTATAGATCAAGGCGCTTTAGCTCAAGGCTATGGGTCAGTTGCTTTATCAAATGAAGTATTACAAGTATTGGGGCTTTTACAAGCTGGCGGTACTCCAACTCCTCAGCAAGGTGCTTTAGTATTAGGTGCTGTTAACGGGATAGACGATGGTGATGCTTTAGATAGTGATGAACTTGCAGCAATTAAAAATGCTACAGATGCATATAATATGGTTATAGAAAATGTGGCAGCATCTAAAGGCTTGGCTTTAGTTGATTTTAAAGATGTTCTTGAGCGAGCATCAACTACAGGTTATACTACGGGAGATTTTACACTTACCACAAATTTAGTAACAGGAGGCTTAGTAAGTCTTGATGGGATCCATCTTACTGCCAGAGGCTATAGTGTTATGGCTAACGAAATTATGAAAGCTATTGATATCACTTATGGATCAAATTTTGAAGCATCCGGAAATTTAGCAAATGCAGGAGATTATCCAACGAATTATTCTCCTACATTACAATAATGACATAAAAAATTGACTAGTACAAAACCTTTCTGGAAACAGAAAGGTTTTTTTATGCTTTTAAATTATAACCTAAAGTTTTATTTAATGTTAATTAAAATTAAAATAGATCTGCTTTTAGAATAATAGATAACCATAACTTAAAAAATAATTAAAATACTTGGGAAGCTAATTTTGTTATTTCGTTGAGAATTTAATCAACAAAAATAACCATGAAAAAAAGCAACGTATTTTTATTATTTACACTATTGTTTTCTCTCGTCAGTATTGGACAAAATGGAAATATTCAGGGAACAATTATTGATGAAAAAGGTTTACCTGTTCCTTTCGGAAATGCTATAATTGAAACCTTAAAAAAAGGCGTCATTTCTAATGAAGACGGAAAGTTTTTATTTGTAGATATCCCGGAAGGTAAACAAATAATTAAAGTAACATACATAGGGTATGAAGATTCTGAAACTGTAGTAGATGTAGAGGCAGGCAAAACAACGACAATTATTATAGACATAAAAACTAAAATTTTAGAGCTTGATGATGTTTTTATTACAGGATACAATAATAGTCAGGCCAAAGCTTTAAATGCACAGAAGAATAAACAAAACATAACAAATGTTGTCTCTACAGATCAAATAGGAAAATTCCCGGATGCCAATATTGGAGATGCAGTTAAACGTATCCCGGGGATTACCATGCAAGTTGATCAAGGTGAAGCACGTAATATTATAGTTAGAGGTTTGGCACCTCAATTAAATTCGGTGACACTAAACGGAAGTCGTATTCCTTCAGCTGAAGGCGATAATAGGAATGTACAAATGGATTTAATCCCATCAGACATGATTCAGCTTATAGAAGTTAATAAGGCAGTAACTCCAGATATGGATGCCGATGCTTTAGGAGGATCTGTAAATTTAGTAACAAGAACGTCACCCAACGGTTTTAGAATAGCCACAACATGGGGTTCGGGTATTAATTTAATTACCGATAAAAGAATATTAAACGGATCGTTCTTAATAGGAGACAAAACAAAGAATGATAAATTGGGTTGGATGGTGTCTACCTCAATAAATGATTCTGATTTTGGGTCAGATAACATAGAGTTTGAATGGGACGATAGTGAAACCCCTTTTGTAAAAGAGTCAGATATAAGAACTTATCTGGTACAGCGAATAAGACGTAGTTTTTCGGCTAATTTAGATTATGCATTTAACGCGAATAATACCATTACCTTGAAAACCATGTATAATTGGAGAGACGATAGGGAAAACCGTTTTAGGCTACGCTATAAAGATATTGAATTGATTGATGAAGACAACCCGGGGCTAGGATATCAAGCTGAAATTAGAAGACAAACCAAAGGCGGTATTAATAATAACAGGAATAAAAATACAAGACTTGAAGACCAGCGGGTGCAAAATTATGCTTTAAATGGAAACCATATTATTGGCAAAACAGAATTAGATTGGATGGGCTCTTATTCTAAGGCCTCAGAAGAGCGTTTAAATGAAAGATACATAGAATACAGAAATAAAGATGTAGAGATTGTTCCAAATGTATCAAACCCCGAATTTCCTTTTTTTAGCCCCAAAAATATTGCAGACGTTAATTCCAGTGAATTTGGTTTAAAAGAGATTACAGAAGAAAATCAATATACCGATGAAAAAGATTATAACTTTTATGCTAACCTTAAATTTCCAGCACAGATATTCGGGAAAGGCGGGTTTGTTAAGTTAGGAAGCAAGCTAAGGTTTAAAAACAAAGAGCGATCTAATAATTTTTATGAATATGAAGATCTAACAGGCGGTTTTGATGTCTTTGCAAATCAAACATTAATAGATCAAACAGATCCGGATTTTCTGGCAGGAAGCCGATACGCTGCAGGATTATTTGTAGCCCCTGCTTTTTTAGGAAACCTTAATTTAGAAGATAAAAATTTGTTTAATAAAGTAGATATCCCTAGCGAATACGCAAGAGCCAATTTTAAAGTAAAAGAAAATGTTTTTGCTTCTTTCGTGATGATAGATGAGAAATTATCAGATAAGCTTAGTCTTTTAGCTGGATTAAGATTAGAAAACACAACTATTGAAGCCACAGGAAATCAAATTGAAGGTGAAGAAAACATTTTAGGAACAATTACCAAGAAAAATAACTATACAAATGTTTTGCCAGGAGTACACTTTAAATATAATGTATCTAATAATACCGTATTGCGCTTTGCATGGACGAATACTTTGGCTAGACCAAATTATGCCGATTTAGTACCAAGTATTGATGTGGTTACCGATGATGAAGAAGTGGTTTTAGGAAACCCGGATTTAAACGCGACAACATCTATGGGTTTTGATTTAATGGCTGAGCACTATTTTAAAAACATAGGTATTATATCTGGAGGCATATTTCAAAAAAATATTAAAGATTTTGTTTATACATTCCAAACAGAGGTTGTTAATGAGGCCTATGGAACAGGAACAACAGGATACGATTCGTTTCAACCACAAAATGGAGACGACGCCAGTATTTTTGGCGCAGAAATTTCTATTCAGCGTAAGTTAGATTTTCTTCCAGGTATTGCTAAAAACTTAAGCATAATGGTAAACTATACGTATTTAACATCAAGTGCCGATGGGATAAGAAACGAAGATGGGGAAGAAAGAAAAGATTTAGACTTACCAGGAACAGCACCAAATATGTTTAATGGATCGTTAGCGTATAGCGCTAAAAAATTAAGTTTGCGTTTATCTGCTAATTATTCTGATGCTTATATTGATGAAATAGGAGGTAATAACTTAGAAGACAGGTATTATGATGAGCAATTTTTATTAGACTTTAATGCTTCTTATGCTATAAATGATGCATTTAGTATATATTTTGATTTAAATAATATTACAGATCAACCATTGCGTTATTTTCAAGGCGTAAAGAACAGAACCATGCAATTAGAACATTATGGAAGACGTGTTAGTTTTGGAGTTAAATATGATTTATTTAAGAAAAAATAAAAATGAAAAAGAGTAGAATAAGAGTATATTTAATTTTTGCGTTAACCGGTTTAATTGTATCATGTGGCATTAGACGCCAAGTAGCTACAGAAAAAACAAGGTACGATACAGACGACCCTGCAATTTGGGTCAATCCTAATGACGCTTCAAAAAGTATTGTTTTTGGGACCGATAAAAATACGAATGGAGCTATTTATGCATTTGATTTAGACGGTAAAATTATTGAAGATAAAACCATAAGAGGGCTCAAACGGCCAAATAATGTAGATGTAGAATATGGCTTTAAACTTAATCATTCTGTTAAAACAGATGTGATTGCATTTACTGAAAGAGAAAATAAACAAATACGCTTATTTTCAGTTCCAGATATGAAACCTTTAGATCAAGGAGGTTTTAAGGTTTTTGAAGATGCAAAAATACCAGAAAGTAATTTGCCAATGGGTATTGCTTTATATAAGTCTCCGGAAACAGAAAAGCTTTATGCTATTGTGGGTAGAAAAACGGGGCCTAAAAAGGGTTATTTATATCAATATGAGCTAACCTCAGAGGGGTTAGGTATTAAGGCAAACTTAATAAGAAAATTTGGAGCATTTAGTGGACAAAAAGAGATTGAAGCTATAGCTGTAGACGACATAGAAGGTTATGTGTATTATGCAGACGAAGGCGCTTGTATTCGTAAATACTATGCTGAACCAGAAAAAGGGAATGAAGAATTAGCCTGCTTTGGAGGCCAATTTTTTAAAGATGATATAGAAGGTATAGCTATTGCAAAATATGAAGATAGAGGCTTTTTGATTGTTTCTAACCAGCAAGCCCATACGTTTAATATATTCGATTTAAAAACAAATACGTTTATTAAAGCGCTTGATTTAGGAACTACTGAAACGGATGGCTGTGATGTAACTACTGCCAATTTAGGAGATAAATTCCCTAATGGCTTATTTGTGTCTATGAATAATAAAAGAAACTTTTTTTATCACGATTTAAGAAAATTAAAACTGGTAGAATAAAATAGCCCTTTTATGCCTTTAAGATATCTCGAACAATTTTTAAATGATGATTGGTATGCATTTGCAAAAAATGTAAAGTTTGCTTTTTTGATAATTTCCCAAAAATAAAATGCTTAAAATAAGCTGTTTTGGGTAAACTTTTTAAAGCATCTATGTGTTTTTTTGCGGTTTGTAACTGGGTGTGTAAATCATCAAAAGTTACTATTTCGGGGGGTAAAACAAACTTTGGAGCTTTTGCTTTACCTCTTGGGATATATTTTAAAGGGAATAAAACCATGCGCCAAAAATTAAATTCGCGTTTATAATCTTTTGGGTTAGATTTTATAGTCCACGCACTAACCGCGTTAAAAACTTTTAAACTATGATCTAATTGCCAACCAATATCAGATTTTGTAATCTTAGGGCTTGTTTTGTCCTTAAAAACGATATTTCGCTCTATTTCAGATAATAACAGGTTTAAAGCTTCAATTTTTTTGTTATTCATTATTACAATTTAATTTAAAAAGATATTAATTTAATTCTTAACTTTAGCTATTGCATTTGCAATTATGTATTGTTTCACTTAAAACTATTGTTTATGCTACAGTTTAGAACAGAGATTAGAAATTCTCCCACACAACAAACTATTAAGGTGTTTTTAAGCGATGAATCTTTAGATAATAATGTTAAACATTATTTAGAACGTTTTAATGAGATTGAACTTATCGAAATACGAAAAAGTGTTGAACGCAATCGTGTTTCTAAAAACATTACTATTTTTAGAAAAGATGGCGTAGATATTAATTCGTTGCAAACCCGAGTTGATGAGAGCTTAAACAAATACTTCTCTGAAAAGTAAAAAGAAAAGTATTTTATACTATTGTACAGGATATACGCGTTATTCTGTTATGAAAACAGGATTATTCTATGTCTTTTGTTTTGTATGCCTTGCAGGCTTTTCCCAACAAAATAAATCTATTAAAACCATTCATGTATTTGTTGCTTTGTGCGATAACGTTAATCAAGGCATAGTTCCGGTACCTTCAAAACTTGGCAATGGGCAAGATGTTAAAAGTAACTTATACTGGTCGGCACTTTACGGTGTAAAAACGCATTTTAAAAATAGTAAGGACTGGACTTTAATTTCCTCTGAAAAAAATATTGGAAATCATATTTTAGAACGTGTGTTATTTAAACATAAAACCACTCATACATATCTTTTAGCTGATGCTTATGATGGCAAGTATATAAAGCATACTATTATTGATTTTTTAGAAGCTTTGGCGGGAAGAAACACTATTAAAGTAGTACAAAAAGAAACCATGTTGAAGTTTGGAGGTGAAGCACAATTACTTGCTTATATAGGTCATGATGGTTTAATGGAATTTAATGTTGAAGGGCGTTTTAAACCCATAAATAATAATAAACGAGATGCCATTATTCTGGCATGTATAAGTAAAAACTATTTTAAGCCATATATTGAAAAAACGAAAGCAAATCCATTGGTATGGACCACAGGGTTAATGGCTCCCGAAGCTTATACTTTAAAATGGGCAATTGATGGTTGGATTTTAAATGAAACAGACTTGCAAATTAGAGAACGCGCAGCTAAAGCGTATAATCACTATCAAAAATGCGGAATTAAAGGCGCCAGAAATTTGTTGGTTGCAGGTTATTAAGATGAATAGAATTAAAGTAATTTTCTCATTATTTATAATATGTTCCTGTAAATCACCTGAAAACAAAAAGATCATTGCTAATACTCAATCAATAGACGAAATACATGCTAATGTAATTGATAATAAAGATAAACTTATTGACAGTTCTAAACTTGAGATTAATTTTATACCCAAGAGGAATTACAATCTAATTAAAAATGAATTAAAAGCAGGCAAAATTTATTTTAAAAACCTATTAGCGTTAAACAAAGAAAAAGCAATTGATAGTGCTTCTACTTATTTATATTCTAAATTAATTAATGAAATAATACCGCATTGGTACGGAACTCCTTGGGATTTTAACGGTCATACAAATATTCCTAACGAAGGAGAAATAGCCTGTGGGTATTTTGTTTCAACAACATTAAAACATTTAGGATTTAATTTAAACAGATACAAAATGGCTCAACAAGCTGGCCTGTTGGAAGCGAGAGTTTTGCAAGAAAAATCTAAGCTTAAAATATATTCTAATTTATCATTTAAAGTCCTTAAGGTTAAATTGAATAAGGTTTATAAAGATGGTATTTATTTTGTAGGTCTTGATAACCACGTTGGTTATTTGTTACTTAAAGAAAAGGAACTGTATTTCTTGCATTCCAGCTATTATGATGGTAAAGTGATGATTGAATTAGCTAAAGCTTCACCTTGTTTCACCTCAGACATATATGTTTTTGCTGAAATCACAACTAATAGAAAGTTATTAAAACACTGGATTTTGAATGACTCATTGTTAGTTCCTATAAATTAATATATAAGAACCTTTAAATTGCCCAAATAAAAAAAACCCAAACATTGCTGCTTGGGATTTAATATCTAAAAGCGGAGCGATCTATTTTCTAGAAGCGCCAGCGGTTTTTAATACCTGTAATGTTCTGGCTTATACGGGCCATCTACAGTTACACCAATATAACTAGCCTGCTCTTCACGAAGCTCAGTAAGCTCAACGCCAATTTTGGCTAAGTGTAATTTCGCAACTTTTTCATCTAATGCTTTTGGTAGCATATACACCTTGTTTTCGTACGCATCAGCATTGTTCCAAAGTTCAATTTGAGCTAAAGTTTGGTTTGTAAATGAGTTACTCATTACAAAACTTGGGTGGCCAGTAGCACATCCTAAGTTTACTAAACGGCCTTCAGCAAGTATAATAATGTCTTTTCCGTTAATGGTATATTTATCAACTTGAGGCTTAATGGTGTTTTTCGTATCACCGTAGTTGTCGTTTAACCAAGCCATGTCAATTTCATTATCAAAATGCCCGATATTACAAACAATAGCTTTGTCTTTTAATGCTTCAAAATGACGCCCTTGAACGATATCTTTATTCCCTGTTGTTGTAATAACAATATCAGTATTACCAATTACAGTTTCTAATTTTTTAACTTCAAAACCATCCATAGCTGCTTGTAATGCACAAATTGGGTCTATTTCTGTAATGGTTACGATACTTCCTGCTCCTTTAAAAGAAGCGGCAGTACCTTTACCAACATCGCCATAACCACAAACGGTTACACGTTTACCAGCTAACATAATATCTGTTGCACGACGAATAGCATCAACAGCAGATTCTTTACAACCGTATTTGTTATCAAATTTAGATTTGGTAACCGAATCGTTTACATTAATTGCCGGCATTGGTAATGTTCCATGCTTTACACGCTCATATAATCTGTGAACACCTGTAGTAGTTTCTTCAGATAAACCATTAATTCCGGCAGCTAATTCCGGGTATTTATCTAAAACCATATTAGTTAAATCGCCACCATCATCAAGAATCATGTTTAGAGGTTTTCGGTCTTCACCAAAAAATAAAGTTTGCTCAATACACCAATCAAACTCTTCTTCGGTCATATCTTTCCAGGCGTAAACTGCAGTTCCGGCAGCAGCAATAGCCGCAGCAGCCTGATCTTGCGTAGAGAAAATGTTACAGGAACTCCAAGTCACTTCTGCACCTAAAGCTTGTAAAGTCTCAATTAATACCGCAGTTTGAATAGTCATGTGCAAACAACCTGCTATACGAGCTCCTTTAAGGGGTTGAGTGTCTTTATATTCTTCACGAAGACTCATAAGTCCTGGCATTTCAGCTTCTGCTAATTCTATTTCTTTTCGTCCCCAAGCTGCAAGCGATATATCTTTTACTTTATTAGCTACATAAGGAATTGTTTTTGTACTCATAGTATTTTTCTTAAATGTTTTAAAGTATAACAACTTTGTTTTAGCACTTAAAATAGTTAAATTCGCTAATCAAAATTATTTGTGTCATAGACCGTGCAAATATAATCAATAACTTTCAGAAAAGTAAATGCCTCTTTATAAAACCATTACTCCAAATCTACAGACCACAATAAAAGTCTGGAAAATTTCTGAATCTTATAATGATCTGTTTCAGTCAGTCTCTTTAAACCCTCTGAGCTTAGAACGTGTTTTGGGGATGAAAAGTGAAATGCATCAACGTGGATTTTTAAGTGTTAGAAAGCTTTTAAGCGAATTTGGATATTCTGATTCTGACTTGTTTTATGACGCTAATGGAAAACCGCATTTAAAAGACGGTAAACAAATTTCTATTACACATTCATTTAACTTTTCAGCGATTATAATTAGCGAGTTAATTGTTGGTATTGATGTTGAAAAACAGCGTGAAAAAATTAATATTATAGCCCATAAGTTTATAGATTATGAATTTGATTATTTAGATGAAAAAGATACAGATTACATAAAAAAACTCACTACAATTTGGTGTGTAAAAGAATCTTTATATAAACTTTATGCCACACCTGGATTAAGTTTTAAAAAGCACTGTTTGGTGATTCCTTTTAATGTAACTGATACCGATACTTTGGCCTGGATTGATTATGAGAACAAAAAGCACCGATACAATATTCACTTTTTAGAGTTTGAAGGTTTTACTTGTGCTTATGCGATGGCGTCAAATGAATAGTGTATACAGTAACATACAAAACGCCCTATTAAATAATGAAAAATTATTGGCTGTTTTAATCGATCCAGATAAATTTCCTGTTGAAAATGCTGCTCTTTTTTTAAAAAAAGTGAACCCATCTGTTGCAACTCATATTTTTATAGGAGGAAGTACTGTTGAAGATGATATTACCGATGTATTGGTTTCAGAAATTAAAAAGCATACAAAACAGCCTGTTATAATATTTCCTGGTGATGTATCTCAAATTGCAGACCATGCCGATGCCTTATTATTTTTATCTTTAATTTCAGGTAGAAACCCGGAGTATTTAATAGGTAAACATGTTAAGGCGGTTTCGAAATTAAAAGGGACTGCTTTGGAAGTGATCCCTACAGGTTATATTTTAATTGAAAGTGGAGAAACAACGGCAGTAGAAAGGGTTACTGGCACTAGGCCTATTTCAAGAAATAATGTTCAATATATAGCAGATACAGCCAAAGCCGGACAGTTTTTAGGTATGAAACTTATATATTTGGAAGCTGGGAGTGGAGCAAAAACACCATTAACTAAAGACATTATAAAAGCCGTAAAAAATGAATTGCAGATCCCTCTAATTGTAGGAGGTGGTATTAGGACTAAAATGCAAATTGAAAATGCTTATAATGCAGGAGCAGATATGGTGGTTATTGGAACTGCTTTTGAACAGGATGAGTCGTTTTTTGATGAATTAAAATCCCCATGGCCAATTGGACATTTTCCTGAAAAGGGAAAGTAAAATGAGACTGTAACAAATTATAAATATTAAGTTTAACCTAACAATTTGAGATATAGAGCACATGAATATATCAGTAGAATTAACATTAACACCATTACATGATGATTTTGAGCCGGTCATCATTCGTTTTATAAAAAAGTTAAGAGCATCTAAATTAAAAATGCTTGAAAATCCATTAAGTACACAGGTTTATGGAGATTATGATGAGGTTATGCATGTATTAACTTCAGAAATAAAAGAAGCTTTTGAGCTTATTGAACGCGGTTTACTCTATATGAAAATTGTAAAATCTGATAGACACGACTATGAGCCCCATTTTTGATTTCTTTTTAGACGCTTATCGTGGAAAAGAAACGTATATTATAGTTCTGGAAGCCATTGTTTTGGTTACAGGAATTGCCAGTGTCTGGTATGCTAAGAAAGAGAATATCTTAGTATATCCAACCGGACTTATTGCAACGATTATATCAGTTTATATTTTGTTAAAGGATGAACTCTTTGGCGATATGATGATGAATTTCTATTTTTCTATAATGAGTGTTTATGGATGGTGGAATTGGGCTAGAACTAAAAACAATAAAAAGGTGGTTCGGATTTCCAGAACAAGTACTTCAGAAAAAATTATTGGATTTGGATTATTTCTACTTACTATGGGAATCACTTATATGGTTTACAGATCATCTGGCATTACTATAGAAACATCTAATTATATTGATATTTTTACCTCAGGCATGTTTTTTACGGGAATGTGGTATATGGCTAAAAAGAAAATTGAAAATTGGACACTTTGGATCATTGCCGATATTATTACAGTACCACTTTATGCCTACCGGGGCTGGGGAATGCTATCTTTTCAATACTTTATCTTTACAATTTTGGCAATACAAGCGTATTTTTTATGGAAGAAAAATATAAACAACAACCATCAAACTGTATTAAAATAGTTTTATTTGGTCCTGAATCGACTGGTAAAACAACCTTGTCAAGGCAATTGGCCAGGTATTATAATTCTGTTTGGGTACCAGAGTATGCCCGCGAATATCTTCAAAACAAATGGAATAATGAGCGTAAAACTTGTGAGCCAGAAGATTTATTACCCATAGCAGAAGGACAAATGAAATTAGAAAATGAATTGGCTCAAAAAACAGATACAGTACTCATTTGCGATACCGATTTGTTGGAAACTAAGGTGTACTCTGAAGCGTATTACCTAGGAAGCTGTGACCCAATTCTTGAAAAGTATGCTTTGGAGAACTCTTACGATTTATATTTTTTAACCTATATTGATACACCCTGGGAAGCTGATGATTTAAGAGATAAACCCGAACACAGGAAAGATATGTTTGATGCTTTTCATGAGGCATTAGTAAAAAACAAAAAACCTTTTGTTTTATTAAAAGGTGATAAAAAAGCGAGATTAAAAACAGCAGTTATGTATATTGATAAACTATTAAAAACAGTAAATTAATGTTATTAGAAAAAGATATTCAATATATAACAGGTAAGGGGATAACAATTGCTCAGGTTAGGGAACAAATTGAACGTATAAAAAATGGCATGTCTTATTCTAATCTAATCGCAGCGGCAAATATTGGAAACGGAATTGAGCGTTATAATGAAGATGAGACTCAAAGATTAGTTAATTTATATGAAACCAAACGAAACAATCTAGATATTATAAAATTTGTTCCTGCTTCAGGAGCAGCAACCCGGATGTTTAAATTTTTATTTGAGTTTTTAAACCATTTTAATCCTAAAAAGGAAACTATTGAATCGTATTCTGAAATGTATAATGATAACCTTATAAAAACATTTTTTTTAAGGCTAGAAGCTTTTCCATTTTATGATGAAGTTTTATTAAAGGCAAAGACCATTAATCCTGATTTTGAAAAATTAAATAAACAAGAAAGCTGCTTAGAATTTGTGAAAACAATGCTGCTTGAGAATGGTTTAAATTATAGCTTTTTCCCTAAGGGCTTACTTCCATTTCATAAATATAAAGAGAAAGTAATTACAGCATTTTACGAACATTTATTAGAATCTACTTTATATGCTTCAATAAATAATAAAGCTACGCTACACTTTACAGTTTCTGAAAAACACCACCCTTATTTTAATTTAGAGTTAAGCAAAATTAAAGACTATTTAGAGCAAAAAACGAATACAGTCTTTAATGTGTCGTTTTCTTATCAAAAAAAAGAAACTGAAACGATAGCTTTAACGGCCGACAATGCTATTTGTAGAAACGACGATGGTTCTGTTTTGTTAAGACCAGCAGGACATGGTGCTTTATTAGAAAATTTAAACGATTTAAATAGCGATCTTGTTTTTATTAAAAACATAGATAATATTGTAGTTTTTGATAAGAACAAAAAACTTTCAAAGTATAAAAAGCTTATTGCAGGCGTGCTTCTTCAAGCCCAGGAGCAAGCTTTTTCTTTTTTGCATAAACTTGATGAGGAACTTGTTACAGAAAAAGACCTGCTAAGTATAGCCATGTTTTTATCTAAGAAAATGAACGTTTCAATTCAGGAAGCGTTTGATGATTTAACATCAGAAAAAAAGAAACAATATTTAAAAGATAAGCTAAACCGCCCAATTCGTGTTTGTGGGATGGTAAAAAATGAAGGAGAGCCTGGAGGTGGACCTTTCTGGGTTAAAGATAAAAATGATGAAATATCATTGCAGATAGTAGAATTTGCTCAAATTAATATTAAGGATAGTGAACAGGCCGAAATTGTTAAAAATGCAACACACTTTAATCCCACCGATTTAGTTTGTGGAATCAAAAACTATAAAGGAGAGCCATTTGATCTTTTAAATTTTGTAGACCCTGAAGCTGCTTTTATAACCCAAAAAACACAAAATGGAGCAGCTATAAAAGCCTTAGAGCTGCCAGGGTTATGGAATGGTAGTATGGCACATTGGAATACCATTTTTGTTGAAATTCCAGTAGAAACCTTCAATCCAGTAAAAACGGTTAACGATTTATTGAAACCAGAACATCAAGCCTAGTAATGTTTAACAAAGAAGCTCTATTACAAGAATTGGTTTTTTAAGGCCGTTAGAAGTTCAGGCGCTGGCGGACAACATGTAAACAAAGTCGCTTCAAAAGTAGAACTGCAATTCGACTTATCAAAATCTTTAGTTTTTGATGAAGATCAAAAAGAACGCTTACAAAATAAACTTCAGCATCGATTAACTAAAGCAGGGATTCTTGTTTTACAATGTGATGAAAGCCGAAGTCAACATAAAAACAAAGATTTAGTAATTAAGCGCTTTTTGGCATTGATAACGACCAGTTTAATGGTTCCTAAAAAAAGGACTCCTACTAAAATACCAAAATCTGTTATTAGAAAACGCTTGCAAACCAAGCGTCATCACTCAGAAAAAAAAGCTCATCGAAAAAAACCAGATATAGATTAAAAATAATTGATAATTACCACTTACCAATTAACAATTGTTTTTATCTTTGTGGCGTTCTCAAAAAGGGGTGCTAACGGATTACCGATTGATGATGTTTGATTAATGATTAATGATGTGAAATTCATAAATCTAAAATCGTAACTCTAAAATCTATAATTTCTACGGCTGAGATCATACCCATTGAACCTGGAACAGGTAATGCTGTTTAGGAAACGAACGTTAAGAAAATATCTGGAAGACATTTTTAGGGAATGCGATTAGTTTATCTTTATTTGATACTAATCACAGCACTAAATTTTAACCAACACTTTTTCTAAGGTTCAAAAAATTAAGTATTAATAACAAAGAATAATTACCTCTTTTTATTCGATTTAAATTTTATTTATTTCGTAATGAAAAACATTTTTCTTTTTTTAACACTCTTAGTGTTATCAGTCAGTGCTAATGCACAACAAAATCAAAAACAACAAGACTCTACTAAAACCGAAAAGCTTGATGAAGTTTTAGTAAAAGCAGTACGTGTTGATGCAGACTCACCAATTACACATTCTAATGTTTCCAAAGAAGAACTAACAAAACGAAACTTAGGACAAGACATTCCGGTTTTACTAAACTTTTTACCATCTGTAGTTACCACAAGTGATGCAGGTGCAGGTATTGGTTATACGGGGATTAGGGTTCGTGGTACAGATGCAACCCGAGTTAATGTAACCATTAACGGAATTCCTTATAACGACCCAGAAAGTCAAGGTACCTTTTGGGTAAATTTAGGAGATTTTGCATCCTCAACCGAAAGCTTACAATTACAGCGAGGCGTAGGTTCTTCTACCAATGGATCAGGAGCGTTTGGAGCAAGTTTAAATTTACTAACAGATGCTATTTCAAAAGATGCTTCAGGTGAAATTTCAAATAGCTTTGGAAGTTTTAATACACGAAAGCATACAGTGAAGCTAAATACAGGCTTACTTAATAATCACTTTGAGGTTTCAGGACGTTTTTCAAAAATTGATTCTGATGGTTATGTAGACAGAGCATTTACAGATTTAAAATCTTACTTCCTTCAAGGGATTTATAAAGACGATAACACATTAATAAAGGCTTTAACTTTTGGAAATGTTGAGCATACCTATCAATCTTGGTTTGGGTTAACAGCAGACCAGTTGGAAGAAGATCGTCGACAGAACCCATATACTTATGAAAACGAAACCGATAATTATTGGCAAGACCATTATCAGTTGCATTGGAATGAGCGGTTTAACAATAATTGGTCCACAAACCTGGGGTTAAACTACACCAAAGGAAAAGGGTATTTTGAGCAATTTGAAGATGCTACTGATGAGATAGGTTTATACAATGGCATTATACAACCCACAGCTATTCGTGTTGATGAAGATGAAAATGGAAATCCAATTGATATACCAATAACAGATGTTATTAGAAGGCGTTGGTTAGATAATAATTTTTATGTCTTAAATGCTAATGTAACCTATAAGAACAATAGTTTAGAGCTCATTTCTGGAGTATCATGGAGTTCCTATACGGGAGATCATTTTGGTGAGGTAATTTGGGCAAAAGCGTTTTCTGAAAATGGAAATATAAGAGATCGTTACTACCAAGGTGATGCTACAAAAAACGATTTTAGTGTATTTTCTAAAGCGACTTTTAAGCTAGCAAAAAAGATTACAGGTTTTGTAGATTTACAAGGTCGTTTTGTGAGTTACAAAACAAATGGATTAAACTCTGATAGAGTAGCGTTTGTTACTGATGCTGATTTTAGTTTTTTTAACCCAAAGGTTGGATTAACTTATAAGCATAGTAGTTTTAATAGTTTTTATGCCTCTTACGCTAGAGCAAATAGAGAACCCAATCGTGATGATTTTGAAGCAGGTGTTACAGAAAATGAAACCCTAAATGATGTTGAATTAGGTTGGAGGTACCATAGTAAGCAGGTAAGTGTAAACACAAATATATATTATATGTTTTACCGAAATCAACTGGTTTTAACCGGTGAATTAGATGATGTGGGAAGCCCTATAAGAGCAACAAGCGGAAAAAGCTATAGATTAGGTTTGGAAGTTGATACTAATATTCAGTTTAGTAAATATTTTAGTGCATCAACTAACATAGCAATAAGCAGTAATAAAAACCAGGACTTTACCACAGCAATAAATGGTGAGCTAGCGAATTTAGGAGATACTCATATTTCATTTTCACCAGGTTTAGTGATTGGTAATGCTCTTAATCTCTATCCGGCAGAGCGATTGCAACTATCACTACTAAGCAAATATGTTGGAGAGCAGTTTATGGGAAACACAGACAATGCAGCGTCGAAATTAGAAAACTATTTTGTGAATGATTTCAATATTAATTACGAAATCAAACCTAAAAAACTTTTTAAATCAATTGTAATTTCAGGTTTAGTGAATAATATATTTAACAAGAAATATGTGTCTAATGGATACTTTGGATCTTATGATTTTGATGACTCATCTAGTAGTACTGGAACAACAACAGGATATTTTGCCGGATATTATCCGCAAGCCACCACTAATTTTTTAGTAGGAGTTACTTTGCGATTCTAAAAAGATTAAAAATAACATAATTAAAAAAGCGTGGTTGGTTATTATCAGCGACGCTTTTTAATTAAATATTAGAAGGGTGTTCCCGTTTTGTTCAACACGGTAATTTTTTAAGCCACATTGTAAAGTAGTATTTTCTAAAGGTTGCCCGGTTACAAAACTATATTTGTTCTCGTCGGTACAACCACAGCTACCTTCCAATCCAGATCCGGTAACAATCGAACAAGAACTAGGTGTGTGATTAGGGTCTGCCGCATCCCAAGCAAGAAATCCAGAACCGGCATTAGTAACTATTACACCACCGTTACCAACATTAGCAACATAAACAGAATTACCAATAGAATTAAGTTGACTATACTGTGGTAAATTTAAATTGATACTTACATTAACACTAACATCAAGTAAAAATTTACAGTTTTTATTGTCTACAGCATTTTTGCTACAAGAAAAGAAAATAACAAGGGTTATAAGATATAAATACGACTTCATGGAGCTTATAGATTAAAGTGCAATTTACTAACAAAAAGCAGATTGAGATAAATATTTTGTATATTTGTTGTACAATCTCGTGGAAACGGGATTTTTTTATTCCGAGCACTTGTAATAATAAATTATCAAGCTGTATTTCGGAATCTTTTTATTAAGTAAACGATGAAGTTATGAGTAAAGTATCATACTATACACCAGAAGGGTTAAAAAAGTTAAGAGAAGAGTTAAAGCAATTAAAAGATGTAGAACGCGTAAAAGCATCAAAAGCAATTGCCGAAGCAAGAGATAAGGGAGATTTAAGTGAAAATGCCGAATACGATGCTGCCAAGGAAGCTCAAGGGATGTTGGAAATGAGAATTTCTAAATTAGAGGAAGCCTTAGCCGGAGCACGAGTAATTGATGAGTCGCAGTTAGATAATTCTAAAATATTGGTATTATCAAAAGTTAAAATAAAGAATCAAACCAATGGTATGGAGATGAGCTATACTTTGGTTGCCGATGGTGAAGCAGATTTAGCTTCGGGCAAAATATCTGTTAACTCCCCAATTGGCAAAGGGCTGTTAGGGAAATCTGTTGGAGATGTAGCAGAAATACAAGTCCCTAACGGGGTAATGAAATTTGATATTATCGAAATTTCCAGATAATTAAATAAAAGATATTTTTAAAAAGATTCCTGCTTAACTTAAACAGGAATCTTTTATATTTACATATACTCTCAAAATCCTCAAGATGTATGGCTTCAATTTTCACAAAAATAGTAAATGGCGACATTCCTTGTTATAAGATTGCTGAAACGGATGAGTTTTTAGCATTTCTTGATATAAACCCTAACAGTAAAGGGCATACACTATGCATTCCTAAAAAAGAAGTGGATAAAATTTTTGATTTGGATGAAACTACTTATAATGGGTTAATGCATTTTTCACGGCAAGTAGCGATAGCTATTGAAAAAGCTGTTCCATGTAAACGTGTAGGAATGACAGTTATTGGATTAGAAGTTCCGCATACCCATGTCCATTTAATTCCGTTACATTCTATGGACGATGCACGTTTTATTGACAAAGTAAAACTAAGCCCTGAAGCGTTTCAAAATATAGCAGAAGCTATCAAATCACAATTATAACCTAGGGTAAAGTATAAAAAACAATGCCGTTAGGATTATTACAATACCGGCAGCAATAATAATCCAGGTTGTTTTTTTTAAATAAGTAGAGGTCTTTTTGGGAACAAAAGCTTTTTGTTGATACTCAAAAACACGGTCAATATCATCGGTCCATTTTACAGGATATATAGTGTTGTTACAAATTTTACAAGAAATAATATGCTTAATTTCTGATGTAATAGATTTTTTAAATTTAGTTTCAACAAATTTCTGTTTAAAAGTTAAGCGCAAGCCGTCTTTACTATAACATTCGGGGCAGTTGTTTTTTAATACAACTTCTTTTATGGTTATAAATTTCTCAGACATAATTTTAAGGTTATTAAATTGCTCTGGTTAAAGCAATTTGTATGGTTGTGCCCTTGTTTATTTCAGATTGTAAAACTTTAATTTTGCCATCATGAAAATCTTCTATAATACGTTTGGTAAGCGACAAACCTAAGCCCCAACCACGTTTTTTGGTGGTATAACCCGGTTCAAATATTTTTTTGAATTGATTTTTTTGAATGCCCTTTCCTGTATCTGTTATGCTCACTTTCACATTATTCTCAAGCTGAGAGATTTCTATGGTAAGTTTGCCTCTGCCTTTCATGGCATCAATAGCGTTTTTAACCAGGTTTTCAATTACCCAACTGTATAATTGGGTATTAAGTTTTACAGGAATATCTCCACTTGGCGTTATAATTTCAAAATCGATAAGCTTTGATGATCTCGATTTTAAATAATCATAAGAATTAATGGTTTCTTTTATAATATCGGCAACCTCTAAAACAGGAATAGATCCTATTTTGCTAAAGCGCTCTGCTATAGTTTGTAGACGATCAATATCTTTTTCAATTTCAACAAGGTATTCGGGGTTAACTTGTTCGCTTTTCAGAATTTCTGTCCATCCAATTAAAGACGATAATGGCGTGCCAATCTGATGTGCCGTTTCTTTTGCCATACCAGACCATAACTTGTTTTGTGTCGCATTTTTGTTACTGCTGTAAAAGAAGAATATTACCGCGCCAAACAATACAACAATTAGTATTAAAGCTAATGGATAATATTTTAATTTATTTATTAAAGGAGAATTTCCGTAATAAATCGTATTATAAAGTTTGCCATCTAAAATAACTTCAATAGGTGTATTTTCTTTTTCAAATTTTAATATCAATTTCTGTATATATAATGAATCCGTTACTTTGGTTTCATCTATATTGTTATAGCTTGAGAGTTTTCCATTTTTACCAATAAGAATCATTGGTGTGGTTTTGTTACTTGTTATAACTTTCAATGGTAAATTTCCTATATCAATATCAAGGTTATCGGTTTTCAATAAATCGGTTTGAGCAAACGACCAATTTTCCATTTTCACACGCTCTTCTTCCTTAAAATGTTGAAAGAACTCATAAGTTTTCCATAAAATAAGGGTCACCATTATAAATGATGCAGAAATCATTAACCAACGAAATGTATTTCTATACTCGGTAAAAATCATTAACTACTAATTTAACATGTAATATAATGTAAATCTGTTAATATTATTGCGCAACTTGTTAGTAAATCTGTTTTTAGTTGATAAAGAGATTGGCTGCATTTTCTTTGAGATGATTATTGATAAATTGTTGACAGCGGTAAGTTTATGTTGAAAACTAGATTAAATTATCATGTTTTTTTTGATTAGTTTTGTTGAACTTAAAAAAGTTTAATGACATCGTTCGAACCTAAAGACATTTCAACCGGTAAATTGCATAGCTATTTGTTAAGTGCAGTAGCACCCAGACCTATTGCTTTTGCAAGCACTTTAGATGCTAATGGTCATCCAAACCTGTCACCATTTAGCTTCTTTAATGTGTTTAGTGCCAACCCGCCAATTATGATTTTTTCACCGGCGCGTCGTGTTAGAAATAACACAACTAAGCATACACTGCATAATGCCGAAGCGATAAAAGAAGTTGTTATAAATGTGGTGAATTACGATATGGTTCATCAAATGTCGCTAAGTAGTACCGAGTATGCCGAAGGGGTTAATGAGTTTGATAAAGCAGGATTAACGATGCTGGAGTCAGATATCGTGAAACCTTTTCGTGTTGCCGAATCGCCGGTGCAGTTTGAATGTAAGGTGAATGAGATTGTGGCATTAGGAACCGAAGGTGGTGCAGGAAACTTAATTATATGTGAAGTTGTTAAGCTTCATATAGATAAGGATGTTTTAAACGATGAAGGCGTTATAAATCAAAAAAAACTAGATTTGGTAGCCAGAGCAGGAGGGAGCTATTATACACGAGCAAAAAAAGGGTTTTTTGAAATCCCAAAACCATTGTCCACATTGGGTATTGGTGTAGACAGTTTTCCTGATTATGTTAAAAATAGTATGGTTTTAACAGGAAACGATTTAGGGATGTTAGGTAATATAGAAACATTACCAACCCAACAAAGTGTTGATAATTTTGTAAAAGATTTAGGCGAACGTTACCCAAACATAAAAACGGCTACCCATAGGCAAAAGCATAAATTAGCACGTAATTATTTAAGTTTTGGAGATGTGGAAAGTGCATGGAAAATATTACTGTCTTAATTTAAAGGCGGTCTAAAATAGAGGAGAATATTAATAAAGAATAAATAATAGATTAAATGGAAGTTCAAGGAAGAATTAAAATGATTGGAGAAACCCAAACTTTTGGAAATAATGGGTTTAGAAAAAGAGAAATAGTAGTAACTACTGAGGAGCAATACCCACAGCATATTATGGTGGAATTTGTTCAAGATAAAACAGATTTGCTAAACAGTTATCAGGTTGGACAACAAGTAAAAATTAATATTAATTTACGTGGCAGAGAATGGGTTAACCCACAAGGGGAAACGAAGTATTTTAACTCTATTCAAGGGTGGAGAATTGAAGCTTTACAAGCTGAGGCTTCAGGAGAAAACATACCTCCTGTACCGCCAATGGATGCTTTTGAGCCTGCTGGCGATTTAAAAGAAGAAGACCACGATGATCTTCCTTTTTAAATAGTTTAGTCATTCCAGCCCAATACAGGAACCGCATTATATAAACCTCTATGTTCAATAAAACATAGAGGTTTATTATTTTTACCATAATTACAATGCAACTTCTAACTCAAGACATATGGTTTCCAAATGTATCCCAAGCTACCCAAGATGGCTTATTGGCTGTGGGGGGTGATTTATCTGTTAAAAGAGTATTGCATGCCTATAAAAATGGCATCTTTCCTTGGTTTGAAGCCGAAGAACCTATTTTGTGGTGGTCACCCAACCCAAGGTTTGTATTGTTTCCAGAAAAATTGAAAGTTTCAAAAAGCATGAAACAAGTAATGCGTAATTGTGATTATACGGTTACCGTTAACAAAGCATTTAAAGCGGTGATTACAGAATGTTCTCAAGTAAAACGTGAAAGACAAGCAAGCACGTGGATAACTAATAATATGATTGATGCCTATATAAATTTGCATGAGCTAGGTTATGCAAAATCTGTTGAGGTATGGAGAGGTAATGCATTAGTAGCAGGATTATATGGTGTTGATCTAGGAAATCGTGTATTTTCTGGTGAAAGCATGTTTACCAAAGAAAGTAATGCCAGTAAAGCGGGTTTTATAACGTTTGTACAAAACACAAATTACAAACTTATAGACTGCCAGGTATATACTAAGCATTTAGAAAGTTTGGGTGCCGAAGAGATTTCCAGAGCTGCTTTTTTAGAGTATTTGTAAAACTTCAAATCAAACTTCATTATACCTGAAGCAGGCAACCTCATGATCGTTTACCATACCTGTGGCTTGCATATGCGCATAAACTACGGTAGATCCAACAAATTTAAAACCGCGTTTTTTTAAATCTTTACTTAAAGCATCGCTTAAGGTTGTATTAGCAGGTGCATCCTTGTAATTTTTAAGATTGTTTTTAATAGGTTTTCCATCTACAAAAGCCCAAATGTATTTTGAAAACGACCCAAATTCTTCTTGAATTTTCATAAAAGATTGAGCGTTGGTAATAGTGGCATTTACTTTCAATTTGTTTCTGATAATACCCGAATCTTGCAATAGTGCATCAATTTTATCTTGCTTATAGTGTGCAATTTTTTTGTAATCAAAATGATCAAAAGCCTTTCTGAAATTTTCGCGTTTACGTAAAATAGTAATCCAACTTAACCCCGCTTGAAAGGTTTCTAAAATTAAAAACTCAAAAAGAGTTGCATCATCATAAACAGGAACGCCCCATTCTTCATCATGATAAGCTTCATACAGTGCATCGCCGGCACACCATCCGCATCTGTGTTTTGTACTCATAATATTACTGTAAGGTTTAAATTAAAAACATGACAAATATCATCTTAATTGAAATACCAAGATACTAAATTTGCGCTATCAGATTTTGTCTCAAAAATTAAATTTATGGATTCTATTATAAAAAAAAGCTTAGAAAAAAGCATATCGTATAAAACCTATAGAAGTTTGGTTAAGCAGTTAGCCGATGGAAACTCTACAACAGGTTTAGAAAAAACAGAAGCTTTAATAAATTATACGAAGCTTAACGACAGGCGTATGAAGCGTTGGGATAAAACAGTAAAGATTTCCGAAGATGCTAAAAATAAAATTGAATCTTTTAGCGAAGCCAGTACCTGGTTGTTGATTACCGAGAGTTGGTGTGGAGATGCAGCACATGTTACACCTGTAATAAATAAAGTGGCTGAGTTAAACGAAAATATAAATTTAAGAATTGTACTTCGTGATGAAAATCCAGAATTGATGGATGCTTTTTTAACCAATGGAGGTCGGGCTATACCAAAACTGATAATGATTGATGATGCCTCTGGAAAGGTAACAAATACTTATGGGCCTAGGCCAAGTGAAGCCACAAACTATGTAAGTAGATTTAAATCAAAATACGGTAAATTAACCCCGGAATTTAAAGAAGATTTACAGCATTGGTATAATAAAGACAAAGGACAAAACGTAATAGAAGACCTTACTGAAATACTGTGTGAGCTACAGCCTACCGTTTGCCTATAAAGTGAAATGTAATAGAACCAATTTGACTTTTTTTAGCTGGATTGGCGCTAAACTGAGATTTTTTAGCATACTCCAGGGCATGTTCTGTTAAGCATTCATTTGATGTAGATGAAGATGAATTTACATAAGCATCTGTCACAGTACCTTTTGAATTTACAGTAATATTAATAACTATTTTACCACCAATTTCACATAAATAAATAGGAATTGGGATATACACTTTTTTTCTGTCTACTAACGAAAAACTAATAGTACTTTTTGTATTTGCGCCCTCATCTTGCTGTTTTTTTAATAAATCATTGACTTTATTAAAAGACGAAAGCTCTTCTGTATTTAATTTAGAATCATCGGGTGCTTCATATTCCTTTTTAAAGGCATTGGCTTGATTTGATGCATCACTATTTTTTGGAACATAATCTTCTGGAGGAGCTATAGGTTTGTAAGCCTCAGCAAAATGCTTATTCTTGCTAGTTTCGTTAAAGGCTTTATTGGTTTCAGCTTTACTGGCATTTAGTTGCTCTAAAGCTTCTAAAATTTTAATCTCCTCTTCGGTAAGTTCTTCTTCTGGCTCCATTTCATAAAAGCTTTCGGAAATAAATTCGCTCTGCTTTTTTAAGCCTAAATTAAAAATAGAAAGTACAACAGTTCCAGCTAAGAGACATGTGATAAGTAGGGCTTTATGTTGATTTGTTAGGTTCAAATCTTTATTAATTTATAGCAATTCTATATGAATATACGTAAAAATAAACAAATTAGTCTTTTAGAGATGCAATAAAGGCTTCAATTGAAACGGCATTGTCTACATTAAAATCACCAATTTTGGTACGCCTAAGTGCCGATAAATGTGCCCCAGATTGTAATGCTTTGCCAAAATCGTTAGCTAAAGAACGGATATAAGTGCCTTTACTGCAAACCACTCTAAAATCAACATTGTTTCTATCAATTTTTGTGATTTCAAATTCCTGAATGCTTACTGTTCTTGGATTAATCTCTACGGTTTCACCAGCTCTGGCAAATTCGTATAATCGTTTTCCGTCTTTTTTCAATGCTGAGAAAACTGGAGGGTATTGTTGTATATCTCCAATGAATTGCTGGGTCGTTTCTTGTATTAAATCTGGTGTAATATGCTCGGTTGGATAGGTGTTATCTATTTTGGTTTCTAAATCAAAAGAAGGGGTAGTGCTTCCTAAAACAAAAGTACCTGTATATGCTTTTATTTGGCCTTGAAAAGTGTCTATTTGCTTGGTCATTTTCCCAGTGCAAATCACTAACAAACCGGTGGCTAAGGGGTCTAAAGTGCCAGCATGCCCCACTTTTATTTTTTTAAGCTTAAAAGCTTGCCGAATTTCCCAACGGAGTTTGTTTACTACTTGAAACGACGTCCAGTTTATAGGTTTATCAACCAATAATACCTGGCCAGAAAGATAGGCTTCTTTAGAAATCATATCTATGCATTTAAAAAGGAAAAAACAATGGCGATAAGCCCTACAATAGCACAGTAGATAGCAAAATATGAGAGCTTACTCTTTTTTACTAAGGCAATCATCCAGGTGCAGGCAAATAAACCAGCCACAAAAGCAGCAATAAAGCCAACTGAAAGTGATGTAATATTTTGACTTTCCATCGAAATATCTCCGCTCAATATATCTTTTGCTATTTTTCCAAATATTAATGGCACAACCATTAAAAATGAAAAACGAGCTGCTTTGGTTTTATCGTTTCCTAATAGTACTGAAGTAGAAATTGTGGCTCCTGAGCGCGAAATACCAGGAAGCATAGCTATAGCCTGAGCAATGCCTATAATAAAAGCATTTTGAAAAGAAACTTTTTTATTAGTGTTTTTTGCTTTGTCTGCTAAATATAAAAGCAATGCTGTAATAATTAACATAAAACCTACAAGTTTAATGTTTCCGCCAAATAATTCGGCAAATTGAGATTCGTAAGTAAAACCAATAACAGCTGCAGGAACCATAGAAATTATAATTTTGGAAACAAATTGTAAATCTTCATTCCATTTAAACGTTAGTACGCCTTTTATAAGGTCTAAAACATCTTTTCTAAAAACAACAATGGTACTTAAAGCGGTTGCAAAGTGCAAAACAACAGTAAATAATAAGCTTTCTTTAGGGACAGAGTTATCTCCAAGAATTGCTTTTCCTAATTCTAAATGACCACTGGAAGATACAGGTAAAAATTCGGTAAGCCCCTGAATGATTCCAAGAATAATTGAGTCTATTATATCCATTACTTCTTATCAGGATTCAATAAAATGGCATATACCTGAATTCCAAAACCTATTAATACTAAAGTAGGCGCTAATCTTATGCGTCTCCAGCTAAAAATTTCAGGATTAAAAACATTGGGATCGTCACTGCCACCGCCAGCCATCAAAATGAAGCCCAGTGCTATACAAGCTAAACCAATAAACATAAACTTATAGTTTTTCTTTCCAAAAACAAATGCAGGCTTAGCGTTTTCTTTTCGTTTTTTTTCTCCCATAACTTTTTATAAAGTAGATATGCAAATTAACGGATTTATTTAAAAAGGGACAGTTAATAGCGTTAAAATTTTATATAGTTGAGTTGTATATGATTTATTATATGGTAAAAGAACAAATATAGCCTGAGACCAAAAACCACACATTTTATCTTAAATCTAGTAATATAGAATCTTTAACTTTAATATAAATAAGATTATTATTGTGATATATTTTTGTAGTATCTCCTTTAACTGCTGTCTCTATAGAGTCTGATTGAATAGGTCTGTTTAAATAAAGTGGAATTGATACGTATAAATAGCATAATATAATTATGATGCTATTCGTGAGTATAATTCCTTTTAATTTCTGTGTTTTTCTTTTAAAAAAGAAAATACCTATACTTGATAAAGTCCAAATTAACCCTATAACTAATGTTAAAGATAAAATCAAATGATGAACTCCTGGGGCGTGTATATACGGATGTCCAATAATTGCATAAGATATTCCTGAAATTCCAAATCCTATTCCATAAAACAGTAGCGTTTTTAAAATTCCACTTTTCATTATCAAATCCCTCTAACAAGTTAATAATATAACTCGTCCGTTTTTAAATTTAAAAAACGTTGTGTTGCAAAATGCGTACTAATCCAGGTTATAATAATGCCTAAAGCAAATATAAAAACAAACAACAAGCTAACTAAAACCGGGTTGCTTAATAGCTCTAATTCTGTAAATGTTTTATTGAGGTAAAATAAAACTATAGCCATACCAATTAAAGCTAAAACCGCCCCGATGATGCCTAAACGTACACTTTTCCAAACAAACGGGCGACGTATAAATTGCTTTGTGGCACCAACCATCTGCATGGTTTTTATTGTAAAGCGCTTTGAATAAACGGCTAATCTTATAGAACTGTTAATAAGTAATACCGCTATTAAGGTAAAAATGGCACTAATTATCAATACCCAAAAACTTATTTTTTTAACATTGTCATTCATTAAATTCACCAAATCGTTATCGTAAGTTACTTCGTCAACAAAATTTTTATTTATCGCTTCAGCTGAAATTTTTTCAAGATGCTCTGAGGTTACAAAATCTGCTTTTAGATGTACATCGATTGAATTCTGTAACGGATTATAACCAACAAAATCCATAAAGTCTTCACCGTTTTCAGCTTTCATAAATTCGGCAGCCTGTTCTTTCGAGACATATTCGGTCGATTTTACGTAATCTGCCATGGCTAAGCTTTTTTCAAGCTGTTTAACCTCCACAGCTTTAGCATTGTCTTTTAAATAAATAGTAACAACAACCTGCTCTTTAAAATGATCAGATACTTTTTTAGCATTTAAAATAAGCATACCTAATAAGCCCAATAAAAACAAAACCAAAGCGATACTTAATACAACAGAAAAATATGAAGAAATAAGTCTGCGTTTTTGATGCTTTTCGAAAGATGAACTCATAAAATAGTGGATTAACCGTGTAAAAATAATAAAGAATTTTAATAAAACTTCAAAAGGCTTAAGTCTTTTAAAATCCATTAAAATTGTCATTCCCGAAACATCGGGAATCTCTTCAATATATTTATAAACTAAAACTTATTAATATTGTTGTAATTAAGCCAACTTCTTTGGTGATTTACTCAATAAGTACACACCAATAATTACCAGTAAACAGCAAAGTATTTTTACGGCATTAATATCTTGCGTATAAGTATTATCCATTAAAACATAGGCATATATACTAACCATAATAAAACTAATAGCAGGTTGTAAATAAACATAACTGCTATTTACAGACGGCGATACATAATTAAGGGCATAAATATTAAAAAGATAAGCAAAGAAGGTGGTGAATAGTACAACAAAGCCAATAACCAAATAAGTGTTTAAAGTAAAAGCGGCAAAGTTTGTTGAAATTAAATCATTAATCCCAAAGGGAAACATAAAAATAAACCCAAATAGAAACACCCAACTTATTACGGTTAATGCATGGTACTTTTTCATTAATGGTTTAACAATAACCAGGTATAAACTGTAGGTAGAGGCATTTAAAACCACTAGAAAATTTCCTAAAACAGAACTTGTGCCTCCCGCATTGTTGCCATACATAATTAGAGTAATAGCACCAATACTTCCTATGCCAATGCCTAATAATTTTCTGGAAGTAATCTTTTCTTTAAGCAGAAAGTAGCTGTAAATTAATACAATAACAGGAATGGCTGTCATTATTATAGAAGCATCGATAGGGGAGGTTAAATTAATGCCATGAAAAAACAGTAACTGGTTAGCTGCGGCACCAAAAACACCACATAGTGCAAGCCGAAATAAATCTTTTCGTTCAACTCTTTCCTTAATAAAAGATTTAACCATCCAAAACAAAAGAGCCCCACAGAAAAGACGAATAAAAACAAATGCAGAGGGTCCTATTTTATCTGGCATAATACCTTTTGCGATAATATAGTTTACCCCATAAATTAGATTTGCTCCCAGTAATGCAAAATGTGCTTTATAAATGTTTTTAGTCAATAATTATTATTTAAAGATTTTCAAAAGTAAATCTATTATTCTACAATTACGTTTTAAATACGATAAACAAGGTTATTTATTAAAACTAAAGGTTTTCCAGTTTGTTTATAAAGCGTAAATTTGCAACTTCTTAAAAGAGACAATAATGAAGTACAATTTCAACGAAATTGAAGCCAAGTGGCAAAAATATTGGGCGGAAAATAAAACATTCAAAGCCGAGGACAGCAGTAGTGAAAAACCAAAATACTATGTGTTAGATATGTTTCCTTATCCAAGTGGAGCAGGCTTGCATGTTGGTCATCCGCTAGGTTATATTGCTTCAGACATTTATGCGCGTTATAAGCGCCACCAGGGGTTTAATGTTTTGCATCCGCAAGGTTACGATAGTTTTGGGTTACCAGCAGAACAATATGCCATTCAAACCGGGCAGCACCCTGCGATCACCACTGCCGAAAACATAAAAACCTACCGTCGTCAGTTAGATCAGATAGGGTTTTCATTCGATTGGAGTAGAGAAGTTAGAACATCGGATCCAAGTTATTATAAATGGACGCAATGGATTTTTATTCAATTGTTTAACTCTTGGTATAATAACGACACAAATAAAGCCGAAGATATTTCAAGTTTAATAGTTGTTTTTTCTTCGGAAGGGAATGCCAAGGTTAATGCGGTTTGCGATGATGCTGTTGAATTATTTTCTGCTGAAGCATGGAATGGGTTTTCACCTGAAGAACAACAACAAATATTATTACAATATAGATTAACATATTTAGCTGAAACCGAAGTAAACTGGTGTCCGGCTTTGGGAACAGTTTTAGCTAATGACGAAATTGTAAATGGTGTTTCAGAACGTGGCGGACATCCCGTTATTCGTAAAAAAATGACCCAGTGGAGTATGCGTATTTCGGCCTATGCAGAACGATTGCTTCAAGGTTTAGAGACTATTGATTGGACGGATGCTTTAAAGGAAAGTCAACGCAACTGGATCGGAAAATCTGTTGGAGCTTCCGTTGAGTTCAAAGTTCAAAGTTCAAAGTTTAAAGTTGATAACACATCAACTAACAACCAACAACCAATAACCATTTCAGTATTCACAACACGTCCTGATACCATTTTTGGGGTAAGTTTTATGACTTTGGCTCCAGAGCATGAATTGGTATCGAAAATAACAACACCCGAACAAAAAGCGGAGGTTGACGCCTATATTGTAGCCACAGCAAAACGTAGTGAACGCGATAGAATGGCAGATGTAAAAAGCATTTCCGGGGTGTTTACAGGTGCTTATGCAGAACATCCTTTTACCAAAGCACCCATTCCTGTTTGGATTGGCGATTATGTATTAGCAGGTTATGGCACAGGAGCGGTTATGTCGGTGCCATGTGGTGATGAACGTGATTATGCCTTTGCGAAACATTTTAATATTCCTATTCCAAATATTTTTGAAGGTGTAGATATTTCTGAAGAAGCCTTTGCAGATAAAGAAAAAACCATAATTTCTAATAGTGATTTCCTTAACGGATTAAACTATAAAAAAGCGACTAAACGTGTTATTTACGAGTTGGAGCAAATAGGCCAGGGCGAAGGAAAAACCAATTACCGTTTGCGCGATGCCGTATTTTCCCGTCAGCGTTATTGGGGAGAACCATTTCCGGTGTATTATGTAAATGGCATGCCACAAATGATTGATGAGAAATTTTTGCCGCTAGAGTTACCCGAAGTAGATAAATACTTGCCAACCGAAACCGGTGAGCCACCTTTGGGAAATGCTAAAAAGTGGTATTGGTTACAATATGGCGATAAAGCAGAAATAGTATCAAAAGAAGCGTTTGAAAATTCCTCTCCTTTGGGGAGGCTAGGAGGAGCCTTAGAGTTGAATACTATGCCTGGGTGGGCAGGAAGTTCGCAGTATTTTAATCGTTATATGGACCCTAATAATGATGAGGCTATTTTTTCAAAGGAAGCGATGGATTATTGGCAGCAGGTCGATTTATATATTGGTGGTAGCGAGCATGCCACAGGGCATTTATTGTACTCGCGTTTTTGGCAAAAATTTATGTTTGATAAAGGCTATGTAAATCATGATGAGTTTGCTAAAAAGCTGATTAACCAGGGGATGATTTTGGGGACAAGTGCTATTGTTTATAGAATTTCTGGAGAAAATAAGTATGTATCTAATGGATTGAAAGGTAGTTTTAAGGTTGAAGAAATTAGAGTTGATGTTAATATGGTTAATTCTTCAGATGAAATTGATATAGAAGAATTGAAGACATGGCAACCACAATTTAAAGACGCTGAATTTGTTTTAGAAGAAGGTAAGTATATTGTTGGCAGAGAGGTAGAAAAAATGTCTAAGCGCTGGTTTAATGTCGTCAATCCAGACCACATTTGCGAGCAATATGGTGCTGACAGTTTACGCCTTTACGAAATGTTCCTTGGGCCATTAGAACAATATAAACCTTGGAATACAGCAGGTATTACGGGGGTGCACTCCTTCCTTAAAAAACTATGGAAGTTGTATGTTGGTGAAAATGGTTTAAAAGTAACTGATGCAAAACCAACAAAAGATAATTTAAAAACACTTCATAAAACCATTAAAAAGGTTCAGGAAGATATAGAGGGTTTTTCGTTTAATACTTCGGTATCTACCTTTATGATTGCAGTTAATGAGTTAACGGCGCAAAAGTGTACAAGTAAAGATATACTGGAACCTTTATTGGTTTTAATATCGCCTTATGCACCACATATCGCTGAAGAGTTATGGAATCAGTTAGGGAATAATGAGTCTATTTCAACAACGCCTTTTCCGGAATTTGAGGAAAGCCATTTGGTAGAAAGCAGTAAAAATTACCCCATTTCGTTTAATGGGAAAATGCGGTTTACTATGGAATTACCATTAGATATGAGTAAAGATGCTATTGAAGCCGCGGTTATGGCACATGAAAAAACTAAAGAACAATTGCAGGGTCGCGAACCTAAAAAAGTAATTGTTGTTCCTGGTAAAATTGTAAATATTGTTGGGTAACGTTTTTTGCGTTAGGGATTGAAATGGAAATCCTTTTTGTAAGGCACGAGCAAAAAGATTGTAGTGGAAAGCCCGACCCTTGTGGTAACGCCCAAATATTTTGTTTATGGACTATATAGAAATTATAGGTTTTATTGCCGCTTTATTAACTACAGCTGCTTTTTTACCTCAGGTATATAAAACCTGGAAAACTAAAGATGTTTCTGGTTTATCGTTACCTATGTTACTTATGTTTTTTGTAGGCATTGTGCTGTGGTTGGTTTATGCCCTTTTTATTAAGAGTCCTTCTATGATTGCTGCTAATACGATAACTATAATATCTTCGTTTTTATTAATATATTTTAAGATAAAGTACAGCAGGAAATGATATAATAACTGACAAAATTACATATAATAAAGTTGGTGTAATTATTGCTATATTTAAGTCAGAATTAAAATTTAAAAAAAGATACTATGTTTGGATATTATATATTAATTGGTGCGATTGCTTTGGTAAGTTGGTTAGTAAGCAATACATTAAAAAGAAAGTTTGAAAAATACTCGAAAGTACAGTTACGTAATGGTATGAGTGGTGCTGAAATTGCTGAAAAAATGTTAGCAGATCATGGAATTACGGATGTTGAGGTTATTTCTACACCTGGTCGTTTAACCGATCATTATAACCCTAAAAACAAAACCGTTAATTTAAGTGAGGCGGTTTATAATCAACGAAATGCTGCTGCAGCTGCGGTTGCAGCTCACGAATGCGGACATGCCGTACAGCATGCACAAGCTTATAGCTGGTTGCAAATGCGCTCAACTTTAGTGCCGGTTGTAAGTGTATCATCAGGGATGTCGCAATGGTTAATTATTGGGGGTCTTATTCTTGGTGGAGCTGCCGGCTTAGGTTTAGGCTGGTGGGTTGCTGTAGCTGGTGTTGCAATGATGGGATTTGCAACGCTGTTTAGTTTTATAACCTTACCGGTAGAGTATGATGCTAGTAACCGCGCCTTAGCCTGGTTAAAAAATAAAAATATGGTGTCTCAACAAGAGTATGCAGGTTCTGAAGATGCTCTTAAATGGGCCGCAAGAACGTATTTAGTGGCGGCAATAGGAGCTTTAGCTACCCTGTTATACTGGGCGCTTCAGGTATTTGGAGGAAGAGATTAAAAATATGTTTTAGTATTATAAAACCGAATTTTATACCTAACGTAAGAATTCGGTTTCTTTTTTTAGTACATTTAGACTTTAAACAAATAATACAAATATTTATGGAAAACATGGTTCAAGATAAATTGATGGTAAGTGAATTATCTGATGTTGATAGAGTAGCTTTTTATAAAAAAACCTATTCGCACGTTGCAGGGGGTGTTTTAGTATTCATTCTTTTTGAATATTTATTACTTCAAAGCGAGACTATTGTAGATTTTATGCTGTCGATGACCGATGGGTATAAATGGCTTATTATGTTAGGAGGGTTTATGTTTATTACAAATTATGCCGAAAAGATGACCTTAAAAACGCCAGATAGAAATACACAATATTTAGCATACGGGTTATATATTCTGGCTGAAGCACTTATTTTTGTGCCTCTTATTTATATCGCTGCCTTTTATATGGAGTCAGGTCCGGAAATTTTGAATCAAGCAGCAATTGTAACTCTGGCATTATTTACTGGCTTATCGGCCATTGTTTTTGTTACTAAAAAGGATTTTTCGTTTTTAAAAGCAGGTTTAACCGTTGGATTTTTTATAGCTATTGGGTTAATTATTGCAGGATCATTATTTGGATTTAATCTGGGGCTTTGGTTTTCTGTAGCGATGTGTGCTTTGGCTGCAGGATCTATTTTATATCAAACATCAAACCTGGTTAATAAATATTCAATCGATCAATATGTCCCGGCAGCATTAGGGTTATTTGCATCCTTAATGTTACTGTTTTGGTATGTGCTTAGTATTTTTATGTCGAGAGACTAAACCTTAAAAAATATATATTAAAAGCTCTGAAAACTTTCAGGGCTTTTTTGTTCCTTTACACGTCAATTAAAATTTAAAATGAACAACCCATTAGTATATTATCAAGAGCATTTAAAGGTCTACCAAGCTCAGGTAGAAACGCTATATAAAAAAATGACGGCGCTTAGTACCCTTAGACTGTTCGTGTTTTTGGCTACCGCTTTTGGAATTTATTTAAGTTTTGAATATTGGCAAGTTGCTACAATAATAGGCGTTATAGGTGTTGGTGTTTTTATTTTTTTACTCTCAAAGCATACCGATGTAAAAGCGCAAAGAAACTTTAATAAAGCGCTTGTAGATATAAATAAGGATGAAATTGAAATTGCATCTGGGCATTTTTATGATCGAGATAAAGGATTGCAATTTCAAGACCCAAATCACTTTTATAGTTTAGATATTGATTTGTTTGGTCGTGGTTCGTTTTTTCAATTTATAAATAGAACAACAATTAAAGAAGGCACAGAGTTGCTGGCGAATGCGTTAAAAGCAAACGATATTGATAATATTGTTTTACGGCAGGAAGCCATATACGAGTTAAGCACTAAACCTAAATGGCGACAGTTTTATTCGGCAACGTCTACTTTAGTTGAAGTTGAAACTCCCGCAAAGCATATTATCAATTGGTTACAAAATTATCATTCCTTCCTGCCTAAAGTAATGAAATGGATACCATTGGTTTTTACGTTGCTTTCAATAGTCATTCTTGTATTTACATTTTTTAATAGTATTGCTAGTCAAGGTTTAATAGGTTATTGGCTGCTTTTAGGATTAATTATTACAGGTTTATATGTGAAAAAAACCAATGTGCTTTCTTCAAACACAGATAAGGTAAAAGATACATTTCGGCAATACGCTCTGTTGTTGGATTTAATTGAAAATGAAAAATTCACATCGGCATTATTAAAACAAAAACAGCAAAAAATTCAATTAGATACTGAAAAGGCTTCCGATATTTTTAAAAAACTTTCAAGGGCTTTAGATGCGTTAGATAATAGAAATAATATTATAGGTGCTATTTTTGGTAACGGATTATTTTTAACTGATATTAAAAACAGTTACCGTATCGAGAAATGGATTGAGCATTATGGCAATAAAGTTAAAGATTGGTTTGACGTTGTTGCTTTTTTTGATGCTTATAATACCTTAGGAGCTTATACATATAACCATCCGCAATTCATTTTTCCAAAGATAGAATCTCAGGCTGCTGTTATAAATGCGCAAAGTTTAGGACACCCTTTGTTAGATGCAAACAAACGTGTGGATAGCGATCTAATTATAGAAAACGAACAGTTTTTTATTGTTACCGGAGCAAATATGGCAGGGAAAAGCACGTTTTTAAGAACCGTTTCATTACATATTGTTATGGCAAATACAGGATTGCCCATATGTGCTAAATCCAGTAACTATTCGCCGGTAAAATTAATTACCAGTATGCGTACCACAGATTCGTTAACCGATGATAGTTCGTATTTCTTTTCAGAATTAACCCGGTTAAAATATATTGTTGATGCCATTGCCGAGGAACCGTATTTTATTGTTTTAGACGAAATTTTAAAAGGCACAAATAGCACCGATAAAGCTATTGGATCTAAAAAATTTGTTGAGAAATTAGTAGCTTCAAACGCAACGGGAATTATAGCAACCCACGATTTAAGTTTATGCGAAACCTCAAAAGTGCTCGATGATGTTAAAAACTATTATTTTGATGCCGAAATTGTAAACGATGAGCTGCATTTTGATTATACTTTAAAAGCAGGCATTTGCCAAAATATGAATGCCTCCTTTTTGCTTAAAAAAATGAACATAGTTTAGTTCTCGATACAATTTCGATAAAAAAATCGAAATCACTCGAACTGACAATATAGTTAGCATATTACTTTATAACCCGTTTATCACTTCGAGTGATTCTGAAGAATGAGGAATTGTATCGAGAAGCTTTTTAAAGTTTATAAAAATGAAAACCTATTATGTTTACATTTTAAAATGTTCAGATGGAACTTATTACACTGGATTTACTTCAAATTTAGAAAAGCGATTTGTAGAACATCAAACAGGTAGGCATAAAGACAGTTATACTTATTCTAGAAGACCTCTGAATTTAGTTTTTTATGCTGAATTTACGGATCCAAATAAGGCCATTGCTGCTGAAAAGCAAATTAAAAAATGGTCTAAAACGAAAAAAGAGGCGTTGATTAATAATGAATTTGAAAAGTTGCCCAATCTTTCAAAAAAGAATTTTAGCTCCAATTAGTACTCGATACAATTTCGATAAAAAAATCGAAATCACTCGAACTGACAATATAGTTAGTATATTACTTTATAACCCGTTTGTCACTTCGAGTGATTCTGAAGAATGAGGAATTGTATCGAGAAGCGAGAAGGAATAATTTTATTGGAACAATAAAACCTATACAAAAACAATTATCTTCAATAGCTTAAAGAAACCATTCTTGTTAATTATTTAATTGCTTTATCAATTCATCAATCCTATCTATTCTTGGCTTGATTTCAGTTTTCACCCTTTTCTTATTTAATAAATAACCATAAATTCCTATCCAAATTGTCGCTATATTGATAAAGATGGCAAAATATACTGGTGCAATTTCCCAAATACTGATAGTAAATAATAACATTATGGGATAAACCGGTAAAATCCCCCAATACACATAAGTTTTAAGAAACGTCTTTTGAGCTTCGAGATATTCTTTGGTTTTTTTAAGATAATCAAGGTAGTTTTCTTTCAAATCACTTGGTTTATATTTTCGAATACTTTTGTATTTGAGTATGAGAACAATAGCACAAATTAGTACTAATGCTATTGAAATTTTTGTTAGAACAAAAGGGATCCAGAATACTAAAAAAACAGATAGTAAAATCCCAAATATAGCTAAGCTTACCTCAAAAAGTTCTAGATAATGCCACCACCTGTTTAGGCGACCCAAACTGGATTGTAATTCAATCATTAGTTTCGATTTTTCAAATTTTATGCGTTCCTCATTACTGGACGATTGCCAGATTTTAATTAATTCATCTTCAATCATAATATTTCATTTATACAGTTAAATAATTTTGACTTAATTCGCTTGACTTTTACAGCTACATGGTTTTCAGATAATCCCAATATGTTTGAAATTTCTTTATAAGGTAGTTGCTCTAAATATAAAGTAATGATTGCCTTATCTGCTTTGTTAAGTAAGCTAATGCAATTTCGTAACTGAATTAATTTTTCTTTTAGTTCACTGTTCTCATTTTGGGTTTCTATGCTGATGAAGTTAGTATGCATCATAGAAACAAAGCGCTCCCTTTTTCTAATATGGTTTGAACGAAAGCGAAGGCAGGTGTTTAACGTAATGCGATATACCCATGTGTCTATAGAAGATTTAGATTTGAAAGCAGGTAACGATTTCCAAATATGAATGCATACTTCTTGAAGAAGGTCTTTGGCATCTTCAGAGTTTTTTGAGTAAACCAAACAAATTCTGAATAGTTTTTGCTTATTCTGTTTAAGTACTTCTAAAAATAAATCCTCAAGGTCTTTACTCATAAATTTTATTCTTGTTTCTATTATATTAGTTACAAGAACTTTAAAAATATGACAATTTAGATGAGATTATTTAATTAGAATTTAAAGTTTATAGATAACACACATTATTTTATTTCTAATTTAACCTTTTCAATCATACTCACCGCATTTTTATCATCCGGTTTTAAACTCAACACCTTGTAATAGCTTTTTAAAGCTTGGGTATAGTGCTTTGCTTCAAAATAAGCTTCACCCAGGCTATCATAAACATTGTATTTATAAGGAAATATTTTGGTGTTTAGATCGAAGATATATAACGCTTTTTCAGTTTGATTAGAACGTAAAAGCGCATATCCATAAGTGTTTAATTCTCTGCTGCCTTTTACAAATTCTGCTAACCTTGAGACTAATGCGGGTTCTTCTAGCTTTAAGCTGTCTATGGTTTTAGAATTGAGTAAATAATTGATATATTTTACAGCGACATAATTAGGCGAATACTTGTTTTTTGTTACTATATTTAAAATATCACGCTCTAAAGTTTCTTTGGGATGCTCAACAATTCTATTCACTTCTTTCCCATTTTTATAAAAAATAAAAGTAGGAACGCGATGAATGTTTAAGCCTTTTTCTTCACCATTGGGGCTTTGTTTGTAGGCTTCTTTCGTCCTGTTTACTGCAATAACCTGTAATTGTTCTTCAGGAAATTTTGCAGCTTCCAAGACCTTATAAAGCCTTGGGACTTCCTTTTTGCTATCGCCACACCAAGTACCTAAAAAGGCTTTGATTTCGTATTGGTTTAATGAGTCTTTTAATTGTTTAATGATGCTTTTATTAACTAAATAATCATTATGATTTTTTGAAAACCAGGTGTTAAACGTATTATTAGTTAAATCAGATTTAGTGATTTTTCCCAGTAAAAGCTCATTACCTTTTTTGTCGGTACTGAGCTTTTTAACAGTTTGAGAAAAAGAAAAATGTAGGTTAAGTAATAGAATTGATAAAATAACTGTTCGTTTCATTTTGATGATTTTAATTGATAAATCAAACCTACAAACAGTTTTATACCTGATGCGAATTATATTTACAAACAACACACTTAAATTTACAAACGGTAATATTTATGTTGTTTGCAATACTATAAAGGTTTTTTGTACATAATTTTTTGATGGTTTGAACATTTCTGTTAACTTTCAACAGCAATAAATGATTACTTTACAAAAGCACACTTCGCAAATTTTAGTACACATCTTATTTTGGATGCTGTTCGTGTTTGTTTCACTCTTTTTGTTTTCAGATTTTTATTGGCGCGAAAATCCATTTTTGCAATACCTTTCTATACTTGTGGTTATTGTCTATGTTAACCATTTTGTATTACTGCCGTTTTTCATAAAAAAACGACTGTATATTTTATACGTTTTTGTATTTGCTGCCATCTCCTTTTTTGCAACCCAATTGTATTGTAATGTATTTGCACAGTGTGGTTGTTCGGTAATGAAATGTTTGAGCGATTATTTATGGCAAACCTTAGTGCCGCTTATTTTTTTCTCATTTATATGGATGTTATATCGTTTTTTAGACAAACAAGCAGAAGTTGAGCAAATTAAAAAAGAGCACACCGAAATGGAGCTTAAGTTTTTAAAATCGCAAATAAACCCGCATGTACTTTTTAACAATCTAAATACCATTTACTCCTATACTTTAGAAAAACCAAACGAAGCAGCCAATCTTATTTTAATGCTGTCTGATAATTTAAAACATGTGTTGTACGAAAGCAATTCTGAAACTATTTCTTTAGAAAAGGAGATTCAGTTTATTGATAATTATATGAAGTTTCAGAAGTTACGAACAGAGGGTACAAAACAGCTTCATTATTCAAAAGCGATAGATTCATTTCATTATAAAATTGCACCTTTATTGTTAATAACTATTATAGAAAATGCCTTTAAGCATAGTACTTTAAATAGTGATATATCCATACATATTAATGTGGACCATGGTGTTTTAAAGTGTACTTGCGAGAACGATTATAATAAAGAAAAGGTTAGTGAAACCGATTTTAAAATAGGTTTGCAAAACCTGGAAAAACGATTAGAACTTATTTATAAGGAAAAATATGTTTTTACAATTGATAAAGCAGAAACGTTTAAAGTACATCTAAAATTAAATTTGAAATAGTTTTGTTGTAGTCGAGCTAATATGTAGGCTCCAGCTGCACTCGACCAGACAGATATATTTGAAAAATAAGATATGAATTGTATTATAATAGAAGACGAAATTCCGGCTCAAAGAATTTTAAAAAATTTTATCGGCAAAATACCCGGCCTTAACTTAATTGATACGTTTAAAGCCGCAATAGAAGCTAATTCGTTTTTAAGTGCAAACACAGTAGATATCGTTTTTTTGGATATTAATTTACCAGACTTGTCTGGATTAGATTTTATTAAAACCATTAAAAACCCACCTGCAATTATAATGACAACAGCATACCCCGATTATGCAGTAAGTAGTTTTGAATTGGAGACTATAGTTGATTATTTGGTAAAACCCTTTTCGTTTGAGCGTTTTTTGAAAGCCATTAATAAAGCTAAAGACAGAATTGAAACCCCTAAAAATAACATTGAAGAACAAAGTGAAGAAACCATTTTTTTAAATGTAGATAAAACACTGCATAAACTTATTTTAAATACGATTTTTTATATTGAGTCTGATAGAAATTATATTACTGTAGTTACAGCAACACAAAAACTGTCTTATATAGATTCTTTAAAAAACTGGACAAGTAAATTGCCTGAAAATCAATTTATACAAGTGCATAAATCGTTTATTATAAACAGAAAATATGTAGAAAAAATTTCTGGAAATACACTTTATATAAAAGAAAATAAAATCCCTATTGGCAGAACATATAAACAAGAGTTGTTAAAACAATTAAAAATCATATAACAGCTCTTCGGTATTAGAGTATTATACCGAAGAGCTGTTTTAGGAACCGTTATTGCTTTATTTTTTTGGATGTACCAATTTCATTTCATGAATTAAATGTTTGGCATCTGCATATTTATCAATTATAAAAAGTACGTAGCGTAGGTCTACCATAATATTTCTGCAAATTTCCGGATCATAATTCATATCACTCATTGTACCTTCCCAAACCCGGTCAAAGTTTAAGCCTATCAAATTACCATGAGCATCAATAGCAGGGCTACCAGAGTTTCCACCTGTTGTATGATTGGTTCCTAAAAAACAAACAGGAACTTTCCCATTAGTATCGGCATATGGACCATAATTTTTAGAAGCATATAAATCGCGTAATTTTTGTGGTACATCAAATTCATAATCCCCGGGAATGTATTTTTCAATAACGCCATCTAAATAGCTCACATGGTTATAATACACGGCATCTCTTGGAGCATAGCCTCGAACCTGACCATAAGTTACTCGAAGCGTACTGTTAGCATCCGGGAAATAGCGAGCATTTGGTAAAGCTTCCATTAAAGCGGTCATATATTTAGTTTGTAATGCAACTATTGGTGCATTTTTAAGATTAAACTCTTTGTCTATAACATTATAAAACTCATCAATAATTGGTTTTGCGTATTTGTAAGCAGGGTCATTATTAATATTTTTTAATACTTCTTCAGGGGTACCCTCTAATAACTTTAAAGCCGAATCTAAATTTGTAAAAGCAGTATTGTTATAAATTGACGCATCAACATGGGTCGTATATAGCGGCATTACACTATTAAAAACACCTTTGTCTACATCAATATTGTAATTTTTATGGATGCTTTTAAGTCTTCCGATAAGGCGTTCTTTTGCTTTTTCAAAAACATTAGGATAATGGTTTATTGTTTGTACTGTTTGATAGGTTCTAAAAGTCATTTGCATCAACTCATTAGTAACTAAAAACACTTCAATAAAATTACGACGCTTAATGTCTAACGGAGCAAAGTCTTTGTACAGGCGATTAAATTCTGGAAGGATATCGCCGTATTTGCCTTCTAAATCATTTTCTTTTAAGGCTTTAGTGAAAGTGCTTTCAAAAGCACGCCTTTTTTCTATCGCATTACTTTTCTCAATACCTAAATTTTCGCCTATCCATTTTTTCCATGCATTAGCAATTCTAGCTTGTTTAGAAGCGTATTTAATTCGTACGTCATCATCAGCTTTCATACGCTCATTAATTACTTTTAAAGCTGCTTCGCGAATAGCAATATTGGTAGGGTTATAGTTTTTGGTAATGTGTTCTATAGCCACGGCAGGTAAATACTCGTTGGTTCTTCCGGGAAAACCAAATACCATGGTAAAATCTCCTTCTTCAACACCATCTAACGATATTGGTAAAAAATGTTTTGGTGTATAAGGTTTGTTATTTTTATTATATTTTGCTGGACGATTATTAGCATCAGCATAAATTCTAAATAAAGAAAAATCACCTGTATGCCTTGGAAAAACCCAGTTATCGGTATCGCTGCCAAATTTACCAATACTTGTTGGTGGTGCACCTACCAAACGAATATCTTCAAACCGTTCAGTTACAAATAAAAAATATTGATTGCCTTTGTAAAAAGATTTGATTTTTACATTTTGCCATGCTTCTTTAGTCCAGTTTTCTAATATTCCGTTGCTAGTTTTGTCTATAACAGATTGTTTTTCCTTTTCTGTCATAGATTCATTAATGCCTGCCAAAACATCTTTAGTAACATCATGAATGCTAACTATAAACTCAACATATAAACCATTGTTAGGTAACTCCTCTTCATGATTCATTGCCCAAAAGCCATGCTTTAAATAATCGTTTTCAAGAGAAGAATGCGATTGGATTTGACTAAATCCACAATGATGATTGGTTAAAATAAGACCTTTAGGAGAAATAACTTCGCTTGTACAGCCTCCATTAAAATGCCCAATAGCATCCTTTAAACTAGAATTGTTAACATCATATATGTCTTTGGCTGTTAGCTTACTGCCTAGACGGGTCATTTCATCTTCATTCATGCCTTCTAGTAACGATGGGAGCCACATACCACCTTGTTGAGCAAAAGCATTTAGTGTTACAAAAAGCAATAAAAATTTCAGGTATTTCATGGTGCAAAATTTAGAATAGAGTCAAATATATAAAGCATTTATTTATTGTTGTAAATTTACTGCTAATAATATTAAAAAATGCAACACATCTCTAAACTTCCAACAGTAGGAACAACCATTTTTACTGTTATGGGTGCTTTAGCTAAAAAGCACGATGCCATAAATTTATCTCAAGGTTTTCCAGACTTTAAAATGGACCAACAACTTATCAATTTGGTTACAAATGCTATGCATACAGGTTACAATCAGTATGCGCCCATGCAAGGAAGTTTAGCGTTGCGAGAAGCCATTACCAAAAAGTTCGATTTGTTGTATAATGCTACCTATCATCCGGAAACAGAAATCACAATAACTGCCGGTGCCACTCAAGCCATTTTTAGTATCATTTCTGCATTTATAAAACCAAATGATGAAGTTATCATTTTTCGACCTGCTTACGATTGTTACGAACCAGCGATAGAATTAAATGGTGGAAAAACAGTTTCAGTAGCATTAGAATCTCCAAATTTTAAAGTGGATTGGAGCGCAGTAAAAGCTCAAATTAATCATCGTACAAAAATGATGATTATTAATACGCCACAAAACCCAACGGGCACTGTTTTTTCTGAAAATGACCTGTTGCAATTACAAGACCTAACCAAAGGAACTGGTATTATGATATTAAGTGATGAGGTTTATGAGCATATCGTATTTGATAATGAAAGCCATCAAAGCGTATGCAGGTTTCCAGACCTAAAATCCAGAAGTTTTGTAGTGGCTTCTTTTGGAAAAACGTTTCATAATACAGGGTGGCGCACAGGGTATTGTTGTGCACCTAAGGCACTGATGAGCGAATTTAGAAAGGTGCATCAATTTAATGTGTTTTGCGTCAATCACCCCACACAAAAAGCATTGTCGGAATATTTAAAAAACGAAAATCATTATTTAGAATTATCGGCTTTCTACCAGGAAAAAAGAGATTTCTTTTTAAGTTTGATAAAAAGCTCACGGTTTAAGTTTGCTCCATCAAAAGGGACCTATTTTCAATTATTAGATTATTCAGAAATCTCTAAAGAACATGATGTCGATTTTGCAAAGCGCTTAACTATTGAAAATAAATTAGCGTCTATTCCAATTTCGGTCTTTTATGATGCAGAAGTTAAAAGTACTATGCTCAGATTTTGTTTTGCAAAAAAGAATGATACACTAAAACGGGCTGCCGATATATTAAATGCTATTTGAGAGAAGTAACTTTTTTAAAAACATGGTGTCTAAAAAACAAGTTTAATTCTAAATTAAGGAAAGATGAAATTTTTACTTGTATTATTGTTTTTAAGTTTTGGTTTTATAATAAATGCTCAAGAGGTAAGTTTTAATGGTAATACCTATACCATAAAAGGCGAAAGTATTTTTAAAGAAGCTGTTGATGTTACTAATATGCTATCAAAAGAAGAGCGACAGCAAATCATGGTTGCTTTTAAAAAGGAAAAGCGGTTAGTTAGGGCATCTGAAAAAAAGCAAAAGCAAATAAAAAAAGCAGAAAAGGGCCAAAAGTTAGCAGAGAAAAGACAAAAAAAAGCAGAAAAAGCTTTAAAGCGCAAACAAAAGGCACAATCTAATTTTGATAAGTCTGTGAAAAAGCACAGGCAGGCGATTGAAAAATACCAAAAACTTAAAAAGAAAGGGAAATTATCTCCTGAGGCAGAAGCGAAGTGGCTTAAAAAGATAGAAAAATTTAAAGACGCTCATAAAAAAGCAGAAAAGCGATTAAAACGGGTTTAATTATTATGAATGATGAACTTAAAATAGCTATAGTACAATCGGATTTGATATGGGAAAACCCGGAACAGAACCGAAAACATTTTTCAGAAAAGATTGAAAGCATTTCTGAACCAGTCGATATGGTTGTACTACCAGAAATGTTTACAACAGGTTTTACAATGAATGCCTCTGAAGTTGCAGAAACTATGGGCGGAGATACAGTTGAATGGATGAAACAGGAAGCCTTAAAACATGGTGCAGCTATTGTAGGAAGTATTATTATATCTGAAGCAAATACCTATTATAATCGCTTACTATTTGTTGAGCCTACCGGTAAAATTACTATTTATAATAAACGACACACCTTTACATTAGTAGGAGAAGATAAAGTATTTACTGCCGGAAACGAAAAAGTTATTATAGCGTATAAAGGCTGGAGCATTTGTCCTTTAGTCTGTTACGATTTACGTTTTCCTGTTTGGGCAAGAAATACTGAAAATTATGATGTATTGGTGTATGTTGCCAATTGGCCAAAACCAAGGGTTTCTGCCTGGGATGCCTTGTTAAAAGCGCGAGCCATTGAAAACATGTGCTATTGTATTGGGGTTAACCGTATTGGAATCGATGGAGTAAACAGTGAGTATTCCGGACATTCTGCAGTTTACGATGTATTAGGGAATAGTATGACCTCTATACAACCCGGTAAAGCACAGGTGGAGGTTGTTACTTTAGAAAAAAAGCACATTTCGGCATACAGAAATAAGCTTAAGTTCTTAAATGATAGAGATACGTTTACTCTTCAATAAAATTTAAAGTTTGAACAAGCCCCCAGTCTGATCTTACTTCCTCATCCATTTCAAAATGGCTTACACGCTCAGGTTGAATTTTTTTAAGATAATTACCTGTGTCGTACTTTCCATTGCCATTTGTATCAAAAATAACTCTAACAAAATATTTACCAGAATCTAAATTTAAAAAATCTAACACCTCTGGTTTTGTAGAATATTGCTCATATTTAACTTCGCCATTAGCATCAGTTAATTGTAAAATGATAGGGTATTTAGCATTCGTGAGTGTAAAACGTACATAGCCAAAATCGGATTCCTTTTTGGTTTTAACCGAATAGTTCAACGTGTCATTTTTATTGTCAAAAAAATCAACAAAAGCCTCAGGCAATACTTGTATTCTATAAATATTATCTTCAGTTTTTTCAAAGTTAAAATTATATGTATTAACAATAGAATCGTATTCGGTTGAAAAATCTACAAGAGTAGAATCTTTATCCATGATACTCATTTTAGAAGCGTCAAAAGCCGTAAAAGGGGTGTTTGCAAATATTTTAAAAGGGGCTTCGTAACGAATATTTCCAGAAGGTTCGGCCTTAATTATTAAAGAGTCTCTTTTCTGTTCACTAATTCGTGCTGTATAATCTTTTTCAAAGGTTGGATGCGATACTTTAAAGAGTAACGAGTCTACTTTTAATCTGGGTTTGTACCAGTAATAAAGCGTATCTGTTTTTTCGTCTTTGGTAATTCTATGTGTAAAATCTTCCGGAGTTTCAGAGCTTATTTTAATATCCATATTTTTATAATCCCCTTCATAACCAAAGGCAATTTTTTCTCCGGAGATTAAGCGTGGCCTTATAGCTTTAAAATCAGGTTCTTCAGAAAACAATTTTAAGGTGTAAAATGTTGAATCTGTTGGTAAAACGTTAATAAATTCTTTGTGAAACGCTATTTGATCTGTTTTTTGCTGATATTTATTATCGCCATTACCATCTTTTAAAGCCATAAGCATATATTTTCCGGTTTTGATGTTTTCAATAGAAAATGTGGTCAGGCTATCAAGCGTATTGGTAATGTATTTAGGAACCTCTTTGTAAATTATAGAGTCGTTGAATGTAGAATCAACTTCGTATAAAGCAACCGTTACAAAGGTTTCAGGTTGCCTTTTTGTAGCATCAATAATTTGACCTTTTACGGTTAACGAATCTATATAATCACCGGTAGAAAGTACATATCTGTAATAAGGAAACGGGTTGCCTTCATTGTTATCGGTAATACTATTTCCAAAGTTAAAAGCATAAGTCGTATTAGGAGGCAAGGTGTCGTTAATTCTAATTCTAATTTCTTTACTGGCACTACCAACAGGCGATATGTCTGGTTGCCATTTCATTGGCGGCGAAATAATAAGTTGCTTTTGTATGTCTTTTATCTTAATAAATTCATCAAAAACGATCCTGATTTCATTTCCTTTAAAATTTGTAGAATAATTATCAGGGGTTGAACTCTCAATACTGGGAGGTGTTTCATCTTTTGGCCCGCCACCGGGAGTACCACGATTTGCACAATTAATAAAAACCAGGCATATAAACGCTATAAAAATAAAGTTTGAAAGGATCTTATTCATCAACAATTTTAAATTTTTAGCAAAAGTACGTGAATTTTTTCGTTCTGAAATTAACAAAAACAGAATGAAAAAAATTGTGCACTAGCAAGCGATTTCTAAAGTGAAGTTAAATTTTGTTTTTTTTTGAGCAAAATTTAATTTTACTGAAGCAACCTATATAATTTAACACAAATTATATGTGTTTTGGGGTTCTAAACATAACGGATAATATATTAAGCTATTGCCATGGTGGCAATACTAATTTTTACATTTCCAGCCTGGTTTAAAACATGTATACAAGCCTCTAAGGTTGCACCTGTGGTAATAATATCGTCAACTAATAAAATATGTTTATTTTCAATGGCATCCATGCTTTTAAGCGCAAATAACTCGTTGCTATCTGTCCATCGTGTAAAACGCCCTTTTGTAGTTTGCGATTTTGTATTCGTTATCTTAACCAAAATATCATCGTTATATTCTGCATTTATATGTTTAGCCATTTGTTGTCCAAATTTGGCCACCTGGTTAAAGCCGCGTTTTTTTAGTTTCTTTTTATGCAATGGCACAGGGATAACCATATCAATATTGCGATACGCTTCTACATCTTTTAATTCGCCTCCAAGCCAGTTGCCTAAAACAAACCCAATATTTTCGTAACCTTTATACTTTAACCCATGAATAAGTTGTTGTACCAGACCTCTTTTTTCAAATCTAAAAAGCGCCGTTCCGTTTTCAATTTTTGCTCGCCCATAAAGTACTTTTTTAACAGCATCATTAGCATCAAAATGAAAGTTAGTAACAGGTAGGTCATGTCTGCAATCAATACAAATCGTATCCGCCTTATCATCTAGTAAATTAAGACAAGCATAGCAGACTTTAGGGAAGAAAAGAGTTATAACAGATTGAAGCCCCATATATTAATTATCTCCAATAAAATTAACGATTTATAATTTAAAATCTGTTTCAATAAAATTTTTACAAAAATGCAGAATAAATATCTAATGTATAGTACTGAATTTAAACGGTTTTTTATTTTTGCACCATGGCAAATCAAGATGATCAATTTAAAAAGGTAATCTCTCACGCAAAGGAGTATGGTTACGTGTTTCAGAGTAGCGAAATTTACGATGGATTAAGTGCAGTTTACGACTATGCTCAAAATGGCGCAGAGTTAAAGAAAAACATACGCGACTATTGGTGGAAAGCCATGGTGCAAATGCATGAAAATATAGTAGGGATTGATGCGGCTATATTTATGCATCCAACCACCTGGAAAGCTTCTGGGCATGTTGATGCGTTTAACGACCCTTTAATTGATAATAAAGACTCTAAAAAACGGTATCGTGCCGATGTTTTAATTGAAGACTATTGTGCCAAAATTGAAGCAAAAATAGACAAAGAGGTAAAAAAAGCAGCAAAACGTTTTGGAGATGCTTTTAATAAAGATGAGTTTGTTTCTACTAACGGACGTGTTTTAGGATACCAGGAAAAAATAAATACGACGCTTTCGCGAATGGCAAAATCTTTAGAACATGACGATTTAGCTGATGTGAAACTATTAATTGAAGAGTTAGGAATTGCTGACCCACTAACGGGAAGTAAAAACTGGACAGATGTTAAGCAGTTTAATTTAATGTTTGGTACAAAGTTGGGTGCCTCGGCTGAAACCGCAATGGACTTATATTTACGCCCTGAAACTGCACAAGGAATTTTTGTGAACTTTTTAAATGTGCAAAAAACGGGGCGCATGAAAATTCCGTTTGGAATTGCACAAACCGGTAAAGCTTTCAGGAATGAAATTGTGGCAAGACAATTTATTTTTAGAATGCGCGAGTTTGAACAAATGGAAATGCAGTTTTTTATAAAACCGGGAACACAACAAGAATGGTATGCACATTGGAAAGAAGCTAGAATGAAATGGCATTTAAGTTTAGGAATGGGTGCCGATAAATACCGTTTTCACGATCATGAAAAATTAGCACATTATGCCGATGCCGCTGCCGATATTGAATTTAAATTTCCATTTGGTTTTAAAGAATTGGAAGGCATTCATTCAAGAACCGATTTCGATTTAAAAGCGCATGAAAAGTATTCTGGAAAAAAATTACAGTATTTCGATCATGAAGCAAATGCAAGTTATACGCCCTACGTTTTAGAAACCTCAATTGGATTAGATAGAATGTTTTTAGCTGTATTCTCCAATGCTTTACAAGAAGAGGCCTTAGAAAACGGCACAACACGCACCGTTTTAAAATTACCAAGTGTTTTGGCACCAGTAAAAGCAGCTATTTTGCCTTTAGTTAAAAAAGATGGGTTGCCAGAGATTGCACGTAAAATTGTAGAAGATTTAAAATGGGATTTTAATGTAATATATGATGAAAAAGACGCGGTAGGAAGACGTTACAGGAGGCAAGACGCCAACGGAACACCATTTTGTATTACTGTTGACCATGATACCTTAGAAAATAACACCGTAACGATTCGTCATAGAGATTCTATGAAGCAAGAGCGTGTTGCAATTGAAGATTTACGCCATATTATTAAGCAAGAAGTGGATATGCGCTCCTGGTTAATGAAGATGCGGTAAATAATAGAAGAACCATCAAGGTTTTTAAACCTTGATGGTTCTTCTATTTAAATTTCAATATAATAATATTTGAGGTTTTTTGTTATAATTTATGTGTTATTTAAAATCTAAAACCAATAGAAATTCCACCACGACCAACAACTTCAATATCACTTTTATCCAGTAAATCTCTACCAATACCAAAGTAAAATTCTGCTATAAACTTTCTCTTGGTAACAAATTTAGCACCAGCTGAAATTCCAATAGCTAAATCGGTATAGGTTTTATATTGATATTGTCCACTTGAATTTACAATAGAATCACCATTTACAAAAACTTCATCTTTACCGGAGTGTATCATGCTAAAGGCTTCAATGAAAAAACCTTGCGCATATTTACTAGAAAAAAAATGTCTATAATAAGGTGTTATGGAAAATGTACGATATTCATCTAAGCCATTGCTATCATCTTTATCTGAATCTAAGGTAAAAAGTGTGCCGATTCCAATAGAAGACTCTTCGTTTAAAATTCTTTCATAAGTTACATCAAACCATTTAAATGCGATAAGATTAGTCATATTAAATTTTAACTCATTGCCTTTTTCAATATTTATGCTCTGATTGGTTTTATCTTGAGAAAAAGAGATGAATGATACTAATAAAGTAAAAGTAATTAATAATTTTTTCATAGAATAGAGTTTGAGGTTTTTAAAATCTTATTAAGTAGATGCTGATAATTGTTAAAGGTTGCGTAAGAAAAGTTAGGGTTTTTAAATACTTATCTGTCTGTCAATTTGTTGGTCTAAAGAAATAAAAGTTTCGGTACGCGACACACCAGAAATGGATTGAATTTCTCTATTTAATAAATGCATCAGGTGCTCGTTGTCTTTACATAATATTTTAATAAAAACACTCCAGTTACCCGTAGTGTAATGGCATTCTAAAACCTCAGGAATTTTTTTAAGCTGTTTAACCGCTTCCGGATTACTTGCCGCTTTGTCTAAATAAACACCAATAAAGGCCATAGTGGTATAGCCTAATACTTTTGGATTGATTACAAATTTAGAGCCCGAAATTAACCCGGATTTTTCTAGTTTACGTAACCGTTGATGAATGGCGGCACCAGAAATGCCCACATTTCTGGCTATTTCCAGAATTGGGGTACGTGCATCGCCCATTAAAGCGCGAAGTATCTTTTTGTCAATACCATCAATATGTATGTTTTGATTTATAACTTTCATAGAACAAGTTTTTTTCATTTCCACGAAAGTGGAAATCATCTTAATTGTAATTTAAAACATAAAAGTAAACATTTGATTTTAGATTGAAACTGTATTTTGTGTGGAATAGCAGCTTGATTTCGTCAGAAAAATTGGCTAACTTCGTTTAACGTTGTATATAAACCACTTGTGCTGAATTTGTCGAAGTATTAAAACGGATTTATATGCTTAATAACATTGTAGTACATTACCAATCCAAAATAATTAATGGGAATATTTAGCAGAAAAAAGAAATGGGGAAATTTTAACGGAAACATAAACATTTATTCTGACCTCAAAAAATCTGATATCCCTAAAATCATAGCGGAAGACGATATTCACTCATTACAGCTATTCCAATTTCAAAACCCGAACAGGCAAACGTGGGAAACACTTAATGAATTCTTCAATAAGTATCCAGATATTGGATTACGAGTTGTTTGGTATGAGTGTCAAGATTTATCCTTTTATAAACTTATTCCGAATATTAAAAAATTTACAATCGCCACTTACAATATAAAAGACTATTCTATACTGAAAACGAATACAAAACTTAAACAATTTGGAATAGAGGAAACTAAATCCAAGGCTGTTGACATATCGTTCATCAAAGAGTTTAAGGATTTAGAATCATTGTATGTTGATGGAATGAAAAAAGGATTGGAGAACGTTAAACATTTATTGAATTTACAAACTTTAACGTTTCGAGGTGTGAAATTGGATAACCTAGACTTTTTGACCGAGTTCACAAAACTTCAAGAATTAAACTTGCTTTATGGCAGTTACAAAGACCTAAATGCAGTTTCAAAACTAAAAGGTTTAAAAGAATTAGAAATAAGCCGAGTAAGACAAATTCCTGACTACCAATTTTTGAGAAACCTTGTGGGGCTTGAGAAACTTTACTTTGAAGGTATGTCCGAAATGTACAGTTTACCAAATTTAAGCGGACTAAAATCGTTAAAAAGAATTCAAGTTGGTAATAACAGTAGACTTAACGATATTTCTTCAATTTCACAAATTCCTAATCTTGAAGAATTTTTATTGTTTTTTCCAGAAAACTTTAAGGCTTCAGTAAGAAAAAAGTTAACTGAACAAGCGTATCAAATTGTAATGGAATCCAAAACGATTAAGTCTACAAGTATTTGGTTTCGACTTAATAACGAGCAGAGAGAAAGTTTAAGAAAAAAAGGTGTCGAATTTTGGAATTATAGCAAAGAAGCTGAAGATTTAATATCAAAAAAATAGGAGATTGTAAACTTAAGACGTGTATAATTAATTGCTTTTTGCTGTGTGTACTCAGAAAACCCGTAGAGTTTTCTTCTGGTTTGTTTTTCTTTAATAACTTAGTTCTAGCCAATGCAACTAACCTTACGCGAACATGCTAAACGAACCACCAAACTCACGCGTTAGCGATTGTAGTAGAAAAGTGGGTGACGCAAATATTAATTATTTAAAGGGTTGTAACCCAAATAAGGCACTTCTTTTTCTTTAAATTGAATACCAAAATCTTTTAACTCTTCTAAAATAGGCTCATAAATTTCTTTGGTAATAGGCATTTGTACACCAGGCGTCGTAATTTTTTTGTTTAATATGGCAAGTGTGGCAATAGCAACTGGCAAGCCAACGGTTTTAGCCATAGCAGTATAAGTTTGGTCTTCTCCAACAACAACCATGGTAGCATCTATTTGGTGCTTTTTACCATTAAGTTCGTACCCAAATTTATGGTACATCACAATCATATCTTTATCGTCCTCTTTTAATGTCCAGCTATCCATTAATATTTTTTGAAGAATTTGAGCAGGCGTCGCTTTTTTTAGCCCAACGCGTTTTTGGTCATTAAAAATATCGAGTTCAACCAGTTTATCCCAAACAATATCGTCTTGATCTATTTTAAGGGCATGTCTTAATTTTAATTCTACAGAATCTGTAGGGCTATAAGTTAAAAAGGCATTAACAAAATCGCGATAGCTCATATTCTCACTATCGTCAATAGTATAGCTGTCATCAGTCATTCCTAAGGTTACAAAAATATTCCAGGCGCGACTAAAACCAACGCGACGCATGGTACCACGATATAAGGTTTTTGTATTATCTAACCCATATACGCTTTGATATTTTAAAGAATCGCGATTTGCATATACCTCAAAGCGGCCAAAATCATCTACTTCTAAAAATTCGGTGCGTCTAAATAAACGATTGTACGGAATGTATTTATAAGTCCCTTCCTGTAAAAACTTAGCAGCACTACCTTGTCCGGCAACCACCACATTTCTTGGATTCCATGTAAATTTGTAATTCCATAAATTGGTATCACTCTCAGGGGCTACAAGGCCACCGGTAAACGATTCAAATAAAATAATTTTACCTCCTTTATTTCTAATAGTATCCAAAACCTGCATGGCACTCATATGGTCTATTCCGGGATCAACACCAATTTCATTCATTAAAATCAATCCGTTAGCTTTAGCATCATCATTTAAGGCCTGCATTTCTTTACTTATGTAAGATGCCGTTACCATATGTTTTTTATAGGTAATACAGTTTTTTGCAACTTCAATATGAAAACGTGCAGGAAGCATAGAAACTACAATATCGGCATTTTTAATCGCCTTAATACGCGAGGTTTCATTAAATACATCTAATGTAATTGCGGTAGCATTTTCGTGATTGCCAATTAGTTTTTCGGCGTTTTTAATATGTAGATCCCCAATGGTAATGTGTAGGTTTTCGGTTTTAGACTTATCTAATAAATACTTTATAAGATATGATGCCGATTTTCCAGAACCAATAACTAAAATCTTTCGCATAGTGAGATTTGTTGAGTAATTTTGTTTTTTAATTAAGCATGCTAAAAAGCAGTTTGATTTTGCGAATTTAATAAATATAAAAAGGATTTTTTACGAATAATCTATATAAATTATGAACAAGAAAATTTTAATTACGGCATCTGTTTTAGGTTTAACCAGCGTTGTTTTTGGTGCTTTTGGTGCACACGGATTAAAGGAATTAATCTCTGGCGAGTTATTACAAACTTTTGAAACAGGAGTGCGTTATCAAATGTATCACGCTATTTTACTTTTGTTTGCAGGAAGTAGCTCGGCTATAACTCAAAAAGCAAAACGTCTTATTTTTTACTTTGTATTAATAGGAGTACTTTTCTTTTCTGGATCTATTTATGGTTTAGCAACAAACGCATTAACCGCTTTCGATTTTAAGAGTATCGCTTTTATAACTCCAATTGGTGGATTACTTTTAATTATAGCATGGATTTTGTTGATTATTGATTTCGCAAAAAACAGGGGTGATAAATCGTAGTATTTTGTAGATACTTTAAAATAAAGTTTTAATTTTGCGGGATAAATAATTTTACAACAAAAAATGGTAAATAACAACCAAGTTACGAAAACGATTTCGTTAGAGCAATACGGAATTAAAAATGCCAAGGTAAATTATCAACTTTCGCCAGAGCAACTTCATAACAATGCTATTGAAAAAGGGCAGGGAAAAGAAGCCTCTTCCGGAGCTTTAGCCGTTAATACAGGCGAGTTTACAGGCCGATCCCCAAAAGATCGATTTATTGTAAAAGACGATATTACCAAAGATCGCATTTGGTGGGGAGATATTAATATTCCTTTTGATGCCGATAAGTTTGACGCCTTATACAATAAGGTTGTAGATTATCTGTCTGACAAAGAGGTTTTTGTAAGAGATAGTTTTGCCTGTGCTGATACAGATTACAAATTGAATATTCGAGTTATAAATGAATATGCATGGAGTAATCAGTTTGCATATAACATGTTTTTGCGTCCTACGGAAGACGAATTGAAAGATTTTACTCCCGAGTGGACGGTAGTTAATGCACCTGGGTTTATAGCGGTTCCTGATAAGGATGGGACACGCCAACATAATTTTGCAATTTTAAACTTTACTAAAAAAGTGGCGCTAATTGGTGGTACAGGTTATACTGGTGAAATTAAAAAAGGCATTTTTTCTGCTTTGAATTTTATACTTCCCGTATTTAAAAACACTTTACCCATGCACTGTAGTGCTAATGTAGGTAAGAATGAAGATACTGCTATTTTCTTTGGATTATCAGGTACTGGAAAAACAACATTGTCTACAGACCCTAACAGAAGTTTAATTGGAGATGATGAACACGGTTGGACCAACGAAAATACAGTGTTTAATTTTGAAGGCGGATGTTATGCCAAGGTTATTAATTTATCGAGAGATAATGAACCTGAGATATATGATGCTATTAAAAAAGGTGCTATTCTTGAAAATGTTATTTTAGACGAAAAGGGACACGTTAATTTTGAAGATACCTCTATTACACAAAATACTAGAGTAAGTTATCCCTTAAACCATATTGAAAATATTAGAATTCCATCTATAGGGAAAAACCCAAAAAACATTTTCTTTTTAACAGCTGATGCTTTTGGTGTTATGCCTCCTATTTCTAAATTAACACCAAGTCAGGCAGCGTATCATTTCATTTCTGGTTATACGGCAAAAGTAGCCGGAACAGAAGCAGGAGTTGTTGAGCCTCAACCTTCTTTTTCAGCATGTTTTGGAGCGCCTTTTATGCCTTTACATCCTGCAAAGTATGCCGAAATGTTAAGCAAAAAGATGAAAGCATCTGGTGTTAATGTTTGGTTAGTTAACACGGGTTGGACCGGAGGACCTTATGGTGTTGGTACCAGGATGAAATTAAAATATACACGCGCCATGATTAATGCCGTATTAAATGGCGATTTAGGATTGTATAATTACGACGATTACCATATTCACTCAGTATTTGGTGTAGCGCAACCAAGAACTTGTCCAGGCGTACCAACAAGTGTATTGAGTCCCAGAGCGACCTGGAACGATGACGATGCCTATTACAAAACAGCATTTAAATTAACTAATGCCTTTAGAGAAAACTTTAAAAAGTTTGAGGCCCATTGTAACGAAGAGATAAGACGAGGTGGACCACAGCGGTATGCCTTTTAATTGAAAGAGTGTGACTAACTCAAAAATAAAAGGGCTATTTTATATAAAATGGCCCTTTTTGTTTATTATATAAAGTAGTGTTTACTTTCCTTTGTTCGCTTTATCAATATATTTTTGTAAAGCCATGGTCATTGAAGGCGTTTCCGGCGTTGGTGCAGCAATATCTACACGTAGTCCTTTTTCTTCAACAGCTTTAATAGTGGTATTTCCAAATACAGCAATACGTGTTTCGTTTTGCTTGAAATCAGGGAAATTTTGAAATAATGATTCTATTCCAGATGGGCTAAAAAATACAAGAACATCATAAGTTACATTTTCTAAATCTGAAAGATCGCTAACCACTGTTTTGTAAAATGTAGCTTGTTTCCAGTTTACTCCCAATGCATTTAAAGTTTCTGGTACAGCAGGCTTTACTTTGTCTGTGTTTGGCAGCAGGAATTTTTCGTCTTTATATTTTTTAATTAAAGGAGAAAGCTCAGAAAATGTACGCTTTCCAACATAAATTTTACGTTTTCTGTAAACTACATATTTTTGAAGGTAGTATGCAACAGCTTCAGACTGACAAAAATATTTCATGGAGTCTGGCACTTTAAAACGCATTTCTTCAGCAACTCTAAAAAAATGATCTACGGCATTTCTACTTGTTAAAATAATAGCAGTGTAGTTGTTTAAATCTACTTTTTGTTGCCTAATATCTTTTGCCGAAACACCTTCAACATGTATAAAAGGTCTAAAATCTATTTTAACCTTTTGCTTTTCTTGTAAATCAAAATAAGGAGAATTCTCTATTTTAGGTTCTGGTTGAGATACTAAAATTGTTTTCACTTTCATATACACAAGTAGTTTGTTTTCTTACTTTAAGAAATAAACACCTTATACAAAATAAGGTAAGGTGCAATTTCGAGAGCGCAAAGATACAAAATAAAATAAAATAAGTTGTTTTTTATTGTGTTTTGATGTGTTTTAAATGAAGTAATTACACCCATAATATTAACAATTAATAATAAAGCAACTATTATATAAATGATAGGTAATGTTGGTTTAACCGCAAAAATTAATAAGGCATTTATAGGAAGCAATAATAGGCCTAAATAATTTTTATAACTTATTTTTTGAAACAGGTACTGGTCTATTAATTTATCGATATCATAAAGGCTTGCCAATAAACGCTCAAGAAGTACTTTTATTAAAATAAAAGAGCCAATACCAAAAACCAATTTAAAAAGAATATTTATTGATATAATTTTAGTGTCTGTCATGTATTGATAAACCAGGTAACTAAAAATGGATGCCGAAATAATTAAGTTAGAAAATAGTAAAGCATCAAATTTGTCTAAGAATTTTTGATCTTTAGCGTATATTTTAAGGTATTTGGAGTTTCCTAACACATAAATAAAATCATCAAAACGCTTAGGAGCTACCAATTTTGCTATGGCAATAATTGTAAGACCAACAACAATTAATACTGTAAATAACTCGTTAGAGACCATGTTACGATACATGCCTTAAAATTATTATAAATAATTAACTTTGGTTAATATTATTAAGAAATATTTAAAAAAAATAAACTTATAAATGATGTACATTTGCTAAAAATATAACGATTATAATATATTAGTAAATGCAAGATACGGTTGTTATAATTCCAACTTACAACGAAATAGAGAATATAGAAGCTATTATAAGAACGGTTTTTTCTCAATCGGATAACATTCACATCCTTATAGTTGATGATAACTCCCCGGATTTAACAGCTTTAAAAGTAAAAGAACTTCAAGCAGAATTTTCTAATAGATTATTTTTAGAAGTACGTAAAGAAAAAGCCGGACTTGGAACGGCTTACATACATGGTTTTCATTGGTGTTTAAATAAATCGTACCAATATATTTTTGAGATGGATGCCGATTTTTCGCATAACCCGGCAGATTTAAATAAACTTTATAAAGCTTGTAAAATTGATGGTGCAGATTTAGCCATTGGCTCCCGTTATGTAACAGGTGTTAATGTTGTTAATTGGCCAATGGCACGTGTGCTTATGTCTTATTTAGCCTCAAAATATGTTCGAATAATTACTGGAATGCGTATTCATGATACTACTGCAGGATTTGTTTGTTATAAAAGACGAGTGCTAGAAACAATAGATTTAAACAACATTAAATTTATAGGTTACGCCTTTCAAATAGAAATGAAGTTTAAAGCTTATTTAAAGAAGTTCAAAATAATTGAAGTTCCAGTAATATTTACTGATAGAACACAAGGCGAATCAAAACTAAGCTCGGGAATTATTTCTGAAGCTGTCTTTGGAGTAATAACAATGAAACTGAAAAGTTTATTTAAAAAATAAAAGCATAATTAATGACACTTAAAACCACACTTATTAAAAATGTCAACATTGTAAATGAAGACGAAATTTTTAATGGAGATATATTAATTGAAGGAGAGCATATCAAGGAAATAAGCAAATCCATTAGTGCAAAATCAGCCGATGTGCATGTGTTTGATGCCGAAGGTAAATACCTTCTACCTGGCGTTATTGACGATCAAGTACATTTTAGAGAACCTGGTTTAACACACAAAGCCAATATAGAAACCGAGTCTAGGGCAGCTGTTGCCGGAGGTATTACTTCATTTATAGAAATGCCAAATACCAATCCGCAAACCACAACCATAGAGAAGTTAGAAGAGAAATTTGATATTGCTTCAAAAACATCATCGGCAAATTATTCGTTTATGTTTGGAGGAACTAACGATAATTTAGACGAAATTTTAAAGGTTGATGCCAAAAAGGTGGCAGCTCTTAAATTGTTTTTAGGATCTTCAACAGGAAATATGTTAGTGGACAATCCGGAGGTTTTAGAAAATATTTTTTCGAAAACCAATTTGTTAATAGCGGTGCACTGTGAAGACGAAGGCACCATAAAAGCTAATTTTGAAACCTATCTGGAGCAATACGGCAATGATATTCCTGTTAAATACCATCCGGAAATACGAAGCGAAGAGGCTTGCTATTTATCGTCTTCAAAAGCGATTGAATTAGCTAAAAAAACAGGAGCACGATTACATGTGTTTCATTTATCAACAGGTAAAGAAACTAATTTATTCGATAACACCATTCCATTAAAAGATAAAAAGATTACTGCCGAGGTTTGTATACACCATTTATGGTTTACAGATAAAGATTATGATGAAAAAGGGACATTTATTAAATGGAATCCGGCTGTAAAAACAAAAGCAGATAAAGATCAGTTATGGGAAGCTTTACTTGATGATAGAATAGATGTAATCGCTACCGATCATGCACCACATACTATTGATGAAAAAGAGAACGTTTATACTAAAGCCCCTTCAGGTGGGCCATTAGTACAGCATGCTTTGCCTGCTATGTTAGAAATGTACCATGAAAATAAAATCGCATTAGAAAAAATAGTAGAAAAAATGTGCCATAATCCTGCTATATTATTTCAAGTTGAAAAGCGAGGATTTATTAAAGAAGGTTATTTTGCCGATTTGGTTTTGGTAGATTTAAATAACCCATGGACGGTTAATAAAGATAATATCCTTTACAAATGCGGTTGGTCTCCTTTTGAAGGCACTACGTTTAAATCGAGAATAACACATACTTTTGTAAATGGAAGCTTAGCTTATAAAAACTTTAAGTTTTATAATGTTAATGCAGCAAAACGATTAACTTTTAATAGATGATTTTAAAACGATTATTCGCATATTTTAGTATTATATTAATGGCAACGGCCTGTTATAAATACAACAAGCCTAAAAAACCTGAGAATTTAATTTCAAAGGATAAAATGATTGATATAATAATGGATGTAAGGTTATTGTCTTCTGCAAATGGACAGAATAAATCAACCTTACAGAAAAACAATGTACAAGCAGAAGCTTATATCTATAAAAAGTATAATATTGATAGTTTACAGTTTGCTTTAAGTAATGATTATTATGCCTATTATGTTGATGATTATGAAGCTATTTATGCCAAAGTGAGGGATAGTTTAGAGGGGTTAAAAAGTAAGTTTGCCGATTTGCAGTTTAAAGAAGAGAAAGAAAAAAGATATAGAGATTCTATTCAAAATATTATAAAAAAAGACTCCATACGTATTTCCAAATTAAAAGATCATATCGGGTTGCTTGTAAAAAAAGATGCTACAAAGGCCTTAATTAAAAAGGACTCTATACGGTTAGTTAAAATGAAAGACTCTTTAAATATGTTGGTTAAAAAAGACTCTGTAACAAGGTTTAAATTAAAGGCGCAAACAGAAGCGAAGCTAATCACACCTGTTTCAGATATTGATTTCCAACAGTAGCTATACTTTTATCTATTGGAGTAAACTTAAAACCAATGGCTTTTTTAATTTTAGCATGGTCGTAGTTGGTTTCAGAATTTAAAGATGCAACTAATTGCTTTGTTAATTGTCTTCTTTTACCGGTTAATTTATGTGTAAGCCAATCTAATTTCCAGGCAAATTGCAATACCCAGATCTTAGCTTCTTTTTTAGGGGGTTTTGCCATTACAGCCTTAGCCATACTTTGTAAAAATTGTTTATAAGTCCAGTTTTCTGCAACTAAAATAAAGCGTTCATTTTTAATATCACTTTTTAAAAGCCTTACCATAATAGAAACAACGTCTTTAACATCAATTAATCCAATAGTACCGGCAGTGTAATATTTAATACCTCTATGTGCTTTTTTAAACAGATAACCGCTGCCATAGTGCCAAATGCCAGCACCTAAAATAACACCAGGGTTTATAATAACAACATCTAAACCCTCTTGAGTAGCCCGCCAAACTTCCATTTCGGCACCGTATTTTGTAATAGCATATACGCTATTGTCGTCTTCAGAATTCCATTTTGTATGTTCTGTAATAGGGGTGCCATTTACAGAATTGCCTAAGGTTGCAATAGTACTTACATAACATAACTTTTCTATGTGAGTTGAAATACACAGATTAACAATATTGGCAGTACCTTCTATATTGGTTCTCCGTAGAAGATGATATTTGTTTGGTTCAAAAGACACAAAGGCGGCACAATGATAAACATGTGTTACCCCCTTAAAAGCATCAGACAATTGCGGAATATCTAATAAATCTGCCTGTACCCACTGAATTGATTCAAAAAGCGATTCATAGTGTTTAGTATAGCAGGAAAACACACGTTTTACATTATCAAGTTTATGCTCACTTCTATAAATTGCACGAACAGTTTCGTTATCACTTATAAGCTTATAAAGTAAATGTGCACCAACTAAACCAGTACCTCCAGTAACTAAAATCATGCGACTAAAGTAAAGAAATATTCAGAATACAACTGTAATTATACACGTATTTTTATCTTTGCCACAGTTTACCAAAAATATTAAGTAATGATAAAGAATTTTGTTGAAGAATTAACTTGGAGAGGTATGATACATACGGTTATGCCTGGAGCAGAAGAGCATTTAATGGAACGCATGCGTAGTGCTTATGTAGGCTTTGATCCTACGGCAGATTCTTTACACATTGGTAATTTGGTTCCTATTATGTTGTTGGCTCATTATCAGCGTTGTGGCCACAAACCCGTAGCTTTGGTTGGTGGAGCAACAGGTATGATTGGTGACCCATCAGGAAAATCAAACGAACGTAATTTGTTAGATGAAAAAACATTAAGACATAACCAGGAGTCTATAAAAAAGCAGTTGGCTCATTTTTTAGATTTTGAAAGCGATGCCGATAATGCAGCTATCCTGGTGAATAACTACGATTGGATGAAGGGCTTTTCTTTTCTGGAATTTATTCGTGATGTTGGTAAACACATTACCGTAAATTATATGATGGCAAAAGATTCTGTGAAAAACAGAATTTCATCAGAATCTTCAGAAGGGATGAGCTTTACAGAGTTTACCTATCAATTAGTACAAGGTTACGATTTTCTTCATTTATATAAGACGAACGCTTGTTCAATTCAAATGGGTGGAAGCGATCAATGGGGAAATATTACCACAGGAACAGAATTAATTAGAAGAGTTGGAGGCGGAAAAGGCTTTGCTATTACATGCCCGTTAATTACTAAATCCGACGGGTCTAAATTTGGTAAATCTGAAGGCGGGAATGTTTGGTTAGATGCCAATAGAACATCACCGTATAAGTTTTATCAATACTGGTTGAATTCGAGCGATGCAGATGCCGAAAAGTATATTAAAATATTTACTTTTTTAAATGAAGAAGACATTAAGAATTTAGTTAAAGCCCATCATGAAGCACCGCATTTACGTGTTTTACAAAAGCGTTTAGCTGAAGAAATAACAACCATGGTCCATTCTAAAGAAGATTTAGATAATGCTGTAAAAGCGAGTGCTATTTTATTTGGAAAATCAACAAGTGAGGACTTAAAGCAATTAAATGAGCAAACATTTTTAGATGTGTTTGATGGCGTACCGCAAACAGGGATCTTAAAATCTGATATTGAGAACGGATTGGATATTATTGCGGCTTTAGCCGAAAAAGGGGGCTTTTTAAAATCTAATGGCGAAGCACGTCGTGCGTTAAAAGAAAATTCTATTTCAGTAAATAAAGAAAAGGTTAAAGAAGCCTATAAAATTACAGCTAAAGATTTAATTAATAATAAGTTTGTTTTGCTACAACGGGGTAAAAAAAATTACTTTGTTTTATCTGTAGAATAACAAAAGCCTGAGTGTTAACTCAGGCTTTTTTTTAACCAACCAACTAAAAAACTAATTTTTCTTTTTCTTAGCTGGTAGTTTTGTCGGAATGGTTTTTCTATGCTTACAGAATATTATTTTTTATTTGAAAATTTTATTGTTTTCCAGTTTTTGTCAGCTTGCTTTATTAGGGCTTCAGGGTCATTCTTTTGCCATAATTTTAGAGTATTTGTCCCCCAGGCATTATAAAACAGATAAAGTTTTCCATTTCTAATCTCAAAAGCTTTTGGGTTAATAGAAACTTTATCAGATTTTAGGGCCACTGCATATGCACAATAACCTCCATATTGAGGGCTGTATTTATTAGGGTTTTTGTTAAAGATGCTTAGGTTTTTTTTAGAAGAAAACTTGTATTTAGCACCTTTAAAATTAGCTATAAATGACTTGCTTCCTTCAACAGCATTATTATTAAAATACGCAACAACATCATAACCATTAGCTACATATCCTTTTTTGGCATTGTAATCTGTAGTTTGACAAAAAGAACAGGTTGTTGTAAACAGAAAAATAAATATTAAGTTTTTCATCTGATAAATTTTATTGTTTTACCTCGGTCATGCTTCAACTGTATTCAGTGCAGTAATGTAATTTGCCATTAAGCATCTCGGTTGGGATCAAGAATTGTTATGGTTCACTTCATAAAATGTAAGTCGAAAACTATCTTGTATCTTACAATTAATTATAGAACCATTAAATTGCAACCCCGGATATCAGAATCATCAAAACGCCCAATAACTTCAAAAGAGCCATTTTTAAAAGTTTTTCCTAAATCTTGAGTGGCTATAAATGCGCAAGAATTAATGTTAGTTAAATCTATAACATTTATCCCGCCTGTTTTTTCTAATGCTTGAATGCTTAAAGCGTCTTCGGGATCTCGGGTTAAAATACGCATCCAATTAGGGCAATTAAATACACCATTTCCACTAGAATAGGCTTGTGCTAAAAGCTCGGTCATACCATATTCGCTATGTATGGATTCAACACCAAAACCAGCTTTTAAATTTTCATGTAATTCTGTTCTAATCAATTCTTTTCTTCTGCCTTTCATACCTCCTGTTTCCATAATGATCGTGTTTTTTAGATGGAATTGATGTGTTTCAACAAGATCCAATAATGCAAACGATACTCCAATAAGTAATACTTTTTTGTTTTGAGAGTCGACCGAAATCAATGTGTCTTTTAATTCAGAAAAATTATGGAGATAAAAACCGCTTTCAGCATGTTTTGACTGAGAAATCATTTCGCTAACCATATAGACTAATGATGACCCTTTGCGTTCTAAATATGAAGGCAATAGTGCTAAAACCACATAGTCTTCTATATTACCGTAAAATTGCTGAAAGCCTTTAGTGAAACTTTGCTTATATAGATCTAAATCTGTTACAAAGTGCTTGCTTGTTTTACGTCCTGTGGTGCCTGAGCTTGAAAAAGTGGTTTCAACTTTATGTTTAGAGCTTAATATTTTATGCGATTTAAAAAACTGAATGGGTAAAAAAGGAATATCTTTTATGGTTTTAATACTGCTCGGATGTTTATAAAGCAAGTCGCAAAATGACCGATACACCTTATTATTTTTAAACTGATGGTTAAAAATTTGTAATGCTAAATCTTCAAACTCGGTTTGATTTTTAATATTAAAAATACGGCTATGCTTTATCATTAAGTTGTAATCTGTTCAAAAAATGGTTTTATGTTTATTTATATGGCTAATATTGGCAAAAGTAAAAAAATAAAAAAGCGCTGCTATTGGCAACGCTTCTAAAAATATATTATAGGGGTGTTATTTCTATTTAATGACTAATTTTCGTGTTTCACTAATATTGCTTTCGGTAATTTTTAAAATATAAACACCAGTGCTTAATTTTGCAATATTTAATTCTTTACCTATTAAAACGGTAGATAAAATCTGTTTTCCTAAGGCATTAAAGATCTCGATTTTTTTAGTAAAATTCTTTTTTGAGGTAATATATATAAATTGTTTACCGTTATTAACAGGGTTGGGGTAAATGGAAAGTCCTTCAATGTTTTGTTGCACAGGAACATTATTAATGTCTGCTTGTGCAAACCCTTGCTGGGTTACAAAAAACATTAAAGCCAAAAATGTAGTTAAAAAGTAGTTTTTTCTCATATTAAACTTTCGCTGATATAAAAGTAATAAATTACTTCAAAAGTTATACCAAAAAAAGTGTTAAAGATTTATACATTTTGTCGAAAGGTTAAATCAGTGTAAGTTATGTGTTACTTTAATGTTATTTGTTTTAGTTTTTTAATTAAATTATGTTATTAGTTTTATCTTTACTTCAATAAAGACCAAACCTGTTGTTTTGCAATGAATAAAGCAGATATTAAAATACTATTAGTTGATGACGAGCCAGATATTTTAGAAATTGTTGGCTATAATTTATCGAATGAGGGTTATCAAATAATTACAGCCGAAAATGGTGTTGAAGCCGTTAAAAAAGCTAAGAAAGAAATTCCTCATCTAATTATTTTAGATGTGATGATGCCCGAAATGGATGGTATAGAAGCTTGTGAACAAATTAGAGTTATACCAGAGTTAAAAGATGTTACCATTACGTTTTTAACTGCCAGAGGAGAAGATTATTCTCAACTTGCAGGGTTTGAAGCCGGAGCCGATGATTATATTACAAAACCAATTAAGCCAAAAGTATTGGTAAGTAAAGTAAAAGCTCTATTAAGACGCTATAAGGAGGTTGAAAAGAAAGAAAATGTTGTAAAAATTGGAGATTTGGTTATTGATAGAGATGAATATAAAATTATTTTAAAAGGAAATGAGATCCTTTTGCCAAGAAAGGAATTTGAATTATTATCTTTATTGACTTCAAAACCGGGAAAAGTTTTTAAACGAGACGAAATTCTTGATAAGGTATGGGGCAATGAAGTAGTTGTTGGAGGAAGAACCATTGATGTTCATATTAGGAAATTAAGAGAAAAAATAGGAAACGATAGTTTTAAAACGGTTAAAGGAGTTGGATATAAATTTGTAGATTAATGCAGTGAAATTAAAAAGAACATATCGTTTTGCGATTAAAACATCGCTCTATATAACGCTTTTTATAACGCTCTTAATGAGTGTTTTTTTGTATGCCTTTTATTCAATAAATTGGTTGCTAATTATAGTATTTGCTGTTACGTGTTACTTGTTTTCATTTATAGTAATTCAATTAAGAGTTGAGCGTTTTATATATAGGCGTGTTAAAAAGATATATGATGATTTAACACTTTTAGAATCTGCTAGTTTAACAAGAGGCTCTATTACTACTGATATGGGAACGCTTACTAAAGAGATAGATAAGTTTGCTCGCGATAAAAAGTTAGAAATTGAAACCCTAAAAGTTCGAGAAAAATACCGTAAAGAATTTTTAGGCAATATATCACACGAATTAAAAACCCCTTTATTTACTGTTCAAGGCTATATTTTAACACTGTTAGATGGTGGTTTAGATGATAAAAGTATAAGAAAAAAATATCTGGAACGAGCAAATAAGGGTGTTGAAAGGCTTAGTTATATTGTAAAAGATTTGGATATGATCACCAAATTAGAAGTTGGAGATTTAAGCTTAAATTTAGAAGTATTCGATATAGTAGAACTCGTAAAAAGTGTGTTTGATATGTTTGAAATACGTGCTCATAAAAAACGCATTACATTAACTTTTGATACCGATTATACTAAACCCATTTTAGTTAGAGCAGATAAAGAGCGTATTCAGCAAGTATTGGCAAATTTATTTGTAAATTCTATAAAATACGGTCAGGAAAACGGAACAACAGAGATTAGTATAGAAAACTTAATAAAAAATAAGGTAATTGTAAGAGTAACAGATAATGGAGAAGGTATTGATAGCAAACATTTATCTCGTTTATTTGAGCGCTTTTTTAGAGTAGATAAAACAGGAAACAGAAAAGTTGGAGGTTCAGGCTTAGGATTATCAATTGTAAAGCATATTATTGAAGCCCACGACGAAAAAATATATGTAGAAAGCGAAATTGGAGTAGGTAGTGAGTTTTCATTCACGCTTGAAAAGGCCAAATAAGTCTTCAAAGTTCAGGTTGATATCAAAAGACGCTAAACCTTTATAACCCCCCGTATTTTTTAGTTTTTCTATAGTAAAATCGTCCTGGTTACAACTCGGTACTAAATTTAAGCCTGTTAATCTTTTTGCTAAATACTCTTGTTCAAATTGCCCTGGAGTAGGGATAAAAAAAGCTTTTTTATTAAGTTTTGCTAAGTCCATTATTGTAGTATAACCAGATCTGGCAATTACTAAAGCACTTTTATTTATAGTTTTTTCTAGTAACTCCGAAGTCATAAAATTATAAATAACCATGTTGCCCATGCTTTTTATAGTTTGTTTTTTTTCTAAAACACCTTGTACAAAAACCACTGTCCCCTTATAGTTTTTTAACTCAATCAACAACTTTTCTTCAAGTAATGTTCGCTGTGGTTCAGGGCCTGAAAGCAGAACTAAAATATCATTTTCAATGTTTAAGTTCCTCCTTTTAAACCGACTTAAGGGGCCAATATACTTTTTAGGAATCTTAAGGGTGTCTGCATGTCCTAGTTTGCCACTCAAATTGATGCTATTATCCGAGTCGGGAACCCAGCAAACATCAAATTTATGTATAAATTTTTGATGCATTTTAGTGCTTAACCACGTAGTATTTCCACTTAAAACATTTAATTGATGTGTTATAAAAACAGAAGGGATTTTTTTGCTGTATACCCCCAAACGATTATCAGAAATAACACCCGAAATAGTATTGTTTTCAATAACCTCATTTAATACTTTTTTTTCAGCTTTTATGGCCTTAATAAGCTTTGGAGAATCCTTTAATAACTTTAATTTAAATAGTTTTCCGCTTTTAGCATAAGTAATATGGTAGGATGGTAATTCAATAGAAGACAGACCAGGGAATTCCTTTTGCAAAAGGAGCAAAGCATTACCATCACTTGCTATAATAGGTTCAAAACCACATTTAATAAGCGCATTAATAATAGGAATACATCTGGTAGCATGACCCAGTCCCCAATTTAAAGGTGCGATTAGTATTCGTTTTTTCATTGTAATATTTTGGGCGTGCCTTTCGCCAACTCAAGTCGGGCTTTCCTCTTTATCTTTTTTTGTGCTAAGCTTGTGTTATATCTCATCACATGTTCAAAGCCATTATAACTATTTATATTGTAATCCCTCATTTAGTTTGCAAAAAAAGGATACCGTATCAATCCCTCACGCAAAATTTCATTAAAATCAAAGATAAGGATATAAACACTCGCGTATATTTCCTTAATTTTACCAAAATTTTAAATAATTGTGGGAAGCAAAAATAAACTTAAAAGATTTAAAGAAAACGAAACCTTTGTTAATGTGTTTCAACCAACGAGAGACGCCTTGGTAAGTGCTAATTTCAATTTAAAAGGGAATTGGCGAAACACGGTTTTTAAAAATAATAATCCGTTAGTTTTAGAGTTAGGCTGTGGCAAAGGAGAGTATAGTGTAGCTTTGGCCCAAAAGTATCCCAATAAAAATTTTATAGGCATAGATATAAAGGGCGCACGTTTTTGGAGAGGAGCGAAAACGGCTATTGAAGATAATATAAATAACGTGGCTTTTTTGCGAACACAAATTGAGCTTATAGATTATGCTTTTGCAGAAAATGAAGTAGATGAAATCTGGATTACTTTTCCAGACCCTCAAATAAAATATAAACGTACAAAACATCGTATGACTAATGCTTCCTTTTTAAAACGCTATAAAACCATTTTAAAACCAGAAGGAGAAGTTAATTTAAAGACCGATAGCGAGTTTATGCATGGTTATACACTTGGATTATTACATGGAGCAGGCCATGAAGTGCTTTATGCGAACCACAATGTGTATAAACAAGAAGGTAGCCCTGAAGACGTTACCAGCATACAAACGTATTATGAATCGCAATATTTAGAGCAAAACAAACCAATTACGTATATTAGGTTTAAAATTAAAGGTTAGTGGATATTACGGTCATCTTTTTTTTAGGATTATTAATAGCATTGGTTGGTGTTATTCCTCCTGGGTTATTAAACATGACAGCTGCTAAAATAAGTTTAAAAGAAGGACATTCAAGGGGGATAGTATTTTCTATTGGTGTTTGCGTTATTGTAATAGCTCAAACTTATATTGCCGCTATTTTTGCGAGGTATTTAAGTAATCACCCCGAAGTTATAGATATTCTTCAACGTGTAGCATTTGTTATTTTTGTTTTAATTACTATTTATTTTTTGTTTATAGCTAAGCGGCAACCCAAACAGCAAATAGAACCTAAGATAAGAAGCAAGCATAGCCGTTTTTTTCAAGGCCTATTGTTGTCTTCTATCAATGTGTTCCCTATACCATATCAAGCTTATATGACTATTACTTTAGCCTCTTTTGGATGGTTAAAATTCGATCAAATAAGTATTATAGCTTATGTTGCCGGAGCAGCATCAGGAACATTTGTAATGTTGTATATGTATATCTTCTTTTTTGATAAAATCAAAAAAAAGTCGTTTACTTCTCAAAGAAGTATGAATTATATTATTGGAGGCATTACAGGAATAATTTCGATAGTAACTTTAATAAACATCATTAACGAATTGTAAAATGAAACCAGAAACCTTAAATTTTTTCGATAAAGTTTACGAAGTTGCTCGATTAATCCCTTATGGACGAGTAACAAGTTATGGTGCTATTGCAAGGTATTTAGGCGCTGCCAGGAGTGCCCGTATGGTTGGTTATGCCATGAATGGATCTGGAGGTAAAGATGTGCCGGCACATCGCGTTGTGAACAGAAAAGGCTTATTAACCGGGAAGCACCATTTTGATGGCACTAACTTAATGCAACAACTTTTAGAAAGTGAAGGCATAAAAGTGGTTGAGAATCAAATTCAAAACCTGGAAAGTGTGTTTTGGGATCCTAATGAACTAAAATAATACTTAGCTGGATTTAAAGTTGTGCTTTATAATAACAGGTTTTTCTTTTTTATCTGAAAAAGTTAAAATCTTTGAAAGTAATTCTGTTTCATTTTTAAAAAGAGATTGTTTTAAAAGTTGCATCTCTTGCTCCATATGTTCTTTTATTTGTTTTTTGAGCCTATCTGTAAACGATAAATTGAACAATTTTTTATATAAAAACGTATGATTAGATAAGGTAATTTCGCCATCACTAATACAAATAGATATTTTGTTTTTTCTGTCAATTAAAAAATATTCATCAGATATAGGAGAAATTAACTTTTTAATAGACGCGTTACTTGAATAATTAGATACAATATCAATAATAAATTTTGCATCTTCCTTCATTGTTTTTTTCTTAAATAGGAACATCTTTTTTATTTTAAAACTTGATTTAAAATCAAGAAGATTATTTAGTGTTAAGAAACAATATCAATGCCAAAGTCACACTAAACACCCTATACACAGCGTTTTAGCGTATTAAAATGTATTTTAACTATTTAATTAATGAAATATTTGTTGTAATTTTTTATATGTGGGATAATGCTGTCTTTTTGAAGAATAGTTCTTAAATAAGTCTTATATGAAATGAATTTTAAACAATATAAATAAACCCAATTACTCGATAAATCATTTCAATTAAACCACTTTAAATTCTAAACAATTCACTGTATATTTGTACTTTAGAATAAATCTAAATTGAATATAGTGAAGTTAAATAAACAAGATATATTAAAAGCGCTCGAATCTATTACTGTTCCTGGGGAAGGAATGAACATGATTGAGAGCAAAGCGGTTAAGAATGTTATTACTTTTGGAGACGAGGTCATAGTAGATATTACTATAGCTAACCCAAGTTTGCAGGCCAAAAAACGTGTTGAGGTCGATATTCTTAAAACCATTCATGAGCAAGTTTATGAGAAAGCTAAAATTACGGTAAACGTAAAGGTTGATGCACCTGCAAAACCAAAGGCAAATGTTATAAAAGGAAATCCAATCCCAGGAATACAAAACATTGTGGCAGTTGCTTCTGGAAAAGGAGGTGTTGGTAAATCTACTGTTACAGCAAACCTTGCTGTATCCCTAGCAAAAATGGGCTTTAAAGTTGGTATTTTAGATGCCGATATTTATGGGCCATCAATTCCTATCATGTTTGATGTAGAAGCTGAAAGGCCGTTGGCTGTAAACATAGCAGGAAAATCTAAAATGAAACCAGTAGAAAATTATGGAGTTAAAGTGTTATCAATAGGATTTTTTACTAAACCAGATCAAGCTGTAGTTTGGAGAGGGCCTATGGCTGCTAAGGCATTAAACCAAATGATTTTTGATGCACATTGGGGAGCACTTGATTTTATGTTAATCGATTTGCCTCCGGGAACTGGCGATATTCATTTAAGTATTATGCAATCACTTCCAATAACCGGAGCAGTGGTTGTTAGTACGCCACAAAATGTTGCGTTAGCTGATGCGAAAAAAGGAGTGGCGATGTTTCAACAAGATAGTATTAATGTACCGGTTTTAGGAATTATAGAAAATATGGCTTACTTTACACCTGCAGAACTCCCTGATAATAAATATTTTATCTTTGGGAAAGCAGGTGCTAAAAATCTGTCAGAAGATTTAAAAGTACCATTCTTAGGAGAGCTGCCATTAGTACAAAGCATTCGGGAAGCAGGCGATGTAGGTCGTCCCGCAGCTTTACAAACGGCAACACCATTAGAACAAGCATTTGAGAGGTTAACTCAAAACATCGTAAAAGAGGTCGTTAGACGAAATGACGATTTGCCTCCAACCGAAGCAATAAAAATTACAACAATGGCTGGATGTTCAGCAGTTAAAAAATAGTTATGACATCAGAAGAACTTAAATTAAATGTAGAGAAAGCATTAGAAGAAATTCGCCCATTTTTACAAAGTGATGGTGGCGATATTTCGTTGTTGGCTATTGAAAACGACACCCTTGTTAAAGTGCAACTTCAGGGCGCTTGTGTAGGCTGTAGTGTCAACCAAATGACGCTTAAATCTGGTGTTGAGATGACTATTAAAAAATATGCACCTCAAATTGAACAGGTTATTAATATTGATGCATAACTATTCTTTTTTTAATTCCTACTAAAATAATAGAGAAACGTATTTCTAAATAACTTAGAAAGCTTATTTTTGCGGCATAAATTGTGATATACTTTTATTAATCTAAGTATAAATTGAATTATGGAACAAGACATAAACATTAAAATAACCGATAGAGACGGTGTAACGCATGAGGTTGTGGCACCTACAGATATGGCAATGAACCTTATGGAAGTTGTAAGGTCTTATGAGCTGGCCCCCGAAGGCACTATTGGTATTTGCGGCGGAATGGTAATGTGTGCTTCGTGTCAATGTTATGTGAATTCAAATCACGAATTGCCAGAGATGAGTGATGATGAAGAAGCTATGTTATCTGAAGCTTTCGATGTAAAAGACAATAGCCGTTTAGGTTGTCAAATACAAATGACTCCCAATATGGAAGGGTTAGAGGTGGAATTGGCTCCAGAAAGTTAATTTTTACTCGCCCTGTAAATCGCGTTTAAAAGGCTGTTTTTTTCTTTAACGTCATGTCCAAGTTGCCAAAACATAATGCCGCCTAATTGGTGCTTTATACTATATTCTGTTTTGAGTTTTACAGAGATGGTATCATCATATGTTATAAAAATACTGTCTTTTGCATTAAATAGATATGGCGCTTTTGCTATAGAATCCCAGTGTTTTTTATAAGCATAGTTGCTTTCGTATTTTTTTCTTATCTCTCTATAGGCATCAGTTGCATAGGCTCCTTTATTAGCTTGATATAAGCCATTATTAGTTGAAGACACACCTTTCCAGGCTTTACCGTAAAAAGCGGCGCCAATTACAATTTGATTAGGGCTTACACCTTGCGTTATGCAGTAATCAACAATCCTTTCAACCGAACCAGGTTCATATTCAACACCAAAGTCGGCACTCCTTCTTGTCATATCTTCATAAAAATCAGAAATCACAGAATCTTTTAAATGCTCATTTTTAATCCAGCCTAAAGGTGTATGATGGCCTGTAAATGGAGAATTCCCACTCATCTGATCGTAAGTCATTACATTCATATAATCTACATATTTCATCACCTCTTTAAGTTCTATATTTTCGTAATAAGGTTTCCATCCAGCAGAAGCAAAGGTTAGGGTTTGGGGCCTTTCTAGAGTGTTTAAAGCATTTCTAAGCTCTTTCATTAAAAGTGTGAAATTTTGCTTGTCTTCTGGTCTTGCTTTAGTATTTGCTGCTGGAATACAAGGGTATTCCCAATCTATATCTATTCCATCTAATGCATAGTCTTTAATAAACCTAAGCACACTTTTTACAAATTTCTTTCGGTTTGCAGGAGTATAAGACATATCAGAAAACCCTTTTGAGCCCCAACCACCACAAGCTATCATAAATTTAAGATCTGGATATGTTTTTCTTTGCTCGACCAGTTGACGGAGTTTCTTATCAAATGCAGTATTATTAAACTTCATTTCGTTATCAATAACTTTAGTAAACGAAAATATAATATGTGTTAATTGATGTAAAGGAAGTGTTTCCGGGTGGTAATCATCTTCTGGCACGTAGTAAGCCATAACAGCAATTTTATGCGCTTTTTGATCTATAGATTTTTTGCAACTAAAACTGTTAACAGTAATAGCTAAAATGATAATCAGTAAAAAATTATTTTTTAAAAGTGTCATTTTAAAAGTTTTTAGTTGATTTATGCGGTTTTATAATCTGCTACCTTTACAGGCCCTTCAAGAAGACTTCTTACTATTTGTAGGGTGCCATCTTCTTTAGTTGCTATATGCCATTTTATAAGTGATATTTTGCCGTTTTCAATTTCAATACCAGTTATACTACGCGGATGTACACAGCTTCCATCATTAAAAAATGCAATGTCTCCAGGTTCGGGAAATCGAGGCCTATGTGTATGCCCAACAATAGTTAGTAGATTATTGTTTTCTGAAATCCATTTTTTTATTCTGCGTTCTACCTTTATAAGTTCTTTGTAGTTTTTTGCGGGACTGGTTGGGTCTGCAATACCCATTACGTTTAAAGGTTTCCATAGCACACGAACCATAAAACGACTCCATTTCCAAAATAAGTAGTTCCACCAGTCGGCTTGATGCCCGTGGGTTAAAAATAACTCTTGACCAGTTAAGCAATGTTTTAAAACTATAGCTTCGTGGTACTTTATATCTTTAAACAATTCGACATTTTCTCCCGTTTTAGCATCAAAATAGGTAGATAAATGTTTTTGTACATAATTAGAATTCCTGTAAACCATATCGTGGTTTCCCCATATCATATGTAACCTATTGGCCTTATGAAACAATTTCATAAGCATATAAACATTTTTGTGAGCATTTAATATGGAATTAAACGATAGGTTTTCCCATAGCTCATCGCCATCGCCAATCTCACAATATTGAAACCCCTCGGCATAATAATGTTTTAAAGCATGAAAGTAAATGTTTCTATTATTAGCAAAATCGTCAGCAAAACTATTGTCTCCGCGATGGCAATCACTAAAAAGAATAAACTTACTATCATCATCAAAATCAATGACATTCGCATTTTTATAAGCGCTATCTAATCTTTTTTTAGCTGAAAACATAGGAGTAAATGTAAACAAAAAAGCGTTTCAAAAAGAAACGCTTTTGTTTTTTGGAGCAAAAAAGAGGTTTAATGAAATGCATATTGTAATCCAAAAGTTAAATTATAATTTTGTTTTAATTGAATACCGTTTACATCCTGATAAAGCGGGGTGCTTATTTCTCCTGCGAATCTTAGGCCTTTTAAGTGGCCATTTTTGATTATGTAATTTAACCCGAATCCAGAGTTAAAAAAAGTACCTCCAGAATTTGCTGTGTCTGCAGTAGTTACCATCATGGGGTTTAATAAGGTACTAGTACCCTCTATTTGATCTATAAGAAGAACTTGTAATCTTACAGACACGCTCAGGTTATCTCCAGCTTTAGCAGCGATCCAGTTATTAAAACTATAGCGATTTCCAAATTTATAATCCTGGTCGTTGTCATTTATATTAATCATGCCCGTTAATTGGTGCCCCCAAGATAATTTATCACATTGTCCTAAATAGGTTAGCCCTAGTTTGGCTCCAATTGATCCGGTACCTAATTGCATTGGATAAGGTAATTGAACAGCATTGCCCATAGATACAGGTAATACATTTTTTTTCTCGATACTACCCGTTGGAATATTAATGCCTATTTGAGCATGCATAGCGTGTTTGTTTTTATTAAATAAGCTGTACAAAGCACTAAGCATAACATCTCCTAAACCACTTGTATTAGTGTTGAATTGATTGCCGTTACGCATTTGTAAAGTCATATCATTTTCTAAATAATGTCCCATAATCATTAAAGTGATTTTATCAGATGGAGCATACATCATACCAAGCATGTGCATGTTCATTATCATATCTTGTGGAGCAACCATATAATTGGCATGAGCATCTGCATTTGTAGCATCATTATTGCCTTGTCTTAATTGCCTCATGTCCATGGTCATGTAACGGTAAGAGAACATAAATTCCCCTTTATGGTGTACATGATCGGCCATTACAGCAATTGGAGCATGTCCGTCAGGTCTGTTTGACGACCATTTGTTATTTTCTTTTTTCTCTTGTGCAAAAGTTAATGAAGTTGCAACGCATAGCATTGCAATTAAAAAATATTTCATAGTGTAATTTTTAAATTGTGTATAAAACGTTATGTTTCTTAACGAATTTTAATTCGAAGAAATTTAGAATAAGAAGTATGTTTTATACAAAATCAGGAGGATGAAACTCACTATATTGATAATTAAAGCGGTATAAGTTTTTATATAAAAGCACGTTGTTTTTTGTAGAACTAACAAAGCGTTCTACTGGTTTTATCTGAAGGATATTTACAAAACCAATAGGGTAATTTTCTAAAGAGACTTTTAGTGAAGCAAAAGGTTGATTTTCTTGTTGTTTTTCAACTTCTTTTATTAGATAACAATTCCCGTTACATTCAAGCTCAGGCTTATCCTTGTTTATACATAAAAACTCAGCAATATAATCTTGATTTAAAAAATATTCAACATAAGGTTGAATAGGTCTAAGCATAGCAACCATGTACAAGAAAATAAAAAAACCTGTAATTATTTTATGCAAAATATTTTTTTAGCAAAGATATGTTTAGTTATAAAAATGTTGCCTGATTATAAATCATTTTTATGTTAATTCTTTAATTTATCAATAGCTAATGGTAATAAACGTTCAACAAATTTTGTATAGGCAAGTTTTGATGGGTGTAGACCATCTGAGGCTATTAGGTTACTGTCTTGCAAGCCTTTTCTGGTGATATCTGTGATATTAACATAGGTTAAGTTGTTTGTGCTGCAATAGTTTTTGGCAAAATCATTATATCTATCAATGTCTTTTGAAATGTTTTGATTTCCATTGCCAAATGGCGTATAGGCATAGTCTGGAATAGAAATAATTATAAGATCTTTTTTATACCCTTTTACACATGCGATGGCCTTATTTATAAGTTGAACAAGTTCTTTTCTATAAACATTAAAAGATTTGCCTTGGTATTGATTGTTAACGCCAATAAGCAAGGTAACCAGGTCGTAATCCTTTGATGGCTTTTCGGTATCTATTGCGGTTAGTAGGTTTGAGGTCGTCCACCCGGTTTTGGCTATAATTTTTAATTTGAATTCTGTACCAGATTTAAATTCTGGTTTTAAACGATCCTTTAACTGTTCTGGAAAACGGCAAGATTGACAAACACTTTCTCCAATGGTATAGCTATCTCCTAAAGCTAATATTTTATATGTGTCTTGGCTTTCAGAAACCGTTTGGTTTGGCTGCGTTTCTTCCTGATTAAAAGCAGACTTTTCAACAGAGCAACTTAATTGTATTATGGTATAAATTGCTATTACATAAACAATCTTTTTCATTGTAACGTTTTAGATAAATATACGCATTTATAAAATAAAAAATGCTCCCGGATTTTAGGAGCATTTTTTGTTTTATATTATTACCAATGGCTTTATTTAAAGGCATTTAAACCAGTAACGTCTAAACCAGTAATTAATAAATGGATATCATGAGTGCCTTCATAAGTAATTACACTTTCTAGGTTCATTGCATGGCGCATAATGGAGTATTCTCCGGTAATTCCCATACCTCCTAGCATTTGTCTGGCTTCACGAGCAATATGTATGGCCATATCTACATTATTACGCTTAGCCATAGATATTTGTGCCGATGTTGCTTTGCCATCATTACGCAAAACACCAAGCCTCCAGGTTAAAAGCTGTGCTTTGGTAATTTCTGTGATCATTTCTGCCAGTTTCTTTTGTTGGAGCTGGAACTGTCCAATAGGTTTTCCAAACTGTATACGTTCTTTGCTATAACGCAGTGCAGTATCATAACAATCCATGGCAGCACCAATAGCGCCCCAGGCTATCCCATAACGTGCAGAATCTAAACAGCCAAGCGGGGCTCCTAAACCAGATTTGTTAGGTAATAAATTTTCTTTAGGAACTTTAACATTATCAAAAATTAATTCACCTGTTGCACTAGCCCTTAGCGACCATTTATTGTGGGTCTCTGGTGTAGAAAAACCTTCCATACCACGCTCTACAATAAGCCCATGAATTCTACCTTCCTCGTTTTTAGCCCAAACCACAGCAACTTGCGCAAAAGGGGCGTTACTAATCCACATTTTAGCACCGTTTAAAAGGTAATGGTCTCCCATATCTTTATAATTTGTTACCATACCACCCGGGTTACTACCATGGTCGGGTTCTGTTAATCCAAAGCATCCAATCCATTCGCCACTGGCTAGTTTTGGTAAGTACTTAAGGCGTTGTTCTTCGTTGCCGTACTTCCAGATAGGATACATAACTAAAGAAGACTGTACCGAGGCGGTACTTCGTACACCAGAATCACCACGCTCAATTTCTTGCATGATCAAACCATAAGAAATTTGATCTAATCCAGCTCCGCCATATTCTTCAGGGATATAAGGGCCAAAAGCACCAATTTCTGCTAATCCGTTAACGATCTGAGTTGGGAATTCTGCTTTTTGGGCATAATCTTCAATTATAGGCGATACATCGCGTTTTACCCATTCTCTAGCCGCATCGCGAACTAATTTATGCTCATCGGTTAGTAATTCATCTAAATTATAATAGTCTGGAGCTTCAAATAAATCAGGTTTCATTCAGTTGATATTTTTTAAAATTGTGTTTTTGAGAAATTATTGTCCCCTTTTTTATTAAAAAAGTAATAATTGGTCAAATTTAATTAAATCTGTTGAGAAAGTTTAAAATATAAATCATTATTTAAGTGATAGAAATATGCTTCTGTTTTATGTAATACTAAGAGGTCATATTATTGTTTGATTTTTTTCATTGATTAAAATCAAACAGTAATATCGATTCCGCTAATTATATTTGTTATATTCTGATTGTTAGTTGATTACATCGCACTCTAACTTAAGCTGTTTAAAAAGGTATTATTTGCTTTGGCTTTAGTTTTGTAAATAGTTTTAAAGACTTGAATAGGGGAGAGATTGTGAAAATTACGTATAATTAATAACAGCTGTTCTTTAATGAATAAAAACATGAAAATATTCAATAAAATGAATGTTTTATGGCTTGATGTTCAATGTACTTTTAACATGGTAAATATGCATAATTATAAATACTTAGGAATTTGTTTTTTCATATTTTTTGCTTTTACATCTTGTAAAGAAGAAAAGATAGATTTTAATACTCAAGTACGTCCTATCCTCAATAAAAATTGTATTAGTTGTCATGGTGGTGTAAAACAATCTGGAGGGTTCGGACTGGTTTTTAGAGAAAATGCATTAGGGGAAACGGCAAATGGTAAAATTGGAATTTTTCCAGGTCAACCCAAAAAGAGTGAAATGATTTCCAGAATTACCCATAAAAATCCGGAAATGAGAATGCCTCTTGAAAGAGAAGCGTTAGGCGAAGATGAAATTGAAACGCTAACCAAATGGGTAGAACAGGGTGCTGAATGGAAAGAACATTGGGCGTATTTAGAGCCCAAAAAACCAGAAATACAGAATTTCGAATCAGATTGGGGTAATAATCAGGTAGACTTTTTTACATATAAAAGGATGAAAGAACATAATCTTTCGCCAAATATTGAAGCTAATCCTTATGATTTGGTAAGGCGCGTATATCTTGATTTAATTGGATTGCCCCCAACGACAAATCAAATAGAAGCATTTATAAAAGATACATCTGAAAAAGGATATGAAAAACTAGTTGATTCACTTTTAGAATCTCCAAAGTATGGCGAGCATTGGGCTAGTATGTGGTTAGACTTAGCACGATATGCCGATTCTAAGGGATATGAAGCAGACAGAGGAAGAGAAATATGGAAATATAGAGATTGGGTAATAAAAGCTTTAAACGATGATATGCCATTTGATCAATTTACTATAGAACAATTAGCAGGAGATTTGCTGCCCAATCCAACTACAGAACAGATAATAGCTACAGCATTTCATAGAAACACACTTAATAATGGTGAAGGGGGAACAGATAATGAAGAATACAGAATATCAGCTGTTATAGATCGTGTAAATACCACTTGGGAAGTATGGCAATCTACTACCATGAGTTGTGTGCAATGTCATAGCCATCCCTATGACCCTATAACGCATAAAGAGTATTATACGTCGTTTGCATTTTTTAATAATACCTCAGACTGGGATGTGCCAACAGAGCACCCAATATATAGAGAGTTTGATAGTATTAATCAATCTGAATTAGAAGATGTTAAGAAATGGATATCTGCTGTTTCTTCAAATGATATAACTAATAAATGGGAACATTTTATTCGTGTTCAAGAACCAAAAATAAGACCGGAAGATTTTTCTGAAAGCCAAAATACAATACATTATAATAGATCTAATCAAGACTACATGGTAGTATCTAATGATGCATTTATTAAATTAAAGGATGTCCCTCTTAGTAATATCGATAGAATTTATTTAAACTATAATCAAAACCGGGAGTTTAAAGGGAAATTGTTAGTTAAAACGGATAGTCTTAATGGATCCATAATTGGCGAATTAGAATTGAGTAAAACACGAGGATTTAATAATGTGCCAATAAAGATTAATACAGAATCTCAATCTGCAGATTTATATGTTCAGTTTAAAAGTAATGATAAAGACTATAAGTGCTTTATTGATGGATTTTTGTTAGGAGAAAAATTGCCCAATGATGAAAATCAGGATTATTTAAAAGTTTATAATAGAATAGATGCATTATTAAATGCAAGACCTGAGCATACCACTCCGGTAATGGTAGAAAAATCAAAAGCATTTAGTCGTGTAACAAGAGTATTCGACAGAGGGAATTGGTTGGTGCCAACAGATACGGTAAGTACTTCAGTACCTAAATTGTTTAATACTAATCATGAGCAATTTAAAAACAGATTAGACTTTGCAGAATGGCTGGTAAGTGATACTAATTATTTAACGGGAAGAGTTATTGTAAATAGGTTTTGGTCTAAAATCTTTGGTAAAGGTATTGTTAAAACTTCAGAAGACTTTGGAACCTTAGGAGACAGACCAACACATCCTGAATTATTAGATTGGCTGGCTCTTAATTTTTCTAACGAATGGGAATGGAGCATTAAAAAACTTTTAAAAACCATGGTTTTATCAGACACGTATAAGCAAAGTGCTGTGATTTCAAAGGATGCAAAAAATAAAGACCCTTATAATCAATGGTTAGCCAGAAGCCCAAGAGTACGTCTTTCGGCAGAACAAATAAGAGATCAGGCTTTAGTGATATCTGGCTTACTAAGTGATAAAATGTACGGTCCCAGCGTAATGCCACATCAACCAGATGGTGTTTGGACTGTGGTTTATAATAATGATCAATGGAAAACCAGTGAAGGTGAAGATGCTTACCGAAGGGGGCTTTATACCTATTTAAGACGATCTAGTCCTTACCCTTCCTTTATAAGTTTTGACGCTTCAGAAAGAGAAACATGCTTATCCAGAAGAATTAATACCAATACACCGCTTCAGGCATTAATTACGTTAAATGATCCTGTCTATTTTGAGGCTGCTATAAATTTAGCACAGCAAATTCATAAGGTAGATGGAGGTCAAAAAGAACAAGTAAATGCTGCTTATAAGAAGGTGATGGGGAAACAAATAAGCGAAGAGAAATTAGAAGTATTATCTAACTTACTTAATGAAACAGAAACATATTATTTAAAGCATAAGGATGAGGCTTTTGAACTGATCAAATCTGATGATTTAAAGCTGGCATCACTCACAGTGATGGTAAATACTTTAATGAATATGGATGAATTTCTTGTAAAAAATTAAACAACATTGCTATGGATTTGTATAACGAAGCACAGAAAAGAAAATTAGAATTTACAACAAGAAGGCATTTTCTAAAGCAATGTACAACAGGTTTGGGTGGTATAGCATTATCATCGTTATTAGGTGTACAGCATGTGTTTGGAGGGCATACAACACCTGGTTTTGATCCCGGGAATTTACCACATTTTTTGCCTAAAGCCAAACGTGTTATTTATTTGCATATGGCTGGAGCACCTTCGCAATTAGAATTATTTGATTACAAACCAGAATTAAAAAAGTTACACAATTTAGATTGCCCTCAATCATTATTAGAAGGTAAACGCTTTGCATTTATTCAGGGAACACCTAAAATGTTAGGGCCTCAATTTGATTTTAAACAGTATGGACAATCAGGAACGTATATATCTGATGCATTACCGCATTTTAGTAGCATTGTAGACGAGGTGGCTATTGTAAAGTCTATGCATACTGATGAGTTTAATCATGCGCCGGCACAACTATTATTGCAAACTGGAAGTGCGCGCTCAGGAAGACCTAGTATGGGAGCATGGGTAACTTATGGCTTAGGATCTGAAAATGAAAATTTACCGGGATATATGGTTTTAGTTTCCGGAGGAAAAAACCCCAGTGCCGGAAAGAATGCCTGGGGAAGTGGATTTCTGCCTTCAGAATATCAAGGCGTACAGTGCCGTAATTCGGGAGACCCCATTTTGTATGTGTCTAACCCTAATGGTATGAGTCGGGATATTCGTAGAAAATCATTACAAGCAATTAATGATATTAATGAAAGTCAGTATAAGGAATTTAATGATGATGAAACCTTATCACGAATTTCTCAATACGAAATGGCTTTTAAAATGCAAATATCGGTTCCAGATGTCATGGATGTTTCTAAAGAACCAGATTATATTAAGGATATGTATGGCGCAAAGCAAGGTGAAGCATCATTTGCAAATAACTGTTTGTTAGCACGAAGATTGGTAGAACAAGGCGTAAGATTTGTGCAATTATATCATTGGGGATGGGATATGCATGGCGATAGTAAAGCAGGGTCATTAAATGAAGGGCTAAAAACAAAATGCGAGGAAGTAGATCAGCCCATGACGGCATTAGTAAAAGACCTGAAACAAAGAGGGCTTTTAGATGATACCCTTATTGTTTGGGGAGGCGAGTTTGGGCGAACGCCAATGCGTGAAAACAGAGGCGGTGTAGTGATGCCTTATTATGGCAGAGATCATCATACCGAAGCCTATACCATTTGGATGGCAGGAGGGGGCATAAAGGGAGGTGTGTCTTATGGAGAAACCGACGAAATAGGGTATTATGGCATTAAGGATAAAGTACATATTCATGATCTACAAGCAACAATATTGAATCAATTAGGGATCAATCATGAAAAATTTACCTATAATTTTCAAGGCAGAGATTTTAGGCTTACTGATGTACATGGTCGTGTGATAAAAGATTTGCTTATATAACAGAAAGCCATAATACACTTATGAAACAAACCAGACGCCAATTTTTAACAACAGCAGGAGCTGCAAGTGCTGGATTACTACTAACCAGTATGAATGTACCCTTAAAAGTTACCCCAAAGAAAGGGTTTGCGCTCAAAATATATGCTACCAGATGGGGTTTTAAAGGCTCTATGGATGCCTTTTGTAAACAGGTAAAAGCTGAAGGCTATGATGGTATTGAAGATTGGTTTCCTAATAACCAGGCAGATGAAGACGCGTTATATGAAGCTTTAGATAAATATGATTTGCAATTTGGAGCTTTAACAGGAAGTGGAGGCCATGGGTTTGCAGCACACCAGGAAAGCTATCAAAAAAACTTAGTTAAGGTTATATCAAAAAAACCAGATTTTATAAACTGTCATGCCGGTAAAGATTTCTTTTCATTTGAAGAAAATAAGCAGCTTATAGAATTTGCTATTCAACAATCAAAAACTTCTGGTGTTCCCATATATCAAGAAACACACAGAGGCCGTATGTTATTTGCCTCGCAAGTATGCAGCCGTTTTATAGACGAGTTTCCAGAATTACAACTTACATTAGATATATCCCATTGGTGTGCCGTTGCAGAAAGTTTACTGGCAGATCAAAAGGAAACCATAGAAAAAGCTTTAAAGCGAACATCACATATACATTCAAGAATAGGACATCAAGAAGGTCCTCAGGTTAGTGAGCCCAGAGCACCTGAATGGAAACATGCCGTTGATGCCCATTATGCCTGGTGGGATGCTGTTGTAAATTATAAAAAAGAAGCAGGAGAAGCGCTTACTATGACCACAGAATTTGGACCGGCAAACTACATGTGGTCAATGCCTTATACCAGGCAGCCATTGGCAGACCAGTGGGCTATTAATGTGCATATGATGCATGAATGGAGAAAGCGATATTTATAATAAACACTTTAAGACAGAAGACCTAAATGACATTTTTTATTGAAACCAATTTATATCAATTTTTTGGCAGGTTCCATGCCTTAATAGTGCATTTGCCTATTGGGTTTATAATTTTAGCTGTAATTTTTGAAGGCTTAGCCTGGAAAAAAAAGATAGACTTAAAACTGGCGATATCATATGCGCTTTTAATAGGAGCATTATCTGGTGTTATAGCTATTGTTTTAGGGCTTATGCTGGCAGCAGATGGAGGGTACAATATTGATACTTTAAACCTTCATAAATGGACAGGAATATTTACAACTGCAGTTGCTTTTCTTTTGTTTTTTCTTAGTAAAAAGAAAGCGACTATACTTTGGGCTAAAAAAGTATATCCAGTAATGCTGGCTTTGGTTGTCGTTTTATTGTCAATTGCTGGGCATTACGGAGGCAATTTAACACATGGTTCTAATTATTTGTTTGAGCATGCACCAGCTTCAATTAGAGCTATGGCCGGAATAAAACCAGTTAGAGAAAGAGTAACAGTTTTAGACTCAGCTTTAGTTTATGAAGATGTTATTCATGTTATTTTCGAAAAGAAATGTAATGTATGCCATAATAATGATAAGGCTAAAGGAGATTTACTATTGGTGGATTCTGAAAGCATATTAAAAGGCGGAGAGCATGGTAAAGTAGTAGTCGCTGGAAATGCATCTAAAAGTGAATTGTATAGACGTATTACTTTAGATCCAAATCATAAAGAGTTTATGCCTACCGAAGGCAGAACACCACTTACAAATGAAGAAACATTATTAATTAAATGGTGGATTGATGAAGGACTGACTTTTGATAAAAAAATAGTAGAACTTAATGTTACAGATAGAATTAAAAGTTATTTGCAAGATGTAGGTATCGGTTTAAAAAAAACGTTTATAGAAGGCCTAAATTTACCTGAAGTAGATGAAAATGTTTTGGATTCAATTAGAGCAGAAGGATTTAAAATTAGAACGATTACTAATAAAAGCACTTTGTTAGAAGTTAATTATTCGGCTTATAACAAAGCTCCATTAAACCAACATAAGATGGATGTTTTGCTAAGTGCAAAAGAAAACATTACCTGGGTAGATTTTTCCAGAGTGCCCTTGCAGGAAAACCTGATTTCTAAAATAGGGCAATTAGAAAACCTTACTGAACTTAGAGTTAATAACTCTAAAATCACAGATAAGAGTGTAAAACAACTAACGCAGTTAAAACATTTAGAATATCTTAATATTTACGGAAATCCAATTAGCGATGTTAGTATCGAAAGCCTTCAAAAGCTGTCAAAATTGCAAAAGCTATACCTTTGGAAAACAAATATTTCTGAACAGGGAATATTGAAAATTAAAGATACCCTATCTCAAACAACTATTGTTACCGGGGAGTAATTGATTTGTTTGAAACTACATTTTTAGGTAGAAATCTTTAGTGAGGTTTATGTAATCTTGAGTATATTGATGTCTTTCTGTTTCAATAATCAATACTTCAGTTTTTATAGCGCTACTTCGACAAAGTTTAGCTTGAGCGAAGTCGAAAGGCCCGACATAGGTTTTGTGGAATGAAAACTCGATTAAACTTCGCTTAATTTCAGAAGTTGGATGTCCTTTTACGTGTAAGATACTATTAGGAAAAAGGTTTGCTTTTGAAGCTAAATCAATAAATTTTAATTCCTCCTTAAAAGGAATGATAACGGAAAGCACACCGTTTTTAGAAAGTAATTTTGAAGCAGATTCTATAAGATATTCAAAAGGCATAGCATCCTGAAACCGAGCTAAATCACGTTGATTATTTTCGGTTTTATAATCTTCTGAGTAGAATGGTGGATTTGAAACGATTAAATCGTATTTGTCTTCAATCTCATTTACAAATTCTTCAAGTGAGGCATGGTAACAAAACAATCGGTCTCCCCATTGGGATTGTTCAAAATTATCAACACATTGCTCGTAAGCAGCGTCGTCAATTTCAATAGCATCTATTAATTGCGCTGTACTTCGTTGTGCCAGCATTAATGACAATACTCCTGTTCCAGCACCAATGTCTAAAACAGAAAATGGATTATTTTTAAGCGTAGCCCAGGCGCCAAGTAATACACTATCTGTACCAATTTTCATGGCGCATTGGTCTTGGTGTATTGTAAATTGTTTGAATTGAAATGGTTTGCTCATTGACAGATAAATTATAAATATAAATCAATCAACCCATCAGGAGTTTCAACCAAAATAGCTTTATTTTCCCGATCTACTTTTAAAATAAACTCATCATTCATAGGGATTAAAATTTCAATACCATGTCTGTCAATTTCAAAAAGAGATTGGGCGGTAGCATCATTAATACGTTTTAATATACCAACGGTTCCAAAGTTTTTATCTTCAATAGTGAACCCAATAACTTCATGAAAATAAAACGTATTACCTTCAAGTTTTGGAAGTAAACTTAAGGGGAGGTATAAATGACTTTTCATAATGGCATCGGCATCAGCTTCGGTATCTACATCTTCAAATTTAATACGTAATAATTCCGATTTATGTAATTGAGAATGTTCAACAAAAAACGGAACCAGATTGTTGCGTAGTTCTAAAAAAATAGCATCTAAATGCTCATAAATTTCAGGCTGGTCGGTGTCTAATTTAGCTAAAACCTCACCTTTAAAACTATATTTTTTTATAATCTTTCCAAGATAAAAACAGTCTTCTTTTTGCATCAAAAATTCAATTTTGTTATTCCTGCGAAGGCGGGAATCTTTTTTAGTTAATCTCTTGTTTTACAATTTAATCAAACTTTTTAAAAGTTTGATTAAATAAAAAAACTCCGATAGTAGCTATCGGAGTTTAAAAGTATAAAAAAATGTTTTTTATTCTTCTTCGTTTGATGCTTCTGCTTCTTCAGCCGGAGCGTCTTCTTCAACAACAGGAGCAGCTGCAGCTATTCTTGCTTCGTTAACCGCTTTTTCGGCAGCTAATGCATCGGCTTTAGCTTTAGCATCCGCTTTAGATAAACCATCCGTCTTAGCTTGAATTTTAGCCGCTTTTTCTTCTAACCAGGCAGTAAACTTAGCTTCTGCTTGCTCTTCCGTTAAAGCCCCTTTTCTAACTCCACCAGCAAGGTGATTTTTTAATAAAGCTCCCTTGTATGATAATAAGTTTTTAGCCGTGTCAGTTGGTTGCGCACCATTCTGAAGCCATTTTACAGCACCATCAACATCTAATTCAATAGTTGCTGGATTTGTGTTTGGATTGTAAGCACCTAGTTTTTCTAAGTATTTACCATCTCTTTTTGCTCGTGCATCTGCTGCAACGATCCAATAGTAAGGTTTCCCTTTTTTACCGTGTCTTTGTAATCTAATTTTTACTGGCATAATAATTAATTATTTGAGGTTCTCGACCTCGGTTATTAATGAGGGCGCAAAGATACTTTATTATTTTTAATTATCAATAGTATTATTTAGAATAATAAGCATACTGGAGAAGGTAATTCTATTGTATGTAAAAAGGCGAGCGTCCCATTATTAATATCAACCTTAAAAACAGATATGTTGTGGCTTTTTTGATTGGCTACCAATAAAAATTTGCCTGTGGGATCTATTGTGAAGTTTCGAGGCCAATCTCCATGAACACTAATGTTTTGGATTTTTTCTAACTTTCCTGAAGCAGTATGTCTTTTAAAAACAACAATAGAATTTTCTCCACGGTTAGAGCCGTACAAAAACTTCTCGTCATCAGATAAATGAATATCGGCACAGAAACTTTGTTCTTTAAAATCATCAGCAAGCGTTGAAATGTTTTCTATGTATTTAAATCCGTTTTCTGTTTTTTTAGCAGAAGTAATGGTATTCGCGTACTCGTTTATGATATAAATAAATTGACCGTCTTTAGTTAAAGAGAAATGACGCGGACCTGCATTTTGAGGCATTTTTACAATAGAAGAGTCGGTTAATTTGTATTGTTTACTGTCAAGATAATAATTGTAGACGCCATTTTTGCCCAAGTCGGAAACATACAAATCATCTTTTAAAAACAATGCTGAATGCACATGAGAAACGATACTGTCTGTATTGTGCTCTAAAACCTGAAAGGCTTCAGCGAGCGCACCATTTTTTGATATAGTATGTAATGAAGCATTACCTCCCGTGTAGTTTGAAGCTATTGCTTTATTGCCGGATTCGTTTATTGCAACATGGCATGGATGCGCTCCATGAGTACTTACTTTATTTATAAAAGTTAAAGTTTTGTCATCTTCAACTTTAAATGCAGATATAGTACCCGCTTCGTTTTCATTAACGGCATAAATATGTTTTTTATCTGGCGAATATGTTATAAAAGACGGATTTTCTGAGGAGGCTGCTAATTGTTTTTTGCTTAACTCACCAGTTTCTGTATTAAATTGAAATTGATACATGCCTTCACTATCTCCATTGGTGTATGTGCCAACATATAAAGGAATATTTGGGTCTTTACAGTTAAAAAGACAAATTGAGAAAAGCAAAAAGCACGTTTTAAATTTCATGAGAAAAATTTTAAGGCACTAAAATAGAATAATTTTATGGAATACTAATCACAAAACTTGTTTACAACTGTTTATAACTTAGCTTTAAAAAAGTATAAATTCTATGTATTTTTATAAGCTCATTATTTGCGAATCTGCAAATAACACTGTCAACAAATAAACAATAAGGATGTACTTAATTTTCGATACTGAAACTACCGGATTACCAAAGCGTTGGGATGCACCAATTACGGATACAGATAATTGGCCACGGTGTATACAAATTGCATGGCAATTACACGATGCTATGGGGAATTGTATCGATCATCAAGATTATTTAGTGCAACCGGAAGGGTTTAATATTCCTTATGATGCAGAAAAAATCCATGGCATTTCTACCGAATTAGCACAAGAGCAGGGGGTTGCCTTAGCTGAGGTTTTAGAGAAATTTAATGAAGCATTAAACAAAACCCAATTTGTAGTTGGGCAAAATGTAAAGTTCGATTTAAACATTATGGGTGCCGAATTTGTTAGGGGAGAAGTTGCTAACACATTACAAGAGCTACCGGTTTTAGATACCTGTACAGAACATACGGCTAGTTTATGCCAAATTCCAGGCGGACGTTACGGGAAGTTTAAGTTACCAACGCTAACCGAACTGCATGAGTTTTTATTTAATGTCCCTTTTGCCGAAGCACATAATGCAACTGCTGATGTTGAGGCTACAACCCGTTGTTTTTTAGAATTAATTCGTTTAGAAGAATATACCAAAGAACAACTTGATGTTGAACCAGATTATTTCCAGAAATTTAAGGAAGCGAATCCGCAAACGATTCAACTGATTGGATTAAAGCACATCAATCTTAAAAAAGAAAGTGCTAAGATTAATGAGCGGTTGCAAAAGGCTCAAATAAGTGATATTTCTTCTGAAGAGATTGAACAAAATGCGTCTGAATTGGCTGATATTGATTTTGCTCACTTGCATAATCATTCGCAGTTTTCAGTCTTACAATCTACCATGAGCGTGTCTGATATTGTATCGGCTGCAGCACAATACAATATGCCTGCAGTAGCCTTGACCGATCATGCAAATATGATGGGAGCATTTCATTTTGTAAATGCAGTGAATAAGCACAATAGCGGGGTTCAGGCAAAAATTAAATCTGCCACAGAAACTGGTGAAACTGTTGCAGATAAGGAAATTAAACCCATTATTGGTTGCGAGTTTTTTGTTTGCGAAAACCATTTAGATAAAACAAGAAAAGATAACGGTTACCAAATTGTTCTATTAGCTAAAAATAAAAATGGATATCATAATCTGGCAAAACTGTCATCTCATGCTTTTGTTGATGGTTTTTATTATATCCCCCGGGTTGATAAAAAACTCATTCAGCAATATAAAGAAGACCTCATAGTCTTAACCGGGAATTTATATGGAGAAGTGCCAAGTAAGATTTTAAATATTGGAGAAAATCAGGCAGAAGAAGCATTGCTTTGGTGGAAGAATGAGTTTGGAGATGATTTGTATGTAGAATTAATGCGACATAATCAAGAAGATGAAAATCGGGTAAATCCAACCTTGATTAAATTGGCCAAAAAGCATAATGTTAAGCTGGTGGCATCTAATAATACGTATTATCAAAATCAAGACGATGCGAATGCTCATGATATTTTATTATGTGTAAAAGATGGTGAAAAACAAGCAACACCAATAGGTCGTGGTCGTGGATACCGTTACGGGTTACCCAATCAAGAATATTATTTTAAATCGTCTGAAGCTATGAAAAAATTGTTTCAGGATGTTCCTGAAGCTATTTTAAATGTTAAAGAGATTGTCGATAAAGTAGAAGCTTATCAATTAGCCAGAGACGTATTATTACCCGCTTTTGATATTCCGGACAAGTTTAAACATGCCGAAGATTTAGAAGATGGAGGTAAACGCGGAGAAAATGCCTATTTAAAACATTTGGTGTATGAAGGGGCTAAAAAACGCTATGGAGAACCGCTAACAGAAGAGGTGATTGAACGTTTAGATTTTGAGCTAAGCGTTATTGAAAATACCGGGTATCCGGGATATTTCTTAATTGTTGAAGATTTTATCCGAGAGGCTCGGAATATGGATGTATCTGTTGGCCCTGGTCGTGGTTCGGCTGCCGGATCGGTAGCAGCATATTGCCTTTGGATTACTAATATTGACCCATTAAAATACGATTTGCTTTTTGAGCGTTTTTTAAATCCAGATCGTATTAGTATGCCAGATATTGATATTGATTTTGATGATGAAGGCAGAAGCCGGGTGATGGATTATGTGATTGAAAAATATGGAAGTAATCAGGTGGCGCAAATTATTACTTATGGTACTATGGCTGCAAAATCGTCTATTCGGGATACTGCCCGGGTGCTTGATCTCCCTTTGTTTGATGCCGATAGGATTGCCAAATTAATTCCAACCATGTCTAAACTCGGAAAGATTTTTGGTTTAGACGAAAAAGAATTAAGTAAAAAATTTAGAGCTGAGGATCTAGAAAAAGTGAATCAGCTTTTAAATATTTCAGAAGGAGACGACTTAGAAGCCGAAACGGTTAACACAGCCAGAGCTCTGGAAGGATCGGTAAGAAATACCGGAATTCATGCTTGCGGTGTTATTATTACACCAGACGATATTACCAAATTCGTTCCTGTTTCTGTTGCCAAAGATTCTGATTTGTATGTTACACAGTTTGATAACTCTGTGGTGGAAGATGCTGGTTTATTGAAAATGGATTTCTTAGGATTAAAGACATTAACTTTAATTAAAGATACCGTAAAGATTGTTAAAGCAAAACATGATATTCAGCTAGACCCGGAGAACTTTCCGCTTGATGATGAAGAAACCTATGCCTTATTCCAACGGGGAGAAACTGTAGGGGTATTCCAATACGAATCTCCCGGGATGCAGAAACACCTTCGCGATTTAAAACCCACGGTTTTTGAAGATTTAATAGCAATGAATGCATTGTATCGCCCGGGTCCGATGGAGTATATTCCAAGTTTCGTACGAAGAAAGCATGGTGATGAAGATATAGAGTACGATTTGCCAGCTATGGAAGAATATTTAAAAGAAACTTATGGTATTACGGTATATCAAGAGCAAGTGATGTTATTATCACAAAAACTGGCAGATTTTACCAAAGGTGAAGCCGATGTACTACGAAAGGCTATGGGAAAAAAGCAGATTGCAGTACTTGATAAAATGAAACCCAAGTTTATTGAACAGGCCAGTGCTAATGGTCATGATGCTAAAATTCTTGAAAAAGTCTGGAAAGATTGGGAAGCTTTTGCAAGTTACGCGTTTAATAAATCGCACTCTACCTGTTATGCTTGGATTGCTTATCAAACAGCTTATTTAAAAGCACACTACCCTGCCGAATATATGGCAGCGGTTTTGTCAAATAATATGAACGATATTAAATCGGTTACCTTCTTTATGGAAGAATGTAAGCGTATGAAGCTAAACGTACTTGGACCCGATGTAAATGAAAGTTATTATAAATTTTCGGTAAATAAAGACTATGCTGTTCGTTTTGGAATGGGAGCGATAAAAGGTGTTGGTCATGGTGCCGTTATGACCATTGTTGAAAACCGAAAAAAAGATGGCCATTATAAATCTATTTTCGATTTTGCAAAGCGAATAGATTTACGAGCAGCTAATAAAAAAGCCTTTGAAAATTTAGCTAATGCAGGTGGTTTTGATGGTTTTGGTGATATACATCGCGCCCAATATTTTCATGATGATGGCGATGGGATAACCTTTTTAGAAAAGGCTATAAAGTTTGCCCAAAAGTATAAAGAAAATAAGAACTCTGCTCAAATGGATATGTTTGGTGAGCAAAGTAGTGTTCAGTTTTCAGAGCCCGATGTGCCACCATGCGAATCGTGGGGAACTATGGAGAAGCTGAGTAAAGAGCGGGAGGTTGTTGGCGTTTATATTTCCGGACATCCGTTGGATGATTTTAAAACCGAGATGAAAACCTTTTGCAATGCCACAGTAGGGATGTTTAATAATTTAGAACCTTATGTAAACCGTGAATTAGTTTTTGGAGGTGTGGTAACCGATGTACAACACCGGGTAAGTAAACAAGGGAAAGGATGGGCACTGTTTACTATTGAAGATTATACAGATAGTTACGAATTCAGAATTTTTGGAGAAGAATATTTAAAGTTCAGGCATTTTTTACTCAAGAATAGTTTTGTGTTTGTAAAAACTTTTGTTCGTGATGGCTGGGTTAATAAAGATACAGGCAAGAAAAGTGACCCGCGATTACAGTTTAACAGTTTTCAGTTGTTACACGATGTGATGGATAATTATGCTAAAAAGTTATCCATACAGGTAGATATTAAAGATTTAGACGAACAGAAAATAGTGGCTTTAAAAGAATTGCTAAACATGCACCCGGGGAATCAGGCACTTAATTTTTTAGTGTATGATACTAAAGAGAAAATAAAACTAACTATGCCAAGCAGAAAGCAAAAGGTAAAAGTATCTCAAGAGCTTTTAGACGCTTTGGAAACACAAGATGTTAGGTTTAAGTTGAATTGATGTTTATTAATGTTTCCGTCATTCTGAACTTTTTCTTTAGAAAAAAAGCGTAAGAATCCGTTTGTTGAATACTTTGAGTTTTCAATAAACAGATTGTGAAGTCGTGCTTCCTTGCAAAGCTGTTTTATATTAAACTTTTACTTCAAATTCATTGCAATCAATACGAATTTCTGAATTCAGTAATTCTTTGTTCAGTAAGTTGCAGAAGTGCTGGGTCTCATTTTTTTGATAAAATTTACAACCATAACAAGTGCGCTGAACGGTTAAAACCCCTATTTGATTTAATTTATAGATGAGTTTGCTAAGCGTATTAAAAGTAGACTCTAAAGGTTCATTGTCAATGGCATTTAATGGCGTTTTTAATGGCTGAGCAAAATTTTCGGTTTCAGAAACTATAGTTTTACCAGAATCTGATAATTGAATGGCATACCGCCTGCTATCTGATGAAGAAAATACTTTTTGAATTAATTCTTTTTTATCTAAAACCTTAACAGCATCGCTTATTGTAGGCTTAGTAATGTTGAATTCTTTAGCAAGATGACTTACATTGCATAGTTCAAGCTTATGATAGTTTATAAAAATAAGGATTTGAATTTGAATAGGGCTTAGGCCTAACAATTTTGCCTTTTCCCAAAGTAAGACCTTAAAAGCTTCAGAAATGCGCTCTAAGCCGGCAACAATTTTGCTGGAAATATCAGTTTCCTGATGGTTGGGATTAAATACACTATCACTCATAAATAAAAGCCTGTCGAATGGTATCGACAGGCAAAGTTAGCAATCCTAATTAAATGAGTCACAATTTTCCATTTCAATAATTGAAAAGCCTTTACTTTTAATCTCATTTATAACAGCATCAGTAGCTTGTTCAATATGGCAAAACTTACAGATTTTTGATGATATACGTTCTGTTTTAAATGCCTTACTTTTTAAGTATGTATTACCATAGTTTAAAATAACTTGTTCGTTATTTAATTCATTTGGAACTAAAATATCGAAATGCATTAGTTTACCGTCTTCTCTTTTTACGTATGTATCCCAAACTGAAACTTTCATATTTTTTTGATTTTTAATTTAAATAGGACTCCTAACTATCTGCAATAAAAATTAACCTTTTACAGCTTCCATCGAAGCCCCAAAATTAATATGCAACACATTTCCGTTTGGAGTTACTAAAGCCGGAACCGATTTTACACCGGCATGTTCTGCTTCGCTAATCCTTGAATTGTCTTCTCCAAAATGCACAATGTCTACATTGTCTTTACCTATTAGTTCAATAATGTCATGCTCTGCACTAATACATACAGGACACCCTGCGTGATAAAAAACTGATTTACTCATAATGTTATGTTTTAAATTAATGATGATACAAATATAGTAAGGAATCCTAACTAAATAAAATATTTCACGATTTTTTTTGAATTATTCTTTAGAATTTGTCACTGCTTATTTCAATTTAAAATATTGTCACACCTCTACAAAACCTGTCTTGATTAAAGGCGAAAGGCTCGGTGCCGGCTCTCTATATCTTCACAATAGCGTTTTTTTGTTTTAAGCTTTTTTGTCTAAATAATCTCCTAAGCTATTTAGTTTATCATCCCAGAATTGTTCGTAAAACCTAATCCATTTATTAACGTCTTTAAGTGGTTTTGCGTTGGCATAGCAATAACGTTCTCTTCCTTGCTTGTTTATATTCACCAAACCAGCCTCTTCTAAAGTTTTTATATGTTTGGTAACCCCTTGTCTGGTCATATCAAATTGATTTGAAATTTGAGTGATAGATAAGGCTGAAGTTGCAATCACTAAGGCGTGAAAGATATCACGCCTGGTAGGATCTGCAATGGCTTTAAACAGTTTTGTTATTTTATCCTGCATTAACTTCTTGTTTTAAATAGCTTGTTAAACCAGAAATACAATTGTCCCAGCCGCCGTTAAAGCTATCAAACATAGCAACTGCGGTTTCTCCTTCATAGTTTGAAATATCTGAATGCTCTAAAGATAATTTGGTGCCCTTACTTGTGGCTTCTAATTCCCATTTAACCGTGGTTTCAATTTTGGTATCGCCAACAATCCATGTATATATAAGGAGATACGGATTAGCATTTTTTACCTCGCCACTAATTACAGTACAGCCTTTATCGTTAGGAGGAGACGTAAAGGTGTATTTATACCCTTTCTCTGCTTTAAAATCTGCTGGGATAAACCAGGTTGAGATTTCTTCGGCTTTAGTAATGGCATTCCAAACCACATCGATATCATGATTTAAAATGGTTTCTTTTTTAATAACATCATTCATAATTCTTTATTTTAATTAATATGCAACTTTATGGTTGCTAATCTAAAATAAATATTTTAAATACGCAACTAAAAAGTTGCGTAAATTTAATTTGAACAGAAATATGAATTTGCACAAAGGGGTAGTAGCCTGTCGATTAAGCTCAAGACAGGCTCATCCTTTTTGTACTAAACTATTTATTTAGATTAATGTAAAGTTTAAAAAGGGTTGTAGTAAATTTGAGTGATGTTATCAAAATAGGTAAAACATAAAAAAAGATATAGCGAAATAGCCTGATATTTTGATTACTTAGCAGAGTTGAAGTATTAAAATGAGGCGCCCAAATGCAAAAATAACCTGAATCAATAAGGATATAAGTAAAACAAATAGTTTGGTTGTAAGCTATAGAAAATATTTTGACTAAGTTTGTAAATAAATTTAAAGTTAAAACAGATTAAAATATAAAATTATGGCATTAGAAATAACAGATGCAACGTTTGAAGAAACTGTATTAAAAAGTGACAAACCCGTTTTGGTTGATTTTTGGGCAGCTTGGTGCGGACCATGTAGAATGGTAGGACCAATTATTGAGGAAATTAGTGGAGAATATGATGGTAAAGCTGTTGTAGGGAAAGTAGATGTTGATGCAAATCAAGAGTTTGCTGCTAAATACGGTGTTCGTAACATACCTACTGTTTTGGTTTTTCAAAACGGAGAAGTTGTTGGCAGACAAGTTGGTGTGGCACCTAAGAATGCTTATACAGAAGCTATCGATGCACTTTTGTAGTAAATAAATAGAAAAGAAAAATGAAAAGGTTTGCCATTTATGGTGAACCTTTTTTTATTTTAGATGCAAAATAATTATTATGAGTGAAAATAAAGTTCAAAATGCTATAGATGCAAAATTACTTGAAGCGCGTAAAGTGTTTTTATGGGGACAGGTTGATGATGCTTCTGCTAAGCATGTTGTTGATAGATTACTGTATTTAGATGCTTTGTCTAACGAAACCATACATTTATATATTAACAGTCCCGGAGGTTATGTCACATCGGGGTTTGCTATTTACGATTGTATGAAATCCATTAAAAGCCCTGTATCTACAATTTGCACCGGATTTGCAGCGTCAATGGGATCTATTATATTATCGGCAGGAGAAAAGGGGAAACGATTTATACAACCACATGCCCGTGTTATGATACACCAACCAAGTGGCGGTGCTCGAGGGCAGGCAAGTGATATTGAAATTACGGCAAAGGAAATTGTACTAACCAAAGAATTAAGTGCACAAATATTGGCTGATAATTGTGGACAAACGTTTGATAAAATAATGAAGGACTTTAATCGCGATCATTGGATGGGAGCAGAAGAATCTGTCGCTTATGGTATTGTTGATAAAGTAATCTAGAAATGAGAATAAGAGACTCAAGATGTGATTATGCAGATTGGTAGCATTTGTATTTTTCTTAATTCTAGCAGCGTAGCGCTCTAACACTTAAAAGAAGCATGAATTTACAACACGAACTTAATAAGGCAAGTGGTTTTAAAAACCTGGAGTTACTTGCAAAACAGGTTGTGGAGGGGTTTATAGCCGGAATGCATAAGAGCCCGTTTCACGGGTTTTCGGCAGAATTTGCTGAGCATAAAATATACAATCAAGGAGAAAGCACGCGGCATATCGATTGGAAACTATTTGCTAAAACAGATAAGCTTTATACAAAGCGTTATGATGATGAAACTAATTTGCGCTGTCACATTATTGTAGATAATAGCAGTTCGATGCATTACCCGGAAAGGGATAATTTTTCGATAGATAATTTAAATAAAATAGCATTTTCGGCATTGGCTTCGGCGTCATTAATGCATATGCTTAAAAAGCAACGAGATGCTGTAGGTTTAAGTATTTATAGTAATGATTACGATTTTTATGCTCCGGAAAAAGGTAGCGAACGCCATCACCAGATGTTATTAGATAAGCTTAGTGATGCGGTAATTTCTAAAGCTGTAAATAAGACTACCGAGACGTATAAATATTTACACCAGATAGCAGAAAAGATCCATAGAAGATCGATGATTTTCCTGTTTACAGATATGTTTCAAACCTTAGAAGATCATACTAAACTTTTTGAAGCTTTACGGCATTTAAAATATAATAAGCACGAGGTTATTTTATTTCATGTATGGGATAAAGACAAAGAGTTAAAGTTTGATTTTGATAATAAACCAAAACGATTTATTGATGTTGAAACCGGAGCGTATATTAATTTGTATGCCGATTCGATTAAAGACAGTTACCACAAAGCAGTAAGTGATTATGTTGAGGCCTTACGATTAAAATGTGCGCAATACAAGATTAAATATGTTGAGGCCGACATTAATAAAAATTTTAATAACATCCTCACAACATACATGATAGAGCGCCAAAAGTTTATTTAGCAAAAATATTCTTTAAAAAACTCAAAAAAAGATTTGAGATATAAAAAAAGGCGTGTATATTTGCAACCGCAATAATGCAACGGTCTGGTAGTTCAGTTGGTTAGAATGTCGCCCTGTCACGGCGAAGGTCGCGGGTTCGAGTCCCGTCCAGACCGCAAGTATTGCTAAAAGCTCTAAGAGATTAGGGCTTTTTTTGGCAATTTAAAGAAGTTGTGTTGTTCCTGGAGAGATCCAGGACGTAGTTTACCAAAGTTAATTTGGTATTCCAATGAGAAGCTTTCCTTTTTTCTTAATTGAAAATCGGGATGCTTTTTTGTTTTATAACCTTTTCATTTCTAAAAAAAGGTGCGCATGTAGGTGTGCCTATTTCTTCAAAGGTGTGCATCTTTTTCTAATCATTTAAAACTTAAATTATGAACAATAATATTATACGGGTACTATTTGTACCAGCAAAGAACAGAACCAATGTTATGGGGAAGTCTGTTATAAAATGTAGAATTACATATAATAAAAAGCGCAAAGAATTCTCAACAGGACAATTTATAAATCCTAATAATTGGTTGAGTAAGCAACAAGCTATAAAACCAGATGAACCAGATGCAGAACTCATAAATACCCAATTAAGCCTGATTAAAACAAAACTTTCTCAGGCTTTTTTATTTCTACAAGTTAGAGGAAGTGATTTTACAGTAGATGATATCTATAAACAATACAAAGGTGAAACCCCTAAAAAGGAGTTTGGTGTTATGGAAGTTTATAACTTACATAGTGCTAGAATTAAGAAGCTAATAGGTATAGATATACAGATGGTTACTTACCAAAAATATTTAGAATCAGGTGTACATTTGCAAAGCTTTATTAAACATAAATTTAAGCAAAAAGACATCCAATTAAAGGCTCTTAAAAGCAGTTTTATAGAGCATTATGAGTATTTCCTCAAGACTGAAAAGAAGTTCCAACAAAGCACCTTAAATAAAGCCATACAACGCTTTAGAAGAGTGATTAGATATGCTGTAGCAGAGGATTATTTAGCTAAAGATCCTTTTATGTTATATAGAGCTAAACGTGTTAAAAAAGAGGTGTTATTTCTATCACCTGAGCAGCTTAAAAAACTTGAAGAAACTAGCTTTAAAATCAAGAGAATACAACAGATTAAGGATATGTTTGTATTCTGCTGTTATACAGGTTTAGGGTTTAAAGAAATGGTTAATCTAAAGAAGCAGAATATCACTACAGAATTTGATGGAGAATTGTGGTTAAACATTTATAGAAATAAAACAACAAGAAGCTATAAAGTGCCATTATTGCCAAAAGCTAAGGAAATTAAAGATAAGTATGATGATGAAGCTAGTGAGTATGTGTTCCCTAGAATGAGTAATACTAAGTTTAATGCTTATTTAAAGGAGATTGCAGATGTTGTAGGTATAGAATTTAACTTAACACATCATATTGCCAGAAAAACTTTTGCTAGCACAGTACTTTTGTTTAATAACGTGCCAATGGAAGTAGTTAGTAAGCTGTTAGGACATAGTAAAATGCAGACCACACAAGAAAGTTATGGTATGGTTGTGGAGAAAAGGATTAGTTTGGAAATGAGGAAGTTGAAGGGGAGTGGTTAGCTTCTCTTCAATTTAAACATTAAATAGCAGAAACAATTAAACTCACATGCTACAAAAAAATCTTTTTTTTCTAACTATTTAATCAACAAAAAAACAGGCATACTATTAGCACACCTGTTTATTATTATTACATTTTTAATTTTAACTGATTAATAGATTAGTTAAATAATTAATTATAACTATCAACTAATTTGGACGGTGACCTAGTGATTATTACAAATTTTATCATAAATACTTTTTAACCTATCAATGCTTGATTTAGATAATGATTTATATGCATTACAAAATTTTTCACGATTATTAAGTGTTAAATATTCTATGTCGTCAAAATAACTCTCTGCATAATCTCCATCTACAAATTGAGCTAAGTTTAAAAATAAATTCAGGCAATTTGATTTACCTTCATTAGATATTTTAACAATTAACTCATTTAGAGAATAGAATAGATTAGAATCTTCTTCATTAGAATATGTTAAATCATAAAAATATCCAAACTCAGAATCATTTATAGGTATTATACTTTCAACATAATGATTTTTTAATATACTGTTCTCAAGAGCTAATGAAATATTCTTAATATTGTTTTTATAGTCATTCAAAGTTCTATTCTTACTAAAAACAAAAGTGGTATCTACTTGATTTTCTTTGGAAGTATCACCTATCGTATCTTTTTTTATTGAAGTTTCTGATTTATCAGAAACAATACTATTCTTCTTTTTAGAATTACAGCTCGCTACTATGACAAATATTAAAAGTAAAATTATTTTTCTCATTATTTTAAAGTTTAAATAATAGGTTAATCTTTAATTGGCGGTTTAGGTATTATGATAGGAAGTGGAGTTGAGGGAATCACTAAGGGTATTGGAGGTAAAACCACAGGGTCTATCGTTGGTACAGGACTTGGTGTTATAGGATTTGGTGTTATGGTAGAAACAGGTGCTAAAGGAGTCGCTGCTCTATTGTTTTGTACAATAGATATGTTCCAAGACCCATATTTTTCAATAGCATCTTCCATAGCAGGAAAAAAAGCAGGCTCGCATCTTATACATCCTAATGTTTTTCTACTCGAGAATTTTTTATGCTCTCTTCCAGCATGAAACCCCATACCTTTCCTAACAGTGCCTGTAGATTCTCTAAAATTTTTAGCTCTATATATACCAACTTCTCCATATGCTCCATATTTGGAATCTCTCAAAACTATTGGGGTAGCTCCAGCTGTTCTGTAAAACCACAAAGTAAAATTACTAAGTTTCTTTTTTTCTTTTGCTTTTCCATGTAAGTGAGGTGTATTTCTATCATGCATTTTATAAACTCCGTCTTCCCATTTACCATTAGAAGTACTAGTTACAATATTGTGAGCATCAAACGTAGCTAATAATATATCATCCGAATCATCATTGGGCGTATCATTGTCATCATAAATGTAAACTTTATTTGCAGTACCATCAAAAATAACATATGGATTATTTAATCCTTTTGGAGCTCTTCCATCTGAGTCTGTATAATATAGCGGACTGTTAAATCCATAATTGTATGGACTATAACTCGGCATAGTTTCTGCTAAAGGGTCTATATTCATCCAACACCCTAAAGCTGCATCATAATTTCTTGCACCAAAATCGTATGTATTCAATCCTAGTTCTTCTGATAACTCTTTGCCACCAAATTTATAGTTAAGAGCTATATGCGATGTACCACTATTATTATACCCTTTATGTTTAAGTCCAAATGGATAATAATTATTTTCTTCCAGGATTTCAACATCTACAGGGGCATTAACTTTACGTATGCCTACGTTGTCAAACCATACGTTCCCCGCTCGTCCCCACCACGCTGAAGCGTTTATCCTCATGTTGAGGGTTCTGATATTTGCTGGTGCAGTAACACGTTTTTCTACATAAATCCACTGACCAATCTTATCCGTAATCTGTTCCTCTTCAAACACAGTAAAGTACCCCGTCTCGGTTTCTGTCTTCATGACTACTCCAAGTCGTATAACCGGGTTATCACTATAGGCCCAGCCATAAATAATATAATCTGTAGCTTCACTGTTATTTATATCCAGTGATTGATCCATGTGAGCAACGGTATCTGGATGCGCACTGTCGGTATACAATCTGGCACTGTAGTTCTCCTTATAAACAAAATTAGTATCAAACTCGGTAACTGAATGCCCCCAAGTTGCCCCAAGACTATTCCAACCACTTGCACTTTCAAAATCATCAAAAAACATTTGGGTAGAAGCTCCCGTTATTTCTCCATCGTTATTACTGTCTTTATAACTCAACCTTACATTCCCTAAATGGTCTTTGTATTGGTATACATAGCTATAACTACTACCATTAACATCTACATAGCCTTCAGAGTGATTAAAGAATTTTAAAACATCTACAGCATTTGGATTAAAAACAGAAATATGTTTCAAGTAGACATAATTACCAGCATAAGATGTTTCTGTTGTAACTCCTGCTAGTGGGCTAACACTTTTCTTCAACTTTACTCCATTAGCATCATATATATAACTGATAAATTGATCATTAAATCCATCAGTAATTATAATCTGTTCAGGCAAATTTAAATGATTATATGTTATGGAGGTTATATCTTTATTCACATCAGAGGTTAAGTTGCCATTAGCGTCGTAAATATAATCATTTTGTGAGATATTTACATCTTTAAAACCATAATCGCTATTTGCAGAGTCGATAACCTTTATAAGTTTATTACTATCCGCTTCATAAGTATATGCTAAGTTATCCATGTCTCCAAAATGACTGGCATTTGAGGCCTCTGGAGTCGCTACAATATGACCTTGCCTTCTTAAAAAACTAATGTTTCCATTTTTATCGTAGCCTATAGGTTCGGCTATATTCCCCAAATTATACCTGCCATTATCACTTATCCCTGTTTTTATTCTGTTTAAAGCATCATATTCGTACTTATACCATTTTAAACTAATATCGGTATTGGCTGTTTTCCATTCGGTTTCGGCTATATTACCGTTAAATAGATTGGTACCTCCGTGATTATTAGTATTGTAATTAATATTAAAACTAAATAAATCGTTACCCAGGTTTGAAGGGTTGTTTATTTGCTTGAGCCAACCACGGATGTTATAAGCATAATCAACCGTTTGTAATGCACTTCTGCTACTTGATATTTTAAGCCCTTTTATTATGTTTCCGTTATAATACATAGATACATCTCCAAGCAATGCTCCTGTTGATGGAGTAAGAGATGTGTAAAAAATTTGTCCGTTCTTTAAATAGTTTATGGTGCTTCCAATTCGTTCAACCTTAAAAGTATCTCCTGCCTGGTATGACCCAAAAGACCCTTTATTACTTCCCGATTCATATATTCTTAAATCACCACTATGGTGCGTATAGATAGCATAATCTATGGTGGCGTAGTTCGCATTGGTATTATCTGTGGAAAGCCCAACCATTATCCTACTTAATAGTGGTATTTGGTATTCTATATACCCATCTCCGCTAAAGGATCCTTTGGTGGCTAATCCTGTTTGCCATGCAGCTCCTGATGTTTTAGTAATTTCGTCATTAATTATCGAAATTCCTCCAACCAAATCTTTATAGCCTTCTTCTACTGCTACATTACCAAGCTCTTTACTTTCTAATTGCCCCAGGTTGTCGTAGTTGTTTTTTACTATTTGCGTTGGGTTTTGGTTATTTATTTTTTGTGTTTGAGAAATTAAGCGCCCTACATGATCGTATGTAAAAACATCTTCAGTTATTATAGGAGCAGCAGTTCCTTTAATATGTTCAGCCTTTACTTTTTTTGCTTTTCCTACAAAATCCAATTCGGTTTCAACAAAGTCTGAAGTTAAGAGGTACTCGTTTTTAACCCCTTCTAAAATAGCACGCCCTTTGGTGTCGTAAAGCGTTATGCTTAATACCCATTTATAAGTTCCGCTTGTTAAAACTCGTGCTACACTAGCTGTAGGCAACCCTTTAACATTTTGAGAAACGGTTTGTCCTAATACCGTTGCAGGGATGGTATATCCATGAAGAGGAAAATTGTAATTATCGTAGTAATTAGTAGTAAGTGGCTCATGGACGGTAGTAGCTATTGACGGATAGGTGTTCATTGTATAAAACCCATTTGCCGGAGTTTCATATTGTGCTGCTGTTGCATTGGCATTACTTTGTGCTTGTGCTCTGTTTATTGCCAGTGTAGCAATGCCTGTATAAGCAATCCTACCAAAGGCATCATACTTTGTAAAAAGCCATTTGTTTTGTGCATCTAAATTGGCATCTTGAGTCATTATAGGCTGATCCAATTTATTATATACAATAGATTCCCAGCCTTTACCCGGTATTTTCTTTTCTACCAATCGGTTTCTATCATCATATATATACTGATAGCATAATCCAGATAATGCAGCAGCTGTAGGTAAAGCCGTTTGTGGCTCAGACTTTGGAGGTAGCACATAGGTTAAATTCCCATACTCATCATATATATAATAGGTGTCGTGTGCTACTTCTGTTTCACCAGCATCATTTGTATCATGATCGCCATTTAAATCCATATCGGTATAGGTGCGTTTTAGTATCACCCGTCCTTGTTTGTCTTTAAACTCCTCGGTAGTATGGTTCTTCGTACTGGTACCATCGTGATTTTCATCTTTGGTAATGGCTTTGTATAGCGCATTAGCTTTATAATACCCTCCATCTACAGCAGTATTTAAAACTAACGTTGGCGTATAAGTAGTTACTCCATTAGTTGTTGTTGGGTTTAAAGTAACTTCATAACGTCTAACCTCATTAGTACTGTTACTATAATATTCAAACTCAATTTCATGACCACCATCTTGTTTCCAATCTTTTCCCGGAGCAGCTTGTTTTAAAACCCTGTTAAGGGGTGAGGCTTCAAACTTTTTTTGTGAGTAGGCATTAATATTATTAAGCGTAACATTAGGAAAGTCGGGTTCATATTTAACCGCATCGTAATAGGTTTTGTTTGCTGTTTCGGCACCTGTTCTAAAAAATCCTCCATTGGTTGGCTCTGCATACGGTAGCCAATCTTTATCTTGCCTGCCATAATCATCATAATCAATATGTGTAATTATATCTTCGCTATTGCCTCCTGCTCGTATGCCTATAGCTTGTATAGGTCTTCCTAAGCCATCAAAATAGGTAATACTTTCTATTTTATCTTGATCAGTAAGGGTTTGTGATTGACTATTAACCACTCCATCTTGTGTTTTTACTTGATAGGTTGTGTTTTTTATATAATTTTCGGTAACTGTTTGCCCTTTTGCTATGGATGAAACGAATATTAAGGCTATTGTATATAGTAACTTTTTCATGATCCTCCTAATTAATTGTTATTGTTTTGTGATGCATAATTGTATTCGTTTTCGCTGAGGATATTTCCATCTGAGTCTTTTACCCGTATTAAACGATTAAAACTGTCGTACTCGTAGTACATGATATACCCCTTAGGGTCGGTCATACTGGTTACACCAACTAAGGGGTCGTAGGTATAGCTGGTTACCATGGCATTGGGGAACAGGTTTCTTAGAGCATCTAAAGCTGTTCTTAAAGTATTTTCTGTTGTTGTATCTATATCATTATCTGAAGCACTAACAGCGGAGTTAATAGCGGTTTGTATATTAGACGCTAAGCCTACAAATGTGGCATGCTCTATTTTAGCAATAGGGTATTGCCCATTATAGCCCCAAACATATATAACATGTGTCCCGTCTGTTTTTGAAACTTCTTTTACCTTGCCATTAGCATAGTAATCATCATACTTTATACGGTTCTCCAAAGAACCTGTTCCTTTTGAAGTTTGAATTAGTTCTGGAAGGTAATTAGAGCCAAAAGAATTGTATAGAGTTTTTTGTTCAATGAGTTTTTTTTCAGGATTTGCTCCAACCTTTTTAAAGGTTTCTATCTGTATTGGTTCTGCTATTCTATTTTGATTTATTAATGTTTGGTTTCCTAAATCATGGGCATACGATGTCTTGACCTTTAATAATTCTCCCACACTGTTGGTGGTTTCAGTTCTAGTGGGTTGTAAATGATTTAGGTTGTCGTAAAAATAATTAGTAGTTTTCACAACAGGGTTATTTCCGTTCATATCATAGTTAGTATTTATAGTTTGCTTCAAGGCTTTTCTCCCTATAGAAGTTTCACCTACAAAATATCTGAATATATGGCTCATTCCATATTTGCCATTTGCAGGGTCAAGAAGAAATGTATTCCATAAGTCATATGCAACATTAGAACGATTATCATCTTTAAAAATATAGTTGCTTTTTATGGTAGATGTTGATAAAGCATCATAATAATCATTCTCTAATTGATTTATTAATATATATGGATATGCTGTAGTGCCAAGTCCTTTATATTCCTTCTTTTTTTGTAAAAACCCATACTGCCAATTGTCAGTCCTATAAAAGGCAAAATCATCAGTATTTTGGATTTGAGAAAGTACTAAAAAAGAAACATGACCAGATGGAATCCCCGAATACATAAAAGATTGTGGAGGAGTTACAGATAAGAGTCTTTGAGAAGGAATCGTTTCATAAAAATATTCGGTCTTGCCATTATGGTCTGAGTTGGTAGTACTCTCTACAAATTCACTTATTTTCCCATATTCAATAATGGGTCTGCCTCCTAAATTATTATTAAAATGTAGATTTGTAGAAAGGCTTAAGTTTAGTCCATTTTCATCTCTGAACAATCTTTTAAAAGTATTATTCCCTATCGGTTGTAATATATTAGCTCCACTATATTCAAAAGTTTTAATAGTAACCGGAGTAGTTTGAGTTCCATCATAATTTTTAATAGACTTAACTCGCAAACCTCCATAGATATCTTCATGGTTTACAGTTACTGTTCCGTCTACTTCTTCCCAACTTGCTGATATAGAAGAAATAGGACATCCATAAGCTGAAAAATTACCAGAGCCATATTGATAAGCTTCCAAAGTATTTGTTCCTCCAGGAAAATCTACATCAACAGTTAAGCTTAACTCAGCCATTGATCCATTAGTTGGACCAGAATATACTTGATTGTTATGCTCTACATGAGTAAATCCATTACCTTGGGCAGTTATTGGTGCAAAATAAATATGTAACTTACCACTTCCGCTTACATACTTTTGGCCATCTACAACAAATGTAGTATTTGCATTAGATGGCCCGTAATTAGAGTTGCAACCTGTTCCATACGCTACTACTGAAGCATTTTTCCCAATAGTTGTTGGTTCTGTTGTTTGGTATGTATTTTTATATGTATCATATTCGAAAACAGTATATCCTCCTGTTGGATAAGTTATTTTTTCTAGAGAAGCGGCCTTCATTTTTGTTTCATCCGCCTCTCTGTTTCCTGAGCCGATATCATAATTAATTAATTGACCTCCTGAGTTGTTTGCAAAATCATATTCATAATACGACCCCTGAGTGTTAGGTAATAAGCTTCCTGTGTTGTTATTTGCATAACCCCAAAAATCTTGAGCATTACTACCTCTTAAAGGAAGTGGAGTATTATTGTATTCAAAACTATATTCTTGGCCACTACCACCAATTCCAACAATAACTTTGTTTAGCTTTAACGCTTTTTCTCTACTGTTTTTTAGCCTGGTACTATTAAAAACCCCTCCTTGCATGGCTAGGTAACCATCAGAATAACTTCCTCCAACTCTTGTGAAATAACTATATTCAAAATTATATTCTCCAATCAATTTTGCGCTCGATGAATTGTACTCACCTGAATAAACTTTTATTTCATCCAAGCGAAACTCATCTTCTAAATCTTGTCTATCCAATACTGAATTAAACATAACGTACCCATTATTAAACTCAATGCGTTCTAAATATTTATTGTTAACCTGAAGATTTTCAGGATAACTCCCTTTAATACCACTGGCATTCCTAACATTAACGTTTTCAGAAGTTGAAATAGGGTAATCCCAACTTGTTTTAGCCTTATACCTAAATGAAACCGTATCTCCATTTGTAGATATCATTTCTGTTAAATACCAAGTACTTATGTAATCATAAGCGTTTATAAAATTGTTTGCAGGTATTTTACTTATTTCTGTTGCATCATGATTGTCTAAAGCAGTACCGAAACGTAATATTGTACCATCTGTTTTTATAACTTCAATTTCTGAATTAGACACTACACTTACTTTGGCCTGATTATGATTAGCAAAAACAACAGTTCCGTTATTATTATTGTCAAAATAAAATGACCCGCTAATACCTGGGGCATTGATTACAAACTCATCTGGTTGAGTATCTTTTTGACCCGTCCATGCTTTATATAAATAATTGTAATTAGTTTCATTGAAAATGGCATTTTCTAAATTAACAATATCAGAAGCGGTAGAAATATTTTCTGGACGCCCTTTGGTATTTCTTACTATAGCCCCGCCACTATTTAAGGACCAACCTAACCCTACCCATGAAGCCAATTCATTAACTTTTATTCCTCCTGTATTATAACTTAAAGTTATAGGCAGCTCTTGTTGACCTGTATTTATTGTGTAAATGGGTATTCCAGTATTTACAGTTCCAAGGTTATAGTTTACGGGGAATAATCCATATTTACCCAAACTAGCAGCGTTTGGAGATACTGGAGCATATGTATCTAGTTCAGGTTTTAAATCTTGACCAAAAACTGGATTAAAAAATAGAAGCATTAAAAAGGCTAAAAATCGTATTTTCATAAGTACATTATTTATGGTTTGTAATGAGCTTATAAAACTATAAAGGAGTTTTGGATTTGGAGTAAGCTAAAACCTTAGTTTTGATAAGCAAAAAGCTTATTATTGGTAAGCAAAAGGCTTACTCAAAGTAAGCTTAAACCTTACTTTTGGGTAAATTTTAACAGCTTAATTAAATCACATAATGGGTTAAACCCTTTGATAGCGGGTTATAAAGAAGTTTTAATCAATAAAAACCATGTTGTTACTTAATTTTAATGAGTCAAAAAGTGTAAACGTCAAGTAGTCAGCTTTTTATTGAAAATAAAATTGGATAATCTGTACTGCTTTAAATTGTATCTTTAAACTTCAAATATTAATAATGAATGCCAGAAGGGAATAATAAAATTACAGTTTCTACACTCCAAACACTTTATGCGAATAGTTTATCATCTACTTTAGATGGACAGTTATTAATATTAGAAGGTTTCTATTTTCATAAAAATGGATAATTTATCTAATTTGCTGTTGAATTACACATATTTTGGTTGTAACGTAACTACTTCAAGAAATAGCTGAAAACCCTTTATTAATAATATTTTTTACAGTTACTTTGTTTAAATAAGGTGAATTATTTAAGCTATGAAAAAACTAATACTTTCTTTTTTTCTTTTATTATTAAATCTGATTACTAATGCCCAATGTCCGACAGTAGATTTAGTTTTAACTTCTCAGGCGGACATAGATAATTTTTCAGCCAATTACTCTGGATGTTCAGATATATTAGGTGATTTAACCATTAATGGAGCAGATATTATAAACTTAAATGGGCTTAGTCAAATTTCTTCAATTTCTGGGAATTTATCCATTGAAAGCACAACATTAATTGGATTGGAAGGGTTACAGGGGTTAGAAGGAATAATTAGTGTAGGAGGAAGTGTAAATATTAGCGGAAGAGGTATTGAAAGTTTAAGTGGTCTTGACAATTTATCCTCAATTTCTAACGATTTGGTTATTAGAAGAACCTCTTTGACAGATTTGGTTGGACTTGATAATTTGCAGACAATTGGAGGTACACTTAACCTTGATCAAAATTTATTATCTTCCTTGTCAGGTTTAGGAGCCTTGGTTTCTATTTCAGGAGATTTTCTTTATAATAGAGGGGTTAATTTTGTTGGATTAAACTTATTAGAGTCTATAGGAGGAGCCTTAAGAATTGAAGGGAACTCTAGTCTTACTAGTCTCAAAGGTTTAGATAGCCTTATTTCTATTGGAGATGACTTTTATCTCGAAACTAACTATTATCTATCTGTTTTGGACGGACCTCCTTTACTTGAAACTATTGGGGGTAATTTTATCTTTATACCTAAAAGAGAAATAGCTGATTTTTCTGGATTTGAAAGCTTAATGAGTATTGGGGGGAATTTTGTGGTACCCGATAACTACCTTCTTTCTTTTGAAGGGCTGAGTTCTTTAAACTTTATTGGTGGTGATTTGGATTTAAAATATAATAACTCATTGACAAACCTTAATGGATTAAATGAACTCACTACCATAAAAGGGAGTCTGTTAATAGAAAATACAACTAAATTAGAAAACGTAGACTTACCTGGTTTGTTAGAAGTTGGAGGTCAATTATCCGTAAAAGATAATAGTGTTTTAACAAATATATCTTTAGATGCTATAAACGTAATCGGACAAGATTTTGTTGTATCTAAAAATTCCAAACTATTAACCATTTCAGGTTTTAATTCTATTAATGCAGTTGGGACTTTTATAAATATTTTGAATAATGGTTCGCTAACAGATATTCCTACATTTAATAATTTAAAGTCATTAGGAACCGATCTTATTTTAAATAATAATTATAAACTAAATAATATTTCAGGTTTTAATTCTTTATTAAGTATTCCTGGGAAGTTGAGCATAAATGATTCATATAATTTAATTGATATTGCGGGATTTGAAGCCTTGAAAACTACTGGCGAAGTTACTATTCAAAACAATCAAAATCTATTAGGCATTCAAGGGTTTAATGCATTAACCAATGTTGATGGGAATCTGGAAATCCATAATAATTATAGTTTGGCAAACATTAATGGTTTTTTGCAGTTAGTTGATATCAACGGATCCCTTAAAATTCATCAGCATTTAAATCTTTTAGAAATTATTGGGTTTCAGAATTTAATTTCAATAAAGGAACTATATATTTATTCAAACAGTTCTTTAGTAACTATTGATGGATTTGAAAAACTGAAAATTGTCGATGGGCATTTTACTATTTATAATAATGGAAATTTAGTAAATATCCCTAAATTTCATCTTATAGAAACTATTACAGAAAGTATGGCTTTTATAGCAAATCCGAAAGTTACAGAACTTGTTGGTTTTGAAATGCTTACATCTGTAAAAGGCATGGTGTTTTCTTATAATGATAACCTTAATAGTCTACCTAGTTTTAATGCTTTAACTTCTATTGAGGGGAATTTAAAAATAGCCAGAAATTTTCAATTAACTCATTTAAACTCATTTAGCTCATTATTAAATATTGATGGTAATTTTAGTTTTGAAGCTAACTCTAAACTTCACGATATTGAGGGGTTAAATAATGTTCAAACTATTGGAGGGTCTTTAATTATTAAGGGCTCTAATATCACCACTGGTTTTGATTCTCTTTTAACAATTGATGAAAATTTTAGCTTTAGTTCAAATAACAGTCTTACTGGATTTTCTGAGTTTTCTGGTTTTGATTCACTAGTTAGTATTGGGGGGTATTTCTCTCTTTTTCAAAACAATTTTGAATATTTTCAATGGCCCCCAAATTTATTAAGCGTAGGTGGCTTTATTGAATTAATAGGTAATCGCCTTAAAGAGGTGCCAGGGATGAGTGTGTTAAATTCTATAGGAGAACATATTAATTTTTATAATAATACAGCTTTAACTAAAGTTAAAATGAACGGTATAAATAATATTAATAGCTATGTTAATATTATAGGTAACTGGAGTTTGGAGTTAGTTAGTTTTGAGGCATTAACTACAATATCTGAAGATTTAAGAGTAGATAGGGTTTCTGCTTTTGTAGATTTTAATAATCTAATTACAATTGGAGGGCATTTAAATTTTGATCGAATAGGATCGGCGGCAAGTGTTCATGCCCAATTGGGGTTAAGTAAATTGGAAGATGTTGGAAAGAGTATATCTATATATGGTTATTATAACTCATTAGAAGATTTAAGTAAAATATCAAATGTAAATGGTGATTTAAGATTGAGCTTGTTTAATCATATTAGTGATATGAATGGTTTAAGGAGCCTTGAATCTGTTTCTGGATATTTTTATCTAGGAGCTTTTGTTTCAAGTTTATCAGGTTTAAACAATTTAAAATCAGTAGGAGACTACTTTACAATTAGTACTAAACATACAGATGGGAATACACCCATGACTAACATGAATGGGTTGGATGGACTGGAATATATTGGAGGAAAATTAAGCATTTTTACTAATCGGTTCATAACCGATTTAACTGGTTTAGAAAATTTAAAAACCGTTGAGGGAGGTTTGGCTATCCAAAATAACCCATCACTTGTAAGTTTGGAAGGAATTGAAAATATAGATTATACTTCGTTAGATTACATAGATATTCGTTCTAATAGTTTACTTACTAACTGTGCTGTTTTATCAGTTTGTGGTTTTTTACAAGTCTCTGATGATGTGGTTTTTAGTATTAATGCTGCAGGGTGTAATACTGTAAATGAGGTTAATGAGCGTTGTAGTTCTAATAGTATTACTGGAACCATAACTTTAGATTTAGACAATAATGGTTGTTCAGAAACCGATTTTTTAATGCAAAATGTGCCAATAACAACAACTAATGGGATTACCACATATAGAACCTTTACAGATAACAATGGTTCGTATAAATTTACTGTTGGTGAAGGAACTTATACAACCAGTGTTTCCTTTAATGAACCTCATTTTGTTGTAAACCCAAATTCTTATATAACAACTATTGAAGGATTAGGAAATCAAGAAATTAAAGATTTTTGCATTGAGTCAACTGAAATTGTTAATGACCTTAATGTTTCCATTATTCCACTAGCAGAAGTAAGACCAGGATTTGAAGCTAAATATCAAATAATTTATGAAAATGCAGGAACATCAGTTATGAGCGGAAATGTTTCTTTTAAGTATGATGAAAACAATCAATCATTTGTTAATTCTGTACCAACTTATAGCACCATTGACTCAAATATAATAACGTTTAGTTTTACCGACTTATACCCTTTTGAAAAGAGGAGTATTGATGTAAATATGACAACATTTTCACCGCCAACAGTCAATGATGGAGACTTAAATAATGTAATAGTTACTATTACAGAAGATAATGATATTACTCCAAATGATAATACGTTTAATCAAGAACAGGTAGTAGTAAATTCTTTTGACCCTAATGATAAAAAAGTTTTACAAGGAACTGAAATTGAAATAGAACAAGCTGCAGAATATTTACATTATATGGTTAGATTTCAAAATACTGGAACTGCTGATGCTATTAAAGTCATTATTACTGATATTTTGAATGAGAAGCTTGATTGGGATACCTTTAAACCTTTATCTGCAAGTCATGTATATGAGGTAATGGTTACTAATGGAAACTTTGTTGAGTTTGTATTTAATAATATAAATTTACCACCAGAACTAGATAATGAGCCAGAGAGTCATGGCTTTGTAGCTTTTAAAATAAAGCCAAAAGGAGATGTAGTGGTTGGGGACATCATTCAAGGAAAGGCAAATATTTATTTTGATTTTAATTCTCCTATTATTACTAACATTGTTAGTACAGAAATAATTGATCAGTCCCTTAGTGTTAGTGAAAATAAAACAGAAGATTTTTTTAGAGTTTATCCAAATCCAACAGATAATAAAATTTATATATCTGCTAGATCAGGAGTGAATGTTAAAAAAGTCAAGATATATTCTGTAACAGGAAAATTACTTTTAGAAGATATTAATGCGACTAAAGGAATTAGTTTAAAATCATACCCAAAAGGGATGTATTTCTTAAATATAATTTCAGAAAAAGGCAGCGAGACTAAGAGGGTTGTTAAAAAATAACCCGTTAGATTTATTACGTTACTTATCTTCTTCTTTATCAAAATTAAAGAGGTTAATCTCTACTATCATTAATTAATAATGAATGCCAGAAGGGAATAATAAAATTACAGTTTCTACACTCCAAACACTTTATGCGAATAGTTTATCATCAACTTTAGATGGACAGCTATTAATATTAGAAGGGTTTTATTTTCAAAAGAATGGCAAATTATATGGGAAGTATTACTACGATGATATAGTTAGTAAAGGTCAATAGTATATAATAATAGAACAGTTTCCTTTTTTCTTAATTGAAAATAGGGATACTTTTTATATTATAATTCATGTTCAATTTTATAATATCACTTTTATTGCTCACTTACTCAGTTAAAAGTACCGTTTATTCATTTGTGTCTGCATATAAGCTACTCAAAAGATAACTTTACTAAAATTGATGACTATGGGCAAACCAAAAGGTATTCTTATAATAGAGAAAGAAGCATTGTTTTCTTATTCAGTCGAAGCAACTTTAAAAACTATATCTAATCTTAACTTCTCTATTTATAAAACTAAAAACTATAAAACAGCATATCAAGACATAAAAAGAATAGAGCTATTAGATTTTATTTTTTTTAATGTTGATTTGTTTTCTATTGACACCGAACGCTATACTCTTATACAAGATTTAATATTAACCATTAGAAATAATTTTGTCAATGCTAAGTTAATTATACTAACATCATACAATAGTAATTACTTAATATTAGAAATAATTAAAGCATTTAACCCAGATGGAGTTATACTCAAAAGCGATATTGATTCTGATGATTTGATAAAGGCTATTAATTCTGTAATGGAAGATACTCCTTTTTATAGCCAAACAATTCTTCGTTTGTTGCGCAGCCAATTTGAATCTCATATATCTATAGATAAAACCGATCGATTGATTTTATATCATTTATCAAGAGGGGTTAAAAATAAAGACCTGACAGGTCTTGTTTTTTTATCGTTAAGCAGTATAGAAAAAAGAAAGCGAAACTTAAAAAGTATTTTTAAAGTGGATAATAATCGTTTATTACTTGAAGAAGCCAGAAAAAGGAGCATTATATAGTGTGTATTTCTTCCCTTAGTATTTATTTACAACGAGTACCCGCAACTTCTTACCTTTACAGGTTTAAAATATAAAAGCTACTCCAATTTCTCAGAATAGCTTTTACTTGTTGTCTCTTACCTGCTATCTTAACAGGATACTTAATTTTCAAAAGCCTTTCAAGACAGCAAATTTGTTGACTCTACTTTATCGTTTTAAACCAAGAATTCTAAAGCCATTAAAAATATAATCTTACGGTCATGTTTGGAGTAAGCCCTAAAGAAAGTTGCTGAATTCTGTTTAGTTCGTCTTGCCCGGTAACCGCATTTTGATCTACTCGATAAGACACTGAAACAGGGACTTGCCTGGAGTAAATGTTTTGCAAAGAAACTCCCACAGTACCTCTGAAATTATTCTTTTTTGAAGACACAAAATTATACAAAACCGAAGTGTCTAAGCGATGATAGTTAGGTAACCGCAAACTATTAATAGGTCCAAAATTTATATCACCAGTAGTACTATTAAAGCTATTGGCAGGAGTAAATGGGCTTCCGGTGCGATACATCCACCCTAAAGAAAGTTCCCAGTTTTTTATTTCAAACGTATTTGATATTCTAAAATTATGCGTAATATCATTATTTCCTCTAAAAGTCGTACTTTGTAATTCAGGAAACGTGTAGTCTACATCATTAAAAGTGTATCCTAACCACACATGAAAATTTTTAATCTTTTTTCTTAAAAGCACATCTAACCCTAAAATATCACTTTTACCTTCTGAAAACTCTTCTGCAGCATTAGTAAAACCATTAGTAAAGGAGGTTAATCCGTTTATTTTTTTAAAATATCCATCTATATCTAATGCCCAGCCATTAGCATCTATAAGAATGCCGCCCGAAAATTGTGTGCTTTCTAAAATAGGGGTCTCAAGATTATCAGAGAGTGTCCAGATATGGTCTTCTAATCTCAATTGCACATCCTCAAATTCGACTAATTGACTAATGGATTGGTAGCGTTTTTCAGCTGTAGCTTTTAATCGAAATACTTTAGATACTGGATATTCGGCATTTATTCTAGGCTCAATATAGAAATCATCAACTAAAGAATAATATGAACCTCTAATACCTAAACTAATAAAACCCTTATTGCTTGCTTTATGTAAATATTCAGCATATACACTATGTGTTTGATTTGTTGCCTTTTTTCTAACATTAAAATCCCTGGTTATGCCAGGCAGAGGAACATTGTCATCATCTGTAGGGTCTATGGTATTAGTATCTGCTTCATCTCTAAATAGCTGAAAAAATACATCTGCATTTGAGAATTGATAACCAGCCTTAATTGTATGATTATCAGAAATATCATAAGCTAAACTGGCATTTAATCCATAATCTTCGACTGTATTTTTTCTTAAATTTTCTTCTTCTAACAATAAATCTTCTGTGACCTTATTGTCATAATCAGTATCTAAACTTGAGTAATACCCATTAAGCGAATGCTGCCATTTATTAAATTTAGTTCCCTGCCAAGAAAAGCTTACCCCTTGTTTTTTTACAATTAACCTGTCGGAAGTAAGATCTTCGTCATCTTTTACTGAAAAATCCAGGTCATTATTAGCAAAAAATCCACTAACAGCTATATTGTCATTTTCTGAAGGCTGAAAGATTAATTTGGCACTTCCATCGTAGAAAAAGAAATCTTCTTTTCCTACATTTTCAGAAAAATCACCCTCATCATCATTAATCAGTCCGGTATTAGTATTAATAATTTTAGTGTTTTGAAATACTTTTTTTGAAAGGGCATCAAAAGTTGGTGTTTGCAATGCATCGGTATAAGATCGTCTGGCAGAAGCCACTAGCCCGACACCTTTACCTAAAGGGGTTTTAATAAAAGCATCGGCATGTGTACCATTAATACCAATACCTGCAGTGGTTTTATGGGGTGCATTTTTATCACTTGAAATGTCTATAACCCCGGAGATACGATCGCCATATTCGGGGCTTGCCCCACTTTTATATACTTTGGTTTTCTCAACAATATATGGGTTTATGGCAGAAATCATTCCAAAAAAATGACCCGTATGATACATTTTAATTCCATCAAAATAAATTAAGTTTTGATCTGGCGATCCACCACGAATTTGGATGCCCGATGCAGATTCATCTAAACTTGAAATCCCCGGGATTAACTGCAGGCTTTGAAGGACATCAGGTTCTACTAAACCAGGTAATATCCCTAGGTCATTGTTTCTTAAGGTAAGAGAGCCATTAGTGTTTTTATCAATTCCATTAGTAATATAATCTGCTACTAATAATACTTCCTGAAGAGCTTGTGTTTCGGGCTGTAAAAAAATATTCAGACAAGTTTCATTCTTAAGTTGAGAAGCATTGATGGTTTTACTGGAATACCCTACATACTGTATTAAGACGATAGCATCTTGTTTAATATTTTCTAATTGAAAAAAGCCATCATCATTAGAAGAAGTCCCTTTTGTAGTGCCTTTAATTAGAATAGAAGCAAAAGGCAAAGGGGTTTTATTTTCTGCACCCAAAAGATAAGCACAAATATCAATTGAAGGGATACTGATAATAATTTGATTTATAGAAACTTTTTCAAAATTAAGACTGGTTTGGTTTCTTAATGCTGTTAGCAATTGTGTTTCGGTAATTGCATTGTTAACCAATGTTATGGTTTTTAATTTTATAGCGGCTTCACTATAAGAAAAAAAAAGGTTCGTTTGTTCTTCTATGTCTGTCAACACTTCTTTTAAAGGTTTCTGATTATAATTTACAGGAAAAGTTTGTTGAGCAAAGGAGTAGAAAGCGATAAGAGTAAAAAGTAGGCAGCATATTTTTTTCATAATAAAGGGGCTTTATCTTTATGGGGAAAGAAGGATTAAGGTTTTCTGGTTATTTGCTAATTTATAGTTGATATGCATTGGTACAAGTACGGCTTTAAGAGCTATTTCTAAATCGTTATGAAAAAAGCTTCCTGAAAACGTCTTAGAGGTGTCAATCGTGTTGTATTCTATATCAATACCATATTGAACTTTTAATTCATCGAGGACTTCAATTAATGGAACATCGTTAAAACTACTACGCCCTTTGGTCCAGGCAGGAAAACCTTCATTAATGGTTTGCTTTTCTATAGTATCTTTTAATAATTTAATGGCCTCCCCCTTTGTTAAAACAGATTTTTCTTTAGTAGTATTAGCTATAAATTGTACTTTTCCTTCATAGCAACTTAATTCAAATATATTTTTTCTGGTTTTAATATTGAACTGTGTGCCTAATACGGTAATTGCGCCCGAGGTAGTATGTACCGTAAACCCATCACTTTTTTGTACATCAAAAAAACCTTCGCCTTGTAAGGTTAGTGCTTTATTAGACTTCCAGAAAAAACGTGCGCGGGTAAGCTGTGATTTAGCATTTAATTGAACCTTTGAGCCATCAGGTAAAATAACGGCTAGTTGTTCTCCATTTTGTGTTTTATAGGTAATTTCGTTAAAGAAAATACCAATAATTAATACAATAGAAGCCGCAACAGAAACAGCATAAAAGAAAGGCTTTAAGTTAATGACTTTTCCTTTTTTTTGCTGATTAATCTGAGTTTTGATTTTGGTTCGTAATGCTTCAGTATTAAAATCGGGCTTTTTAAATTGACCTAAACCTTCAACAATCTCTACATACTCTTTATATTCCGTAGTTTTTTCAAACTCGGTTTTCTCTTCTTGAGTAAGAGTGCCGGCCAACCACCGGGCTAATATAGTATTGTCTTTTTCTTCAAACATTCTTAGAGTACTTCATTTTTGGAACAGTTAAAAATCATTTTACCCCACCCCTCTATATATTTTTTACAACTTTACGCATTTTTACTAATGCTTTATGCATACGTTTTTCTATTGCTCTTTGCGATACTTCAAGCATTTCGGCAATCTCTTTATACGTTTTTTTATCTATTCTATTTAAAAGAAAAACTTCTCGCTGCCCTTCCGGTAATGCATTAATTGCTGTTTGAAGCTTTTCCATAAACTCATTTTCTTCAATTTTATATTCGGGCGTTTCAAAATCTACATTTCTTTGCGGCCTTTTAGCATATTTTAAAACTATTTTTTTATGAGCAACTTGATTATAAAATTCATTTTTTGCTACAGCATAAAGAAAGCCCCTTGCTTTTTCAAAAAGTACTTTTTTGCAGTTATTCCATAGTTTAATAAAGGCATTTTGCACCAAATCTTCTGCTTGTTGAATATCTCTGCATTGGTAGTAAAGGTAGTTTCTAAGGGTCTCAGCGTTTAAATCATAAACTTGATTGAAAACAGATTCATTGCAAATAGATAGCTTCATATATTCTTATATAATATAACCCCCATAAATGTAATGATATTCTGCAATTTTCCTGTTTAAAACAGCCAAAATTATTTGACGCAAACATAAAAATATAACAATATTTTAATTTTTCTTAAATCAAAACATACGCTTAAATCACTTGTTTTCAATTATTTAAATACTAAAAGGTGTTTTGGTTTAATTTTTTTAAAAATTGGGGGGTGGGGTAAATTATCTCTATGTCTGTTCCCTTACTGAACATTGGAAACCTAAAAGCGTTACCAAAAAAACTTAAAAAAATGAACAGACTTAAAACCTTAGAAAACCTTAGACTAAAAACAACAGCACATTACAGATTAGTTGGCTCTTTACTCATGATGCTTTGCTATTCTTACTCTTTTGGGCAAATATTCGAAACTGAGAATAATATGACCTGGTTAGGAGTTGGTGTAAGTAAGAAGCTTAATGAGAAATTCTCTATTAATTATTTTCAGAACCATTCTTTTGACTTAACAAATGGCATGAACCTCAATTTTATTCAGCCAAGTTTAAACCTTAACTATAAGGTTTCAAAACCTCTTACTATATCTATTGGTACTAAACCAACATTTTTATTAAACAATAACAAACAATTAATCTTTCATAGATTAACTGGTAGAGTAAAATACCATGTCAGAGTAAGTAAGAGAATAAGATCCAATATTTCTTTAAATGGTGAACACCATTTTGACCAAAGATCAAAGTTTCAACAAAGGTACTTCTTGAGGCTAGACGTTTATTACCGAAACACTGATCTACCGTGGAAGTTAAGACCGTTTTTTAATCAGAAACTATACTGGTATGCTAACGGAAGACCACTTCAATATCGAGATTCTGAAGGTGACAAAACAGAACTAAAATCACCTAATGGATTACATGCATACCGATGGAGAATGGGAATTAAACTTTATCCAACAAAAAAGATGACCATCTCTGCATATTACATGCAACAGAAAGAGTTTAACACAACATTATTTGGAACAAGAAACATTAATGATTTAAACCCCAATACAGGAAAAATAAGACGACCCTTCTTTGATTTCTCTGCAATTGGTATATCAACAACAATAAAACTATAAATGCAAGTCAAAATCTATTAAAATGAAAACAATTATTAAAACGAACAACAGTACAGTAAGACAAAACCATGAAAATTATAAACAAAAATTAAAACCTATTAATATGGAAACAATTATCAAAACAAACAATACTACAGTAAGACAAAATAGTAAACACTTAAACATCAACAAAATCATTAAAAGGAGTGTTATAACTAAAGAAATTGGAGCATATACTATTAATGAAAATATCATTACAACGCACAAACCACAAATAGGTGATATTGCAGTTTTTGAAGTTGTAGGTATAGGAAAACATAAATCTATTCTAGGATTAAATGGTCATGCCCAATATATTTTTGAAGGCGATAAAATAATGGCAGCTTTTGGCACCCGCTATGCATCTAATCAATTTGAAGGCTATGTTCCTAACGAAATTAAAGAAGAATATGATATACTGGCTCAAGGAGGTGTTATAGGCGAACTAAAAAGCATGCATAGTAGATTTGAAAGAGTGGGTACTACCAGTGTTAAATTAATTGGCTATGCCGTAAACAAAAACAATTCGGTAGTCAATACTATTTCACAATTTAAAGCAAACAATATTAGCCTTAATGGTTACAAAAACTCACACAAGAGAGATTATAAAATATATCTGTCTGTAGGAGCTAGTATGGATAGCGGCAAAACAACCACCGCAGCTTATTTTAGTAGAGGTGCTGCACAATTAGGTAAAAAAGTAGCTTACATTAAGCTTACAGGCACAGTACACTCAAAAGATGGCAGGTTTGTAAATGACTGCGGCGCTTCAATTTCAGTAGATTTTTCAAATTGCGGTTACCCATCAACATTTACCTATGAAAACAAAGAAATCTTAGAAATTTTAGATGCCTTACTAAGAAAAGTAGAAAAAGTTAATCCAGATATGGTTATTATTGAAATAGCCGATGGGCTTCTTCAAAGAGAGACCTATAACCTTATTGGAGATGACAGCCTTATGAAACAAGTAAATGGAGGTGTTTTATTATCTTGCGGAGATAGCTTAGCTATAAAAAGTGGTATAGAAATCCTAAACAGTAAGGGCATTTCTCCAATTTGTGTGGCAGGTATGTTTACAACCAGTCCGTTAATGATTGACGAAGTGAAAAGCATAACTAATGTTCCTGTTTTTAGCAGTAACGATTTCTTATCTGAAGAACTAATGGAACAGTTAATCAATTCATGATGTTTAAAGATTTAAATAAAAAGCTTACCACAGCCTATATGAGGCATAGAAAAAAAGAGGTATTTATTATTCTGCTTTGGGGATTGTTATCTAACTTGCTTACTATAGCAATCCCTATAAGTATAGGTAAATATTACGAACTTGTTTTTGGATTTACATCCCATAGATTAAGCTTTTTGAGCATCGTACCCGAAAACCTTTGGGCAACTCCAAGACTATTTCTTTTGTTCTTTCTTACTATCATCGTTTTTAGGTATTTATTTTTCTATTTTTTTCAATACAAATTGCGCTATGAAAGTGCCCGGTTTATTAAAAAAATAAAAGATAATTTATTTGAAGAACAGCAATCTGTTAAATATAACATATACAAAGAAAAAGGTATCGGCAAATATCTACTACGTTATACTGGAGATATTAATAGCTTAAGAAACCTGTTTCAAAGAGGAAGTATTATTATTATAGTTGACGTGATTATTGCTTCAATAGCATTCATTCTTCTACTAAAAATGAATGTAAAAGGTAGCCTGGTTATCCTTGCCAGTTCTGCTATGGGGTACTTTGTGATAAGATGGATGAACATACATTTAGAAAACAAATCTTTAAAAAAAAGAAATAAAACCTCTAATCAAGTTGCTTTTGTAAATCGTATTTTAAGTACTATGATTTCTGTAAAAATATTTAATAGGTCAGACATAGAGGTGAAACGATATAGCGCAAAATCGAAAAAAGTATTTGATGCTACTGTACAATTTAATAAGTGGTTTGTAATCAACAAAGGTTTTATTTCATTCTTACAGTATATAACTTTATTTTTTATTTTGATTGTTTTTTTAATTGATAATGAAACACAAGCACATGTAGAGCAAGGTGGTGTATTGGTAAGTTTTATATTACTTTATGTTACTATAATGCCAACGATTAGGCGTATATATAGCCTTGAATCTGTTCTTAAATTAGGAAGGATTTCTGAAAGAAAACTTAAAAATATTTTAATGTATGACAGAATTGATGATAATAAAGGTATTAATCTGAAAATTGATAAACCAGAACTGGTATTTAAAAATTTCTCACATCAAGATGGTATTGAAAAAATAAATTATAAAGTGCAAAACGGACAGTTAAATTTTTTCAAACTTCCACCAGGCATAAGTCCTAACAAGTTTATCAATTTCTTAACCAATCTTGATACAGGATATAATGGCGAAATCTTTATAAATAAAGTACCTATTGAGAAAGTATCTCCAAATTCTTTGCGAAATATTATAGGAGTTGCATCAAAAGAATATCCACTAATTGGAAAGTCTGTATACGAAGCCCTTGTAAAGAAACGTGTCAAGGCTGAAAAACATAAAGTAGAGTTATTATTTAATAAGGTTAAAACACAATGCCTTAATAACTCTAATTTATCCCTTGACAGTAGTATAGGAGAAAATGGTTCTAACTTGTTAGATGTAGAATATGAGCTCATAGCCTTGGTAAGAGGGTTATGCAATAACAATAAACTTATTATTTTAGATGCTTTCCCCCTATTAGAAGGGTTAAATGACAAATACTTAAGTGTTATAAACAAACATGTAAAAGCAACGATTATAAAATTAGAATAACGATATTTTAAGATGTAATATATTATTTATACACATAGTTTCAATAAGTTGCACCGAGGATCAAAATAGGGCATTAATGAATATGCTCTCAAATGGGAACAAAAGTAAGTTCAACTTTTAAATATTTAACCAGAAATTATTCAGAAATTGAAGCTCGAGATAACAATGGGCTTATTAACAGGAATTGCAATATAATTATGCAGATCTTATGTTAGATGCTGAACATAAGCTAAAAAACAACTTATCTGTAATAGCTACTATATAGCCGTATACGAACAACAAATTACACCAATTTAGGAGCGCGCTCTTTTAGAGGATACCGTAATCAATATGCGGGTATTGGGATAAAATGGAAGCTCTAGTTTATATCCTATAAATAGTATTTTTATTTATAGAATATGTGCTTCTAATAGAATAAAGTATTGTAAGTCAGATTGTTAACAAATAGTGCCCGCCCAGACCCTAAAGATTAAGCTCTAAATTATTAGAGCTTTTTTTGGCAATTTAAAGAAGTTGTGTTACTGATACTACCTGTTTTTATTAAGGTTTATAGCATTAAATAAATGGGGAGCAATCTTTTTTCTTAATTGAAAATCGGGATGCTTTTTTGTTTTGAGCTATAATATTTTTCTATTCCCTGTGACTTTTTTATTATTTAGTGTCTCAACTGTATACTTAATTTTTAAAACCCTATTCAAAATGGCAAAATTTGAAATTTACAAAGACAAAAAAGGAGAATTTAGATTTAGATTAAAAGCTGGTAATGGACAGAATATCTTAGCTAGTGAAGGCTATGCAGCTAAATCAGGATGCAATAATGGTATAGCATCTGTTAGAAAAAATGCTACAGACGATTCCAGATTTGATAGACTTACCACATCAAACGGAAAACCTTATTTTAATCTAAAAGCTGGAAATAATCAAGTCATTGGAACTAGTGAGATGTATTCCTCTACAAGTGCTATGGAGAATGGAATTAATTCTGTGAAAACGAATGCTCCTAAAGCAACTATTGAAGATTTGTCTTAGATATCTACATGTAATTACTCATAATTACATACTAAGAGCCACAAGTTTCTTGTGGCTCTTTTTTTTGTCAAATATTTATAAAAAGTATGGAATGTTTTGTGTAAAAAATCGAATGCTACACATGTAGTAGTTTTTTCTACCAATATAAGGTGTTTGCAGTAGTATTTGAGGAGAGAATCACCTGTTAGTTTTGCGGTACTTTTATAGTATTGCATTCCATAATAATATGTGAAAATGTAATTAAATATGAAGAAAAAATTACTCGCTTTAATTTTGTTTATTGTAACATTTAATTTGATTGCTCAAACAAATTTGGTGCCAAATGGAGATATGGAAAATTGGGACTCGTTTGACACTAACCCAGATGATTGGTTTAGGTTTTTTAATGGATTTTGGGAAAAAAGTTCTGATTTTCAAAATGGAGCTTCAAGTTTGCAATTAGAAATTGATACAGGAAGAACATTTGTCTATATAAACACACCAGATATACAATTTACCAGTGGAAAGACTTATGTGTGTACTTTCTATTATAAAGTTGTTTCAGGAACTTTTACCAAAACAGAATTTAATTTAGTACATACCCCTGGCGTTTTTCCAGAAAATTTGGTAACTAATGATTTTACTGACTTATCTACAGCGGAATGGAAAAAGGGAGAATTTGAATTTACTGCCACTACAACAGAAAACATTCAAGCCTTTATATATGCTAGAGGAGATGCCGGCTCAAAAGTATTAATAGATCATGTATCTATTTTTGATAAATCAACATTATCGGCTAATGCGTATTTAAGTGATTTATATAAAATATCAATATACCCAAATCCAACTAGCGATTATATCAAACTTTTGGGGTTTAAAGAAAAAGATAAATATGAAATTTATAATCTTCAGGGAAAAATAGTTTTAAGCGGTTACTTAGAAGAACATGAGAAAATAGATATTAAAGCCTTAACCAATGGGCTTTATTTATTAAAAACAAAAAAAGGAAAAACATTAAAATTTATTAAAAAATAACGTTTACTAACACTGTACATAAAAAAAATAGCAGCTGAGCGCTAAATCATGTAAGTCTTTAAACTAATATGAACGAATTAATAGCAAGGTTAAAAGATTAATTTAATGATTAAGACAGTATTATGAAAGCTAAGTTTCTTGTTATTATATGCGTGTTTTCAAATCTGGTTATTGGTCAAACTAGAACACCAACCGTTGATTCTATCAAAAGTTCTAACAAGGTTTCCACCAAATTAATAAATGCAAACGGGTTTAATTTTGAAGTTTTAGATGCTGGAGCAAATACCAGGTTTTCTGAATTAGGATCTGGTTTTTTTAAAAATAAGCTCATCGTGGTCTCCTCAAAAAAAATAGGAAGTTTTGCTAAAATAGACCCTAATACAAAAGAAGCTTTTAAAGAGTTGTTTTGTTTGGATGTTTCTAAAAGCGGACAATTAAGTAAGCCACTATTATTTTCAAAAGTATTAAATACCAGTAGTAGTGAAGACCAACTTACTTTTTCTCCAGATCAGAAAACCGTTTACTACACGAGAAGTAGTAAAGAAAATTCGCTTGAATTTAAGCTATACAAAGCAACATTAGAAGAAGGCTCTCATGGTAACTGGATTAAGAATGAGTTATTAAGTATTAATAAAAAAGGAGTATCTATTGAAACCCCTTATTTAAATAAAGAAGGAACCTTACTTTATTTTTCATCAAATATGGGAGGCTCCATTGGGGGGTATGATCTTTATGTTTCAAGAGTTAATGAAGAGGGTGCTTTAGGTTTACCTGTTAATCTGGGACATAAGGTTAATACAGTTTCTGATGAAAAGTACCCGTCACTTTCGGTTGATGGGAAATTTTTATTCTTTTCATCTAATGGGCATTTAGGACTTGGAAATCATGATTTGTTCATGAGTAAAATTCTTAATGGTAATACGTATAGAACTCCTAGAAACTTAGGGAATACCATTAATACAGTTTATGATGAATTAGCTTTTTTTTTAGTTACAGAAAACAAAGGCTACTTGTCGTCTAATAGGCCTAATGGCAAAGGCCGTTATGATATTTATACAGTTGTAAATAATGGTGTGTCTCAATTTTTAGAGGGTAAGGTATTAGATTCAGAAACTAAAATTAAACTTCCAAATACACTTGTTATCCTTACTGATGAGGATAATCATGTTGTTAAACAAATGACTAAGAAAGACGGTAGTTTCAAGTTTAAAAATATTAACCCTTTTCAAAGCTATACTATAACAACTAAAAAAGATGGTTTTATAAATGGCGAATTCAATTTTTTTGGAAGCATAGGTTGCGATACGACCTATATCAAAAATTTAGAGCTTAATGTTACTAAACCTGAAATTATAGAAGTAAATAACGAATTGCACATAGTTTTAGAGAATATTTATTTTGACTTTGCAAAGTATTCTATTAAAGAAGAATCGACCATATCTTTAAACAAGATCGTTAAAGTACTTAAAGAAAAGCCTGAAATGAAGATCGTTATTAATGCTTATACCGATAGTAGAGGTAATGATTTATATAATTTAAAACTATCTAACAGGCGAGCATGGTCTGCTTTAAACTATCTAACAAACCAGGGGATTAACAAAAACAGGTTAATGTCAAAAGGATATGGGGAAGCTAATCCATTAATTGATTGTACGTCTAAACCTTGCTCAGAAAAAGAACACCGATCTAACAGACGTATTGAGTTTGTTGTTTTAGATTAAACTTTCATTTTGAGTTGTATAGCACAGAATATATAGTTGATGTATTCCTGTAATCTCTCCAGAAAAGAACAGGGTGTTAAAGACAAGGAAATCCCATTATTTTAAGTCGTGTTTGTTCCATTAAAAAAGCATATTTAATTTTTTGTTAATGTTAAGGATACAGACAAAAAATAAGCGGAATAGTCAATTTTTTAAATAATAATAATAAAGTTCTCTTGCCTGTTTTTCTTTTGGGTTTTATTTGTTGCCCTATTGAATAAAATATTTTATTTAAATTTGTTAGTCCCCCCAATGAAAATAAAGCGATGAGTTTTAATAACATTAAAGATCAAAAACTAATTGAGCGTCTTAGACAAGGAGATGAAAACGCTTTAAAATTAATTTATGATTTATATTGGGAACCATTGTTTATTTATGCATTTAATCTTCTAAAAAAGCGTGAAGTTTCTGAGGATATTATTCAAGAAGTCTTTATTAAAATTTGGGAAAAGAGGAATAGTTTACAAATTAAAACAACATTAAAAGGCTATCTTTTTACCTGTGTTTTACACAAGGTTTATGATACTTTTAGAAAAGATAATGGTGTTTTTAGCGCTGCCGTTTTTGAAAATTTTGATAAAAAAATTCAGAATGCTAACCCAGAGTCAAAATTAATTTATAAAGAGCTAGAGGCTCAAATACATACTGCGGTTAATTTATTGCCTGAAAAATGCAAAGCAGTATTTGTATTAAGTAGAGAAAACCAATTAAGCCATAAAGAAATTTCAAAACAGCTAAACATTTCCACAAAATCTGTTGAGGCTTATATTACAAAAGCATTAAAAATATTAAGGCCTACATTAACTAATATTTCTAATATTGTAATTCTTTTTAATATAATATAGAACCATTTTTTACTTCAAAATAATGCCCTAAATAAAAAAAAACACGTTTTTTATTAGGGATGTAATCCCTTTTTGCGTCTTTAAAGTAAAGTGTCTCAATTATGAGTTTAAAAAATAAGGAGTATTTATTGGAATTGATTAAAAAGCTCCATGAAGGAAAGGCTTCTGATAAAGAGGTGGAGTTTCTGTCTAATTTCTTTGTTAATCAGGAAAGCAGTAAAGAATGGCCAATTGATATTGAGTTTAAAGAAATTATTAAAGAAAATATTTTCAGCAAAGTTCAAGAGCAGGTCAATAAAAATCGTATAGAAAATCATAAGGTTATCCCATTATACAAAAGAAACATTTTTAAATATGCTGCTGCTGTGTTAATAGTAGTTTTAGTTTCGGTTTATAGTTTGATAAATAAACCAAGTCCACAGGTTGATGAAGTAAAAGTGGCGCATACTAAAATAGAAGCAGGAACAGATAAGGCTACATTAACACTGGAGGACGGATCTAGTGTTGTTCTGGAAAAAGGTCAAAATTATTCTGCAAAAAACCTTATAAGTACAGGAGACAAATTAATTTATAAAAACAAACAGGTTTCAAAGCCACAAATAGCATACAACTATTTAACTATACCTAGAGGAGGCCAGTTTTTTTTGCAATTATCTGATGGAACAAAAGTATGGTTGAATTCGGAATCTCAGCTTAAATATCCGGTTAGTTTTATAGAAGGTAAAAAAAGAATGGTAGAGCTTATTTATGGAGAAGCCTATTTTGAAGTTTCCCCTAGTACAAAAAATAAGGGATCAAAATTTATAGTAAAAAACCAAATACAAGAATTAGAAGTTTTAGGTACAAAGTTTAATATAAAAGCATATCAAGACGAAACTATTATATATACCACATTGGTAGAAGGTAAAGTTAATGTAAAGAACGATTTAACTAGTGTGCTTTTACAACCCAACGAACAGTCCAGAATTAGTGCTATAAATAAGGATATTGATGTGTTAGAGGTTGATGTATATAATGCAACATCTTGGATAAATGGCGTGTTTAGTTTTGAAGGCGTTTCATTAAAAGAAATCATGAAAGTATTATCCAGGTGGTATGACCTGGACGCTGTGTTTTTAGATAAAGAAATAGAAGCGACTAAATTTATAGGCGTATTAAGTAAAAATCAAAACATAGAAGATATTTTAACCACAATTAAAGACTTAGGCTTTATTAATTCGTATAAAATAAATGATAAGAAAATAATATTAAAATAAAAAAGGGAGCAAAGTAGACATTTAGCGGTATCCAACTTTGTCCCTTTAAAGTTTGTAATAATCAATTAATTAATGTTAACCAATTAAAACAGGTAAATTTATGAAAATTAAACTAACTACTACCTTTTTCTTGTTTAGAAAAAGGCTTTTAACCATCATTATGAGAACTTTTATATTCTTATTATGTTCTTTAACTTTCGGGTTCTCTCCAATCGATATTTTTTCCCAGAACACTCAGATTGAGATAAAAAAAGATCAATCCTTATCTGTTGATGAAGTATTCAAAATTATTAAAAGACAAACAGATTATAGGTTTATTTATCAGGAAGATATGTTTAAGCACTTCCCAAAAATACATGTGAATAAAGGAAGTATTCAAGCCAATAAATTATTGGATAAAAGCCTTAGGCATGGTGATTTTCTTTTTTCAATTGCATCTAACAATACGATTTTAATTAAGAAGAAATTAGTGCCCACAAATACGGAGGTACAAAAAAATGTTATTAAAGGTGTTGTAACAGATGGAACACTTCCGCTTCCCGGGGCCAGTATTATAATTAAAGGTACTCAAACAGGCACTCAAACAGATTTTGACGGGAATTACTCTATTGAGGCCAAGAAAGGTGATATCCTTGTATTTAGTTATGTAGGAATGACCACTCAGGAGATACAAATAGGGACATCAGATATCATTAATGTAGAAATGGTAGCCGACACGTCTCTTGACGAAGTTCTGGTTGTAGCATATGGTACTGCTAAAAAAGCAGATTTTACAGGGTCTGCAACCCAGTTAAATAGCGAAGCACTTTCAAAAATAACTGTCGCTAATGTTTCCGCCGCTATAGAGGGAGCTTCAGCAGGGGTTTCTGTAACCGCAGCAGGCGGGCAACCTGGTCAGGGGCAATCTATACGTATAAGAGGTTTTGGTTCTTTTAGTGCTGGTAGTGCTCCTTTATATGTTGTAGATGGAATTCCCTTTTATGGATCAATAAATTCTATTAACCCTACTGATATAGAGAGCTTAACTATTTTAAAAGACGCAGCGTCTACATCCCTCTACGGAAATAAAGCAGCAAACGGAGTCATTATGATTACCACTAAAAGCGGGAAAAATAGAAAAGGACAGTTTACTTTAAATGCATCAACTAGTATTGTTGATCGTGCAATAGATGAGTACGATAGATTAGGTCCTGATGCATATTATGAAATTATGTGGGAATCCATGCGAAACAGTCAAGCCATTCCGGGTGTAGATTCTGCAGCCGATGTTACTGCGGCTAATGCTTTTGCGTCATCTAATATTATTACAGAATTATTAAATAACCCCTATAATGTTGCTGATGACCAAATTGTAGGCCTTGATGGTAAGATTAATCCTAATGCCAGATTATTGTATAACGATGTGGATTGGACTGATGCCATTACGAGAGTTGGAATACGCCATAATTATGATATTAATTATCAGGGAGGAACAGACCAAAGTGACTTATATGTATCTCTGGGCTATTTAGATGAAGAAGGCTATATTTTAAAATCTGATTTTGAGAGGTTTTCAGGACGAATTAATGCGAATTATCAAGCTAACAATTGGCTAAAGACCGGGTTGAATATTGCTGTTACTACTTCTAAAGGAAACCAAGCCCAAACAGGAAGTACACAAAATAATTCGTTTGTCAATCCTGCACGTTTTACTAGAAGAGTCGCGCCTATTTACCCTATTTACCAGCATGACGCTTCCGGGAATTTTATTTTGGATGAAAATGGAAACCGTCTTTATGAATTAGATGATAATAGACCTAATGGCGCTAGCGGTGGAAGGCATATTCTAGCAGAAATAGATTATAATGAAGATGTGGATGAAGTTACTTCTATAAGTGGAAAAACCTATTTTGATATTAATTTTACTCAAGATTTAATGCTAACGGTTAATGCCAGTTGGGATCAAAGACATTGGTATACCACAGATTTTGAAAATAAGATAATTGGAGATGGTGCCCCGGGAGGTAAAGCTTCAAGAAGATACAATAGAAGAACAGTTATAGGATTTAACCAGCTTTTAAAATATAATAAATCGTTTGGCGATCATAATTTTAACTTATTAGCGGCGCATGAATCTTTAGAGAGAAAAGTAAATAACTTTACAGGTTCAAGAAGCCAATTAATAGCTGATGGTAATACTGAATTAATAAATTTTGTTACTACTACTAATTTAGAGTCTGCTACAGATTTACTTAGAGATGAAAGTTATTTTGGACGTTTTAATTATGATTATGATGGCACATATTTTTTAAGTGCATCTTATCGTACAGATGGGACTTCAAAATTTGCATCAGATGTACGATGGGGAGAATTTTGGTCCTTGGGAGTAGCTTGGCGATTAGAAAGAGAGTCTTTTATTGAAAATATAGAAGCCATAAATCTATTAAAACTTAGGGCGTCGTATGGAGAATTGGGGAATAACTCCGGAATTGGATGGTATGCCTATCAAGGATTATATGACTTAGATTTTAATAACCAGTCTGAATCAGGATTTTTACAAGCCTCACTTGAAGCTCCTTTACTTGAATGGGAAGCTAGCGAAAGCTATGATGTTGCCATAGAATTTGGATTATGGAATAGATTAAATGGAACGGTTGAGTATTATAATCGAGAATCTGCTAATTTACTTTTTGATGTGCCTTTACCACTTTCAAGTGGAAGCGAGGACATTCCAAGAAACATAGGGACCTTATTTAATAGAGGTATTGAAGTAAGCTTAGATTACGATGTTATAAAAAATGATAATTTCAATTGGAATTTTGGCATAAACGCAACAACCATAAAAAATGAGTTTACAAAACTGCCCCAAGACGAAATTATAAATGGCTCAAAAAAATTAATGGTAGGTCGCTCAATTTATGATTATTGGCTAAAAGATTGGTACGGTGTAGATCCGGCAGACGGTGCAGCACTGTATACAGCAAGTCAGGATGCTATTGATGCCGGAGGGTCAGATATAAGAGTAATTGATGGCAATAGTTTAACAACCAATCAGGCCAATGCAGCATTTCATTATGCAGGAACTGCAATTCCGGATTTAATAGGGGCCATAAATAATTCGTTTAGATATAAAAACTTTAATTTAAGTGTCTTGTTTACTTACCAAATAGGAGGAAAAAGCTTAGATTATAATTATCAAGATATCATGAGTTCTGGTGGATATGGAACCGCAAAAAGTGTTGATATTTTAAGACGTTGGCAACAACCAGGAGATATAACAGATGTACCCCGGTTAGATGCCTCGCAAACCACTAATTTTAATGCCAGATCAGATAGGTGGTTAGTTGATAGCTCTTTTTTCAATATGAAACGTATTAATTTTTCATATGATTTGCCATCAAATTTTATAAACACCATGGGAATAAATACAGCGAAACTGTATTTAAGTGCAGAGAATGTATTTTCTATTAATGCCAGAAAAGGCTTAAACATACAGCAGAATTTTAGTGGAACAACTTCAAATGTTTACACCCCATCAAGAATAGTTTCTTTAGGATTAAATGTTAAATTTTAAAAAAAAAGCAATGAAAAAAATAATAATTTCTTTTATCGGAATTTTGGCTGTTTCCCTTTGTTTTACAGCTTGTGAAAAAGATTACTTAGACACATTTCCTACAGACCAAGTATCGTCTGCAACAGCAGTATTAACTACAGATAATGCCTTAACAGCATTAAATGGAATACACAGGGCATTGTATACGGAGTATGGAAGTCAAGGACGAGGTGGAGCAGGAGCTTTTAATATCCATATAGACGAAGCTGGAGAAGATCATGTATTTAACAGAAGTAACTGGACACATTCTTATAGATGGCGACCAAATTCTGAACCAGACAACTCGTATAATAAAGCAAATTGGGCCATGTTCTATCAATGGATCGCCAATGCCAATGTTCTAATTAATGGGATAGATAATGCAACTGGAGAGCAAGCCGACAGAGATGCTATAAAAGGACAGGCTTTAGTTTATAGAGCGTTTTGCCATTTCCATTTAGTGCGCTTATGGGGCAATAGATATGAACCAGGTGGCGGGAATTCTCAATTGGGGGTTCCTATTAAAACAGATAATTCTATTGATCCTATTGCCAGAAATACAGTAGAAGAAGTTTATGCTCAAATTAATAAAGACTTAGATGAGGCTATCGTTTTATTAGATGGTTATACTCGAGCAAACAAATCTCATTTTAATGCCAATGTTGCCAAAGGCTTAAAAGCCAGAGTGGCTTTAGCACAAGGCCTTTGGGCAATAGCTGCACAATATGCTAGTGAGGCTAGAACAGGATTTCCTTTAATGGACCAGGCCACCTATGCTAATGGATTTCAAATATTTTCTGAAGCCAATAGTGAGTTTATGTGGGCTAGCCAAATACAGGAAGATCAAACTACTGGTGGAGATGCTTGGGGCAATTATGGCGCGTTTATTTCAAGAAACTTTAGTTCGTCTGCAATTCGTGGTAACCCCAGGTCCATTAGTAATTTGTTATACGATATGATTTCTACCACAGATGTACGTAAAACACTATGGGACCCAACAGGAGAACACTTAAACTTACCTCCGGGAGTTTCATTATTGTCCAGCCATAAAAGATTCCCTTATACCAATCAAAAATTTATAGCAGTAAGTAACAGCGATAGCCGTGTAGATGTTCCTATGATGAGAGCGGCTGAAATGTATTTAATTGAAGCTGAAGCTTTGGCCAGAAACAATCAGGATGCTTTAGCAGCTCAAGCCTTATATAATATGGTAGTTACCAGAGATAGTGCATACACGTTATCAACCAATACAGGACAGGCTTTAATTGATGAGATTATGGTGCAACGTCGTGTAGAATTATGGGGAGAAGGGTTTAGATGGTATGATCTAAAACGTTTAAACTTACCGTTAGACAGAACGGGGTCAAACCAAAGCTCAACATATACTAATGGAATTATGCAAGTTCCTGTAGGAGATAATAGATGGACATGGCCAATCCCTCAAGACGAAATTGATGCTAACCCATTAATTGAGCAAAATCCAATATAGAAGATTATATTTGAATTAGTCTATAGCTTAACGCGTTAAGCCCATATAAAGCTTCTCTTTATAAAAAGAGGAGCTTTTTGTTTTTAGGTAATTTTATTAGCGACATTTTATCCTTCTAAGAACTGTAAAGAAAGTGTTGGCTTCGCTATTAATTGTTTAAATAATGTGACTTTATTTAATATGAGGTGTCTCAATAATGTTGAACAAATAAATTTATCAATTATGAAACACATAAATGGTTTAGTCATGTTGCTATTGTTAGTAGCATTTAGCTGCGGCAATAAAAAAGAAAAGAAAGAAGCAGAAGACACTGCTGTAAAGCTTGAAAAGCTACATATGGAGCAAGAAATAAAAGTACTGGAAGCAGTAACTGAAGAAATGAAAAATACTGAAGCCAGCATTGAAGCATCTATAAAAAAGTTAGATGAAATGTTTAATGAATTATAAAATTTAAAACCATGAAAAAAGCATTTAAAGTTATTATTACTCTTATACTAATACTGGGTTTTACTACTCAAAATGCTTTTGCTCAAAAACCAGCAAAAGCACCAAAAAAGGTTAAAACTGAAAAGCAAATTAAAAAAGTAGAAGAACGAGTTAAGAAAGAAAAAGAACTAAAAAATAATGAAAAAGACAAGGCTGAAAAAAAGCTAAAGGACAAGGAAAAAGAGCTTAAAGATAAAAAGAAAGACGTTGAGAGTAAAGGAAACTCTTATGGTAAGAATAAAGAAGGACTTGAGGGTAAAGATTTTGGACAAGAACGGGCGAGGCAAGCAAAATTAAATAAAGAGCAAAAGGTTAAAGCATTAAAGCAAACTGTTGAAAAAGGAACCTCTAAGGTAAATAGTACAAGAGAGCGAGTTAAGAAAATAAAAGAAGACTTAAAGCGCCAGAAGAAAGAAGGGAAGCTAACAGAGGAAGCGTATGAGGAAAAAGTTGAGAAATTAAAATCTATTGAAAAAGAAGCTGATGCTTTAGAAGCGAAGATTAAAAAAGGAAAGAAATTAGGTAAATCGTCAGAAAAAGAATCAGAAAAATAGGCAGACGAGCTACAAAGAAGGATGTATTCTGTGTATTTCATCGAAAATCGCGCTAATATATTGTAATAGTATAAAGTGGCTGTTACTTTTGTAAATGACTGAAAAAAAAGGAGTTATGAGTTTTAACTATTTTAAACCCATTTTTGGCGTTGTTGCAGTTTTAATGCTTTTAATGTTTAATTGTAATAATGAAGAAAGCAGTAATAATGATACGGCTAGGGTTCAATTAAAATTGGTTGATGAACCAGGTGATTATTTAGAAGTTAACATTGAAATTGTAGATATACAATACAAATCGTCGGAAGGTGAGGGAGGCTGGGAAAGCTTTGCACCAGAAGGAGGATATCCTATTAATGTTGATATAACTGAGCTCATTGCGGGTAATAGTTTGCTATTAACTGACGAAGTTGTTCCTGTTGGAATATTAAAACAGGTAAGATTGGTTCTTAGCGATAATAATACACTTAAAATTGAAGGTGAAGAGGGGCTAATTCCTTTAAACACGCCTAGTGCTCAGCAATCTGGTTTGAAGCTTAATTTAAACGAGGAATTAGAAGCTGGCTTTGTATATACTTTTGTTTTGGATTGGAATGTGCAGAAGTCAATTGTTAAGGCAGGAAATTCCGGGAAATATAATTTAAAGCCAGTTATTAAAGTGAATGCTGAAATTAGTTCAGGATCTATAGAAGGTAAGATAACCGAAATTATAGATAATATTGAAACACCAATTGAAAATGAAATAGTACAGGTATATTCGATTGATGATGTTTTAATTAAAGACACTTTAACTGATGCGGATGGAGATTTTATGATACAAGGGCTGGAAGCTGGTAATTATATTTTAAAGGTTTCAAAAACAGGGTATAAGGAATATGTTTCTGAGGAAGTTACTGTTGCAGTTGGTAATATTGAGTCCATAGGTACTATAATACTTGAATTAGAATAAAAATAATATAAATATTATGCTAAAACCCACTTATTGAAGTGGGTTTTTATTTGAAATGACGTTTTTAAAAGTTGAAGGCAATTACTAGAATTAGCATATGTTATAAAACATGCTCACAACTGTTATTTGAACGCGATGATTTCAATATCATCAATGATGAGGTCTGATTCTTTTTTGTTGTTTTTTACAAAACCAAACCATGTATTTCCCGACTTAGCTCCTGTAAATGTTGCTTTGTAGTTTTGCGTTTCAAATTGAGAATTTATAATATGCTCCGTTAATATTTGAGTATTATCACCAATAACAAATGAATAATCTTTGGCTTCGGCTTGATAATTAAAGCTTACCGTATACTTTTTTCCTGGTTTAAAACGTATATTTTGAGGAATGGTTTGCGCGACCAAACCTTTTACATTTTCATGCATTTTTAAAGACCATTTACCATTTAAAACGTCGTCAACCTTTTTGTTATTCCACCCTTTTTGAGTGTATGGTGAATGAAGTTCTGACAGATGAATTCTGGGGTCATTAGCGCCTCCGGCAGGACCCTTAACAAAGGGATAAATCCCAGACGGTACATGCTCGAAATCTTCTTTAAAATAAATACTATCGGGTTTAATGGTATGTTGAATTTGTTTTACCCGAACATTATCAAAAACTACCGTACTATCTCCTTTCCCAGCTTTTAAATATAACTCAACATCTTCATGATAATTTTTTACATCAAAATGCACGTACATACGTTGCATTTTAGAGCCATGTTTACTATCGGCAGCGATAAAGTTTTCCCAAAGCGAATTTTCAGTATAGTTATATGTATTCTGGTTGTCTTGCTTTATACCTAAAACAGCTTTTCTGTTTTTGGTTTTAACATATACCGAAGCATAATAGTGCCCCTTAGGCAATCGTTTTAAAGTTTGACTCACACGGGCTTCATCACCCCCTTCAATGTGGAGCTCGTATTGTCCATTAGAATTTCTTTTAACTCTGGCATGAGCTTCTTTTGCAATCCAGTTTGTTAAATCCCCACTATTAAAAGCATTGTTTTTTATTAAAGTGCCTTCACCCCAATTTATATCTTCTTTGCTTTGCTTGTTTTGATAAATAACATATGGCGTTTTCGCTTTCGCGGAAAGTGTTATAGTACCGTTTTTAACTTTAATCTCTTTTTCATTAATCCTTCCTAAGTCTGATAATTCGTAAATGTAAACCGAGGTTGTGTTTTGCCATGAGTTTGGTAATTGCCATGTGGTGTCATCATTATTAGAATTCCAGTGATACAGCTTTTCTTCAGAGATGGGATTCCAAGGGAGGAGGTAAGCGTGTTTATTATAAACTATGATACCATCTTTTGTAATGGTTTTGTAACCTGAAGCTTCAGATACAACAACATTATTTTTTAATATAATGGATTGGTCATCCCATTTTAAAATTGGGAAATACTGTAAATATTTGGTAGGTAAATTTACATCAAATGTAATATCAATACAATCGTCAAAGTTAATTCTGCCTTGCCAACCTTCAAAATCTACCATTTCTGCACCGCCAAGTAAAGGGTGTTTGGCAATCCATGTATCTTTTTGATGGTTTCTAATAAATCTAACTATTTTACTATTATAGCCTTTAATACTGGTACCTCCATATTTGTAATCTACTGCCCAATGATTCCATACGGCATCGTATTCATGGTCTTGTGGAAATTCGGTGGTATAATACAACCCTAATGAATGTATCTCGCGCCCTAATTGTCTACTATCCCAACTCCCTTTGGCATACCAAACATCTACATATAAAAAATCTAATCCCGGAACCTGGTCCTTTAGTGATTTTAATCGCCTTAACCTATTGCCGGATACACCGTCATAGCGTTTATCCATATAGTAAGATTGATCTAACCAATTCCAGCCTCTTGCCGATTTATTTATTAATGTTTCATTAAAAGCACTTGCCTCAGGGTAAGATTCGGTACCATTAACATGTACACCTATAGATGCGTTATACTTTTTGGCTGCATTACATAATATATTCATTTCCTCTGCGCCTCCTTGTCTGTGGCCAATATCTCCGTAATCCGGATGCTTAGAGTCATGACCTTCAGATCCGTATCCTTTTAAAATAACATACTGCCCCAAACCATCGGTATTTAAGTAAACACGTTTGGTTTCTTCTAATGATTTGGTAAACGGATTAGTGGCTTGACTACTAAAATTCATAGGAATACGCTGTACCACCATATTGGGAATTTTTTCTGAACCTACAGGCGTATTTAAAATAGATCTATATGCAATGGCACCATCTTGCCAGTCTATTTTTGAATCGCTATTTACATCATCAGTAATCACCATTTTTACTTCCGGTAAAGGACTTGGTGTAATTGCTCGATGTGCTCTGTAAATCCATGAACCACTCCAAATGCTGGTCTTTAAAATTTTACCTTGCGATATGGTTTGTTTTTTAATGCGGTTTTTATCTGTTTTTTCTTCAACAGCATTTGTCCATAATGCCGCTGCTAACTGATCTGTGTTTAGTATGGCGTATAAAAATCCTTTTGGAATACTATCTGTAGCTGTTTTTCGTGTTAATCTTTGAAAGGTGTCACCACTGCCTTTAATAGCTGTATACATTTTAGAACCAGAAAACTGAGCACTTTTTTCGATACTTTTTATACTTAGCAAATTGTGATTAGGAATTTCAATAGTATGCAGTTTAAACGTTCCTTTTTCTGTTACATTATCAAATTTTAGGATAACCGAATTTTTTATAACTTTTATATGCAGATCAATTTGTAAATCGATTTCATCAATATTTAAAACATAATGAATAGCATCTCTTTTAGTGTTAGATTGTATTCTAGGGATAAAGGCTTCTCCATTTAGTTTAATAGTTTTTATACTGTTTTCATTTCCAAAAAAGTTAGCCTTGTTGGCTTTCCATTGATAACTAACAATTCTAGGAAAACCTTTATCGACTAAAACGCTTAAGTAATCAGAATGAAGCGTAGTAAGCTCTTGAGCTGTTGTATAAAGCGATATAAAGCAGCTAAGAATTAATAGGTATAGGGGTTTCATGAAATTTAATTTTTAGTATTGATTTTTAACACCGATAGCGTATCGTTGTTCCTCGCAATTAATATGGATTTTGAACCAGCAACTGTTATAAAAGCAGCATCTTTTACATCGCCATTGGCCCATAAATTAGCCGTAGCGTTAGAAACAAGCTCAAATAGAGTACCACCATTACCTTTAAGTAAAAAGCCATAGCTGGCATCATTTCTTGGTGTTTCAACTTCTGAACCAAATAAATTCCCTAACAATAAGATATCCTTGCTTTTATCTTGATTAAAATCATCAATTAAGATTTTGTTTACTGAAGACAACTGAGCATTATTATCAAAAGCATTAAATTCAAACGTTCCGTTTTTATTTTCAAGTATGGCCGATGAAAAATAAGTAGCTTTATAAGAAATACCCTCTTTTAACTTGTCTCCATAAATATCTTCAATCTTGGCAGATCCAAAATCGTTATAGGTTTTAAATTTCTTTTTTATAAAAGGCATTTGTTGCGAGGAACACTGTCTGCCTCTTACAGGATATATATTGTTTTCTTGACTATAGCCCAGAACGATATCATCTGTATTATTACCATCAAAATCATTTACATACAAATAAAATGGTTTATCAAAGCTTGCTTTATATTTATAGTTTAAACCAAGGTTTCCTGCAACAATATCAAGATCTCCATCATTATCAATATCGTTTACTGTAATAGAACTCCACCAACCAATATGCTCAGATAAACCATATTTGACAGACTTATTGCTAAAAACTCCAGAATCGTTAATGAACACTTCTATTGGACCCCATTCGTTGGCTATAAGTAAATCAGGGTCTTCATCCTGGTCTATATCGGCCCAGGTAGAAGCTGTTACCATAGTATGCTCAACCAATTCGGGAATTGATTTTTTTGTGGCATCTATAAAACGGATGGTTCCATCTTTTGAAATGTTCTCTAACAAATAACTGTTTACAGGACGCCCATAAAATCCAGGTTTTATTCGGCCTCCGATAAACAAATCAATATCACCGTCTTTATCAAAATCAGAAGGAGATACATGTAATCCGCTTGAGGTTATATGAGGAATAGCCAAAGTATTTTTAACAAAATTACCTTTGCCTTTGTTTTCGTAAAAACGATCTGTATAATAGTTGTCATTTGGCTTAAATTCTGTACCACCGCTAATAATATAGAGGTCTTGATCGCCATCATTATCGGCATCAAAAAAAACAGCTCCAACATCTTCGTGCTTCTTATCTGAGGCAAATACATTGGTGTTTTTCTTAAAAGTTCCTGTAGGGGTTTGAATATATAAAGCGCTTTTTTGATCTTTGGCACCTCCAATAAAAAAGTCGTCAAGCCCATCATTATTAACATCAGCTACCGCCAGGGCAGGACCAAGTTGAGACATCCTATGTGGTAAGAGGACTTCTTTTTCAAAATCGTCAAAATTATTTTCTTTATGACTAAAGTTTATTCCCGATTGATTAGTAATATCTGTAAATAGATCTTCAGTGGGGTTTACGAGTTTGTTTTCTAAAATATTTTTGTCTTCGTAAGAAACAGTAATGGTTTGATTTGGTTTTATGTTCTTAACAATATGGTAGGTATTATCATTCCAGGTGACTTTTAAACTGTCTATTGTATGGTCTTGTTTTACACCAAAATGAATAGCATCTGCCATAGCAGATTGAAACCCACGTGTAAAATGATTCTCTATAGTTTGTTGGGATGATTTTGAATATAGTTCAATACGTGCTCCCAGAGCATTAAGGTTTTGCTTAGAGCCTTTAAGTTTTACTTTTAAATAATTATTTAAAGTTGCATTGTTTTTGTAAATAAACGACATGCCTGAAGAATTGTTAACGACTATATCGATTGCTCCATCGTTATTAAAATCGGCATAAGCAGCTCCATTTGAGTTTGTGGTGTTTTGCGTTATGTCAAGTTTTTTAAATGTTAAATTGCCATTATTTACATAGAAATAATTTTTCTTTTTTCGAGAAGGCATTTTCGATAAAATATCGGTTATATAGCTTTTTGGTTCTACACTTTGGTTTTTAATAACTTCGGCTTGTTTTGCTTTTCGGTAATTAACAAAGTCATTGTTTCTAAAATCACCTTTTATACCATTTGAAATAAAGAGGTCTTTATGGCCATCATTATTCATATCAAAAAACAAGGGTGCCCAACTCCAATCGGTACTTGAAACTCCAGACATTTGAGCGATATCTGAAAACATAGGCGTGTTGGTTTCTTTATTTACACCATTGTTTAGTTGTAAGGTGTTATACATATATTGGTGGTGTAATCCTAAATTTGTATTTCTATAAAACCTTTCCGGAGCCATGCCACTCATACTTGTTTTTTGAGAAAAGTTGTCTTCAGCCATCATGTCTACAGCCATAATATCTAAAAGACCATCGTTGTTTATATCGGCAATATCATTACCCATAGAAAAGTTAGAGATATGCTTAAAGGCTTCTAAAGCGGTCTCTCTAAACGTGCCATTTTGGTTATTGATATACAAAAAATCTTTTTCAGAAAAATCATTGCCAACATATATATCTGGCCAACTGTCATTATTTAAATCTGCTATAGCCACACCTAGCCCATAGCCAATCATGGTATTAATTATTTGAGCTTCATCGGTTACATTTATAAATGTTCCATTATTATTTTTGTAAAGGCGGTTTCCTCTATGATCAGATTTTTGGGTGATAAGGTTTTTTAAGTTGTTTTCATCGTAGGTGTCGATGCCATGGTTTAATAAAAACATATCTAAATCACCATCTTTGTCATAATCAAAAAAAGTAGCTTGTGTTGTAAAATCGGGTATGTCTAAGCCATATTTTTGTGCCTGGTCTTCGAATTTTGGTTTGCCGTTACTATCAATGCCTAAATTTATCAGTAACTCATTTTTGCGTTTATTTGGGTCTTTAAGCTTACCGGATTTACAATAATAAATATCCATTAAACCATCGTTATTGATATCTACTAAAGTAACACCAGTTCCAAACCCATAACCGCCACCGGCATTAGCTAATTTGGTAATGTCGTTAAACCGCATACCTCCAATATTAAGGTACAATTTGTTAGTAGTTGTGCTATTTACAAAATAAATGTCAACTAAACCATCATTATTAAAATCGGCAACAGCTACGCCTCCTCCATTATAATAGTATTCGTAGTATAATCCATTATTACTTAAATTTTCTTTAAGTTCATTTAAAAAGAATATCCCTGTTTTTTCAGGAGGCAGGACAGTAAAAAGATGTTCTAGTTCTTCAGTCTCAGAAAGTGTTTGCTTTGTTTTAATGGTGTTATCTTTTTTACAAGCATATACCAATAAGAAAATCACTAAATAAAATGCTATGTTTTTCATGTGCTTATATATTTCTTTTTGTGGAACACCCTTATAATTTTTTAAGATACTATAACATTTTTAAAAATGTATTTAAAAAATAGAACCCATTTTAAAACTAAAAACGGGTTCTATCAACAACTAAACTAACTCAAATTATTTTATAGGGAAACTATTAATACCCTGAATTTTGAGTTAAATTTGAATTTTTATCAACTTCCCCTTGCGGAATTGGGAATTTTAAATTGGCGTTATTCCAGGTTCTGGTTTCCCAAATTTCTTTTCCGTCATCTATTAGGTTGCCATCGGTATCCATATCTACTCTATAAATAGTTAATACTTCCGGACTTCCTGCTATTCCCCAGCGCCTTATATCCCAAAAACGATGTTCTTCAAAAGCGAGCTCAATTCTACGTTCCCGCCTTACTCTGGTTCTTAGTTCAGACTGACTGCCTACTGCTATAGGGGGCATATTAGCTCTATTTCTTACTGTGTTAATGGCATCTACTGCTAATCCTAAATTGGTATCAGACTCAATTAAGGCTTCTGCATAGTTCAGATACACTTCAGCTAATCTTAAATGAATCCAGTGCTGAGTGCTACCGTCTCCATGATTTCTGTCTTCTTGAATCATTTTCCTTAGGCCATATCCCGTTCTAGTAAAATCTCCGCTGGTAGCTATACCTGCAAAACCTCCTGGTCTGAATTCCCAGGTTAAACCTTTCCATTCTGAACCATCATATAAAATAGAAGCATCAAATCTTGGATCTCTACCATCATAAGGGTTGTTTGGGTCGTAACCAGATCCAGCTTCTTCCGGTAATAAACCTGTAGCTTGCATTTCGTATTGGTCTACTAAGTTTTGTGTTGGACCTGTTCCTCCCCAGCCACTTACCGAAGCTGTAGATTTTGGGGTGTTAAATAGGTTTGCCCAGTGTGTTTTATCAGGATCGCTAAACTGTGTATCGAAAATAACTTCTGAAGCGCCGTCTGTAACAAAAACACTTTCATAATCACTATCAAGAGTTCTAGACGTATTGTCTAATACCTGTTTTGAAGCTGTGGCAGATTCTGAATATTTCCCTTCGTATAGCAGCATGCGGCCTTTTAATGCCATGGCGGCATCCCACGAGCCTCTTGTTGAAGCAGCGCTGGTTGCATTAGCAAAGAAATCTGCTGAAGTATCCAATTCGGATACAACAAAGTTTAAGGTTTCCTCGGCCGTATTTCTAGCTACCAATAAATCATCAGTTAACTCTTGAGGAACCGTTATAATGGGAACGCCTCCATAAGTTTTTAAAAGCAAGGCATAAAAATAACCTCTTAAAAAGTGCGCTTCCCCTTTTAATCTGTTTTTTACCTGATCTGTACCTTCAAGTTGATCATAATTTTGAATAAAATTATTTAACCGCCTTATTTGAAAGTAAGCATTACCCCATAACCCATTAAAAGGCGAGTTGTTTGAGGTGATATTTGCTGTATTAAACCGCGTGTTTGACGCCGGCCATGTGTACGAGTTTTCTCCATCATCTGAAGCAGCGTCTAGCATATACCAACCTCTGTTAAAACCATGAGGTACACTGTTGTAAACTGCATTTAAAAAGGTTTCTGCAAAAGCGGGGTCTGTAAATACTACATCTGATGAAATAGTGCCTTGGGGTTCTACTTCAATAGAATCACTGGTACAAGAAAATTGTAATATAACAAATGATCCTATAAAAAATAATAGTTTAATATTTTTCATAATAATTTTTTTAAAATTGGAGATTAACACCTAAGTTGAATACTTTTTGCTGTGGATAAAACCAACCTCTTTGTTGTGGGTTTTCAGGATCTAAATGCTTGATTTTTGACCATGTTGCCAGGTTTCTTCCATTAAGATAGATTCTTAATCTATTTACCCCTATTTTGCTAGTAACGTTTTCAGGGAACGAATACCCAATTTCAACATTTTTAAAACGAACATAGTCTCCTGGCATTAACCAGTAAGAGGAAGTACGTTCGTTTACTGCATTGTTATTTAGTGTTAATCTTGGGTAGGTTGCATTAGTATTAGTTACATTACCATCAGCACCAATTTGAGCTCTGCCTAAATGCCTGTCAAATACTTTACCTCCGTTAAAAAAGGCCCAGGCAGATTCATTAGATAAATACATATCAAAATTTGCTGCGCCTTGAAACAATGCTGAAAAATCAAATTGTTTATAATTAAAACCTAAATTTAAACCAAAAGTAATTTCAGGAACATTCCCTTTTCCCATAATTGTTCTGTCGTCATTATCTACTTTACCATCTCCTGTAATATCTGCATACTTAATGTCTCCTGGTTGCGGGTTCTGCGTTTGGTATACGCCGTCTGGAGCACTGGCATTTAAATCGTCAATTTCTTGTTGTGTTAAAAATAAACCTTCTGCAATAAAACCAATTCGGGTACGAGCTTGTATTTGTCTCCCTGTAAGTTTTCGTAATGGATCTACATCATCGGCTTCCGCTATATCTATTATTTTATTTTTTGAATATCCAAAATTAAAATTAGCGAAGTAATCGAAGTCTTTAACTTGACCATTATGATTTAAAATAATCTCAAATCCTTTATTGTCTACAATTCCTATGTTTTCAAAAGGTAATGAGGCTCCAAAAGTACTAGGGACCTGTAAAGATCTTGTCGTTAAAATATCGGTAGTTCTTTTAGAATATACGTCGGCTTCCAGAGTTAATGCATTATTCCATAAGCCCAATTCTAAACCAAAGTTATACGTTTTAGATTTTTCCCAGGTGGTTCCAGAGTCTGCTAAACCACTACTTGTAATAGTTTGGGCAACACTGGAATTATCAATAAAAGGGCCGCCAAAGGCAAAAAACTCTAAATATCTAAATGGTCCAACCCCAGCATCACTTCCAAGTTCCCCATAAGAGAACCTTAATTTTAGATTATTTATAGTTTTAGAGTCTTGTAAGAACGCTTCTTGAGAAGCTCTCCAGGCAAGAGAGTACGATGGGAAAAAGCCAAATCTAGAGTTTTTACTAAATTTATAAGAACCGTCATACCTTCCATTAAACTCTAATAAGTATTTGTTATCGTAGGCATAAGTAAATCGTCCTGCATAACCTAAAATAGCCGTTTCAAATGTACCATTTGAAATGGATCTGGTTTCAGCATCCCCAGCAATAAATAATGGTGTTGAAGTCCCTGTTAAATTGCTAATACCGGAAGTTAAGATACTATATTCTGATTTTGTTCTTGAGTAAACAAACTTTGCACCAAAATCATGTTTATCAATAACCTTTGAATAATTTAATATGGCTTCTGTTGTTAATTGGAAACCTTTGGCTCTCGATTCTGAAAGGCTTGCAGTTTCCCCTCTATCAGCAGGTGTACTTAACGAAAATTCTCCAGTACTAGGATTAAATACGGTAAAAGTTCTAGGAACACTAAAAGAAGTAACACTACCGGTAAAATTATTTCTGTTGTTGTTATTTCCACCTGCAGAGCGATCGTAAGCAACTTGCGTAGTAAGGCTTAAGCCTTCTAAAAATGGAAACTTTATGTTTAAGGCTATTTTTGATTGAAAATCAAAATCCTCCTCTTCTCTGTATCCACTATCAATAAAGGGTTGTTGAGCAAATATAGAATAGCCTCCGTTAGAGTATTGATTAACTTCGGTTGGAGGAGTTCTCATAATGCTAGAAAATAATGTAGATGCAGTGACTCCAGGGCGATTTCTGTTTTCTACGGCTCCTGAAAAATTTGCTTGCAATTGCATATTTTCATTAATATCTACATCGATATTTGATCTAAAATTAAATCGGTCATAGTTATTGTTATCATAAATAGCATCCTGGTATAAATACCCTAAAGAGGTAAAATATTTTATAGTATTTTCTGTATTACTACCACTGGCAGAAATATCTATAGAATGCATTGATGATGCAGAATCTAATATTTCATCAACCCAGTTTGTATTTGGGTGGGTATCTGGGCTGGAGCCATCTCTAAATTTTTGTAAATCGTCATCTGTATATGCAGCTGGTACGCCATCATTGGCATTAGCTTCATTAAGTAAAGTAGCATAATCAAAAGCGTCTAAAAAATCTGGCATTCTGGTAGGTTTTTGCAAACCAGAGTAAATATTCACATTAAAGCTGGTTTTGCCCTTACCTCTTTTTGTTGTTATTAATATAACACCATTTGATGCTCGCATTCCATAAATTGCAGCAGCAGCGGCATCTTTTAATACACTTATACTTTCAATATCATTAGAGTTAATATTATTTAAAGCTCTTGGAATACCATCAACTAAAATTAGTGGTGAATTGTCATTTAAGGAGCTAAGACCTCGAATTCTAATATTTGCAGCATCACCTCCAGGTTCACCAGAACTTTGTATGGTTATTACACCAGCCAATCGTCCTGATAAGGCACTACTAACATTTGAAGTACTGTTTTTTACGATTTCATCAGATTTTATTGTAGCAATAGAACCTGTTAGGTTTACCTTTTTTTGAGCGCCATACCCAACAATAACAACCTCGTCTAATTCTGAAGTGTTTTCCTGTAGTGTTATATTTAATATGCTTTGTTTGTTTACGGCAACTTCCTGTGTAGAATATCCTATGTATGAGAAGATTAAAACATCATTAGAATTTTCTACACTAATTGAATAATTTCCATCAAAATCTGTTGAAGTCCCTTTAGAGGTCCCTTTTATTAATATAGAAACCCCGGGCAACGGATCCCCTTTTGAGTCAACTACCTTACCACTTACACTGGTTTGTAGCACAGACTTAATATATTCTGTAACCATTTTGGGGGTTAAAGATGATGAGATCTGTGAGGTTTTATCTCTAAGGATATTTTGAATCCTTAGTTTTAATTCAGGTTTGTCTTTAGGAAATAATATTATTTGATTTCGCATAAAACTAAAATCTATGTTTGTATTACTAAACAATAGGTTTAAGGCTTCATCAATTTCAATATTTTCAACTGCTAAAGATTTTTTTAAATCAACATTTACAATACTGCTGTTGTAGAAAAAGCTAAAATTACTTTTCTGTTCAATTTCAGTAAGAATTTTTTTGATTTTTACATTTTCTGCATTTAATGTAATATTTTGCGAATAGGCATCACTTGCAAAAATTTTTGTAAGTGAGATGCAAAGTAAAACTAAATAAATTTTCATAATCCGAAGAATAGGGATTTTTGAAAAAAAGTGTTGCTTTTTTTTCATACTTTTGTTTGGTTTTAATTATTTAATACTAGATGTGCTAAATGATTAGCTTAAAGGGTAAGTGCTGCAACACTTACCCTTTTATTGTTCAATGTTTAATCTTATAATATTGTTTTTTTGTATGGTATAAGTTATTGGCGATGATATTTCAAATAACTCTAATATTTGATTTATATTTAAGTTGTTAAATTCGCCTTTGTATTTATAATCGAGTATTTTGCTTGATGACACATCAAATTTTAAATTATACATCCTTTCCAGATCTTTAATAACATCGCGCATTGGGGTGTCATTATAAATCAACCTTCCTTCTTTCCAGGATGTGAAATTTTCAGTTTCTACATGTTCCACAATCATTTTATCCTCGTTTTTTAGATAGGTTGCTTTTTGTGATGGCGATAATTCTACAATAGTATTTTTGCGCTCTTCAATAACTTTTACTTTTCCTGTAACTAAAGTCGTTTCCATTTTTCTGTCTTCAGGATAGGATTTAACGTTAAAAGAGGTTCCTAATACTCTTATTTTTAAGCCTTCATTAGTGGTAACTACAAAAGGTTTATGTTCATTTTTTGTAACATCAAAAAAGGCTTCTCCTTTAATAACTACTTCTCTGGTATGGCCTTTAAAATGCTTAGGGTAAGATAAAGCACTATTGGAGTTTAAAACTATTTTTGTACTATCTTCAAGAATAATTACCTTCTTTTCCGCTTTTTGTGTTGTTACTAAAACTAAAGAGGTATCGTTTTGTTCACTATTTGCAAAATCATTATTGTTAAGCAATTGCCAGGTTAATACTGAAGACGAAAGAAGTATTAATACAACAGCAGCATATTTGTAAACAGATTTTTTAATTGTAGATATTGAAGGCGATTTACTTGTTTTTCTTAGGTTTTTAGCTATTTCTTTAGCTTTAAGTATTTCGTATTGCTTTCTTTTTTTTGGATTATTGAGTAGCCAATCAACAACCTCTTTTTCTTTTTCTGAAGAGAGTTGCCCTTTAATTAGTTTTAATATTTCTTTATTGTTCATGCAGATAAGCTTACTATACTATATACGATAGAAAGTAAGTGTATCCCCTAGTGGGTTTTAAAAAAAATTATAAAAAAGGTAAATAATCCTTTAAAGATTTTCTTAAGTGCTTGATAGCCTTGGAGATGTGGTTCTCTATGGTTTTTGTAGATATGTCGAGTTCTGATGAAATTTCCTTGTGTTTTTTGCCCTCAAATCTACTTTTAATAAATACCAAACGACACTTTTCTGGAAGTAATTTTATATTTTCATTTATTAAGGCAATAAGCTCATTCTCAATTATTGTTGAGGCTGTATTATTTGTTAAAGCATGAAAGTTTAATAAGTTTTTTTGTTGTAGCGAGTTCGTTTCTAAGGCTAAAGCATGTCTTTTACTTCTTAAAAAATCAAGGCAGGTATTTCTCGTAATTCTAAATAGGTAACCTGTAATGTTTTTATTTATATCTATTTGATCAATGTTATTCCAGATTTTTATAAAAACATCTTGCAGCACTTCTTCAGCATCTTCATTGGTTGGTACATATTGTTGAACAATTTGTAACAACAAAGCATAGTGCATATTATATAGTAAATCGAAAAAATCTTTTTTACTAGTTTTATTTAAAGGGATTGTTTTTTCTAGTAGTTCTTTGATAATGCTATTAATTGATTTTGAGGCAATTTAAAAAATATCTGAATATTTGTTAATGTCCAATGATTTTTTTTAGTGATATTTTTGATTAATAACAGTTTTGTTGTAATATATTTAATACAATAATGATTTGCTGGCAAACTATTCTGACTTTTTTAGAGCTAAGCTAAACTTTAATAAAGATCTTTTTCTTAAACATAACATACCCTAGTAACAGATAAAAAAGAACTACGCATATGGCATATAATAAGGAAGATAGTTTGTCAGTGAAAAAAGGTTGAATAAATAGGTTGTTATACAACCAGGAGTGTATATTTTCTTGCGGATTAATTTTTGTTAGGTAAAAGGATTTAGAAATAAAACTAGATAAAAAATAAATCGTGATTGCATTGGAGCCAACATATTTAAAAATGGTGCCAAATTTCCAGCGTAACACATCGGTTAAATAGTATATAATAGCCAGAATTAAAGTGGCCCATCCACTAGTTACTAATACAAAACTACTACTCCAAATAGCCTTGTTAATAGGAAACCAAATACTAAAAATATAGCCGCTAATTAATAAAGCGATAGCTACCATTAGTAAATAGGCTAGCTTATTAATATTTTCTTTTGATAAGACATAACCCACTAAAATCCCGGAAATACAGGTTACAATAGCTGGTAGTGTACTTAAAAGGCCTTCAGGGTCATAATCTGATTTCCACATGTGCTTTCCTAAAATTTTTAGATCTATATAATTTGCCCAATTGTTAGGGGCTCTATCAAAAGTGGGTAAGGTGCCATCTGGAAAAACAGCAAACCCTAAAAACAACCAATAGCCTATTAAAATGGTTATTCCGGTTGCAAATAAAGTTTTCCAATTACAATTAAGAAATAATATTGCCGAAATTAAAAACACCACACCAATTCTCTGTAGTACTCCTGGGAATCTTAAGGTTTCTACAGCTTTTATAAATGGAAAATATGGTAAGAATAAGCCTAAGAACAACCCAAGCCCGATAAGTTTTAAGCTACGGATAATAATCTTTCTATAAGTGGCCCAATTTTTTGGTTTGTTTTTGTATGCAAATGAAATTGAGATGCCTACAATAAATAAAAAGAAAGGGAATATTAAATCGGTAGGTGTTAGTCCATGCCAGTTGGCATGGAGCAATGGCGGGTAGACATGAGCCCAGGTTCCCGGGGTATTAACTAAAATCATTGCGGCTATGGTAAAGCCTCTAAGGATGTCTACAGATTCAATTCGCGGTTTTGAACTCATTTATAAAGGCTTTAAAATGGATTAAAATAACCAGCTGGTTATTTTTCGTTGTCTTCTTTAATATTGAATATGCGCTCTTTGGTTTGCTTTAAATAATTTCGCCCAATAGGAATTCTTCTCCCGGCAATTTCTATAGAGTTACCTTCTAAAGCCACAATTTTATTTATTGAAATATTATAGGAACGATGTACGCGAATAAAGTTAGATTGCGGTAACTCTTCTGAGATGGCCGTTAGCGATTTATGCACAACATAGTCACCTAATGTTGTTGCTATTTTAATATAGTCTTTTAAGCTTTCAATAAATAAAATATCGTTAAGGTTAACCTTAATTAATTTTTTATCTACCTTTAAAAAGATATGTGGTTCGTGAATTAATTTAGAATCTCCAGAGGTACTATTATTGGTATGTATCTGTTGGTATACTTTATTAATTGTTTTTAAGAAGCGATTAAAAGGTATAGGCTTTACCAAGTAGTCTAAAACATCAAGTTCGAAACTTTTAACGGCATATTCTCTATATGCTGTGGTAATAATTACCAAAGGTTTAGGGTTAAGGTTTTCTATAACTTCAAACCCACTCATTTGTGGCATATTGATGTCAAGAAAAAGGACGTCAACTTTTTCTTGTTGTAAAATAGCGAAAGCCTTTAAAGGATCATTAAACGTTTCGAGAATTTCAATATTATCGAAATTTTTTAAATGATTCTCTATAACACTAATAGCTAGCGGTTCATCATCAATAATAATACACTTAATCTTCATTAAACAGGTATTTTTAAAAATAGATTATAGATATTTCCTTTTATTTTTGTTTCTAGAATAAAATTGTTTGAAAATAGTAATTGCAGCCTTCTTTTGGCATTTGCTATTCCTATACCATGATTTTCTTCTATATACTTTTCCGGGTTAAAATTATTGCTAACATTAAATTCTAAATAGCGATTGTTTAATGCTTTAAAACTCATGTTAACCTGAACTTTATCGTTGCCGTTAAGCCCATGCTTAAAGCAGTTTTCTACAAATGAAAGAAATAACAATGGCGGAACTTGAATGCTATCAATTTCTCCAGTGATATCCATATCAAACTCAATACGATCTTTAAATCGCATTCTTTCAATGTCTATAAAGTTATTTATATGATTTATTTCCTGCAATAAATTTGCTTTAGAACTTACAACCTCATATAAAACATATTGCATAATATCTGATAGTTTTAACACCAATCTTGGAGCATTATCCGATTTTTTTAATGTTAGCGCATATAAATTATTTAAAGTATTAAAAAAGAAATGTGGTTGTATTTGTGTTCTCAAATACTTGAGCTCTGTACTCATTTGGAGCTTAGCTAAATCTTCATTTCTTCTCTTTTCTATGGTCCAATCCACCAGTAATTTTATAGCTGTAACAAAAGTAACAGCGTAAAGTTCGCCCAATGCAACAACTATAAAGTGATTGATGTCTAAAAATTTTACTGGTCTTTCAAGTTCTGGCGATAAGGTTTTAGACACTAGAAAATAAATTAAACCTGTTCTAACAATATAAACCAGAACCAGTATTATCATGATTGAGCCTATGTATTTCCAATATTTTTTTCTTAAAACAAACTTTGGGATTAAATAATAAACATTAAAATATACTATGATAATATGAATTGGGAATTCAATTAAATTTGTTTTTAATGAATACATAAAATCATTAAAATAACTCCCCCATCTAATAACATTAAAAGAAAAATAACTTAACCAAAATAAGATATGATATTTTAGTGCAATAGTTTGTCTTACTTTAGTGTTAAAAATTGAGAAAGTTTTAATCATTGCTATAGAATCCTTTTTTTACTACAAAAGGAATATGGTGTTGGTTATATTACTTGTTTTTTGTGCTAAACAAATTAACTCTATCATTGTTATTTGTAATTAGCAATATAGTGTCATTTTTTTTATTTATTGTGATGATGTCTTTTGAGTTTCCTATGTTTATAAAACCTGATTTATTCATGTTTAAAACTTCAAATTTTTTGTCTTTATACGATAAAACACTCCCTAAAGATGCATCATAGCGAACAGTTTCAACCTCTGCATTGTAATGATTGCCAATAGCTATAATCTCTTTGGCTTTGTTATTATCAATATTTATAAACTCAAAATCCATAATAGGTGCTATTTGCAACATTTTTGGAAGGCTTTTAATTTCGAAATTGCCATTTCCATCATTTTCTAAAAACACGCTATTTAACATATGTACTTTAAGGTGCAGTGCTTTGTCTAAAGCCGCTTTGCTATAAATATCTTCAAGTGTTGCCTCAGCAAATTCGCTAAATGTCGGGAATTTATCTTTAATAAAAGGCATTTGCTGTGACGAGCATTCCCGTCCTCTTGAAGGAACTAATGTCCCTTTGTAATTAGAGGTTAAAACAATATCATAGGTTCCGGAATTGTCAAAATCATCACAAAACACATGAAAAGGCTTTTTAACACTAGCTTTATACTTTGTATTTAAGCCCAAGTTACCAACAAAATAATCCATATCACCATCATTGTCAATATCTGTACTTTCAATGCTAAACCAAAGCCCTTCAGTATTTTTAAGGGTTTCGTTTTTTGCAATTTTAAAAATGCCATTATCATTTTTAAATACGGTTATAGGCATCCACTCTCCAACAACAATCAGGTCTTTATCATTATCATTGTCATAATCTGAGAATACGGCATCGGTTACCAAACCAATATTTTTGATTGCTGGCGCTATGGTTTCTGTTCTATTATAAAATTTACCGTTTTCGTTTATTAATATATAGGATTCTGGTGCATAAGGATATTTATTTGGAATAACACGACCGCCTACAAATAAGTCTAAATCACCATCGTTATCAATATCTGAAGCTTTTATGGTTTGCCCGCTAGAATTAATTTGAGGTAGTACGTTTGCTCCTTTACTAAAATTACCTTTGCCATCATTTATATAAACCCTATCTTGATAAAAGCTGCTATGTTCTTCAAATTCTGAACCACCACTAACAATATAAAGGTCGTCATCATTATCATTATCAATATCTAGAAACAGAACACCCAAATCTTCGTATTGTTTATCTTCTTGCCAGGTTTTTGTGTTTTGTTTGATAAAATTGCCGTTTTTATTTTGAATATATAATACTCCGCTTTGGTCTTTAGCTCCTCCAATAAAAAAATCTTCTAAACCATCTCCATTTACATCAGATTTATCTATAAAAGGCCCGTTGGTTGATTGACTGTGCGGTAATAAAATTTGTTCTTTATAGTCATCAAATTCATTTTCATTGTGTTTATAGGTAATACCATATTGAGTAGGCTCACTTCTTTTTAAAAGCGTTTTAGGGTTCTCTTGATCTTTATTTTCTAATGGAGCTGCATTTTCCTGGCTTACAGAAATTATTTGATTTGCTTTAAGATTTGTTAGTTTAGTAATTTTTTGATTAGGCCATTCAATTAAAAGCTCATCAATAATTGTTGCCTTACCAATACCAAAATTAACTATATTTTGTACAGCTGAAATAAAACCTCTGCTAGTATATAATTCTTGATATTGTTTAGTGCCATTTACCGTTAAGGTAATTTTCGAGCCAATAGCGAATTTGTTTTTGTCTCCACCATTTAATTTAATTTGAATAAAATTATTCGTGTCATTGTTTTTATAGAGTAGCGGTGTATCGTTTAATATTATTTATAACTAAATCTAAATCACCATCATTATCAAAATCAGCATAAGCAGAGCCATTGGATTGTGTTTTTTCAGTTAATCCCCAGGCTTTAGCGCTTTTAGTAAAATTTAGATGACCTTCATTTTTAAATGCATAATTGCTAAGTTTTGTAGAGGGTTGTAAATCTGTTATTTCTTTAAAACTTGGTTTGTTTTTTTCTGAAAACCTTCTATTTAATTCGGTTCTAAAATCTTGATTAGCCATATCTTTTAGAATACCGTTTGTAACAAAAATATCTTTAAGACCATCATTATCAAAATCGGCAATTAAAGGTGCCCAACTCCAATCGGTCTTAGCTAATCCACTAATTTGAGCCATTTCGCTATACCTCCCATTTCCTCTATTTAGTTGTAAAGTGTTTACCATATACTGGTGATGATAATTATTTTTAACTAAGCCAAGAAAGTTTTCTGTACTCATTGTAGCCATGTTCTGTTTACTTCGTACATGATCTTCTGATGCCATTTCTAGCACGAATAAATCTGGAAGTAAATCATTATTTAAATCTGCATAATCAGATCCCATGCTACTAAAGGAAATGTGCTTTATTCTATCTAAGATTTCATTAGTAAACGTGCCATTTTTATTATTTATATAAAGCATGTCTGGAGTTAAAAAGTCATTGCATACATATACATCTGGCCAATCCATCACCATTAAAATCTCCTATGGATGCGCTTAAGCCCCCATGCTTTATTGACTATCCCTGCCTTATGCGTAATATCAGTAAAGAAAGTACCGTCATTTCTATATAAAATATCAGAACTAAATCTAGAATAAGATTTTTCTATCCGCATATTAAGTCGTCCCGAATTTTCAAAATCAGGTCGGTGGATTAACCAAATACATATCTAAATCACCATCTCTATCAAAATCAAAAAAATAGGACTGAGTACTAAAACCAGGGATCGTTGATTCTCCATTCCTTGGCCTTATCTATGAAAGGTATTATTCTTTTGGTTAATAAATAATTTATTATCCCGTTTAGTGAATTATGCCCTTAGACTCTCCAGATTTGCATACGTAAATATCCAACCAACCGTCATTATTAATATCCACCACAGAAACACCGGTAGACCACCCTTCGGCATCCTCTAATCCAGATGTTTTAGTGATGTCTTTAAATTTAAAGTCACCCTCGTTTAAATAGAGTTTATTTGAATTTTGATTGGCAACAAAAAATACATCTACTAAACCGTCATTATTAAAATCTGCTGTAGCTACACCGCCGCCATTATAGATGTTGCCAAAATTTAAAAAGTTTAAATCTGGAGTTTCTTCTACATTATTCTGAAAAGTAAAAGTTGTCTTTTCATTTGAGACTAACGTAAACAATGTTGAGTCGGTTGAAGGTTTGTTTTTTACCACCTTAATCGTATTGTATGATTTGTTTTGATTGCAATTAACAAACAGAAAACTAAGGATGATATAGGTAATAATTTTTTTCAAAATAGCACTTTTTGTAATGAATGATAAATATAAAAATAAATAAGGGAGAATCGTATAGATTCCCCCTTATTACAATTAATAAAATATTATTTATAAGTAATATCCGACTAGTTTTGTTTAGCCCACCATAACGGTGTATGTACTGTGTCTGGACCTCCTAATAAATCTACAGCTTGAGCATGTCCTGCTGGGATGTTATTTTCAAAGGAAGACGGGTATTTTATACGTTGCCCAAAGAAATTCACTTGGTTTGTCATTACATTTCCAGGAGTTAATTGTGGTAAATCTGGAAGTGGATTTTCAACCGCAGGGTTCTCAAAGAATGGTAAGCCTAATCTTCTATGGTCGTTCCATATTTCAAGAGGTAACCAAGAGTTTTGCGCAATGAATTTTTGCGTAATAATCTTATTTAAGCGATCGTTTCTAACAGAACCGCCTTCATATATTGAATTTACCGGATATGTGTATTCTACTGTTCCAGCAGCATTTGTATAACCATCTATGTAATCCATGGTAACACTTGCTGGAGGCTCTGCTGTATGATCCCAACTAACCGATGTTCCGGCATTGTTGTATTCTGTAGAAGCAATATATGTTGCTAAATGATCTGAAACACCGTAGTAAGTAAAGCTATCTGCTATTCCAGCTTCATAAGCTTCTTTACCAGTTATTGGTGTATTCCAACCTCTTACAGCAGCTTCAGCTATTAAGAAATGTGTTTCCCAGGAAGCAAAAAAGATACGTTTTGTAAACTTTCCTCCGCCTCTAAAATCAAGCCCTAACCGAGGGTAAGTCCCAGGAGAACGTAATTGGTTCTTCGCCCCGACATCTCCCCAGTCACCGGCAGCAAATGCGTTGTATGTAAAGGCACAATCTAAGGTCATTAAAGTCTCTCCGGCATCATCCAGTAAATCTCTTTCTGTTACAGTATGGTTACTACTCCAGGTTGGAAAATTACTATACTGAGGATCATCAATGTTTCCAGGAATAGGGAACGTTTTATAAGCTCTTGGATCTATAGTGTTAGGTAACCCATCAAACCAGAATCCTTTTGCAGGATCGTTAGTAAGTTGTGTAAAGTGGTTATCAAACTTTAATCCCATATAATTTGCAGGCTTAATGTTAATTTGATCTTCAACTGGTAATTGATCAACAGATGTTACACTACCTAATCCTACAACTAAATTTCTATATGCTGCAGTCATATAATGGCTGTTCCATTGTCTAGATTGTACATTTGTAAAGTTATTCCAGCCACCGCCTTCAGTAACTCCCATATCATCTCCAGGGGTATCAATAATTAATCCGCTATTAGCAGCTTCTTCAAAATGTTGTTGAGCAACTGCAGGAGCCACTTCTGATAAACGCATAGCTAAACGCATTCTCATAGAGTTTCCATACTTCTTCCATTTTGTATAATCATACCCAAAAGCTGGATCTAAATCTGAATCTGGTTTAAACGTGTTTGACTCATCTATTTTGCTAACAGCATCTTTTAATTCTGCCAGCATAAAATTGTAAACATCTTCTACACTGTTATATTCAGGGTTTTCACCTTTAAATCCATCTATTGGAATTGGACCAAAACCATCGGTCATTTCGCTCATAATATAGACTCTCCAAATTCTTGCAATTTGCAATAAATTTTCAGTATACTCTTTAACATTTCCAGTAGCAATTTTCTCTTCTGCTACGGTAACGGCAGTTGTAATGTTAAGCAACCATTTAGAGATATATCCGTTAAAATAATCGTTTGTCCATCCGTCATTTGAACGCCCTTGAGATAGAACTCCTAATCTAGAGGTTCTCGAAGCATCTTTCCAATATAGCACAAATACACGTTCAGCAATGTGTGGGTTTTGCTGTGCTGCTTGAATAGAATTATTTATAAAAAACTCTACTTCTACTTGTTCTGCTGTTGCAGCCAAGGGATCTTTATTGATTTCTTCAAAATCACTACAAGAAAAAATCAATAGTGTAGCACAAAATAGTGCCAGTGTTTTACTTAATACTTTTTTCATAATTTTTCTTTTTTTAAAATTTAGCTGCTATATTAAAGAATACAGTTCTCGTCGTTGGTGGTGCTAAGTTCTCAAAACCAGTAGCATTAGATCGTGTGGCATTTACTGCTTCTGGATCTACACCATTTAAATGCTCTGTAATCAACCAAACATTGTTGGCAGAGACTCCAACTGATAATCCTTGGAAAGGCGTTCTGTCTAAAAATGTTTTATCAAAAGTATAGGTTAAATTTACATTTCTTAATCTAACGTGTGTTGCATCATATACGTTAGCTTCATTAATACCTAAGTTTCCAGAACGACCTGTAATCGCTGCCCAGTAGTTTTGAGGTGTGGCTCCAGTTGTGTTTTCGCTTAAATTCCCTGCACCGTCATCTACAACGCCATTAAACACAATATCTGCTCTTTCTCCATTAACCGCTGTAACAGCAGCTAAACCAGATCTTTGTAAAGCGTGATTAGTTCCAGAGAAAATTTCACCTCCAATACTAGCGCTGAATAGGAAACTGAAAGAAAAGTTTTTATATCTAAACATATTTGTAATACCTAATAATGCATCAGGTTGCTGAGAACCTAAAACATGTTTTTCTGTTGAAGCTAATGGCAAGCCGTCAGCATCCACTAAAATTCTTCCAAAAAACTGACTATTTTCATCTTCAACTCTTCTAAATCTTGAACCAACAATTACTCCATAATCTCCACCAACATCAGCTCTAATGTTAAAGTTGTCAAATCCACCTAAGCTATATTCAGTAACATCATCGGCTAATTCTTCTATGGTATTGTCGTTTGTTGAGTAATTAACATCCATATCCCAATTTAAACCATCTTCGCTATCTAAAATTCGGGTTTTTAAAGTTAACTCTATACCTGTATTTTGAATATCACCAGCATTTATCAATTTAGAGTTATAACCGCTAAAAGGATCTAAAGGAAGATTAATAATCTGGTTTGTTGCGTTTTGCTTATACCAAGTAACATCTAATCCTACTCTGTTGTCTAAAAAACGTGCTTCTAAACCAACCTCAACAGATTTAATCAACTCATTTACAATATCTGGGTTTCTTAGTACACTGTTTGTTCCAGCTGTTGTATTGCCATTAGAATCGTTACCTATAGTAAATGCATTATATAATGAGAACGGATTTAAATCATTACCTACCTCGGCATAAGATGCTCTTATCTTACCAAAAGTAAACCAACTTGGTAAATCACCTCCATTTTTAGTTATCATATCAGAGATAACAAGTGATGTATTTACAGAAGAGTAGAAAAATGATCTGTTAGCTTTACTTAGTGCCGATGACCAATCATTACGACCGGTTATATCTACAAACAGATACCCGTCATAGTTAATTTGTAAAAGACCATATGCTGAGTTTATTTTTTTGTTGCTAAACCCTTGTGAAACACTTGCAGGATTAACACCATTATTTAAACTAAATAAATTAGGAACCAGTAGTTCTCCAGAATTACTACTTATACTACTTCTCTCGGTAGACATTAAGTTACCTCCTAAAGTAATAGAACCTCCTATTTTTCCAAAAATATTGTCCTTAGCAGCTGCTATTAAAGCACTGTAATTTTGCTCAATAAAAGTGTTTTTTCCTAAACCATAAGAAGATGTACTTGAAGTACCGGCAAATACTTTAGATTCAGTATTTGTAGTATATAAATCTGCTCCACCTCTTATTTCTGCACTTAACCAATCATTAAACTGATGTTTTAAAGTGGCGTTCATTATAAAACGATCTCTTGAATCTGAGCTTAAACGTCTTTGATTCGCCCAGTAAGGGTTAATTTGATTAGAGTTAGGATCAAACCATATTTGATTTCCAAACTCGTCTACACCAGCAGAATATTGCTCGATATCACGTGATCTTGGAAAGTTTATTATGGTTTGGTACTGGCTTAATGCTCCAAAACCAGTTCTTGGTCTATTATTTGCAATAGTTCTGTTGTACTGTACTTTTGTGTCAGCCGTCCATTTTTTATCTTTTCCAAATCGAGATACGCCTCTTGCCGTTAAATTTAAACGCTCTAATGTAGCCGAAGGAGAAATACCTTCATCATCTAAATAATTAGCTGAAGCATAAAAAGATCCTGAATCTGTTGAACTCTGTAGAGAAAGACTATGGTTTTGACTAAATCCGTTTTTGTAATAGTTGCCTATGTTATCATATGCTCTATCAAAAACAACATCTCCTTGCTCTGGTCCTGTTTCTGTTTGCCCTTCAATTTTTGGCCCCCAACTAGATTGAGCATATTCATCGTAGGCACCTACAGAACCTTGTCCAAAACTACTTTGTAAATCTGGAACAGAAAAAATACTTTGAAAACCAGTAGTTACTGAGTATGAAACACCTAATCCTTTACTAGATTTACCTGTTTTAGTAGTAATTAAAATAACACCATTACCTGCACGCGAACCATATAATGCAGCTGCAGAGGCCCCTTTTAAAACAGATAAAGATTCAATGTCATCTGGATTTACATCAGCTAAACCATTACCTAAATCGGCAGTTGGACTCCAGAAACCTTCGTTTCCTGAACCTGTAAAGTTATCTAATGGTGTTCCGTCAACCACAATTAATGGTTGGTTGTCACCAGTTAATGAGCTATATCCTCTCAATACAATTTTTGAAGAACCTGCAGGACCATTACTTCCTTTAATAATCTGTAACCCCGTTATCTTACCAGATAAGGCATTAACCATATTAGGTTCTCTGGCTTCAGATATTGAAGCACCTTGAATTTCCTGAACCGAATATCCTAAAGATTTTCGCTCTCTTTTAATACCTAAGGCCGTTACAACAACTTCATCTAATTGACTTGCATCTTCTACAAGTGCAATATTAATTGTTGATTGATTGTTAACAGCTATTTCCTGATTTGTGTAACCAATATAGGAAACAACTAAAGTGGCATTTGAGCTAGAAACTGTAATGCTGTAATTTCCGTCGAAATCTGTAGATACACCATTAGTGGTTCCTTTTTCAATAACATTAGCACCCCCCAAAGGTATGCCTGTGTTGCTGTCTGTAATAGTTCCTGTTATAGTGCTTTGGGCTTGCATACTCTGCATACTGACCAGGCAAAACACAAACATTAGTTTTAGTAATTTTTGAATCATAATTTGTTTGAATTAGTTTTTAATTTTGATTGCTTCAAGATTTATTCTTGAGATTTAATTTAGTTTAGTTTTTTTGTTTTTGTCATTTATTCATAGTTTAAGTTAATTTATTGGTTTTTAAATACGCTAAAGTTTATAAAGCATAAAGAATATGCAAAATATCTAATTATAAGTTTGATATAAAAAATAATATATATACAACACGTTTTTTATGATAAACAACTATTAATTGGCGATTAATGGTGTTGGCGAAATTTTAGAAAAAAAACGTAATAACTATAGCAATTTTGTAATAATACATGAGATTCAATACTCTAAATATAAAAATTTATGTGGTAAAAACAAAATGGATTAGAAACAAGAATTGTAATGTTTTCTTGTTTTTTTTGATTAGTTATTGTCTAAAAAGTATCAGGTAAAAAAAGTTTATGGAGTACGATTTTAATAAAAAATAAAGCAAGGGTTTGCAGATAAAACATTTTTTTAGTTAAAATAAATCACTTATCAGCAATATTTAGTTGTCTGTCTTTAAAATTATGTTGTTTGTATATTTTATTAAAAATGTAAGTATTTTGATACTATATTGCTTACAAATAAAAGCGGTTAATGCACTAACTTTTTTACCGTAAACTATTATTATAAAGAGTGAATTTATAATACTTTTTTTCATTCTTTAAATTGAGTATTTGTTTTTTAAATTAAAGTTTTTTGAGTAGTTAGAAATGCAAGCGAAGACAATGAGTTTTCGCTTGCTTTGTCAAAAAACAATTCTAATTCAATTTTAAAAATGGAAGTAGGTATTACCAATACTAGTATTTCTTATAAAAAACCTGGGAAATTTGAAGACACACGGTTTGAAAAAATCCATAATGTTATTTACGAATCGTCGCATGAAGCTTCAGTTTTAGTTGCTCAGGAAATTGCGGATTTAATTCGAGAAAAAAGTGCGTTAAATCAACTTTGTGTGTTGGGTTTAGCTACCGGATCTTCGCCAATAAAAGTTTATGAAGAACTGGTAAGAATGCACAATCAGGAAGGGTTAAGCTTTGCAAATGTTGTTACCTTTAATTTGGACGAGTATTTGCCAATGGATAGAAATAATATTCAAAGTTATTTTTATTTCATGCATGAACACCTTTTTAATCATATAGATATTTTACCAGAAAACATTCATATTCCTGATGGTAAAATAAACGCAGAAGATTTATATCAATATTGTATAGATTACGAAATGAAAATAAAAACCCTGGGAGGTTTAGATTTTCAACTTTTAGGAATTGGCAGGACTGGTCATATAGGTTTTAACGAACCGGGATCTCATTTTAATTCTGGTACTCGAAGTATAACATTAGATCATATAACACGTACAGATGCTGCGCCCGCATTCCTTGGTATCGATAATGTTCCCCGAAAAGCAATAACAATGGGTATAGGCACTGTAATGAGTGCCAAAAGGATTGTGCTTTTAGGTTGGGGAATTAGCAAGGCAAAAATCCTTAAAAAAACAATAGAGGGTAAAATTACGTCTCAAGTCCCTGCAACCTATTTGCAAGAGCATAACAATACAACTTTTGTGTTAGATAGTGATGCCTCATCAGAATTAACCAGAGTAAAAACCCCCTGGTTGGTAACTTCATGCGTTTGGACAGAAACTTTAAAACTTAAGGCTGTTGTTTGGCTAAGCGAACTAACAGATAAACCGTTTTTAAAGTTAACGGATAAAGATTATAATGATCATGGAATGTCCAGCCTTTTAACAGAAGACGGGACTGCTTATAATTTAAATATTAAAATGTTTAATAAGTTGCAGCATACCATTACGGGATGGCCTGGAGGAAAACCTTATGCAGATGATACAAATAGACCAGAACGGGCAACTCCGGAAAAAAAGAGGGTTATAATTTTTAGCCCGCACCCTGATGATGATATGATCTCTATGGGTGGAACTTTAGACCGGTTAGTAGAGCAAGGACATGATGTGCATGTGGCATATCAAACTTCTGGAAATATAGCGGTTTCTGATGAAGAAGCTTTAAAGTTTGCAGAAATATCTAAGTCATTAAATGCCCATGCTGCTGAACCAGATACCATTATCAATTTTTTAAAAAATAAAACCGAAAATAATATAGATTCTATTGAAGTTCGAAAACTAAAAGGGTTAATAAGACGAAGTGAATCTTATGCAGCTACAAGATATTTAGGGGTTGATGATTCTAAAGTACATTTTCTGGATTTACCTTTTTACGAAACAGGTACGGTTAAGAAAAACAATCTTTCAGACGAAGACATAGATATTATGTGTAGCTTAATAGCACATGTAAAACCACATCAAATTTATGCGGCTGGCGATTTAGCAGATCCGCATGGAACCCATAAAATGTGCTTAGATAGTTTGTTTTTAGCACTAAAAAGAATAAAACACCAGAGTTATATGAATGACTGCTGGGTGTGGTTATATCGCGGTGCGTGGCACGAATGGGAACCTTATCAAATCGAAATGGCGGTACCTATGAGCCCAGATCAAGTACTAAAAAAGCGTCATGCTATATTTTATCACCAATCTCAAAAAGATGGTGTTATGTTTCAAGGAGACGATTCCAGAGAGTTTTGGGTACGTGTTGAAGATAGAAACAGATTAACGGCAAAAAAATACAATGATTTAGGATTGGCAGATTATGCCGCTATTGAAGCTTTTAAACGCTATCACTTTTAAAGCATGAGAAAAGCCGGAAAATTAATATTAGCGATTATTCTAATTTTAGTATTGCATACTTGCTCTAATAAAAAAGCATTAAATTCAAACCATGCCATAGAAGGCACCTGGAAAATGATATATGCAGAAATTAATGAAAACGATTCCTTAAAAATAAAAGATTTAAGTCATACGAGTTTTATAAAAATTATTAATAGCAACCACTTTGCGTTTTTTAATCAAGACAATAATAGTACAAAAAACTTTTATGGAGGAGGAGGCAGCTATACTCTTAAGGGAAACCATTATGTAGAGGTTTTAAATTATACGGGTGTTGAAGCGCTAAAGAATCACGAATTTCCATTTACAATTCAGATTAAAGGAGATACTTTAATTCAAAAGGGATTAGAAGAAGTAAAAAAAGCGGGAATTAAAAGAGAAATACTTGAAAAATATATAAGAATCAAATAATTGCTGTGCAGTTTAAAATCGACGTACGTATACATTAGTCTAAGCAAAGTATACATGATTTATAATTAATAGCTACGTTATGACCTCATTATTTATTACCATTTCTAATTTGAAATCACTGCAATATAACCCCTTTTTTTCTTTCTATTTCAGAATAAAATGAAACTGTAGCTCGTGCTATGCTTAAATGTTCTTCTTTGTATAAAGAAAAAAATCATCATTCTCTTTCACAGTAATTTCAAACAAGAACTGGTATAAGAGCTTGTAATGTAGCTGTTTTTTTTGTAGAGATCATTCAAAATTAATGCCTGCTTTTCGTTTCAAGTTTCAACAAATTTATAGACAGCATAAATTACATGATGTAATTTTGTAAATTGCATGTTTAAAACAAACGTATAAATAGCATGGTTACTTTAAAACAATTAGCAAAAGAGTTAAATGTTTCAATATCTACAGTTTCTAAAGCTTTAAATAATAGCGAAGAAATAGGAGAAGAAACCGTTAAGCGTGTTAAAGAACTAGCCGATTTATATAACTATAAACCTAATAAGGTCGCTTTAAGCTTAAAGCAAAACAGAACCAACACAATTGGTGTTATTATTCCCGATATTTTAAACCATTTTTTGGCCAAGGTTTTATTTGGAATTGAGCGCGAAGCCACACAGCATGGTTATAACATCATCACTTGCATCTCTAACGAATCTTTAGATAAAGAAAAAGAAAGCTTACAGTTATTGGCAAACGGAAGTGTAGATGGCTTTATTTTATGTGTTTCTGAAGAAACACAGATTAAAAATGAAATAGAACACTTTAAAAAAACCATTAAACAGGGATTACCCATAGTTATGTTTGATAGGGTGGCACACGATGTGCTTTGCGATAAAGTAATTGTCGACGATTTTGATGCCACTTACAGGGCAACTAAAAATTTGCTAGACGAAAACAGAAAACAAATTGCCTTTATAAGTAATATTGATGATTTAAGTGTAGGTAAACTAAGAGAACGAGGTTATAATAAAGCGGTTTTAGAAACCACTAAGCATGAACCATTGGTTTTAAAGATAAGAAAAGAGGATAACTCTCAAGATAAAATAAAAGCCTTTATGAAGGCACATAAAACTATTGATGCTGTAATAGCTGCCGATAGTGCTTCTGGGGTTATCGCTATTAATGTCGCTATAAGTTTTGGGCTTAATGTACCCAAAGATATCTCGGTAATAGGTTTTTCAAGTCAGGCTGTGTCTAATCATTCGGTTCCAAGATTAACAACCATTAGGCAGCATGCCAAAACCATTGGGGCAAATGCAGCACAAATGCTTATAAAACGATTGCAAAACATATCAGATAAACAACTCGATTTTAAGACCAAAATAGTTAAAACAAGCCTGGTTGAAAATGGCTCTACTTTGTAAGTTTTTAACAAGTGATTGTTAATAAACCCAACATAAAAATACATTTTATCGATAAAAACATGCATTTTGTCGATTATATTTCTAACTCATAGCTTTATTAACATACTTTAGCACTACTTAATAAGCGCCCCAAAAATTCCCCTCAGCTATTTAAGATTTATTAATCCATTTTTTTTGACCTTAAGGTCATATTCCCTCGTAGTATTTTAAAAAATCTGCATGCTTTTTAATGCATTCGATTTTTGAGTTAATTATCCATTTTTCCCTCATCAAAGATTTTGATTTCAAAGTCTTCGATAAGATTTTAAATTTTTAAAAAATATAGAGAAAAATAATAATAACCTTAAAATCGAAATATTATGAAAGCCCTAAAAATTACATTATTACTGGCATTATTTGTAACTGTATTATCTTCTTGTACTAAGCAAGATTTAAACGAAGATGATGTTTTAACTGCACCTGAATCTGAAGAAACTTTATTTACCGGAGGTGGAGTTGACCAATAAGACAAAGGTATATGATTATACTAAAAAAACTCATTGCATTAATGCAATGAGTTTTTTTAGTAACATAATTAAAAAATTATAAATACATTTGAGGGAAATGTTAATACTTCCCTTTTATTGAGACTTATATTATTTTGCATATTAGTAGTGTCTTTTTGTAGTTTTTCTTTAGGACAGGATAAAACTCGTACTGAAGTTATTGATTCTCTTAAGAAGAATGTTTTAAGCAATAAAGCACAAGATTCATTATCGATAGCAAAGACTCATTATAGCATAGGAGAGTTATATAGGTTTAGTTTTTTAGGAGATAGTGCTTATTATCATTATATGAAATCTGAAAAGATATTCAAAAGAATGAATAATGTTTATGAATTAGCATTGACATTGTATGGTATAGCAGTTGTTCAAAAAAATGAAAAAGATTTTACTGGAAGTGAAGTTACATCAGTTGAGGCACTTTCATTGTTGGATCAATTAAAGCAAACAAATGATGTAAAGAGATATAAATCATATATATATAACAATTTAGGTCTGCTTTTTGGTGAACTGGGGCAATTTGAAAAATCTATTTCCTATCATAAAGATGCAATCAAAATAAAAAATGAATATGATAAAAGAGGAACTTATAATATAAATGTTTCGAAAAATAATTTAGCCCTTTCATATAAAAAGGCTGGAAAATATCAATTAGCTCTAAATTTTTACAGTGAAATATTATCAAATAAAAATTTGATTAATGAAAGGCCAGATTTTTATGCACTTGTCTTAGATAATTATGCTCATACATTGTATTTGTCAAAAGACCTTAAGAGTTTACCCGATTTATATTTTAAAGCACTAAAAGTTACTGATAGTATAAATCCTCAAGGAGGATATAATTCTATAATAATTAATCAACATTTAGCAAAGTATTATTATGATAAAAATGTATTAGATTCGGCCAAATATTATGCATATAAGGCTAAAAGTGTTGCAGAACTTTATCATAAAGATGAGTTATTAACCTCGTTGCTTTTACTATCAGAAATTGAAGATAGCGTAAATGCTACTAATCATTTAAAAGCTTATGTGAAACTTAATGACAGTCTTCAAAGAAGTGAACGTTTATCACGTAATAAGTTTGCATTAATTCGCTTTGAAACTAGAAAGGTTGAACAAGAAAATGTTAGAATAGCCCGGGAACGGATGTGGCTTTTTATTATTTCGGTAACATTAATAATAACGTCATTTTTAGTTTATTTGGTTATCACGCAAAGAAATAAAAACAAAGAATTAAAATTTATACAGCAACAACAAGAAACAAACGAAGAAATATATAACCTTATGCTTTCGCAACAAGACAATATAGAAGAGGCCAGAACCTTAGAAAAGAAACGTATTTCTGAAGAATTACATGATGGGGTGCTAGGGCGGCTGTTTGGTACGCGTTTAAGTTTAGATAGTTTAAATATGGGCACAAATGCAGAAGCGATTCATAACAGAAGCCAATATATTGCTGAGCTTAAAACTATTGAAGATGATATTAGGAAAGTATCGCACGAATTAAACACCGATTTTGTATCTGGGTCTGGGTTTATCGATATTATAAAAACCCTGGTAGAAACACAAACTAAGGCCTATGGGTTTGAATACGAGTTAAACCATGACGACCATATTAATTGGGAAGAAGCCTCCAATAAAACTAAAATTCACATTTACAGAATAATACAGGAATCGTTACAAAATATTTATAAACATGCTAATGCTACACTGGTAAAAATTAGTTTTCAAGTTGAAAATAATGTATTTTGCTTAACCATTAGCGACAATGGTTCTGGGTTTGATGTTAATAAAGCTAAAAGAGGAATTGGGTTAAAAAATATTAATTCAAGAGTTGAAGAAATTAAAGGCGGTTTAACGATAAACTCAGAAGCAGATAAAGGGACAACCATAACCATAAAAGTTAGAACAGATTAATTATAATTTGAATGACAGAACATATTAAAATATTAATGATTGATGATCATCCTATGATTATAGAGGGGTATCAAAACACATTACTATTTACTAAAAAAGATAACCAGGAATTATCAATAGATATTGCAAATAATTGTGATGAGGCTATTGCCTTTATGCATAAGGCTGTTGAAAATAACAGCCCATACAACGTATTGTTTGTAGATATTAGCTTGCCTCCATCTGCAGACGGACTAATGCAATCTGGAGAAGATTTAGCCGAACATGCACGCCATCTTTTACCTGATGCTAAAATTATAATATTAACGATGTTTAACGAATCTTTTCGAATACATAACATTATAAAAACAATAGACCCCGAAGGGTTTTTAATTAAAAGCGATTTAACATCTAGCGAATTGGCAAGTGCATTTCAAGCAGTACTAAATAACCCTCCTTTTTATAGCGGTACAGTAAATAGCCATATTAGAAAAACAATTACTAGCGATATTGTAATTGATGATAAAAATAGAAAAATACTGCACTTATTATCTCAAGGTATAAAAACAAAAAATCTTGCAGCGCATTTAGATATTTCTTTAAGTGCTGTTGAAAAAAGAAAAAAGCAATTAAAAGAGCTGTTTTCTGTTCAGGACGGACAAGATGAGACCCTATTAAGAGAAGCTAGAAACAAAGGATTTGTATAAAAAACATAGCGAATCTATTAACATTTGTTAAGTTTTTAAGTTTTTTGGTTTTTTTTGGAATCTCAAAACCCTTACTATATCTGAGTTCTACAATTTAACCGTAAAGGTGTTACGGTTTTTCCGCAGTTCAAAGCCGTTAGTAATATCTATATTTGTAGTATCAACACTTCAAATTAATTAATCCCTCAATTTTTTTGTTGATAATAGCAATTTACACTAACCCTGTGGAGGTGAGAGACCCACAGGGTTCTTCTTTTCTAAATAGTTTGTTTTTTTAATATAGAAAAAGTACATTTTTATAGTCCCATAAAATACCTATAAATAAGCCTAGGTAAATTACGGCCACAATAAACTTTATAAAGGTTGAAGTTAAAAAGCCAATAAAAGAACCAAATGCCGCTTTTATTGCAGTTTTAGAATCTGCATTGTTTAATAATTCTCCAACAAGAGCACCAACAAAAGGCCCAATAATGATGCCCCCGGGAATAGGAGCAATTAACCCAACAATTAATCCAATGGTTGTGCCAATCATACCAGATCTGGTGCCTCCAAAACGTTTTGTGCCTATAGCTGGTATAATGTAATCGAGTATCCAAATAAAAATGGCTATAACTAATGTTATAATAATAAACGACATATCCATGGGAATAGCATCTGTAAAATGAAGTATTAATAAGCCAATCCAACTGGTTAATGGTCCGGGTAATACAGGTAGAAAACTGCCTATAATACCTAAAATAATAAATAAGGCAGCAATAATAATTAAAATAATATCCATAAAAGTGTTTAAGTTATTCTATTAATTAGACTAAAAACTATGCCAAACGTTACATTTTTAACTAAATATTTAGTTTAAACTAAATATTTAGTTATATTTGTTGAACTAAACATTTAGTTGAATAAAAAACTCAATTAAAAATGAAACATCCATCACTAAAAATATTATTACATAGTGACATAATTATATGGATGTTACGTGTGACCTTTAAAAAATTATAAATATTACCGCATGAAACAGCTCACTAAAGCCGAAGAAGAAATAATGCAAATATTATGGCAGCTTAAAAAAGCTAATGTAAAAGCTATAATAAAAGAGTTCCCGGAGCCTAAACCAGCATACAATACCGTATCAACCATAGTAAGGATTTTAGAAAGTAAAGGTTTTGTAGATTATGAAAAACTAGGGAAGGGGCATGTATATTTTCCGTTAGTACAACAGCAAGAGTATAGTAATCAATCTATCAATAAGCTGGTAGATAATTATTTTCAAGGATCTTTTAAAAGCATGGTATCATTTTTTATGAAGAAAAACGACATTAGTTTAAATGAACTCGAGTCGGTTTTAAAGGAAATTAATAAAAAAGAGAAAAAATGATACATTATATATTGCAAACTATAGCGTTTCAGCTATTCTTTTTGTTAACCTACGACGTGTTTTTAAAACGCGATACTTTCTTTAATTGGAATAGAATGTACTTGCTGGTAACATCAATTTTCTCTTTAATACTGCCTTTTATAAAAGTTAATGGTTTAAAAGAAGTTATTCCGCAAAATTATATCATTTCCTTACCAGAAATTGTTTTAGGACAACCAAATATAAGTACACATGAAGTAGTCGCTTTAGATGCTGTTGTTTTAGAAAACAATCCTATGCCGTATTGGGAACTTATTTTTTATACCGGAGTTTTTATTGCTTTTAGTTTATTCCTGTTTAAAGTGATTAAAATTTTTGTTCTCGTGTTAAAAAACCCAAAACAAGCTATTGGTAATATCGTTTTGGTTGAATTAATTAATAGTAATGCAGCATTTTCATTTTTTCATTACATTTTTTTAGGGGAGCATATTAAAGCCGAAGAAAAGGAAACCATTTTAAAGCACGAGCTTATTCATACCCAACAAAAGCACACAGTAGATTTACTGTTTTTTGAAGTATTGCGAATTGTTTTTTGGTTTAATCCTTTAGTGTATATGTATCAAAGCAGAATAAGAACATTACATGAGTTTATAGCCGATGCTAATGCGGTTAAACATCAAAATAAAGAACAATACTACCAAAACCTGTTGTCTCAGGTTTTTGAAACCAAAAAAATATCATTCATCAACACCTTTTTTAAACAATCATTAATCAAAAAACGAATCGTTATGTTATCAAAAACAAAATCAAAACAAATTCATTTATTTAAATATGCCTTATTAGTCCCTATGGTTTTAGGGATGTTAATGTATACTTCTGCCGAAGCACAGGAAACAAAAAAAGATAATGAAGAGGAAGTTATAGATTTAAGCCAGTACACTTATACGATTAAGTTAGGTGAAAAAGATATGTCAGCTGAGAATAAAATGATTCATAGCAAATATGAAGCGTTCCTTAAAAATAATAAAGACTATGTAAGTTGGGGCCATTTTGATAAAAAAAATAATGCAGTAAAATTTAGTATTCATAAGCTTAGTGAAAAAATACCAGAGGGTTTTTCCAAAAGTAAATCAGTTTTTAAAGATGGGTCATCTTACATAAGTTATTTTAATTGGGAAAACCCAAAAAGCCTTAAAGAGTTTTCTGAAGAAGAAAAAAAGGAAAGAAAAGAAGAGCTTTTAAAATTGAAAGAGAAATATAAATCTGCATTAGAAGTCCCTTTTGCTGTTATAGACCAAGTGCCTATATTTCCTGGATGTGAAGATTTATCTAAAGAAGAGCAAAAAAAATGTATATCTGATAATGTTGCAAAACATGTTAATCGAAATTTTAATACAAAACTAGCTAATAAGTTAGGTTTAGTTGGCAGACAACGTATTAATGTGATTTTTAAAATCAATAAAGCAGGACATATAACCGGTGTACGTTCAAGAGCACCACATCCTGCTTTAGAAGCCGAAGCCATTCGTGTTATTAATACATTGCCAAAAATGATTCCGGGTAAACATAAAGGTAAAAATGTAGTAGTTCCTTACTCATTGCCCATTATATTTCAAATTGCCGATAAAATAGAAAAAGAGGAGTCAGATGCAATACCATTAGATGAAGTAGAGGTGCCTTTTGCTGTTATTGAAAATGTTCCAGTGTATCCTGGGTGTGAAGATTTGGTTGGTAATATTGAAAAGAAAAAATGTATGTCTGAAAACATATCAGAATTTGTGGCTCAAAATTTTAATACTAAAATGGCAAATGAATACGATTTAAGTGGGAGGCAACGCATTAATGTTATTTTTAAAATAGATAAAAAAGGGAATGTAATAGGGGTACGTTCTAGAGCAGCACATCCTGCCTTAGAAGCCGAAGCCATACGTGTAATTTCATCTTTGCCAAAAATGAAACCAGGTATACAACGTGGTAAAGCGGTTACAGTGCCGTATTCTCTACCCATAATTTTTGAGGTTGAAGAAAAAAATAAAATGCTTGAAGAAGTTACTGTTTTTGAAGCGTCTAACAAATCCAATGATGTTATTCCTTTTGCGGTTATAGATCAAGTGCCAATATTTCCAGAATGTGGAAACCTGGTAAAGGACGAACAAAAAGAATGCGTTACAAATGGAATTGCTTCTTATGTAAATGAAAATTTCAACACCAAATTAGCTAGCAAGTTAGGCTTGGTAGGAAAACAACGTATTAATGTTGTTTTTAAAATAGATAAGAAAGGTGATATTATTGATATTCGATCAAGAGCGCCTCATCCGGATTTAGAAGCAGAAACTACCCGAGTTATTAGTACATTACCAAAAATGATTCCTGGAAAGCATAATGGTAAAGTAGTAACAGTCCCTTATTCATTACCTATAATATTTCAAGTAAGTGAATAAAGCCATTTTAATTCTTTTTATAAGTATAGCCTTTAAAACCGAAGCTCAGACTTCGGTTTTAAACGTTGCAGATAGTTTGTTTGCTCATGGAAATTATAGCAAAGCAATTTCACAATATAAAGCCTGTAATAACCAACCAGAAGTATATCATAAAATGGCTAAAGCTTATATAGCTATTGGTAATTATGAAGAAGGTTTAATAAACTATGAGAAAGCCGTGGAAACTAACCCTGAAAACATCTTACTTAAATATGATTTTGGAAAGTTCTTGTACAGAACTAAAAACTTTAAAAAAGCTTCAGAGGTATTTAATCAACTGGTTTATAAAGATTATAAAAATCCGAATTTTCATTATGAGTTAGGTTTAACTTTAGAGCAATTAAAAGATTCTACGGCACAGAATAGATTTCAAAGCGCTTTTAAATTGGATAGTACTCACCAAAAAGCCATTTATAAAATAGCTAAATACCATCTTAAAAAAGGACATAATGCGTTAGTGGATCAATATATAGACATTGGTTTGTCGTCTTATAAAAACAATAAAGCTTTAATAAGTTTAAAAGCCCAAAATTATTATGTAAGGCATCAATATGAAAAAGCTGTAGTTTGGTTTAAAAAGCTTCTTGAATTAGGTGAATCTTCAGCGTTTATTTATGAAAAATTAAGTTTGTGTTATGCGCAATTATATGAATTTGAAAAGGCTATTGAACAACGAAAGTTGGTGCTAAAATTTAATCCATTAGATGCAACCTCTATTTATGTGATAGGAACCTATTATGAGAAAATAGATGATTTTAAAAACGCCGAAGAATATATATGGAAAGCTTTGGCATTGTTAGATACACCATTAGATGCTGAATATATGAAGCTTGCAACAGTTTTAAATCGTCAAAAAAAATATAAAGAGGGTATTACTGCTTTAAAAAAAGCGATTAGAGAGAATCCTTCAAATGAGTTTTCAAGCTTTCACTTGGCAATAACGCTCGATGCTTATTATGCCGATTTTGATTCTAGGATTAAGGCCTTAGAAGATTTTAAGAGAAAGTTTCCTAATGGTAAGTTAATAGGTTTTGTAAATGATAGAATTTCTAAACTTAAAGAGGAAAAATTTCTTAATGAAGAGAAGAAAGAAGATTAAAATCTAAAAAAAATTGTACTTTTCGGTTTCAGTTATTAACCATGAGATATTTTTTTGTTTTTTTAGTTGTTTTAATGCTTACTTCTTGCGAGTATTTTAATGTAAAAAAAACATCCCCCGAAGCTATTTTAGAAGAAGAACTACAAACTTTTAATTGGCATGATGTAGATGAATATCCAAGTTTTTCGGCATGTGATTCTTTAAGGGCTAAGCCAGATAGAAAACTGTGTTTTCAGGACATTTTAACCTCACACATTTCTGAATTTTTACAAAAAGAAATCATCATTGTATCAAAAGATATTAGCGATACTATTACTTTAAGCTTTCATGTATCTGAAACAGGAGACTTAAAATTAACGGATGCCAAAATAAATGCAATAACAAGGGAGGAAATTCCGAATATTGAAAGCTTGCTTTCCAGAAGTTTAGATTCGCTACCTAAAATATTTCCAGCTATAAAACGCAGACAAGAAGTAGCAACAGCATTTAAATTACCAATAATTGTTAAGGTTAATTAGTTTAAAACCTGATTGCTAATTTTTTCATCAATCTTAAAACTTCAACATACAGCCAAACCAAAGTAACTAATAAGCCCCAGGTGGCTAGCCACTCTTTATACTTAGGCGCTTTGTTTTTGTAACGTTCTATATAATCAAAATCCAGGAGTAATGACAGTGAGGCAAAAATAGTGGCCAGGATATTAAAAATTATTGCAGGCCAGGACACCCCCCAAATAAAAACTTCAATTCCAAAGAAACCTAAAATCCAGGAGATAATATAAATAACAAAAATACTTGCAGCAGCTGTAATGATAACGCTTCGAAACTTTTTAGTAACCACTATAATTCGCGTTTGATACAACAAAAGCATCACCACAAAAGTTACCATAGTAATACCAATGGCCTGATAGGGAAAATTTGGAAATTTTGCATGCGCATAAGCCGAAATACTACCCAGGAAAAACCCTTTAGCAATGGCGTAAAGCGGCACTAATATATGCGCCCAGTGTTGCCTTACAGAAATAACAATACTTATCACGATAGCAGCTAGCATACCTCCCATGGAATACCATTTAAGGGTTACTCCTTGGTTATGTAACTTCCAAATGCCAATAGATATAATTATAATAATACTTATTGAGGCCAAAGATTTTATAAAAACACCTGTTACAGACATGGTGCTTGGAGAGGTGTTTTTACCGCCAAAAAAGTAACTTGTAAATGCAGGGTTTGATGTTTTATGTAATAGGCTCATTTATAAATTAAGCTTATAACCAATAGCAAAATCGATTGGAAAATTACCATTATGGTCTATAAACAAAGCAAACAATTCGTTATAAGCTAAAGTTATAAAACTGTTGTTGCTAATTTTAATATCTGATCCCAAACCAAATGCAAAAGGAATTTTAAAAGTTGAGTTTTTTACAATTTCATTTGTGGTATTTGTTAATACAATAGTGCTTTTTGAGAAATTATAAGTTGCTAAAAGCATATTTCCATAAATGTTAAATGTAGTAGTATTAATAAACCTATATCTATACCCCAGAGCGAGCTGCGTTGAAGAATATTTAAAATCATCATGATCTAAAGCATGTTCTATACTAAAAAAGCCAGCATGGTTTGAATTCTCATTAGAAGAAAAAACCTCAAGTTCAGTACCCAAAAAAGGGACTTTAGTATTACTCGTATTATTTACAAAAGGATGATTTGTAATACCACCATAAAAACCTAAACGGAATTTAAGTATTGGTTTTTCATCTAAATAAGCCGAGTCTCCAATGGCTGTATTATAGTATTTAAAAAATTCTGTTAAATCATTTAGCGTAAATTTCAAATCGTTGACAGAGGCTTTAGAGTTTTTGGTGATCTCATCAAGTTGCTTTTTATATTCCTCCTGGTAGTTGTTATTGGAATCTTTAGTGTTTAATAATTCGGAAACGCTTCCATCTGCCGTTTTAACAAAATATCGAAATTGTTTATCAATAACATTCCAAAGTAAATCTAAATGACCCTCAACAGCAGTTTTTAGTTCGTAGCTTTTTCCGTTAATAGTATGTTTTTGTTGTGCAGAAACAGAAAAAGAACAGGTAAGTACAAGCAAAAAAAGAATCTTTTTCATGGTTTTTAAGATATTGGGTTATACTTCTACCGTGCATAGCACAGGTATGTAAAGCTACTAAAAATAAATCAATTAGATTTATTTTTTGAATTTTCGGCCTTTCCATTTGTAACCTTTAAACATTGAAACCAAGGCTATGTAAACACTAAAAAAAGGATATATTAAAAAGCCAAAAAGGTAAGTTGATAAAAGATGCTTTTGATTAAAAAATACAGCAGATTTATAAATTAATAAAAAATCAATGCTAAACTTGATAATCAAAATATAGATAAAACTTTTAAAGCTAAATTCGTTTATAAAGCCCAGGGTTAAAAGGATAATTATTAATGAATTCATTAGTAAAACAATTAACCCGCTTAGCTTGCTAAATGGATTATTGTACTGGCTTGTTTTTGCTGCCCATCGTACACGTTGTTCTATTAATGCATTCCAGTTTGGTTGAGATTTAGTTGCTACAATAGCTTGTTCGCATTTTAAATAGTTAACTGCTTCCGGGTATGCTTTTATAGCTTTTTCTAATAAGAAAATATCATCGCCACTAGCCATATCATTATTACCGTCAAAACCGTTTAATTCTAAAAATAATGCTTTTTGATAAGCGAAATTTGCTCCATTACACAAAAAAGGTCTTTTTATACCAAACCCGCCAATGGTTACTCCTTGTAAACTTAATATATCTAGGGTTTGAAAACGATTCAAAAAATGGTTTTCATTATTATAAGTTACGGGAGCTGCTATGCATTTGCTTTGTGTTTTTTGAATAAATTCATCAAAACCATCCAGCCAATATTTTGGTAAAATACAATCGGCATCTGTAGTAACTATCCATTCATGTTTTGAATGTTTAACGGCAATAGTAATAGCATCCTTTTTTGGAGCACTAGAAGTTCTTTTATTTTTAATAACAGAAATATCTGGTTTAGAGCAGTGGTAACCATTTTGGCTTGGTCCTTTAGTTTGATCAAGATACCTTTTAATAATCTCTATCGAATTATCATCAGAATCATCATCAACAAAGATGATTTCATATAAATACTTAGGGTATGCTAAAGCACTAATTGAAGCTAATAAATCAGGTAAATTTTCAGCTTCATTTCTAAAAGGAATGATTACCGATAGTGTTGTTTTTGCTTCAATGTCTTTCAGCTTAAAAAGGGGTGTTTTATCAAACCCTAAAACAAAACGCCCTATTAAAATTAGATAGGCAACTGTAATAATAATACTAATTAAAACCATAATTACGCTTCGTTTTTTGGAAGATTAAAATGAAGCACATAAAAGCTTCCAAATATACTTGGCAACACAAAATTTAATAGCCACATTATAGTAATAATACTTAAAATAGTAAGTTCGTTTACTTCCATTAATGCAAATAAATATAAGGCAACACTTCCTTTTATAACCACATCAAAAATAAATATAGAAGGAATTATTGAAGCTAATAAATACATAGATGTAATAACAACCATAGCATTTAAGTAAGTCATGTTTACACCTAAAAGTTGTAATAAAAAGTAAAACTGAAATGAGAAAATAAGATATCTTAGTATTGAAAATAGAAATCCAAGTACAATTTTTTTTCTTGGAAACCTTATAACAAACCGTTTTACTTTTTCCAATGAAAATCCTTTAATGGACATCCTGCTTTTTTTAACTCCAAAACCTACTAAAAGTAAAACCGCTATACCAATTACTAATACCCTGGCGAGTTTGTAATAATTTAAATGAACCTCATAGGTTGTAACCAGAAAATAAAACCCTAAAATACCAAAAATAGAGGTGACACTCATTTGTAATAGGTTGCTTAACAAATTAATTAGCATAATACGTTTTCTCAAGCTCGAAATGTAATAGATGGCTTTTGCTCCGTATTCTCCAACCCTGTTGGGTGTAAATAGCGATGCTGTTAAGGCTCCTAAACTTTGTTCAAGCGCATTTTTATAGGTAATTTTTTTAATGGAAGATACTAAAGTTTTCCATTTTAAAATTTCGAAAAACCAGTTAAAAAGGCTTAAAAAAAGTAGTGAAATGATGTTTTTGGTGTAAAAATGCGCTTTTTTGACAAAAAATCGATAAAAGTAGAAAACTGCAAATTGTCGTTATTTGTTAGTTTGTTGTAAATAAAATAAAATGCGCCGGCAACTATGCTTAATTTAATGAGCACAAAAAAGAATTGCTTAGTTTTGTATGGTAAGGTTTTATTTATCATATAAAATTGTACAGCAAATTAAACCAATATTATGCTATGCCTCTAAATTTTAAATTGATATTATTTTTAGCAATTTTTAGTTGTAGTTCCTTTTTAGCGATTTCGCAAGGCGATACGAGTACTGTGAAAGCCCAATTTGCTTTAGGAATTAATAGCCCTTCTGCCAGCGGTTTTGTTAATAATTTTGAAGCTAAATCCATAAATTTTCCAAGTATTAACCTAGGAGTTCAATATATGTTTAAACCTAAATTTGGAGCAAAATTAGATTTTGGGTATAATCGTTTTTCAAATTTAAACCATACTCCAGAATTTAAAATTAATTACACACGACTTAATGCGCAATTGGTTTATAATGCCACATCTGTTTTTAGTTTTTTACCACAACGTATGGGAACATTTGTTCATGCAGGGCCAGGTTATACATCTATAAAACCCTTAGGGAATTACACCCAAAATGATGCTTCGTTTATAAATGTAATGGCAGGCATAGAGTTTCATTATGGCATTTCAGATAAACTTTCGGTATATTTTGACACCTCTTATATTTTAGGTTTTGGAAAAGATTTTAATCCTGTTTCAAGTGGACTGGGATCATTTAACGGAAATATATTAACATTTACAATAGGCGCTTCTATTTCGCTTAGTGGTTGTAAATATTGCGATTAATGAGCAAAGAAAGAATTATTTTAGGAATTGACCCGGGCACAACCATTATGGGTTTCGGGCTTATAAAGGTAGTTGGAAAAAACATGCATTTTGTTCAGCTTAATGAGCTGGATTTAAAAAAATATAGCGATCATTACTTAAAGCTGAAACTTATTTTTGAACGTACTATAGAGCTTATAGATACTCATAACCCAGACGAGATTGCTATTGAAGCCCCTTTTTTTGGTAAAAATGTGCAGAGTATGCTTAAATTAGGACGTGCTCAGGGCGTAGCAATGGCGGCAGGTTTAAGTAGAGAAATCCCTATTACCGAATACCTTCCTAAAAAAATAAAAATGGCAATTACAGGTAATGGAAATGCAAGTAAAGAACAGGTTGCCAAAATGCTTCAAAATTTATTAGGATTAAAAACGCTGCCTAAAAATTTAGATGCTACCGATGGTTTAGCCGCTGCGGTTTGCCATTTTTATAACTCAGGAAAAATGACTGTTGGTAAAAGCTATTCGGGCTGGAGCGCTTTTGTAAAGCAGAATAGCCACAGAACAAGCTCTCAAATTCCCAAAGGGGGGATAAAGCATTCAAAGAAATGAGTACGAGTAAGTATGCCTCCCCTTTGGGGAGAATAGGTGGAGCTATCTACATTCATATCCCCTTTTGTAAGCAAGCCTGCTATTATTGCGACTTTCATTTTTCAACGTCTTTAAAAAAGAAGGACGGGTTGATTCAAGCATTAGTAAAAGAGTTGGAATTACGAAAAGAAGAGCTTAAAAACCAATCCATTGAAACCATCTATTTTGGAGGAGGTACACCAAGTTTATTGACGATTGATGAATTACAATTGTTGATGGATACAGTTTATAAAAATTATAATGTAATAGCCAATCCTGAAATTACTTTAGAGGCTAATCCGGATGATTTAACAACTGGCCGAATAAATGAGTTAACACATACACAAATAAACCGATTGAGCATTGGTATTCAATCCTTTTTTGAAGACGATTTACAACGGATGAATCGTGCTCATAATGCAAAGGAGGCTAAAAGCTGTTTAAATGAAGCGGCCAAATACTTCGAGAATATAACAATCGATTTAATTTACGGCATCCCAAATATGAGCTTGGAAAAGTGGAATAAAAACCTTGAAGTAGCTTTGGATTTTGGGGTGAATCATATATCGAGTTATGCACTAACAGTAGAACCTAAAACAGCACTGGATGTGTTTATAAAAAAAGGAAGTTATCCTCCAATTGACGAGAATTTAGCATGGCAGCATTTTAATCATTTAGTAGCAAAAACCAAAGCAGAAGGCTTTGTGCATTATGAAATTTCAAATTTTGGAAAACCAAATTATTTTTCAAAACACAATACCTCATATTGGCAAGGGAAGCCGTATATAGGCATTGGACCTTCTGCGCATTCATTTAATACATCGCAACGGAGCTGGAATGTAGCCAATAATTCAAAATATATTAAATCTATTGATGATGATATATTGCCAAGCACTGTTGAGACCTTATCTGAAAAAGACCAGTTTAACGAATATGTTATGACAGGTCTACGTACTATTTGGGGGGTTTCATTAAGTAAAATTGAAAAGGATTTTGGTAAAGGGTACTTAAATCATTTAAAGAAAACATCAAAAAAATTTATTAGTGAAGGGTTGCTTACTATGGCAGAAGAAGTGCAGCAATCGGTTATTGCTCCTCCTAATACTACTATCCTGAAGGTTACTCAAAAAGGAAAATTTTTAGTTGATGGTATAGCTTCTGAATTATTTATGATTTGATTATATTTGGATATGATCGCAACTATACAATACAATTCTAGAAAAATACAGATTGATGTATCTAAGCCTATAGATATTTCTATAGCAATTGATATGTCTAAAAAAAATATTAATGCCTGGTATGTGGGCGACCCTCAAATTGTCCCTGAAGATTCTAATGGAGAGATTATTAAAGTATCAGAAGGAGCAGTTGTTAATTTTAACAACATTCATTTTAATCCTCATTCGCATATAACACATACAGAATGTGTTGGCCATATTACAAAAGAAGTACATTCTGTAAACAAAAACTTAAAGCATTATTTTTTTGTAGCAGAAGTTGTTACTGTTGCACCGGAAAATGATGGGGATGATTTTTTTATATCTAAAAAACAAATTAAAACGGCTTTAAGAAATAAAAAAAGAGATGCCATAATTATTAGAACTTTACCAAATTTATTGGAGAAAAAAAGCAAGCAGTATTCTAATACCAATCCGCCTTTTTTATTAGAAGAAGTCGCTGTTTATTTGAAAGAAAAAGGGATTAAACACTTACTGATAGACTTGCCTTCGGTAGATAAAGAAAGAGATGACGGGAAATTGTTGGTTCATAATGCATTTTGGAATACCAAAGGCGCACTTAGAATGGATGCCACTATTACAGAGTTTATTTATGTTCCTAACACTGTTGATGATGGAGAATACTTATTGAACCTTATGATTGCTCCTTTTGAGAATGATGCGACACCTAGTAAACCCATTTTGTATAAAATTATTGAATAAATGGAAAAGACATTAAAAGTAGAAGAAGTATTCATGTTTATTTTAGGGGTTTATCTTTTTAATAGCTTAGATTTTAACTGGTGGTGGTTTTTAGTTTTAATACTTACTCCAGATATAGGGATGCTAGGCTATTTAATAAATACAAAAGTTGGTGCTATATGCTACAATTTGTTTCACCATAAAGGAATTGCTGTTTTAATGTTTTTAATTGGTATCTATTTTAACAATCAAACCTTACAATTAATTGGTGTTATTTTGTTTTCGCATGCATCGTTGGATAGAGTTTTTGGATACGGGTTAAAGTATTTTGATAGTTTTAATCACACTCATTTAGGAAATATTGGGAGGTAAAAAATATGGAAGCATTTTTAGGAATTATCATTGGTGTTTTAGTAAGTTTAGGACTAGTTACCTATTTCAAATCTATTAAGAAGAAACAATTAGTAAATGCACAATCTGTATTGCTTTTAGATAAGATAAAAACGGTTTGTAAATTTATAACTGTAGAAGGCGATTTTGCCGAAATATATCATTATGAAGATGTAAAGGAAAAATTCTTAAAGCTTATTTCCAGTAAAAAGAAAGCACTAGTTGTTATTAATGCTAAAGCTCATGTGGGTTACGATTTAGCTAAAATTCAACTCAATTCTGATACTAATAATAAGAAAATTATATTAGAACATTTTCCACAACCTGAAGTATTATCAATTGAAACTAATTTGAATTATTACGATAAATCGGATGGCTTATTTAATAAATTTGAAGCAACCGATTTAACCGATTTACATACCGAAGCGAAGCAACATATTAAAGATAAAATTCCGGAAAGTGGCTTGATTCAGGTTGCACAAAAAGAAGCATTAGAAACTATTTTACTTATGGAAACCATTGTAGAAACCATTGGTTGGAAGTTAGATTATTCAGCTTTAAAACTTGAAGATGCCAATGTTAAAAAGATTGAATAATTATGAGGTTTAGTTATAATAGCCTAAAAATAATTATATATATCATTGGCTTATGTCTAACTATATTTTCAATAATAAAACATGGTTTGGTTGATAGCCATACGCCTCCTCTAGGGTTTACTATTCCTGTATTTTTTTTAATTATAGGAGCTTTTTGGGTAGGAATAGACTATTTAATTTCAATTTTTTTTGATATTAAAATTCGTTATAGAAATCATTATTTTGGCATTGGAATAAATCTTATGATTATTATCTTAATACTAGCTTTTGCTTCATGAATATAGAACAACTTCGCGAACATTGTTTAAGCAAAAAAGGAACTACAGAAGAATTTCCTTTTGATGCAGATACTCTGGTATTTAAAGTGTTAGGTAAAATGTTTGTAATTGCTCCGCTTAATAAATGGGAAAAAGAAGAGGCGACAATAACCTTAAAATGCGATCCGGATTATACCCTTGAATTACGAGAAGCATACCAAAGTGTTTATGCAGGGCCTTATGTCAGTAATAAGCATTGGAATACCATTTCAATATACAAGGGGGAGTTAACATCTCAATTTATTCTCGAATTAATCGATCATTCCTATGATATGGTTGTAAAGGGTATGACTAAAAAAATGAGGGCTCAATTATAAGCCCTGTATTATTAAAGTATTGATAGTCAAATAAAAATGTTGTATATTTAAGCTCATTCATCAAAATCTCTCAATCACTAAAAAATTATTTATAGCATAATCATTGCCCTTAAATCTTAAAGTAGTATTTATTAAATCTATATATTAACTTTAATTTTTAACAGATTATGAAAACAACCAACCGATTATTTTCAGCAATTGTAGTGATGCTATTGCTACTAAGCCCTACAACAATTTTTTCACAGGAAGATGCCCCGGCAGGCCCTAAGTATGTTACTATAACTACGATGCACTGGAACATGGATTTAGAGGACTTTAAAATGGATGAATGGAAGGCCACTGAAAAGGAATTCATGGATAAAGTAACCAGGAAGAACGAACATGTTATGGCTGCCGGCTTTTATCTACATCGAATTACACCAGATAACAGAGAACTGGTTTATGTACAAGCATTTGCTAACTGGAATGCTATCGATTTAGCTGCAAAACGAAATGAAGAACTGGCTAAAGAAGCATGGACTAAAGACGAAGAACGAAAAGCCTTTTTTAAAAAGCAGGCAAAATATTATTCGCCTTACCATTCTGATGAGATTTATGCAACAATGCCGAATGCTAAAATTTTATCTGAAGAACCAACAAAGGATATGATTGTATACTTACGTACTAGCCATTTTGCTTTTCCGGAAGATGGTACCTATAAAGAGTTTATGGATACTTTTACCGAGTATACTAAAAATGTTACACACAAAAATGAATATGTAAAAGGCTATTACCCTATGAACCACGCATACGGATCAGATAAAACAGAATTTGTAGAAGCTTACTTTTTAAGTTCGATAGCAGATTTAGACAAAAAGTTTGATAAAGACGGAGAATTATTTGATGCCCATTGGAGTGATGAAGAAGCAAAAAAGGAAATGGGAAAAATAGGAAAGAAATATTTTACAGGTGTACATGGGGATGCCATTTATACAGTAGTTCCTGAACTTAGAAAATAATATAACGTGTTATTTAAAAAAATGGATGCTTTCAAGCATCCATTTTTTTTATACAAGCAATTGCAATTTGTACAACCTGCTTTTTAATCCTATTATTGCAAAATCAAATAAAAACATACAATGAGTTTATTACAAACCTTAAAAGATAGAAGTCAATCTACCTGCGAGTTATGTGCGGCTACCGAGAATTTAGAGATATATGAGGTTCCTCCTGTATCAACAGCAGGTGTAGATGGAAGTTTATTAGCATGTAACACCTGTATTTCTCAAATAAATAACCCAGAAACTACAGATGCGAATCACTGGAGGTGTTTAAACGATAGTATGTGGAGCGAACATCAGGCAGTAAAAGTGGTAGCCTGGAGATTATTAAGCAGATTAAAAGCTGAAGGATGGCCACAAGATTTGCTTGATATGATGTATTTAGAAGATGATGTTTTAGAGCTAGCCAAAGCTACAGGAGAAGGCGTAGACGAAAGTGATAAAATAATTCATCGCGATGTAAACGGCACTATTTTAAATGCAGGCGACGCTGTGGTTTTAATCAAAGATTTGAAAGTAAAAGGCTCTAGCATGGTGGCAAAGCAGGGAACAGCCGTAAGAAATATTCGTTTAGATAGAGATAACGATAAGTATATTGAAGGTAAAGTTGGGCCAACACAAATTGTGATTATTACCGATTATGTAAAGAAATTATAGAATTTGTTTTTCTTTTTTTGGCTTGGCTTGGTATATGAAAACAAAACCATTGGTCGACACTTATCTACCATTCGTCTACACTTAATTTAGACTTAACGAAATAAAACGAGTATTTCATCTCCTTCATTTAATTTCACACAGCTAAAGTGAAAATTATAACATAATGAGAGCCTTAAATATACTATTAATAGAAGATGATACGATTGAAGCCATGAAATTCAATAGAACGATTTCTTCCCTTAAATTAAAACATAATGTTATAGAGGCCCATAATGGTGAAGAGGCTTTAAAAATTTTACAAAAAAAAGACGAATTACCTGACGTAATTTTATTAGATTTAAACATGCCAAAAATAAATGGCATAGAGTTTTTAAACATCCTTAAAAAGGATGATGCTTTAAAACATATTCCAACAGTTATTTTAACCACCTCTAGCAACCAAAAAGACTTGTTGGAGTGCTATAAAATAGGAATTGCAGGATATGTTTTAAAACCATTAAAATATGAAACGTATATTTCTAAAATTGAAAAACTATTAGCGTATTGGAGTATTAATGAGTTAAAATAAATAAAGATGAAGGGTATTGTTTTTACTGAGTTTTTAGATTTGGTTGAAGATAAGTTTGGATTAGAAATGGTAGATAAAATTATTAGCGCATCTAATTTAGAATCTAATGGGATTTATACTTCCGTTGGGACTTATAAGTTTTCAGAAATGCTTCAATTGCTTCAGCATTTAAGCGCTAATACAAATATCTCTATTGATGATTTATTATTGGTTTATGCCGAACATTTTTTTAGTGTTTTAGAAGTGAGTTACCCCGATTTGATAGCAACATATAACGACCCCATAGAAATGCTTGCTTCCATAGAAAATCATATTCATGTAGAAGTTAGAAAAATTTATCCTGAGGCAGAACTGCCAACTTTTGAAGTTGTGAAAAAAACAGAGAATTCCCTCGAAATGATTTATAAATCAAGTAGGGCGATGCATCATTTTGGTTTGGGATTAATGAATAAAACTTTCGAGCATTTTAATTCAACAGCCACTATTATATTAGAAAAATTAAAAGAAGACGGTACCGAGGTCAGGTTTTTAATTAATAAAAATGAATGAGTCAAAATCAAATTGACATACTACAGCGTGCTTTGGCACGAGAAAAAGCAGCTAGAAAACAAGCTGAAAAAATCTTAGAAGATAAATCGTTACAACTTTTTAATACAGCGCAGGAGTTAAAAGGAGCAAACGAAAAATTAGAGTTGCTTTTAGAGGAAAAAAAATCTCAATTGCAAGGTGTTTTTGAGAACATTAATGATGCTTATTTAATAATGGATCTTAATGGTAATGCCGTAAAAATGAATGATGCCGCTATAGAGCTTTTTGGATACGATATAAGCAAAGAACGCCTTAATGTAACAGATCTTATTTATAAACCCGATGCTAATTATGCCTTCAGTTCATTTAAAAAATTACGAAAGCATGGCAAATTTACCAATTATACGGCGAGAATTATTACCAAAACAAAAGCGGTAAAGTGGGTACATATTAATGCTAGTGTGATTTATAATGGTGTAAAACAACCCATTGCTGCCCAGGGTATTATAAGAGATATTACAGAGTCTAAACGCACAGCAGAGCTTATAGAAGAACAGAGAAAGGAGTTAGATGTTATAGTAGAAAACTCATCATTGGGTATTGTATTAACACAGAAAGGCGGTATAGTAAGAACTAATGAAGCTATTCAAAAATTATTAGGCTATACAGAAAAAGAACTGTCTATGTTAAATATTGAAGATGTTTCAGTAAAAGAAGATTTCCCAGAGTCTAAATTGTATTTATCTCAAATGGAATCTGGAGAAATAGACAACTTTGTTATAGATAAGCGCTATAAAAAGAAAGATGGTTCTGTACTGTGGGCTAAAACCAATGTCAATGCAGTTAGAGACAGATCGGGGAATATTAAATACCGAGTTGCACTTATTGAAGATATAACCTCCGAGCGAGAAAAGGCTTTAATATTAGATATGATTAATGATGTAGCTAGGGCCATATTAGGTAAAATGAATATTTACGAAATAGCATGGGAAATCACACATAATATTGCAGAATATTTAAATACTAATGATTGTATTATCTATTTGGTAGACCAGGAAAATGAAACCTTAGAGCAAATTGCAGCTTATGGTGAAAAAGTAAGCGGTAAAAATCAAATTCTAAATAAAATCACACTTCCTATAGGTAAGGGGATTGTTGGTACGGTTGCAAAAACAGGAAAGCCAGAAATCATAAAAGATACCGCATTAGACTCTAGGTATATTGTTGATGATGAAAAACGATCATCTGAAATAACAGTACCTATAATTTCTGATGGAGAGGTTATTGGGCTTATTGATTCAGAACACATAGAGAAAAACTATTTTACAAAAGAACATTTATATACCCTGGAGAGTATTGCCAGTTTGGTAGCCATGCAATTAAAAAGTGCTATTAATTTAAGAGAGCGGCAAAAGGCAGAATCTAAAAATGTAGACCTTTTAAACAAATTAGCAAAGAGTAACGAAGCGCTTCAAGAGTACGCCCATATTGTATCTCACGATTTAAAATCACCTCTGCGAAGTATTGATGCTTTGGTTAATTGGATAAAAGAAGACAATAAAGGAAAGCTGGATGATGCCAGCAATAAAAACCTAGAACTTATTGAAACCACACTGGAAAAGATGGAACAACTCATTTCTGATGTTCTGTTGTATTCTAGCATAGGATCAGATGCTGCTAAAAAAGAAAAAGTAGATTTAAATACACTCATAGAAGATTTAAAGCAAATCTTATTTGTACCTGAGCATATTAAAATTGAAATCTTAAACCCATTACCCGTAGTTTATGGAGATAAAGTAAAACTTCAGCAATTATTTCAAAACTTAATTAGTAATGCCGTTAAGTTTAATGATAAAGACAAAGGACGTATTGAAATTGATGTACAAGACCAAAAGTCATTTTATCAGTTTTCAATAAAAGACAACGGTATTGGTATAGATAAAAAATACCATCACAAGATTTTTAAAATCTTTCATGCGTTGCAAGAAAGTAAAGAATCTACAGGGATTGGACTATCTATAGTTAAAAAAATTGTAGATCTATATAAAGGCGAGATCTGGATAGAGTCTAAACCAGCAAAAGGAACAACCTTTCATTTTACATTAAAAAAATAACCATGGAACGGCCTAATCTATCATACATAAATACGCTTTCAGGAGGTGATGATGCTTTTAAGGATAAGTTAATTACTATTATAAAAACAGAATTCCCTGATGAAAAAGCCGTTTACCTAAAAAACATGGAAACAAAAAACTTTAAAGATGCTTCAGAAAATGTACACAAACTTAAGCATAAAATTAGTATTTTAGGGCTTGAAAAGAGTTATGCTATAGCTGTAGATTTTGAAAACAATTTAAAAAAGAACAAAGCTACTGGTAGAGAAGATTTCAATAACATTCTTCAAGTGATAGCAGACTTTTTAAACACGTTATAATATTATTTATTGTATGAACTGTATTATTGTAGATGACGAGGCTACTGCCAGAACTATTATAGCGCAATTATGTGCAAATGTGCCTAGTTTAAATGTTTTGGAAGCATTTCCAAATGCTATTCAAGCCATGAAATATTTAAACCAAAATGAGGTGGATTTGATTTTTTTAGATATTCACATGCCCGATTTTACAGGATTTGACTTTATACAAACTTTAAAAAATCCCCCAAAGATAATTTTAACAACATCAGATCCTCAATTTGCTATAGAAGCTTTTGAATATGACTGTATTGTAGATTATCTGGTAAAGCCTATTGCCTTACCGCGTTTTGAAAAAGCTATTCAGAAAGCTAAAATAACTAAAGCCCCGGGAAATATAGCACCTCCTTCTGGTACAGAAACTGAAACGTCTACAGCCAATGATTTATATATTAATATAGACAGACGCCTAATAAAGTTAGATATTCCTAATATATACCTTATTGAAGCTAAAGGCGATTATATTAATGTGAAAACAGAAGATAAAAATTATACAGTACACTCTACAATGAAAAAGATTGAAGAGAAATTACCAAAAGACTTGTTTTTAAAAGTGCATCGCTCATACATCATCAATATTAAAAAAATTGTAGATATTGAAGACAATAGTGTGCTTATTAAAAAAGATGTTATTCCCGTAAGTCGTTCAAACAGACCAGAGCTTATGAAACGTCTTAATTTATTATAGGCTTCGAAGAATTGATTTTTGATTGACCATTCTGAGTATAATGGTAAATCAAACCGTTTTAATAATATAATGAAAATGTTTATTATGTTATACATCAATAGTTAAACCTCTCAGATTAACCATTCGTCTACACTTAATTTTCATTTGCCGAAAATTAAAAATTACCCTTGTATTCTCATTTAGATTTGTGGTATAAAATCACAATACCATGAAAAGAATAATACTTATTTGTATAACAATTATACTTGCAACGTTTAATACTTCAGCGCAAACAGATGTTGTGAATACAGCTAGCGGAGACTGGAAGGCTTTAATGAAATTTGATAATTTTGACCCTAATGATGATCAGCAATCTAATGCAGACACAGATTTTGTTGGTAATGCTATCCATGCTATTATGGAAACCCAGAAAGAAACAGTTTCCTTCAATGATGGTATAACAGATGAGGTTTACTATTTTAGAGTAAGAATGGGACAGAGTAACCCTAATGCTTCGTTTTATTTTGGGATGGATGTTAGCGGCGACTTTATTGCAGATTTATTCATAGAAGCTAATGTTAAAAGCCAAACACCATATGTGTCTTTCCATTTAAGAGATTATTCTAAATCAGGGCTTTCCCCATCACAAACATCATGGTTAAATGGTTCTCAAAATAATGAATTGGAATTAACCAATAGAGATGCCGTTATTAGTGATTATAGTGCAGGAACCGATTTAGATGGAGGCAATAGCGGAACAGATTTTTGGATAGAATTTGGATTTACAGAAGAAAGTATAAAAGCTTATGTTTTAGACAATTTTAATTTAATTATTGATGGAGATTCCATTATTGCCTTATATGGCTTTACATCTACCAGTCAAACATCAAATGGAGACGTAATAGGGATTGATGATACTATTCCCGGAATATTAGATAAAACTTGGGTGGAATTAGGTATTGTTATAAATAGCACTTTAAATAATATCACTTCTGGCAGTGTTGTAATCCCAACCGTAGATAGTTTAACAACAGAGGATACTACGCCAACACTTACAGGAACATGGGGGAGTACTATGCTAGGAGATGATAGTTTAACTGTATCTTTAAATGGAACAGATTATACAACAGAGAACGGACTCCTTATAGATAATCTTAATTGGAGTTTGCCTATAACCGAATCTTTAAGTGTTGGAACATATAGTGTGGTTGCAACCGCAAGTAGAAATTCTAGCGGTGAAATGATTTCAGACATAACAGATAATGAATTAACCATACAAGATGCACCATTTAATTGTGATTATAATGCGTATTTATTTCAATACAATGATGTATATGCTATAGATTTAGCATCAGGGAACTCTTATGAAGTAGCAACCAATGTCACAGAAGGAAGTATTAATGCAGCGGCATATAACCCGGCAGATGGCTTTATTTGGGGATCATTAAGCTCACCTGCAAAAACTATTGTACGTATAGGTAAGAATTTTGAAACCACAACACTATATATTGATGAACTGCCAACCAATAACAGGTATGTAGGTGATATTAGTGCAGACGGGATGTACTATTTAAAAGGAGGAGGAACGACATACTATAAGATAAACTTAAATCCAAATTCAGACAGCTATGGGCAGCATATAGCTACCCTTAATCTGACTCAAAGTATAAGTCATCATGATTGGGCATTTAATGCTGTAGATAATAAATTATACACCGTAGAAAAGAATAGTAACATATTGTACCGTATAGATGCAGAAACGGGAACGATGGAAAACTTGGGTGTAGTACCTATTTTAACCGGGTTAAATTATACCTACGGAGCGGTATACTTTGATGCGTCAGGACGCTTTTATGTATCGGCCAACCAAACAGGAACTATTTATGTGATTCAAAATGTACAAGATTTAGATGGAACAAATACTATGAATTCAAATCTATTTGCCTTCGGACCATCTAGCTCAAGTAATGATGGTGCTCGTTGTCCAACAGCTCCGGTACCACAAGAAGATTGTACCAATGGTATTGATGATGATGGTGACGGGCTTATAGATTGCGAAGATCCTTCGTGCTCGGGTTATGCGGCATGCCCTGTTATAGAAGCGCCAACTACAGGAGGAAATACAGGGGGATTAGAAAGTAATAACAGACTATCGCAACAAATAAGTAAACGAAACTTTAACCGGGCAAAAAGCAGTTATAAGTTTGATAAAACTACTGCTAAAAAATTTAAAAAAATACCAGAATATGGAAAGAAGACAACTAATAAAGGAGGCGGATTTCAATTAGCAGATGTAATACCGTTGGAAGTTATTAATGAAGACCAGGCTATAGAGTCGTCGCCTAAAGATTTAATTGGGATTACTAATGCTACCGATGTGTATGCTGTTGATTATTTAAAAGCTGGAGAAACCATTGGTTCTATACTGGCACTTAAAACAGAAGATGGTGTATATGAACATACAAAATATATTTGCGACCGGTTATTAGGTGCCCAGTTAATTTCGGTATCTACCATCGAAATTAGAGAACAACAATTTATAAAAGCATTGATTAGAAATATCGATGGTTCTTTAGAGTTTGTTTTAAGTTTATCTGCAAAAACAACAAATAATGGAAATAATTTTGCGATAGAAAGTCATTGGAATTTAGATAAATACGAGGATAATGTTGGGTTTTATAACTTCCAGATATGGTCAAACTCATTAGATGACTTATTAAATCTTGGAGAAGAAGTAATACGTTTGCTAGACGTTCAAAAACCGGTAACAAGTTATAATAACTCACCACCACCAACGGTATTTGTTAGAAAAGGAAAATACCATAACGGCAAGTTAGATTTACAAATTGTAAATACGAATAGAAGTGAAGCTGTTGCTTTTGATGGCGGATTACGAGCTACTGAAACCAAAACGGTAGAATATGTGTCGTCAACCTTAGATTTAGATGGAAACTACATCACCAATATGGAAGTTGATGCCGGAAACCTGTTTGATATTGGATTTAGAATAGGTGATGGTATAGCAACACCAGATGATTTATTTATGTCTGATGGTCCCTGGGGTTACGATGATGCCGCACCAAGTACTACAGTAACTAATTATACGGTAAATACTAACGAAGAAACCTTTAGTGATGATGAGTTTCCTCTCGAGAGAAATATTGAATTAACAGCAGCTACAAGCGAATATATTGCTGCTTACAGAGCCTTAACACCAAAGTTTAGCCCGATAAATTTAACAGCGTATAATAGCTTGCAATTAAAAGCCAAAGGTACAGGGACTTTAATTATCAGGCTCGTAAAAGAAGGAATCGATAATTGGGAAACGCAATATAAAGCATATATAGAGCTTACAGAAGATTTAAAAGCGTATAGTATACCGTTTTCTGAGTTTAAATCTATAAACCAAACAACGTTTATAGCTAATGATGTAACCTCGGTAGTATTTACTATGCTGGCTGAAAATGGTATTGAAGAAACAAAAACCATAAGTTTGCAGCAACTAAGTTTTTCTAAAAGGAATACCCTTTCGGTGGATACTTTAAATACAGAGGATGATTATAATAAAGCTGTTGCTGTGCCAAATCCAATGCGTGCTAATACCACTATACAGTTTACGGCCCAAGCTAATGAAACTATACAATTGATGGTGTACAACCAATTAGGTGTGCTGGTTAAGCAACAAACGTTTAATGCCAGAAAAGGCCAAAACAGTTTGCCATTAACAAGAACGCACTTAAGTACAGGGTTGTATTTCTGCACCCTTAAAGGTCGAAACACTAATTATAAAACTATAAAATTACTTGTAGAGTAAATAAGAATTATTAATAGCAATTGCCCTAACTTGATAAAAAGGTAAAAAGCGTAAGTTTTTTGCCTTTTTATTTTTAAGATGGTTAGAAAAAAAATAAAGGAAAATCTGATTATATTAGTGAAATATATAATTAGTTACTGAAACATGTAACAGGCCATAAACAAACACATTGGGCGCAAGCTAAAAACCAAATGACAAGAAAAATTGGGCTTTTAATATTTATTATAATTATTTCGATAATGCTCGCTTCGATTTATGGCTTTTTACACAATCAAATTACTTACACAATCTCTTCAGAATATTTTACGAAATTTAAGTTTCGACAATTTCACTTCTATTTTATGGGAGAAAATCAACCAAGACAAACAGCCTCTTTAGTTGGAGTTTTATCAACATGGTGGTTTGGACTTTTAATCGGACTGATTATTGGAATCGTTGGAATGTTTCAAAAGAATTCCAAAATTATGTGGAAAAGTGCTTTCGGAGCGCTAATTAGAACTTTGGGAATTGCAATCGGAATTGGAATAGTGGGAATTTTAGTTGGTAAGTATATAATTTCAAACGTAACTGCAAATTGGAATCTTCCAGGAGATTTAACTGACCGAAAAAGTTTTTTGATAGCTGGAACAATACATAATTTCAGTTATTTTGGCGGAATAATCGGACTCATTTACGGCATAATATATCAGCTGAAAATGAAAAAAGACCAGTAGCAATAAAGCTATGTATAATTAATTGTAATGGATTTTCACTTCGGAAATTCACATGCATTAATTATCTTAGTAACCAATGGAATGAAACTCGCGAACATCCCGTAACGAGTCATATACAAAACTGCTGTGCCAGATAACAAATAACAGACAGACTAATTAAACATGAAAAGAAGGCAATTTATAGGAACTGCAGGCAGTGCAAGCCTATTCCTTTTAGCAGGAGGACTTGCCTCATGTATAAACAAAAGAACAACCGACGAATTTGTTTTCTTAGAAGCCGAACAGTTTGAGAACCTTGGAGGGTGGGATTTAGACCAACAAATAATGGATCAAATGGGGTCCTCTTATTTGCTAGCACATGGTTTAGGAATTCCTGTTGAAGATGCAAAAACCAAAATAGAATTCCCTTCTTCTGGAAAGTATCGTGTATGGGTACGTACCCGTGATTGGGTTGCACCATGGAAAGCACCAGGTGCACCTGGAAAATTTCAAGTACTCATAAACAATAAGCCACTAAATGTAGTGTTTGGAACCAAAGGTTCAGAGTGGCACTGGCATGATGGTGGTGTTATAGAAGTAGATAAACAGGCTAGTGTTGCATTACACGATTTAACGGGTTTTGAAGGCCGTTGCGACTCCATTCTTTTTTGCAAAGCCCTCGATTTTGAGCCAACAAACAAACTTGAAGCTTTAACCAAATTTAGAAGGAACTTACTGGGACTACCAGAAGAACCTGAAAATGGAGGTAGTTTTGATTTTGCAGTAATAGGAGGAGGATTTGCGGGGGTATGTGCTGCTCTATCTGCAGCAAGAAATGGGTTAAAAGTAGCACTTATACAGGATAGACCTGTTTTTGGAGGTAATGGAAGTTCTGAAGTTCGTGTATGGCCAGAAGGGAAAACACAACAAGAACCTTTTCCTCATGTAGGAGACATTGTTAAGGAAATAGCACCTGAATTGGCTCAGCCAAAATATGGATCTAGGAATGCTATTCATGGAAGTGCGTACAATGATGCCCGAAAGTATAGAATCGTTGAAGACGAACCACGAATAACAATCTTTCTAGAAGAACGAGCTATTAAGGTTGAGTATAATGAAGGGACAATTTCGGCAGTAATCATTCAAAATACACGAACAGCTATTCGAAAACGAGTTAAAGCAGGTTTTTTTGCAGATTGTACAGGTGATGCCACAGTAGGCTATTTAGCAGGAGCAGATTACGAAATGGCAAGCTCACAAATCATGGGCATGAGTAATTTATGGAACGTCTTGGATGCCGCCAATCAAGAAGAGGTTCTAAAATGTGAATGCAAGGACAAAACAGCACTGACCATGTCCTGTGAAATAGGAAACGTAGAACAACCATTTCCTAGATGTCCATGGGCCATTGACTTAAGTGATAAACCTTTCCCTGGGAGAAAAAATTATAAAGGCCAATGGGGGGCAGAAGACCCTTTAGGCAATTTAGGTGGCTGGTTTTGGGAAAGTGGATTTGATAAAAACCCCATTACAGACATAGAGAAAATTCGGGATTTAAATTTTAGAGCAATGTATGGCGCATGGGATGCATTAAAAAATGTGGATAAACTTTATCCGAACCACCGCTTAGGGTGGTCTGCATATATTGCTGGGAAACGAGAATCAAGAAGGCTCATGGGAGATGTTATTCTTAATTCTGATGATTTCAAATTACAAAAGCAATTCCCTGACCCTGCTTTTCCCTGTTCATGGCATATCGACATTCATAACCCCCATGCATCTTTTGATAACGATTTAAAAGGACAAGAGTTTATATCCCAAGCTACCGTAGGTAAAGATTATGAATATAAAGGGATATATTGGGCCCCCTACAGAACACTCTATAGCAGGAATATAAAAAATTTGTTTATGGCCGGACGCAATATAAGTGTAACCAAAGAAGGTTTAGGACCCGTACGTGTGATGCGTACTTGTGGTATGATGGGAGAAATCGTAGGGAAAGCCGCTTCAATTTGTATTAAACATAATACGTTTCCACGAGAAGTTTATGAAAAGTATCTTAATGAGTTACAAACTTTAATGCGTACTCCTGGTAGTTATCGAGTATAGAAAAGCTAAAAAAAAGTGAAAAGAAATTGATTTATGCCGCGAGTTATAAAATACCTGAAAAATTGTTGTCGGAATAAAAAACGTGTTACAACTATAACATGTATAATTAATTACTAGAAGTATTTACTCCCTAAAACCAGGCTTCCCACACAAATACCATTTAAAACGTAATCCTATTTCGGTAAACGTAAATCCAGCAGCTGTTGCTGAGGCAATATTACTGCGTGTACCAAATACATTTATAAGCGCACGATCAGAAAATTTATAGCCCAACGTTCCTTGTATTCTATACGTACTCTGGCTGCTGTTACCTCCAATGTGTTGTAAACCTGTAGCTGCGGTTAACTCGTAAAACCATGCGTTGGGTTTGGTAATCACTTCATCTTTAATCAGGTTTATAAAAACTTCACCGGCATTAAATTGTTCCGGGCTAAAATAAATAGCAGGCACCTGGTTTTTAAAAGTAATGTACTGGTAATTTAAACCCGCTTTTAATACTGGTTTGCTTAAAATGGTATAATACAACGAGGTAAATAATAGGTTTCTGGTATTATCATCATTTTGTGAGGTGTAATAATACTGTGTGAACCAACCCACGTTAAAATTGGTGTTGAGATTATAATTGGCATAAAAGTGATGCATTACAATTTCACGATCTAATAAATCGGCATTAAAATTTTGAACCTCGCGTTTGTAGCCAATATCTAAAACCTGTAATTTAAAGGGTTTGATATTAAACGACACATCGGTTAATAATTGGGTATAATCATCGGTTTTAGCCTTTGCTGAGGTAATACCAGCAGTTCCCTTAAACGTTATATTGGGCAGCAATTGATACGCTAAGCCCGCAGAGAAGTTGTTTGATGTTGCTTTGTTATGAGTTATGTTGTTGTTTGTAGTGCGGTAACTATAATTGGCTAACCACTTAAATTTAGTGGACGTTGGAAACACAATATGGTTTTGTAATGTAAAAGCCTCATTATCGCCATTATCAAAACTATAAGATCCTTTTGTTTCTATAAAAGGGGTAAAACGGGTATTTAAATCTTTTATAAAATTGGTAGCATCTTTTTGCTTCTCGTAAAAGGTTAATGTGTTTTCTGCCGATGTATAAGCATCATCATAAAAGCCCAAAGCTTTTAGAGCATTTGCTTTTCCTAAGTTCCCATCAAACGAGCTGCTGTCATTCTTTAAAATGCGGTTGTAATCTGCAACACTCTTTTTAAAATTGCTTTTATAAATGTTTAGTGTGGCACGCAAAGCCAAGATCCAATTTTTGTTTGGGGTCTTATTTACTAATGTATCTATTAAACTTTTGGCTTGCTTATACTTTTTATTCCAAATTAAGGCTTGTATGTAACGTTCTTTGGTTTGTTTTACTAATACACCATCTGCATCTTTATCTAAAGTATCAAATGCCAGTTGGCTTATTTTTAAAGCGCTTTTTTCTTTTCCGCTTAAATGTTCTACCAACGCTAATCCATTTAGTGCAGTGATTTTATTCTCTGGGGTTTTAGCAATACCAGTATAGGTGTCTTGGGCTTTTTCTAATTCGTTTGAAATCAAATACAGGTTGGCAAGATTTAATAAGGTGTCCTTATCATCTCTAAAAAACTCAAGGTTTTCTTTTAAAAGCCGTTCCGCTTCAGCATAATTTTGTTGTTGTTGGTTTTGGTATGCATAACCTAAATAGATGTATTTTTTAGAGTTTAATGCATTGGGGTTTCCTGGAGAAACATCTAAGGCTTTATTGACATAAACCAGAGCTTGATCATAAATTTTAAGATTTGATAATGTATTAGCATAACCTAAAAGTGCAGGAAAACTTTGATTGTTGTCTTTTATCAGCTTTTCATAATAAGGTTTTGCGATGTTATAATTTTTATTCCAAAGTAAAGATTCGGCATAATTGAGTTTAATTTCAAAGTCGTTTGGATGTGTTTTTAGCAGATCAGTAAATATGGAAACCGCTGTTTTAGAATCTCCATTTAATCCAACTGCGCGACCATAGCATAATTTAGCGGTTTTGTTGTTTGGATAATCTTTTAATACGGTTTCAAAAAATAATTGTGCGGCTTTATATTTACCGGTTTCTAAGTAATTAAAACCTGTTTGCATGTTTTGAGCATACAAAGAAGGAGTTAGAAATAACGCAAGTATTACGACTCGAAAATTAAAGGGTATTATTTGGGTTTTTATCATAATGCAAGTTAAGCATAAGTATCGATTCATTCATCTACAGCAAACTGCAACTCACCGAAATATATGGTCTTTCTATTGATAGTTAAATGATATTTACATCAGAAACCAAATCAATATCAACTTAAAAAATAGAAATTATGGCACTTACTATTACAGAACAAAACGGAATTTATTTTGCAGCAGGCGCTATTAATACAATAACTGCATTAAGCTTTAAAAACCATATCGAAGCGGTTATGCTAAATCTTGAAGATTTAGTTATTAATATAGAAAACGTAACGGAGATTGATGTTCATGGTATGATGGCGTTACGATCTATATATGCTGGTACGGTAAAGCATGATATAAAGTTTTTTGTTGTTGGAACAGGATGCAAAGAAGTTTATGACGATTTGTATTTAAGTAATGTAGCCTAAATAATAGCTCCCAAATTTAAAATACTATGAACTTTCAAATAATAAACAACAAAGGTGTTTTTGAAATCCACGGCGATTTTACAAATATGCATACTAATCAGGTAGCCAATTATTTTAACAATTTGTTAGATCGGTATTACGAGATTGTGATATGCCTTAAACAAGTTAAGCGTATAGATAGTAAAGCTTTAAATGTGATGCAGTTTATTTCTGCTAAAGCTAAAAGACGCAGTAAAATATTATTTGTTTTAGGACAAGAAAACAAATGTATTAGTAAACAATTTGAAATGGCTAATCTTAATAACATTTTTAGAAATGATTACAATAGCAAATAGTTTGAGAAAAAAAATAACGCCAGAACAGTTATTTATGATAAGTGTTTTAGCAGTAAACGGAGGGAATTATTTGTATAATTTAATTCTTGGCCGTCTGTTAGGTCCAGCTCAATTTGCAGATGCTGCGGTACTCATTACATTTTTATTGGTACTGTCTTTTATAGCAATGACCTTTCAATTGGTAACTGCAAAATTTTCGGTGTTATTCGAAAATCAATTATTTAAGAGCTTTATCTCAAAAATTTATAAAAATGCACTTGCTGTAGGTATTGCTTTGGGGGCAGTAATTATAGGTTTTGCTACACAATTACAGCAGCTGTTTCACACATCAACCTCTGGTATGTTTGTTATATTTGGTTGTGGGGTACCATTGTATTTTTTAATGAGTGTTAACAGAGGTGTTTTTCAAGGGAAAAAAGCGTTTAAAGCATTATCTATAACCTATCAGTCAGAAATGTTAAGTCGCTTATTGATTACTTTGGGGTTAATAGGCTTATTTAATATAGAATCTTCAGTTATTATTGCTATCGGAATTTTTATCTCTTTTGGATTCGGACTGGTGCCTTTTAAATTTAAGACTATAAATTTTAAAGCAAAAGCAGTAATAGAGGTATCACATGCTAAACAAGTAAAGCGTTTTTTTATATTAACAGCCTTTTATGAGTTAACGCAAATCATTATTAATAATAGCGATATCCTTTTAGTAAAGCATTATTTTGAATCTTATGAAGCAGGGTTGTATGCGTCTTTAGCTTTAATTGGACGAGTAGTTTACTTTATAGCCTGGATGTTTGTAATGCTTTTATTGCCAACAGTGGTTCAACTTAAAAAAGAAGGAAAAGAAACAGCCCCTACTTTATTTAAATATGTTGGATATATCGCAGCTATTTCGTTAGTTATTGTTTTAACATGTTTAAGTTTCCCGGAAACAATTATTAATCTCTTATTTGGTAAAAGTTATATAGCTATGGCACCGCTTTTATGGAAGTATGCTATTGCTACAAGTATGTTTGCTATTTCTAACATATTTGCATATTACTATTTGTCTTTAGATAAATATGTGCCGGTTATAATTTCTGGTGTATTTGGGGGGCTTCAAATGGTGTTGGTTATTTTTTACCACGAGTGTTTAGAACAAGTGGTGCATATACAGATTTTTGCAATGGTTTTGTTATTAATTATCCAGCTGGTTTGCTTTAAACTAGACCAGGTTAAATCGAAAAAGAAAGTATAACCAAAAACACATTTTTGGCTAATCTAAAGTGATCTACCATTCGTCTACAGTAAATGCCGACCTATCTATAATCCACTCTTTTTAGGATTTAAAAATCGCAAATTTACAGAGGAATTAAAAAACAGATATTATGAACCGTCCAGAACTAAATGTTCATATTCTGAATAAATAAAAACTGGATGCACCATAAGACCATTTGATAACAATAAAAAAAGAACTTATGAAACTAGCAATCGTAACAGCATATCCACCAAGTAAGGTTACTTTAAATGAATACGCTTACCATTTAGTAAAACACTTTAGACAAAAAGAGGATATTACAGAACTTGTATTGTTAACTGATACTACTGAAGGTAAAAAAGATATTGAATTTGCCGAATCGGGTTGTAAAATAACAATAAAAGAATGCTGGACATTTAATAGTTATAAAAATATTTATAGTGTAACTAAAGCTATTAATGAAACCAGACCAGACACAGTATTATTCAACTTGCAGTTTATGAAGTTTGGAGATAAAAAAGTGGCCGCCGCTTTAGGTTTAATGCTACCATTGGTTTGTAAGTTAAAGAGGATTCCTAATATCGTTTTATTGCATAATATTTTAGAAGAAGTAGATTTAGGAAAAGCCGGTTTTACCAGTAACAAGATCATGCAGAAAATTTACGGATTTATAGGAAGCACGCTTACACGATTAATTCTTCAAGCCGATGTAGTTGCTTTAACCATGCAAAAGTATGTTGATGTTTTAGAAAAAAAATATAAGGCCAAAAATGTAAAGTTAATACCACATGGGACTTTTGAAATTCTTGAAGAACCAACTTACGATATCCCTTTGCAGCCTTTTAAAGTAATGGCTTTTGGAAAGTTTGGAACCTACAAAAAAGTAGAAGGTATGATTGAAGCTGTAGAGCGAATTAAACGGCATTCAAATTTGAATTTAGAAGTTGTCATTGCCGGAACAGATAATCCTAATACGCCAGGGTATTTAGAATCTGTAAAAGAAGCCTATAGCCATATAGAAGGCATAACATTTACGGGCTATGTTGCAGAAGAAGATGTGCCAAAACTATTTAAGGAAAGCGCAGTAGTGGTTTTTCCTTACACCTCTACAACGGGTAGCTCAGGGGTGTTGCACCAAGCCGGGAGTTACGGTAAAGCAGTAGTTATGCCAGATTTAGGAGATTTAGCATTGTTAGTAAAAGATGAAGGTTACAAAGGGGAATTTTTTGATCCGGAAAGTGTTGGCAGTTTGGCTCAAGCCATAGTAAATATTCTTTCAAACCATGCTTATAGAATTGAATTAGAAAAAGCAAATTATAAAGCTGCAACAGCATATCCAATGTCTAAAATTGCTGAACTATACTTGAATACTTTTGAAAGTATCATTAATAAAAAAGAAGCACTAATAATAGAAGATCAAATTATAGCTTAAACAATTGCACAAAATTTTTGCCCCGTATATCTCGAAGGAAAAGTCTATTTAAAAGTTAAGTGTTAATACATTTATTCTTTAGAGATGTATTTAAAAGCGGGTTTGGTCTCTCCGTTTTGGGCTATAAACCCAAAATGTTCTTGAGCCCGTTTTCTCCAGGGAAGTCGTCCAACGACTTCCTTTGGTATGTCTGCAAAATCGTAGAGTGTCCAAGACATAAAGGGGATATCATTAGTATTAAAAATGTGTTGCGCCTGTTTATGATATGCAGCCTGTTTGTTTTCTGAATGACCAAAAGGATTCCAAAGCCCTTTATACGATGATATACCAAACTCGGTTATGGCAATAGGCTTATTAGTAATACCTTGTTTTAAACGGGTATAAGTCGCCTCTAAATCATCTAACCCTTCATAATAATGAAAAGTGATTAGATCCAGTTTGTTTTTTAAAAGCGTTGCGCTTTCAGCATTAGACCACCCAACAGTAACAGGGTGTTTTTTATCAATTGATTTTACTAGATTGATCATACTATCCAACCAAGCTATTACTTGTTTTTGTCCACGGGATTCAAAATCTAAATCAGGCTCGTTTTTTATATCCCAGGCTAATAATGCGTTATGGTTTTTTAAAGTAGATACTATGGTTTCTGCATGACGTTGATTAAGTGTCCAGTCCAATACCGTATAATCACCATAAAAATCGAACAAAGTAACGATAGCCTTTAAATGCTGCTCGCCGGCTAAATCTAGTACCTGAGAGAGTTTTTTTAGTTTTTCAGGCTTAACGTTAGCCTTACCAAAATCTTGATATGGCACAAAAACCCGAATGCTATTGAGTCCAGATGCTTTAATGAGTTTAAAGTCTTTGGTAATGATCTCTGTATCAAACTGGTCGCCAAACATATTCCAGGGATTGGCTTGAGGGTAATAATTAATACCTTTTATATCAGTTACATCATTTAAAACAGGATCTATATCTGCATTGTAATCTTCGGTTTTCTGTTTGATAATATGCCGAATACGCCAAAAGCCATCTTCTAACAATAAAATAACTTTGTAAGTCGATTTTTCTTTGGTTTCTAAAATGATATTTTTATTTTCATAAATCCGTTTATATTCTACAACATCCCTGTCGGTTATAACCACTAATTGACCATCTTCACTAAAGAACTCTATGGCAGGATGATGCTCTAAAGTTGTACCTTCTATTGCGATATTTTTAACAGTATTCTGTTTAATAATATTAAAAATGTTTTTACGAGCGTTGTTGGTGTAATAATCGTTTATGCCTGTTGTTTCGTTAGTTTTATAAGCGATATGTTTTATATACCAGGCATCTAAATAATCTTTTTCAATAGCGTTTAAGGTTTGCGCATCCATTAACCGGCCTTCATTATTTAAAGGGGTCCAGATTATTTTTGGTAAGTACTGATCAGTTTTTTTTATATCTGTATGTAGCATAGTACTTCTATCTGCACCAGTGTTGAGGTAACTATATAAACTGCTGATGCCAAAAATTATAAACGCAATGATAGCTATATAAGATAGTATTAAAACCACACGTAATATGTTTTTATTTATAGCCCTCATAGTTTTATATTTTGATGTGTTTTTTTAATGCCGGCAGTTTCTATTTTAAAAGTATAGCTGCCTTTAGGGAAAATATCAGGGCTTAATTTAAAACGGGTATGGCCTTCGAAGGTATTTTTAAAAAGTGTTTTAAGTTTTATATCATTTTGGTAGACGTGCAGTTTTACTTCCAGGCCATCAGGAATCATCTGATCCATAAAGCTTTTTATTGGGCCAATACTTATTGTTCGGTTATCCTCAGAAAGAGTAACCCGAAAATCTAAAACAGCCTGTTTGTAAATTAATGATAGGTTATTGCTTTTTGCCATCCCTTCTATAAAGGCTTTAACCGTCCAGATGTCTTTGTGATCTGGATGAATCATCTTAGCATTTGCAATGCCATTAATAGTGCTTCCAGACGTTTTAAGAATATGATTTGAACTATTGGTTATAAAAAAATCGACATAAGTTCCATCGCTAACCATATTGTTGTATTTATCTTTTATAACAGATGTTGAAAAGTTCGTTATTTGATTTCCATCGGCATACTCATGATGCCGCTTATAGGTTATAGTGAAATCTGTTGGAATGCCAGACATAATATTAGCATCATATTCTTTTGAGTTTTTACCTAGGCACTCAGAGCTGATAAGCATTCTACCTGTTTTTAACTCTGAAGCTATATTTTTATAGCTGATGCTGTTTTTCATATAAATGATAGCTTTACGCTCTTGGTCTAAAAATTGATGCTTTACTGAAACTACAGTACTATCTTTTAAAGGGTTGTCGTAAATATCTGTTGGAATAACAACAAGCATGGTATAATCGGTCTCTCCAGCTTCAATACTTGGGGGGCCTAAGTAGGTTTCCATAGACACAACTTCTTGCTTTGAGGATACATTTAATTGACCAGAAAGGCGAGTGTTATCACTTAGTAATGTCCAGTTAACTTTCCCAGCCTTGTTGCTGAAGGTTTTGGGAAGCTGATAATTTAAAACACCATTTTCCAAATGAGGTTTAAGAATAGTTGCCCCATAACTATTGCTTAAATATAAATTAGGTGTAGAAGTATTGGTCGTTGAGAATGTTAAAACGATAGTACTACCTGCTTCAAACTCGGTTTCTGCAGTAAGTAATTGAATATCAGGATTAATGGTTGATGTGTCCACAGATGACGTGAATGATGAAAATACCAATACAATTATTAAAAGATATGTAGATTTTAATGTCATTAATTCGAGTTTCCTATATAACTGTTAGTTTCTATTTTGATAAACTTATAGTTTGGGTGGTCTATGCTTTGTAAAGCAATATGCGTTTGATTTTTAATTCTATTAGGCACTATTTTATTCGAAATGTCTTCATTTGGTAAGCCATTTACAAAACAGTTCTTCATATTATCTGTAATTATGTTGATACTATGATCCTTTAAAATCGGATAATTAAAATTTTGTTGCCGTTGTTGTCTGATACCTTCCTCTATAAACAAATGATCAACCCAGACCATGTTTTTATTTTTATCATAATAGGAGATAAGCAACTGTGGAACGGTAATTTCTTCTAATCCCGAATTGAATAATTTTCCGCTAACAGCTTCCGAAGAAATATTTAAATCACTTATAGTTGCTTTTTTATACAAATCAGATCCTGAAACATTACCGGCGACCTGCAAGTTAAATTTAGTTGGTTGTTCGCTAAATGCAATAGGTGTAAACTCATCCGGATTAAATGTTTTAGGAATAGAATCTTGAATTCTGGACCAGGCAATACCTTCAAAGTTAATTTTAAAGGAACTAACTTCTTTAGGTAGTAATTTATGCTTTACATGATATTTGGCGTTAAAGGTTGCCAGTTCTTTATTGTTATCATTATATAAAGTGCCTTTTAAAACAACATCTGCAGGCACATTATCTATGTTTTGAACCTCACCAATTATAGCATAGCTTTTTGCATACTTTATTAATTTAGCAGAAAGTATCTCTAAAGCAGGCTGTTTTAAAACATCTTCATGATGGGTTTGTTCTGTAGTTATGCGTCTACGTCCTTGGTTAAAATAACCCGTAGAATTATCAGAATAAAGCTGATCCGGAGGTAAATCTAAATCGATATCTTCTGGTTGAATATACCATTTACCATTTAATTTAATAAGTGATTTATAGTCTGTTTTGGTGATTTTTTCTAAAGGGGTAATCCAATTCGTGTTTACTGTAATTGTTGCTAAACGATCGGTTTTATGAGTTGTTACTGTTTCTATAGCATCTAATTTGGCATACGAGCTTAATAAGCCGTCGGTTACCGAAACCTCTAGCATATATTGAGCAATTGATATATGGCTTTCGGGATTAATTAAGCGGTGTGCTTTTTCAAATGCTTTAAAATCAAGTGCATCATAGTAAGCTAAAATGGCGTTTTCTGGCGAATGATGCGCATCATTTTTTATATAGAATTTATAAATACTAAAACATAAAATGATTGCCAGACATACCGACCAAATATGTGTTGTTTTAAGCAGCCCTTTTGAAAACGAGTTATTATAGTTAGTCTTAAAGTTCAAGTATTCCGGGACCGTTAATGCTTTTGCTTTTAAAGCACGAATCCAAAGCGCCTGGATATTAAGTATAAAAGCTATAATAACTGTTAAAAACGGAATAATACCCCAAAGTAATTTTTGCCAGGTAGCAACATCTTCTTTTGGTAAAATTGATGAAATTGGTGGTACATTTAGCTTTTCCCATACCTGGATGCCATTTTCTAATTGTCGCAAACGCTGCCAGCCACAGAAATATAGTATAGGGTCGTAAAACTTATCGTTAGAAAAAATGTATTTAAGATGATACTTTTCTGGGGTTGTTAAAAATTGCTGTAAAGATCCTATACCTTCCAGACCTTTAAATTTTGAATTTTCTAAACGCTCAATAGGGCGTGTGGTGAGTTCTGGTAATCGTCTTGCCGAATGATAATTGCCATCTACACTTAATGCGCTGGTTTGTGCAGACAACCAAGCCATTTGATCTCCAAAACCTAAAGTCATGTAACGCCATTGATCGTGTTGGTCTTGATTAAGAAAATTAACGATGGGCAGCATTTTAATTTGCTGAGGTTGCGAGGGCCTAAAATACCCTAAACTCATAGTAAAAACAACCATGAATATAAACAGGCCTGCTAATATGCCTCCAATTGTACGATGGTAAATGGCACCAAATTTCTTTTGAATTAAGTCTCTTAAATCCCCTTGAACAAAGCGATAAGTAAATTCCCCAAAAAGCGGTAAAGCCATGATAGAAGCCCAAAGCGTAAACCGGTCAAGTGTTAAAATATTAAAAGCCGTTTCACCTAACACAAATTTAGGGATAAAGGTTGTGCCTCCGGTTCCTAAAATAAATAATAGGGTTATAGATAAACCAAAAAACAAATAGCGTTTACTATAGTATCTATAAAAAATGTACGGAATAAGTATAAGCAAGACGCCCCAAGGAATTAAAAAGAATACCAATCCTGATGATGTAACGTCCAAAAAATGATCACGAGAGCCATGAGGGATAGGAACCTGAGTAATGGGATTATTTTTAGAATTTATCCAATAAGGTAGGATGCATCCAATAATTATAATAAGAGCACTCAACCCGAAACCTATAATGCGTTTAAACAGCTTAAAAAAGCTATTAAGAAATAGTTTTATGGTAATAGCCTTTATGGATTCAACCCGTTCTTTCGATACATCCATAATTACCATGCCTATTAATGGAAAAATAAAAAAGACCATACCAAAAATAGGTGTGACATGATGTGATGTTACAGTAACAGCCAGTAGTGATAATGACGTGAATAAATATCGATACTTACCGGTCTTTAACCATAAATAGATTTCTGGTAAGGCGTGCATTAAAATAGATATCCCAATAATACTTGGCAATTGCCCGAACAAGTGTAAAGTTTCTACAAAAGAAGATGAAAATACAGATAAAATAGCGGCGTAACCTGCGACTGATCTATTAGAAGTGATTAATAGAGAAAACCGGTAAACTCCGGTTATAAATAAAATAACACTAATAAGGGCTATAGTAAATAATCCAAATTTTAAACCCCCAATAAAAGAAAATGCAGCTATGGCCTGATGCACTAATGGCGGATAGCTCATTACGGTAAATCCCGTATACCATTTATAATTCCAGGGCTCAAACCAACTATTAGCATAATGATCTGCAAAAAACAGATGGATTAAGGCATCATAGGTCTCTTCTAAAGTAAAAAAGATTGAAGTGCCATGAAATGCAATTCCTAGAAGTATAGCAACAATTAAATATTTATTAGACTTTTCTTTCATTAAAAATGTAAGCTGTTTTCTACGAATTAAAGATATAACAAAGTTTTGTTTCGACGAGTGGTATTTGTCGAAGTAAAGTTTTCATTCGTCTACACAACATTTCCTGCCAACGAATTGCACCCAAAAAAGACGTCAATCGCAGATACTTTTGAATCAGAAATCAAAACAAATTTATCATGAAAACAGGAATTATTATACCGTGCTACAATGAGGAAAACAGGTTAAATGTTGAGGCTTTTATTAAGTTTATTCAATCGCACAATACCTACCATTTGTGTTTTGTAAACGACGGCAGTAAAGATAATACATTGCAAGTATTGCAAGATATTCAGGAGCAGGTACAAACCAGAATAAGTATTGTGGATGTAAAAAAGAATGCTGGTAAAGCAGCAGCCGTAAGATCTGGTGCACGTTACCTTTATAACAGGCAAGATATTGATTATATAGGTTTTATTGATGCCGATTTGTCTACAGATTTTAACGACTTTAAAAAACTAGTAGAGACGTTACATGATAACGATAACTTAACTTTTGTTTATGGTTCAAGAGGAAAAGGAGAAGGGCAAATTGAAAGAAACTTGTTTAGGAATATTTTTTCTAAAATAGTAAAAATGATAGTTTATTTAATTTTAGGTCTACCAATTAAAGATACACAATGTGGTGCAAAAGTTTTTAAGCGACATATTATTCCAGTTGCATATAAGCACTCTTTTTTAACACGATGGTTATTTGATGTAGAAATATTTTTAAGACTAAAAAAACACTTTGGTTCAAAAAATATAATGGATCGTATGTACGAGCAGCCTTTAGACAGATGGGTGCATGTAGACGACTCTAAATTGGGAATAAAGGATGCTTTGCAAATACCTATAAAGTTAATTAATATTTGGTTTTCTTATAATATACTATCTGTTTTTGCTAATATATTTGAAGCAGGTCAGGTAATGGCTATAGATGATGTTACAATTATCTCAGCATATAATATAAATCGACAAATAGCAGCTTAAGGTTTGTAAAAAGAAACTTAATGAAGCCTTGCTTTACAGAACTTTTATATAACGATTATTCTTTTTAAATAACGAAGGGCTGGTGTTTTTTACAACCTTAAACTGTCTGTTAAAATTAGACATATTATTAAAACCCGATTTTTCAGCAACCTCGGAAATTGATAAATCTTCGTTTGATAGTAAAAGCTTGCAGGCATGTTCTAATCGCAGTTCATTTAAAAATTGAACATAGGTTTTATTAGTACGTTTTTTAAAGTACTTGCAAAACGCATTTTTAGTCATGTTTGCAACTTCAGCGATAGTATCTAATGTAATATCTTTTTCAAAATTGTTCATCGTGTATTCAAATACATTACGCATTCTGTTGCCCTCATTATCAGAGTATTTTTTGTCATAAATAAAAGAAGATAAACTTTTGTAGTTGCATTTTGATGTTATCTTTAAAATTTGTAGAAGCTTAATAAAGCGGTTTAGTTTAGAGGTATCTTCAATTTTAAAAAATAAATCTGCAATGGTATTTTGTTTCGAAGTAACTTTAAAACCATGCTTAGCACGTTTGAAAAAAGGCGTTAATGCTTTTAACTCTTCAAGCTCAAAAAAGTTAGGGCCAAAAGATTGATTGGTGAAAAATAAAGTAAGCATATGCGATTTTTGAGAAGCTTTAATATCACTTTTAAACACATGAGGAATGTTACTTCCAATAATTAAAACATCTCCTTTGGTGTAATAATTTATGGTGTCTCCAACAATTAAAGTGCCTTCACCTTCAGCTATATAGCTTATTTGGATTTCTTCGTGTTGATGCAGTTTGTCGTAAAAGGTATTGGCATAATCTACCTGGAAAATAAAGGCATCATCCTCAGGTTTTGGAATTTTAAAAGGTAGGACTTTCATTGTGTTTTAGTTTACAATATAAAAATATGTAAATAATATTCAATTAAACTTAATATAAAAAATATTTGGATAATATAATACATATAATGGATAAATAGACACTATTAATGAATATGAAACATGCTATACTTTTGTAGAAAATTAAATTATCAAAATAATGAGTTTAAAATGGGAAGGCGTTATGCCAGCTGTGTTTACATGGTTGAAAGAGTCAAAATCTGGCGCTCTTGAAATTGACTTTGATGCAACACAAAAACAGGCTGCAGGTATTTTAAAAGTTCAAGGAAAGGGAGGAAGTAGAATGAACGGACTTGTTGGTTCTGGAACTCTGGGTGAGAATAGCTACTTGAGCCCAAAGCAGCGTTTTTCCTTACTTAAATCTCTTTCTGAGGTTGCTAAAGATTATAATGTGCCTTTAATCAGTGGTGCTGCAGCAGAAACTAAAGAAGAACTTGCAACAATCGTTGAAGGACTTGCAACAGCTGGTGTAGATACCGTAATGGTTATGCCACCAAAAACTAAGGAACTTCCTTCTGATGAAGAAATGTATGCGTACTATGAGCTTGCAGAATCTATTGCAAGAGGTACAGGTGTATCAGTAATGCCTTATAACAATCCTGATGCAGCTGGTTATCATGCGCTTTCAACCGAGCTTCTTCTAAAACTTGCTGAACTACCGAATATAAATGCCCTTAAAATATCTACAATTGATGTTTCAATTATTGAAACGATGATGTTGGCAAACAAAGATTTAAAAATTTTGGCAGGTGTTGATACCGTAACTGTACATGCAGGACTTGCTGGTGCATGTGGTGGAATTACAGGAGTTGGTTGTATTTTTCCAAAAGCTAGTGTTAGCATGCAGGAATATGTTTCAAACGGACAATGGGTTGAAGCAAATAAAATTTCTCAGGCAATGAATTCCATCTCGTATTTAGATGCTCAGCCACTACTTATGGAATATCTTAAACTTGCTATGGGAATTCATCATAATGATGTTGCTGGAGGACTTCGTACCTTTGGTAAGAAATTAACTCAATACGAAATTGATGATGTCCGAGCAAGATATATTCAGGCAAAAGAAAGACTTGAAGTTCTGAATTTAATAAGTTAAGTCTTTTAAACATTAAAAAAATAAGTTAAGATGATTACAAGAAAAAACCAAATAGGAAATGCGTTTTTGGTAGACTAAAGAGCTTCAACAGAACGGCAATTACTAACACAGAAATTTCTGAGAAAATAAAAATTTCAATAACTTTAAAACGTATTTGAAAACAATATAAAGCACATACATGCTAGACATAAGACCAACATGCGAACACTGTAATAAATCGTTACCATTTGATTCTCAAGAGGCCATGATTTGTACGTTTGAATGTACCTATTGTAAAAATTGTGTAGAAACCGTTTTACAACATGTTTGTCCAAATTGTGGAGGAGGGTTTGAAAAACGACCAATACGCCCTGAAAATCTCTTAGTAAAGTACCCAGTGTCAGCAAAAGTGGTATACAAACCAGTAGATATAGAAAAGCATAGCGCAAAAATTAATAACAAATAAAACAAATTATTACCCTCCTATGGAGGGCTAAGGAAGGCTTATGATAACAGGAAAAAATTATATCGGAAATCAACTTTCAGGAAAAGGAAATAAAACATATAAAACTTTTAATCCGCAGTTAAATATTGAAAATGATAAGGTGTTTATTGAAGCCACTTCTGATGAAATCAATGAAACAGCAAATCTAGCAGCTAAGGCCTTTAAAGCATATTCGAAAAAATCAGGACAGGAAAAGGCTCTGTTTTTAAATACCATAGCAGATGAGATAGAAGCATTAGGCGATACATTATTGCAGGTGTATGTTTCTGAAAGTGGGTTGCCTAACGGAAGAGCTATGGGCGAACGTGGCAGAACACTTGGGCAATTACGTGCTTTTGCAAATCATATTACAGAAGGAAACTGGGTAGAGGCCTCTATAGATACAGCACAACCAGACAGACAACCTATACCAAAAGCAGATTTAAGAAAAATGAATGTGGCGCTAGGACCCGTTGTCGTTTTTGGTGCATCAAATTTCCCGTTAGCATTTTCAACAGCAGGAGGCGACACAGCAGCTGCATTAGCAGCAGGTTGCCCTGTAATTGTTAAATCACATCCCATGCATGCCGGGACTGGCGAGTTGGTAGCATCTGCAGTGATTAAAGCCGCTGAAAAAACAGGGATGCCAAATGGTGTGTTTTCAAATTTAAATAGTAGCGGAATAGAAGTTGGGCAAGCATTGGTAAAGCATCCAAAAGTAAAAGCAGTAGGATTTACAGGGAGTATTAAAGGTGGTAGAGCTTTGTTTGATTTAGCTGCAAAGCGTGAAGAACCTATTCCGGTATTCGCAGAAATGGGGAGTATTAATCCAGTGGTTTTGTTGCCAAAAGCATTAAACAACAAAGCATCAGAATGGGCAAAAACCTATGCAGGATCAATTACTTTAGGGGCTGGACAATTTTGTACAAACCCAGGTTTGTTGTTGGGAATAAAAGGAGCGGGTTTAACAAAGTTTGCAGATGTTTTATCTGAAGAAATTGTAAAAATAGAACCTTCCTGTATGCTACATCCAAATATTTTTGGAGCATACAAAAACAATAAAGCAATGGCTTTGGCACAATCTGAAGTAAATGTTTTAGCAGCCTTCAATTCTGAAGTGGGAACTAACTATGCAAGACAAGCAGTATCTAAAGTTAAGGGTGCAACATTTTTAGAAAACCCAACATTGCATAACGAAGTTTTCGGACCGTTTTCAATGCTGGTAGAATGTGAAGATGAAGCACAATTAGAAGCCATAATTAATCATTTGGAAGGGCAGTTAACAGGAACAATAATTGCTGATGAAGAGGAGTTGAGTAATAGCTCTAATATAGTTGATGCGCTACAAAATAGAGTGGGACGTATTATTTTTAATGGCGTTCCAACGGGTGTTGAGGTTTGTCCGTCAATGCTACACGGAGGACCTTATCCGGCATCTACAGATAGTCGTTTTACTGCGGTAGGAGTAGATTCTATTAAGCGGTGGGTTCGTCCGTTAAGTTTTCAATCCTGGCCAAATGAATTATTGCCAGATGAATTAAAAAACGAAAACCCACTAGGAATTTCCAGATTGGTTAATGGGAGTAAAAGCGTAAATAAAATATAAAAACATCGATAATTAATACGAGTTTGACTAACTCAAATAGGCTTATTGGGTGCAATTTATGGCACCCTTTAAGTTTTAACTATCTACTAAAAAAATAATTTGAATGGCAAGTAATACTTTTGTATGTATAGATGCTCATACTTGCGGAAACCCTGTAAGAGTTGTAAAAAGTGGAGGCCCAAGCTTAGTTGGAAATACTATGAGCGAGAAACGTCAGCACTTTTTAAAAGAATACGATTGGATTAGAAAAGGACTGATGTACGAACCCCGCGGGCATGATATGATGAGCGGTTCAATATTATACCCTCCACATCATCCAGATAATGATTTTGCAATCCTATTTATTGAAACTTCCGGGTGTCTGCCTATGTGTGGCCACGGAACAATAGGAACTATTACCATAGCTATAGAGGAAGGGTTAGTTGTACCAAAAAATCCGGGAAAAATTAGAATGGAAGCCCCGGCAGGTTTAGTTGAAATTGATTATCAGGAAACCCATGGGAAAGTAGATTGGGTAAAGCTTACCAATGTAAAAAGCTATTTAGCAGCAGAAGGATTGTCTGTAGAATGTCCAGAACTGGGAGCCATTACTTTTGATGTGGCCTACGGAGGAAATTACTATGCTATTGTAGATCCACAGAAAAACTTTTCTGGAGTTCATGATTTTACAGCCTCAAAAATTATTCAATATTCACAAACTGTGAGAGATAGAATTAACGAAAAATATCCTGGTAAATTTATTCATCCGGAAAATGAAACGATTAAAGATGTAACTCATATGTTGTGGACAGGAAACCCAATCGACCCAAAATCTTCTGGAAGAAATGCTGTGTTTTATGGTGATAAAGCTATTGACCGATCACCATGTGGAACAGGAACTTCGGCAAGAATAGCACAGTTACATGCAAAAGGAAGCCTTAAAAAAGGAGAAGACTTTATTCATGAGAGTTTTATTGGAAGTAAATTTATAGGTTGTGTTGAAAAAGAAGTACTTTTAGATGGAAAACCAGCAGTAATTCCAAGTATAAAAGGGTGGGCAAGAATTTATGGGCATAATACAATTACAATAGATGATGATGATCCCTATGCTTATGGTTTTCAGGTAATTTGATTTTTATTGAAATGAGTAAAAATATTATAGTCATTGGTGGTGGTATTATAGGTTTATGCTCTGCATATTATCTTCAAAAAGAAGGACATCAAGTTACTATTGTCGATCAGTCGAATCTTGATTCAGGCGCATCGTATGTCAATGCGGGGTATTTGTCTCCTAGCCATATTATTCCTTTGTCAGCCCCAGGCGTTATGAAAAAAGGGCTGAAATGGATGCTTGATAAATCAAGTCCGCTTTATATAAAACCCCGATTAGATTTAGATTTTTTTAAATGGACTCTGGCTTTTAACAAATCCTGTACTCTAAAACATGTAAATAAGGCCATTCCTGTTATTAAAGATATTTCGCTTTTAAGCCAGGATCTATATGATGATATAAAACGCGATGAAAATTTTACTTTTCATTACGAAAAGAAAGGTTTACTTATGTTGTGTCAAACTAATAAAATGTTAGATGAAGAAATAAAAACGGCTCATTTAGCAAAACAAGAAGGCTTAGATGCAGAAGCGGTTAGCCTTAAAACCTTAAGGCAATTAGAGCCCAATGTGACTATAAATGCAAAAGGAGCCACTTATTTTAAATGCGATTCCCATACTACACCACATGAATTTATGGAAGAGATGAAAGTGTATTTAAAAAAGAATGGTGTTATTTTTTATACCAATGAAAAAGTTGAAGATATCGAAGTAGAGCGTCAAAAAGTTTTGGAAATTAAAACCAACAAACAAATATTAAAAGCAGATGAGTTTGTTTTGGCTGCAGGGTCATGGAGTTCTGTATTAAGTAAAAAACTAGGATTAAAATTATTGCTTCAGGCAGGAAAAGGCTATAGAATTAACACAGAAAGAGAAACAGGGATTTCTATTCCAGCTATTTTGTGCGAAGCAAAAGTTGCAGTTACTCCAATGAATGGATTTACTCGATTTGCAGGAACTATGGAGATTGCAGGAATAAATCACGACATTAATAAAGTAAGGATAGAGGCTATTGCTAATGCTGCAAAAAAGTATTATCCAGATGTTGAATTGACTCAGCAAGAAAAAAATGGAGCTGCCTCTGGTTTACGTCCTGTGTCACCTGATGGATTGCCGTATATTGGTAAATCTAATACATGTAAAAATTTAACCATCGCAACAGGTCATGCTATGATGGGATGGACCATGGCTACCGCTACAGGGAAGTTGGTTTCCGAAATTATATCAGAGCAAAAAACCTCCTTAGAAATTACTAATTATCACCCCGATAGAACTTTTTAATTATGCGATACGATAGAATTTCAAATAGGTTATTCATAAAAAACAGAGCAAATTTTTGCTCTAAAATGAATAAAAATACCATAGCAATTTTAGCTTCAAATGATGTAAAACACAATAATGCTGATGATGTCATGGGTTTTACTCAAAATAATGATTTGTTTTACTTGTCTGGAATTGATCAAGAAGAAACAGTACTGGTTTTATATCCTGATGCTTATAAAAAGGAAAATCGAGAAATTTTATTTATAAAGGAAACAAATGACCATATTAAAATTTGGGATGGCGAAAAATTAACCAAAAACCAAGCTGCAGAAATATCGGGAATTAAACGTGTAGAATGGATTCAGGATTTCGAAATGGTGTTACAATATATGGCTTTTGAAGCCGATGGATTTTATTTGGGTCATAACGAACATTTAAAGCGCGTCACAAAAAATCAAGAGACACAACAAGATAGAATGATTAAATGGTGTAAAGAAAAATACCCCTTACACCAATACTTTCGAGCTGCTAAAATAACCAGAGGGCTAAGACAAATTAAATCTGACGAAGAGATTAAATTAATTCAAAAAGCAGCTAACATCAGTGTTGAATCTTTTAAGCGTGTGTTAAAAACGTGCAAGCCTGGTGTTAAAGAATATGAGTTAGAAGCAGAATTAACCTATAATTTAACAAAGTCTGGGGCTATACGTCATGCTTTTCAACCCATTGTTGCTTCAGGGAAAAATGCCTGTGCATTACATTACAATACGAATGATGCTGTTTGTAATGATGGTGAAATGGTTTTAATGGATTTTGGTGTTTGTTATGCCAATTATAACAGTGATACCACCCGTTGTTTCCCCGTAAACGGAACATTTTCTGATAGACAAAAAGAGGTATATAGCTCTGTTTTATATTGTTTAAAAGAAGGGAGTAAGCTTTTAAAACCAGGAATAGTATCGTCTGATTATGAGCAGCAAATGGCAACTTTAATAGAAGCAGAGCTGATAAAGTTAGGCTTGTTAA
>CBDDAJ010000033.1:0-128698 GCA_965224845.1 Wocania sp.
GGGATATACTATTATGGATGATGCTTCTGGGAATTATTATGGCAAGCAATTAATACGGGATTACTATTTTAATATGATGCCAGAAAATATTAAAATAGCTTTTGAAACCAAGTTTAATGTTGAAGAAGATTATATAAAGTACAATTTGTATAAGCAACCCAACCCTAATGCTTATTTAGCAAATTTTGCTGAATTTATGTTTCTAAATAAAGATTCAGAGTATATTACAAATCTTATTAAAAAAGGGATTCGTTTATTTACTAAAACCATGATTATGCAATATAAAGAAGTGCTTAAAACAGCACCTGTACATTTTGCAGGATCTATTGCTTTTTTCTCGCAAAAAGAAATTAAAGAAGTAGCAGACGAAATGGGCTTTACTGTTGGTAATTTTGAACGAAGACCTATAGAAGGCTTAGTGTCATTTCACACAGCTAATTTGTAAAATAAACCTCGAAACTAGTGGGTTTTGCTTAAACACATAGCGCTTTATATTTCTAATAAAGATGATAAGCACTTGCTTATTAAACGCATCATTTCGGGTAACTTTATAGTTGATTATTCAAATTTAAAAGGTGCTGTATTTTCTAAAAAAACCTTAGATAAGTTTATTGATGAAGAAGTTCGCCATGGGCATATTAATGTCATTACAAGTACAAAAAACAGTTTGCTGCATTCTTCTGAAGGCGAGCGAAAAAAGGCATTATTAAAGCACCTTATTTTACAAAACCCGGAATATATTCTGGTAGACAATGTTTTTGGAAATTTAGATATAAACGCACAAAAAAACATTGAAAAAACACTAACAAGTTTAAGCAATAAAATACCGGTAATACAAATTGCTAATAGAAAAAGGGATATTCTCCCTTTTATAGATGAAGTCTATAAATTAGAAAATCAAAACCCAATTTTATATAGAGAGATTGATGCGGTAAATAATGACAATATTAAACCGTTCTCTCAAAATTTGCCTAAACCTTATCACCTAATAAATGATTCATATAATTCGCTAGTTAAATTTATTGATGTTACCATAAGTTATGGAGACAGAACCATTGTTAAAAATATTAATTGGGAAATTAAACCTGGTGAGTTTTGGCAATTAAAAGGACCAAATGGTTCTGGAAAAAGTACACTTTTAAGTCTTATTTCAGGAGATAACCCTAAGGCTTATAACCAAAATATAACTTTATTTGGCGTTAAAAAAGGAAGTGGAGAAAGTGTTTGGGATATTAAACGGAAAATAGGCTACTTTTCTTCAGAGTATTTAAGAGGTTTTGAACGCCTACATTCTATTGAGAAAATGATTATCTCTGGTTTTTTTGATTCTATAGGGCTCTATAAAATACCAAGTGAGAGGCAAATTATATTAGCCCATCAATGGCTTAAAGTATTGGATATGTTCAATATAAAGGATAAAAGCTTTTTAAGCCTGTCTGTAGGGCACCAACGATTAGTTTTAATAGCCAGAGCTATGGTCAAGCACCCGCCATTGCTTATTTTAGATGAACCAACAAACGGTTTAGACGATAGCGATGCAGCGCTATTTGCTATGTTAGTAAATAAAATAGCTTCAGAAAGTAATACAGCTATTTTGTATGTTTCTCATAGAAAAGAAGAAAACCTATTAAAGCCTAGTTTTGTTTATCAATTATCACCTGGCAATATGGGCTCTGAAGGAAAATCTATTAAAACGTCTTAATATTTTATAACAATAATTAATAAATTATACTTTTGATATTTAGTATATTTATAAATAAGTTTGTTTAAATACGTATAGATGCCTTTTTATAAAAAACCAATGCGACCATCGCAAGCAAAAATTGTTTTATCAATTTTTGTTCTTATTGCTTTTGCTGTTATTTTCTTTGTTGGTTTTAATTATGTTGAGACAAGTTCTGATTTAAGGAATATAGCCTTGTTATTAGCTATAATAATGATCGTTATGGTTATAGTGGCGTTTCATTTTTTTAAAAACCAATACTCCAATGAATTAGAAGTAGAAAACTTAAACAATCTTATAAAAGATTTAAAACAAAAATTAAGCAAAGCATTGGATACAGGTGAGTATAAGTCTATTTATTTGGCTAATATGAGCCACGAAATAAGAACTCCCTTAAATACGGTTTTGGGAATGCTAAACATGTTGAAACAGACAAATTTGGATGCTGATCAAAAGGCTCAAGTCGAGATAGCCGATTATTCTTCAGAACATTTATTGCAATTGGTAAATATGATTATTGATAATTCCAGGGTCGATGAAGGTGATGTAAATTTAAATTTAGTGGCATTAAATTTAAAATCAGATTTGTCAAGGTTATTTAAAATATTTGAGTATCAAGCTTGGGAAAAGGGCTTAGAACTAGAGTATAAATTTTTGTTTGAAGATGAAAAAAAGTTTTATGTTTTAGGTGATTCTGCTAAAATCCAGCAGGTTCTTATTAACTTAATTAACAATGCTATTAAGTTTACAAATAATGGAAAAATAACAATAATTGTTGACCAAACGGTTAGTATAGATGAAGACCAGATCGTTACATTTTATATAAAAGATACTGGTGTTGGTATGCGCTCTTACGAAGTTAAAAGAATTCTTGAAGCTTCAGGCAAAGTAGAATTCTCTGATTTTAAAGACTATAGAGGTGGGGGATATGGGCTTTCAATTTCACGAGACTTAGTGAAATTAATGGGAGGTGAGCTCAAAATTGAAAGTAAAGAAAATAAAGGCACTACATTTTATTTTAGTGTACAACTTAAAAAAACCCTAAATATTGAAACACCAAGTACAGAGGTTAAGCCTATTTTACTAAATAAGTTTAATGTATTAGTTGCAGAAGATAATAGGATGAACCAGAAAGTAATTAAGTTTCTGTTAGAACAACAAGGGGCCGATTGTACTTTTGCTAAAAATGGATTAGAAGCCGTAGATTTATATAAGATTTTAGACTTCGATATGGTATTTATGGATATTTATATGCCAGATTTAGATGGATATCAAGCTACAGAAAAGATAAAAAGGACAAGAAAGTATAGCAAGCATAAAACACCAATAATAGCAGTTTCTGCAAGTGCTTTTGATGAGGATATTGAGAATGCTAAACTAGCTGGTATCGATGATTTTTTAGCAAAACCAATAGAAGTAGAAAAACTAAAAGAATTACTTATAAAATACGCCTCAGTAAATGAAACGGTTTAGCTATTTTATAGCTATCATACTTATTTCTACATTTACATCTTTAGGTAATCGTGCAACTTCAACGGTTTCACGTGCCGGAGCATGGCTGTCATCAAAATAGCTTCCATAGACCTCGTTTATTTCTCCAAAATTATTCATATCACTAATAAATATAGAAGTCTTAATAACATTATCGAAAGTCATGTCTGCAGCTTCTAAAACCGCTTTCATATTTTCCATGACTTGCTTGGTTTCTGTTTTGATATCGCTTAAAATTAAAGCACCTGTTTCCGGGTTTAATGCAATCTGCCCAGATGTATATAATGTGTTTTCACTTAAAACGGCTTGACTGTATGGTCCAATTGGCGCAGGTGCATGTGGTGTATTAATAATTTTTTTCATCAAATTTAGTTTTTGTGGTTCTCCAAAAAAGAGAATTTTATTGTTCTTTTTAACCCTTATAATCTTTGATCTGGTTGTCTGCGTTTTTCGTATTTAAGATCTTTTAGAATACTAGATTTTATTCCTATAAAGAAATTCCAGGAGCTTCTGGAACTAAAAGGGACCCAACTAAAATTCATTTTCCAACTCAATAAATCACGTTCAAAGCGTAACTGTGTATAAGTGAACCCTTTATTTTTCAAATCGTAACCAGAAGAAGCCCCAACAGACCATTTAGGTGATAATTCTATATCGCCAGAAAACATAAGTGAGTGTGATGAAATTTCATTTTGCCTTCTTGAGTTTGCATAATTAACGGCATAGGCTAAGCGTAAACTCCAGGGTATTTTAAAATTAAAAAAGGCACTCGGTTCTTCGTCTTCTTTATTGTCTTTGTTTTCATTAAATCTGGAAAAATCTTCTGATACCCCAAATAAGTCGTCGTCGCGTCCGCCACTACGTAAGTTTTCCTGTATGGCAGGGTCTCCCTTATTACTGTCTTCTCTGTTGTCTCCTTTACCACCAGAAAGCGAATAACTAGCAGTAAGGTTTGCACTGGTTAGTCTAAAAAGACTACCGCCATTATCAATATTAAACTTATCTATTCGATTATTGTTATTATCTAGTGCATAGGGGTCTAGAGTCGCCCCAAAGTTTACACTTAGTTTATTGTCAAACAATTGGGTGCCACCACTCATTCTAACTGGGCTCCATTGTAATGAATCTCCAGCAAAATTATATGAGGTAGAAAAGTTTAAATTATTAAGTAAAACAATCTTTTTTGGTTCAGTAGCAGTACTGTCTTTATCTCTTACTTTGGCTTCAAAATTATTGGCTATTGAAATCCCCATTGAGCTAGAGAAATTTTTACTTGGTACACCAAAAAGCCCTTGTTCAAATCTTGAAAACTCAACATCTTCAGTTGTTAATCCATCTGCACTAACGACTTCATATGTATCATAATATTTATCAAAAGCAGGATTAATATTATAACTTATAGATGGTCGAATAACATGTCGTATGGCATGAATCTTTGGGTTTTCATTTTCTTTTTTAAAGTTGAATAATCCATAAATTGTTGTACCTAAACTAGTACTAAAATTATAGGTTCTATAAGAATCAAACCCATTTATTGTTTCGGTTACAACTTCATCATTTACATTGTCATAAAACCGGTCTATAGTTTTAAAGGTCCATACTTCATTAAAACTGGTAGAAGCACTCAAGCTAAAATGTTTAAATACTTTAAAGTTAGTACTTAAAGGGATGGTGTGTTGAAACCCAGCCTTTGCATCATCAAACATTTCCTTTTTAAAGAAAAGCGAATCTGTGGTTTGTATTCTGTTTTCTCCTCTAACACTATATTGAAAGTTTATATTTTGAATGATGCCTTTTTTTGATCCAACTTTAGGGGCAAAAGGAAATATTCTACTCACGTTTCCTTGAAATGTTGGAAGCGTCATATTAATTTGCTCTGTATTTGTATTTTGAGAATGTGTGGCTGTGACACTAAAATTTACAGAGGGTTCTCCTTCAAATGTTTTAGAATAAGATACAGATGATGCTAAGGTATTATTTAGAAAAGCACCAGAATTAATTTGATTGATTGAGGTTCTGTAATAGGTACTGCTACCTAAATTTACCGATGCCGAAAAGCGAGAGCTGGGATTGGCTTTACTATCTTGACTATGCGACCAACGTAAATTATATACGGTAGACTTTCCATAATCAGGAAAACCACGTTCGCTGGTAATTAAATTTTCATATCGAAATCCAATATTTCCTCTAAATCTATAGCGTTTTGCATACGTATTTTCTAAACGTATACCATAGCTTCCATTAGTATAATAATCTCCTAAAACCGCTAAATCCAGATAGTCGCTTATAGCAAAATAATACCCCCCGTTTTGTAAAAAATAACCCCGGTCGTTTTGTTCACCAAAGCTGGGAATAATAACCCCAGAGGTTTGTTTTTCAGATTGAGGGAAAAAGCCAAAAGGTAATCCTATTGGCGTTGGAACATCATAAATAAAAAGATTTGCTAAACCAGTTACTATTTTTTTACCAGGCACAACTTTAGCTTTTCTTAGTAAGATGTAATACTCAGGATCCTCTAAATCTTCAGCAGTTGTATATTTTCCTCGATGTATAAAATAAACCGAATCATTCTCTTTTTTTGTTATTTGAGCTATAACAGTTCCTCCCGATTGTTCAGTTTTAGAATTGTAAATTAGTGCTTTTTCAGATTTTGTATTAAATATAATGGAATCTGGCTCTACAATATTTGCACCTTGAGTAAATATTGGTGCTTGAGAATAACCACCAATAGAATCTGTAATTCCTTTAGCATAAACAGTATTGGTGCTATAATCTATAGTAATACTACCAGATTTAATATTTATATCGCCATAATCTATTTCGGCTTCATTATATAAATATAATTTTTGTTTTTTTTGATTAAAAGACGTGTAATCTGTAGCTTTATATTTTACAATATGCTCTAATGTTTCTTTTTTAGGCTTTATAGAATCGGTAATAGTGGTGTCTTGTGCTTTTTCTGCAGGAACTTCAGATTTTATAATCTCTTTCGCATTAACAACAATACTATCTTTTACAGTAGGTTTAATACTATCTGTAGGTTTCCGGATGTCTTGGGCGAAGCTTAACGTGTTAATAAACACTGTAAAACTTAATGCAAAAAGTATTTTAAAGTTGTTTGTATGCAACGCTTTTAAATGTATTTTTGTAAAAGTATGGCTCGGTTTTTGAATTGCCAAAATTACATATATTTTTCTGTGATAATTTATTATTCAGCGGAAAAATTTTAAATTAAATATTTACTCAGTTAAATGGAGTAATAAACCGAATTTTTACGCGTTAAAATTACTTATGCAAACGTCCAGATTATTAGTTTTCGTATCTTTTATAATAGTATTAACATTTTCATCTTTTATGAATGTTGATAAAACTCAGTCTAACAACAAGTTTATTGTTGTTTTAGATGCCGGTCATGGTGGTAAGGATCCTGGAAATTTAGGAAACGGATACAAAGAAAAGGATATTGCCTTAAAAGTTGTTTTAGCTATAGGAAAAGAGCTTGAGAAGGATCCAGGCATAAAAGTGATTTACACACGAAAAACAGATGCATTTATTGATTTATTTGTTCGGGGAAAAATAGCGAATAAAGCCAATGCAGATTTATTTGTTTCTGTTCATTGCGATTCTCATACGAGTCAGGCCTATGGAGCAGGCACTTTTGTTTTAGGAACACATAGAAACAAGACCAATTTTGAAGTTGCCAAAAAGGAGAACTCTGTAATTTTTCTCGAAAATGATTATGAAAAAAACTATGATGGCTTCGATCCTAATTCGCCTGAATCTGTTATTAGCATATTATTAGGACAAGAAGAGTATTTAGATCAAAGTATACAATTAGCTGGCTTAATTCAAAACAATTTTGCGAATAGATTAAAAAGAAAAAACAGAAAAGTAAAGCAAGCAGGTTTTATTGTGCTCCACCAAACTGTTATGCCTAGTGTATTGGTTGAGCTCGGATTTTTAACGAATAAAAAAGAAGGGGCTTATTTAAACTCAAAAAGAGGCCAAAGAGAAATGGCTCTGGCAATAAAAGATGCGATATTGCAATACAAAGAAGAATTGTATCTTAATGTTGGAAATCAAGTCTATGTTGATGATACATCAGAAATTAGTGAACAACCAGATACTGATCTTACCGATATAATTTTTAAAGTTCAAATAGCAGCAAGTTCAAAATCTTTAGAAACAAAGCCCTATAATTTTAAAGGATTGAATCATATCTCCAAAACCAAAGAAAATAATTTGTATAAATATTATTATGGAGAAACATCAAATTATAATACCGTAAAAAGACTTGAAGAAGAAGCTAAAACTGCTGGTTTTAAAACAGGTTACATTGTAGCATTTAAAGCAGGTAAAAAAATAACTTTAACTGAAGCTTTAAAAACAACTGCGAATTAGATTCATTCTTTTTAAATTTATCTTAAATTTGTTTCACTAAACATATGTATTTTGCAAATATCAAAAGAAGTTAAAACATCAATATTAGTAATTGCCGGAATCGTTCTTTTTATTTTCGGATTTAATTACTTAAAGGGTCAGAATTTGTTCGAAAACAGTAATGTTTATTATACAGAGTTTGATTATAATGCACTAACGACCTCTTCATTAGTAACCATTAAAGGAAATTCTGTTGGTAAAATTCGGGATATTACTTACGATTATAAAACAGGAAAAACTAAGGTAGCCTTTTTTGTGAATGGTGAGTTAGAATTTTCGAAGAATAGTATTGTAAGAATGTATGAAGCTGGTTTAATGGGCGGAAATGCTATTGCTATAATTACTGTAGAAGAGGGCGAAACAGCTAAGTCTGGAGATCTCTTAAAATCTGAAGTGGAAGAAGGTCTTGTGGCCAGCCTTTCTAAGAATTTTTCTGGTTTAAGTAGTGAGTTAAATTCTACCTTAAGGTCTACAGATACACTCATGGTGAGTTTAAATAAATTAGTAGCAGATGATTCTGAAAAAGGACTTAAGAGTACTATAAAAGAATTAAACGAAACTTTAAAATCCTTTAAAAACACATCAAATGCTTTAAACAAGGTTATATCAAAGAATGACGATAATATCTCAGCAATTCTTGAACGTTTTAAAACAACTAGTAATGATTTATCAGTAATGATAACAGAACTTAAAGAGGCCAAAATAGGAACCACTGTTGAAACTTTAAATAATACACTAAGTAATTTAAATAAGCTTTTGGTTACAATTGACAAAGGCGAAGGGACCTTAGGAAAACTACTAAAAGAAGACAGTTTATATAACAATATTGAAGGCGCTACAGGAGAACTGGAAGCCTTATTAAAAGATATCAAGCTACATCCAAAGCGTTATTTTAGAATTCTTTCAAAAAAAGAAATCCCATATAAAGAAGCTGAAACCAACTAAAGATAAATGGAATACTTGCCTAATATACTTTTTGCAGTCATACTTATAATTGGTATAGGATATTTTGTAAAAAATGTAAAAAGATTAATTCGTAACATAAAGCTTGGTCAAGATGTCGATGTAAGCGATAACAAACCGCAGCGTTGGCGAAATATGGCTATGATAGCGCTTGGGCAAAGTAAAATGGTTCGCCGTCCTATTGCAGGGGTTCTACATGTTATAGTGTATATAGGTTTTATAATCATTAATATTGAAGTTTTAGAAATCGTTATCGATGGTTTATTTGGCACACACAGGATTGGCTTAAAAGTGATGCCAGTATCTGTTTATGGTTTTTTAATTGGCGCTTTCGAAATATTAGCGGTATTGGTATTTATATCGGTTACAATATTTTGGCTTCGTAGAAATATAATAAAACTAGCACGTTTTTGGAAAAGCGAAATGACAAGCTGGCCAAAGAATGATGGTAATTTTATTTTGTATTTTGAAATGGTATTAATGACCCTGTTTTTAATTATGAACGCTACCGATGTTCATTTTCAAGCGTTAAATTCAGGAAACCTTGTAAGCCAATTTATTTCACCATGGTTTTCAGAATTACAAGAAACCACATTACATAGTATAGAAAGAGGCGCTTGGTGGGTACATATTATTGGAATTTTAATCTTTTTAAATTACTTATATTTTTCAAAGCACCTGCATATTTTACTGGCGTTCCCAAATACGTATTATGGTAAATTAACACCAAAAGGGCAGTTTAATAACCTTGAAGCAGTAACCAATGAGGTGAAAATGATGATGGATCCAGATGCCGATCCTTATGCCGTAACAGAAGACAATGGAGAAGCGCCAGCAAAATTTGGAGCCAGCGATGTACAGGATTTAAGCTGGGTACAGTTATTAAATGCTTATACCTGTACAGAATGCGGAAGATGCACAAGCGAATGTCCCGCAAACCTAACGGGTAAAAAACTATCGCCTCGAAAAATAATGATGGATACCAGGGATCGTTTGGAAGAAGTTGGAAAGCATATTGATGCAAATAAGGGCGAATTTAAAGGCGATGAAAAACAGCTATTAGATAATTATATTACACGCGAAGAGCTTTGGGCATGTACCTCATGTAATGCTTGTACAGAGGCTTGTCCGGTAAGTATCGACCCCTTATCAATTATCTTGGATATGCGTCGCTATTTGGTTATGGAACAATCGGCAGCACCAGCAGAGCTTAACAATATGATGACCAATATTGAAAACAATGGAGCACCTTGGCCATACAATCAAATGGATAGATTGAATTGGCAAAATGAATAATTAAATAATTTGGGCGTTACCCTTAATGGGGTAGGCTTTTGGCAGTCGCTTTTTTTTATAAAAAATAAAAAAGCTTCAACAAAGTTGTGCTGAGCACAGTTGAAGTCGTTTCAACCCGTAACGCAGCACCCAACACATAACAATACTCCTGCGAGATTAAAAAATCTGGTAGGGACTAAACTTAAAACAAAACAATGAGCGAATTACTAAAAGTACCAACCATGGCAGAATTTATGGCTCAAGGTAAGCAGCCAGAAGTCTTATTTTGGGTAGGTTGTGCAGGTAGTTTTGATGATAGAGCAAAAAAAATAACTAAAGCTTTTGTAAAACTTTTAAACAAAGCCAATGTAGAATTTGCTGTATTAGGAACCGAAGAAAGCTGTACTGGCGATCCAGCAAAGCGTGCAGGGAATGAGTTTTTATTTCAAATGCAAGCCGTAACCAATATTGAAGTACTAAATGCTTACGAAATAAAAAAAATAGTAACAGCTTGTCCGCATTGTTTTAATACCATTAAAAATGAATACCCGGAACTGGGAGGTAATTATGAGGTAATGCATCATACGCAGTTTTTAAAAACCTTGTTGGAAGAAGGCCGCTTAACCATTGAGGGAGGAAAATTTAAAGGGAAACGCATCACTTTTCATGACCCTTGTTATTTAGGTCGCGCAAATACTATTTATGAGGCCCCCAGAGAATTAATTCAAAAACTGGAAGCAGAATTAATTGAAATGAAAAATTGCCGTAAAAATGGCCTGTGCTGTGGCGCAGGAGGCGCACAGATGTTTAAAGAGCCAGAACAAGGAAATAAGGATGTTAATGTTGAGCGTACCGAACAGGCTTTAAATGTAAAACCAGAAATTATAGCAGCAGGCTGTCCATTTTGCAATACTATGATGACAGATGGTGTAAAAGCAAAAGAAAAAGAAGATCAGGTGGAGGTTTTAGATATTGCAGAACTCATAGCTAATGCTCAAGACTTATAATGCATGGCACCCAAAGATTTAAAATCTCAAATAATTTATGGACTTATAAGTGGCTTTATTTATGCTACTTTTATTGCGACTGTCGATTATTTTAAGGATAAAGAATTTAGTCTTCAAAAGTTTATTATTGGCATGATTGCCTTTGGGATTGCTATGTTTATAGCAACCAAAATAAAAAGTAGAAAAGAAAATTAAATGTTAGTCGATTTTAATACATTACCAGAACAATCCCGGGTTTGGATCTACCAGGCCAACCGTTCGTTTACAGAAACTGAACTTGAAGAGATTCAAGCTAAACTCAATACTTTTATTGAAAACTGGACCGCACATGGTGGTGACTTACAATCAGGCTATACCATAAAATACAAACGCTTTATAATAATTGGTTTAAACCAGGACTTAAATAAAGCAACAGGCTGTTCCATTGATGCTTCTGTGCATTTTATCCAGCAATTGGAAAAGGATTATAATGTCGATTTAATGGATAAAATGAATGTGTCTTATAAACAAGGAGAGTATGTCGCTTATAAGTCACTTACAGATTTTAGAAAAATGGCAAAGGATAAAGCGGTTTCTAAAAATACCATTGTTTTTAATAATCTAGTAAGTAATATTGCCGAGTTTAAAGAGAACTGGGAAGTTCCGGCAAGCGATAGTTGGCATAGTCGCTTTCTCAAGTAGTACCTGTCAACTTTATTATGACACATAATACTATTGGCGTTTTCTCAATATTTTATAGGTATTAAAACAAAATCTTTAAAATTTTCAGAGTGCCTTGTAAAATGCCTATAAAAATTTTCATATTTAAAATAGAATAATGATTTTTACAACTTTTCAAAGTGTAAATAGTTTGCTTTATGTCTAAAGAGATTTTCTTATTAAATATTTCAGGGCAGGATAAACCTGGATTAACCGCTGCTTTAACTGGTGTTTTAGCTCAATATGATGCTAAAGTATTAGATATTGGTCAGGCGAATATTCATGAATCATTATCTTTAGGAATGATGTTTGAAATAGAATCGGGAGCAGATTCAGCACCTGTATTAAAAGATTTACTCTTTAAATCTTATGAACTTGGTATTACAGCAAAATTTACCCCGATTTCACTTAATGAGTACGAACATTGGGTTAATCTGCAGGGTAAAGATAGGTATATAGTTACTATTCTAGGAGAAAAGTTAACAGCCAGACAAATATCTGAAGTTACTAAAGTGATTTTGGAAAAGAATTTAAATATAGATTCTATAAAAAGACTTACCGGACGTTTATCACTTGTTAAAAAGGAAGCGTATCCAAGAGCATCCATTCAGTTATCAATTAGAGGAAAATTAGGAAGTAAAGTAGAATTCACTAAGAAATTCATGGAAATTTCAAGGGAGTTAGATGTAGATATAGCATTTCAAGAAGATAATATATATAGACGCAACAGGCGCTTGGTATGTTTTGATATGGACTCCACTTTAATACAGACAGAAGTTATTGATGAATTAGCTGAATTAGCCGGGGTTGGTGACGAAGTAAAAGCCATTACAGAATCGGCAATGCAAGGTGAAATAGATTTTAAAGAAAGTTTTATCAGCCGTATGAAACTCCTAAAAGGGTTAAAAGAAGAAGTATTGCGAGATGTTGCCGTTAATTTGCCTATTACCAAAGGCGCAAGAAGGTTAATTGATACTTTAAGAAGTTATGGATTTAAAACGGCCATTCTATCTGGTGGATTCTCATACTTTGGACACTATTTAAAAGAAGAGCTGGGGATGGATTATGTATATGCGAATCATTTGGAAATTGAAAATGGTGTTTTAACAGGAAGCTATCTTGGGGATATTGTTGACGGTCATAAAAAAGCAGAATATCTTAAAGAAATAGCAAAGAATGAAGGCATAGATATTAGCCAAACTATTGCTGTTGGTGATGGAGCAAACGATTTACCAATGCTTAATCTAGCAGGATTGGGAATTGCTTTTCATGCTAAACCAACCGTAAAAAATAATGCTCAAAGTGCTATATCTAGTATAGGCTTAGATGGTGTGCTGTATTTATTAGGCTATCACGATAGGCATATTGATTTAATTGAATAGTTTGTGCTTAAATAACTTTTAACTGTTTATAATCTTATTATAATTCTATCTTAAAGTCTTTTTATCTTCTTTTTAAAAGTATTATTTTGGCATAGTTATTTCTACTATTAATATATTTTGCTATTAATAATTTAATCAAAGACTTTTTATGCGCCATATCGTACTCTCAATATTTTCTTTTTTTGCAATGTTTTTGGCTTTTGGTCAAGCTACTACAAACCCATTGTTGCATACCGATGTTGAAGCACAGCAGAAATGGGTAGATAGTGTATATAACTCCTTAACACTTAAAGAAAAAGTTGGGCAGTTATATATGATTATGGTTTTTACAAATCAGGAGCAAAAACAAATAGATGCCAGTGTAAAGCTAATTCAAGACAATAAACTGGGAGGTGTTATTTATTCTTTAGGAGGACCTGTAAGACAGGCTAAATTAAATAATGAGTTGCAAGCCACTTCTAAAGTACCGCTTTTGGTTGGTATGGATGCCGAATGGGGTTTAGGTATGCGCTTAGACTCTACCTATTCTTTTCCATGGAATATGACACTTGGAGCGATAAAGGATAACGACCTTATCAAACAAACAGGAAAGCATATAGGTGAGCATTGCAAGCGTTTAGGTGTGCATTTTAATTTTGCACCAGTTACAGATATTAACACGAATCCTAAAAACCCAATAATTGGAAATAGGTCATTTGGTGAAGACCGAGATAATGTTACAGCAAAATCGCTAGCATTAATGGAAGGCTTGCAAAGTGTAGGTGTTTTAGCCAATGCTAAACATTTTCCAGGGCATGGCGATACTGATCAAGATTCTCATAAAACTTTGCCATCTGTTAGTTTTAGTGAAAAGCGAATAGATTCTATTGAACTATATCCTTATAAAAAATTAATTAAAGAGGGGCTTTCAAGTGTCATGGTAGCACATTTAAATATTCCTAGTTTAGAATCACGTTCAGGATACCCTTCTTCTTTATCAAAACATATTGTCACCGATATTTTAAAAAAACGTTTAGGCTTTAAAGGATTGATATTTACTGATGCTTTAAATATGAAAGGTGTTGCTGATTATGTTGAGCCTACAGTAGATGGTAATACATCCAGAAAATTTACAACTTCGGGAGCTATAGACTTAGCAGCATTTAAGGCTGGTAATGATGTGTTGCTTATTTCTGAAGATGTCCCAGCCGGTATTTCAAAAATTGTTGAAGCTTATGAAAAAGGAGATATCACTGAAGAGCGTTTATCACATTCAGTAAAAAAGGTTCTTCAGGCTAAATATAAAGTTGGGTTACATAATTACAAACCTATCGGACTGTATAATCTGTCAAAAGATTTAAATAGAATTGAAGATGATGTTTTGTATGAAGAACTTATTGAAAACGCCATAACAATTGTAAAAAATAAAAACGATTTGTTGCCTATTCGTCAGCTAGAAACTAAAACCATAGCCTATATTAAATTGGGAGACGATAGTGGCTCTACATTTTTTAATGAACTTAAAAAGTACACTAGAGTTCATGCGGTCGAAGCTGAGAAATTAGATGAACTAATTAACAAATTACATCCATATAATACTGTTGTGGTTGGTTTACACCGTTCTAACGAAAATCCTTGGAAACCTTATAAGTTTACTGATAGAGAATTGGTTTGGCTATACGAAATTGCCAGAACACATACCGTTATATTAGATATGTTTGTAAAGCCTTATGCGCTTTCTGATATAAAGACTATTGAAAATATTGAAAGTATTGTTGTTAGTTATCAAAATAGTGATATCGCACAGCAAAAATCGGCACAACTCATATTTGGAGCTTTTGCGGCAAAAGGAATATTACCAGTATCTACAGGAGAATTTTTTAAAGAAGGAGACGGTATTGCCAACTTTTCTATTAAACGATTGGGATATGCAGCGCCAGAGCGTGTAGGTGTAAACTCAAAAAAACTCAGCAAAATTGATTCCATAGCTCAAAAGGCAGTAGATTCAATGATGACTCCAGGGATACAACTTTTGGTAGCAAGGCGCGGCAAAGTTATTTACAATAAAAACTTTGGTAAGCATACCTATAAAGGTAAAGAAAAAGTAGCTTTCGATGATATTTATGATGTGGCATCTTTAACAAAAATATTAGCCACACTGCCTTTATTAATGGAATTAGAAGAACAAGGTATTGTATCTTTAAATACCAAATTATCAGATATTTTACCCGAATATAAAAAATCAAATAAAAAGGATATAACCATTAAGCAAATGTTATCGCATTATGCGCGTTTACGTCCATGGGAACCTTTTTACTATAAAACACTGGATTCGGTTACAAAACGTCCTAGCTCAAAGTATTATAGAAAAACTCGAAGTGATAAATTTAATATTGAAGTCACTAAAAACTTGTTTTTACGTTCAGATTATAAGGACTCTATACAAGGTATTATAAAAGATTCAGAACTATTAAGTCGGTTAAGGTATCGATATAGCGATTTTCCTTATTATATTTTAAAGAAATTTATTGAAAAGCATTACGACAAAAGGTTGGATGAAATAGTTCAAAACCATTTTTATCAATCCTTAGGGGCAAATTATACATTGTATAACCCTTATCATAAAATTAGTAATAAAAAGATAATTCCAACAGAGATAGATGATTATTATCGTTATCAAAAAGTACATGGATATGTTCATGATATGGGGGCTGCAATGCAAAATGGAGTAGGAGGACATGCAGGTGTTTTTAGTAATGCTAATGATGTTGCTAAAATTATGCAAATGTATTTACAAAAGGGATTTTATGGTGGTAAACGTTATTTAAAACCAGAGACCATTAATAAATTTAATACCTGTTATTTTTGTGAAAATAATAATAGAAGAGGTGTAGGTTTTGATAAGCCACAGTTAGGAGAAGAAGGTCCAACTTGCGGTTGTATATCAATGACCAGTTTTGGGCATTCTGGCTTTACAGGAACCTATGCATGGGCAGATCCGGAAGAAGAGCTCGTATATGTTTTTTTAGCTAACAGAACATATCCTAGAGCTGGTAAAAATATATTACTAAAAAAGAATATTAGAACAGATATTCAACGCTTAATTTATGAAGCGATTGAAGAATAAAAAGATAGTACTCTGCCAGGTTTTAACAACCCTGGAGATTAACATAAAGCACAAGATTTCCATGAAAATGGAAATAAAAAAAAAGAATTTTCAATGAAAATAGGAATAGTTTGTTATCCAACATTCGGAGGTAGTGGTGTAGTTGCTACCGAACTTGGTTTAGAATTGTCTAAACGTGGGCACGAAATACACTTTATAACCTATAACCAACCAGTTAGGCTGGAGTTGTTAGGTAATAATGTGCATTATCACGAAGTAAATGTGCCAGAATACCCTTTGTTTCATTATCAACCCTACGAGTTAGCACTATCAAGTAAGTTAGTAGACATGGTAAAACTTCATAACATAGAAATTTTACATGTGCATTATGCCATCCCTCATGCCTATGCAGCTTATATGGCTAAAAAAATATTGATTGAAGAAAATATTTATGTGCCTATTGTAACCACACTTCATGGTACCGATATAACCCTTGTAGGGAGCCACCCATTTTATAAACCGGCGGTTACGTTTAGTATTAATAAGTCCGATGCTGTAACTGCAGTATCGCAGAGCTTGAAGGAAGATACATTGCGTTTGTTTGATATTAAAAATGAAATTGACGTTGTTCCAAATTTTATCGATCTGAGTAAATATAATCACACGTTTACAGATTGCCAACGTGCTATGATGGCAAATGATGATGAAAAAATTATCACACATATTAGTAATTTAAGAGAAGTAAAGCGTGTACAAGATGTTATTAGTGTTTTTTATAATATTCAAAACGAGATGCCGGCAAAGCTAATGTTGGTAGGCGAAGGACCAGAACGTGAAAAGATAGAATGGCGTTGCCAAGAATTAGGCATTACTGAGAAAGTGATTTTCTTTGGAAAAAGTAATGAAATTGATAAAATACTGTGCTTTAGTGATTTGTTTTTACTACCATCACAAACCGAAAGTTTTGGTTTAGCTGCACTTGAAGCTATGGCTTCGGGAGTACCTGTTATTTCAAGTAATACAGGAGGAATCCCGGAAGTGAATATACATGGCGTTTCAGGTTTTTTAAGTAATGTAGGTGATGTTGATGATATGACGAAAAATGCACTACATATTTTAAAAGACAAAAACAGATTGCAAACTTTTAAAAACAGTGCTAGAAAAGCATCCCTAAAATACGACTTACACAATATTGTACCACAGTACGAAGCGATTTATGAAGATACTTTGGCAAAGTGTTTAGTATTGTAATTCTATAAACGTGTAAAATTCATACAGCTATAAGAATCTTGCCTTCTTTCTAGAATATAATAAAACTACTTTTGTTTAATTTAATAATGCCTCATCAAAGTTAATACCTGCTATGGGTTTTATGACTTCTTTTTTAGCATCCCATTCAATTCTTCTTCCTAGTTTGTACGATAACCCAGCCATATGAGCAGAAATAGCTTCCTCAAACCCTTCTTTAATTCCACAGCTTAATGTTCCGCCATTCCTTATTACACTTAGCCATTCCCTTAAATGTAAAAATGTAGAGTCAACCCTTGCACCATTTATGTAAGTCCACATTAATCCTTTGTCTGCAAAGTATTGAGATGTTGCAGACGATATGCCATCAGGGATATTGCTAGCTGGATCGTATTGATAAATAGGTGTTCTAGTATTAATTTTACCAGATCTTAGTAAATCTCTATACTTTGTTGATCCTCCATCTGGCCATACTTTGAGCCTGTTCCCTAATTCCATTGTAGCATCATGCCCCATTAAAATTGTTGGACGCCCAAAACCATTACCTAAAGTAGCACTATAAATAAAAGTCATTCCTTTTTCTTTTCCTGTTTTTTGACTAGAGCCTGTACTAAAATTTGGAAATTCCATATTAACTTGAAGTACATCAGGAACATTTCTACCATCCTTATGTGTATAAATCCCTCCGGAAGCCATAACAGACTCAGGAATCCCCATATTTAAAACACAGTTTAATCTATCGTAATCATGCGTCAGTAAATCACCAGACAGGCCAGAACCATAAGCCCACCATTTTCTCCAGCGAAAGAAATGATTTTTATTAAAAGGAATTTTTGGTGCAGATCCTAAAAACTGATCCCAATCGATATTTTGTTCATTAGCATCTTTATGAATATGATAATTCCAGGCACCATTATCGTCATTTCTGTTTGTGTTTGTTTGAATCATAGATACATGACCAAGCGTGCCTTTTTTTACAATATCTTGTGCCGTTTTAAAACTTAAAGTTTGCCTGTGTTGGTGGCCAACCATTAATTTAGCACTTGACTTTCTGGCGGCATCTCTAAGCAGGTATGTTTCTTTTACAGTATGGGTCATTGGTTTTTCAACATAAACGCTCACCCCATTATTTAAAGCTTCAATAGCCATTGGAGCATGCCAGTGGTCTGGAGTAGCTATAATAACAGCATCTACATTGCCGCTTCTAATCATTTCCTGATATGTTTTATAGCGAACCACTTTTTGATCTCCTGTAGAAAAAGAATCTGTAACCCTATGGGCATTGTAATCATAGACATCGCAAACACCAACTAAATTAACATTCAGTTTTTCTTGATTTTGAAAATCTTTTAAGGCTGTATGTTTAGGATTTTTTTCAGCAGCTTCTTTCATGCTTTTAAGCCAACTTTTGGTTGCAAAACCTAATGCTCTGCACAAATGTTCTCCTCGTATTCCAAACCCAATAATTCCAACTCTAATAGGAGCGCCTTCTACGGGTGGAGGCGTAACAGGGAACGAGGGTTGTATATTTAATTGTTTTAATATTTCGGTTTTTTCTTTCTTTGTTGATAGTGCATTTACAGCACCAGCCCACCAAATACCTCCAACTATGGGTAAACCTCCCAATCCTTTTAATACATCTCTTCTAGTCCATTTCATAATTTCTTGATTTAGGGATTTGCTTTCTTTTTTAAAATTCGATCAAGACCAAATAATTTGCCTGTTGGTAGCTGATAAATAATTATACAGCCTACAAGTTCAATAAGGTTTTTATTAATAAACCAATAAGAGCCTTCAACTCTAATTTGCGGTAGTCCTGGAAAAGGAGGGTGAGCTAAATAGTATATGGCTAACAGCGTAATACCAATTAATGCCCCTGGCTTTTCATAAAACCCTAAAATTAACGCCAACCCAACTACAATTAAAGCCACTATATTTAAAGTGTTTATGGTTTCAATAAGGGCTGGATTAGTCAAGGATACGAAAACCGGTTTTAAGGGGCCTTGTGCAGATGCTAAGTATCCAAAAGCGGTCCATTCAGGATTATATAGTTTAACAATGCCTTCAAACAAAAAATGCCAGCCTATAAATATTCGCATAAGAACTACACTGTGTTTGAGCTCCCACTTTTCTTTAATTCCAAACATATGTATGGGTTTTTAATATTGAAAATAAAATATAGTAAAATAAGTGTTGAACATTACAAATCTAGTATTCTAATTTAAAAGTTCAACTGATTTTTGTCATAAAATTACGACTTGTTACTATAAGTTTTAAAATAATAGATTTAGTATAAAAAGAAGAAAAAGGCTATGTTAGTCATATTAAAAATAAAAGCCCCTAAATAGGGGCTTTAAATTGTTGTTATTATTTTTAATTTAGAATTGATAGCGAATACCTAGAGCAATATCAAAATCTAAATCGTTATTATCATATAAATCATCACCAAAACCAATTTCTGGTCTAAAATCTAGCGATAACAATAAAGGAATATCAAAATTATATTCAATACCTATATCGCCCGCAGCAAAAATAAAAGTGTCGGTAATGTCTTTTCCTCCTAAAGGATTGTTAACACTAAACGACCCTATACCGCCACCGGCACCTACATACCAATTAAAATTTCCATCTAAAGGCATAACCCATTGGTACAAGCCGGCAAGCTTAAAGCCATCGTAATTTTTGCCATCACGCCATCCTAAATCCAGTTCTAAACGATTGCTATCTCCCAGAGCATGTTGGTACGATATTTCTGCTCCAAAACCATCACTATCGCCTAAACGCAATCCAATAGCATTTTTAGAGATGTCTTGTGCATTTCCCGCAAATGTAAACCCTAATACGGCAACAGATAATAAAAATAATTTCTTCATAAGTTTTTAGTTTTTGTTTAAATTTTTAGACACTATTTATATAAATACGTCACTTTTTATAATTCAGATTAGGTTTTACAAAAATAACGCCAAAATTGTATTTATATTTAACTTCTTTTTAGTTTTAAAAAAATATTTAATAATACATGAGCTTAATACCACATTTACAAGCTTTAAAAGAAAACCTTTCTGGAGAGCTTTTTTATGATGATTTAATAACATCCATATATGCTACCGATGCTTCTGTATACAGAATGCTGCCTTTAGCAGTCGCTTATCCTAAAGATAATACAGACATTAAGCAACTTATTGTGTTTGCCAAAAAGCATAACACAGCTTTAATACCAAGAACAGCAGGGACGTCGTTAGCAGGCCAATGTGTTGGTAGTGGTATTGTGGTTGATGTTTCAAAGCATTTTACAAAAATTTTAAAAATTGATGAAGTTAAACAAACAGTAACGGTGCAACCCGGGGTAGTTAGAGATCAGTTAAACAACTACTTAAAGCCCTTTGGTTTATTTTTTGGTCCCAATACATCAACTTCTAATAGATGCATGATTGGAGGTATGGTTGGTAATAACTCTTCTGGTACTACTTCAATTCAATATGGTGTTACACGAGATAAAGTTATAGCGTTGCATACCATATTAAGTGATGGCAGTGAGGTTGATTTTGGCGAAGTCTCTCCAGATGAATTTAAAAATAAAATGAATGCACCTAGCTTAGAAGGGCATATTTATAAAACGATTTATAACGAGTTAGAACCTGAAGCCATTCAAAATAACATAAAAGACAAATTTCCAAAACCAGAAATACATCGCCGCAATACAGGATATGCTATTGATGAGTTATTAAGATCAAATATATTTTCTGATGCTTTAGATGATTTTAATATGTGTAAACTACTTTCGGGGAGTGAAGGAACGTTGGCATTTACAACACAAGTTACATTAAAACTGGATAAGTTGCCTCCACAAGAAAGTATTATGGTTGCGGCACACTTTAGTAGTATTGAAAACTGTTTGAACACTGTTGAGTTGGTAATGAAACATAATTTATTTACCTGCGAAATGATGGATAAAACCATTTTAGATTGCACCAAACAAAATAAAACTCAGGAAGAAAACAGACAGTTTTTAGTAGGTGATCCTATGGCTATTTTAATGTGTGAGGTAAAAGCCAATACTAACGAAGCTGTAAAGGCTAAAGCCGATAAACTTGTTGAAGCTATTAAGAAATCCAATTTAAGTTATGCCTACCCTATGCTTATCGGGAATAATATTAATAAAGCGAACCAATTGCGTAGTGCAGGTTTAGGTTTATTAGGAAATATTATTGGCGATAAAAAAGCGGTTGCCTGTATTGAAGATACGGCGGTTGTTTTAGAGGATTTAGCAAATTATATAACGGAGTTTACAAGTTTGATGAAAACCTATAAGCAAGATGCAGTGTATTATGCTCATGCCGGAGCTGGAGAAATTCATTTACGCCCCATTTTAAATTTAAAAACCAAGAGCGATGTTGATTTATTTAGGAAGATAACAACTGATGTTGCTTATCTGGTAAAAAAATATCAAGGCTCTATGAGTGGCGAGCATGGCGATGGTATAGTGCGGGCAGAATTTATTCCCTTGATGATTGGTAAAGAAAATTATGAGCTATTAAAACGCATAAAAACGGCTTTTGATGCCGATAATATTTTCAATCCGGGAAAAATAGTTGATGCATACGCTATGGATGAGTCGCTGCGTTATGTTCCAAATAGAACAGAGCCGGAGATTGAAACCCTCATGGATTTTTCAAAATCACAAGGTATTCTTCGTGAAGCCGAAAAATGTAACGGTTCTGGAGATTGCAGAAAATTACCTGAATTTGGAGGAACCATGTGCCCCAGCTATAGAGCGACTAAAAACGAAAAAGATACTACCAGAGCACGTGCTAATGCACTGCGGGAATTTTTAACCCATTCAAACCAGAAAAATAAGTTTAACCATAACGAACTTAAAGAGGTATTCGATTTGTGTTTAAGTTGTAAAGCTTGTGCGAGTGAATGTCCTAGTAGTGTAGATGTGGCGAGTTTAAAAGCAGAGTTTCAATATCAATACCAAAAAGAAAACGGGGTGTCACTGCGCACTAAAGTATTTGCTTATAATAATAAATTAAATGGTTTTGCCAGTCGAGCTCCTAAACTAACAAATTTTGTTTTTTCAAATAGATACACCGCTTCTCTGTTAAAGAAAATCTTTGGTATGGCCAAAGAAAGAAACTTGCCATTAATTTCAAGTAAAAGCTTAAATCAATATTATAAAGATTTTAAACGAATTAGAAATAGGGAAAACTACATTAAAAAAGTTTATCTGTTTAATGATGAGTTTACTAATTTTTTAGATACTAAAGTTGGAATGGATACGCTTGAACTATTAAAAGGCTTAAATTACTTTGTTGAAATAATTGATCATGTCGAATCTGGACGATCCTTTATATCAAAGGGGTTATTAAAACAGGCAAAAGACCTGGCTAATAAAAATGTATCTGTTTTTAAAGATAAAGTTTCAGATGATTCCCCACTCATAGGCATTGAACCTTCTGCCATTTTAACTTTTAAAGACGAATATTTAAAATTAGCAGATGATAAGATTTCTGCGGCAGCGATTGCAACACATACGTTTTTAATTGAGGAATTTATTCAAAAAGAAATAGCATTGGGTAATATTAAACCCGAACAATTCACATTGGAAGAAAAAACTATAAAGTTTCATGGGCATTGTCATCAAAAAGCAATAGGCAATCAATTATCTAGCTTTTCAGTTTTAAACCTACCTAAAAATTATAAAGTAACTATTATACCAAGTGGTTGTTGTGGTATGGCAGGAAGTTTTGGTTACGAAAAAGAGCATTATGAGGTTAGCTTGCAAATAGGAGCACAAACCCTGTTTCCAGCTATTAAAAAGGCTTCAAAAGATGTTGTTATATCGGCAAATGGTACAAGTTGCAGGCACCAAATTAAAGATGGTACAGGTCGAGAAGCTAAACACCCTATCACTATTTTAAAAGAGGCTTTAGCTTGATTTCTTTTCATGCTGTTCAACAATTGTAAACGCAGCAATTAAGTCTTGAGTTTCTAAGTTTTCAAAGTCATCATCAGTAACAAAAGGCGCCAATTTATCTTCATTGAAGTTATAAATTTTCCAGCGCTTAAATTGGTATTCCAATGCGGTAAAGTTTTCGACCCAATCGCCAGAATTCAAATACATCGTTTTGCCATATTTATTTTCAATATATTCCATTTTGGGTTGATGGATATGTCCGCAAACCACATAATCATAACCGTTTTCAATAGCCAAATCAGAAATTACCTTTTCGTAATCGTTAATATATTTAACAGCACCTTTAACTCCATGCTTTACTTTTTTTGATAACGAATAACGCTCTTTGCCGCGTTTTTCCAAATACCAATTTACCAATCTGTTAAGAAGTGTTAATAGGTCGTAACCATAACCGCCAAGCTTAGCAAGCCATTTGGCATTTTGTATTGAAATATCAAATACGTCACCATGAAAAAACCATGCTTTTTTGCCATCAAGTTCTAAAACAGCTTTGTTAACTATAGAAATATTTCCAATAGTTGTTCCGCTAAATTTCCGTAGCATTTCGTCATGATTTCCGGTAATGTAAATAACTTCAACCCCATCAGAAGCCATGGTCATTATCTTCTTTATCACTTTTAAATGAGGCTTAGGGAAGTAACGCTTGCTAAACTGCCATATATCAATAATATCGCCATTAAGTACTAGTTTTTTAGGTTCGATACTATTTAAATAAGTTAGTAAGTGTTTAGCATGGCAACCAAAAGTGCCTAGATGCACATCGGATATGACTGCAATTTCTATTTTTCTTTTAATTTTCAATTTGGGTATTATTATTTCTATACAAATAACAGTATTTAGTATTACCCCATCATTATCTAATAATTAGTTAAATATCAGCATATTGTTAATTAATCGTTATGTATTGTTGTATCTGAATTTATAAAGCTAAACACGATTTTGTTTCCTTTTTTATAGGATTAGCTTTATTTTAGCATCAAAATTTAATTATGGCAGGTAATTCTTTTGGAAAACTATTTAATCTTACTACTTACGGAGAATCTCACGGACCAGCTTTAGGAGGCGTTATAGACGGATGTCCATCTGGAATAGCATTAGATTTAGAAGCCATTCAAAACGAATTAGATAGAAGAAAACCTGGGCAATCTGCAATTGTTACGCAAAGAAAAGAACCCGATACTGTGAAGTTTCATTCAGGTATTTTTGAAGGGAAAACCACAGGAACCTCTATAGGGTTTGTTATAGAAAACACCAATCAAAAATCTCATGATTATACCCATATAAAAGACAGTTACAGACCAAGTCATGCCGACTATGTTTACGATCAAAAATATGGTTTTAGAGATTATCGTGGAGGCGGACGAAGTTCTGCGCGCGAAACCGCTTGCCGGGTCGTAGCAGGTGCTATTGCTAAACAAATACTAAAGGATATTGAGATTACTGCTTATGTATCTGCTGTTGGACCCATGAGGCTTAATACACCTTATACAGAATTGGATTTAACAAAAGCAGAATCTAATATTGTACGTTGTCCGGACGAAACTATGGCTAAGAATATGGAAGGCTATATTAAAGAGGTACGAGGTAAAGGTGATACTGTAGGCGGTGTAGTGAGTTGTGTTATTAAAAATGTTCCGGTAGGTTTAGGCGAACCGGTGTTTGATAAACTACATGCAGAACTAGGTAAAGCCATGCTTTCGATAAATGCGGTTAAAGGCTTTGAATATGGAAGCGGGTTTCATGGAAGTACTATGTATGGCAGTGATCATAACGATGCTTTTAATAATGATGGGACTACAAAAACCAATTTTTCCGGAGGTATTCAAGGCGGAATAAGCAATGGTATGGATATTTATTTTAATGTGGCTTTTAAACCTGTTGCTACACTTATTCAGAAATACGAAACCATCGATAAGGCAGGCAACACTGTTGAAATGCAAGGTAAAGGGCGTCACGACCCCTGTGTGGTTCCCAGAGCAGTACCTATAGTAGAAGCTATGGCTGCATTGGTTTTAGCAGATTTTTATTTATTAAATAAACGCTATAATTAGGAACTGTTTTCCGCTATTAATCTAGTACGCTTTCTTTTAAGATTTGAAAAAGATACCACTTGATAGGAACTATAATATCTGTAATAGTCTCTGTAAAGCCATAATTTTGTTTCTTACAATAAGATGAGAATATTAATGAATCGTACTATTGAATGGAGTTATTCATTTTGATATACAAAAAAGTATTCTAACTTGATTGAAACTAAAAAATACTTATCTTGTTCTCCACTAAAATAGATTAGCATAGTACATGAAAAAATTAGCATTGCATTGGAAAATTATTATAGGAATGATTTTAGGAATCATTTTTGGTTTTATTATGAATACTGTTGATGGAGGAAAGGGTTTTATAACAGATTGGGTAGCACCTTTTGGTACTATTTTTATTAATTTATTAAAACTCATTGCAGTTCCTTTAATTTTAGCATCCTTGATTAAAGGAATCTCCGATTTAAAAGATATTTCTAAAATAAAGTCTATGGGGTTGCGTACTATAGGTATTTATATAGGAACAACATTAGTAGCTATAGTTATAGGTTTAAGTATTGTGAATGTTGTGAAGCCTGGAGAAGGGATGCCACAGGACACTATTGAGAAAATTAAATTGAAATACGAGAATGATGCAGGTGTAACCGATAAACTAATGAAGGCTTCAGCTCAAAAAGATGCAGGGCCTTTACAGGCTTTGGTTGATATATTTCCAAGTAATGTTTTTAAATCTTTTGCAGAGGCATCTATGCTGCAGGTTATTTTTTTCGCTCTTTTTGTTGGGATTTGTTTATTGTTAGTGGGAGAGCAGAAAGCAAGGCCACTTGTTAATTTTTTCGATTCGCTTAACGAGGTGGTTATGAAAATGGTAGACTTGATTATGCTTTTTGCACCTTATGCCGTATTTGCTTTACTGGCAAATGTGATTATTGCTTTTGATGATGTAGAAATTTTGATAAAATTACTGTTCTACGCTTTTTGTGTTGTTGGTGGCCTTATTTTAATGATTGGTTTCTATCTTATTTTAGTTAGTGTATATGCCAAAAAATCACCTATGTGGTTTTTAAAACAAATTAGTCCGGCACAATTGCTTGCTTTTTCAACGAGTTCCAGTGCAGCGACCTTACCGGTTACGATGGAACGTGTAGAAGAACATATTGGTGTAGATAAAGAAGTTTCTGGTTTTGTACTGCCTGTAGGTGCAACAGTGAATATGGATGGTACGAGCTTATATCAAGGTATTGCAGCCGTGTTTATTATGCAGGTTATTTGGCCGGAAGGCTTAACGTTTACAAACCAGTTAGTTATTATTGCTACGGCATTATTGGCTTCTATTGGTAGTGCCGCTGTACCTAGTGCAGGCATGGTTATGTTGGTTATTGTATTAGAATCCATTGGGTTTCCTGCAGAATTACTACCTATAGGCTTAGCGCTTATTTTTGCGGTAGACAGACCATTAGATATGTGTAGAACTGTAGTAAATGTAACGGGAGATGCAACAGTATCTATGGTTGTAGCTAAATCTTTAAATAAATTACATGATCCAAAACCTAAAGAATGGGATGATCATTATGACGAAGTGAAATAAAATTTTTAAATTTAAATAATCTTCAATTTATTGCATATATGAATGTTTGTTTTATAATGTATCCATGGGAAGAGATAGATCCTGAAAATGATACAAGCTTAGCCTTAATAAAGGAGTGTGTTAAAAGAAAGCATGGTGTAGCTATGTGTACACCTGCAAATTTAACTATTCGTAATAGTGTAACAACTGCTAATTGTACTGTTATAGGCAGAATGGAAAAAACACCAGGGTCTTTAAAATCGTTTTATAAAAAAGCCGAGTTAAGAGAAGAGATGCTACCACTTGCTGGATTTGATGTGATTTTCTTTAGAGCAAACCCGCCGTTAGATCCCATTATGCTTAATTTTTTAGATTCGGTTAAAGATGATGTTTTTATCATGAATTCTTTAGAAGGTATGCGAGAAGCTAATAATAAATTATATACAGCAGCTTTTGGTGATGCACACAGTAATATTATTCCGGCAACTCCATGTTTCAAAAAGTAAAAATTATTTAATCAAACAAATAAAAGAATCTAAAGCAGATAAAATGATTCTTAAGCCTCTTAATGGTTTTGGAGGTTCAGGTGTTATTCTTATTGAAAAATCTGCAATGAGCAATATAAACTCGTTATTAGATTTTTATATTACAAGTGGCGACGGCTCTTCAAATTATGTTATTCTTCAAGACTATATTGAAGGAGCTGATGAAGGCGATGTCCGGATTTTAATTTTAAATGGTGAACCGGTGGGAGCAATGAAACGCGTTCCTGGAAAAGAAGATCATCGCTCAAATGTTTCTGCCGGAGGTAGTGTTCAAAAACATACACTAACTAAAACAGAAAAAGCGCTGTGTAAACAGATTGGACCTAAGTTAGTTAACGACGGACTCTACTTTGTGGGTATCGATGTTATTGGAGGAAAATTAGTAGAGGTAAATGTTATGTCTCCCGGTGGAATCACATATATAAATAAAGTCTATAAGTTAAAAATTAAGGTTGAAGAAAAAGTCATTGACTTTTTAGAAATGAAAGTTTTGGATAAACTTCAGGCTTTTGACAGACGCACCAGACTTAGAAAAACTGTACAAGACGCTTAATTTTATTATAATTTCAAAAACAGCTTGCATTTGCATAAGCATGTACTGTTAATAATCATCCCTAAATCTTAATTAACCCCCTTATTTATGAAAACTTTACTAAACTATGTACAAGGTTTATTAAAACCTAGAATAGGCTCTATTTCTTTAATATTATCCTTATTTGGAATATTTACGACATTAATAGTGATTTACTTAGAGCATTCAACATTTTTAAATTGGCTGATAGCCATATTTAACTATGCCGATTTAAATTTTTTTAATTTCCGATTCTTAAGAATAAGAGCAGATCATATTAGCGGAGGGATAACCTATACGACTAATTTTTTAGCTGTAACTATTAATGTTATTTTTATGCTGGGAAGCCTGTTTTACTTATATTCTAAAGGTATAGAGAAACGACTGCTTCAGTTTATATATGCAGTGATTTATATTTCGAGCTGGATAACAATTTTTATATTCATCATCTTTCAAATAAAAAATTCTGGTTTCTTGAATTGGTTTAGTTTTGTTAATATCTTTTTTAAGATTTTATTTCTGGCCTTGAGTTATAGTATGTTAAAAATACTGGAAAGTAATTCAGAACTAATTGTTTTAGAAAAAAAGCAGTTTTATGATTACCCTGAGTTTTTACATAAAAAAGCGACTAGATTTCAACGTCTCATTCATTTATTACTAGACACCATTTTATCAATTAGCCTTTTTGTTGGTGTTATAGCTGTTATTCCAAACCAATGGCTAAACAGTCTTTCTGATATTTTTGGAGAGCAGTTTTCGGCTACTATACTACTTACCATAGGGTCCATTATTTATTATATATTTTTCGAATCGCTATTTAGAAAAACCCCTGCCAAATATTTAACACAAACATCTGTTGTTAGTTTATCAGGAGAAGCCTTAAAATTTGAAGATATATTTACTAGAACGTTCTCACGCAAAATTCCGTTTAACCCCTTATCCTTTTTTGGTACTATGGGTTGGCATGACTCCATTTCAAAAACCATGGTTGTTCAGGAAAAAGAGCAAAGTAAGTATGGGAAATGGCATTGGTTGATTATACCTGCATTAGGATTGGTTTTTTTTCTGAATTATCAGTTTAATGAATTTAGAAATGATTATTTTAGATACCAGGAAGAAAATGGTATTATAGCAGGAGAATATGAAGTATTAAAAAAAGCATTAAACAATTTAAAAGTTGGTGACATTATTAGTTTAAAGAAATCTGGAAACTATTACTACGATGCCTCTCATTTTTTAAAGGTTTTAAAGATTAATAATGATGCTGTTACTCTGGCAGTAATTGAGAAAACTTATGATCAAAAAAACCTGTATGATATAGATCTTTATCATGATTTTGGTGATAAAGCATTTAAAGAGATTGTATTAAACAAAAAAGATTTAGAACAGGCAATGTGTAGTGAATATGCGTTTTTTGATGGATATAATGGTTGTGGCTTTGAGTTTGTAAAAGGGGAAGCTAACATGCGTATTTACTCAATTGATGACCCTTATGCGCCTTCAATTAAGTTTAAGAGCTTTTTTAAAAATAATGATGCTATTACAACTATAAAGCTGGAAAATTTTGGAGTAACAGCAACATTGGTGAATATTGAAACTATTGAAGGTGATTTTAATATTGATGCCAGGCTTCCGCAAACAAATGGTTCATTATATCGAGATTTTAAAATTGGTATAGAGTATAAAGGTGAAACCAGAAACATGAAGTTAAAGCTCATATTTCAAAGTGAGCAGGATTCTTCAGTATATTACAACTACATATTAGAAAGTGACGGCGAATTTGTATATAATATTACTAAAACAAACTAGATTATAAATAGATTAGCATTCAAATAAAATGTAAACAAAATGGTGGAGTTAGAGGCGTCAATAGTATCAGTAAAATGGCTTTATAATAATATAAATGCCAGTAATTTGGTGGTTTTAGACGGAACTATTAATAAGGTTTTTGATGTATCTACTATCCAAATCCCTAAGGCGCGTTTTTTTGATATCAAAAAGAAATTTAGTGATGTATCTAATCCATTCCCTAATGCCTTTCCATCTACAGAGCAATTTCAAGATGAAGCAAGGAGCCTTGGGATTAATACTGATAGTGCAATTGTAGTTTATGATGATAAAGGCATATACTCTAGCGCGCGTGTTTGGTGGTTGTTTAAAGCTTTCGGGCATAATAATATTGCTGTTTTAAATGGGGGACTACCTGCATGGTTGAGCGCAGGCTATCAAACAGAGCCAAATATTAATACAGATAATGAAGCAGGAGATTTTGTAGCTAAGCCACAATCTGGATTTATGCAGTTTTTTGATGATGTTGTTAAAGCTTCACAGAAAAAATCGCATAAAATAATTGATGCGCGTTCTGCAGATCGATTTAATTGTATAGTAGAAGAACCAAGAGCGGGATTGCGAAGCGGTACTATTCCAAATTCTAAGAACATACCTTTTGGAAGTTTATTAAATGATAAAGGACTATTAAAATCAGAAGAAGAATTAAAGCAGATCTTTTCAGAATATATGAGTAAAAAAGACAAGGTTGTTTTTTCTTGTGGATCAGGGATTACGGCATGTATATTAGCTTTAGGAGCAGATATTTCTGGATATAAAAACCTTTCGGTTTATGATGGGTCATGGACCGAATGGGGGAGTTTAGTTAAAGAATGATTATGGAAAAACTTTCAGTAAAAGACATCATTAGTAAAATTAGTGCAGAGGAAACTTTTGAAGCCGTGTCATCAGACTATTCCTTTACAATAAAAATTGATGAATATGTTCCTTATGCTTGTGCTGCGATACATGATGGGCATCAATTTAGAAAAGAGCTTTGGGGTAATTGTATTCATACGGCATACGAGCGTTGGTATGAGGAAGATCCTGAAACAAAAAACATGATTAAATCGCACCCAATAGTTATTGCCGGATGCGATTCGCGTTTTGAGTACGATTTAAATAGAGATCCTCAAAATGCTGTTTTTGATACCGCTTGGGGAAAACAATTATGGCATGAACCACTGTCAGAAAAAATGAAAGACAAAAGCTTGAGAAAACATACCAATTTCTATAAGATAGTACATACATTGGTAAGTAAATTAGAATCTAAATTCGGGTTCTGTACGGTTTATGATATGCACAGTTATAATTGGAAACGATGGGATAGGGAAGTGCCTACCTGGAATTTAGGAACAAGTAATGTAGATCATAATCGTTTTGGAAATGTTATTGAAAGTTGGAGGCAAAGTCTTTCAGAAATTAAATTTCTAAATGACATAAAGTCTACATCCAAAATTAATGACACTTTTCAGGGTAATGGTTATTTTTTAAAATATATTACAAATAACTTTAAGAATGTCTTAGTTTTGGCAACCGAAATAGCCAAAGTGTATTGTGATGAATATGAGCAAATTATTTATCCCGAGGTTGTAAAAACAGTTGAAAAAGAATTGATGACCCGAATACCACAACATGCTTTAAGCGTTTATAATACCTTTAAAAGTTAGAAAATGAAGATTGATATTGGGGCTAAGACCCTTTTAGATATAGATAAGCGTATAGACGCACTGGTTAAGCAGATCGAATTGCTAAGCTATGTAAATCCTATAAATATAGAAGAAGAAAAAAAACAGTTTTATGCTTCAAAATATTTGAAAGAGCCTGTTTTTAAGTATCCAAAAATTAATTTTGATAAGTTTAAATTGCATAGAGAATTGTTTACAATGCCTTTGGAACTTATTGAAGATGAAGACATACGAGATTTTTACGAAACCATTATTTATACATATTCAGGTTTAATACAGTGTATTGAGACTATTGGTAACGGGAAACAATTTTATTATAATAGCCTGCATTGTTTTGGTACGCCAACAGAACAAGACGTGGAAAATGCAAAATTTATACTTCATTTTGATGACGAAGATAAAAATAGTAACGCTTTTTTGCCTAAATATAGCGTAGACGAAACAGAAGCTTTTTTTAGAACCTTTTCTAAGCAGTACGATTTTAGCTATAGCATAAAACATTCTGATAAGCTATCGGCAATTGCTATGGTTTTAAACAATGTTAAAACCTTGGTATTAAACACGAATCATACTTATTCTGAAAATGAGATTGCCGTATTAACAAACCATGAAATAGGTGTACATATGGTAACGACCATGAATGGATTATTGCACCCCTTAAAAATATTTTCTCATGGCTTTCCTAATAATGAAGAAACCCAAGAAGGCTTAGCTGTTTTTGCAGAGTATATGAGTAATAATTTAACGGTTACACGATTAAAAGAGTTAGCATACCGGGTTATTGCAGTAGATAGTTTGGCAAAAGGATATTCGTTTTCTAAAACGTTTAGATTGCTTCATAATCAATATGATTTAAATCGGGAAGAAGCCTATTATATTACCGTTAGAGCTCACCGTGGCGGAGGCTTTACAAAAGATTATCTGTATTTAACAGGATTAAAAAAAGTTTATGATTATTATCATGAGAAGAAAGATTTAAGCTTACTGTTAACAGGTAAAGTAACCTTAGAGTATGCAGATACTATTCAATCACTTATACAAAAAGGCTTAGCGGTTCCTTCAAAGCATATTACTGATGCTTATGCTAAAAATAGTAATACTAACAAAACTGTAGATTTTATTTTAAAGAGTTTGAAGTAGGTTTTTTGGAAGTTTGTGTAAGTAGTAATATTAAAACCTGCTTTTAATTAAGGATTTGGAGCCTACATTTAAGCAATACTAAGCAATGTAAACTCCATTTTTTTTTGAACTTTATATCTTTACAAATTAATCTTTCTGTACCTCGGATATTTCACAGTATATGAGAATTTATATTTTTTGGTAGCGCTTGATTTTATCTTTGTTTTCCATTTCAATATGCCTTTTTTAGAATCGTAGTCTGAATCTCCTGAGTCAATATCGTCTACTTTTATATCTTTATTTTGACTTACCGGAATCCTATCAACAATAGCCACATCAACAGGCAATGTTTTATTATTCTTTATTTCAATTTCGTAAGATTTATTAACAATTCTATTATTTCCTATAAAGTTAGTTTTCTTAAAGTTTTTTATAGGATTTCTTTTAATAACCACATTGGGGTCAACCCCTAAAGATACAGTTAAACTGTCTGTTGTGGCATATGGATTAATATTTGTAACACCAGAATAGCTGTCTTCAAAATAGATGTTAGCTTTTCCAGGGAGTAAGTTTAATTCTTGCCAGTTTCCAATTTTTGCTGTAAGAAACACATTTTCATTTATAACTGGAGCAGTAAAGTATGCGAATGAAGCAGGTAACTTAAAATTATCAATTTCTATAATCGTAATATCGCCATCAGAAGCTATTGTAGATAATTTTTGAATTTCAAAACTTGTATTAGCAATGCCTTCAGTAATAATGTCTCCATTTGATGTTCTGTCTTCTTTTTTAGTAGTAATCATAATAACGCCATTTACAGCTCTGCTTCCATAGAGATTAACAGCCGAAGCATCTTTAAGAACATCTATTTGTGCTATCATATCTTCATCAATCTTTTTGAATTCATTTGCACTACTAACAATTCCATCTATAACATATAAAGGCGCACCATTAGTTTTTATAGATCCGACACCTCTTATTTTGATATTAGATGAACTTGAAAGACCGGCTACACGACCAGATAGTGCATTTGAAGTGCTTGTGCCATAACCAGCAACCACTACTTCTTCAAGCATGGCAACATCTTCCTCTAAGCTTAAATTGATTACACTAGAATGAATTGGGATAGTTTCAGAGGTATAGCCGATGTATGAAACTTCCAGCTCTTTTGCTCCTTTTGCTCTTAAAGAGTAATTACCATCAAAATCGGTAGTAGTTCCAATAGAGGTCCCTTTTAAAATAATAGTAGCTCCCGGCAATGGTAAACCACTGCTATCTGTTATGGTACCACTTATCTGATTTACAAAAGGGTTATGTTTATATTCGTATCGTTTTGTGGCCTTTTGAGTTTTAAAATGACTTACAAAGTTTAAATACTTTGTACCCATTTCTGGTTTTAAATTATTAGTATTTGGGTCGTTTGTAGATAGTGTAAGTTTAACATTAGTCCAGCTAACACCTGTGTTTTGATAGACATGTGCTTTATAATATAGATCTAGCGGTTTGTTGATGTTTTTCGCTTTTAAATCATAAACAGGAAACCAACCAGCCTTATCTACATTGTATTTTATAATCAGGTTTAAATGTTTGCTTATAGCAGTGTTTAATTTTACTTTTATTTCTCCAGTTTGAATTTTATCACTAACATTTAATTCAGCTAGTTGTTTTTTTATGTCATTGATTTGTTTGTTATAGTCGCGTTTCTTTTTTAAAGATTTATGAATCATTCTATGTATTTCTGTTATACGTGCTCTGTAATATGCTGAGAATTGTTTCAGCTTTTCGAGGCTTACCACTTGATTGTTATTTCCGAGCTTTCTGTTTTCTTTTATAATATTTAATTCTTCTTCATATCCAGAGATTAAATCCTCTTCAAATTCAATAGCATCATTAAGTTTTTGGATGTCTTTTTGTAATTTTTCAATGCTTTCAGAGTTATCCAATTTTGATAAATGATTTATGGCATAGTTTATTGATAAAATAGACACATGGTCTAATCCTGATATTTGAATGCTATTCTCTTGAATGTGAGGCGATAGTTTTATAAACGAAAATTCTGTAGTTCCAACAGGTATAGAAATTTTTGCTACACGTGTAACCTGAGCGCCATCAACAAATACAGTAACAGATTTTACAGATGATTTAATTGGATTAGCTGTATCAGCAAATAGAAATGAAGCGTTTAACAGAAATATTAAAAGTAGCCGTTTCATGATTAGTTATTTTAAGTTTTGAATAAATTTATATTCAATTCATACATTAAAAAATAACAAATGAGTGATCTGTGCTAATAAGTGAGTTAATGACTTGTTTGGATGAGTCTCAAATAAATATAATTATTCTAAAAACCTGCTTTTTAATTCAGGAGTCGGAATCATACAGCTTTCTTTTTTGCCATACCACTTATATCGGTTTTTAGCTATATAATCGTAAACCCAATTGCGTATAAATGAAGGGATAATAAAAAATACAGGCATTAAATTTTGTGGAAATCCCAATTGTGAAGCTATTTTTAATGCTGCTGAACTTTTATAAAGGATGCCCTTGTTTGGTGTATAGAGTAGGATAGAGTCTGTTTTAGCAGTATCGATGTTAAAGTGCTCAATAATTTGCTCTCCGGTTTTACCTTGTAAAGGGGCAAACATAAACAGTTCTTTTTTATCATGCTTTATAACATACTGTACCGAGTTATTGCACAAATTGCAAACACCATCAAACAAAATTAATTTTTTATGCTTAGGAATATTAATCATAATAACTGTCACTATGAGGCAGCATAACATGGTAACCTACTGGGCTCACGCTTTTTTAAAACGTCTTAAAATAATACTGTAAAGATACTGCTTTATAAACTATTTAAAAATGAATTAAGATCGGTGTCTTTATCTAAATCAAGTTTTTTCTTTAAACGGTATTTAGATTTTAATACACTGTCGGGTAACACATTTAGCATAGAAGCAATTTCTTTTGTAGAGAGATTCATTCGTAAAAAAGAAGCCAGCCGTATTTCTTTTTCACTAATATCTGCATAAATAGCTTTAAGCTTGTTATCAAAGTTATTATGTACTTCAGAAAAGTAAGATTTAAATACCTCCCAATCTTTGTCTTCGGCACTTTCCTTTTTAAGAAGCATAACTAAGCGCCTAAATTCAACTTTAAATAAATCGGGTGACTGTTTTATTTTTTCCAGATTTTCTTTTAACTCTTGTATAAAGGTGTTTTTTTGTACTAAATGAAGGGTTTGAGAAGCTAACTCTTTCTTTTTGAATGCAATTTCTTGCTTGTAGATTTCTTCTTGCTTTTCGCGCTCTATTTTATTCTTTTTTATACGTTGCTTAAACCCAAAATAGAGAAGTCCGGCAATGGCTAAAAACGAAAACATACCAATACCATACAGGGTTATGGTTAGTTTGTCGCTTGTTGCTTGAGCATTTAGAGTGTTAATTTCTTCTCTTTGTAATGCAATCTCTGCTTCCTTTTTTTCGGATTCGTAAATCGCTTTTAGTTCTTCAATTTGCTGCGACTTTTTAGTAGTAAAAATGCTATCGTTTATGGTTTGGTAGCGCTTTAAAAATTCTAAGGCATCATTGTTTTTATTAAGCACTTCCAGTAATATTGAGCGGTATTTATACAAGTCTGCCAGATGAGACATGGCTCCTAACGATTTTGAAATATCTATAGCTTCTTTGTTGTTTTTTAATGCCGAATTATAATCTTTAGATTGGTAGTCTATTTTAGAAAGGCTATGCAAAGCATTAACCCTGCCTAACTTTATGTTTTCTTTTTTGGCTATGGCATTGGCTTCCAATAATATTTTTTTAGCGTCAGCATTCTTATTTTGAAGGCGCTTAATATCTCCAAGATTATGCAATGCATTTGTAAGCCCCAGGTTGTCTTCAACCTTTTTTGCATTTTTAATCGCTAAGTTAAAATAGTTTTCCGCTTTAGCGTAATCATTTAAGTTTTGGTAAGATATACCAAGAGAATTATAGGTATATGCAGCATAAAAGGTTTCCTCAAAACGCTCATAAATTTCTAAGGCTTCTTTAAAATATTTTATAGAAGCGTCATGATTTTTTAAACCACTTTCAATATCACCAATTTGTTTCAGTACATCTGCTTTTCTGGTTTCGTTATTAATAGTTTCGAAAGCTTCCAAAGCTTGAAATGCATATATTAAAGCGGTTTTAAAATTGGCTTTTTCAATATAAATATTGGCTAATGCGTTAAACTGTGCGCCAAGAAATTTGGTTTTGGCTTCGCCTTCTTTTTCATGTTTCTTTATAAGTTCAATATTTTCTTTTGTGATAAAAATAGCTTTGTCTAAATTACCATTAGTACTTTCGATAGTAGACATCGAGTGGTTTACAAAAATTAAGCCTCTGTTACTTTTGGCCTCTTTAAAAAAAGTCTTTGCTTTATTGTAATAGTAAAGCGCAGAATCATTTTGGTTTTTCATTCCAAAATAATCAGCAATATGAAGGTTTCCAACAGCGATGCCTCTTGTGTAATTTATTTTTTTTGAAATCTCTAATTCTTTTTTAGCGTAGTTATAGGCTTCATCTGGCTTAGAAAACATGAGTTTTTCATGCAAACGGGTTAAAATCATGACTTTAATGGAGTCGTCTTCCTTTCTTGATTCGAGCTCAAGTTTAAGGCTGTCAATGATTTTTGTGTTTTGCCCAAAACTCAATGATGTTATAGTAACTGCGACTAATAGGAGTAAAATGTTAAACTTCATAAGATGTTGTTTGTCACATCTAATATAATTTAAAATACTTAAAGTTTAGTTATAGCTGGTTTTTCGAGTCAATGATATATTTTAATTCTGATAGGAAAAGCGGCATTAGTTTTTTATAGCTTCAACCAGTTCAAGCTGGTCTGTGCTTACATTTGTTGTAAAGATACCATAATTGACAACCGCCTTATTTTTTTCAATTTTATCAATGGTACCTATAGCGCGTCCATCTTCCATACGTACACGATCGCCTACTTTTAAAATGGGTTTGGGTTTGGGAGGCGCTTTAGAGGCTTTTTCCTTAGCTGCTTTTTTCTCTTTTCTAATAAGCTTCACTTTCTTTTCTACCTCTTGTTTAACTTGCTTCTCTTTTGCCTTTTCTTGCTTTTTTTGTTTAGCCGAAACTTTTTTGCGTTTGGAGTTTTCAATTTGAACAATTTTAAAAAGCTCAGACATGAGCTCCCGTTTCTGTTTATTGTTCAGGTATTTTTCAGCTAAATCGTTTACCTTCTGTCCTAAATATATTAAGCGTTGATTGCTGTCGTATAGCTCTTGATAGCTTTCCAGTTTCTTTTGGATTTTTGCATTTATTTCTTCAAGCTTATCAGCTTCTTCACCTTTCTTTTTTTCGTTTTGTTTTAAGGATTGTCCTGTTTTTTCTAGTCTTGAACGTTCTTTTTGAAGTTTAGCTATAGTGGCATCAAAGCGTACCTTACTACGTTCAATCTTCTTTTTGGCACGATTGATTAAGCTGTAAGGAATGCCGTTTTTTTGAGCCACTTCAAATGTAAAGCTGCTTCCTGCTTGTCCAATAACCAATTTAAAAAGCGGATTTAGTGTACGCGAATCAAAAAGCATATTGGCATTAAGCATATGTGGCAACTCGTTTGCTAATATTTTTAAATTGGAATAATGGGTTGTTATAATGCCAAAAGCCTCTCGATGGTAAAATTCTTCTAAAAAGGTTTCAGCAAGTGCGCCACCCAATTCAGGATCACTACCTGTTCCAAACTCATCAATTAAAAACAGGGTGTTTTTGTTGCATTTTCTTAAGAAATAGTTCATTTGCTTTAAGCGGTAGCTATAAGTACTTAAATGATTTTCTATCGATTGGTTGTCGCCTATATCACTTAAAATCCTATCAAATAAACATATTTTGCTACGCTCGTGTACAGGAATTAACATACCGCTTTGCAACATAACCTGCAATAGGCCAACAGTTTTTAATGTAATGCTTTTTCCACCGGCATTAGGACCGGAAATTACAATAATTCTGCTGTCTTGCTTTAATTCTATAGTTTGCGGAAATGTTTTTTCCTTCTTTTCCAAATTATTTAAATAGAGTAGCGGATGATAAGCATCACGCAAAAAAATGTCTCTATCTTCTGAAACTTCGGGAAGAATCCCATTTATAGATTTTGCATACTTTGCTTTAGCAGAAATGACATCTATGTTAATTAAAAAATCCTGGTACTGTTCTAGTAGTATTAAAAACGGACGAATATAGTTAGTAACTTCTTTTAAAATTCTAATAATTTCTTCCTGTGCTTCATATTCTAAATTATTGAGCTCTCTCGAATATTGTAGTGTGGTTTCAGGCTCAATATAAACAATACTTCCTGTTTTGCTCCCACCCATTATAGCACCCTTAACTTTGCGGCGATACATGGCTTTTACGGCCAGTACTCGTTTATTATCTACAACAGATTCTCTAATATCGTCCAGGTATTCAAGATTATGATAGGTGTTTAATGCTGTTGAAAAACTTGCGTTTATTTTACCTTTTATGCGGTTTATAGATTGTCGCAAATCAAAAAGCAGAGGAGAGGCATTATCTTTAATGTCTCCAAACCGATCTACAATGGCATCTACTTTTTCTATAATTACTTTTGTAACTTCTATTTGCGAGGCATATTGGTTTAATTCGGGATAGTATTCCTTAAACTTGTTTAAATAAGAAACAATTTCATTTGCAGTTAACGAAATGGAAACTATTTTTTTTAAACCATGTACTTCAAGATATGTGTTTTCAATGCGCAAAAGTTTTAGTTCTTTTGCAATGGTATCAAAGCCATGATTAGGAATGCGGTTATCGTTATAAAAGGAAGATAAGTATTCGTTGGTTAATAGTAAAGCAGTATGCAGCTCTTCTTTTTTCTTGTATGGCGAAATTTTAAGCGCTTCATTATGCCCTAATGGAGTTACGCAATGCTCGCTAACATGTTGTAAGACCGTTGGGAATTCTAAATCTTGTAATGTCTTTTCGTGAATGTGTATCATTCTTGTTTTTATAAAAGGCTCGCAAAGTTAAACAATCTCTGTGAGATACTTTAGGCTGTTAAATTCTTCTTAATAAATAGTTAATTAACACATAAACGTACTTCTTTAACAAAACGCTAACACTTGCTATTACCATTTGTATATACCTTGAGGTACAAACTAAACACAATCAAAAATGAAAAACAACAAACTTATTGCATTTTGCATGCTATTGGCACTAACTTTTAACTTCAGTGCTAATGCTCAATTAAACACACCACGAGGTAGCCAGCAAGCTACAGTATCTCAACGCGTTGGTGTTTCAGATGTTTCAATAACGTATTCAAGGCCCAGTGTAAATGGTCGGGAAATTTGGGGAAAATTAGTGCCTTATGGTATGAATAACCTTGGCTTTGGTACTGCTACTGCTGCACCATGGCGGGCCGGTGCTAATGAAAATACTACCATTACGTTTTCTCATGATGCTAAAGTAGAAGGTAAACCTATAAAGGCCGGAACTTATGGTTTGCATTTAGAAGTAAAAGCAGATAACACAGCTACTCTTATTTTATCGCATGATTCTGAGGCCTGGGGAAGTTATTTTTATGATAAATCTAAAGATGCTTTGCGTGCAGACATTAAAACGACAACAGTGCCACACCACGAATTATTAACTTATGCATTTGATAATATTGATGCAAACTCTGCAACTGCTGTATTGGCCTGGGAGAAAAAAGGATTCCCTTTTAAAGTGTCTTTTGATGTTACAGATATTGTGCTAAACGATTTCAGATCTAAATTTAAAGGACAAGATGGGTTTCAACGTCAAAATTGGGAGCAAGCAGCGCGTTTTGCTTTAAACAATGGTGGCGATCTTAATGAGGCCTTAGGTTGGGTAGATGCAGCAATAGCCGGACAGTTTTTTAGCCAGAAAACTTTTAACAATATAGCGCTTAAAGGACAAATACTTAATAAGCTAGGAAAGGCTGATGCATATGCTGCACTTATGGATGAAGCAGCAGGTATGGCAAATACAGCCCAATTAAATAACTTAGGCTATCAGATGATTGCTGCTAAAGATTTTAATAGAGCTTTGAAATATTTTAAATTGAATGTAGCTAATAATCCAAATAACGCTAATGTTTATGATAGCTTAGGAGAATGCTATAAAAACATGGGAGATAAAAAGAATGCCATTAAAAACTTAAAAAAATCCTTATCGCTTAACCCTCCTGCCAATGTAAAAGCAAATTCAGAAAAACTTTTAAAGGAGATGGGAGCCATGTAAAAGTCATCAATCAAACTACTATCAGTAAAAAAGCTCAACCATTAATAGGTTGAGCTTTTTTTATATTTATATAGAGGTTTCAAGACTACATTCCAATCGCTGTTCACATTCTTACCAACTCGATCTTTAGCTGGAAGATAAGCATATTCATAAATAAGGAGTATCTAGCTAATATAATTCCAAATATTCTTGTATTTACCTAGCTGCCTGTAAGTGTTTAAAATGGTATAGTGCTCTTGTTTTGATAGTGCAGGGTCGCTTTGAAGCATTTTTTTAGCATAAAACCTGGCGCTTTGCAAAATATCATTATCCTTGACTATATCTGCAATTTTTAAATTTAAAATACCACTTTGTTGTGTCCCCATAATATCTCCGGGACCACGCAGTTTCAGATCGACTTCGGCAATTTCAAAACCATCATTGGTTTTAACCATGGTTTCTAGGCGAGTCCTGCTATCATTACTGAGCTTATGGCTGGTCATTAAAATACAATAGCTCTGTTCGGCACCACGACCAACACGACCGCGTAATTGATGTAATTGCGATAAGCCAAAACGTTCTGCACTTTCTATTATCATAACCGAGGCATTAGGTACGTTTACGCCAACCTCAATAACAGTAGTGGCTACCATAATTTGTGTTTCACCTTTAATAAAGCGTTGCATTTCGTAATCCTTGTCTGCAGGCTTCATTTTACCGTGAACTATGGATATTTGATACTTTGGCATTGGAAAATCCCTGGCGATACTTTCGTAACCATCCATTAAATCTTTATAATCCATGGCAGAACTTTCTTTGATCAACGGGTAAACAATATAAATTTGCCTTCCTTTATCAATCTCATCACGAATAAATCGAAAGACGTTCAGTCGGTTTTTGTCATAGCGATGAACAGTTTTTATAGACTTTCTTCCTGGTGGTAATTCATCAATTATTGAGATGTCTAAATCGCCATAAATAGACATAGCTAATGTTCTGGGGATTGGTGTAGCAGTCATCACTAAAACGTGTGGGGGAATAGGGGCCCCACCAACCTCCTCAGTGGGGAGGCTTTTTAGTCGTTTTATAATATAGTTTAAAACGTTGTCTGTGTCACCGATAACCTGTTCGTTAGTAAACCTTATAATTTCAAAACCAATTTCGTTTAAGATTTTTGTGCGTAATCCATCGGCTTCCTTTTGTTCAATAGTATTATGATAACCTCCATCTATTTCAATAATCAAATTCTTTTCCAGGCTAACAAAATCTACTGTAAATTCATCAATAACATGCTGCCTTCTAAATTTGTAGTCTAGTTTTTTGTTTCTCAAGCATTCCCATAAAATCTGTTCAGCTTCGGTAGAATGCTTTTTGTTTTGGGTTTGTAATTCTTTTAGCAATTTATAGGTGGAGGGGCGAGCTGCCATATATTTTTTGCGTACAGATTTAGCTTTCTCCTCATGGGAGGATTGAGAAGGACCTTTTTTCCATAATTTTGACCGTTGAGCAACTCCAAATCGATGTTGCTCATCAATAATTGCCAGCCCTAAATTTTTAAATTTAACCTTATCTTCAAGTAAGGCATGGGTACCAATTAGTATTTGTAATTCACCATTTTCTAAAGATTCATGGATTTTTTTTCTTTCTAAAGCTTTAGTTGAACCAGTTAGTAGTTTTATGCTGATATTTAGGTTGTTACATAGTTCATGTAATCCATTATAGTGTTGAACTGACAAAATTTCAGTCGGCGCCATTAAACAGGCTTGAAAACCGTTGTCAAGTGCTATTAACATTGACATTAGCGCTACTATGGTTTTTCCGGAACCTACATCGCCTTGTAATAACCGATTCATTTGTGCATAACTCCCTAAATCGGCACGAATTTCTTTTAAAACACGCTTTTGTGCCGTGGTTAATTCGAAAGGTAAATGGGCTTTAAAAAAAGTGTTGAAATAGTTGCCTACTTTTTCAAAAGGAAAGCCTTTTATTTTAGATTTGTGTATTAAGTTTTTTAAAATTAATTGCAATTGAATGTAAAATAATTCTTCAAATTTCAGCCGATATTGCGCTTTGGAAAGCAGCTCTTGGTGCTTTGGAAAATGGATGTTAAAAAGGGCTTCTTTTTTACTGATCAATTTTAATTCCGAAAGCAAATTTTCAGATAAGGTTTCAGTAAATTTTCCACCAGTTTCGATAAAAAGTTGCTGCATAATTTTGCTAACCACACGATTGCTAATCCCTTTATTTGATAATTTTTCAGTAGAAGGATAAATCGCTTGCATACCTGAGCGCAGATTCTTTTTGTGGTCTTCCAGAAGTTCTAAATCGGGATGAGCCATGCTAAACTTTCCGCTGTACCAATTGGTTTTTCCAAAAGCGACATAGGGTTTGTTTAGTTTTAAATTGTCTCTAATCCATTTTTGCCCTCTAAACCAAACAAGCTCCATGGTTCCTGTGTCGTCTTGAAAAGTAGCCACCAGTCGCTTCCCTCGTTTTTGGGCAACTTCCTTAAAACTGGTTATTTTACCAATAACTTGTACATCGGCATTATTGCGTAGTAGTTTGTTGATTTTGTAATAATGTGTTCTATCGATATATCTGTTTGGAAATAAATTAATTAGATCCTGGTACGTGTGAATACCCAGCTCCTTACGAAGTAAATCGGCACGATTAGGGCCAACACCCTTTAAATAATCTATTGGAGTTTGAAGATTAACACTCATAAAAGCGAATTTAGTGTATTTCAATTAAGATTAAAAGTGCTATTTTGGTCTAATACTTGTTGTGGTTTAAATATGAAAAATTTAATACGTCTTTCTTTTTGGTTTGTTTGTTTTTTGGGGGGCGCTCAGCAAACGGAATATGTAGACTTTAAAACGGCTAAAGGCGATATAATTTTTAGGGATTTAGTAAAAAAAGAAATTGAAGGGCTGATAACTTATGAGTTTGAAATTTTAAAAGATGTAGATTCTGTTTTTATAGATGCTAAAGGTTTTGATAACATCAAATATAAATTAGATGAACAATTTGAAGATAGCTTATATAATGGAGAGAAACTTGTTATAAAACACCCTTTTAAAGCTAAAAACAAGCATAGAGTTGATATTGTTTGGAGCACAATTCCTAAAAAAGCAATGTATTTTATTGATTGGGAAAACTCTTCTACAGGCTCTGGGCAAATTTGGACTCAAGGACAGGGTAAATACACAAGCAATTGGATGCCTAGTTTTGATGATATGAACGAAAAAGTCGAGTTCGATTTAAATGTGATTTTCAGAGAAGGATATGAGGTGATTAGTAATGGAAAATTAGTTGAGAGAAAATTATATCCAAATCTAACAGAATGGCGCTACGATATGCAAAAACCCATGTCTAGCTATTTAATCGCCTTAGCTATTGGCAAGTATAATAAAAAAGTAGCCTATTCTAAAAGTGGTATTCCTTTAGAAATGTACTATTATCCTGAAGACTCATTAAAAGTTGAGCCAACATACCGCTATACTAAGCAAATGTTTGATTTCCTTGAGAAAGAAATAGGTGTGCCTTACCCATGGCAAAATTACAAGCAGGTGCCGGTTAAAGATTTTTTGTATGCGGGAATGGAAAATACAGGTACCACGATTTTTGCAGATAGTTTTGTGGTAGACGCCATTGGTTTTGTAGATAAAAATTATGTTAATGTAAATGCCCACGAATTAGCACATCAGTGGTTTGGAGATTTAGTTACCGAAACCTCGGGGACACATCATTGGCTGCAAGAAGGTTTTGCAACCTATTATGCGTTGTTAGCAGAAAAGGAAATTTTTGGAGAAGATTATTACTATTGGCGACTTTATGAATATGCCCAGGAGTTATTAGATCAAGAAAGAAGAGGAGGGAGTACTTCGCTTTTAAACCCCAAATCGAGTAGTACAACGTTTTATAAAAAAGGATGTTTGGTATTGCATGTTTTGAGAGATATGGTTGGAGATGAGACCTTTAAAAAGGCTGTTAAAAGTTATTTGGAAAAGTATCAATTTAAGAATGTGAAAACAGATGATTTTATAAAAGAAGTTGAGAAAGCCTCTCATAAAGATTTAAGGCCATTTGTAAACGAATGGTTGATTGAAGCTAAGTTTAATTACGAAAAAGTCGAGGAAATGTTGTATTTGAGCTCAACATTTATAAAACAATATGTTCAAATAGATTGTGAAAATTATACGTCTAAATGTAAAGACTATTTGGGGTCGTGGATTTCGGACGAGGCAAAAATTAAAGTCATTCGTCAAATCCCTGGCCATATTAAAACTGGAGATTTTAAAAACAGTATAAAGGTTCGTCAAGCTATTGCTAGAAGCATTTCAAAGATTCCTTTAGAGCTAAAAGCAGATTACGAAACACTTTTAGATGATAAATCCTATATAACTATTGAAGCCGCTTTATTTGCTTTATGGCAAAATTTTCCAGAAAGCAGGCATAAATATTTAAATCAAACGAAGACTATTATTGGTTTTAGAGATAAAAATGTTAGGTCGCTTTGGCTAACCTTAGCTTTAATTACTGAAGATTTTGAACCAAAAAATAAGCAGAGGTATTTTGATGAGCTAATTAGCTATACAAGCCCGGATTATGGTTTTGAAACCAGGCAAAATGCGTTTCAGTATTTAACTCAAATTCAAGCTTGTAATGATATTTGCAAAGAAAATTTGCAACAGGCTGCGAAACATCATAATTGGCGATTTAAAAAGTTTTCAAAAGAATTATTGAAAAATATAAGTGTTAAAGACTAAATCATAAATGAATTTTATTATTCTGAGCGAAGCGTGAGAATCTGTTGATTAAAAACTAAACAATAAGCTATTTTGTTTAAAAGTATCACCAGATCACATAAAAAGAGTATGATTTGCTAAAGAGTAGTTACTTTCTTCGTTCTGTATTTGCGGGGTTTCTACATATTAAACAATCAGCCAAATAAGTAATGGAAAGCTCATAAACCCCATCGGTACGTCCAATTTTTGAAGTATTAAAATCGTATGAAAATCCGAAGCGAAACCGTTCAAGTTCCAGACCTATAAATGCATTTACTGAGGTTAATAAATGGCTGTTCATATTGTTTTTTGCGGGATTAGTTACTGCCATAGCGCCTAGCATTAATTTATCTAGTTTCATGGTTGTGCCTATATCTAGCCGGTTATATTCACCTTGTTGCATGTAGTTAAGCGAAATAAGCATATCGTTATAATCAAAATAAGGAAATTTATAATTGGCATGAATAGAGTAAAAAATATCTAATGGGATATTACCATTTTCTGTAAAAGAGATATTAGGCTTATTTAAGTGTTTAATGGATGCTCCTAGCCATAAATCGGTGTCATTTCGTGTGTTTTTTTTATCGAAAACAAAGCCTGCAGTAAAATCAAAAAAACTAACATTTCGATTTGCATTTAAAGCAAATATATCTGCCGAAACAGGATTGATTGTACCAGAATTAATATTTATCTGATCGGATAAAAGCAGGTTTCTAAAATTGAAAGATTTAGTGCCAAAACCAACTTCTACAGCTGGCCTGAAATACCAATCATTTGCTAAGCGTACATGGTAAGAATAGTTTATGTTTCCTTGTAAATGATTGTAATTTGTGTTGTTTTCGTGTTGGTTTAAAATGCTAAGACCAAGTCCTCCAATATCTTCTATCCAGGTATTGAAAAAAGCATATTCAGTATCTACTCTTAGGTCTAAACTTGGCCATTGAGTTCTATGTATTAACCCAAAATAAGTAGCATCTTCAAAGCCTGAAAATCCGGGATTTAGTGTTTCCGGTACTTGAAAGTATTGTGTAAAAACAGGATCTTGCGCGTTAGATTTTAAATAAACACAGCTAAGTATGATGATGAGTGTTTTTATTTTCATTCTTTAGTTTACTTAATTAATACAAAAGCGCCTTCTGAGGTAATTGTTTTTCCATAAAAGGTATCGCCGGAAAATTTATAGTAATAATTCCCATTTTCGGCTTCTGTGTCTTTAATTTTTCCATTCCATCCTTTTATGTTTTCGCCAACTTCAGAATACACTAAACTGCCCCAGGTATCGTAAACATCTAATTTCATATTGTTTAATGCAATAAACGAAGGATTGAAAACATCATTAATACCATCATTATTTGGTGTAAAGGCATTTGGCATAATTAACTCATAGCCCTTTTTAATAATTAATGTGATGGATTTTGTGTATACACATCCAAATGGGTATGTTACAGTTTGTGTTACCGTGTAAGACCCGGTGGCTAGGTATGTATGTGTGGGGTTTTCTTCGCTCGAAAAACTGCCATCCCCAAAATCCCATGACATGCTTATATAGTCACCAGAAGATGTGTTTGTAAATTGAATAGGGTCTTCAATGGAATAAAACCCATAAGTGCTAAAACCTGTTGAATTAGAATTGAAATTTGCATCACCTAAAACGGGAATTTCAACATTGTAGGAAAAGCTCGAAGTGCAGCCCAGGTTATCTATAACATCTAAGATGACTAAGCCATCCTGTGAGGTGTTCATTATCTCGTTGTTTGTGCCGCTGATTATTCCGCTAGACCAATTGATCTGATATGGAGGAACGCCACCAGTTACATTAGCTACAAAAGACTGGTTAACTTCACGTGTTTGGCAATCAAAATCTGTTATGGTCTCTACGGCTATTTCAAGCGGATCAAACCGGTTTATCGTCCAGCTATCTGAAATGGTACAGCCATTCGCATCCGTAACAGTAAGGTGTAGTCTCCTGGAGGTGTATTTGTTAAATCTTCAGTATTTGCACCATTAGACCATGAATAGGTGAGAGGAAGCGTACCACCGGTAATAATGGCATTAATTGAACCGCTATTGGCATTATCACAATCTAAAGCATCGGTAGTATTTGCCGATAGGTCTAAGGCTGCAGGCTCTATTATAGTAAAGGTTTCGGTGATAATACATGGGGTGCCATCGGTAATGGTTACAGTGTATGTACCAGGGCCTAAATTATTTCGTTCAACTCCGGCGGTGGCATCATCATTCCAAACTAAAGTAAGCGGACTTATACCACCAACAAGGTTTAAGCTAATACTGGCATCATGCTCTCCAAAACAGGATACATGGTTTATAGCAGGATTTATAGTAAATACAGGAGCTTCATCAATAACAACAGTTGCTTGCTTTTCGCAATTAGTATTATCTGTTACTGTGATTATATAAGTTCCGGCAGATAAGTTGTTTTGAACCATTCCTGAGCCTAAATTACTCCAAGCGACACTGTATGGGGCATTCCCTCCTGAAATATTATTGATAGTTATTGAGGCGTTATTATCGCCATAGCATTCAATTTCTGTTGCTGTATAATCGATAATGATTTCGTCAGACTGGTCTAAAACTACTTCCAAAGTATCTGTACAGCCAGACTTATCGCTTACTGTTAAATGATAAATTCCTGCTATTAAATTCGAAATATTTTGCGATGTACTAGTAAAACCATTAGGGCCTGTCCACGCATAGTTATAATCGAAAACTCCTGTAGAAACCTCTATAAGCCGCCCGCCAACAATATTTGTATTAATAGCTCCGGTGGCATCGCCAAAACAAATAATATCTGTTTGGTTTGTTAAGCTTGCCTGTAAAAGAGCGGGCTCAATAATTGAAAAATTTTCAACAATGGGCGCACAGTTATTAGCATCGGTTACGGTTATTTGATAATTGCCGGGACCTAAGTTTGATAAATCTTCAGAAGTGTCAAACGGGGTTCCGTTTCGGGTCCAATTGTATGTATACGGTGTTGATCCTCCTGAAATGTTAATATCTATCTCGCCGTCATTAGCACCAAAACATGAGATGGTTTCCGGGTTAAAGTTTATGCTGCTAAAAATTAATTCGTCGGGTTCTAATATGGTAAAGGTTTCTGTAAATGGACAACCCCCATCATCGTTAATAATTACAGTATAATTACCGGGTTCTAGGTTAGAAATATCTTCATTTGTACTATTAAAACCGTTTGGTCCGGTCCATGAAATTTGATATGGATTTCCTGTGGTAAATGGGACGCCTCCGGTAATTGAAATATTCAAGGCTCCGTTGTTAGCTAAATAACAACTACTATTTATTTGATTTGTTGTAATGCTTATAGACGGATTAACCGTAACGGTTACTGTAAAATCTGTACCATCACAAATACCAGAAATTGGAGTGGCAGTGTAGGTAACAATGGCTGGGTTTGTAGTATTGTTAGTTAGTGTTTGGCTTATATTTGCCTGAGTTGTGCTTTCACTTGAAGCTCCGCTGATAGAACCGATTGGGTTGATTGTTGGGGTAGTCCAGGTGTAAAGTGTTCCTGGAGGGACAATGTCTCCCGATGATGAATCCGGAACGATTTGAAATGTAACACCACTACAAATGGTTATAGCTTTTGGTGAAATACTTGGTGTTTGATTGATTGTAATCTCTGCTGTTTGCGAAGTTATTTCGGTACATCCTCCTGAAGAAAATGTAACGATGCAATAATAATATAGTGTTCCAATATTCGCTGCTGGAGGGTTATATGTTGCATTGGTTTCGCCTGCAATAGCAGTACCTGTTAAAACGCTATCAACAGTATTAGAATACCATTGGTAAGCTGGTGTGCCAACACCGTTGGTAACCAAAACCGATAATGTATTTAAAGACTCTCCAAAACAAATGGTTTCAGAAATGGGTTGTGATGTGAAGTTTGGAGCTGCATTAATGGTAACTAAAGACGTGTTGCTTGTAATACCGCATCCCGGGTCTGGTTGAGTAATAACACAGTAATAATAAAGGCTTCCAATTGTGGTTGTAGGTGGTGTAAAAAAGCTATTAGTAGCTCCTGAAATTAATGTGCCTCCGGTATTGGAATTAACTGTATTAGAATACCATTGGTAGTTGTAAGTACTTCCTAGCCCACCGCTGGCTGTAACCTCTAAATTTTGAGGTATTGTGCCTTGACATAGCTCTTGAGACACAATGGGTTGACTGGTAATAATAGGGTCATCAGTAACAATAACTTCAGCAACATTACTGGTTATATTTCCACAACCATTTCCGCTTGCAGAAATAACAACATAATAATAATAGTTTCCAGAAGTGTTAAAAGTTGGCGGTGTAAAGTTTATGTTTGTTTCTCCGGTAATTAATGTGCCTCCGGTGTTAGAATTAGTAGTGTTTGAATACCACTGGTAGGAAATTGTGCCAGTGCCTCCTGAATGATTCACAGATAAAGGCGTATTAATATCGCCTCCAATACAAAGGTTTTGGGTGGCTAAAGGTTCAGTGTCTATTTGAATGCCATCAACAATTTCAATGCGGGCGGTGTTAGAAGTTATTTCGTTGCATCCAACTCCAGATGGAAAAGAAACTACACAGTAATAATACAAAACACCAGTTGGATTATTTGGCGGGGTATAAGTAGTTGCTGTTTCACCTGCTATGATAGTACCTGTTGTATTATTATCAACCGTATTACTATACCATTGGTATGTTGGTGTTCCGGCTCCTGTAACGCCAATGGATAATGGGTTTAAAGTGCCGTTTAAGCAAATAGTTTCTGGCTGTGGTTGACTTGTGAATGTAGGTGCAGGATCTACAGTAATCACAATATTTACTGAATTACCAGTACATCCGTTAGTTGTTGGTGTAACAGTATAGGTTACATCAGCAGATGTATTATTAGAATTAAAAAGGGTTTGAACGGGAATGGTATTGCTATTACCAGTAGCTGTAAACCCTGTAACACCAGTAGGGGCGGTTGCCGTCCATGTGAATGTTGTATTTGGTAAATCTGAGGTTAAAACGATTTCTGCAGTATTGGTTCCAGAACAAATGGTTTGTGTTAAATCTGTATTAGTGAGGGTTGGAATTGGATTTACTGAAAAATTTTCATTTACTGTTGTTGTGCCACAGCTATTGGTTATACTAAAAGTAACTTGATAATTTCCTGGGGTTGCATAGGTAATCGTACCAGGATCTAAAGTGTTTGCAGTAGCAGGGCTTCCTCCGGGAAAGCTCCAGCTGTAAGTTATACTTTCAGAGCTTGGGGCGCAATTTTCAACAACTGCTAAAGGGTTAAAAGCAGCAGTGCCACAAAAATCAGAAATACTATTTATAGATGCTGTTGGTGGTTGCTTAACTTCAATAGTTTCAGAAATAGAGTTACTTCCGCAGGAATTTGTAATAGTTTGAGTAAGCGTATAAGTGCCTGCTGTTATAAAGTTTATTGATGGTGCAGCGGAGGTTTCGTCTGTTCCGTTAGTAAAACTCCAATTTTCAGGTGTTGTTCCGCAAAAACCAGAGGCATATGCAATTTCCCATAGATACTCCTCGTTACCACAGCTCAAACTAATATCAGTGGTATTTGTTATTTGAACATCTAAAGGTGAACAAGCATTATTCGTGTTTAAAGTGAAACTAGGAATTAGTTCAGGTTCTATACAAATGTCTTTAGTTACTGTATTTGTTACACCACAGGAGTTTTCAGCATATAAAGAAACGGTGTAAGTTCCGGGACTTGTGTAGGTGTGGCTTGGGTTTCTTAGTGTAGATGTGGTGCTATCTCCAAAATCCCAATAATACCCATCATTAATGCTGCAATTGTTGCTATAGCCATCTAGCGATGTGTTTACAAACTGTACCGAAGTGTTTACACAGCTAATAGGTGGGTCTTCAAAATCGACTTCTGGTTTTCTTAAAATGATGATAGGACCAGCTGTTAGGTTGGTTTGCCCGCACGATGTTGTAATATTTAAAAAAACGGTATAACTGTTTGGACAACTTGTTTCTGTATAGGTGTGTGGGATAGGAAAATCTTGTGAATTTGCCGGATCTGTAGCATTAAAATATGTTGAAGCCTCTAATTGTGCCTGTGTGTAACTTTCAATAGTACCATCTCCAAAATCAACAGAGTAATTAGTGTCTGGTGGATTGGTTCCCCAGGAACCAATAGCAAATTCGATAGGGGAAACGGGCGTACATAGGTTTACTGTGTTTCCGGGGTTTACTATAGCTCCAGTAGGGTTGCTGGAGTTTTTAATTAAATAGGTAACTGTATTGTCACAATTGCTTCCTATTCCTGTTATAGCCATGTTAAAGGACCCTAACTGTGTATAGGTATGTGTGGCAGGAAAGGTAACATTGTTTTCTACAGGGCTGCCGTCTCCCCAATCTACATTGTAAGTGTTTATACAAGAAGCAGAAACATTTTGAATACCTACATTAATAGTGTATGAAGGGTCTGTAGTGTTGTTTCCGCAATTATTAAACGGATCAAAAGGGCTGTCTATGTCTCGAAACTCCAATCTGGGTTTTTCCTGGACTAATATAGATTTGGTAATAGCATTAGTGCATCCGTTAGCATCTGTAACAGTAAGTGTAACGTTTATATTTTGTGAACCACAGCCTACAATATTAAATGCGTGTGTTGGGTTTGCATTAGTAGATGTTGTGCCGTCTCCAAAACTCCAGCTATAGGTAAAAGGAGCGCTTCCGGAAACATTAGATGTAAAACCGACCGGTGTTCCCGCACAAGCGCCAGCATTGTTAAATGTAAAGTCTACAGTAGGTTCGGTTACAGTTATTGTGGCTGTTCCACTTGTGTTAGTCGTGTCGCCCGTATTATCGCTTACAGAAACAAGTTGGTAGGCAAATACTCCAATGTTATTTGTATTTACGGGAAGGTTTATAGAATTATTAGATCCAGTAGTTGTAATGTTTTGGTTTGCTCCTCCGTTCAAAGTGTATGTAAACGTATATGGTACGGTGCCTCCAGATCCGGTAAAGGTAATTTCTGGCAGTGGTGTTTCATCTTTGCAAACTTGAGCTGATCCGGAAATAGTTGCAGATGGAGGTAATAATTTGTTTTTACTATTTAAAGTAGTCGTGTATTGTTTATTGGCAGGTGTTTCCCTTCCGTTAAATGCGAAAATGGAAATTGTAATTATAAAAAAAGATAAGGTACCTAGAAAATAATTTTTTTTCATCTAAGTGTATTGAGTTAATAGCTGTTACTAAAATAAATATTCTTTTTTAAGAAGCCTCATCTATACCCAACAGATATTTATTTTTTCTACAAAATACCTATTGTTGGGGATGTAATTGTTTTTAAGGCTATTATATTTTACTTTTTTATATTTACATATTAATATTTTAAATGAGAGCATTAGTAATTTCAGGTGGTGGTAGTAAAGGGGCTTATGCCGGTGGTGTTGCACAATATTTAATTCGGGAAGAAGGTGTAAATTACGATATGTTTTTAGGGACTTCAACGGGAAGTTTACTGGTGCCACATCTGGCTGCTGGTAAGATTGATAAAATTCATCAAATATTTACGAATGTTAATCAAAGTAATATTTTTAGTGTTAACCCGTTTGTTTTGCGTAAAAAGGGCAATAGGGAGTTTGTATCTATCGACTTTATAAATACGCTTTGGCAGTTTGTTAAAATGAAACGGACTTTTGGGGAAAGCAAAGCACTTAGGCGTTATATAAAAAAGCATTTCACTTTTGAAGAATATAATTTGATTAAAGACACTAAAGATGATGTTGTGGTTACAGTTTCTAATCTTTCTAAAAACCGCGTAGAATATAAATCAATAAAGGATTTTAACTATAATGAGTTTTGTGATTGGATCTGGATTTCTTGTAATTATATACCTTTTATGTCTTTGGTGAAGAAGAATGGTTTTGAGTACGCCGACGGTGGCCTGGGGTGTGTGGTGCCAATACGAGAAGCTATTCAGAGAGGGGCAACCGAAGTGGATGCCGTTATTTTAGAATCGGAAAATATGGCGTATAACAAAGTGTTGGGTAAAAACCCGTTTTCCTTGATGATTAATTTGTTTGGACATTTACTTGATCAAGTAGAGCGTAGTGATATTGTAATAGGTAAGTTGGCTGCAAAAAATAAAAATGTAAAACTTAATTTGTATTATACACCATCAAAGCTTACCGAAAACTCCTTAATTTTTAATAAAAAACTAATGACTACCTGGTGGCAACAAGGGTATTATTATGCCAAGCAAAAGAGTCTGGAAGCAAGATCGAATGAATTAAGGGTAGATTAGAGTTTTACCACAAATCTGAAACCTCTTCTTTTATAAAAGACAAAGCAGCATCGCTAGGAGCACTACGTTCCATCATTTCGGTTAAAACTACCTCTCTTAGCTTATCGGCAGTATCTGTTTTTTCAAGCAAACTGGCTTTTCTTATTAATTGGATGGTGGCACTTTTAGCAGCCGATATGATGCTCCAACATTTTTGACTCACATAAATTTGCTGTGATAAATTATGTTCCATTTCTTGTTCAATATTTTGTATAAGTAAATGTTCATAATCATCTTTATTTGAGGATATTGGAGATACTCTGATCATTAGTTTGTTTGGGGAAATCCTTTCTAAGAATAGCGCAAGTCTTTCATAGGCTTGTAAGCGTAACGGCATTGATGAAACTTGTAAATCTTTTTTTAATAAATAGCGCCTTCTGCCATCTTCGTTTTTTGTGTGTTCTTTAAAAAAATAATAAGCAATAATTCCAACGATTAATGAGGGAATTGCAAATAAAAGTAAATCTATAATTCTTTCAGCGTCCATGTTTTAATTGGTTTGAGGTGAAGGTTCTAATTGTCCGCCCAAATATAAACAATCTTTTAAATTTTGCATGCTAGTAAATGGTACATGCGATTTCTCATACATATATGTCCTGTTTAATTCTTTAGACAGGTTATGGTCGTCGACATTAATTTCAATGTCACTCATTTTAAATTGACAGGGATGCTCGTATCCTGCAGCATGCGTTATTTCTATCAATTCTTTTCTAAAGGTTTTAAAATATTGAGACAAACGAATAGATTTTAAAGTAGGGTCTATTCCATTTTGTAACCATTTGTTTTGGGTTGCAACACCACTAGGGCACCGATTGGTATGGCATATCTGAGCTTGAATGCAGCCAATACTCATCATGGCTTCTCTTGCTACATTAATGCAATCTGCACCCATAGCAAATGCCATAGCAGCTTTAGCAGGAAAGCCTAATTTACCACTGCCAATAAATACGATACGTTCAGAAAGTCCTTTGTACTTAAATAGTTTATATAAATCGCTAAACCCATAAACCCAGGGTAAGGACACATGGTCAGCAAAACTTGGTGGAGCAGCTCCGGTTCCGCCTTCACCACCATCAACAGTAATAAAATCTGGTCCCTTACCGGTTTTCAGCATAATATCAGCTAGTTCTTCCCATTGTTCCAGCTTACCAATTGCTGCTTTAATACCAACAGGTAAACCCGTAGCTTCTGCAATTTTTTCAATAAAATCAACCATTTCCGGAACATTAGAAAAGGCTTTATGGTTGGGGGGTGACAGTACATCTTTTCCTATGTCTACACCCCTTATTTCAGCTATTTGTTTCGTTATTTTTGCTCCTGGTAAAACACCCCCTTTTCCAGGTTTTGCGCCTTGAGAGAGTTTTATTTCTATAGCGCGAATAAAGGGATTGTTTTCTACTAGTTTTATCATTTTTTCCATAGAAAAGCCACCATCTTTTGCACGTACTCCAAAATATCCTGTTCCAAAATGAAAAACCACATCTCCACCATTGCTATGATATGGCGATAAGCCACCTTCGCCAGTATTATGATAAGCTCCGGCAATTTTAACGCCCTTATTTAATGAGTCGACTGCCTTTGCAGAAAGGGAGCCAAAACTCATAGCCGATACATTAATAACCGATGCCGGACGGTATGGTCGCTTCCTTTTATTAAATTCACCCATAACCTTCGCACAGGGCAAAAAAGTCTTATCTGTTTTATTAGGATGATTTTTATCTATTTTAAACGGCATCATAGCATTATTAATAAAAATGTGGTGATGGGAATAGATATCTCTATCGGTTCCAAAGCCTTCATAATTATTTTCCTTTTTTGCCGACGCATAAATCCAGCCGCGTTCTATGCGGTTAAAAGGCAATTCTTCTCTGTTATTAGCCACAAAGTATTGCCGCATTTCCGGGCCGATGCTTTCCAGTAAGTAGCGTAAGTGGCCAACTACAGGAAAATTATGGCTTATGGTGTGTTTCTTTTGAAAAAATATATCGCGAATTGCTACGATAAGCAATCCAACGATAACCCAGCCCCACCAGGGGATGTTTGATAAAAAATCTAATACAGGATCCATTTTAATTATTTAAGTAGTCAAAAGTAATATGAGTTAATGCCTTTACGCCTAGAAGCATGCCGCTTTCATCAATCTTAAAATCTGGTGTATGATGCGGAAACGCTTCTTTATTTCCTGGGGTCATACCACCCAGAAAGAAATAAAAACCGGGAATAATTTCTTGAAAATATGAAAAATCTTCCCCGCCGGTTGTTGCTTTTCTCAGACGCACATTTTCTTTTCCTGCAACTTTTTGCAATGTAGGAAGCATTTTATCTACTAAATCGGAATCGTTATACGTTATTGCTGTGTTGTTTTGAAAACTAATGGTTGCTTCTCCTCCATAGGCTTTGGCTAATGTGCTAACCATTTCGGTCATTCGCTTTTCGATGTGGGCTTTCATTTTTGGATCTAAAGTTCTTACAGTCCCTATAAGTTCTGCACTTTCAGGTATAATATTAAAGCGTGTGCCTGCTGTGATTTTTCCAACAGTAATAACGGCAGCTTCATCAACTAATTTGGATTCCCGACTAATAATAGTTTGTAAGCCATCAATAATTTTTGCAGAAATTAAAATGGGATCTACCCCTTGCCAAGGTCTGCCTCCATGAGTTTGTTTTCCTTTTACATGAATTACAAAACGCTCCACCGAAGCCATAATACCTCCTTTTTTATAATGAATGGTACCTACTTCATAGTTAGAACGAATATGTAATCCGAAAATAGCTTCAACCTTTGGGTTTTCTAAAACCCCTTCTTTAATCATTAATTTTGCTCCGCCTTCTTCTCCTGGTAGCGGTCCTTCTTCAGCTGGCTGAAAAATAAATTTTACAGTACCTTTAATGTTGTCTTTGTTTTTTGTTAGAATTTCAGCAACACCCATTAAAATGGCGGTATGTGTATCATGCCCGCAGGCATGCATCACTCCGGTTTCTGTATTTAAAAAGGTGGTTTTTACTTCAGATTTATACGGTAAATCATTTCTTTCTGTTACAGGTAATCCATCTATATCGGCACGCAATGCAATTACTTTTCCTGGTGCGCTTCCTTTTAAAACAGCAACAACACCAGTATGTGCAACTCCCGTTTTAACTTCTAATCCTAAACTTTTTAAATGTTTAGCAATGGTTTCTGCAGTTTTAAACTCTCTGTTTGAAAGCTCCGGATTTTGATGAAAATGCCTGCGCCATTCAATAACTTTTTCTTCTATATCAATGAATTGCTGTTCTAAATGGTCTTGTGAGTAAGTATTTGATATGCCAAAGCATATAAAAAAAACAAAGAGGTATTTCATACTAAAAATTATAAGCGTTCCTTTTTATGAAGCCTAAAGATATTCAAATTTTTATAAAAGATGCTGTAGAGATTAATTGTTTATAATTATTAATAATTCGGCTTAATTAAAAGCCTAACATTGGTTATTTTCACACCTTAAAATGAAAATGATTTGGAGAAGTATTTAAGTCAGTTAAACGACGCACAATTAGAGCCTACACTACAAATAGATGGTCCTATGATTGTTATTGCTGGTGCAGGTTCTGGAAAAACACGTGTGCTAACCTATCGTATAGCTTATATGATGAGCAAGGGGATTGATCCCTTTAACATCCTGTCGTTAACCTTTACGAATAAAGCAGCGCGCGAAATGAAGGAGCGTATTGCGACTATAGTTGGTGCCAGCGAAGCAAAGAATTTATGGATGGGAACGTTTCACTCTGTTTTTGCTAAAATTTTGCGTATTGAAGCCGATAGGTTGGGCTACCCTAGCAATTTTACTATTTATGATACACAGGATTCTGATCGATTGATTGCCTCTATCATTAAAGAAATGAACCTTGATAAAGATATTTATAAATATAAACAAGTACGTTCCAGAATATCATCCTATAAAAACAGTTTGATTACGGTGCGTGCCTATTTTCAAAACCCGGAACTTAAAGAGGCTGATGCTATGGCCCGTCGACCACGGATGGGCGATATTTATAAAGCCTATGTTGAGCGTTGTTTTAAAGCAGGTGCTATGGATTTTGATGATCTACTTTTAAAAACCAATGAGTTGTTAACACGCTTTCCTGAAGTTTTAGCAAAATATCAAAACCGATTTAAATACATTCTGGTTGATGAGTATCAGGATACCAATCATTCGCAATATTTAATTGTGAGAGCCTTATCTGATAAGTTTCAAAATATCTGCGTGGTAGGTGATGATGCCCAGAGTATTTATGCCTTCCGTGGCGCAAATATTAATAATATTTTAAATTTTCAAAAAGATTATGACGATGTAAAAGTGTTTCGATTGGAGCAAAATTACCGTTCTACTAAAAATATTGTAAACGCAGCAAATTCAATCATCGATAAAAACCAAACGAAGCTTGATAAAATTGTTTGGACGGCTAATGACGAGGGTGGGAAAATAAAAGTAAACAGGTCGTTGACTGATGGCGACGAAGGACGTTATGTAGCGAGTACCATTTGGGAAACCAAAATGAATGACCAATTAAAGAACAGTGATTTTGCTATTTTATATAGAACCAATGCGCAGTCGCGTGCCATTGAAGATGCCTTGCGTAAGCGTGATATTAAATATCGGATTTATGGCGGACTTTCATTTTACCAGCGAAAAGAAATAAAAGACGTATTGTCGTATTTAAGACTTATAATAAATCCGGCTGATGAGGAAGCTTTAAAGCGAGTTATTAATTTTCCGCCTCGTGGTATTGGACAAACAACTGTAGATAAGTTAATTGTTTCTGCAAATGGTTATAACCGAACCATTTTTGAAGTGATGAAGCATATTGATAAAACAGATGTAAAAGTGAATTCGGGTACAAAAACAAAGCTTCAAAATTTTGTAACGCTTATAGAGAGTTATCAAGTATTAAATCAGACAGCTGATGTTTTTGAACTGGCAGAGCATGTAACCCGAACCAGTGGTTTAATAAAAGAATTTAATAAAGATGGAACGCCGGAAGGGGTTACCAGAATGGAAAATATTGAGGAGCTTTTAAACGGTATGAAAGATTTTGTTGAAGGACAAAAAGAGATTGCCGATACTACAGGCTCTTTAGCAGAATTTTTAGAAGATGTTGCTTTAGCAACAGATTTAGATGCCGATAAAGGTGATGCAGACCATGTAGCGTTAATGACGATTCATTTGGCAAAAGGGCTGGAGTTTCCGTATGTTTTTATTGTTGGCTTAGAAGAAGATTTATTTCCAAGTGCTATGAGTATGAATACACGTAGTGAGCTAGAGGAGGAGCGGCGCTTATTTTATGTGGCTTTAACCCGAGCCGAAAAGCAAGCGTATTTAACCTATGCATTATCGCGTTACCGCTGGGGTAAATTAATAGATTCTGAACCCAGTCGTTTTATAGAAGAGATTGATGAACAGTATTTAGATATTGTTACACCAGTTGAAGAGCGTCGATTCAACCCGATGCTTGATGCTGATATTTTTGGTGATGTAAGTCCTGAGCCTGGTCAAAGGGTAGAACCTAATAAGATTAGATATAAACCTGCTAAACAACCTGTATTGAAAAAAGGAGTTGCAAAGAAACCCCAGGAGAAATTTAAGGTTACTACACCTAAAAATTTGAAACCAGTTTCTAAAAGCACGAGTAACACTAATTTATTTGACAGTAAATTGGTAGTGGGAAATATTGTGAAGCATATTAGATTTGGTACAGGAGAAGTCCTTAAAATAGAAGGCACGGGGGCAGATATTAAGGCTGAAATTAATTTTCAGCATGGCGGTGTTAAAAAGTTATTATTGCGTTTTGCTAAGTTGGAGGTTGTTGGGTAGGGATTTTATATACTTTAAATTATAAATGATACTGATTTGTTTTATATGTCGTTTTTTTTAACAGATGCTTTTTTCCGTTTCCAAAGCCAAATTCCTAAAATGATAAACCCTATATTTAGAGCCAGCATATAAATTAATATACCCAAAGGGTTAAATCCGGTAGATTCTTCTTGTACCGCTTTAGTTAAATATAATATAGATGATTGTAATTTGTTATCGGTAAATAATTGATTATTAGCTATGTTGCTACCCCAATGAATCCCAATAGCAAATAAAATTGTTCCCGACTTTAGCAATGCCGTAGCAAAAACCAAATGTCCAATGATTATAGATATAGAATAAAATATAGCTCCAAATAATCCTATTCCAAATACATCATGCATCGAAACAAATATAGCTCCCATAATAATATTAGCTACAGTTAAATTGGTAGTGGAGATGAGTTTTTTAAATATATAGCCTCTACAAATTAATTCTTGTACAGCTGCAGTTGGCAAAACCCAATATAACTGCTTTAAGAGGGCTAAATAATTAGTGTCTTTATTCAAATGCATTGTGTCTCCAACTAAAATGGACTTGGAATAATATCCTAAAAGAACAGCGATTACACCTAATATTAGTCCTATAGGTAGAAAATATAGATTTGTTCTTTTTAAGTTAAGTCCAATAGCGTCAAGGTTTTTGTTTTCTGTTCTATACATCACCCAGTTTACTATTACTAGGAGTATAACACTAACATAGGGAAAGACTTCTTTAAGATGTGGAATTTTAATTATCGAGCTTAAAAAAAGAGCGACGATTATAAGAATACCGGCAAGAACTAATCGGGATATATTTGGATAATATTTGAAAATATTATTCATGTTTTAATTAAAGTTATTTGCTTTTTATGCGCAGTTATTTACTCGATAATCGAGATTTAAATGCCCCTTAGCTTGCTTCGAAATTTTTAGTGCGTTTTCTTTACAAATACCTCGTGAGCTTGCTCCGGGGTCGTTTACTAATAGATGAAAGCGATGCAACTCTTCTATTTAACCATACAAACCGAATTAATATGCCCATTGTTGTCGTATTCTTTTACAGCGTTATGTGGGTCTAAAACCCATTTCCCGTCTACAATAAATTTATAGTGGTGTTTGCCCCCAGAAAGCGGAATAACATATTTCCAGCCGTAATCCATTTTTCGCATCACAAAGTCATGTTCATTCCAATTGTTAAATGAGCCGGAAAGCACTACTTTTTTGGCATTAGTATAGCCTCTAAGTTTAAATGCCGTATATTCCTTAATGTCTATTAGTGAATTGTATTCCCTAAATTCGTTTTTTACTTTATGGATGTTGTTTGGGTCTTCCATCCATTTACCATCTACAATAAAACGATATTCGTATACGCCAGGTTTTATTTTTAATGTGAGCTCCCAGCCATCATCAACCTTATCCATTTTAAATAAATTCTCATTCCATTTATTAAAGGAACCTGCAACAATAACTTGCTTGGCATCGGTAAACCCTTTTAATTTAAAATGTGCATTACCTTTTTCGTTAGGATGTGCCAGATACATTTTTAAGTTATATACACCGTGTAGCTTACGTCCGTTTTTTTTGGCTTTAGCAATATTGCCGTCTTTTTTTGAGGGCTCTGCCCAAAAGGAGTTGTTAATAACAAACTTAAACTCCCATGAAAATGCATCGGTAAAATCGTGAATACTTTTTTTGAGCTCGTACCTGTCAACTCCAACTTTGGTCATATACCATTTGTTTTTAGACCAATTGTTAAACGCTCCAGAAACCACTACATTTTCTATATCAAAATCATCAAAATCGTATTTGCTTCCATCATAATCATCCGTAGCTTTTTTATAATCGTTCTTGTTAAAAGAAAACACAATGGTATCCCCTACAATTCTATACCCTTTAAAATTATCTTTTTGGGCATAAGAATTTAAGCTTATAACAGCGAAAACCAGAATGGTTATATGTTTTAATAAATAGTTCACTGCTTTCTTAATGGGTAATCTACAAAGTACAACGTTTCTTTTTGATAATTAATAATGGTTCTTTTTTGAGCAAAAAACTCATAACCAAAAATACCATCTAAATCGGTACCAAAAGCTTCATTCATTTTATTTAAGTTTGTTAATACCGTAAGCATGGGGCCAAAGTAAACAGTTTCTTTTAATTTAACACGATGCAATTTTCCTGCCAAAACCTCAATTTTTTTATTGCTGGCACCAATTAGGGTTAATCGCTTTTTAGGAATGAAATATTTTAAGACCTTTTTACTAACATTTTTACTTATTTGGTTAAATTCTGCAGCGGTATCCAGCCCAAATTTAAGCTTTTGATTATTTATAGTACTATTTAAAACAATAGTATGTTTTTTAAGCTTAAAAGCTATACTGTCTACTATTTTTTCGAGATATACATGCTTGTCTAACTTATTTCCAAAAGCATCTACTTTTGTTAGTGTAATTTGATTTAAGTGCATGTCTATAAAAATTTCGTAATCTTTCAATATGTTATAGCCAATTATGCCTAGAAGTTTTATTTTTTTACTGTTTTCAATATGTGATAAATCTATAACATCAGAGCTTTTGTTTTCTAGTTTAAAACTCTGTAAAACAAATTCTTTTACCTGTTTTTCGTAGGTGTAATCTATAGCTTGTAAAACACCAGAAGTTTCTTTGTATTTGGTGTTATTGGAATACATGTTAGGGAAGTGCCCGCTATTTAAAATTAAGGTTTCCGACCCTGTATCAATAATAAAGTTCCCTTTTTTATTTAATAATTCTGCTTCAACCACAATTAAATGGTCGACTAATTTAAAAGGAATTCTGCTGGTATATTCATTAATAATTTCGGCTTCAGGAAAGAGAATGGTTTTTTTTATATCATTTGTTGCACAAACACAATGGATATTAAGAGTAAAAACGATTATGATAAAAAGAAGCCTAGGCATATTACTAAGACTAAAATAAATACAAAATGTTACAAAATTTAACTATAAATGATTATTTATGAAAATCTTAAGTTTTTGCCATGTATCCAGCAATTCTAAGCCAATCCACCCATGCCCGGCATTAGGGTAAAGTGTGAATTCATGAACAACACCCAAATTTTGGAGCTTATCCCGCATATCTGTTCCTTGCGTTGTTGGAATTAGTGGGTCTTTCCCTCCATAAAACATAATGGTAGGAGGAGAAGTAGCTTTAACTTGATGAAACGGGCTAACTGTTTCCAGAAAAGTCGTTGTTGCATTCGCTCCGTATAAATTGAGTAAATCCTGTAATACAGGGCTGGTGTTATTTATATAAGCCGGATCTGTAAAATTTGTTGGACCAACAATACTACAAACCATATTTACATGGCTATTTGTGTCAAACGCATAACTCCAAAGCATCGATAAGTGTGCACCAGCACTTGTGCCAATAAAGCCTATGGTATTAGAAATGGTATATTTTACTTTGTTATCTTTTAAATAATTGATAATACTTGTAATATCATCAATCTGCATAGGATAGGGTTTGTTGTTCTCATCTGCTAATCTGTAATTAATATTTACAATAGCTAAATCAGGAAAGTCTTGTTGCACTAAATCTTTTATGGGATTCATATCGGCTTTATCACCAGAGGTCCACCCACCCCCGTGTACCAAAATCATCACTTTTGTATTAGTCGTTCTATTTGCAGGCAAATACAAATCAAACTTTTGATTGGTATCTGCGCCGTACGAAATATTTAATTCCTGGTAGTATTTTGTTGGGTCAATTTGGGCAGCATGTGTTTCACTTGCTTTCTCATTTGAACAATTAAAAAGCATCAAAATAAAAACAAAGGTTAAGAAATTTGTTTTTTTAAGTTTCATTTTAAAAATAATATTTACTTTGTAAACGTATTTACAAGATAGTTATTATGGCCGACTTTTTAAGAATATATGAGGAGAATCCCAACCCAATGGCGATCGAAAATGTGGTTGCTATTCTAAAGCGCGGCGGTCTGATTATTTATCCCACCGATACCATCTATGGTTTGGGTTGTGATATTACTAACATAAAAGCTTTAGAGCGTATTGCAAAAATTAAGCAGGTAAAACTTGAAAAGGCGAACTTTTCGTTTGTTTGTCACGATTTAAGCAATTTAAGTGATTATGTTAAGCAAATAGATACCTCAACATTTAAGATCTTAAAACGAGCACTTCCCGGCGCTTATACATTTATTCTTCCAGGTGCAAAAACATTACCAAATCCTTTTAAAAAGAAAAAAACTGTTGGTATTCGTGTGCCCAATAACAATATAGCTTTGGATATTGTTAAACTGTTGGGTAATCCAATAATATCAACGTCCATACATGATGAAGATGAGGTTTTAGAATACACCACCGATCCGGAATTGATATTGGAAAAGTGGGGCGATAAGGTAGACCTGGTTATTAATGGTGGTTATGGCGACAATGAACCTTCAACCATTATTGATTTATCTGAAAACGAACCTGTTATTGTACGAGAAGGGAAAGGAAGTTTAGAGATCTTTTAACCCAGTTAATATATAAATTGAATACCTGAGAACTAAAACGAAACATTAAAAAATAAAACGTTATGAATTTAGCCGAAATTAATAGTGACATTCCTTTATTTGCAAACGACACCATTATTTTTGGCGTTTTAAGCATAACACTCGCATTAATCTTTTATACATCGAGTTTAGCTCGTTTTAAAAAGTTTTATAATATAGTTCCTGCGCTTTTGTTGTGCTATTTTATTCCATCTGTTTTAAGTTCTGTGGGATTGATTGCAGATAAATGGATTGATGTTTCGGCGACTATAAATCACTTAAAAACGCTTTATGGTAATTTAGATGGTGTTACAAATTTAGATACTTTAAAAGATTATGTTTCAGCAAATCATATTAAAGCATCTGAATATTCAAAATTTGTTGGAGGCAGCAAATTGTATTATGTAGCATCACGGTTTTTATTACCGGCATCTCTGGTGCTTTTAACCATGAGTATCGATTTAAAAGGGGTGTTTAAGCTGGGGTCTAAGGCATTGATTATGTTTTTAACGGCTACCATTGGTGTTATGATTGGAGGGCCGTTGGCTATTTTGTTTTTTAACTATGTAGCGCCGGATATTTTAGTTGCTGTTGAAGGTACAGAGTTATGGAAAGGCTTGTCTACCGTGGCAGGAAGCTGGATTGGTGGTGGTGCTAATCAATTGGCTATGAAAGAACAATGGGAGGTTAGTGATAGCCTTTTTAGTATCATGGCGGTGGTAGATGTTTTAGTAGCCGAAGTTTGGATGGCCTTTTTACTTTTAGGCGTTGCAAAGTCGGATAAATTGGATAAATATTTTAAAGCCGATAATTCTTCTATAAAAACTCTAAAAGATAAGATGGAGAGGTTTAGTTTAGAAACGGCCAGAGTGCCTTCTTTTAACGATTTAATAATACTCTTGGGTATTGGTTTTGGTGTGACTTCAATAGGCCATTTAGTAGGCGATAATTTAAGTGTCTGGATAAAAGAAAATGCAACCTTTTTAGTTGATTTCGGTCTGGGAAGTTCGTTTTTCTGGCTAATTATTACAGCAACAACAATTGGTATTATTTTATCGTTTACCAAACTTAAAAGCTATGAAGGTGCCGGGGCTAGTAAAATAGGAACTGTGTTTATTTATATTCTTGTTGCGTCTATAGGGATGAAAATGAATTTAAATGCCATTGTAGATAACATCAGCCTGTTTGCTATAGGGTTTGTTTGGATGATTATTCATGTGGGCTTATTGTTTGCTGTTGCCAAAATTATTAAAGCTCCGTATTTCTTTTTAGCTGTGGGCTCCAAAGCGAATATTGGAGGTGCAGCTTCGGCGCCTGTGGTTGCTGGTGCATTTCATCCTTCATTAGCCCCTGTTGGTGTTTTATTAGCGGTTTTAGGATACGCTTTAGGCACTTATGGAGCTTTCGCCTGTGCTTTAATGATGAAATGGGTGAGTTGATTTAATGTTCTGTTTTCGATGTTGTGATTTCCTTGACTTTGTGAGGAAAATGGACTAACTTCGTTTAACAAGCGATAAAGTTTATAGAAACGGAACTTTATCTTTGTGTTGGTGTAATACTAAAAACTTCTTGAATAAACTAAATATGAGCATAAATACTAAAGCAAATAACACTCTTATTGAAATTCAAAACTTTGATTTTTTAATAGGAAGATGGAATGTATTAAATAGAAAACTTAAGGAACGATTAAAAGGTTCTAATGAATGGATTGAGTTTCCAGCCAAAATGGAAACAAAACCATTTCTTAATGGATTAGGTTTAATGGACGAAATGAAATCATCCCATTATGGAGATGATTTTATCGGTTTTAGCATTAGAATGGTTAATCCTAAAACAAATATTTGGACAATTTATTGGGCTGACACTTCTAATCCAGAAAACTATTTAAAAGAGCAAGTCATAGGAGGGTTTAAAAACGGAATTGGAGAATTTTATGGCAAAGAACTATATCTTGGAAAAGAATACAAATTAAGGTTTACTTGGAAAAAGCAATCTGTAAACACTGCTTTTTGGGAACAAGCATATTTTGACGAAATAAAAGATGAATGGGAAACAAATTGGACAATGGAATTTACCAGAGAAAATAAATGATACCTACTACACGTAACGAAATCATACATAAACAGGTTAAACAAACCGTTCCAAAAATAAAATAACTTTCACTTAAAACCATCAGCTAGCTAATAAGTGCGTTAAGGATCGATGCTTACCGCAGGCTAATTGTTCGAGCTAACCGGCAATAGGAGGAAACGAGTAGTGAAAGCCTGATTCTATTTACCCTGAGTAACTTGTGCTGAGCGTAGTCGAAGTAAGTTGAAGAATAGGGAACACGTAACGCCATACTATTAAAATAAATGAATCACATAAAAAGCCCAACCTTTCGGTTGAGCTTTTTATATATGATAATGGAACACGAATTAGTTTCCTCCTGCTTCAAGGTTTTTCATTTCTTTTTCGATCATGTCGTAAAATTGATCGATTTTTGGCAAAATAACAATACGTGTACGTCTGTTCTTAGCTCTGTTTTCAGCTGTATCATTATCTACTAATGGCACATAATGGCTACGTCCGGCAGCAATTAACTGACTTGGGTTAACATCTAAACTTTCTAGTACTCTAATAATAGAAGTAGAACGTTTTACACTTAAATCCCAGTTGTCTAATAAAGGTTCTTTTCTGTAAGATACATTATCGGTATGTCCTTCTACCATACATTCAAAATCTGGTTTGCTGTTTACTACTTTAGCTACTTTAGCAAGTACATCTTTAGCTTTGCTGGTTACGTTATAGCTTCCGCTTTTAAATAATAATTTATCGGCAATAGAAATAAATACAACACCTTTTTCAACATTTACTTCAATATCTGGATCGTTAATTCCAACCTCACGTTTTAAGCTAGTTACTAATGCCAAGGTTACACTATCCTTTTTAGTAATGGCATCTTGCAAACGTGTAATTTTAAGATCTTTCTCTTTAATACTTTCAAGGGTTTTTTCTACATTACTAGCTCCTTTAGCTGATAATATTTGTAAGTTTTCGTTGCTTTTTCTTAAATCGGCAACTTGTTCTTCTAATGCTGTTGCTCTTGCTGTTGCTGAAGCTCTGTCTTCTAAACATGAGTTTAACTTAACAGTAGCAGAGTTTAATAAATCTTGAGTTTCTTTTTGTTTTGCTTCTAAGTCTGTAAATTGTTTTTTTGAAACACATGAACTTAATAGAAAAACAGTGGATAAGCTAAGTAATAAAACTTTTTTCATAATTAAATAATGGATTAGGTTCCCTGTTTATGTTGATATCGGCAAAAGTATATAAAAAACCGTTTAATGCGGCATTGTTAACAAAACTTTTACTAACTATTTTATAAACTTTTGTATATTTTTTTATTATTTACGAAATAAGCAAATACTACAGATGTTTTTTGATAATATTTTATAGTTTGCTTTAGTTGTCGCCGTTGTTTTAATAAATAACCTAAATGGGAATAAAAACTAAAATGGGCTTTAATAATAGCAATCGTGTGTTTGAACTTTAATTCAAATAAAAATTTAATACCTGCAATACCATCTAAGATTAACCGAACAACAATCAAATATAAAATATGGCCTTTGGCATTTTTTGTTAATGCAAATAAGCTATTTCTAAAATTTAAAAAAGTTTTTTTAGGATTTGTATGGCTTAAAGTAGCACCTCCAACATGGTAAACTGTTGATGCGCCAACGTATTTTATATTGTATCCTGCGTTTTTGGTTCTCCAACACAAGTCAATCTCTTCCATGTGTGCAAAAAAAGCTTCGTCTAATCCATCGAGTGCTTTAAAAACCTCGCTTCTTATAAAAAAACAAGCACCGGAAGCCCAAAATATTTCTGAAGTATCATCAAATTGTCCGGAATCTTTTTCAATGGTATTAAAAATACGTCCCCGACAATACGGATATCCAAACTTGTCAATAAACCCACCAGCAGCTCCGGCATACTCAAAATAGTCTGCCTTCTTATAATCCAAAAGCTTTGGTTGAATTATTGCGGTATTCGATTCTTTTTGAAAGGTTTCAATAACAGGAACGAGCCAGTTTTTAGTAACTGCCACATCACTATTTATTAAGCAAAATATATCCGCTTCAATTGCTTTAAGTGCCTCATTATATCCTTTAGCATATCCGCCATTGGTTTTATTTTGAACAATTTTTACTGTAGGAAATGTGGCTTTTACAAAGGCTACCGAATCATCAGATGAAGCATTATCTGCTAAATAAATTTCTGCATCGTTTGTGGTGTATTTAATTATTGATGGTAAGAATTGTTCCAATAATTTTTTTCCATTCCAGTTTAATATGACGAGAGCTATTTTCATTGATTATAATCTGGGATGTCTTTTAAAAAATTATAGCGTTCATTATCAAAATCCATTTGGCAATAATAATGATTTAATCCGTTGGTTACCATCAAAAAGGTTGCATTAAGCTTCAAATTATATTGCGCAATTTGATCGAAAGTATTTTGATTAATAGTAATTGTTGGAGATTTACACTCAACAATTAAGTGGATACTGCCATCAGGATTGTAAACTACTATATCGTATCTTTTTTTTAAGGTATTAATAATCAGCTCTTTTTCAACGTTTATTAAAAATTTAGGATATCGCTTAGTATTTATTAAATATTGAATACAATGTTGGCGTACCCATTCTTCGGGTTGTAAAATCACAAATTTTTTGCGAATACTATCGAAAATAGAAATTTTATTTTCGCTACTTTTGAAACGAAACGGAAACTTTGGAAAATTAAGCGCTTGCAATGTCTAGATTTTATGCTTTCAAAGTTAAGCTTCAATAGCCAAAAACCAAAAACCAATCGCTTTTTATTGGAATTGGGAGTTTATAATTTGAATTTCAGGAAAATTTTGGACGAAGTCAAACAATTAGTAACCGATATAAAAAACAAAAATTTGAAACCCATTTATTTTTTAATGGGAGAAGAACCTTATTATATAGATAAAATTTCAGATTTTATTGAAAACCATGTGCTTTTAGAAGAAGAAAAGGGATTTAACCAAATGGTTTTATATGGGCGTGATGTATCTATTGAAGATATCATTGGTAATGCTAAGCGTTACCCCATGATGGCAGAACGGCAAGTCGTTATTATAAAGGAGGCTCAAGATTTATCGCGTTCCATTGAAAAATTGGCAGATTATGCAAATAATCCTCAGCTTACAACAGTTTTGGTGGTTAATTATAAGTATAAAAAGATTGATAAACGCAAAGCTTTATATAAGGCCATTAAAAAAATTGGTGTAGTTTATGAAAGTAAAAAGTTATATGAAAATCAAGTAGCCGATTGGATACGTCGTGTATTATCTCCTAAAGATTATACGATTTCTCCAAAAGCTGCGCAGATGCTGGTTGAATTTTTGGGAACAGATTTAAGTAAGATTAATAATGAATTGGAAAAGCTTCAAATTATATTACCAAAAGGAAGCCAGATAACCCCGGAAATTATTGAAGAGAATATTGGGATAAGTAAAGATTTTAATAATTTTGAGCTGCGAAAAGCTATAGGAGAGCGTAATATACTTAAAGCGCATAAAATAGTTAATTATTTTGCTGATAACCCAAAGGATAATCCCATGGTGGTAACGGTAGCATTACTGTTTAACTTTTTCTCGCAATTACTTCATTACCATGGCTTAAAAGATAAGTCTCCACGTAGTGTTGCATCTGCTTTAAGGGTAAACCCGTATTTTGTTAATGAGTATATTACAGCAGCTAGAAATTACCCGATGAGAACGGTGAGCACTATTGTTTCCATGTTGCGGGAATTTGATGTTAAAAGTAAAGGCGTAGGGTCAAATGCAGTGCCGCAAGGAGATTTATTAAAGGAATTATTGGTTAAAATTTTATCTTAAAAAATACAAACATGAACTATGTGAAATATTTATTGATACTTTGTTTTTCTATTTTGCTTTGTTGTAAAGAATCAAAAACTGAAAAGCAAAAGGTAAAGCACAGTGTTGAAGTGACATTAGAAAAACTCTGGGAAACAGATGCCATATTAAAGACATGTGAAGCTGTAAGGTACAATCCGGATAAAAATTTAATTTATGTATCTAATATAGGAAATGTACCCCCAGATGCTAAAGATGGTGATGGTAGTATATCGATACTTGATGAAGACGGAAATATTTTAACTCGAGATTGGGTAAAAGGAATTAGCGCACCAAAAGGGTCTGATTTGTATAAAAATACACTTTATGTAACAGATGTTAATGAAATTGTTGAGATACATATTGAAACAGGACAGGTAGTAAATAAGTATCCCGTTGAAGATGCCGTGTTTTTAAATGATTTAAGTGTTGATGTTAATGGCGAGGTATATTTTACAGATTCAAGAGGCGATCGAATTTTAAAATTAGTAAACGCAAAAGTGTCGCCATGGTTAGACCTGGCTGGTATTAATCCAAATGGTATACTTGTAGAAAAGGAGCGTATTCTAATAGTATCATACAGTAACGGAAATCTAATAAGTATAGATAAAAAAACAAAAGCGAAGACTACAATTGCTACTGGAATTGTTGGGGGAGATGGTATTGTGTCTATTGATGAAGGGTATTTGGTATCTACCTGGCAAGGCGAAATTTTCTTTGCAGATAGGCATTTAAAAAACACTAAGGCTATAAAAATATTAGATACAAGAGCAGCGAAGCTTAATGCCGCAGATATATCTATTATAAAAGAAAAAAATATACTGCTTGTTCCCACATTTTTTGGAAATCAAGTAGTTGCTTATAAGATTAATACCAACTATAAGTGATTTAAAAGTGAATTTATTTTTAGTTTTATTAAAGCGTTTAGCGCATGCAAGTTAACATACACGAGAGTTGGAAACCTTTTTTGCAGGAAGAGTTTGAGAAAGCATATTTTAACTCCCTGGTTTCATTTGTAAAATCTGAATATAAGCATTATAAATGCTTTCCTCCTGGAAAACAAATATTTAATGCGTTTAATCATTGCCATTTTAATAATGTTAAAGTTGTAATTATTGGTCAAGACCCTTACCATGGCATAGGGCAGGCTAATGGTTTGTGTTTTTCTGTAAATGATAATATAGCACATCCACCTTCATTAATTAATATTTTTAAAGAAATAGAATCAGATTTAGGAATTGCTTATCCAAAAAGCGGAAACTTGTTACGTTGGGCAGATCAAGGTGTACTTTTACTGAATGCTACGCTAACAGTAAGAGCACATCAAGCTGGTAGTCATCAAAAAAAAGGCTGGGAAATATTTACAGACGCCGTTATTAATAGTATAAGTCAAAATAAAAAAGATGTTATTTTTTTACTTTGGGGAGGTTTTGCAAAACAAAAAGCAAAACTTATAGACCATACAAAGCATCATATCTTAGTTTCGGGGCACCCATCACCATTAAGCGCAAATAGAGGGTATTGGTTTGGTAATAAGCATTTTAGTAAAACTAACTCCCTGTTGGAGAAAGCGGAGTTGGATCCAATTGAATGGTAGTATTAGATTTAGTAAAGGGTTTCCTTTTTCGCTTTGTTTTATCTATGATGCTTTTATTGCAACTTATAAAGAGCAATAAAAAGTTAAAAGCAACTAAGCAGGAAACAGTAATAATTATTGTAAGTAACATTTGGTCAAATGGTTTTATAACTATTTGACACAAACTAAAACATAAGTCACATTAAAAGCTAACTACCAGTAGGGGCAAGTCTTTTTGATTCTTCCTCTAAAACAATATTTGGTTTTAAAACAATAGGCTTTTTATTAACTTTAGGTTTTCGGTTAATTTTGTTACTGCTAAACTTTAACAGCATAAAATTTACTGCAACTAATGCAGCAATTGAAATAGTAATTGTTAATAACATAGGTGTTTTGGGATTAAATTATCGGCAAAATACATAAAAACAGGTTTAAATGCAAATTTTACCGATAAAAATTCATTTCCCTACAAAAGTAATAAATAAAAGATTACAGGCAAGATGTTTTTAACCTATTTTTTTGGTTGTTTCATCTTAATTCATCAATTTTTTGGAATAGCATCTTTGTGTACCATTATAGAAATTGTTTTCAATTTAAAATAAGCTTCGCTCATATAAATGTATCCGTTATTGGCAACACGATCGGAATTTTTCCCCCAAGAGTTTTTCACTTTATAGTATATAGTGCCATTTTGGTCTTTAAGCATCCCGGTAATATGCATTAAATGGTCATCCGTAGTTTTATAACTTTCATATTCCTGTTGCCTTACGGTTTGGGTAATATCTTTTTCCGGCATTAGCTTTGTTAAGGCCTCTAATGCGTTGCTGCCATCTTTTGGTATTATCGCTAAACCATGTTTTGAAGAAAAAGTCTTTTCGCTTACATCACAATCTAATTCTACAGTATAGCCGGCTTTTAATGCTTCATTAGTAATATTTACCAAATCATTTAATCTTACATTTAAAAAAGAGCCATTTGAAAAATTATCAGGAATGTTCAGTATAAATTTGGTGTTATATGGTACATGAGAGAAAGATGTTATACTAATATAGTCGTTTGGTTTTATTTTTGTCATTTCTAAAAATGACATTGGCGTATATGACACACCCTCGTAATTAAAGTTTGACACCTTTTTACCAAGGTAAATATCTAGAACACTTTCGGTAACCTGTTTCCACTTTGGAGAGAGTTGCCTCCCGGGATTATCTATATAAACGTCTAATAGCCCTTTTAAAACTGCTATCATTTCTGAATGATTATGCCTTGACATATTATCCTCTAAGCCTGAATATACACTATTAGGAACTAATCCATATTCTGCAACACTATTTATAACATCGTGAGCTAGACCGCCTTCGCTAAACTGAGCTTTTCCCTGTCTCATTATATAATTCCATGCTTTTTTGGGATAGGTATTTCGTACCGTATACATTTCAGATAAATCAATTTTTTTACCTGTTATGCGCATTATTTCACTTTCCAGAAATGAAGATGTTGAAAAACTCCAACAGGTGCCTGTATTGCCTTGGCTAATAACATCGGTAGCCTCTAGATCTATAATAGTTTCAAATTCATAGGATTGTGCATAGTTTGTAAGAGAAATAAAAAGGAAAATAAGAATAGAAAGACTATTTTTCATAACGAAGTAAGTGTTTTAATGAAATAAAATTTATTTTTGACTAAAATATAAAAAATGGAGCAAGCAAAATGGGTAACTGCCAAAGAATATCAAGATATTACCTATAAAAAATATAAGGGCGTTGCAAGAATTGCATTTAACAGACCTAATGTTAGAAATGCATTCAGGCCAAAAACAACAAGTGAGCTATACGATGCTTTTTATGATGCCAATGAAGATGTTAATATTGGTGTGGTTTTACTATCAGCCGAAGGACCGTCAACTAAAGATGGCATTTGGAGCTTTTGCTCAGGTGGTGATCAAAAAGCTAGAGGACATCAAGGCTATGTTGGAGAGGATGGTTACCACCGATTAAATATATTAGAGGTGCAGCGACTCATTCGTTTTATGCCAAAAGCTGTTATCGCTGTGGTACCGGGTTGGGCAGTAGGAGGAGGGCATAGTTTACATGTTGTTTGCGATTTAACCTTAGCTAGTAAAGAACATGCTATTTTTAAACAAACGGATGCAGATGTTACTAGTTTTGATGGGGGATATGGCTCTGCTTATTTAGCAAAAATGGTTGGGCAGAAAAAGGCACGGGAAATTTTCTTTTTAGGACGAAACTACTCCGCTCAAGAAGCTTATGAAATGGGAATGGTAAATGCTGTGATTGAGCATGATAAGCTAGAAGATACTGCATACCAGTGGGCTCAGGAAATATTGGCAAAATCACCAACCTCTATTAAAATGCTGAAATTTGCTATGAATTTAACTGATGATGGCATGGTTGGACAGCAAGTATTTGCTGGAGAAGCAACACGTCTGGCATATATGACAGACGAAGCAATTGAAGGTAGAAATGCTTTTCTTGAAAAGCGTAAGCCTAACTTTGAAAAAAAATGGATTCCGTAAATGAAAAATATCTCTCTTTGGGTTTCAACAATGCGTTTAAGAACGTTACCGCTATCGATTTCTGGGATTATATTAGCATCTTGTCTGGCAGAATACAATGGCTATTTTAATTGGAAAATATGCTTCCTAGCTATTTTAACTACACTGAGCTTACAAATTTTATCTAATCTGGCCAACGATTATGGTGATGGTATTAAAGGAACAGATAATGACGATAGGATAGGACCCGAACGCGCCATTCAAAGTGGTAAAATTTCACCTGACGATATGTTTAATGCCATTAGAATTAATATTCTAATATCAATTGGACTAGCTTTTGCACTCATATTTACAGCGTTTGGAGTTAAACACTTTTTGCTTACCATGCTTTTCTTTTTACTTGGTATAGCTTGTATCGTTGCAGCAATTCGTTATACCGTAGGTAATAATGCGTATGGATATAAAGGATTGGGTGATATTTTTGTATTTGTTTTTTTTGGATTGGTAAGTGTTATTGGTTGTTATGTTTTATTTGCCAAAACGATAGACCATGTTGTGTTTTTACCCGCATGTACCATTGGATTGTTAAGTATGGGGGTTTTAAATTTGAATAATATGCGTGATATTGTTTCAGATAAAAAATCTAGTAAAATAACTTTAGCAGTAAAACTGGGGCAAAGTAAAGTTAAAATGTATCATAAAGCACTTATAATATTAGCTATAATATTATCGGCTTTATTTGGAATATTATACTATACGTCTCCATATAATTTAATGTTTTCTGTGGCTTATATTCCTTTAATAATTCATATGGTTAAAGTTAATAGAAATTCAGATCCTAAATTACTGGACCCTGAATTAAAAAAGCTAGCACTAACTACTGTGCTTCTGGCTATTTTAATGGGGGTTGGACATTTAATTCAAACCTGAATTTAAACCTGTAAAAGCCATACTAAGCATTAAGCAAATGAAAACCCATACCTACTGATATAATTAATATTTAATTATCAGTAGGTTGTAAAATTTTAAATAAAATGAAAAAGTATCTATGTTGTCTTTTGCTCTTAGTAACAGCATTTGGTTTTGCACAAAACACTTCGAGTTTAAAAATAAAAGAAAGTGCAGAATTTAAAGATAAAGTACGATCTGGAGCTGTGCTTTCAATGCATACAACACCTTCAGAGCTAACAGGAATTGTTAGAAACAGCAAAAAAAATATATTATTTGACGTTTTTAATGCCGCTTTGGATAGAGTAAAAAATGTTTTGATTCCAATAGATAAGAAAGAAAATTTTTATGGCGATTTGTCTTTTGATAATACTATGAAAATATTTACTGTGTTCTCGCCTTCAAAAAAAGAACGTATCGTTTATTGTCATGAATTTAATATTGTTGACGGCTCTCATAAAAAAACAAAACTTTTTGGTGTAGAATTAGAAAAGAACCGAAGCATCTTTTCTGGCGGAAATAAACGCGAAACAGGTTTTGCAATGTCACCAAATGGTAAATACTTTGTGGTTTCTACCGATAATATTAAAAAGCATTCTAATTCGTATACTGTTCATGTTTATGATTCAGAAAGTTTAGATTTATTATATAAAATTAATTATCAGGAAAACACAGATAAATTTTATGAAGCCAATGATTTGTCAATAGATGATAAAGCTAATGTTTATGCTCTTGGTAAGTTGTATTTAGAAGGCAGATCACAAAAAAAAGGTGGTAAAGCTAACTATGATTTTGTTTTAAATAAAATATCAGAATCTGAGGTAATCACTCAAAAAGTTGATTTTAGTAAAACGGAGCATATAAGTTCATTGATTATTTCGAACATTGATAACCAAATACGATTACTTGGTTTTTATTCTGAAGAAAGAGCAGGCAAAATAAAAGGCGCATTAATTTTTAATGTGGATACAGGAAAGATGCAGATTTCTCAAAATAAATCATTCAAACTTCCCGAATCTGTTTACAAAGATTTGTATAATGAAAACAAGGCTAAGAGAAAGAAAAACAAAGGCCAGGAGTTATCAAGTTACTATGTAGATTATGTGATTGATGATAATAAAGGAAATACCTATTTGTTAGCTGAAGAGTTTTTTATAACTAGTGTATATGTGTCTACCGGGGCAGGAGGCGGGTATATGCAAACCGTTTATCATTATAATAACGTACTGGTTTTAAAACTTAATAGAGAAAATGAATTAGAATGGGCCAGGAGCATTTTTAAAAGAGATCAGGCTCCTTCTTACAATGCGTTTATTAAAAATGATGCATTGCATGTTATTTTAAATTCAGGAAAAAAATTAACAGAAAAGGAAGATGGCAGAGTAAAAGTTTCAAAGGGATTGTTTGAATCCACGTCGTTGTACGATATTGTTTTTAATGAAAACGGAGATGTATTGTATAATAAAATCCAGGATAATAAAGGCCATACTTTTTATACGCCTTATTATGGGGTTTATAATGGAGAACGTTTTATTACTATTAGTGGAAGTGGCGGTAAAAAACAATTTTTAATTTTAGAGTAAATTCATTATTTTTCTATTAAAATAAATCAGACATGAAAATTACATTTTACGGTCACGCAAGTTTAGGCATTCAGATTGGAGATACTCATATTTTGGTAGACCCTTTTATTTCTGGTAATGAAAAAGCATCAAACATAGATGTTAATACACTTAAAGCAGATTATATTTTAGTAACCCATGCACATCAAGACCATATTTTAGATGTTGAAACTATTGCAAAGCGCACCAATGCTGTAATTATTTCTAATTATGAAATTGTAACCCACTTTGGAGGTTTGGGTTTAGAAGGTCATCCAATGAATCATGGCGGACAATGGGACTTTGAGTTTGGTACTGTAAAATATGTAAATGCAATCCATACATCATCGTTTCCAGATGGTAGTTATGGTGGGCAACCTGGAGGTTTTGTAATCGAAGGTGAGCATAAAAATATTTATATTGCCGGAGATACAGCATTAACTTTTGATATGAAGTTAATTCCGCTACAAACCAAATTAGATTTAGCCATTTTACCAATAGGCGATAACTTTACTATGGGAATTGATGATGCTATTCTGGCAAGTGATTTTGTAGAATGCGATAAAATTTTAGGATATCATTTTGATACTTTTGGTTATATAGAAATAGACCATGAGGTAGCAAAACGCAAATTTTTTGAAAAAGATAAAGATTTAATGCTGTTAGAAATTGGAGCAAGTTTAGAACTATAAACTAATTTTTTAATGATGACAGAAGCAAAAGAAAAAAAATTAAAAGATAAGCTTAAAAAGTTTGAAAATGGGTTTGTTTTAGAAGAGTATAAGATGAAGTGGGAGTATATTAAACATATAGAAAGCCAAAGGGTAGATATCGTAAAATGGTATGTTTTTATATTAGGATCCATATTAACCTTTTTATCAGTAACTAATGAAACTACAGAAAACTGTTCAAAAGACACCAATTTTTTTAATAGCTTATTAGGTAATGGAGAATGGGCATTTATTTTGAGTTTTTTGCTTTTATTGGCAATATTTATTTCTATATATATATTGTTTCAGAAGAAAAACTATAATATTTATAATAAAAGAAGAATGGATATTGAACAGAATTTTATATTTCTTGAAAAAGAGGACAATGATAGAGTGTTCTTTTCGGTATTTAGAATTCAATTTTTAATGTTTAGTTTATTTGGAAGTGGTCTTTCTGGTTTACTAGCATATATTAGTTCTGGAAGTTATAAATATGCTATATTATTTGGTGTTATTTATTTTGGTTTTATGTTTTTATTATCAATTTTTATAGTAGGCCGTACAAAGTAATAAAAATCATAACTTATTTTTTTGATGCCATGCTTTTCGCAAATCATCAGAAACTTGTCCGGTACCATCATGTTTCCAACCTGGTGGTTTTATAAGATAAAGGCATCTATTGCGTATCGATTTTTTTCCGGAAAATACATCCCTAAACATATTTACCCATTCTATAAAAGCAATTTTAACAGGATTATATGTATTGATGTTTTTTACCAAGCCATAAACCACTTTTTCGTCTTTTAGTTCCGGTTGGAATGTGCCAAAAAGCTTATCCCAAATAATGAGGATTCCAGCATGATTTCTATCTAAATAAATGGGGTTTTTACCATGATGTACTCTATGGTGTGATGGTGTATTAAAAACCGCTTCAAACCATTTGGGCATTTTATCAATAGTTTCAGTATGTATCCAGAATTGATACAATAAACTAATAGACATTTGAAGCATTATCATAGCTGGATGAAACCCAACAAGGGGTAACCATAACCAAAAAATAAAAGTATAAAAACCTCCAGACCACGTTTGTCTTAAAGCCGTACTTAAATTGTAATGCTGAGAGGAATGGTGTACTACATGAGAAGCCCAAAATAAACGACACTCATGCGAGATTCTATGAAACCAGTAATACGCAATATCATCTGCAAAAAAAATAAGAATAAAACTCCACCAGGCTACAGGAATTGTGAAGACTCTAAAGTTTTCATAGATAAGTAAAAACGAAAACAATACCAGAGCTTTACTAAAATACCCTAAAAACACATTGCCTAAACCCATGGTAATGGATGATATGGCATCCTTTTTTTCATAAGTATTTATACCTTTTTTTACTGTAACATACAATTCTACGAGCATAGAAAGCACAAAAAAAGGAATGGCAAATAAAATAATATCAGGAAATTCAGGACTTTGCATTGCTTTAAAATTTGTTCTAAGAGGTTTACAAATTAAACATTTTTATTGATTATTTTTGAAAACTATAATGATAGCTGTTTGCCATAAATATATTTTGAATTTTAAAAACCCAAGTGGAACATCACGAGGCATTTTAAAAACTAAAGAAACCTGGTTTATTGTATTAGAACATAAAGGAAAACGCGGTATTGGTGAATGTGGCCTGTTTAAAGGATTATCTATTGACGACAGGCCAGATTATGAAGAGAAATTGCAATGGGTTTGTAAAAATATAGATTTAGGACTAGGCCTTTTGCTAAAGACACTTGTTGAATTTCCCAGCATTCAATTTGGATTGGAAATGGCTTTTCGATCCCTGGAAAGTATAAACACGTTTGAATTATTTCCATCCAATTTTACTAAAAGTAAGGCTTCAATTCCTATAAACGGACTTATTTGGATGGGTTCTGAGGCCTTTATGAGGCAACAAATAAAAGATAAAATTTCAGCAGGATTTGGTTGTATTAAAATGAAAATTGGAGCCCTGGATTTTTTAAGAGAAATAAGTATTATAAAATCTATTAGAAAAGAGTTCTCATCAAAAGATATAGAATTGCGTGTAGATGCCAATGGTGCTTTTTCTAAAGATGACGCTTTAGAGAAGTTAAAAGTACTATCAGAACTCGATTTGCATTCTATAGAACAGCCTATAAGGCAGGGACAAATTGAAGTGATGGCCAAATTATGTGAAATGACACCCTTACCCATAGCTTTGGATGAAGAATTAATAGGTGTTTTTTCTGTAACAAAAAAACAGGAATTGCTACAAACCATAAATCCGCAATACATCATCCTAAAACCCAGTTTGGTTGGAGGTTTTAAAGGAAGTGATGATTGGATTAAAATTGCAGAAAACCAAAACACAGGATGGTGGATTACCAGTGCTCTGGAAAGTAATGTAGGGCTTAATGCTATAGCACAATATACCTTTAAAAAACGCAGTAATTTACCGCAAGGATTAGGTACTGGTGCTTTATTTGTTAACAATTTTGACAGCCCACTGCAAGTAAAAAATGGTACCTTGCAATATAATAAGAATGTTAATTGGAAATTTAATTTATAAGTATGAATTATATACAACAAGTTTATAAAGGTAAGCGTGAGTTATGGATGTTTATTATAACTAGTGGTTTAATTTCTGGGATCTTTATCCTGAATTTTATTGCGTATTTGTTTACATCACCCGAAGATATGGATGCCGCTTATGAATTAATGAAATCTATCCCTACAAACCTATCATTAGTTATAAATTTGGCACCATTTGCAATTTTACTAATCTTACTATTTGTTTTTGTAAAATTTATGCATCAAAGGAGTATTTTATCTCTAACTACTGCAAGGAAAAGTATAGATTGGAAGCGCGTATTGTTCTCATTTTCTTTAATTGTACTTATTACTTTGATAACATTTGGTATCTCTTATTATATAGATCCATCACAGGTAGAGCTGCAGTTTGATGCAAAGAAGTTTACTATACTTTTAATAATTAGCTTATTACTTTTTCCTTTTCAAATCGGGCTTGAAGAATATTTGTTTAGAGGTTATTTTATGCAACATATTGGCGATTTGGTTAAAAATAGATGGTTTCCCTTGCTTTTTACTTCCATCTTTTTTGGTGTGGCCCATAGTGCAAATCCTGAAGTAGCAGAAATGGGGTTTGTAACCATGATATTTTATATAGGTACAGGATTGCTTTTGGGAATTATGACACTTATGGATGATGGATTAGAACTTGCTTTAGGATTTCATTTTGGAAATAATTTGCTCGCTGCCTTGTTGGTTACTTCAGACTGGTCTGCTTTGCAAACAGACGCCATTTTTAAATATACTGCAGAAGAAGCTAATAATTCGGCTTTAGAGATTATTCTGCCTGTTTTTATTTTATATCCAATAATCCTTTTAATCTTATCAAAAAAATACAATTGGACCAATTGGAAAGACAAATTATTAGGGAAGGTAGTAGAACCACCAAAAGAAAATTATAAGGTTTTAAAAGAGATAGGAAGCAGTGATACCCAACTATAATAAAGTTCATTTAAAATTTAAACTTAATAAGATTCATTATTCGTATGATGATCTTATGGAAGTTGCTTATAGCTATGTAAAAGAAGGATTGCCATATGAGGTCGCTATTGGAGAATTTTTGTTAGATTGGCTAGACGAAAACGATTTTATATATGTAGATACTTCTGGGTCTACAGGAAAACCAAAGCGTATTAAAATTAAGAAGCAAGCTATGGTTAATTCTGCTATAGCAACGGGCGATTTTTTTAATTTGAAACCAGGAGATAAAGCTCTATATTGTTTACCATCTAATTATGTAGCAGGCAAAATGATGTTAATTCGTGCTATTGTTCTTGGTTTAGAATTAGATTTAACCCAACCTGCCTCTCAGCCAATCTTCGATTACGAAACGCATTACGATTTTGCTGCCATGGTACCCATGCAATTAGAAAAAATTTATACTTATTGTGGTAACATAAAAACCATAATAGTAGGAGGTTCTCCTGTTTCTAAATCTTTAAAGGCAGCTATAAATAACATTGAATCGAGGGTTTTTGAAACTTACGGCATGACAGAAACTGTTACACATATTGCATTAAAAAAGATAAATAATTTTGAGTTATTACAAGGAAACGAGATTAAAGAATCTGTTACACCTCATTTTAAAACATTACCCGACATTTCAATATCTGATGATGAAAGAGGCTGTTTAGTAATTAAAGCACCTAAGCTTTCAAGCGAAACCATTGTTACTAACGATATGGTAAAGCTATATTCTGATACTGAGTTTGAATGGTTAGGGCGTTACGATAATGTTATTAACTCCGGAGGAATAAAACTTTTTCCAGAAAAGATAGAAGCTAAACTATTGAATAAATTACAGCAACGTTTTTTTATAGCATCAGAAAAAGAACAGACTTTAGGAGAACAGGTTATTTTAGTTGTAGAAGGTTGTTCGAATGCAATAAGTAATTCTGCGTTTTCTGATTTAGAAAAGTTTGAAAAGCCTAAAGCTATTTATTGCATTAATGAATTTGTTGAAACTACTTCAGGTAAAATCAAGCGTAAAGAAACCTTAAACCAATTAAAAGTTTAAAATTAATTGTAACATTGCGAATCGTTTACCTACTAACAATAAAATTTTAGAATAATGAGCTTTATAAAACGTGTATTATCAACTGTTACAGGAATTTTTGTATTTCTATTTATTTGTTTTGCGCTATTAATACTAATAGGGTTATTATCTGGGTCATCATCTGATGAGAAGATTATTGTTAAAGACAATTCTGTATTAGACCTTAAATTAGATTTTCCAATAAAGGACTATGCTGGAAAAACAGTTTTTAAGCAGTATAGTTTTTTAAACGAAAATAAAAAGGATGGTCTTTTTAATATTATAGATGCCATAAGGCATGCAGCTACAGATGATAAAATAAAGGGGATATCGATAGCCAATAATTTTATTCAGGCAGGGTATTCTCAAACCAAAGCCATTAGAGATGCGCTTTTAGAGTTTAAAAAATCTGATAAATTTATTGTGGCTTATGCCGATGTTTATACTCAAAAAGACTATTACTTAAGTTCGGTTGCAGATACCATTTATATGAATCCTGTTGGTATGATGGAGTTTAATGGTTTGTCTACCGAACGTTTGTATTATAAAGATTTTCAGGAAAAATCTGGAATTAAAATGGAGGTTATTCGTTTGGGTAAATATAAAAGTGCAGTTGAACCCTTTTTAGAGAATGAAATGAGCGATAATAACCGCGAGCAAATTGAAGTATATTTAAATGGTATATGGAATGAGGTAAAAAAAGAAATTTCGGATAGCAGGAATATTGCTGTAGAAAGGCTAAATACTATTGCAGATAGCTTATTGTCTAGAACGGCACCCTTGGCAAAGTCTTCTAAAATGATAGATAAAATAGCCTATTACGATGAGTATGAAAATGGACTGAGACATGCGATTCATTTAGAGGCATCAAAAAAAATAAAAACCATTTCTATTAAAGATTATGCAACTCATACCGCTAATCAAATAAGAAAAAATACAAGCAGTAATAAAATTGCAGTTATTTATGCCGAAGGAGAAATAATATATGGAGATGGAGACGAAGAATATGTTGGTCAAGGCGCTATGAATCGATCTTTAAAAAAGGCAAGAGAAGACAAAAAAGTTAAAGCAGTGGTTATTAGAGTTAATTCTCCAGGAGGTAGTGCTTTGGCAAGCGAGCTTATTTGGCGAGAAATTGAGCTAACCAAAAAGCTAAAGCCGGTTATAGTATCTATGGGAGATGTTGCAGCCTCAGGAGGGTATTATATTGCTTGTAATGCCGATAAAATTATTGCAGAACCAACAACGATCACTGGAAGCATTGGTGTTTTTGGGATGTTACCAAACGTAAAGGGACTTGCCGATAAATGGGGAATTAATGCTGAACAGGTAACAACTAATAAGAATGCGATTTCTTATAGCTTTTTTGAACCAATGAATGCAGAGCAAGAAGCTTTTATTAAAGAAGGTATTAGCGACATCTACGAATTGTTCACTAATAGAGTAGCAGAAGGAAGGAGCATGACACAAGATGATGTAAAAACTATTGCACAAGGACGTGTTTGGACTGGGGTTGATGCTTTAAATAATGGTTTGATTGATGAACTAGGAGGTTTGGATGTAGCTTTAAAACATGCAGCTGATGCAGCAGAAATTGAAGATTATAAAATTAAAGAACTCCCGGTTTTTGAAAAGGACCTGGATGAGGTGTTACAAAGTTTTGGTTTAGCAAAAGCAAAAGAAGACATTTTAAAAGAAGAGCTGGGAGAAGCGAATTATAAAATGTTAAAAGAAATTAAATCGATGTCTAAGCAAAAAGGGATTCAATTGTTATTTCCTTTTAATACCGAAATCAAATAGAGTGCTTACCTGAGTGCGATTCTAGCTATAAAAATAAAAGGTTTAATATTTAAAAAGTTTTTGGGTTAAATATTTACCAGACCCCTTATTTTTTATTTTAACAAAATACGGACCTTTTGGGATTTCTGTAAAATTATTTAAAATAGAAACATTACTGGTGTTGCCCAAAACATTCTTTTTATATATAATTCTTCCATGTATATCAAATAGGATAATAACTAACTCAGCGTTTTTAAAATCGTCTGACAGTTTAATGTTGATGTTGGTTTTAAATGGGTTTGGGTGCACAAACACGCCATGATTTTTATTTTCATCATTGCTATTCAACGTACCTGCACATGCTGAGTTTGAAATTTGTGTAGTAGTTAATACCGAGTTATAAATGGCAAAAGCATCTATTTTGCCATTAAAATTACTAGCATTCGTTCCACTTCCAAAAGCATCACCACCTCCAATTACACCACCAACGCCTCCCGGGCTACTATGGAAATTTAACGAAGATAAGGCGCTTGAGCTTGAATTCCCTAGCGTGCCATCAATATACAGTGCTAAAGTTGTATTAGCGCCGTCATAAACTAATGCTACATGATGCCATTCGCCATCATTCGGATAGGGCGTACTTAAACTAATGTTTGTTTCTGTAGTACTGGCCATAGCTGCTTCCAGATTCGAGTTATTAAGTCGTAATGCTAATCCGTTTCCGCTACCTCCTTCTTCAAAGATTTCCTGAGTTCCTATTAAGGAGGTTGGTTTTATCCAAACCGATACACTTCGTGCTGTAGTGGCATTATTTAGAAATGTTCCGGTATTATACTGTATTTCTACTGTGCCATCAAATACCGCAGCCTGATCCCCTTCCTTAAAATCTAAGTTGTCATAAGTTAATGTTCCGGTTATAGGATTGGGATTGTAGTTGTTCCCGGAAGCATCATTGGCATGGCTTGCAGAATCAAAATCCCAATAGGCATCATAACCGTTTACAGCTTGACAGCCGTTAGTTGAATTCGATGATGCTGTGCTTATTATGTATGGTAATGGCACTGTAGTTCCATCACTTCTATAAGTTGGTAAGGGCGCAGATATATTTATTAAATGATTTCTTAAATCTGTACTCATCGCATTGGCTATAGTTAAAGTAGCCATATCTGGGGTTCCTGATAATAGGTTTGTAGTTTCACTAATATCATTTATCAAGTGGTATAGCTCATAAGATGCTGTTTCATAATTATGAATTAATTTATAATCTCCTTTTCTTATTATTGAAACAGGCCTAGCATCACGTTTAGAATCTATGAGATACCCAGGGTAGTGCCAATAAAGGGCATCTCTTCCTAAGGCAGTACTGTTGGTTAGCATTTGCCAATGGCTAATTCCATCAATGTTATAGGCAGCAGGTAACGAGCCTCCGGCAGCTTCTACAAATGTTGGATATAAATCAAAACCTATAATCGGAGTTGTATTTATGGTCCCTTTATTAGCTAACCATGGTGCCTCAGACCACACAATACTAACAGATCTTATACCTCCTTCATACCATTCGCCTTTCATACCTCTTAACGGACCAGCATCATCACTGTGAATTGCACCTCCATTATCTGAAATAAAATATACTAGAGTGTTTTCTGATAACATGTTTCCTGGATTTCTGGGGTCTGCTGTTGTCTTTAAATGATTTATTAATCGCCCTATAGTTTGATCCATACCTTCTGCTATAGCAGCCTGCCCTTTATTATTATGCCCCATGGTACTTGGGGTTTTTGTATCATATTTAGCATATAAGTCTGGACGGGCATTATCTTGAGAAAAAGGTCCATGTATGGCAAAGTTGCTAAAATGCATAAAAAAGGGAGTATTAATATGAGTGTTTATAAAGTCTATAGCCGCATCTGCCATAGCATCAGTTACATGTTTTGGAGTGTTTTCTAAAGAATTATCTCCTGCCAGCATTAGAGATTCGGCAGAAGTGTATGGATTTGCATAAGCATCTAATTCTGCTCCTATGTTATTATGAAATGTCCAAATGCCACCAGATTCAGTAGCAAAATAATTCCCTGGATTTCCTTTGGTTCCGCCACCATAGTTAAAGTCAAATCCTTGATCTGTAGCGGCGTTATTTGATACATTTGTGGCTTCATTTTCACCAACATGATATTTCCCTAAATGCACTGTAGTATAACCAGCTGTTTTCATGGTTTCTGCTAACGTGATTGAAGTAGCAGGTAGCTCATCAATACCATTAGGAAGGCCATTATCTGGCCCAATAAGTAGGGTAGAATTACCACCCCTGTTTAAATTATCGACAGCAAAAATATTGTTTGTTGGTCGCGAGGCGTATTGACCACTTAGTATTGCAGCCCTAGTTGGAGCACAGTTGGAGCCGTTTACATAACCATATGGAAAAGCAATACCTTCGCTTGCTAATGTTTCCAGTGTTGGTGTTTCATAAAAATCGCTTGGATTATTAAGATTAGTTAGTGGTGTACTTACCTGCGACCAACCCATATCGTCAGCGATGATTACAATAACGTTTGGAGATTGTGAATGCATTTTATAACTACCTAAGATACATGTTAAAATAAATAGTGAAATTCTAGGTTTCATGAGATTGGCTAAAAGGGGTTATTTGAAATAGATTCTTTCAAATATAGTGTATTTTATCTATAAAATATGCTTTTAGTAGAGTTTTTATCATGATTAAGTACTATAATTAATACAAAAAGGGTTGTATTTTGATGTCGCTATTTTGCTGTTCATGAGTTTAATTTCATCAAAAAAAGAAGACTCAACAGAATGACATATCATTTATTTCTGTTGAGTCTACGCTAAACTTTAACGGTTTAGATACTACTATTTCTTGATTATTCTTTTAAAGGATTTGTTGTTGTCTATATTTAAGTTCAAGATATATTGACCAGATGATAGATTTTCGGTAGATATTTCTATTTTTTGGTTATTTCTATAATTTTTTGAGATTACAACCTGTCCTAAAGCATTAACTATATTTACCTCTGCTTTCTTATAATTCCCTTTTATTTTTAGATTAATAATAGTATTAAAAGGGTTTGGATAAAGAATGCTTGAAACATTTTTTGAGTCAAAACCATTGGTAGTGTTGTTAAGTGCAACAATTTCTTTTTTAGAAACAGTTGTTTTAGAACTGCTGCTAGTTGAACATCCACTAATAATGACATCATCAATATAAACCCAATCAGAATTACCTGAAGCATCAGCTCTAAATCTTAATTGTGTTGTAGATGTAAAAGGTCCAGAAATAACAACCTGATCTGTATAAAATTGATCATTAACAAATTCATCATCTTTATTCCATTCTTCTACTGTAGTAAAGCTGCTTCCTCCATCGTTTGATATTTGTAACCAGAAATCTTCACTACTGTTGTCCATACTTCTACAGTAATACCCAAAATCAACAGTAATTTCGTCATAAATTGTTAAATCTAAATTATTTGTAGTTGTGACAGATGTAGAAGTGTTATCTCTTAACCTTATACAATAAGTACCATTTGCATAAATGGCATCATTAGCACTTCTTCTGCTATCTGAGCCTCCACCATTCCAAATACCCCATCCAGATTCAAAATCCTCAGAATTAATAACTGAATATGTGCAGCCCACTGAATTCACAGTAACTATCACATCATCATTTGAACTGCAACCATTTTGAGTAACTGTTACAGTATAAGTTGTTGTATTTGCCGGACTTACATTTATACTTGCTGTTGTAGCTCCTGTACTCCATGAATATGTACCTCCTCCTGTAGCTGTTAATGTAGTAGAGTTGCCTTGATTTATGGTAACATCTGTTCCTGCATTTGCTGTTGGAACTGAGTTTACCGTTACTATTACATCATCATTATCAGAGCTTACTCCATCAGAAACTGTTACAGTGTATGTTGTTGTATTTGTTGGGCTTACATTTATGCTTGCTGTTGTAGCTCCTGTACTCCATAAATATGTGTTTCCGCCAGAGGCCGTTAATGTCGTGCCATCTCCATCACAAATTGTAACGTCAGGACCGGCATTGGCCACTACTTGCTGATTTATACATGCGGCTTCTTCTACTTCTGCTAATGTTAATGCATTATTATAAACCGCATAGCCATCCATTTTACCTATAAAATAGCTATCTGAAGCTTCACCAAAAGGATCTTTTCCACCAATAACGCCACCAATGCCACCAATTCCTGTGTGAATTGCTACGGCGCTGAGAGCATTATTTTCAGATGATACTTCTACACCGTCAATATATAATTTGAGACTTGTTATACCTCCATCATATACCATTGCTACATGGTGCCATTCACCATCATTTGGAAAAGGCGCACTAGTTAATGATAAATTAGTAGTACCGCTTCGTACAGTAGCTTCCAAATTACTTCCATTTAGTCTAAAGCCTAAACCTTGGTTGCCTCCACCTTCATCCATTATCACCTGAAAACCAGATAGGCTAGTTGGCTTTATCCAAACCGCATAGCTTCTGCTAGTTAGTGCTTCAGTTAAAAATGTTCCTGAACTGTATTGAATATCTACAGTGCCATCAAATACAGCAGATTGATCCCCTTCTTTAAAATCAACAGCATCATAAGTTAAAATACCATTCATAGGTGTGGGGTTATGACCATTTCCTGAACCATCATTTGCGCCATTGGCAATATCAAAATTCCAATAGGCTTCGTAACCAGCTGGGGCTTCACATAAACCTCCTCCTGGCGGGTTTGTACTAATAATATAAGGTAGTGGTACGGTTTGTCCATTACTTCTAAAAGTAGGTAAAGGAGCAGCAATATTTACCAAATGATTTTGTAGGTCAGTGCTTAAATCATTAGCAATGGTTAATGTAGCTTGATCTGGGCTACCTGCTAATAAATTTGTTGTTTCACTAATATCTGTAATTAAATTATACATCTCATAGGATGCTGTTTCATAATTGTGAATTAATTTATAATCTCCTTTTCTAATAACAGATACTGGTCGCTGGTCTCTTTTTGAGTCTATAAGATAGCCTGGGAAATGCCAAAAAAGGGAAGCTCTGGTCATTGCAGTACCATTACTTAGCATTTGCCATTGGCTTTCACCATCAATATTATACCCCCCTCCAGGAAGTGATGCGCCTCCAATTTCTGCAAGAGTTGGATACAAATCAAAAGCAAGGACAGGTGTTGTGTTTACTGTTCCTTTATTAGCTAGCCAGGGTGCCTCAGACCATGCTATGGTAACCGAGCGAATGCCCCCTTCATACAATTCCCCTTTCATGCCTTTTAAAGGACCGTTATCATCAGTATCGATAGCACCACCATTATCAGATATAAAATATACTAAAGTATTTTCAGATAGCATTTTCCCAGGATTTCTTGGGTCTGCTGTAGTTTTTAAATAATCTATTAATCTGCCAATAGTTTGATCCATACCTTCAGCTATTGCAGCTTGTCCAATATTGTTATGTCCCATTTGACTTGGTGTTTTAGCTTGATATTTGGCAACAAGATCAGGACGAGCATTCCCAGTATCAAAAGGGCCATGAATGGCAAAATTGCTAAAATGCATAAAAAACGGTGTGTTTTTATTTAGTTCCATCCAATCTATGGCAGCATCTGCCATGGCATCACTAACATGTTTTTTGGTGCCTTCTAATGCATTATCTCCATTTACAGATAACGAAATAGATTCTGCTGCTGTATAAGGCGAAGCATATGCATCCAATTCGGGGCCAATATTACTATGAAAAGTATATGGAGCACTGCTTGAAGCAAAGTAACTCCCTGGTGCCCCTTTTGTACCGCCACCATAATTAGCATCAAAACCTTGGTCTGTAGCTGCATTATTTGTTGCATTTGTACTTTCGTTTTCACCAACATGAAATTTTCCCAGGTGTACGGTTGCATAACCCGCAGTTTTCATGGTTTCTGCTATAGTAATAGCACTTGCAGGTAATTCGTCTATACCCGAAGGGAGCCCTTGTGAGGGGCCAATAAGTAAGGTACTGTTACCACCCCGATTTAAATTATCGACAGCCCAAATATTATTATGTGGGCGCGAAGCATACTGACCACTTAAAATTGCAGCTCTAGTAGGGGCACAATTTGCTCCATTAACATAGGCATAAGGAAAAGCAATGCCTTCAGTAGCTAATGTTTCTAAGGTAGGTGTTTCATAAAAATCACTAGGATTATTTAGATTGGTTAGTCCGGTACTAACCTGTGACCATCCCATGTCGTCTGCAATAATAACAACAACATTAGGAGATTGAGAAAAGAGAGAGTTAATACATAAAATAAATAGCAATAAACATAAACTTTTAATTTGTTTCATGTTTACATAAGGTTGATTAATATCACTAATGTAATAGATTTAAACAAAAATACCACAGAAATAACTTACTTTATTTTTAATTAAAAGATTTAACTATTTATTTTGATTATAAAGTGCTATAAATCAAGTTGGTAAAATTATTTTAATATTGTGAACTACAAGTTTAAATCAGTAAGAATATTTAACAGTGAAAGTGCTATTTTAATTGTGAAAATGTAGGTAATCATTTAATATTTGTAATGCATTTCGTCGGATATTTTTGTATTTCATGGAATTTTTACATATGTTAGTAGTATAATACTCTATTTGAGAGTAGAAATCTATCTACGTTATGAAAAAGAATCTGTTATTTAATCACTCCCTACTGATTATATGTCTGCACTTTAGTGTGGTTGTTTTTTCTCAAGATTTTAGGATACAACAAGTACAAGATGATGTTGGTAATTCTGGTGGCACAAGTACCGGTTTTACTGCAGTTTCATCATTGTCCAGTGCTTTTGCATTACCTGGAAATAATAGAAAGACTCATGCTGGTAGATCTGACTCTAATGATAATGCTCTGGAAGGTGATGATATGGCAGGTGCTCGTGTTTTAACAGGGGTAGGGACGCTTACGTATTATCGTGAATCTGGATCGAGAAGTGATAATATGAATTTTCAAACAAACATTTGGGAATATACAGGTGCTCCAGACGGTGCTAATGAATTTATTGTAAGAGGGCGTTATGCTGTAGATGTAAATGCTGCAAACTTTACAAATGTAGATTTAACCAGTGCAGGGATTATAAGTCCAAATAAATGTATCCCATTTATTACAGGTATTATGAATGATGATTCTGCTAATGGCGCTGATTCTGCAACAGGTATTGCGTATTTGGATAGTGCAACAAACTTAATAGTTAGAAGAGGAACCGATAATTCCGTGAATACTGTAAGATTCTATATAACACTTGTAGAATTCACGGGGTCTAATTGGACTGTATTGCATGGTAATGCATCAGGTACTAGTGCTGCAACAGGTTCCATCACATTATATGATGGCTATGATGCTACAGGAACAGCAACGAATGTTAGTAGCTGGAGTGATGCTATCATTTTCACACATTCTAAAGCAGAAACTGTTGCGTCTGGAGGCGTAAAAGAAAATATTAGTAGTCAGTGGCCAATTATGGCACCTGGTGCAAATAATCAAACGGTTAATTGGACATTTGATGCAGGTAGAGCAACTACTAATAATTCTAACAGACACTTTGTACATGTACTATCCAATCCTAACATAAACGTAACCCGCTTTTCTGATGCAAGTTTTGCAGATAATGAAACCACTATAGATATAACATCTGCTGGATTAACTAGTTTAAATCAGTCTATGGTAGTAGGCTCTATGATTACGGCTGGTGCCGGGAATGGTTATGGCCAAGGATGGAGAAACTATTATTTAAACTCAACTACAGAAGTTGCTCACTGGTGTCATAGAGATGGGAATGCAGGAGGGGTGTCTCATAATATTCAAATAATTGATTTTTACACAGCACCAACACAAACCGAAGGCCCTGGTGGAATTACTACAAATTTAGAATTATGGCTTAAGGCAAACTCAGGGGTTGAAGAAGCTGCAGCTGATGCTGCAGAGAATGCAGATCCTGTACTTAATTGGCTTGACAATACCATTAATAATAATAATGCCGCACAGGCTACAGGTTTAAACCAACCAATATTTACAGAAAATGTTATCAACTTTAACCCTACCGTAGATTTTGATGGTACCAATCATGAAATGACAGCTAGTACAACTTCAAACGGAACAATAACTATTTTTGCTGTTGGAGAAGGAACTTATGTTAGTGATACAAAAAATATTATAAACCTTAACAGCGGAGGAGTTGCATCTGTAGTTATTGAACAAACAGCTGCAACCACTCTTAGAGGACGTTATTATGATGGAACTGGACCATCTGGCATTGTAACTACTACCGTTGCTAATGGTTCACCTTTTCTTGTGGAGTATAAACATTTAGCAGGAGGGACATCGGAGTTGTTTGATTTAGGAATTTCTCAAGGTACTGCTTCTGCTAATGCAGATAATATGGTAAGCTCAATAACAACTTATATTGGGGGACACCCCAGTAACACCCTAAAACGATGGGATGGGGGAATTGCTGAAATGATTGTATTTAATCAAGCTTTAACATCAGGTGAAAGAGACCAGGTAGAATCCTATTTAGCCATAAAATATGGTATGACATTAGGTGTAAATGGAACATCTCAAGACTATGTAGATTCTGATGGGACTGTAATTTGGGATCAATCCGATAATATTGGATTCAATTATAATGTTACAGGAATTGGACAAGATGACAAATCAGAATTAAATCAAAAACAGTCTAAATCGATAAACACAGCTGATGATATAACTATTGGTATTATAGATATTGCCACAAATAATACCTTAAATACAAATGCGTTTTTTGCTGATAAAACCTTTTTGATGTGGGGTAATGATAATGGAGCTACTACAGCTACAACAGATATTACAAAAGATTTTAGTAGTGATATTGCAGGTTTATCAAGTAGTGTTAGTGCTACACCTATTGCCAGAAAATGGAAAATGGTTGTAAAAGATTCTGTTCCTACTATAAAACTATCGATTCCGGAATCGATGGTTTCTTCAACGAACCCAGGTGGTGAAGAGTATATTATGATTGTTGCCGATGATGCCCTGTTTACAACAAATGTAACGTCTGCAACCATGGAAGATGTAGGAACTGAGCTTGAAGTTGATTTTTATTTTGAAGGAACAAAATATATAACATTTGGCTCTACTCCAGAAGTGGCTGTGGGTTCCAGAGCGGTATCTTTTGATGGTACAGACACTAATACTACTGCAGGTTATCTTACGGCGGGTAATGTAAATGACTTAGCCAATATAGATTTTACTATAAGTGCGTGGGTAAAACGAGATGTTGGTCATACCAAATTTGATGTGGTGTCAAAAAGAAACTATTACAACGAAAATTTAGCTTCAGAGCCAGGTCCCGATGATGATGGCAAATATACACACGGTTACTCGTTTAGAGTTAATAAGGATGGTAAATTTAGAATGGTATGGAGAGATCCTTCAGATACCTCTAACAATACGATGCAAACATCTGCTACTATTCCCGAAAATGAATGGCATCATATCTGCGCAACCTATAATTCTAGCACAAATATGACACGCCTATATATTGATGGCTACGAGGAAGATAGTGACGATACTCTAGACCCTATAAACGTTCCATCTGATGAGCATTTTATGATTGGAGCTGCACATTATATAAAAAGACAACAAAGGCACAGCGGTAGTGTTGATGAAGTGCGCGTTTGGAATGTAACACTTTCTGAAGACCAAATAAGGTACATCATGAATCAGGAAATTATAAACAATTCGAATTTTGCTGATGGGGTAATTTTGCCAACATCTATAACCAAAAATGAAATAGTTCCAATTCCCTGGGCCAACCTCATAGCTTATTATCCAATGAATACTTTAGTTTTTGGTAGCGTTAAAGATGAATCGAATAGCGGTAATGATGCTTCGATGATAAATTTTGATAATTTGGATGAGCAAACCGCTCCTTTACCATATAAAACAACACAAAATGGAGATTGGGATATGGCTTCTACTTGGGAAAATGGAGATGTACAATATTTGCCAGGAGTAGATTCTTATTTAGATGCCTTAGAAACTATTGACTACAATATAGTTCAAATAGACCATGATATAACTATGGATAACTCAAATACAACACTTATCCCTGCTTCTAGAAATGGTAATAGAACAGTATTGGGGTTAGTTGTTAATGCTAGCGGCGATTTACAAATTAATGGAAGTACAGCTTCTAATACGGGTTACGGCTTAACGGTAACACATTATTTAAAGCTTGATGGTACCATAGATTTAGAAGGCGAATCGCAACTCATACAAACCGATGGCAGCGATTTAGATGCTACAAGTTCGGGAACCCTGGAAAGAGATCAGCAAGGCAACTCAAACACATATTTATACAACTATTGGTGTTCGCCAGTAGGTGTAAGCAATGCTACCACAAACAATAATAGTTATACCCTGCCAGATGTATTTACCAATGTAAGCTTTTTAACATCCGGGTTTAATGGAAATACAAGTCCTGCAAATGCAGATTATTGGATTTGGAAATATGCTAATTTAACAGGCGATCAATACTCGCTATGGCAGCATATTAGAAGTACAGGTTCATTAAATACCGGAGAAGGCTTTACCATGAAAGGCCCTGGAACAGTAACACCAGACCAAAACTATATCTTACAAGGTAAGCCCAATAATGGAGATTTTACATTAACCGTAGGCCCAGGAAATGAATATTTGGTTGGGAACCCGTATCCATCAGCAATGGATGCCAATGAGTTTATTAGAGATAATATTGGTGTTGCCGAAGTAGCATCAGGAGGTAGAAACGCCTCTGGAAACATTATAAATGGGGCATTATACTTCTGGGATCATTTTGCTAATAACACCCATGCATTAGCCGAATACGAAGGCGGTTATGCCACCTATACTTTACTTGGAGGTGCTGTAGCCATTTCAAACGATGTTAGAATAAATAACTCCGGACAAGTAGGAACCATGACACCACAGCAATATATCCCTGTTGGTCAAGGCTTCTTTGTCTCTTCTATAATCGACCCTGGTTTAGTTGATGATGGTATTGCTAATCCTGTTCTGGGCGGTGCCATTGAATTTAAAAATAGTCAACGTGCTTTTAGAAAAGAAAGTGTTTCAGAATCTTTATTCCTTAAAAACGGATCTAAAACAAAATCGAATGCTAAAACCCAAAAGACAGATACCAGGCAAAAAATTAGATTAATGTACGATTCCCCGGATGGCTACCATCGTCAATTACTTGTTGGTGTAGATCCAAATGCTTCAAATAGTTTCGACCTGGGTTACGATGCTCTGCTGGCCGAAAGCAACAAAGAGGATATGTACTGGCAATTTAATAACGCGAAGCTTATCATTCAAGCGGTTAATAATTTTAATGACGACCAGATACTGCCTTTAGGTGTAAAAACCAATAAAGAAGGATTGGCAACTATAAAGATTGATGCTTTAGAGCATATAGACTCGGGTACAAATATTTATGTACACGATAAGGAACTGGATATTTATCATGATTTAAAACAAGGTGCTTACCAGGTATATCTGGCTACAACAGGCGAACATTCAGATCGTTTTGCAATTACGTTCTCTGACCCATCAAAAAGCGCTTTAACAATAGACGATTTTGAAAATACTACCCTAGAGGTTTACTTTTCGAACGAAAAAGAAAGTTTTATTATACATAATCCAGATCTAAAATATGTAGAATCTGTAAGTGTTTTTAATCTTTTAGGGCAGTCTGTTTATAAGTTTAATACCAAGGCTCAGGAAAATTATATGGAGCATAAAGCCAAACGTATTGCTCCCGGTGTTTATATTGTAAAAATGAAAACCGACCATACCCTACTTTCTAAAAAAATATTAATAAAATAGTTAAAGCATAGACCCCAAATCTAGTTTTTACTTAACTATGCTTTGTTTGAGTCCTGAATTCATTTTCAGGACTCTTTTTTTATTTAAAAAACATCATTTAATCGATTTTTTTTACCTTTTATCGATATTTTTAAAAATATTTTATTACATTTGTTAAACAAGCTATTGATAGCTAATGATTTAGCCCCAACTAAATTAACCAACTTATGAAGACAATTATACAAAGCCTTATTAAAGGTGCATGCAATATACTTTTTTTTATTGTGTTTGGTAATATTTTGCATGCACAACTACATACCCCCCCTTCTTGTGGAGAAAACTTTACTTTAGATTGGTCATCAGCCCCCACAGCCTCAAATGAATTCAATTGGCTGGCTCAAGGCACATTATCTAATACGTTCACTAATGTTGATAATTCTGGAATAGATTTTACAGTAACTTTTACAGGAGAAACAGGAACTTTTGGCACATGGGGTGGCGCTCAAACTCCAAAAGTTGGATTGTCTGCTACACCTTCTTATGAAAATCTAGATTTAATAACAAATGGCTTTTCTTCAACAGGAATAACTTGTACAATAACCTTTAGTAAACCAATTTATGCTTTATCTTTTGATTTATCACATGTAAACTCTAATGGAACGAATGGAGACATGTATACCATCTCCGCTACTACAACTGATGGAGGTACAATATATCCAACATTCACTAGCTCAGCTACACCTTCATATACTGCAAATAATGCTACAGGAGTCGTTGACGCTAATGCTTCCTCAACAAGTGGTACAGACGCCATAGTTGGTGTTAATTTTTTAGACAATGATTATATAACTAGTGTTACCTTTTTATGGCAAAACTGCTCAACATGCTCACCAAATGTAACACACGGATCTGGACTAGGTAACTTTAGTTTTTGCATCCCACAAACTTTAGATTTTGATGGCGTAAACGATTACATCGATAGAGCTGCTTTTTTAGGCGGGAAATCCCAAGCTACAATGATGACATGGTTTAAACTTGACAATGGGTTTAATGGAGGTGAAATAATGGGACAACGTAATTTTAGACTCTATTTGGATTCAAATAAAAAATTAAAAGCTTTTATAAAAACTAGCGCAGGTTCAAACATCGACTTTCCAGATATTGTTACGCTTTCTGATAACCTTTGGTATCATGTTGCATTAAGCTATGATGGTATTAGCGGTATTATAAACCTTTATCTAAATGGCAATAATATTTGGGAATACGCTAATGGCTCCCTAATTGGTACAACACTTAATAATACAGCAGCTTGGAATTCTGACCATGATTTTGAAATAGGAAGAAATACTGAACTAGATAATAACTACTTTGAAGGTTCTATTTATGAAACTCGTGTTTACAACAAAGCCTTAACATTAAACCAATTACACAGGCAAATAAACCAGGAAATTGAAAATAATTCTGGAAATATACGAGGCACAGTAATTCCAAAAGATATTGAAGGGCTACAATGGAGTGATTTAGAGTTGTATTACAAAATGGGTATTATTGAAACGGGATATACCCCAGATGAATCAAACTCAAACGTTGATGGACACTTGAACAACATGAGAACTTATCAAGAAAGAACTGCGCCACTACCTTATACTACAACATCTTCTTGCTCTGGAGATTGGTCTAATACAAGCAATTGGGTCCATGGTGATGTATGGGATATAGCAGGCACACACCCAGAATGTGCTATAGTGCATATCCAGGGGAATATAAAAACCAACACTAATCATTCCATGGTAGGATTAATTTTAGACCCTGGCAGTAAATTAGAAGTAAACGGAGACTCTGGCTTGTTTAATACCTGGTACTTAAAATTAGATGGTAAAATTGATTTACAAGGTGAATCGCAACTTATTCAAAGCTCAGACAGTTCTATAGATGTTACAAGTGCTGGAACCTTAGAGCGAGATCAACAAGGCACTAAAGACTTATATACTTATAATTATTGGTCCTCGCCTGTTGGTGTTAGCAATACAACAAGCAATAATAACAGTTACACCATTCCAGAGGTATTAAATGATGGCTCGGTAACAAACACGCCATTACCAATTACTTTTGTATCTGGTTATAATGGTACCCCTGGTACACCCGGAGTAACACCCATTGGTATTGCTAAAACTTGGATCTGGAAGTATGCCAATAAATTAACCGATGACTACGCGTCGTGGCAACATGTAAAAAATACAGGAACACTATTTGCCGGAGAAGGTTATACCATGAAAGGCGTTGATAATAGTGCCACATCGTTTACCGAAGAACAAAATTATGTGTTTAATGGAAAACCACATAATGGTGATATTACATTAACATTATCGGCAGGAAACGACTATTTAGTTGGTAATCCTTATGCCTCAGCAATAGATGCCAACGAGTTTATTCTGGACAATATTAGTACCGGAGCAGGAAGAGCAACAACGAATATCATTGATGGTACACTTTACTTCTGGGATCATTTTGCTGGCAATACCCATGTTTTACAAGAGTACCAAGGTGGTTATGCTACCTATACCTTAATGGGAGGTATTAAGGCCGTTTCAACAGATACAAGAATTAACGCCTCTGGGCAGATAGGTACAAAAGTACCACAGCAGTACATTCCTGTTAGTCAAGGCTTCTTTGTAACTGCTGATGCTGGCGGTACAGTAACCTTTAAAAACAGTCAGCGTATTTTTAAAACTGAAGCTTCAGACCCTTCATTATTCTTAAAAGGAGAAAAAGCAAAAGGAAAATCAAATACGGCCAAAACCAATACAGATCATAGGCAAAAAATTAGATTGATGTTAGATTCACCTAAAGGCTACCATCGTCAATTATTAATCGGTAAGGATGCAAATGCAACAAATGGTATAGATAAAGGCTATGATGCGCCTTTAATTGAAAATAATGCTGAAGATTTGTTTTGGAGATTTAATGATAAAAACTTTGTTATTCAAGCTGTTAATAATTTTGATGACAACCAAATATTTCCTTTGGGTATTAAAATTAATCAAGAAGGTTTAGCCTCTGTTAAGATTGATGAATTAGAAAATATAGATAGTAGCAAAGCGATTTATTTACACGATAAGGAATTGAATCTATATCACGATTTAAAAACCAGTAAATACGATGTACATTTAGCAATTGGTGAATACTTAAACCGTTTTGAGTTAACCTTTTCTAAAGCATCAGAATCATTAAGCACCGACGACGTAAATAAAAACCCCATAGAAGTTTATTTTTCTAATGAAGAAATGAATGTGGTAATACACAATCCTAATTCGCAGCACATTGAATCTGTAGAAATGATTAACATATTAGGACAATCTTTATTTAAATTTGAGATAAAATCAAACGACGATTATTTAAAATATAACGCTTCACAAATGAGTACAGGTGCCTATATTTTAAAAATAGAAACAGCATATGGAAAGCTTTCCAAAAAAGTATTAATAAATTGAGTTAGTCGATAAGTATAGTCTTGTATAAAAAACCGTATTAACCCATTACAAGCTAATACTTTATTAAAGAGTCCTAACTAGTTAGGACTCTTTTTTATTTTACATGATCAATTAGTTCTTGAAGTGATAATTTAAATTGCTCACCAGAATTCATAGCTTTTAATGTATAAGTATCAGATTTTATTTCCTTATCACCTACCAAAACCACAAACGGAATGGCACGCTTGTTGGCATGGTTCATTTGCTTTTTCATTTTAGAAGCATCAGGATATAATTCGGCATTAATACCCTGTAAACGCATTTGTTTAATAGCTTTTAAACTAAATAAAGCTTCTTCATCTCCAAAATTGATAAATAAAACTTCGACATTTTTGGATACCGTTTCCGGAAACAAACCAAGGGCTTCTAAAACCAAATAAATTCTATCTAATCCAAAACTAATACCAACACCACTAACATCTTTCATTCCGAAAATACCGGTTAAATCGTCATATCGGCCACCTCCACCAATAGAACCCATTTTTACAGATTCTGGGGCAGCTACTTCAAAAATGGCTCCAGTATAATAGTTTAATCCGCGAGCCAAAGTAACATCCAGTTGTAAAACGGCTGTTTGTAACCCAAGTGCTTGTATCGCTTTATTTATAAAAGTTAATTCTTCAATACCCTTTTTTCCTGATTCAGAAGTATTAAGAATACCTTTTAAGCTTTCAATTTGAGATTCAAAAGAACCTGAAAGTGCAAACAATGGTTGTAGTTTAGAAATACCAGCTTCAGAAATGCCTTTACTCAGCATTTCTTCTTTTACCTTCTCTTCACCTATTTTATCAAGCTTATCAAGAGCAACCGTAAAATCAATTAGTTTATCAGTTGCCCCAATAACTTCGGCAATTCCGGAAAGTATTTTTCTATTATTAATTTTAATAGTAACGCCCTCTAATTTTAAAGCTGAAAAAACCGCATCATACAATTGGATAAATTCAACCTCTTGCCAAAGGCTTTTACTTCCAACAACATCGGCATCACATTGAAAAAATTCTCTAAAACGCCCTTTTTGAGGCCTATCGGCACGCCAAACAGGTTGGATTTGATAGCGTTTAAACGGCAGCTCAATCTCATTACGATGTTGTACCACGTAACGTGCAAAAGGTACAGTAAGATCGTAGCGAAGTGCCTTTTCTGATATTGATGATGTTAGTTTGTTCGAATTCTTTTCTAAATAAGCTTGCTCATTAGCCTTTGCTAAATAATCTCCAGAATTTAAAATCTTAAAAATCAACCGGTCCCCTTCTTCTCCATATTTTCCCATTAAAGTATTTGAGTTTTCAAAGCTTGGAGTTTCTATTGGTTGAAATCCAAAAGTTTCAAAAGCGTTGCGAATCGTATTAAAAATATAATTTCGCTTCGCGACTTGTTCTGGGTTAAAATCTCTGGTGCCTTTTGGAATGCTTGGTTTTTGAGCCATAATATGCCCGTAAAACGGGTATTTCTTTAATAATTACTTCTTTTAATATAATCCTGCCTTCTCGGGAATAAGAAAACAACAATTTAAAACATTACTTAAACAAAAATAAATAATGAAAACGTCATTACGAGCTTTTTTATAAAAAATTAGCCTGCGATGAGTTTTGGTTTACAAAACCCAAAATCCGGAAGGGTTTATCAATTTATCAACTTATCAAAATACTTATACAAATCGCCTTTTGTAATTACGGCACCCTGTTCAATCATTTTAAATTTATCCAGGTTTTTATCATCGGTATAATCTTTATCGGCTTGCAAAAACTCAACATTTTCATCCATTAGATTTTCTCGTAACCAATTGTACCCTGATTCTGTTGTTATATCAACATCATTTTTTAAATTAATTACAATGGCATGCATTTTATCTTCACCTAAATTAAATAAATACATATGCTGCGACGAGATATGCTCTAAATATTTAGCTTTGTTTAAAGCACCTTCCCAAATTAAATCACTAAAAACATCTAACTCGGTTTCTGCAAGTTCGGGTTTGTTAGTTTTTAAATTTTCCCATTCATCGGCAGTAACCGATTGTGTTGCCAAAAAATTTATAAACTCCTGGTGTAGTTCCTCAAATTGTTCTTTTGTAAGTCTGGAGTACTTCATTCTATTTAATTATAAAATTAATTTTCAATAAAAAAACCGTTTAGAAAGCATCTAAACGGTTTAGTGAATATTTATAATTTGAAATTATTTTGCTTGTGCAATAACTTCAAAATCTAAATCAACTGATACTTCTCTGTGTAAACGTACTACTGCAGTATATTTACCTAATCTTTTTACTGTAGTTACAGTAATGAATTTTTTATCAATTGATTGTCCTTCTTTTTCTAAAGCAGCAGCAACATCGATGTTATTTACAGATCCAAATAACTTATCGCCTGTACCTACCTTTGCCGGTATTTTAATTTCTAATGCCTTTATTGCTTCTGCAACTTTATTAGCATCATCAACTATTTTCTTTTCTTTAAAAGCTCTTTGCTTTAAATTTTCTGCTAACACTTTTTTAGCTGATACTGTAGCTAAAACAGCTTGCTTTTGAGGAATTAAAAAATTTCTACCATAACCGTTCTTAACTGTTACAATATCGTCTTTAAATCCTAAATTCTCAACGTCTTGTTTTAATATAAGTTCCATTGTTATTGGTATTTTATTTTAATAAATCTGCTACGTAAGGCATCAATGCTAAATGACGTGCTCTTTTTACAGCAACAGACACTTTTCTTTGATACTTTAATGAAGTTCCTGTTAAACGACGTGGTAAAATCTTACCTTGTTCGTTTACAAATTTTAATAAGAAATCCGGGTCTTTATAATCGATATATTTAATTCCAGACTTTTTGAAACGACAATATTTTTTTTGCTTATTAGTTTCAATGTTCAAAGGCGTTAAATATCTAATTTCTCCGTCCTTTTTTCCTTTAGATTGTTGTTCTATTGATGACATAATTAAGCGTTTTGTTTTAGTTTCTCTCTTCTTCTTTCTGCCCAAGCAATTGCATGCTTATCTAACTTAACCGTTAAATAACGCATAAAACGCTCGTCACGTCTAAACTCTACCTCTAAAGCATCAATGACTTCGCCAGATACAGCGTACTCAAATAAGTGATAAAATCCACTTTTTTTGTTTTGTATAGGGTAAGCCAATTTTTTTAGCCCCCAATCTTCTTTTGCTATCATCTTAGCGCCGTTAGAAACGAGAAAATCTTCGTATTTCTTTACTGTTTCCTTTATCTGATCTTCAGATAAAACGGGATTTAAGATGAAAACAGTTTCATAATGATTCATAAAAATCGTTTTTATTGTTAAAAATTGGCTGCAAAAATAAATAAATTCCTTATATTACACAACTATATTCTTCCTATTTTTTAACAAAAAAGCAGCGCTTTAAAAAATGTTAAAATTATGTTAAAATAAGCGTTTTAACGATGTTTTTTGGTTTTTAACCGAATTTTTTGTACTATTGTCGATATCTTAACCGAAATAATATAAAATGTTATGACTTTAAACTGTGTAGTAGTAGACGATTCAGCAATACAACGTCTCTCTATAGTTAAGTTAGTCGAGAATCACCCCTCTCTTAACTTAATTGCAGAGTACAGTAGTGCTTTAGAAACTAAAAATGGTTTAAATACGCATCAAGTAGATTTAATTTTCCTAGACATTGAAATGCCAGTGTTAAATGGATTTGAACTTTTAGACGTATTAAACAACAAACCCCAAATTATTTTTGTAACCGGTAAAACCGAGTATGCTTTTAAAGCTTTTAATTACGATGCTACCGATTACTTACACAAACCAATCACAAGAGAACGCTTTAACACCTCTGTAGATAAAGCTCTGGAGCAACATAAATTGACTTTAGATTTTAACGAAGAAGATGGTGAACACATCTTTGTAAAAAGTAACCTTAAAAAACGTAAAGTTTATATTAAGGACATTAAATGGATTGAAGCTCTTGGTGATTACGTTAAACTAGTTACAGAAGAAACTAGCTTAGTAGTATTATCTACTATGAAATCTTTTGAAAAAGAATTACCGGAAAATAAATTTTTAAGAATTCACAAATCTTATATTGTTAATCTTGACAAAATAGATAGATTTAACAGTAAAAATGTTGAAGTTGGTGCTTACGAGATTCCTTTAAGTAGAAATAAAAAGACACAACTTGTTGACGCTCTAAATAATATTTAGAAGCTCAAATAACCATAGAAATTAAAAGTTATCGACATTTAAAATTACTTTAACCGACCGAAAATCTTTAATACTTAAGAAGCTATTATTTATTTTAATAATGGCTTCTTTTGTTTTTGATAAACTTTGCTGTTTAGGAATTTTCACTAGAATATTTTTATGAAACTGATTTCTAATCCTGGCAATAGGTGGCGATTCCGGACCCAAAACATGATCTCTAAAAGTTTGCCTTAAAGATTTAGCAAACCAAATTGAAGCTACATCTACCCTGTTATAGTCTTTATGCTTCAAAGTAATTTTAATTTGCTTAAAAACCGGTGGATATTTATAATTATACCTGTCGTTCATTTGCTCGTTAAACATCTCAACATAACTATTGGTGGAAACTTGCTGTAAAATATTATGATACGGATTATAGGTTTGAATTAAAACCTTACCTCTTTCGTCTGTTCGCCCTGCTCTACCCGATACTTGCAACATGAGCTGAAAACTACGCTCGTGTGCTCTAAAATCCGGAAAATTTAGCATATTATCAGCATTCATAATACCAACCAACCGCACATTTCTAAAATCCAGCCCTTTGGTTAGCATCTGGGTACCCACCAAAATATCAATTTCCTGCTGTTCTAAAGCTGTAATTATCTTTTCATAACCGTATTTGCCACGCGTGGTATCTAAATCCATTCGCGCCACATTATGGTCTGGAAAAAGTTGTTTTACCTCTTCTTCAATCTGCTCAGTTCCAAAACCTTTATTATCTAAATCCTGACTACCGCATGCCATACAGTCTTGTAACATAGCCATAACATAACCACAATAATGACAGCGCAATTGATTACGATATTGATGATAGGTTAAACTCACATCACAATTAGGACATTGTGGTGAGTGCCCACAGGTATTACATGCTACTATAGGTGAAAAGCCACGGCGATTTTGGAACAATATAACTTGCTGTCCTGCCTTTAAGGTTTCTAACATTTCTGCGATCAATCGATCGCTAAAATGCCCTTTCATTCGTTTCTTTTTAAGCTTGTCTTTAATATCTACCAACTCAATGTCTGGCAGCATCACATCGTTATATCGCTGCATCAATTCCACCAAACCATATTTGTTTTGCTTAGCATTAAAGTAGCTTTCTAAACTTGGGGTAGCCGAACCCAATAGCACCTTTGCTTTATGCATATTTCCTAATACAACTGCAGTATCACGAGCATGATAACGCGGTGCCGGGTCAAACTGTTTAAACGATTGTTCGTGCTCTTCATCAACAACTATTAACCCTAAATTGCTAAACGGTAAAAACATTGATGAACGTGCCCCCAAAACAATTTGTGCTTTTGCAGAATTTTTTAGTACATGATTCCAAACCTCAACACGCTCATGAACAGAATATTTAGAATGAAAAATAGCGACCTGTTTACCAAAATAATGCTGCAAACGTGCAACCAACTGTGTTGTTAAAGCTATTTCCGGGAGTAAATACAATACCTGCTTCCTATTATTAATAGTTTCTTTAATAAGTTTAGCATAAACCTCCGTTTTTCCTGATGATGTAACCCCATGGAGCAAGGTAACAGCATGCGTTTTAAAGCAGGATTTTATATCGTTTAAAGCTGATTTTTGATGATCATTAAGCTGCTTTGTAACCGCGTTTTCACCTCCAGAATATTGAACACGATCTGCTTGAATATGATATGCTTCCAGGACCTTTTTATCAATTAAAGCTTTTATTATAGCAGCTGAAGCATTACTCGCTTCCGATAATTCTGAAACTTTTACAGGTTTTTTTGTTTTAGCTGAAATAGAAAATAAGGTTAAAACAACATCGCGTTGTTTTGGTGCTCGACTTAAATCGTTTAATAAATTTTGTAACTCAGTTTCTGAAGAAAAACGAGCATCTAATTTAACATAGCGTACTAATTTAGGTTTATATTTTTCATAAACTTCCTCCTCAACAGTAATAGCTTCCTTTTCAATTAACCTTTTAATTACGGGTAATACGTTCTTTTTATCAAGAATATTAGAAATATCATGAATTTTTAACGACGATTGGTGGTGCAAGGCTTCATAAACTAAAAACTCATCATCTTTTAAAACAGATTCGTCAATAGTCTCTCTGTTTTTTGTTATTACTGTTTCACTTTCCAAAATAAAAGCACTTGGTAAAGCAGCACGCATAACATCACCTAATGTACACATATAGTACTTTGCAATCCATTGCCATAATTGCAACTGTATTTCATTTACAATTGGGGTTTCATCTAGAATTTGATGAATTTCTTTTGCCTCATAAATAATTGGAGCTTCATTATGTATTTTAGCAACAATTCCTGTGTAAATTTTAGACTTTCCGAAAGGTACAGAAACCCGCATTCCAGTATTTAAAAAAGTAGCTTCAGAAGGCGTAATACTATAAGTAAATAGCTTTTTTAATGGAACAGGAATAATAACATCGACGAAATAAGGCATAAACTAGCAGCGTTTTCGTAGTTTATTCAAAGAGGCATTTAGCTCGTAACCCAGCAGTAAAATATTGGCATTAAGCCATAAATAAAAAAGTAGGATTAAAAGCGCGCCAATTGAGCCGTACAGTTTATTATACTGACTAAAATTTTCTATATAAACTCCAAACAAATACGATGTTAAAATAATAAGCAAAGTAGTAAACAAGGCACCAATTGAAAAGAATTTAGAATGCCTGCCTTCTTTTGTCCCGAAATAATACAAAGTTGCTGTAGCCAAATATACCATGATAACAAAAAAGGCGTATTTAGAAAATAATATCCATGCCAATCCAGAATCGGATTGATCTATTATTTCTCCACTTATTCGCTCGTAAAGCGGATTAATAATATAAATCTGAAAATAGCCAAACACACCTACTGTAATTATTAATAACAAAGCCAAAATAATAGCAACCCCTAATGCATATAACCACTGCTTAAACACATTACGGGTTAGCTGTTCGTGGTAGGAGTGCTCAAATCCGGAAAACACAGCATTTACCCCATTAGTCATTAATATTATTGATAAAATAAAAACTGATGATAACAAGCTCCCCTGGCTGGTCGTGCTTATATTATTAAAAATATTATCGTTAAAAAAACCTGAGGTTTGTGGCGGTAAAAAAGAATCTAAAAAGGCTAAAAATTGCTCTTGAAAATTTTCAAAAGGTAATACAGGTATTATTATTATAACAAATAATAAAAATGGGAAAATAGCTGTAAAAAAACTAAATGCAATAGCACTGGCTCTGGTAGTTAAGGCGCCTTCCACAATACCTACAATGTACATTTCCAGAAGATCATAAACTGAAAGCCCTTCAAACCCGGGCAATTTAATTTGCTTAAAAAAGCGAACCAATATATTAATTACTGGAATTTTATCAAGTTTATCTTCAATGGATTCACTCACCTTTATATTATTTAGTCGTTCTTATAAGCCGCTAGCAATTTAGGCAACTTAGTGTTGTATTTACACTAATTTACAGCTTTCAAACTTAAATCCATATTGTGTACAGAATGTGTTAAAGCACCACATGAAATATAATTCACACCACATTCTGCATAATGCCTTACCGTAGTTTCATTTATGTTTCCGGAAGATTCTGTTAAGCATTTATTTCCAATCATTTTTACGGCTTGCCTGGTATCTTCGTAATCAAAATTATCAAGTAATATTCTGTAAATACCTTCGTTTTTTAAAATTTCTTCTACTTCATCTAAATTTCTAGCTTCCACCATAATATCTAAATCTTTTCCTGTTTTGTTTAAATATTCTTTGGTCGTTTGAATAGCCTTAGTAATCCCTCCTGCAAAATCTATATGATTATCTTTAAGCATAATCATATCGTATAAAGCAAACCTGTGATTTTCTCCTCCTCCTAATTTAACGGCCCATTTTTCCAGAACTCTAATTCCAGGAGTTGTTTTTCGAGTGTCTAAAATTTTGGTGTTCGTGCCTTTTAATAAATCTACAAATGTTTTAGTTTTTGTGGCAATTGCACTCATACGTTGCATAGCATTTAAAACGGTACGTTCTGCTTTTAAAATAGATTGTGATGGCCCTTCAACATACATCACAATATCTCCATAAGTTACTTCGGTGCCATCTTCTATAAGCACATCTAACTTTAAATTCTTATCTACATAAGCAAAAACCTTTTTTGCAAAATTAACGCCACCAATAACCCCTTTGTCTTTAACAAGGAGCTTAGCTTTTCCTCGGGCATTTTCAGGAATGCATGCCAATGAGCTATGATCTCCGTCACCCACATCTTCTCTTATAGCGTTAGAAATTATATATTTTAATTCTGAATCAAATTGGTCTTGTGTAATCATGCTTTTAGAATAGTTTGTGCTAAAATAAGAAATTGATTTACTATTGTAAAGAAATATTTTAAAACTAATTATTCTATAAAAAGTATTTAGTTTGTACCTGTAAATATTAATTTTGCTACATGACCATAAAACTAATCGCCATAGGTAAAACCGATAACAAAGAGCTTCAGTCTCTAATTAATGTGTACACCAAACGACTCGGGTTTTATATTAAATTTTCTTTAGATATTATTCCAGACATTAAAAACTCGAAAAACTTAAGTGAGGCACAACAAAAGCAAAAAGAAGGCGAACTTATCTTAGGGAAGATTAAAACCACTGATGCTTTAATTTTATTAGATGAAAATGGAAAGCAGCTAAATTCTGTAGCGTTTTCAGGCTATTTACAAAAACACATGAACTCTGGTGTTAAACAATTGATTTTTGTTATTGGCGGGCCTTATGGGTTTTCTGAAGACGTTTACAAAAAAGCAAATGGAAAAATATCATTATCTAAAATGACCTTTTCTCATCAAATGGTACGTCTGTTTATTGTTGAGCAACTTTATAGAGGGTTTACTATTTTAAGGAATGAGCCTTATCATCATAGGTGAGTACTTTTTTACCTAACCAAACTAAAATGCCCTCTTTCTATTCTAATACTACCATCTTCTTTATTAATTAACTCAACTAAAAACCAATAATCACTTTCCGGCAATGGATTTCCGTTAAAATTACCGTTCCACCCTTTTGATGATGGATGTAATATTTTAATCATTTTACCATAACGATTATAAATTTGAATTTTAGACACTGCAAACAAATCATCTTCTGTTACTTTTACTTGCCAAAAATCATGAAATCCGTCATTATTTGGCGTAAAGTAATTAGGGAATCTATCAAGCACTTGAATATTAAATAATGTGGTATCAAAACAACTTTCATCCTCAAGGCTTACAACGCTGGCAATAATTGTCTCTTTAATATAAGGCCTTTTGTTTTTATAGCCAGTAAAATCTTGTATTGGTATATTATTATTAAAGTCTTCAATACCGGCATAGTAAATTACACTAAAAAGGCTTGCATCCTGACCATTTAAAACAGAGGCATTTTGAGCACTTAAATCAAACGTATTAAACCCGCTATCATTAAACAAAAAGATGTCTTTTGGTCTATTTGCAATGGGTTGTTGGTACACCTCTACTCTTTTATATCGTCTGGTTACTTCAGTTCCTATAACTGTGGCCAGCTCTACGTTATAAACTCCTGCTTCATTATAAATATGTGTTGGATTAATTTCTGTTGAAGTATTGCCATCTTTAAAATCCCATAATAACGAATCGTAGGTTTGATGAGACAGATCGACATTAAATTTTGTAGGCACTCCTAAACATACGTGCTCTGCTTCAAAACCTAGAAAAAGTGAAGATTCAAAAGAAGGCATTCCAATCTTACTTATACTATTTTTTAGAAAAACTGCATTTTCTATAAAATTACAATCTGAACCTATAGTATTAGGAGCATCAATACTACTTATAAACCCTTTATCCAAGGCTGCCATATATATTTTACAATCAGGACCTAATTGCATAGCACCTATTAGAGTTTCATTAGGAATTTTAGCAATTTCAATTTTAGAGTCTACTATTTCTTGTTGTGTAGCAGCATATAAATTAAATTGAAAAATACTTTGACCTATATTAACAGTATTGCCATCAACAACATGTGGAATCCTCCCTATTCTAGCATATAATAATTTACTATTAGGAGAAAATTCTACACCAAAAGCATTTTCGTAATTAAGAAGGCTAAGCAATGTTATGGGATTAGAAACCACACCGGAAGACGCATCAAAATCAAACAACTGCAATGCTTTAGTGACTTCAGTTCTAGCTACTGCAATCTTTTTACCATCAGGAGAAATTTTCATTTGTCCGGATGGTTTTAATAATACTTCGTTTTCATCATTAGTCATCACTGGAGCATCCCCCACAGCACTAATAACTGGTACGGTATTGACACCTGCTTTTGATAAATTAAACGCAACAAACTCATTACTATCAACCTTATGGCTTACTATCCAGTATTCATTTAAAACAGGGCTTTTTATAGCAGCTACCTGTTCGGTTGTAGGTGTATAAAGAATTATATTTTTTTCAGTAGTAATTCTACCTAAACCGCCATCTAAGGTCATATCAACTTCAGAATATTGCAGCCCTTGAGAGCCAGCTCTTGCATCAGTTGTAAAAATAAAATAGATGCTTGGATGGTCTGGTTTTGGAACTATTAATGCCGAATGCGTACTTGAATCATGACCATTTAAATTACTGCCATTAGACATAACAGCATGGTTTTTATTATATACAGTTACTCCATCTGTATAAAAGAGTAAATTACCGTCTTTATCTGAAACTGAAGAACAACCTTCTCTTGTATTTAGCCTTCCCTCTGTTATAGATACCGGCTTACCGGAATTGAAATCTAATCCTGCTTTTTCTCCAAAATACCAAATATTAGCCTCACCTTGAGCAAACACCCGAGGTGTATAAAAAACACTAATAAACAATAAAAAATAATACCATTTAACCACATAATAAATATACAAAATTTATTAATCCTGCTTTTTTTAAATACATTTATAACATTATAATGTGTTATTTAAATTACATTTAAAACTGCCTAAATAGCCTTATCATCATCGTTGATATTAATCGTCAATTTTAATCCCATCCTTATTTTTAAACCTACCAGTAATCAACCACCCGCCAAAGTCTTCTGAAACAGCCATTAATAGTTCATTCTTTCCTTTCTTCAAGTTTAGATAAATACCATCAAACAAACCAACTGTTCCTAAATACCTATAATCTCTTGAACGCCATCTATTTGTACCTCTATAAATGGGTACTCCGTTTAAAACAGCAACAACTCTATCACTATAGCCAAATTCAAAGAACTTTAATTGATCCACATCAGAGTTAATAACAATTTTTGCAAATACGGTGTTCCCTGGCGTTCCGTTTCTTAATAATTGAACTCTAGAAATATTTGCTGCTGTTCCTTCTTCTACTTTAAGTTTTGCCTGCCAATTTCTATCTTCTATCAATTTATTTAAGGAACTTGAATGATTCAGCAACTCTTCTTCAAATTTATCTGAGATTTCCCATTGGGGAACAAGCCCAGTTAGTGGTTCTCTTTCAATCGGGTTAAAATCAACTAGTGTTGTTGCATTTTTATCAACTTTTATATCTGCCAAATGCATCCCTGTAAACCTACCACCTCTTATAGCTATGCCTCCAACTGTTGGAGTATGTGTAAGATGCCACGACAAATTAGCGGTATTGGCATAATCTAAAAACACCTGGGCTTTATCATTATTCACAACCACTTTTACGTGAGTCCAATCATCATATTTATACGTATAAGGAAATGAGTATTTGGGTCCGAAATTAAGTTGAAATGGTGTAACTCCGTTAACTCTGGGTGCTGCCTGATTAGCATCTGCCTTCCCAGAAAGATGTGGCCTCAAAAAAAACTGTTCGCTATTAGCGCCCTTTACTCTAAATTCAACTCCAGGAAATGCCTGTTCTTCTTTTAAATAGACATCAAACTCAATTGTACCATTTAAAAATGCTGCATCTTTAAGAATGATAGCACCACCTTGAACATATACAGACGCTTTACCTTTATAATTTTCAACAACAAATGATTGCGCCCTAATATTCCAGTGTAATGTATCTAAGGGAATTATATTTTGAGAAAAACCAAATTCGGTTACGATCAATGCAAGTAATATTATAATTTTTTTCATCTATTAAAATTTTTATAACAATCTGTTTTTTTAGTAATCTAAATTATTTTGACGGGTATTGTCCATTATCTGGTTTAATGCCCATTATGGGTTTTCATGATTAAATATTTTCTATAAAATTGAAAATTAATGCGCTTATCTACTCAAACAAATTCGTTCAAATCCATTCAATATTGTACACCATTAAAAAAAAGGCGATTTTTGTAATAATCTATGAATACACAAAAAGAACACGAATTAATTAGCAAATGCATTCTTCAAATTGAAGAAAAACTGGGTTGGGGAGATTCTTCAAACTGGCATAGCGAAGTTTTTATAGAGTTAAGTGAAACCATACAAGAACAAACCAAAGTACTGCTTAGCCCTACTACTTTAAAACGTGTTTGGGGCAAAGTAAATTACAATAGTTCGCCAAGTATTAGCACGCTAAATGCTTTATCTCAATTTATTGGATATACAAATTGGAGAGATTATAAAAATCAGCAACGTAATGATAAACCCATAAAAAAAACATTAGTCAATATGCCTGTTGTTTTTTCGTTGGCAGCCTTTTTGGCCTTAGTATTTATATCTCTTTTCTCTGTTATTAGCTCCAATAAAAATGAATTAACAACTGAAGATATTTCAAAAATTAAGTTTTCCAGCAAAACGATTACTAATGGTATGCCCAACTCTGTCGTTTTTGATTTTGATTTATCTAGTATAAAATCAGATAGCATATATATTCAACAATATTGGGACAAAACCAAAACCATAAAAATAAATAATAACCAAAAACAAGCTACTGGAATCTATTATTTTCCTGGATATTTTAGAGCAAAACTAGTTGTAGATGGCAATGTTATAAAAGCGCATGATTTATTTATTAAATCAAATGGCTGGTCTGCGTCTGTTGATTACAAACCAATACCAAAGTATTTAAACGCTCAACAGTTTATTGACAATGGGCTTAAACTGGATAATGATATGCTTTCAGAAATAAAGTCATTAAAATCCCCAATAGTTTCCACCTATCATTTTATTAATGATCTGGGGAATATTTCTGGCGATAATTTTACTCTGGAAACAACTCTAAAAAATGCCCTCAAAGAAAAATGGGCCGTTTGTCAAACCACTCAAATATATGTAATAGGAACAAAAGGTGCTTTAATTATTCCTTTTACTATTCCTGGTTGCATTTCTAATATTAACGTGATGCTAAATGATGTTTATATGAATGGAAAAGAGCAAGATTTATCTGCATTGGGTCTTGATCTTTCTTCTTTTAAAAACATTAAGATTCATGTTGTAAAAAAGCAATTGAAAGTTTTTATAGGTGGCAATGAAACTTTTTCGGCTAAATATCGTAAAAGCCTGGGTAAACTCGTAGGCATCCGCTATAAATTTTTAGGTGCCGGAGATGTAAAGCATATTAAACTTTTAGATGCTTATGGAAAAACCGTTATAAAAGATAATTTTCAACTATAAACTCACCTCTAACTATTGCTGTTCAAGCTCTAACTTTTGTTTTTTAGTAAGCTTTGAAACTACCAGATTATAGGATATATCTATCCATTCAAATAATAAACTATCAGAAATAGAACCATCCATAACCACCCTACTCCAATGCTTTTTACTAAAATAAGATGGCTCCTGCAAAGCAGGATACTGAAACCTTAGCGCTTCAATAGTTTCTGGAAAACATTTTATACTAAAACTATCAAATGTATCTATATTTGTAGCAGTAAACATTTTACCCATAACTTTAAATACTAAAACATCTTGAAGTTTAGGAAATGGAATGGATTCTGTAACGCCTTTTTTAGACAAACAATACAATCTATAGGCCTCTATGTTCATATTAGTGCGGGTGAAACACTTGTTTTCTCTTTTTAAGCTGAATTTCTAAATCTTTAATGGTTCTTTTCACGGCATCCTCATAGTTATCTTCATCAGAACTTGCAAATATTCTAGGTCCGGGAATGCTTAATTCAATTTTACATATTTTTCCTTTTTCTTTAGCATTGTGCTCTACTTCAAAATGAACCTCAGCATTTATAATCCAATCGTATTTTTTATGAAGTCTTTTTAATTTTTCTGTTACGTAAGTGCTCATCGTTTCGCTCGTCGCCATATGAACATATTGAATATTTATTGTCATAATCTTTAGTTTTAATGTTTACTCAAAGTTAATGGAGATTTCTTTTTTTAAAGATGATTTTTGTCATAATAAAATCATAAATATTAGCACATCATTCAAAAATCACCTTATCAGTCATCGCAAACCATGCTTTATAAAACTGCTGATGTATTTTTTCTATACTATTCCGTTTTACTTTTAATGATGGGGTAATTAAATTATTGTCTACTGTCCAATCTTCTTTCATAATAATGACTTTCTCGACCTTTTCATGCTTTTCTAAATCGGGGTTTATATCGGTTACTGTTTTAATCAATCCTTTAGATAAGTCTTCTTTAGATTTAGCTCTACCAAGTTCAGACAGTGTGATTAAAGCTATAGGCTGTGGGATTCCAGTACCTACAATGCATATTTGCTCAATATCTGTATTTTTTGATAATCGCATTTCAATATGCGAAGGTGAAATATATTTGCCTTTATCTGTTTTAAATTCATCTTTTGCACGACCAGTAATAGTTAAAAAGCCATCATGATCATACTCGCCTTTGTCTCCTGTTTTAAAATATCCCTTATCAAAAACACTTGCAGTAATCTCCGGGGCTTTATAATAGCCTTTCATTAAACAGTTATTTTTTATTAAAATTTCGCCGTCGGGAGAAAACTTAATTTGTACCCCTTCCAAAGCTTTTCCAACCGTTCCGATTTTATTTGCTCCGGGTCTTGTAGCATGAGATATTATACAGTCTTCAGTCATGCCATAAACTTGAAAAATAGTAACATCTATTTTTTTAAACCAATGTATTAAACCAGGAGATAATGGTGCCGCTCCAGAAACAATATATTCAGCACGCCTAAGACCCAGTTTTTGCTTTAATTTATTTTTAACCAAACGGTTAACAAAAGGGAGGCTTAATAATACATTTAGTTTTTTCTGTGGAATATTCTCTAAAATTTTCTCTTGAAATTTCGCCCAAATCCGTGGTACTGCCAGAAATAAATGCGGTTGACATTTCTCAAGATCGGAAGCAAATGTCTCTAAGGATTCAGGAAACGAAAATTCTGCTCCAATTACAATGCCGTGCGTTCCAATACCCACACGTTCTGCAACATGTGCTAAAGGTAAATAGGAAAACAATCGGGGTAATGGAGATAGTTTAATTACAGATTTAATAACGCGCATGCTTTCCATAATATTTCCAACAGAATGCATCACACCTTTAGGTGTTCCCGTTGTTCCTGATGTATAAATTATAGTATGCAAATCATTAACATCTATATTGGGCATTACCTCCAGTGGTTTTTCAGATTCCATGATATCTTCCCATAAATCGCCTTCATGTTCTCCAAATAAACCGATACTAATTTTATGAATATCTGGAATTCCTGATTTTTGAGACTCAAAATCATCTAGCTTTCCAATAATAATAGCTTTAGATTCACTATGCTCTAAAATTTGATTTATTGATGCAGCATTAAGAGTTGGATAAATAGGAATAGATACATAACCAGCCATCATAATGGCTAGGTCAGATAATAACCAATGGGCACAATTTTTTGAAAGTAAAGCAATATGGCTACGTTCTGGTAAATTATACGTTTTTAGTTTTGAAGCTATTTTGCAAACGGCTTCTTTGGATTCATTAAACGTGTAAGTGATAACTTTTCCGTTAATATATTGTTTTAAAAAAACCCGATTAGGCATTTCTCTTTCCCAATGCATAAAAGCTTCGAGAGGTGAGTTAAATGTTGTCATATTGGTTACGGTTAGATATTAAAGATAAGAAAAAGCTTTAAATATTATTCTTTTAATTAGACATATATAGTATTATTTTTGATTAACTAAACATATCATTTTATGCAACTCGTTTTCGCAACCAATAACCTTAATAAATTAAAAGAAGTACAAGCATTAATACCAGTACACATTAAACTTTTAAGCTTAAAAGATATTGGCTGCTTTGAAGAGGTTCCTGAAACTCAAAACACTATAGAAGGTAATGCTATTCAAAAAGCAGAATACATAAAACAACATTATGGTTATGATTGTTTTGCTGACGATACAGGTTTGGAAGTTGAGGCTTTAGGTGGTGCTCCTGGTGTGTTTTCGGCGCGTTATGCCGGAGAACAGCGCAATGCAAATGATAATATGGTTAAGTTACTTAGCAAATTAAATCATAAAAATAACAGGAAGGCACAATTTAAAACGGTAATTGCCTTACAGCTTAACAATAAACTACACACCTTTACGGGTATATGTAAAGGAACGATTACTACTGCTAAACATGGCAAAAAAGGGTTTGGTTACGACCCCATTTTTAAGCCCGAAAACTACGCCCAAACTTTTGCCGAAATGGACTTAGACTTAAAAAACAGCATAGGACACCGCGGTAAAGCGATTCAATGGCTTGTGAGTTTTTTAAACTCATAACACAAAAAATCAAATTCTTGTTGGTGGTTAATTTTCTTTATGCTACTTTTAATTTATGATGACAGAGGAAGCCTTAGAAAAAGAAAATATTGCCATTACTAAAGCCTATAAAGAATTATTAAAGGTTAGCTACCGCACACTTACAAAAGAAGATAAAAAATTAATACGAAGTGCTTTTGACGTAGCATTAGATGCGCATAAAGATCAGCGTAGAAAATCTGGAGAAGCCTATATTTTTCACCCTTTGGCAGTCGCTAAAATTGTAGCTCAGGAAATTGGATTAGATGCCACATCTATTGCTGCAGCATTGTTACACGATGTTGTTGAAGATAGTGACGATTATTCTATATCGGATATTGAAGGGCTTTTTGGAGAAACCGTTGCAAAAATTGTAAACGGACTTACAAAAATATCGTCGCTTAAAAAAGATATGGATATATCGCTTCAAGCTGAGAATTTTCGTAAAATGCTCCTTACACTAAATGATGATGTAAGAGTAATTATTATAAAAATTGCCGATAGACTTCATAATATGCAAACTATGGATTCTATGCGTGTAGACAAACAAGTTAAAATAGCATCAGAAACGCTCTATATATACGCCCCTTTAGCGCATAGAATTGGGTTATATAATATTAAAACCGAGCTTGAAGACCTAGGTTTAAAATATACCGAACCTGAAGTTTATCACGATATTTTAAACAAAATAAAAGACAGCAAAGAAGAGCAAGACAAATACATAAAAGCGTTTAGTCAGGTTATAAAAAATTCTTTAGATAAAGAATTAATGGATTATACCATTAAAGGACGACCTAAATCTATTTTTTCTATTCGGAGAAAAATGCAAAAACAAGGGGTTTCCTTTGATGAAGTTTACGACAAATTTGCTATTAGGATTATTTATAAAAGTGATGAAGTAAATGAAAAGTTCTTAGCATGGAAAATATACTCCATTGTAACCGATCATTTTCGACCAAACCCGGTACGTCTTCGCGATTGGATTTCATCTCCTAAAGGAACTGGCTACGAAGCCTTGCATATAACTGTTATGGGGCCTAAAGGCCGTTGGGTAGAAGTACAGATACGTAGCGAACGCATGAATGAAATTGCCGAAAAAGGGTATGCAGCACATTATAAATACAAACAAGATGGAGAAAAAGAAGATAGCCTGGAAACATGGATAAATAGGTTACAAGAAGCCTTAGAGAATCCAGATACTAATGCTGTGGATTTTGTTGAACAATTTAAATTAAACTTATATTCAAAAGAGATCTTTGTATTTACGCCAACCGGAGAATTAAAATCGTTACCTAAAGGCGCAACTTCTTTAGACTTTGCCTTTAGTATACATACTGAAGTTGGTATGAAAACAAGAGGTGCAAAAGTAAACGGAAAATTAGTGCCCTTAAGTCATGAGTTGCAAAGTGGCGATCAGGTAGATATTTTAACATCCGAAAGTGCAAAGCCTAATGCCAATTGGTTAGATTATTCCACTACAGCAAGAGCGAGAAGTAAAATTAAATCGGCCTTAAAAGAAGACAAAAAACGTATTGGAGAAGAAGGCAAAGAAATATTGCGACGGAAATTAAAACAACTTAAAATAACACTTAACGAGTCTTCTGTAAATGAATTAGTTAGCTATTTTAAATTAAAAACAAGTCTTGATCTATTTTATAGAGTTGGTATTGGCACCATAGACAACTCAATGCTAAAAGACTATGCCTCATCCAGAAGTAATGCTTTAATGAGTTTTATTAAAAATAAAATATCCAGAAAGCAGACCATAAAAAAAGAAGACCTAGAGAAAGACGAAGTAACCGCCAAATACGATTCGCTTGTTTTTGGTAAAGAAGAAGAAAAGCTAGATTACAAATTATCGAATTGCTGCAATCCAATTCCTGGCGATGATGTATTTGGTTTTTTAACAGTTAATGAAGGCATTAAAGTACATAAAAAAAACTGTCCCAATGCATTAAGTTTACAATCTAATTATGCCTATCGCATTATGCCTGCGAAATGGGTAGATTCATCGCAGCAAGAGTTTTTAGTAAAAATTGTTATCACAGGAATTGATCATATAGGTTTAGTAAACGACATTACGAACATCGTTTCAGAAAATATGCACGTAAACATGAAAAGTATTAGTTTTGAAAGTGATGGCGGGCTTTTTTCGGGAAAAATAAATGTTATTGTAAAAAATAATACCATAATAAAAAAGCTATTAGAAAAACTTAAAAAAATTAATGGCATAGATAAGGTTACTAGAGTGTAAAAAAAGTGTAAATTTGCGACGAAATTATGAATGCAAAAGCAGATACAAAAAATCAAGACATCGTTAAAAGCGTCTTTACAAGCTTTTTAGAAAACAACGGGCATAGAAAAACTCCCGAACGCTATGCTATACTACAAGAAATTTATAATAGCAATGAGCACTTCGATATAGAATCTTTGTATCTTAATATGAAAAACAAGAAATATCGTGTTTCTCGTGCTACACTATATAATACTATCGAATTGCTTTTAGAATGTGGTTTAGTTAGAAAGCATCAATTTGGACAAAACCAGGCGCATTACGAAAAATCTTATTTCGACAGGCAACACGATCATGTTATACTAACAGATACCGGTGAAGTTATTGAGTTCTGCGATCCGCGAATTCAATCTATAAAAAAAACCATCGAAGACGTTTTTGATATCGAAATTAATAACCACTCACTTTATTTTTACGGAAATAGAAAATCAACTAAATAACTAATATTTACAATGGCAGTAGATTTACTACTAGGATTACAATGGGGAGACGAAGGCAAAGGAAAAATTGTTGATGTCCTAACATCTAACTACAATATTATTGCTCGTTTTCAAGGTGGCCCAAATGCAGGGCACACTTTAGTTTTTAACGGACAAAAGCATGTTTTACATACCATTCCTTCGGGAATTTTTCACGACGCCGCCACTAATTTAGTAGGAAACGGAGTCGTTATAGATCCGGTTATCTTTAAAAAAGAACTGGATAAGTTAGAAGCGCAAGATGTAGATTACAGAAAATCACTTCTAATTTCTCGTAAAGCCCATATTATTCTGCCAACACATCGTTTATTAGATGCTGCCAGTGAAGCCTCAAAAGGAAAAGCTAAAATTGGATCTACGCTTAAAGGCATTGGTCCTACTTATATGGATAAAACCGGACGTAACGGTATTCGTGTAGGTGATTTAGAACTAAGCGATTGGAAAACACGCTATAGAGCTTTGGCTAATAAGCATGAGTCTATGATTGCATTTTATGATGTAGATATTCAATACGATTTAGCTGAATTAGAGAAAGAATTTTTTGAAGCTATTAAAGTTTTAAAATCCTTAAAGTTTATCGACTCTGAAGAATATATTTACCAGGCGCAAAAATCTGGGCAAACCATTTTAGCCGAAGGTGCTCAGGGCTCTTTACTAGATATTGATTTTGGTACATATCCATTTGTAACTTCTAGTAACACAACAGCTGCAGGTGCTTGTACAGGTTTAGGAGTATCACCAAATCAAATTGGAGATGTTTTTGGCATTTTTAAAGCCTATACCACTCGCGTAGGTTCTGGTCCATTCCCTACCGAATTGTTTGATAAAGATGGAGAAACCATGGCTAAAGTTGGTAACGAGTTTGGAGCAACAACAGGTAGGCCAAGACGTTGTGGCTGGTTAGATTTAATCGCTTTAAAGTACGCTTGCCAAGTCAATGGTGTAACACAGCTTATGATGATGAAAGGCGATGTGCTTTCCGGGTTTAAAACCCTAAAAGTATGTACGGCATATAAATACAGAGGTGAAATCATTAAACATTTACCATATAATATTGAACCTGAAAACATAGAACCTATTTACTCTGAATTTAGCGGCTGGAGTGAAGACTTAACCGAAATGTCTGAAGCTTCTCAATTGCCAAAAGCATTAAACGAGTATATAGTGTTTTTAGAAAAGGAATTAGACATTCCAATTACCATAGTATCTGTTGGACCGGATAGAAAACAAACTATTTTTAGACAACAATTGGTTTCTTAAAAACCTAAACAAATATTTTAATTAAGACAAAAGACTACTTTATCAAGTAGTCTTTTTCTTTATATTTGGTTTATGAATGATTTAAATTTTAATATTTATAACATCATCATAATCGCAGGGGTTATACATGGTTTTATTTTTAGTTTAATTATTCTTATAAATAAAACCCTTAAATCTTTTACCAATAACTTTCTGGCATTTACAATACTATCCTTAGCATTAAGCAATTTACAGTATTGGTTAATTGATACTAATATAATCCCCAGATATCTTTACGAAAACAATACTGTATTATATTTTCCTTTTGAATTTTTAATGCTTCCTTTCTTCTATTTTTTTGTTAAAAGCTATATTCAACAAAAAATTTTAAAAAAACAGATACTATATATTTTTACGCCTTTTTTATTTAGCATTTTTTACTTAATGATAAGAAATTCATTAAGCAGTAAAATTCTCATTGTAAAATTTTTAAACATAGTTGTTGAGTATATTTCCATAATTTTTTCGGTGGTTCTAATAATCTTAATTTTTATTATTTTAAAGCAGTATGAAAAGAAAAACCAAGCCTACAAATCCACTCAGGTTTTAATAAAAACCAAATGGTTAAAATACAGTTTAACCTTAGGTATTGTCTTATGCTTTTTATGGGCTTTATCCTTTAACTTATTCGAAAACTACCTTAACAAAGGGTATTATAAGTACTATCCTTTATGGATTGGCATATCCGTTTTAATTTACTGGATTGGTTATTCAGCTATTTTACAAAGGCATTTATATAATGAAAGGGTAAAAATAAGAGGCATGATTTTAAATAAACCGGTCGCATACAAGCAACAAAAAAATAATATAGCTTTATCCTCTTTCTCAAAAATTAATGCTTCAATTTTAAAAAACAAATCTTATTTAAACCCTAATTTATCTATAAAAAGTTTGTCTCAAGAATTTAATCTAAGTGAAGGCTATCTGTCACAATTAATAAATAAAAACTCTGACTCAAACTTTAATGACTATATAAATTCATTAAGAATAAAAGAATCAAAAGAAATGCTAGCTAACCCCGATTATAATAATTATACTATAGCAGCGATTGGTTTAGAATCGGGTTTTAACTCAAAATCCAGTTTTTATACTGCCTTTAAAAAGTTTACAGGAAAAACACCGACGGGGTATAAAAAAGATGTCCGAAATTCTTAACTTTATATAAAAGCTGGACTCTATATGGCTTTACTAACGTTAATATTGCTGCATATATTAACAAAATAGTAAATCATGAAAACCCTTTTCCATATCTATCTTTTAGTATGCTCAGCTTGTATTTATTCACAGAACACCTCTACGGATTCTCTGGCGCATACAAACAAAAGCAGAATAGAAACCGATTTACTAAAAATTACTCAAACGCCAAAAAGCAGGAATTATCAAAATATAAAATCCCTCAATATTGTAGCAAACTATATTAAATCTGAATTAACCAGGGTTTGCGATTCTGTAAGTTTTCAACCGTATCAAGTAAATGGTAAAACCTATAAAAATGTTATTGGTTCTATTGGTACAAAACACAAAGCGCGCATTATTATTGGCGCACATTATGATGTATGTGGTAACCAGCAGGGAGCGGATGACAATGCCAGTGGTGTTGTTGGGTTACTGGAATTAGCACGCTTGCTATCCAAAGAACAGTTAAATTACAGAATCGATTTTGTAGCTTATACCCTAGAAGAGCCTCCGTTTTTTAGGACCAAACAAATGGGTAGCTACATCCATGCCAGTTATTTATACACTAATAACATCCCTGTAAAAGGTATGATTTGTTTAGAAATGATAGGTTATTACAGTGACAAAAAAGGGTCTCAAAATTTTCCCACACAGGAAATGGCTATGGAGTACGGTACCATTGGCGATTTTATCACAGTGGTACAAAGTGAAAAAAGTGGAGCATTTGGAAAACAAATTGAGTTACTAATGACAGAACAGCCTTCTATTAAAACCAAATCTTTTAAAGGGTCTAGCTTGGTTTCAGGTGTAGATTTCTCTGATCATTTAAACTATTGGAGATTTAACTATCCTGCCCTAATGATTACTAATACAGCCTTTTACAGAAATAAAAATTATCACACCAAGAACGATACTATAGAAACCCTTGATATTGATAAGATGAGCGCCGTAATAGAACAACTACATCTAACTATTAAAAATCTAAAATAACCCCCTTTAAAATCATAAAAAAACACAACAGATAATTAAACCTCATTATTATCGTTATTTTTGCTATAAGTAAATTATACTTTTCAATCGGTATACCTGCTTTTAACAATCTTTTCTATGGGTTTATCGTTAACCTCCCAACCATTATTATTGGGATTGTTGACTTCTCCGTTAGATATTGCTCTCCATTCCCAAAAGAACCCTCCGGCAACCCATGGCTCCTCCCAAAAAGTATTGTAAAAAGCATTATAACCATTGTTTTGAACTTCAAAGTTAGGGGTCTGGGTGAGACGAATACTTCCCAATTCCCAGGGGTTCCATAAACCATAATCGGCACTCCTAAAACCATACTCAGTGAACAGTACCGGTTTTTTATAGGTACAGGATAGAGCCTGTATATCCTGTTTTATGGGAGCAAAGGCCCGTTCTACCTCAGCTACTGTTGGTGTTTTTTTGTTCACCAACGGAAAATAGGGGTTTATGCCTATATAATCCAGGTCCTCCCAAAAGGAAACATGCTTATATTCATCCCAATTGGCAGCATAGGTGAGTTTTAAATCCGGAAAGTCCTTCCTGATCTTCGAGATTAACCCTTTAAAGAAGCCGGGGCGTCTTTTCGTGAATTCCCTGAGTTCGGTGCCGATGCTAAGCAGTTTTACTTCCGGGAACTCAACAGAGAGCTTTGCGAACCCATAAATCAGTTTTTCATAAGCCGCCTCTATCACTTTCCATTGCGCTTCGTTATCCACATAAAAATCGCCCCTAAAAGTGGAGCCGTTTACTGTCCAAAACTCGGTTAAGGGCTTGAGCATAATATTAGGCAGGTCACTGTTTCTCATCTTAGGAATAATAATCCGCATTTTTTCCGTTTCGGCACTTACCGGGAACTCATAGCGATAAGGTGGTTCATGACCCCACCAATTATCTAACCCTATTCCGGGAGATAAGGATATCCAGTTCGCATTGGTCTTTTGGGCCAGATCGGTTGTATGTACGATCTGTTCGGGAGGTTTTGCACCATCAAAATATATCCATGTTTGCAGGATGGAGCCACCCTTTATTTTCTCCCGGATGCCAAAATCCCCGGCACAGAATTCTAGAAGCTGCTCTCTTTCGCAGGAAAACAGAGCCAGGGTGATTATATAGAATATAACTGTTTTTTTCATAATAAACTTGAGTTTTTGGTGAAAGTCATTTTTTTTGATTTTCATCGGTTAAGCAAAAATTAAGGAATTTTCGACATTCAAATCAGCTTACTCTATGTTTTATAAAGTGATTTTCAGCTTTCACGTACTCCACTCACTAAATTTATATTCAATTTAGTCGGATTGGTCAGTCCGTTTTCAATCGTAAATGTTTGTTTTAATGTGGCATAACGGTTTTGTATAAGAATAGTAGCGAATTTATGCACGCTAACTTTTCGGTTAAACACAGACCTTTTTTATATCTACTTACTTTCCTTTTAGCGATTAAACCGCTATTATTTTTATACAATGTTGGTAGCCGTTTTAATTCATTCGTTTTTAAAATCTGTATTCCATTTTTAAAAGTACAAATCTTAGTAACAGCCTATATTCAGTTGTTGATGTTCCAATATCGCTCACAGAAAAGTTCCTGAATCTTTCGGTATTGAACAGGTTTTTGCCAGTAAGACCTAAAGTCAGTTTGTTTTCAATAAGTTTGTACCGAGCATCAAAGTCCAAAAAATAGTAGGTGTTATCGGTTTTTAAATTCCCAAAATAGTAACGTTCCGATTGTATTTGAATATCAAATTTGTCATTAAAAACGAAAGACAAATCCAAAAAACTCACATTGTCAGTAAATGAATTACTAATTGTCGTTTGTACTTCCGTAGTTGTCCATTTAGCACCAATATGGTAATTAATAAAACCCTTAAAACCAGAACGTAATTCAAGACCGTAATTGTAATTATTTGAGTTTACTTGTCTTAGTTTTGAATTATTTACAATATTTTTAAATTCACTTTTAGTGTAACCTAAATCTAGTTTTAGATTAGAGGATATAAATTCAAAATAGTAATCAAGTTTAGAATTAACACTTAAAAACTCACGGTCTTGAATTAGAATTTTTTCTGATTGTGTAAAGTTTTGTTGTATTGATGTATTTGTTGAAAAGAAGTCGTGATTTTTGCTGTAAAGTATAAAAGTATTTGCAAAAAAGCGGTCGCTCCAATTTCCAAGTTGATAATTAAAAACCAAATTTGAAGCCTCTAATTGATTAAAATTACCAGTTCCTTTTGAAAATGAACGGAAACTCGTTAAAACAAAATCGCTAAACACGTCTATAACTTTTGCATTTGTAGTATTGTATGAGTAAGAAGACGTAATTTTATTTTTATCATTTATTTTCCAATCAAAACCTAAACTTGGATTGATAAAAAAAGGATTTTGATTACTACTTGCATTATTGTTTTCTAAACGGTTAAAAAGCTGATGAACATCTAGCTTACCAACAATACCAAAATCTTTAATTTTTAATCTGTACTTGCTTTTAAGGTACAAATCGTTGACTTGATAATTAGTTTGGTTTTGATAATCGTTAGGTTTTTCTATAACTAAACCATCTTCCAAAAGCGAAAAAGTGGTCGTTAATTTGTCCTTTCTATATTCATTACCTAATTGCAACTCAAACAAATGTCCCTTTTGTTTGCGGTCTAATAAATGAGCGTTGATACCTACAAACTGCATTTGGTTTTCGCTTAATTGAGAAACGTTGTTGGCATCTGCATTTTCTGGAAACAAATTTTGATAGAAGAATTGGTTGAGTTGGTAGTTTTGTGGTGTTTTTTCATCAATGAAACGTCCAGTAAGCAAAAACACTTTTTTATCCTTGAATTTATTGGTATAGCTTATTTTCTGGTCAAAAAGCTTGTTTTGGTGCTGTAAATTTTCAATGGTAGAATTGCCGTTGAAGATTAGGTTAGAACTATTATTAAAATTGCCATTATTGTACTTGGTGGTGGCTTCCAACATCTTGGTTTTTGAAATATTATAGATAAAATCCAGCTTACCGAAAGCTATTCGTTTTTTGTTACGTAATTCATAATCTTCTGTGTTGATAAAGTTTATACCATTAACATCAACAACATCAACGCTGTTCCTAAAAAAGTCCGTTTCATCCCAATTGAAAAAGCCTAATGTCTTTACTTTCAACTTTTTTGTTGGGTTGAAAATGGCATTGAGCGAAACCAATTCTGCATTGTTAAAGTTGGTTCTGCTTTGCTTGAAATTGGGTTGGTTTGGCGATAGGCTTAAAATTGAGCTCACACTTTGATTATCGCCAATACTGGCGGGTTCACTTCTTCGTAAAGGACGAATTAGATTATCTATATCTCCTGTTGCATCGTAACCAGTTGAATTAAAATTTGTTAAGAAGTAATATTTATTTTTCTTCCCAAAGTTCATTAAATTCCCCTTTAGTTGGTAAAAATTGTCTATACCAATTCTTATTTCCATATTTCCAAACCAAATGCGTTTCGAATTTTCATCCAATTTTAGGTTTAAAGCTACTTTATCACTTTCCTCAACTCCTTTTAACAATCGGTTGTTTGAATAGTTTTTTAATACCTCGACTTCCTCAATTGGGTAAGCAGGCATATTTTTGGATAGGATTTTGTAACCTCGCTCAAATAGGTCATCGCCATCTACCATTAATTTCTCTATTTCCTGATTGCCTACTTTTATAGTTCCCGCACTATCAATTTGCAAACCTGGTATTTTTTGAAGTAAATCTTCAACAGTCTGTTCTGTACCATTTATAAAGTATTTAGTTTTGTAATTAATAGTGTCTTTTTTTATTGAAATTGGTCTTTCTGTTTTGATTATGACCTCATCGAGTGTTACAGGTTTTGAAGATAATAATATTTCATAATTGTATTTTTTTTTGTTAGACTTAATTTCAATTTCTAATATTTTTGTTTTATACGACATTGCAGAAAAATAGATTCTAAAATTACCTTCCCTTTCAGTTTTTAATATAAAGAAACCATTATTTTCACTTGCAGTGAATGAAACAATTTTATTATACTTATCTTTTAAAATAATATTTGAAAATACTGCTGAAAAATTAGTGCTATCCTTAACAAATCCTTTTATTTCGTATTGAGAGAAAACTGAAAATGAAAACAAAAAATAGACAATTGCAAAAATAACTTTTACTCTTTTTTGTTTTCCGATTCCCATTCAAATTCTTTTTCTATAAAGTTGGTTTTTATACTACCAAATTTTGCTTTTGTACCTCTTGGCATTTTAGACCTTATTTTTTTTTCAGCAATTTTTGGAATGTCTTTTTGGAATTGAGCAAATTCTTCAATAGTCATATTTTCGCCATCAAAAGGCTTGTTAAATTGGCTTAACTCAATAGGTTTAGGGAATTGTACAGATTTAAGTTTAGCAACAAATTCCTTTTTATTATCATAAGATTCAATTATTAATCCTGGAAGACCAAATAACTTCCACGGGCCATAAGGCAATGGAATTTCCTCTGTAAACCAAGCAGTATATTTTCTTCCTCTAAATTTACCAATTGCTTTTTGGCATTTATATTTACCTATGGTTTTAAATTCTTCAATTATTTTCCAATCAAATACAATCCAAGAGTCATTAACAATTTTTGCATTATAAAATTTTGAAGTTACTAGCCTAAAGACAATTTCCTTTTTGTTAAAATTCCGATGAATGATACTACCATGTTCATCTTCTTTTTTTGCAACGACACTAATATTATTAAAGTCATCTTTATTAGAACTACTAATATTTTTTTTAGCATAGCCTTTTTTTCTATATGTGAAGATACTTATTGAATCATTAAATATTAGTGTAGCTAATTCTTGATGAGATTTGTCAACATTAGGAAACAGCATTTCGTACTCGATATATCCGTTATTATTAATTTCTTGACTAAAAGACAAATTGTAAGCCAAACAAAAGATGAATAATAATGATTTTGGAAAATTAGTTTTCATAAAAAATAGATTTAATAGTTATTTTTAAAGCTGCCTATTAATTAATTGTATTAAAAAAATAAACAGCTTTATTCCTTGATTGATAGTTGCAAATATTATTCCATTAACCAATCTAAAACGTCATTCCAAAATTCATCCCATGCGTCATCTCCCCAATCGTCGCAGTCGATTTCGGTATTCATTGAAAAATCTCCATCAGAGATTGTCAATGTAAAACCACAATTATCATCAATTAAGTTGTCTGTTGAGTTTTCATTAATTGAAAATCCAGTTGTAGTAAAAAACACTACAGCTAGTAATAAAACTAACTTTTTTATAATATTTACTTTTTTCATAATAAATTTAAGGTTTTGATGAAAGTCAGTTTTTTTGATTTTCATCGGTTAAACAAAAATTAAGGAATTTTCGACATTCAAATCGGTTTACTCTATTTTTATAAAGTGGCTTTTCAACTTTCACATGCTCCACTTCCTGTTTTCAGGCAGATGATCAGTCCGTTTTCGACCGTAAATGTTTGTTTTAATGTGGTATAACTTTTAAATATGCTTAATATTAAGTGAATTTAAGAGCTCCAATAGCACGTAAGCAGTAGTACATAATAATATAGGTTAAGTTTAAGTTATAGATGCATTAATATTAATTTGAAACTAAGTTTTCTTCTCGAATTTGGGTGTATATAAATGTAGGATTTTATCTAAAAAAATAAAAGCCTTTACTTGTTAAAAAAACATGATATCTTTATTTTTTAACCGATGTTCATTATCATCCCATAATTCCGGTAACAATCCATCTACCAATAAATTTTTCTTCAAAACACCACTTTTAAGCCTAAAACTGTGCTCATTTAAATAGAGTTGGTAAATTTTATTTTATGAATAGCTATAGATAACCCAAATACCCCCCTTAAAATCATAAAAAAAACACAACAGATAATTAAACCTCATTATTATCGTTATTTTTGCTACAAACAAATTTTACTTTGAGATCATCTTATTTTTTTTACATCCTCTTTTTTATTGTTTTAGGACAATCACAATTTTGTCAGGCTCAAAAAAAAATCAATATAGAATACGCAGGTTTTCTAACTTTTGATGA
>CBDDAJ010000034.1:0-9766 GCA_965224845.1 Wocania sp.
AGCTATTAACCCAAATAAAATACTACCAAATGCTGCTAAAAACTCTTATTTTAAGTTGCATCCCTCTGATAAGTCAAACTAATATTGTAACAATATTGATTATTGTTGTTGTGATTTTTTCTTTTTGCTAATACTCGGTGTCAGAAAATCGTACAAACTAAAAAAAGAAAATGAACGATTAAATAGTATGAATACGACTATTGAGGATGAAAGCAAAAAACCTTATAAAGATTTTACCGACGGCCATATGTATGGTGGTAATTAATACAATTTAAATATGACAACTTTGGTTCTTTTATTTATCGCAACGTATTTTATTGAATTGTTATACCGTAGAATTATATTAGATAAACAATGGGAAAATGAAATAAAAAAGTTCAACCTAAATAAAGATTATATCATGAGCCTCAATCTTAATAATTATAAATTAGGCTGTGGGCATTTATACAAAAAAAATTAAATTCCCAATTTCATGAAGTCTTTTACCACTCGGTTTTTATGATTCAGAACAGTTTAGACCTATAAGAATCTTCAAATTCGGAATATAACCTTAGTAAATTAACTAGTATTTTATCAATAGGTTTTATTACATTATTAGCTTTACTAATAATAAATCCAGTTAAAGTTTATAAGTAAAAAATCTTTAGAAGCGCAACTAAATACTAATCCATAAAAAAGGCCTACAAATGCAGGCCTATAAAATTATCTAATTAACTTTTTATATTTAATTCGTTTTGGTATTAAATCGCCTCCAAGGCGTTTCTTTTTATTTTCTTCATAATCACTAAAACCACCTTCGAAAAAATAGACTTGACTGTCGCCTTCAAAAGCTAAAATATGAGTGCAAATACGATCTAAAAACCAGCGATCGTGACTAATAACCACAGCACAGCCGGCAAAGTTCTCAAGACCTTCTTCTAACGCTCTTAATGTATTGACATCAAGATCGTTAGTAGGCTCATCTAAAAGTAATACATTACCTTCTTCTTTTAGAGTCATGGCCAGGTGTAAGCGATTGCGTTCACCTCCTGACAAGGTAGACTTACTTTCTTATTTTGCTCACTTCCAGAGAAATTAAATCGACTCAAGTAAGCTCTCGAGTTTACTTGTCTTTCCTCCCATCATAATCAGTTCTTGCTCATCTGACTAAAATTTTGCCAGATCGACTTTGTCAGGATCAATATGTTAGAATGACTTCTGATCAACATAGGCGAGCTTTGCCGTTTCACCAACACTGTAAATGTCGCCTTTATCGGGTGCAATTCTTCTCCCATGATCATTCTAAATATGGTTGTCTTACCCGCGCCATTAGGGCCAATGATACCAACGATTCCTGCCTGTGGAAGATTGAAATTCTAAATTTTCATACAATAACTTATCGCCATAGGCTTTAGACACACCTGTTGGCTTCAATTACATTGGTTCCCAAGTCGTGGTCCATTTGGGAATATAAATTTCTAGCTTTGCATCAAGCTGCTTCTGATCTTGACTCATTACGAGTTTGTCATAGTTCTTTAAACGTGCTTTTTGCTTTGCCTGGCGTCCTTTCGCACCTTGCCGTACCCATTCTAAGCTCACGTTCTAGAGGTTTTCTGTCTTTTTGAAGCTTGTTTTTGCTCTCTTGAGCCAAGCGCTTTGCTTTTTGATCCAACCATGAGGAGTAATTTCCTTTCCACGGGATTCCTTCACCACGATCTAAGTTCCAAAATCCATCCCGCAACATTATCCAAGAAATAGCGATCGTGTGTCACAGCAATCACCGTTCCTTTGTATTGCGCTAAATGATGCTCTAACCAGTGTACCGATTCGGCATCTAAATGGTTTGTGGGCTCATCAAGTAATAGCACATCCGGCTCTTGTAATAACAAACGACACAATGCAACACGACGCCTTTCTCCTCCCGATAATACGCTAATTTTTTTATCACCATCTGGAGTACGTAAAGCATCCATAGCAATTTCAAGCTTGGTATCCAATTCCCATGCATTTGAAGCATCGATCTGATCTTGTAGCTCCGCTTGACGGTTCATGAGTTTTTCCATCTTATCTGGATCAGAATAAACTTCTTCTAATCCAAACATATCATTTATCTTATTATACTCGTCAAGAATAGCTACAGTTTCTGCCGCACCTTCTCTAACAACCTCCATTACTGTTTTATCGTCATCTAATTTTGGTTCTTGTTCTAAATAACCAACGGAATAATCTTGAGAGAATACAACATCACCCTGGTAGTTTTTATCTACTCCTGCAATAATTTTTAAAAGCGTTGATTTCCCAGAACCATTGAGTCCTAAAATTCCAATTTTTGCTCCGTAAAAGAAACTCAGGTAAATATTTTTTAAAACCGGAGTGTTTGCACTCTGAAATGTCTTGGTTACACCAGACATTGAGAAAATTATTTTTTTATCATCACTCATTACACTCTTCCTTTTAATGCGTTAAATACCCAGGCATTTGCAAAAAAGCCAATACCAACAGCAGCAAATCCCCAGCCAGCAACATCATCATACCTAAAAGCTCCTAATGCTATTAATGCTAATCCTACTATAATCATTATTGTGGTAGCCCAGGCTAGCACTGTATTTTTATTCATTGCCATAATCTTAATCTTAAATTTTTGGTGGTTAGTCTAAAAGCAAATATCGTTTTTTTAGATAAAAAAAGCACCCTATATAGGATGCTTTTTTATTAACTCGCAGGAAGAAATCCCATTTTGCCCATTTGGTAATCACGCAATGCTTCCATAATTTCAGTTTGGGTATTCATTACGTATGGCCCCCAACTTGCTACTTTTTCTTTAAAAGGCGTTCCTGATAAGAACAGCAACTTACTATTAGTGTTTCCTCTTAATTTGAAGCCTTCACCATCTTGATTAAATTCAAGCAATTGATTTTTATCCTGAATTAGTTCTATATCTCCATTTACACTTACGTTTCCATGGAGTAAGTACAATACAGATTGGTGAGTATGATCTATAGAAATAAAATGCGCTCCCCCCGCTTCAATATCTATCATATATGCATTTACAGGAGTTTGCGTCGCAATCCTTCCATTTTTACCCTCAAGAGCACCAGCTATAATTTGGATAGCTACTTTAGCATCCTTAGAAACAACAACATTAAAATCTTCATGCTTAACATGCTGATAGTTAGGCTGAATCATTTTCTTTTCTGCCGGCAGGTTTAACCACAATTGGATCCCTTCTAAAATTCCACCTTTCTTAACAAAGTCCTTAGTTGGGCCTTCAGCATGAATTATACCCCGGCCTGCGGTTGTCCATTGTACATCTCCTGCATTAACAATGCTTTCATGACCAAGCGAATCGCGATGCAATTGCTCGCCTTGAATTAAAAAGGTTATAGGTTCAAACCCGCGATGTGGGTGTGGCCCCAAATCAAAAGGATTGTGTTTTTCATCTATAGTATATGGTCCATAATGATGCAATAATATAAAAGGATCTACCATTTCTATATCTTGCGTGGGTAAAGGTTGACGTAATTTTATGGGGCCCATATTTACAAAATCACTTCGCCCTGTGTTTTTTATTGTATTTAATTTCATCTATTTAAATTTTTGTAACAATATGTTTTTCAGTTATTTAATTATTTCGGTGGGTATTACCCATTGCCTAATTTAATGCCCATTATGGGCTTTCATAATATTAAAAATATTAGTTTCCATGGAAACTAATTGATTAAAAAAATACGCTTGTAAAGCACTTACTGCAGGTTCCTGCAAGCCTTTACGGTTATCGTATTTTATCAAGCAAATCGCTCAAAACGCCTGCTTCTTCTTCGGTCAGATTATCTATGTAATCTGATTTCATATGCTTACTTATTTCATCTAATAATTCTAGCCCCTCCTTAGTTATATTAATATGTACTACTCTTCTATCATCCGGACACTGTAAACGCTCAATAAAATGTTTATCACACAATTTGTCCATTAAACGTGTAGCATTTGGAGCACGTTCCAGCATACGTTCTTTAATGGTTTGTACTTTAATAGCCTCTCCTGCTCCCCGGAGAATTCTTAAAATATTAAACTGCTGGGGTGAAATCCCGTAAGGCTTAAAAAAGGTATTCTGCTTACTACTAATCCAATTAGCTGTATAAATTATATTCAACAGAGCCTTTACCCTATTATTAGGAAATGTAGAATTTATATCTTTAGAAATATCACCCATCAAATCGCTTTTTCGAAAATTGAAACTTGATTTAACAATTCATCATTTAATGTTTTGTTAGAAACTTTTCCTTCAGAAAAATTAGCATCAAACGATGGCAAGCTAAAATCTGAGACTATATTACCTCCCATATAAGGGAAACGACCTTTTGCAATTTCCAGAACCGTTGCGCCTCCTCTTGCACCAGGAGATGTTGCCATTAATAACATGGGTTTTTCACTCCATAGTTTTCCATCAACTCTCGACATCCAGTCAAAAATATTTTTAAATGCTGCTGAGTAAGCACCATTATGTTCTGCTAAAGATAAAATAATACCATCAGATGATTTAATGTGTGCTAAAAATGTATTCACATGATCTGGTATACCATGTGCTGTCTCGTAATCTATTCCATATAACGGCAATTCAAAATCATTTAGATCTAAAACCGTTACCTTAACACCATTAACTAAACTTGCTGTATATTCTGCCAACTGTTTGTTTATTGAATTTTTACTATTACTTCCTGCAAAAACAATTATTTTTTTCATATTAGTTATGTATTCTTTTATTAAAAATATAAGACACTATTAATAAAACAAAAGCTATTAACGCTCCTGTTTGCTCACCATCACCAATCATATAATGTGCAAAAAATGCTAAAATAAAAGCAAAAAAGAAACCGGCATAAGCCCACTCTTTAATCGCTTTAAAATTGGGGTTCCAAATTGCAAATAAGCCTAGAAGCTTAGCGACAGCATATGGGTAAATAATGTATGTTGGATAGCCAAACCCAGTAAACATAGTAGCTACATCATCATGCTTAAAAAAATACATACTTACTGAAAACAGCATTAGTAAAGTTAATAGTCCTGTAGCGATGTAATAAATAATTTTATCTCTCTTCATTTTTATAGTTTTAAATTATGGTACAAATATATAATAAATAATTTTATATTCCAAGGAATATATTTCCATGTAATGTATTTTAATGATAATTAACAGTAAAAATTAAAAGATTCCTCCTTTCGAGGGAAATACAACTTTTGTACTTTAGCAACAAACTAAAAATAAATGGATATCAACTTCAATAAAAATGAAGATTATAATAAACTTCTGCTTTCCGAATTAAATAACCGATTAGCAAAAGTTAGCCTTGGTGGTGGAAAATCTAGAATTGAAAAACACCATGCTAAGGGAAAAATGACAGCCAGGGAGCGGATAAATTATTTATTAGATGCAAAATCAAAATCTATCGAGATCGCTGCTTTTGCTGGAGAAAACATGTATGCAGAACATGGTGGTTGCCCTTCTGGTGGTGTTGTGGTTAAGATAGGATACGTTAAAGGAAAACAGTGTATTGTTGTTGCTAATGATGCTACCGTTAAAGCTGGAGCTTGGTTCCCTATTACCGGTAAAAAGAATTTAAGAGCACAAGAAATAGCTATAGAAAACAGATTACCTATAATTTACTTGGTAGACTCTGCTGGTGTTTATTTGCCCATGCAGGATGACATTTTTCCAGACAAGGAACATTTTGGTCGCATTTTTAGAAATAACGCTATCATGAGCAGTATGGGTATAACTCAAATTGCTGCTGTAATGGGGAGTTGTGTTGCTGGGGGTGCCTATTTACCCATTATGAGTGACGAGGCACTAATTGTCGATAAAACCGGAAGCATTTTTCTTGCGGGAAGCTATTTGGTAAAAGCTGCTATTGGTGAATCTATAGATAATGAAACCCTAGGTGGAGCAACGACACATTGCGAAATTTCCGGGGTTACCGATTACAAATCGAAAAACGATAAAGAGGCTTTAGATACCATAAAAAATATTATGGATAAAATCGGGGATTATAATAAAACTGGATTTAACCGAAGTGAAACTAAAAAACCAAAAGAAAACCCTGAAGATATTTACGGTATCATTCCCAAATCGCGTGCAGATCAATACAACATGTATGACGTTATTAAACGATTAGTTGATAATTCAGAGTATGATGAATATAAGGCTGGCTACGGACAAACCATAATAACCTGCTATGCCCGAATTGACGGTTGGGCTGTTGGTATTGTAGCTAACCAAAGAAAACTGGTAAAAACCAAAAAAGGCGAAATGCAATTTGGTGGTGTTATTTATAATGATAGTGCCGATAAAGCCACGCGATTTATTGCAAATTGTAATCAAAAGAAAATACCATTAGTATTCTTGCAAGATGTAACTGGTTTTATGGTAGGCAGTAAATCTGAACATGGTGGTATTATTAAAGATGGTGCCAAAATGGTAAATGCAGTAAGTAATTCGGTGGTGCCAAAGTTCACCATTATTATTGGTAACTCATATGGCGCAGGAAATTATGCCATGTGTGGAAAAGCTTATGATCCCAGATTAATTGTTGCATGGCCTAGTGCAGAACTTGCTGTTATGAGTGGTAATTCTGCTGCCAAAGTACTATTGCAAATTGAAAAAGCATCACTCGAGAAAAAGGGTGAAAAAATCACTCCTGAAAAGGAAGCTGAACTTTTCAATAACATAAAAAACAGATACGACAATCAAGTCTCTCCATATTATGCCGCTGCAAGGATATGGACTGATGGCGTTATAGACCCACTAGATACAAGAAAGTGGATAAGTTTAGGAATAGAGGCTGCTAATCACGCCCCAATTGAAAAACCATTTAATATGGGAGTTTTACAGGTTTAGTCCTTAATTTTTGGAATCGCTAGTATTTCATCTGTATAGAGCCATATCTTTTCTACAACATCCGCTTTATTTTTAACAAACTTAAATTCTACAGGCTGATTTTTATCTACAAAAAAAGTGTCATTACTAGAAGGGGTTAGAGGTATTATGTTATCTCCCATTTTAATATGAAGCTGCCCTTTCTTTAATGATACTGTACAAATCCCTTCAAAACCATTCATTTTGAAATCATAATTGCCTACATATTTCTCTAAAGTTGTTAAAGGAAGCTTTACTGCCTTATGTTTGAACTTTTCTTGTTTTAGTAACCACTTATATAATTCAGGATCATTATAAGCTTGTATCCAACTATCATGATAAGTTTCCGGATAAACCGTAAACTTCACATTGGAATTAAGAGGTCTTAAAGCATTAATCATGGTTTCTGACTCAGAAAGAGGAACAACGCCATCTAATTTTCCATGAAAACACCAGACCGGAGTATGTCTAAGCTTCCAGGCCTTCTTTGAGTCGCCACCACCACAAATTGGAACTATAGCTGCAAACATTTCTGGATGCTTTTGTGCTAATTTCCAGGTACCATAACCTCCCATACTTAAGCCTGTTAAATAAATTCTGTTAGTATCAACTCTATTTTTACTAACAAAATCTAAAATCATTTGGTATAACATATCTTCGTCCCAACCGGTCTTTGCCTGAGGAGACAGAATAATAAACGGAAATTTTTTTCCTTTTTCTACCAACATGGGAGGGCCATGAACTTTAACTTTTTCTATGTCTGTACCTCGTTCTCCAGAACCATGTAAAAAAACCATTAAAGGCCATTTCTTTTCATCATCAGCATCATATCCTTCTGGTAAATATTTTAGATATTCCTGTTCTATAACAAATTTTTCTTTGGTTTGCTGAGCCAGGAGGCATTGAACCCCCATAACGAATAAAATTAAGTAAGCTTTGGTTTTCATAAAATATCTAAATTTTAACCTAAATATAGCATTTTAAATTTTTATGAGTACTGCCATTAAATTAAAAAAAACAAATATTTCAATCTATATTATACCTCCAATTTTGCAACAATCATCTTTTCTTTTCTTTTAGTCAGCCTAATAATTTTAATATCTTTAGTTTCATTTGGTGTTCCATAATTTTTAAACAGGGTTACTTTCATAAAAGTGGGATTTTCTATTTTTTGATAGTTATCACCAAAATAATTCACTTTTACAAAATAAACACCTTTTTTTGCATGCCTTAAGGTAAATTCCTCGGGACCAAAACCTTGAGTCATATCCTGAGACATCTCTCCTCCTATCTTAGTTTTTGAATTGCTATAATAGCACTCTTCTAAATTAGGATCGATAATATGCAAGTCGATATCGGTATCATTATGATTCCAATCTATAACTACTCTAACATCAAATGAAGAATTCACTTTATTGGTTTTCTTTAAATCTTTTTTAATTTCTGTGTTATTTTGAAGCAACTTGTTTATTTCATTTCTAGAAATTTGTTGTATTCCTTCAAATTTTCTTCGATTGTTATTCTTATAAATATCGCCATTAACAATACTATGTAATAGATGGTATGACTCTTTTACTAAACCTATTTCTTGATAAGCTAAAGCCAAATCTCTATATGATTGCGAATCTTCCGGACGTAGCTTTAACACTTGCTTATAGATATAAGCTGCCAATCCATAGTGGTTAGCTTCTTCGAGCTTATATCCTAAAACTCTTAACAATTCATAATTATCAAAATCTAATTCTGCTATATTGGTTAATATTCTTAATTCAACTTCTTTGGCATTCCATTTTTTAAAATAATCATAAACATCTATATAATATGCAGGCATATGCTCATATTGCTCTCTTTGAGATACATACGTCTGATAGGCCTCTTCTAAAGATTTAGAATTGTTTAATTCAACAATATATGATGCCTTTAATGCTTTTGTCTTTACTTTTAATCGTCCTTTATACTTATTCTTTTTTGCTCTGGTATTGGTATAACTACGGGTTCTATTTTCAGTATTTTGATTGAATTTACTCGTAATAACAATAACGCCATACGCTGCCCTACTGCCATATAATGCTGCTCCAGAAGCACCTTTGATAACCGATATACTTTCAATACTATTTATGTCTATTACATCATCTGCATTACCACTTATAGGCACACCGTCTACAACATACAAAGGCTGGTTATTTCCATTAAAAGATGAAATACCCCTTATCACAATGTTTGGGTTTGAGCCAAAGCTCCCATTACCAGACGTTACATGAACACCAGCCATTTTCCCAGCTAATGCATTAGCAATACGTCCCGTATAACCTTTACTTATTGCTTCACTTTTAACTTCTGTTACCGAATAACCTAAAGCGCTCCTCGCCCTTGTTACCCCCATAGCAGTAACTACAACTTCATCTAATTGAGCTGAATCTTCTTCCATAGATATATTAACAACTGAAGCATTCCCTATAGTTGTTTCTAAGGTTTTAAAACCTATATAACTAAATATGAGGTCGGATCCTATTGCTGCGTTAATTGAATAATTACCATCAAAATCGGTTTGCGTTCCTATGGCAGTTCCTTTTACAACAATATTTACGCCTGGTAAGGGCATTCCTGTGTTATCCAAAATGGTTCCAGATATGTTTCCTGAACCAGAAGCGGTGTGACTTGGTCTGATGCCTTGTTTGGGATCATCATTTTGTTGAACCGTAACAACTTTCTTAGCATTATGCCTATTTATAATATTGTTGTATGCTTCCAACAATTCTTCTGGCGGACTAATTTTATATCTTACATAATCCCATGCTGTTTCTAAAACAATTAGCGATGTATAATTACTTACCAAGTTATAATGCATACTATGCTTTACAATATCTGCTTTATTTA
>CBDDAJ010000035.1:0-67594 GCA_965224845.1 Wocania sp.
AGCCCTTTATTTACATTTAAATAAAATACATAAAACCACAAAACCTTGTTAATCATACGATTAACAAGGTTTTAGTTTTCTTTGATATTAATTTTTGTCGGGGTGGCAGGATTCGAACCTGCGACCTCCGCGTCCCAAACGCGGCGCGATAACCGGGCTACGCTACACCCCGAAAATGTAACGGCTGCAAATATATAGCTTTTCTTTATAAACGAACAATATTTATGAGTAAATTGTGGTTACATTTAATATTAAATATGATGACTATCAAATCTTTTATTATTGCAACTATCGTTCTAGTTGGTATAAGCTCTTGCGCGCAAGATAAAAATCCAATAAACACTGAGCATTCCTACGAAACTGTAGTTAAAGATCTTAATAATCCATGGGGTTTTACTTTTCTTCCTGATGGCTCAATGCTTATTAATGAAAAGGCTGGAGAATTAATTCATTTCAATAAGGGAAAAAAAACTAAAGTTTTAGGGTTACCAGACATTGAATTACTCGGTCAAGGCGGTTTAATGGATATTGCATTGCATCCAGATTATGAAGACAATGGATGGATATATTTATCTTATGCCTCTTCTGAAGGAAGTGGAGACGGCGCTAATACAACTATAATGCGATGCAAACTAACAAACAATCATTTAGTTGAAAAACAAGTACTCTATAAAGCAAAACCAAATTCTAACAAAGGGCAACATTTTGGTTCCCGAATAGTATTTGACAATGCCGGGTATTTATATTTCTCTATAGGAGACCGTGGAAGCCGGGACATAAACCCACAGGATATTACTCGAGACGGAGGAAAAATATACCGTTTACAAGATGATGGTACTATTCCTAATAATAACCCTTTTGTAAATAGCGCAAATGCAAAAAAAGCTATATACTCCTACGGTCATCGTAACCCACAGGGCATGGTAAAACATCCAGAGACTGGTAAAATATGGGCCCACGAGCATGGTCCGAGAGGTGGCGATGAAATAAATATTATTGAATCAGGGAAAAATTATGGCTGGCCTGTAGTTAGTTATGGTATAAACTACAGTGGCACAAAGTTTACGGAATTAACTGAAGCTCCCGGAATGGAACAACCTATTCATTATTGGACACCGTCAATTGCTCCAAGTGGTATGGCATTTATAACCAGTACTATTTATCCAAATTGGGAAGGAAACCTTTTAGTTGGTTCTTTAAAGTTTCAGTATCTCGATAGATGTGTTATCCAAAACAATAAAGTTATTAAAGAAGATCGATTACTTGATGGTATTGGTCGTGTTCGAAGTGTGTGTCAAGGCCCTGACGGATATATTTATGTTGGTATAGAAAATGTTGGTATAGTTAAAATTATTCCGAATAAATAATCTTAAATTTGTATTATAAAGTTTAATAAAGATCTTTAGATGCTAGTTATAGGAATTGCAGGTGGTACAGGTTGCGGAAAAACAACAGTTGTAAATCAAATTTTAAACGAATTACCCGAGGGTGAAGTTGGTATAATTCCCCAAGATTCTTATTACAAAGACACATCGCATTTAACATACGAAGAACGTGTTAAGATAAATTTTGATCATCCCAGATCTATTGATTTTGGTTTGTTAACTAATCACCTTCAAGAACTAAAAAAGGGCAAACCAATACACCAACCCGTGTATTCTTTTGTAAAGCATAACAGAACGGGTGATATTATTTTAACACATCCAAGAAAAGTAATGATTGTTGAAGGCATTTTAATTCTTACTAATCCTGAGTTAAGAGATATGTTTGATATTAAAATATTTGTTCATGCTGACACTGACGAACGTTTAATTCGTAGACTAAAACGCGATATTTCTGAACGAGGAAGAGATTTAAACGAAGTACTTTCCCGTTATCAAAGCACTTTAAAGCCTATGCACGATCAATTTATTGAACCTATGAAAGAATACGCAGATATCATTATTCCTAACAATAAATACAATACAGTTGCCGTAGATATTGTTAGAACTATTATAAATGAAAAATTATAATATGGTTAAACTCAATAAAAATAAATACTTAAAGCCTTTTAAAAATTGGGTTATAATCATTCTTGTAGTTTTTGCAGTTTGGATGCTGTTTTTCGATACAAACTCCTGGTTAATTCATCATGAATTAAATTCAGATATTGAAGCTTTAGAAAACGAAAAAGAGTATTATAAAAGAGAAATAGAAAAAGACAATAAAGCCATTAAAAAATTAAGTACAGAAGAAGGTTTAGAAAAATTTGCTCGCGAAGAATATTATATGAAAAAAGAAAATGAGGAAATTTTTATAATAGAATACGAAGACAGTTTAAAAACAAAAAAGGATGACTAAGCGTTTGTTTGATAATTTTAGTCCTGTATCGGCAAAACAATGGAAGCAAAAAATTCAAGTTGATCTAAAAGGAGCCGATTATAATGATTCATTAATCTGGAATTCTAATGAAGGAATTTCTGTAAAACCTTTTTACCATGCAGATGAATTTAATGAGGTTTTAAAATTGCCAAACACAAAAACGACACAGTGGAAAATTTGTCAATCTGTTTTTGTTGCAGATGATATAAAGTCTAACACCAAAGCTATTAATGCTATTGAAAAAGGTGCTGAAAGCATCAAATTTATTATTCCAAATGATGCCGTTTCCATTGAAACTTTACTAAAAAACATCGCCCCTGCCATACCCCTGTATTTTGATTTACCGTTTTTAAATGCTGAATACACGAAACATCTTTCTGCTTTAACTACAAAAACAGAAACCTATATTCAAACAGATATTATTGGAAATCTAGCAGAGAACGGTAACTGGTTTAGTAATTTAAAAAACGACCATCAGCATTTTGAATCTATTGTTAAAAATACCAATACTTTAAGTATAAACACCTCGTTATATCAAAATTCCGGGGCTAATATAGTACAGCAGTTAGCTTATAGCTTAGCCCATGCTAACGAATATTTAAACCATCTAGATAGTATTATTGACAATAAACAAAAGCAATCGCTTAAAGTAATTTTTCAAGCTTCTGTTGGTACAAACTATTTTTTTGAAATTGCTAAACTTAGGGCATTAAGAATCCTTTGGAGTACTTTGGCATCAGAATATAATATCAACCCAGATTGCCATATTATAGCAAGTCCGAGTACTCGTAATAAAACACTTTACGATTACAACACAAATATGCTCCGCACCACAACAGAATGTATGAGTGCCATTTTAGGTGGTGCTAATACAATATGCAACTTACCTTATGATGCTATTTATCACAAAGCCAATGAATTTGGAGCGCGTATTGCCAGAAACCAATTGTTAGTTTTAAAACATGAAAGCTATTTTAACAAAGTTAGCAACCCCACAGATGGTGCTTATTACATTGAAAGCTTAACCCATCAACTCGCAGAAAAATCTTTAGCATTATTTAAAGATATTGAAACCCAAGGAGGGTTTTTAAAGCAACTCAAAGAAGGCACAATTCAAAGAAAAATAAAAGAAAGTGCAACTAAAGAACAAGAGCAATTTGATACCGGCGAAGAAGTCCTTTTAGGAAGTAATAAACATCCTAACTCAAATGATAAAATGCAACACGAGCTGGAATTATATCCGTTTGTAAAAACAAATTCAAGAAAAACCCTAATAGAACCTATTATTAAAAAACGTTTGGCTGAGGCCTTAGAACAAAACCGATTAAAAACCGAAAAACTTTAAACTTATAATACCTATGAAAACACATTTTTTTAAACTTTTTGTAATGGCATTAACTTTTAGTTTGATAAGTTGTAAAAAAGAGAATACCCTCTCGGCATACAAATTTGCAGATAAAGGACTGGTTTTAAGTTGCGAAAATGTAAACTCAAAATTATATAGTGAAGCTTTGTTTGCTTTTGAAAATGACATTTTAAACTATTATGGTAAAAACAACCCCAATGCATCTTTAATCCAAGCTTACGGGCAATTTATTAGAAATTCGATTTATGGCAGATTAAAAATTGAAGATATCGTATCCCTGCATACTGTTAAGGTTTTTGAAGCTTTAAAGAATGAACATGATTTATGGGATGCAAACAATCCAAAAAGTTACTTAAACTATAATGCCCCTCTGGTTAATTGTATTTCAATAAACATGCAAAATGCCGATTTAAAAACAACTTTTAACTCGCTATTAAAAACAAATAGTATGGGCCCAAAACCTTTTGGCGCTCCTTTAATGTCTAATTACAGATTTGCTACTCAAGATAAATATTTAGCAGCCTATATTGCTTTCGATTTATTTTATGCAAAGCTGTTTAACAAAGATTTATCTAAAGTCGATTCTGAAAAGCCTGCAGAAAAAGTAGATTTTAATAAATTACCTCCAAAGATCAACACCGATTCTCATGCCGGACATAATCATTAATTTGTTTTGAAAAAAAACTTTATCATAGTATCTGTTTTATATTTTACAGCTTTAAGTTGCAAAAAAGGCCAAAACAATAATATGTCTAATTTAGAAGGAGAGTTTTATTATTCAAAAGAGGCTCACTTAAGTTATTATTTACCAAAAGGGTTTAGCCCTTTTATTTCCAATAACGAAACCGAATATGATAGTATTGTGTCTGCAATTAGTAATCCTAAGCTAAAAAAAATACTTTCTGGGTATTATATTGAAGGTCATATTTTACCTATAGCCAAAAATTTTCAATATTTATTTAAGGAAGACAGCACTAAGTATCAAAATGTTTTTGTAAATGAAGTTGACTATTTTAGATTAAACGACGCTGGTGCCAGTAGTCTTTCGTCTATGAATAATATGAAAAAAAATACTATAAATAAAGATTCTACTAAACATCTGAATGTGTATAAAGATTATTTTATAAACAAAAAAGATTATCAAATAATTGTAAACAAAGGTGATTTTTCGTTTAACAATGACACCATCTTTTGGGAAAATTATATTGTTTCAAAGTTTTACAGGACATTCTCAATACAAATTGAATCAAATACAGAAATTGACTTTTTACCATATATAAATGAAGTTCAATTTGGTGATAAACGATAATAAAGCAGAATACTCAAATGCGTAAAAATATTCAACATATCAATTTAAAGTCAGAGGTCAAAAATTTAAATTCAGCGACCTCTGAATTCCTAACTGCAGAAGATATTGCTGTAAAATCAAGTTATTCTAAAAACGATTTGCAGGATGCAGAACATTTAAACTTTGTTGCTGGAATAGCGCCAAATCTTCGCGGGCCCTATAGTACGATGTATGTGCGCAGGCCCTGGACCATTCGTCAATATGCAGGGTTTTCTACAGCAGAAGAAAGCAATGCCTTTTACAGACGTAATTTAGCCGCTGGACAAAAAGGATTATCGGTCGCATTCGATTTAGCAACACATCGTGGATATGACAGTGACCACGAACGTGTGGTTGGTGATGTAGGAAAAGCTGGTGTAGCCATCGATTCGGTTGAAGATATGAAAGTGCTTTTCGATCAAATTCCACTTGATAAGATGTCGGTTTCAATGACCATGAATGGTGCTGTTTTACCCATTATGGCTTTTTATATAGTAGCAGCCGAAGAGCAAGGCGTAACACCAGAACAGCTTGCCGGAACCATTCAAAATGATATTTTAAAAGAGTTTATGGTGCGTAACACCTATATATACCCGCCAACACCTTCCATGAAGATCATTTCAGATATTTTTGAGTTTACTAGTAAAAAAATGCCCAAATTTAATAGTATTAGTATTTCTGGTTACCATATGCAGGAAGCTGGTGCCACCTGCGATATTGAATTAGCCTATACGCTAGCCGATGGTTTAGAATATATTAGAAAAGGTTTAGCTGCGGGAATGGATATTGACACCTTTGCCCCTCGTCTTTCTTTTTTCTGGGCCATTGGAATGAATCACTTTATGGAAATTGCTAAAATGCGTGCTGCTCGTATGCTATGGGCTAAATTAGTAAAACAATTTAACCCAAAGAATGAAAAATCTTTAGCTTTACGCACACATTGCCAAACAAGTGGCTGGAGTTTAACCGAACAAGATCCTTTCAATAATGTGGCTCGAACTACTATTGAAGCTGCTGCTGCTGCTTTTGGCGGCACGCAATCATTACATACCAATGCATTAGACGAAGCCATTGCATTACCAACCGATTTTTCTGCACGTATAGCCAGAAATACTCAAATATTTTTGCAAGAGGAAACCAAAATAACCAAAACAGTCGATCCCTGGGCTGGTAGTTATTATGTTGAAAAACTCACTCATGATATTGCTAAAAAAGCATGGGCTTTAATTGAAGAGGTTGAAACATTAGGAGGCATGACCAAAGCTATTGAAGCAGGCATACCAAAAATTAGAATAGAAGAAGCTGCGGCTCGCAAACAAGCGCGAATAGACTCCGGACAAGATATTATTGTTGGGGTTAATAAATACAGACTTGAAAAAGAAGATCCAATTCAAACTTTAGAAGTTGACAATCAAACAGTTCGTAATCAACAAATTGAAAGTTTAAACCAAATTAAAGCCAAAAGAAACTCTGATCAAGTAAAAATAGCCTTATCAAAATTAACCAAAGCTGCTAAAGCATGGTCTAATTCGAAAGATTCTCTTTTGCAAGAGAATAATAATTTATTAGCTTTAGCCGTTGAGGCTGCTCGCGAAAGAGCAACTTTAGGTGAAATTAGTGATGCTTTAGAGGCTGAATTTGGGCGTTATAAAGCACAAATCAAATCATTTTCTGGTGTGTATAGTAAAGAAATAAAAGACGATGAAAGCTTTAAGAAAGCAAAAGCATTAGCAGATATATTTGCAGAACAAGACGGTAGAAGGCCTCGAATTATGATTGCAAAAATGGGACAAGATGGCCATGATCGAGGTGCAAAAGTAGTAGCAACAGGCTATGCAGATGTTGGCTTTGATGTAGATATTGGCCCTTTGTTTCAAACACCACAAGAAGCCGCTAAACAAGCCGTTGAAAACGATGTGCATATTTTAGGTGTTTCATCCTTAGCAGCTGGACATAAAACTCTAGTGCCTCAAGTTCTTGAAGCTTTAAAAAACTACGGACGAGACGATATTATGGTTATTGTTGGAGGTGTAATACCAAAACAAGATTACCAATATTTATTTGATGCCGGTGCAGTAGCTGTTTTTGGTCCAGGCACTAAAATTAGTGATGCTGCCATCAAGATTTTAAAGATTTTAATTGATGATTAACAAACCGTGTAATTACCTACTATAAAATGGATAATTCATCAATAATAAGCATAACAAGCTTTATAATTGTTATTCTATTTATACTTTTATCGGTATTTTTATTATCTGTTACGACTTCAAAAAAACTCAGCAACAAATTATTAGCTAGCTTTTTAATTATTACAGCTATTGATATCAGTGTGTTTTTTTACCATAATTTTATTGAGCTTCCCCCTTCAATAGAAATGTTTAGAATACAAATTTCCAGCTTTAAAGACCCCTTTTTATTTCTTTATATCCTCTCGGTTATTTATTCAGATTTTAAGCTTAAAGCAAAGCATATATTCCTTTTATCACCCTGGATAGTTAGTATTCTTATATTAATTCCCAATTTCTTTTTAGCCTCTAAAACTAATCAGATTCAGTTTTTATCAAACTATACTGAAACTTCTGAAGCTCAATTTATAAGTGGCATGAATCGTATTGTTGAATTTCTTTATATCATTGCTGAACTATATTATTTACTCAGATATAGAAAATTGCTTTTAGAAAATTACACCAGTAAAGAAGCCTTTTACTATTACCATTGGTTAAAACAGCTCATAATTTTCATATTAGTTGGTCAAGCTCTAACCTCTATAAAAAGTATTGTAAGGGACTCCGGGAATTACGACATTAATGCTGTTAATATATTTAGAATTATTTTATTATCGTTTGGTTTGTTTTTTAGCTTTTGGTTGGTTTTCAAAGCCCTTATATCTCCTAAGTTATTTAGAGGTATCGCTATTACCCTGCGATTATCAAAAGAAATGGCATCACAAAATGATTCTGGTAACAAAACAGTGCAAAATGAACAGATTCAACAGGTTAAAGATTTCATGATAAAAGAAGAACCCTTTTTAGATGCCTCATTAACTGTAAAAAGTCTTTCGGAAAAAATAGATATTCAACATCGCGAATTATCTATCTTAATAAACCAGGAACTTGGGCAGCATTTTTTTGATTTCATAAATAAATATCGCATTGAAAAAGCCATGTCAATATTAAAAGACCCTTCGAAAAAGAAGCATACCGTACTCGAAATTTTGTATGAAGTTGGTTTTAATTCAAAATCTTCATTTAATACTGCTTTTAAAAAGCATACAGGTACAACACCCACCGCCTACCGCAGATCTCAGTAAAAACAAGCCTTTGTAAAAAGTCGAACGTTTTAATTAAAAAAGTCGAACACATTTTTTTACAAAAATGCGTTCGACTTTTTATAATCGGTCGTGTAAGATCTCATTCCAGATGATATTTGCTTCAAACAAAAACAAACATCAACTTTAAAATGAAAATCTTATGAAGCGTATATGCTATTTAATCTTATTATTTCCAATATTATTAATCTCACAAGTTACTGTTAAAGGAAAAGTTATTAATGAACTGCAACCCATAGCTTGGGCCAATGTGGTTTTAACAGATTTAAACAAAAACATTGTTACCGGAGGTATTACCAATGACAATGGAACCTTTAAATTAAACGTTAAGTCTGGCACATACCAACTAATAATTAGTTTTATAGGCTACACAAGCTTTGAAAAAGAAATCATCTTAAAAGAAAATTTAAATTTAGGCAGCATAGTTTTAAAGGCAAATAATACACTGGATGAAATTGTTATTACACATCAAAAAAGGCTAATAGAACAGAAACCAGATCGTATCATTTTTAATGTTGAAAATAGTGTAACTGCTATTGGTGGTGATGCTATGGATGCATTACGCATTGCTCCGGGTTTAAGAATTCAAAATAACAGTATTAATTTACTGGGCAGAGGCGAATCTAAAGTTATGATTAATGGCCGTTTATTACAACTTTCGGCTGAAGATTTAACAAGTTACTTAAATACTATTTCTGCCAGCGACATTAAAAAAATTGAAGTTATAACCACACCTCCTGCAAGGTATGAAGCCGCAGGCAATGGTGGGCTTATTAATATTGTTTTAAAAAAAGGCCCGCTAAATTCTTGGAAAAACACGACCTCTATTGCTCAAAACGTGAACACTTATAATTTTATAACACTAAGAAACAGTCTATTATACAACAGGAATAAACTAAGTCTTGCTTTCAATATAAACGGCACTAAAGGTAACTCAAGAAATATTGAAGATTTTCAGGTGTATTATCCAAATAGTACATGGGATATTGACATAAATTCCAAGGAAAGAGAAGACAATCTGTCGGCACAGTTACTGCTAGATTATAATTTAACTAAAAATACAACTATTGGGATTCAATATTTAGGAAACACTAAAGCTCCTGATCTTACCGACAAAAGTATTTCAAGAATTTTCAATCAAACAAACACCTTAGATTCCTTACTTATTAATGATGGAAATAATCATTCAAAAATAAATAGCCATTTAATTAATTTACATGCCAATACTAAATTAGATAGCTTAGGAAAAAGCATTTCTTTTGATGTAGACTATTTTACCTATGATTCTAATCAGAATCGGGATTTTATAACAAACAGTTTTAATTCAGATAACTCTTTCTTGGGTATAAACGCAGCAGCTAATAACTTTTCAAATCAAAATATAGAAAATTTTAGCATTAAAACTGATGTAGAACATCCCACAAAATTCATTAACCTGTCTTATGGTGCTAAAATTAGCAGTATTAAAAACAATAGTGGTATTCAATTTTTTAATACCATAACAGGAGTACCCGTTTTTGACTCAAATATATCCAACACATTTAAATACAAAGAAAACAACCAAGCCATTTATATTAGCGGATTAAAAAAAATAAATAAAAAATGGGATATCCAATTAGGTTTAAGACTGGAAAACACAAATACTAAAGGGTTTTCGATAGAGCTTAATGAAGCGAATACTAACAGTTACACAAAACTGTTTCCTTCTTTTTACGCGAGCTACAAAAAAAGCAAAAACACCAGTTTTTCATTAAGCTATGGTAAACGTATAGAAAGACCAAGCTTTAGAGATTTAAACCCTTTTAGAGTTGTAATTAGTAGTAATACATTTAGTGTTGGAAATCCATTTTTACGACCTTCCTTTATAGATAGTTTTGAGCTTAAACACACCTATAAAAACAACTATACAACTAATGCCTTTTTAAGTATTAGAAACGATGGGGCTAGTGTTATTTTTACTTCAGACATTGAAAATAGTACACAAATTGCAACGCGATCAAATTTTTTTAAACAGTATATCTATGGGATAGGAGAAAGTTTCATGTTTAATAAATTTTCCTGGTGGCAAAGTCAAAATAGCTTCAATATTATTGGTTCAAAAACAGAATTTACTATGGATATTGGAGCGCAACCTCAAAATGGTTTTATGTTTAGTGCAAATTCCAGCAATAAAATTACTATAAATAAAACTACAAAATTACAGATAGATGCGTCTTACGATTCGTCATTTAAAGCCGGATTGTTTAGTGTGGGAGAAACCTTTAGCTTAGACTTAGGTATTAGCAAACAGTTTTTAGACAAAAATTTACAAGTTGCCATATTGATAAAAGATCTGTTTAACACATCTAGTTTAAACAACCTAAAATCTACAGTAAATGGTGTAAAACAAGTATATGGACAAAATAGCAACAATCGTTTTATCAGGCTTTCTGCTAGTTATAGTTTCGGGAATAAAAAAATAAATGAAAAAAGACGAAATTTTGGAAATGAAGAGGAAAGAAGAAGAATTGATTAAATATTAAGTATCTTAACAAAATACAGCTATATTTTTTAATCTGATAGATTCGATTATATTCATTACTAAATAAAAAAAACAAAAATGAAAGCTATAAACTCATTAATACTCGTACTCTTTATTATACTTTCTGGTTGTAATAAAGACAAAGCACCATCCAAAAAACAATGGTTTAAAGGGAATTTGCACACCCACTCTTATTGGAGTGATGGGGATGAGTTTCCTGAAGTTATTATGGATTGGTACAAGAATAACGATTATCAGTTTGTAGCTTTAACAGACCATAATACTTTGGCAGAGGGCGATAAATGGATAAGCCTATCAAACGATTCCATCTATCAGGAAGCTTTTAAAAATTATCTTAAAACCTATGGTAATGATTGGGTTAACTATAAAATTGATTCTTTAAACAACATACAGGTAAAATTAAAGACCTACAGTGAATACAAAACTAAATTTGAAGAACATAATGCGTTTTTAATAATTCAATCTGAAGAAATAACCGATGGTTTTAATGGAAAACCTATACACATTAACGCAACCAATGTTAAAAGAAAAATTAACCCACAAGGGGGTAATAGTGTTTTAGAAGTGATGCAAAATAACTTAGATGCTGTAGCTAAACACAAAGCGGAATTCGGCAAACCAATAATTGCTCATATTAACCACCCGAATTTTGGTTATGCTATTGGTCTTGATGATATGAAAGCTTTAAAAAACGAACAATTTTTTGAAGTTTACAATGGTCATCCGGCTGTTAATAATTCTGGAAATGAAGCACATCTATCTACAGAGTTAATGTGGGATTATATTAATATTAGCTATCTAGAAAACAATAAACCAATAATGTATGGTCTTGCTACCGATGATTCTCATCATTATCATGTTAAAGGAAGTAAATGGAGCAATGCCGGCAGAGGTTGGATAGTGGTACAAGCAGATACACTTAGTACAAAATCTTTAATAAATGCTATGGAAGCTGGGCAATTTTATGCAAGTACCGGCGTAGCATTACAACAATTAACCTTTGAGAATAATACCCTTTCTGTTGAAGTAAAAGCAGACGAAAACACAATGTACAAAATAGCCTTTATTGGATGTAAAAAGGGACAAGGCGAACCTGAAACATTTAACACAGTTGAAGGTCGCAAAGCTAGTTTTAAATTAACAAAGGAAATGCTTTATGTAAGGTGTAAAATAACGTCCTCGAAGTTACATAAAAACCCTATTGAAGATTTATTATTTGAAAATGCCTGGACGCAACCTGTTACATATGTAGAATAAAAACAAATAAAAAAGCCAATTTATGTTTTTATAAATTGGCTTTTTTTATTATCAATACTAGTAGTTAATCTACTTTTTTATTGCTTTTAATTTCAGGCGATTTCTCAAAATCTCCTGCATTTACAACCGTCCAATGATCAAATGTTTTAAAGTATTTCTTAATCACTTTATTTACATCTTCAACGGTTAAGCTGGTAACACGATCTTCAATGCTTTTATGAAACATCATATCTCTATCAAAATACAGATTGTTATTAATTAAAGATGATAGTTCATTGTCTTTTGCTCTTGATACATTTTTTCCTTGAACCCAGCTGGTAACAGCGACTTTAAGCTCATCTTCGGTAATACCATCAGCTATAAAACGTGCAATTTCTTCACTAAATCCTTTTTGCACTTTTGATGCATTTTCAGGTGCATAAATTGCATAAACCAAAATAGAGGATTTCTTATCTTTTTCATCTCCATCAACACTTACTCGCCCTCCGGCTCCATAGCTAACACCGTCTTTTTGGCGCAAACGTCCTGCTATTCTAGAATTTAAGAAACCGCCTCCAAAGATCGATCCTGCAATTTGAAGTGCAGCATAATCTTCATCAACTTGGCTCCCTTCAAAAGACATAATACCAATACTTATAGCATTCTTTTTGTCTGGAGTTTTAATTTTCTCGTTAGCCGCATTGTTAGCTATATGCTTATCCGATATTGGCATATAAGGTTTGTTAGATTTAAAGTCAGAAAATTCTTTTTCAAAATACGTTTTTAATGATTGTTCATCTATATTTCCAATGGCAATTAATGTTGCGTTATCCGAAATACCATAAAATTCATTATAGTAATTCTGAATAGCATCTACAGTTACTGCATTAACGGCTTCAATATCTTCTTCTATAGTCGTACTATAAAGCGGATGCCCTTTTTTATAATTTTGGTTAAGTGCTCCCAACCTTTTACTTGCTAAAAACTGAGGTTCGGTTTTATTCTGCTCAATACTGGCCAATTCCTGAGTTTTCAACTTATCTAACTCTGTTGGACTAAACTTAGGGTGCTTAAGCATATCTGTCATTAAAGCCAATGTTTCCATAAGGTTTTCTTCAGTTGTACTTATACCTACATTAACACGACCATTAGAGCCTCCAAAACGAATTGATGATTTTAATGCACTTAATTTATCTTCAATATCCTGTCTGGAGTTATTTTGCGTACCCTTATTTAGCATTCTTGCAGTATAACTAGCTACACGCCCCTTATTCATAAAATCGTTTACATTCCCATTTCTAAAAGTAAATGATAAGGTTACTGCTTTTCCTCTGTTATTCTTTTTAATAAAACCATATTCTATTGGGGTTTTATTCAAAGTTCCTGAATCTAATCGATCTTGGATATTTTCATAAGACACATCAAAGGCTTCCCCTGCGCCATAACCTGCTTTTCCTTTGTAATTTGAGACCAAGTCTTCAAGCCCTTCGGTATGCTCAATCTCTACACGAATAGGTGCTTTTGTTGGATTAAAATTACCAACTGTTCTGTTGGTATTTATTAAATAACGTTGTGCAGCCGCATTAACTTTTTCAGCGGTCATACTTTCGATTCTATCTCTTGTGATAAAAGCCAATCGCCAATCGCCAGCTCCAATAAATTCACTCATATAGGTTCCTAAAAAAGCCGAGTTTCTACTAATCTGATCTATTTGCTTTAATAAATTAGCTTTTGCACGTTTTACTTCATCTTCGGTTATTGGTTTATCTTTTATACCATCCAGTACAGACAACAATGTAGTTTCTGCTTCGGCTAAAGATTTATCAGAAGGAACATCAACATTTATATACAAAAATGAAGGTTCTTTTGTAAATGGTGAAAACGACCAAAGACTAGATGCTTTTTTACCGTCAATTAATGCTTTATATAATCTACCAGACGGCTGGTCGGTTAAAACTTCTTCGGCAATTGCCAATGCAGCATAATCTTCATGCGACCCTGCCGGCGTATGATATAATGCCGATACAAGTTGTAAATCGCCAACACGACTTAAGCTTACACGCTTTTCACCATCCTGAGCCGGTTCAATAGTTGGATTATCTCTTAAAGGTGTATCTGGGTTTTTAATTCCTCCAAACTTTTTTTCAATTAAAGCTAAGGTTTTATCTGTTTCAAACTTACCTGTTACCATAAGAATGGCATTATCTGGTCGATAATACTTTTTATAAAACGCTTTTAAATTTTCGATAGGGACACGCTCAATATCAGAACGGTTTCCTATAGTCGATTTTCCATAATTATGCCATAAATATGCAGCGCTAATAACTTTTTGCATTAACACTCTAGTAGGCGAATTTTCGCCGCTTTCAAATTCATTTCTAACCACAGAAAATTCAGACTCTAAATCCTTTTTTGCTATGTAAGAATTCACCATTCTATCGGCTTCCAAATCTAAAGCCCAATCTAAATTTTCGTCATTTGCATTAAACGTTTCATAGTAATTGGTTCTGTCGTACCAAGTCGTTCCATTTGGTCTGGAACCTCTCTCTGTTAGTTCTTTAGGAATATCCGGATGGTTTGGTGTGCCTTTAAAAACCATATGCTCCAGCAAATGCGCCATTCCTTTTTCTCCATACCCTTCGTGTCTAGATCCCACCATATAGGTAATATTCACGGTAATGGTCTGTGCAGAATTGTCTGGGAACAACAGTACTTTCATACCATTATCTAACTTATATTCAGTAATCCCTTCTACACTAGCTGTTTTTTTAATTTGGGCTCCAATAGATACTGTGAAAGACACGAGTACAGCAAAGCACAAAGACATTTTTAATAAATAATTCGTTTTCTTCATTATTAAATATTTGTTGTTTTCGGTAAATATAAGATAACTTATTCTTTTATTTTGTTAAAAATTTAACAAAAAAATAGAGATTTCCCACAACAAAATGTCAGTAATCGAATGTTAACAACTTCAATTTCCTATACTGATAAATAATTGTATTTTTACGCTTAATAAAACCAAATCATTAATGGGTAAAATCATTGCAATTGCTAACCAAAAAGGAGGTGTTGGCAAAACAACAACTTCAATAAATTTAGCAGCTTCGTTAGGCGTTCTAGAAAAGAAAGTATTACTTATAGATGCTGATCCTCAGGCAAATGCAACTTCTGGAATTGGTATAGATGTTGAAACCGTAGAAATTGGTACTTATCAGCTTTTAGAGCATTCAAATTCTGCCAAAGAAGCCATAGTAAAAACCGAAACACCAAACTTAGATATTATTCCGGCTCATATTGACTTAGTTGCTATTGAAATAGAACTTGTTGATAAAGATGCCCGTGAATATATGTTAAAAAAAGCACTTGATAGTATTAAAAGACGATTATGACTATATTTTAATTGACTGTGCACCTTCTTTAGGACTTATTAACATTAAATGCATTAACTGCAGCTGATGCAGTAATCATTCCTATTCAATGTGAGTATTTTGCCTTAGAAGGTTTAGGAAAACTATTAAACACTATAAAAAGTGTTCAAAAAATTCACAATCCTGAATTAGATATTGAAGGCTTACTTACTAACCATGTACGATTCGCGTTTACGTCTTGTCAAATCAAGTTGTTGAAGAAGTACAAAAGCACTTTAACAATATGGTTTTTCAAACCATAATACAACGTAATGTACGTTTAAGTGAAGCCCCTAGTTATGGTGAAAGTATAATTAATTATGATGCTGGTAGTAAAGGAGCCAGTAATTACTTAAGTTTGGCAAAAGAAATTATCAATAAAAACACCTAAATTATGGCTAAGGCAACAAAAAAACAAGCTTTAGGTAGAGGTTTATCGGCTCTTTTAAAAGATCCTAGTAACGATATTCAATCTGTACAAGATAAAAATGCCGATAAAGTTATAGGTAATATTGTTGAATTAGATTTAGATTTTATTGAAGTTAATCCGTTTCAACCACGTACAAATTTTAGTGAAGAATCACTTAACGAACTAGCTTCTTCTATAAAAGAGTTAGGCATTATTCAGCCTATAACGGTTAGAAAATTAGGATTTAATAAATATCAATTGGTTTCTGGCGAGCGTCGTTTTAGAGCTTCAAAACTTACTTGGATTAGAAACTATTCCTGCCTATGTTAGAATTGCAAACGATCAGGAATCTTTAGAAATGGCATTGGTTGAAAATATTCAACGTCAAGATCTAGACCCTATTGAAATTGCTTTATCTTACCAACGCTTAATTGATGAAATTAATTTAACACAAGAGCAAATGAGTGATCGTGTTGGTAAAAAGCGTTCAACCATAGCCAATTACCTACGTTTATTAAAACTAGACCCTATCATCCAAACAGGGATGCGGGATGGTTTTATTTCTATGGGGCATGGGCGTGCATTAATTACCATTGAAGACCAATCCATTCAACTAGATATTTATGAAAAAATACTTTCTGATAAATTATCTGTTAGAGAAACTGAAAGTTTAGTACGTAACTCTAACAGTAATGAAACCCAGAACTACTTCTGTAAAAAAAGCAAGACGATGAAGACGTTCCAAAATTCATAAAAAAGGGAATCACTGCTTTTTCTGAATACTTTGGACATAAAATTGACGTTAAAGTCTCTAAGAACGGAAAAGGAAAAATAACAATTCCTTTTCATTCAGAAGAAGATTTTAACCGTATTAAAAAATTAGTTCAAGGTGCCAAATAAACTTCTAATAACAGGGAATATCTTATATTTTTAAGCTGCTTTTCAATAATTGCTCAAGATAAAGATAAGGACAAAAAACTAGGAGAGCTTCCCAAAGAAGTTGTTATAGATTCTATTATTAACAATTAAAGAACCTATTAACCCGTTATCTCCTGCAAAAGCTGCATTTTATTCTGCGGTTTTACCTGGTTTAGGACAAGCTTACAATAAAAAATATTGGAAAATCCCTATTGTTTATGCTGCTTTGGGAACAGGTATATATTTTTACATTAACAACAACAATGAATACAAACGGTATCGTGATGCTTATAAAAGTAGATTAGCCGGTTTTACAAACGATGAGTTTTATTTAGATGCTGAAGGCCAGCAACTTTCTACACCTCGTGTAACTGACGAAGGTTTAGAACTTCGAGCTCAAAAGCTGTTATAGAAGAAATAAAGAAGTTTCACTTTTAGTAACCATTGGCTTATATGCTTTAAATATTATTGATGCCAATGTAGATGCCCATTTATTACAATATAATGTAGATGAAAACTTATCTTTGGCTCCTCATTATAAAATAAATGAAATAGATGCTACTGGTAATCTGGGATTAACTTTAAATTTTAAATTTTAAACCTAAAAATAGGTATTAAGAAAACAACACATAAATACATATGAATATCGCTTTACTTGGATACGGAAAAATGGGGCAAGACCATAGAACAAATTGCCATTAAATCGGGGGCATAGTATTGTTTTAAAAGTTGATAAAGACGATAAAGATTATGATATCACCAAAGCTGATGTTGCCATAGATTTTAGCATCCCTAATGTTGCTTTTAATAATATATCTAACTGTTTAAACAATAATGTCCCTGTTATTTCCGGCACTACGGGTTGGCTAGACAAATATGATGCTGCTGTAAACTTATGCAAAGAAAAAAATGGGGCCTTTATTTATGCCTCAAATTACAGTTTAGGTGTTAACATTTTTTTCGAGCTTAATAAAACCCTGGCTAAAATGATGAGTACATTAAAACAGTATCATGTTAGCATGGAAGAGATTCATCATACTCAAAAACTTGATGCTCCCAGCGGAACAGCTATTTCATTAGCTGATGGCATAATTTCCAAGCATGAAGGATTTGATCAGTGGAAACTAGATGAAAATGGAAAAAATACCATTCCCATCACAGCTAAGCGTATAGAAAATGTTCCGGGGACTCACACAGTAAATTACGAAAGTGAAGTAGATACGATCTCTATAGAGCATGTGGCACACAACCGGCAAGGGTTTGCTTTAGGAGCTGTAATTGCTGCTGAATGGATTGTAGGTAAAGCAGGGGTTTTTACGATGAATGATGTGTTAAATATTGGTTAATAAACATAGTAAGTAGTAACAATATAAATTGGCATGCTACTAACAAAAATAAATACAAATAGCCTCTCGACTACGCTCGGGAAGACAATAAAAAAGTACGATTATGACATTAATGCAATGGTTTATATTTATTTTAATTATTCAAGCTATCCATGGTTTAGGCACATGGAAATTATATATTAAAGCTGGCAGACAAGCCTGGGAGGCTTTTATTCCTGTATACAACGGTGTTATTTTAATGAAAATAATTAACCGCCCCTGGTGGTGGATTATTTTACTATTCTTACCCATTGTAAATCTTATCATGTTTATAGTTGTTTGGGTAGAAACGGCACGAAGCTTTGGTAAAAACACCACATTAGATACTTTTTTAGCCGTTGTTACCCTAGGGTTTTACAATTTCTATTTAAACTATATTGCCGATGTTGAATATGTAAAAGATAGAAGCACACAACCAAAATCGAGTTCTGGTGAATGGACAAGTTCTATTTTATTTGCTATTGTTGCGGCTACTATTGTACACACCTATTTTATCCAACCTTTTACTATTCCATCTTCATCATTAGAAAAATCTTTATTAGTTGGCGATTTTCTTTTTGTTAGTAAATTTCATTATGGGGCTAGAATACCTATGACAACAATTGGAGCTCCAATGGTACATGATACCATTCCTATTTTAAATAAAAAATCTTATTTATTTAATGATAATTATGACAAGAGAAAAACATCATGGATAAATAAACTACAATTGCCGTACATGCGATTCCCTGGTTTTGAAAAAATTGACAGGAACGAAATTGTAGTTTTTAATCAACCTGCCGATACCTTGTTGAATATGAACGATTTTACTCCTGATAGAAATTACTACAAACCTATCGACAAAAAAACCAATTTAGTAAAACGCTGTGTTGGTACTCCTGGAGATACTCTTGAAATTCGAAATGGTTATGTTTTTATAAATGGAAAACAAAATGTATTACCAGACAGAGCGAAATTACAGTTTAGCTATGAAGTTGATTTAAAACCAGGTCAGGGCTTTAATAACAATATAATTGACTATTTAAAATCCAGATACGATATTACTGATGGGATTTATCGTAATGCAGAAAACAAAATAATAGTTCCTGCCGCCACACATCTTGCTGCTAATCAATTTAAAAACCATCCGAGTGTTGCTAAGATCACACCTGTTTTAGATAAAAAAGGTCGTCGTGACCCAAATATTTTTCCGCATGACCCAAATTATAAATGGAATGTAGACTTTTTTGGTCCTTTATACATTCCTGAAGCAGGCAAAACCATAGATATTAACCTGGACGTCTTACCACTTTACAAACGTATCATTACAGAATACGAAGGCAATACATTACAAGTTAAGGGCAATCAAATTTTAATAAATGGTAAGGTTACTAGCACATATACCTTTAAGCAAAACTATTATTGGATGATGGGAGATAACCGCCATAACTCGGTTGATGCCAGACGTTGGGGGTTTGTTCCTTTTGATCATGTTTTAGGAAAACCTGTATTTATTTGGATGAGTTGGGATGGATTCCCTAATGCAAGATGGGAACGTTTCTTTACTACCGTTGGCGGTAGTGGTAAAGCAACATCTTATTTCATTCCTTTTTTAATTGTATTATTGGGTTGGATTGGATTTAGTAAATGGAGAAATCGCAAGAAAGCAAATAGTTAATTTGTAAATTTGTTAGGCGTTTAGCCGTTAACAACTAAACAACTTACAGCTAAACGAATGAGTGTATTGATTCATCCAACATATTTCCCTAATATAGCGCATTTTGTTGCCATGGTAAATGCAAAACATGTTGTATTTGAAGTTGACGATAATTTCTTAAAACAAACCTACAGAAATCGTACTTATATTTATGGAGCTAACGGGAAATTGGCCTTAAACATTCCGGTTATTCACTCTCAAAAAAATCGACAAAAATATAGAGATGTTAAAATTTTTAATGAAGAAAATTGGCAAAGCCTCCACTGGAAATCGTTGCTCTCAGCCTATCGCACTTCTCCTTTTTTTGAATATTATGAAGATGAGTTACTACCGCTATTTGAAATAAAAGCAGACTGTATTTTAGATTTTAATTTGAAATGTTTCAAAGTTGTTTGTGACTGTTTGCAATTGGAATTAAACACTTCAAAAACAGAAACTTATAAAAAACTGGTTGAAGATAAAACAGACTACAGACCCTTAGTTCATGCAAAAAAAGAAGCCACTTATAAGTTTGAACCCTACACTCAAGTATTTAATACCAAACACGGCTTTATTCCTAATTTAAGTATTTTAGATTTATTGTTTAATGAGGGGCCTAATGCCGTAAGTTATTTAGAGGCCCAAACATTAATACAACTATAATGCTACAAACATTTGCACACTATGGCTGCCACTTTTTAGTACCTCTTTTTGTGGCTTTAGTATTTTATAGAACCCGTTGGAAATTGGCCTTTTTAATGATGCTTTCTGCAATGCTAATAGATTTAGATCATTTATTAGCAAACCCCGTATTCGACCCTAACAGATGCAGCATTAACTTTCATCCGCTTCACTCCTACTTTGCTATAACCTTTTATTTATTTCTTTTAGTTCCAAAAAAATCCAGGCTCCTTGCTTTAGGATTGGTAATACATATTATTTCTGACATTGTTGATTGTTCATTTATGTAACCCCCATTAATCCTTTTGCAAACTTAAAGTTGTCATAATTGGGTAATGATCAGAATAATGCTCATTATAGGCTTTAAACCCGTTCACGGCAAAAGCTTTATCGGTTAGTATAAAATCAATTCTAACAGGGAAAAATTTAAATTCGTAAGTTCTGCCAAAACCGTTTCCAGCTTCCTTAAACGCATCATTTAAATTCCCTTTAATTTTTCTATATACATACGAAAAAGCCGTATTGTTAAAGTCGCCACAAACTATCATTTTGTACTTACACTGCTTTTTATGCATTAAAAATAATTCGGTTTGAAATTGCTGCATCTTAAAGGTTGCACCAATCCTATTAAAAAGACGCTCAGAATCCTCTTTTTTAAGGCTCTCTACATTGGCATCAATACGCATAGATTCCAAATGAATGTTATAAACTCTTATAGTATCTAAATCTTTAACAATATCAGAAAAAATAGCATTATTACCGGTATCTGGAAACTCAATAGAACCCGAATTTATAATTGGGTATTGTGAAAAAATGGCCTGCCCGTATTTTGTTTTCTTACCAGAAAGTTTTTCAAACTTATATTTAAAAAACGATAAATCTACATTTTTATGAGGATGATATTCTTGTATACTTAAAATTTCAGGTGATTCGGTTTTAATAAAATTAACAATACTATTTTCCACACTGTCTTTGGAAATCCAATTATAAAGATTAAATAACCGCACGTTATAGTTCATAACTTTAAAGTTATCAGGGTTTTCAATCTGCTTTGAAGAAGAAAATTTATATAACGATCCAAAAAAAACATAACCAATAAAAAGCACCGCAAACGACAAAATACATTGCTTTTTAAGTTTAACAAGCCAGTATAAAAAAAACAAAGCATTACATAAAATTAAAAAGGCAACCCCCAGGCTAAGCACCGATAATACTGAAAAAGTTTTAGGAGGAGCAAAAGGCAAAAGGAATGATAACAAAAGAAGAATAGCAAAAACTGCATTTATAAAGTAAATGATTTTATTTATAAAATTTAGTTTTTTCATAGTAGAATGCCTAATGTTTGTTGACGAAAGACAGGTGTTATTTTAAATTATTTCTAAAAGCTAACATCATATTCATGAAATGAAAAGATTCATCATAATGTTTTTGGAACTGATTACTGGTAATATAATTTCTTCTATTAGCTTTAGGCAAACAAGTAACCATTTCAAGAGAACGAATAGGGTATCCAATAAACTTATTTTGTTCAGGGTTCGTTGGCCCAATACAACCCTCAGAAATATTTAAAACTACAGAATTAATAGCTCTTAATAGTTGAGAAGAAAGATTATAAATTTCCTTTTTAGGGAAATTATCAATCAATAAATTCATTTCTTCACCCAGACCCATAGCCTTTTGCCATATCAATAACTTTTCAAATTTAAATTTACTCATTATCAAATTTTTTAAAGTATAATTCTCTTCTGTCTACGGTCACCCACCAACTATCAAAACTATTTTCCGGCTTTAAAAAGAAATTCTTTTTCTTCTGCAGTTAAACTATCATAGCCACTTTTACTAATTTTATCCAGTATAATATCTATTTTTTTTTGATTATTAAACTGATTAAACTCGCCTTTAGTATAACCACCAACCTTACTTTTGTTTTTATGAACGGTTTTTAAGGGTGCTTTTTTAGAGAATTTAAACATGTTAGCAAAAGCATCCATAAGCTTTTCGAAGCCTTTACCAATGTCTTTCCCTTTAGCCAATTGTTTTGCATAAAAATAACCTAGTACATCTCCCCCAATATGAGCTATATGCCCTCCTTGATTATCTCCAAACAGTCCTAAAACATCTAAAATAATAATAGCAACTCCAACATACCAAAGCTTTATACCAAAAGTAAAAAAGCGCGCTTCCTGATTGGGCATATAAGTGCAAATAAAAATTAATAACGCTCTTACTCCAGCTGAAGCTCCAAGTAGACCCAGAGCAGGTTTTAAAATTTGAGATGGTAATACATTGTAGGCAAACAGAAAAGATAATGCCCCGCAAATAATACCTAAAAAATAAACATTTAAAGCCATTTTAGCATTGAAAAGATTTAGGAGCATTCGTGCTATAAAATACAATACCAGCATATTTAAAAGAACATGCCAAAAATCATAATGTATAAACCCATAGGTAATTATAGTCCATGGTTTATAAATCACTTCAGTAAAATCTTTAGGTAATTCAAACCCATTTAAACTGGTTTCATCTGGAAGCGACAAAACCTTTGTGAGTATATAACCAACAAGAAAAATAATAACATTAATAGCTATAATTTTTTCTAATACATTAAGATTAGATAATTTGCCCTTTATATCTTGAGTGAGTGACGTCATTTAATTCCAGCGGTTTCTATTAAACTGCGTTTTTTTCCAATACCACATAATTAAAAACCCTGTTAGTGCACCACCTACATGAGCAAAATGGGCTGTATTACTTGGACTGAAAAAAGATTGCCCAGTAATTCCAGAAATCAGATCTAATAAAATAATACCAGGAATAAAGTATTTCGCTTTAACCGGTATTGGTAAAAAAATCAACATTAATTCTGCATTGGGATTCATCATACCAAAAGCAGCCAAAATGCCCATAATACAACCTGAGGCACCCACCATAGTGTTTCTTGCAATTACATTCATATCAAACAAAGATTTGAATGCTTCACTATTAATTAAATCTGGGTTAAAATTATATTCAGCTAAAATAGGTATCATTTCTTTACTTAATATTTCTCCTTTTATATAGTGCCCTTCACTTGCATCAATAGAAACAATTTTACTAATCATTTCGCTACTCATATTTAAGTCTGAAATACCACTAATAGCTGAATAGAAGTCAAAATAATAATACCCGACCTGTAAAGCAACTGCTCCTAATCCGGCTGAAAAATATATAAATAAAAACTTTTTGCTTCCTAAAACTTGTTCTACAGGAGTTCCAAACATCCACAATGCGAACATATTAAATAAAATATGCATGAGGCTTAAATTATTTAAATCTGCTCCACCATGCATAAACATATGTGTAATAATTTGCCAAGGCTGAAACGATTCATTTTCAGGAAAATGCATTGCAAATAAGTCGTAAAACAAAATACCTTTACCAACAAACATAGTCCCAATAAACATAATTACATTAATAATTATTAAATGCTTAACGGTATCTGAAATTCTCATCATATTACATAAATTTTTTATCTAACTCGTCAACACTCATCGTTATAAATGTTGCTCTATTAGTGGGCGATACATTAGGTTCTTTACATGCAAACAAACGATTTACCAAATGTTCTTGCTCATCTTTTTGTAAAGCCTGCCCGGTTTTAATAGCTAAACTTTTTGCCATCGATTTTGCTAATAAATCGGTGGCACTAAAATGCGCATCGGGGACTTCGTTTTCTACATCGCTAATAAGCTGTTCTAAAATAATGGACACTTCACTTTCCGGCACACTTACAGGAACTCCAATAATCTCAACCGATTCCTTATTAACGCTAGAAAAGATAAAACCTGTATGTTCTAAATCTTCTTTTAATTGATTTATTATTTCTATGTCTTGTACCGAAAAATGCAGCTGAAGCGGAAACAACAATTGTTGACTTACCGCCTCTTTAATGGTCATATTTTTAAGAAAATCTTCGTATAAAATACGTTGATGTGCCCGGTGCTGATCGATAACTAACATCCCCGATTTAATTGTACTTACTATATATTTATTATGAAGCTGATACGTTGTTTGAATTTTATCTACATGTTTATCATCATCAAATATCGACCCTGTAGGCTCTTCACTTTCAAAATGTATTTCACTAAAATCTTGCTGTGTTTTTGTGCCTTTAGATTCTAACCCAACATATAAGTTTTCCCAGCCAGCAGTAGATTCTTTTTTGTATGTAAGGCCTTTGGATTTAAATTTGGTTTCTTCTTGAAACGGATTAAAACTTTTATCAACTTCTATTGTTGGTGTGTTTGTTTCAGTTTTATTATAACCATATGGTGTATCTAAGTTTGAGTCTCTTTCAAAATCCAATACAGGTGCAATATTAAACTGTCCTAAACTGTGTTTTACGGCCGATCTTAATAGAGCATATAAAGTATGTTCGTCATCAAACTTTATCTCCGTTTTTGTGGGATGAATATTAATATCAATGGTTTGCGGATCGACCTTTAAATTTAAAAAATAACTAGGGTGGGTCCCATTTTTAAGCAGCCCATCAAATGCAGATGCAATGGCATGGTTTAAATAGGCGCTTTTTATAAATCTGTTATTCACAAAAAAGTACTGCTCGCCTCTGGTTTTTTTGGCATATTCCGGTTTACCAACAAAACCTGAAATTTTGAGCACTTCGGTATCTTCTTCTACCGGAACTAATTTCTCATTGGTTTTATTTCCAAAGATGTTTACAATACGTTGTCTATAATTACTAACGGGTAGGTTACATGTTTCGCTTCCATTATTATACATTGCAAAACTAATATTGGAATGCGCCAATGCCACCCGATGAAACTCATCAATAATATGGCGTAACTCTACAGTATTTGATTTTAAAAAATTGCGCCGTGCAGGGATATTAAAAAATAAATTTTTTACTGCTATAGATGTGCCTTTAGGGGTTACTACAACCTCTTGAGAAGCCACATTACTGCCTTCAATAATAATAGCAGTTCCCACATCATCTTGCTCTTGCTTTGTTTTTAACTCGACATGAGCTATGGCTGCAATACTAGCTAAGGCTTCACCACGAAAGCCTTTGGTATGTAATTGAAACAAATCGTCGGCTGTTCTAATTTTAGATGTGGCGTGCCGTTCAAAACTTAATCGTGCATCTGTTATGCTCATGCCTTTGCCATCATCAATAACCTGAATAAGGGTTTTACCAGCGTCTTTTACAATAAGTTTGATTGTTGTTGCTCCGGCATCTATAGCATTTTCTAATAGTTCTTTAACTACTGAAGCTGGTCGTTGTACAACTTCTCCAGCAGCTATTTGATTTGCAACATGGTCTGGTAAAAGTTGAATAATGTCTGCCATGTATTTATTTAGAAAAGAAAATAGACAAATCGAAATCGATAATGAAAAGGAAAATAAGAACAAAAAGTAAAACTAAAACTACGATCGTTTTATTAAACTCCGAATTATCTCTATTTCTACTACTTATTCTACTTTCGTGCCATTGCCCTGAAAAGTCGCCTTTATTATAATTGTCTGCATAAGCATCAAACTTTGTGTCATATTTCAATTCGTCAGTATCTTCTTTACCTTTATAATATCGCGGCGTATAATTAAACCTTTTATTTCTAGGCAATCTCTTAATTAAAGTGAATTTTATAGGTCCCATAATCTTAAGTTTTTAATTAATTGGCTTTCGACTCTAACCAAAACATACAAATCAATAATAGTACCAAAACTATAATAAGTGTACGTATTGACATACCAAAGCCTCCTTTACGGCTACTATTTCGTTTATCGTTCCATTTTGAAACAAACTCTTTTCTGGCTGGTTCACCAACATTTGAGTCTTCTTCATTTTCTTTAGAAAATCTAGATTGATAATTAAAGGTTTTATGTTTTCGTTGTTTAAACAAAGTATAATGCTTGTAAACCAAAAATACTTAAAAATAGGTAGAAAACAGAAGTTGAAATGCCAAAAATTGTTAACAAAACCCTATCGTGTAAATTCAAAAAGGGTAAATTCTAAAATCATTTAACTTCCTAAACTTGTTTTATGATCACGTTAACTTAAATATTTATTTTTAATCAATTTGGGATACCGAAGCAAGTTTTGCATGACGCTCAAATAAAAAGACACATAGTACTAAAAAACTAAATTACAAGTTAAACTACAAAGTCAACTAATAATATGTTTTGAAATTTGCTTTCTAACAATTGGAGTTTAAAAACTGTTAGCTGTTTTTTCTCAACTCGGCCATTTTAATAGCGGCAACAGCTGCTTCGGTTCCTTTATTACCGTGCTTTCCGCCAGAGCGTTCTATGGCTTGTTGCATATTATTATCTGTAAGAACACAGAAAATTACAGGTGTTTCGCGTGTCACGTTTAGGTCTTTTATACCCTGGGAAACGGCTTCGCATACAAAATCGAAATGTTTGGTTTCGCCTTGAATAACACTTCCTATGGCTATAACTACATTTACCATTTGCTCTTGCATTTTTTTGCAACCATATATAAGCTCATAGCTCCCGGGAACGTCCCATCGCAAAATATTATTTGGCGATACCCCATGTTCTACTAATGTATTATATGCGCCTTCATATAAACCTTCAGTAATGGTATCGTTCCATTCTGAAACAACAATCCCAAACCGAAATTTACTCGCGTTTGGGATTGTTGTTTTATCGTAGTCGGATAAATTTTTATTTACCGTTGCCATTTTATAATTAAATTGGTACTATTTATTTGCTAGCACTTGTGCTTTTCCTATAAACACATCAACATTGGCTGCTTCAGTCGATGTAGGATAATCAGCTTTAATTCTTTTAAAATAAGTTAATGCTTTATCAGCTTTTCCTAAATCTAAAGCAATAGTTCCGGCTTTATGTAAATACATAGGCGTGGTATACTCATTGCTACGCATTTCTGCAGCTTGCTCGTAATAACTTAACGCATCTTCCTTTTGGTTTAACTGAACAAAAGCATCACCTATATTCCCTTTGGCTAAAGCAGCTAAAACCTCATCATCACTTTTAAAATTACTTAAATGTTCTACTGCATTTTTATAATCTTTAAGTTTTAAATAAGCTGTTCCTGCATAGTAACTCGCTAAATTAGCTGAAGGTGTTCCACTGTACTCAGAAATAATATCTAACATTCCAAACTTCCCTTCTCCACCATTCAATGCTAAATTGAATAGTGAATCTTTTGCTACACCATTCACAGCCTGATCAAAATACTTTTGGGCTTGAAACATATCGTTCATAGCATTTAACTGTTTTGGTTTTGCTATGTATTCTTTATACCCTAAAGAACCTAAAACCACCAATGCTACAACAGCAATAATAATGAAAATGTATTTTTGATTCTTCTCTACAAATGCTTCTGTTTTTGATGCCGTTTCATCAAGCGTGTTAAAAACTTCAGCTGTAGTTGAGCCTTCTTCTATATTGTGCTCTTTCTCTGCTTTAGTCTTTGCTTTATATTTTTTCTTGTAAGTCGCCATTTATTCGTTCTGTATTAATGCGCCGCAAAAATATAATTTTTCTTCATAACTAAAAGGGTATTTATTTGATATTTTTCAATAATTTGCACATCCTTTTAAAGCATTGTCGCTTCTAAACACTTTATATGTTGCTTTTTGTATGATTTTAAAATCACTTTCGTTACTTAATTATAAAAACTTTGATAGTAAACAGTTTAGGTTTAATAACAAAATAAACTGCATTGTTGGTAATAATGGTATAGGAAAAACAAATGTTTTAGATGCCATTTATCATTTGTCCTTTGGTAAAAGTTATTTTAATCCTGTAGCGACTCAGAATATTAAACACGATGAAGCCTTTTTTGTAATTGATGGCGTATACGAAAAAGAAGGTAAAAATGAAAAAGTAATAGTAAGCTTAAAGCGCGGGCAAAAAAAGGTGATAAAACGCAACGGGAAAGCTTACGAGAAGTTTAGTGAACACATTGGCTTTTTGCCTTTAGTTATCATATCGCCAGCCGACAGGGACTTAATTATTGAAGGCAGTAGCACACGCCGAAAGTTTATAGACAGTGTGATTTCGCAAAGCGACAAGACCTATTTAACCCATGTAATTAATTATAATAAGGTATTAGCACAACGTAATGCTTTACTTAAATATTTTGCACTAAATCATACATTTAACGGTGATACTTTAGACATTTACAACAATCAATTAACCGACTACGGAACTAAAATTTTTGAAAAGCGGGATGCCTTTTTAAAAGCATTCATTCCTATCTTTAAAGCCCGCTACCAAGCCATTAGCAATGGCAACGAAAGTGTAGATTTAGTGTACCACAGCGATTTATTTGATGACCATTTAACAACGCTTTTGCAAAATGCATTAAATAAAGACAAAGCTTTACAATATACCAGTGTTGGAATACACAAAGACGATTTACTTTTTAATATTGAAAATCATCCCATTAAAAAATTTGGAAGCCAGGGACAACAAAAATCGTTTTTAATTGCACTAAAATTGGCGCAATTCGATTTTATTAAAGCACAAAGTGGTGTAAATCCTATTTTATTATTAGACGATATTTTTGATAAGTTAGATGAGCAGCGTGTAGCACAAATTATTAAATTAGTAGACGACGAAAATTTTGGCCAGCTATTTATCAGTGATACCCATGCCGAACGCACAGAACATGCTGTAAAACAAGTGCACCAGAGTTATGAGATATTTAAGCTATAACACCTTATGAAAAAAGGAATTTTTATATCATTAATTCTATTATTTTTTTTGTTTTTCAGTTGCAACAAAAAAAATAAAATCACAAAAAATGAGTTATCCCTTTTCAATAAATTGGAAAAGGTACCAGATAGCATTAAAGTTGATGATATTACAGTTTACAACCTATTTAAACATCAAATTTTAGCCCACAAAAATAACACATTTGACAGTTCTTTAATAAAAGAAAAAGTATTCAAAAGACAACCAAAAATTTGGCATGACTTATATGGAGTTTTATTTGATAAAGAGATGTTTACTACTAGCGAAGGGATGATAGCATGGAATAAAAAAATCTATCACGATAAAAAAGATTCTATTGAATCTAGAGTAAATAAATTGTTAAATATTAAATTTGATTCAGTACTAAAATCGAATCTTAAAGGTTTAAAAGAATTAACCGGACGATCTCCTAAAAATGTTAAATTGAGCATAATACTTGCTCCTATTGAGGGTATTGGTTTTGGAGGAATGGAAAATGATGCATTTATTCTAGATTTATTAGATAATAATTTTGATATTATTAATATGGTACAAGAAGGAATTCCACATGAATTCAATCATTTTATTTATGAGCCAACAAGAGAGATGGACTCAAACAAAGACACGCCCTTAAGATTAATTATAGATGAAGGTTTTGCCTGTTTTTACACCTACAAATATTTTGATGGTAAAATATCCAAACCACAAGCTGTCGAGCAAATGACTCAAAAAGAGTGGCAGTGGTATGTATTACATGAAAAAGAGGTTTATCAAAAATGTTCGTCTTATTTTTACTATAATGGAGAAGATGATCCATTAAGAAAATTAGGATTAGAAATGAAGTCCCCTAAAACATTATTTTACTGGTTAGGTTTTAGAATAGTAGAATCTTATACAAACAAGCACGGAGATAATTCTTGGAAAGATATTTATAAGTTGCCAGTACAAGACGTATTAGAAAAAAGTGGGTATGCAGAATATGTTAATGGATTATAATGAAGTTATTTCGTGTAATATCAAACTATACGATAAATAATGAATGATAAAATTATAAACTGGAATGTTGACTCTGAAATATTTTGGATAACAGAAACGTTTCCTTTAAAATATTACGGATTATTTTTTATTACGGGCTTACTTCTTGCATTTTATATAGCAAAACGAATCTATGCAAAAGAGAATATTCCTTTTGAAAGATTAGAAAAACTTTCAACATATATTTTTATTGGAATATTATTAGGGGCAAGACTCGGGCATTGTTTATTTTATGAACCCCTATATTATTTTCAAAATCCGTTAGAGATATTTCTTCCAATAGCAAAAGTTGAAGGCTCTTATAAATTTATTGGTTTTCAAGGATTAGCAAGTCATGGAGGCACATTAGGTGTTTTAACTGCGATTGGTATATATTGTAAAAAATACAAAACTAATTTTATATGGGTTTTAGATAGAATTGCTATTGTAGCTCCTATTACAGCAGCATTTATAAGATTTGGGAATTTTATGAATTCTGAAATTTATGGTAAGCCAACAAATGGAAACTGGGGAGTGGTTTTTCAAAAGGATGATTTAATTCCACGTCATCCAACGCAATTGTACGAAGCATTTTCGTATATTATTATTTTTATGATTTTAATTTCAATTTACAAATACAGAGATAAAAAAAAACCTAATGGGTTTATTTTAGGCATGCTATTAATTCTAGTATTTTTAGCTAGATTTATTATTGAGTTTTTTAAAGAAAATCAAGTAGGTTTTGAAAATGATATGGCCATTAATATGGGGCAAGTACTAAGTTTACCATTTATATTGATTGGTTTACTTTTAGTGTTTCTAAAAATTAATAATAAAAAGAAAGCATCTTTTAATTCACAATAAAAATATTTGATATTTATAGAACTATAATGATCTGGAATATTAGATTTGAAGTCTAGTTAAATAGTGTGTTAGAGATTGTAGTGAAAAGCCACAACAAAGATAGCATGTACTGAGCCTAAGTAGAATAATAGTGTAATAAAAAAACCATTTATGCCAAAACGCAACAACGAACATATAAGTATAAGTGACGCATTAAAAGAGTTTGTTGAAACCAATAAGCTCGAAAAAGGACTAAATAAAGTTAATGTTGCTGATGCCTGGGTAAAGCTTATGGGCAATGGTGTAAACAACTACACCACAGCGGTTAATTTAGAGCGCGGTACACTTTATGTTCAATTAAGCTCGAGTGTTTTAAGAGAAGAATTAAGTTATGGTAAGCAAAAAATAATTAATATGCTTAATGAAGAATTAGGCAAAGAAATAGTTAAAAAATTGATTTTGCGATAATTAGCTATTTTAAAAAAACACAAAAAAAAACATTAAATGATAAAAGCTATTATTTTTTATGCTACCTTTGGTGCTTAATTATTTTAATACAAATACAATGAGTAAAGGTACCGTAAAATTTTTCAATGACTCTAAAGGGTTTGGATTCATCATTGAAGAAGACAACAACAAAGAACATTTCGTACACATTTCAGGACTTATCGATGAAATTCGTGAAGGCGACAATGTTGAATTCGATCTACAAGAAGGTAGAAAAGGATTAAACGCCGTAAACGTAAAAGTAATCTAATACATATACTTTAACAATTACAGTAAAAAGCTTATCATTTTGATAGGCTTTTTTTGTGGCATCAAGTTTGCTTACTCATTAATAATTAATTTAATATTTAAAAACAATGCGTAAAGGAACAGTAAAATTCTTCAACGATTCTAAAGGATTCGGGTTTATAACAGAAGAAGGTTCAAACACAGAACATTTTGTCCATATTTCTGGATTAATCGATAAGATTCATGAAGGCGACTTCGTAGAATTTGATTTACAGGAAGGCAGAAAAGGATTAAATGCCGTAAACGTTAAAGTCGTTTAATAAAACATAAAATACTTTTTAAAACGAAAAACCCCACAATCATCTTGTGGGGTTTTTAATATTATTTTGTTTTAACCTAATTAAAACATCTCTCTGCCTGAAAAGTGAAAAGCTCCCTCAATAGCTGCATTATCATCGCTATCACTTCCATGTACAGCATTTTCTCCTATAGAAGCTGCATACAATTTACGTATCGTTCCTTCGGCTGCATCTGCAGGGTTAGTAGCACCTATTAAGGTTCTAAAATCTTCAACAGCATTATCTTTTTCTAAAATAGCCGCTACAATTGGTCCACGAGTCATATATTCTACTAACTCTCCAAAAAATGGGCGTTCTTTATGTATTGCATAAAATGCCTGAGCGTCAGCTTTTGTCATTTGCGTTAATTTCATTGCTACAATTCTAAATCCTGAAGCCGAAATCTTTTCTAATATTGCGCCAATGTGTCCTTTTTCAACAGCATCTGGCTTAAGCATAGTAAATGTTCTATTTGTTGCCATTTTATTATTTTTTATTGGCTGCAAAAGTAATGTATTTCTACATAAAAACAAGGCAATCCAGTTTTAAAAAAATTGTATATTCGCTACCTATGACGAAAGAAGACATTAAGAGCATAAAACAACTATTAGCTTCTCCTAAAAAGATAGTAATAGTACCTCACAAAAACCCTGATGGGGATGCTATTGGTTCTACCTTAGCATTATACCATTATTTATTAAAGCTCAATCATAATACCACTGTTATGGTACCTAATGATTATCCTGCTTTTTTAAAATGGATGCCTGGAAATGAAACTATTTTAAAACACGATACTCAAACAGAAGCCTGTGAAAATTTAATTACATCTGCCGACATTATTTTTACCTTAGATTTTAATGCCTTTCACAGAACCGGAAATATGGAAACTGCTTTAACAGAAAGTAAAGCCATTAAAATAATGATAGACCACCATCAATCACCAGATAATTATGCTGCTTACATGTTCTCGGATGTTAGCATGAGTTCTACAGCAGAAATGGTTTATCATTTTATTGATATGTTAGGAGATACAAATAGTATCGATTCTAATATTGCGACTTGTATTTATGTAGGTATTATGACAGACACGGGGTCTTTTCGATTTCCTTCAACAACAAGTAAAACACATCATATTATAGCTAAACTTATTGAAAAAGGAGCAAATAATGCTCAAATTCATAATAATGTTTACGATACAAACAGCTATGAAAGGTTACAGTTATTAGGGTGTGCTTTAAGTAATTTAAAAGTGATTCCCGAATTAAGAACCTCTTATATAACCCTTTCGCAAGAAGAACTTAACACGTATAATTATAAAAAAGGAGATACCGAAGGCGTTGTAAACTACGGGCTATCTTTAAAGAATATTGTGCTAGCTGCTATTTTTATTGAAGACAAACAAGAAGGTATCATAAAAATTTCACTACGCTCTAAAGGAAGCTTTTCTGTGAACGAATTTTCTCGTGCTCACTTTAATGGTGGCGGACACACCAATGCAGCAGGAGGAAGAAGCGAACTATCTTTAAAAGATACTATCGAAAAATTTATTAGTATATTGCCTAGTTATAATAAAGCCCTAAATGATGACTAAACAATTAACAATAGCTTTTGCACTTCTTTTTTTATTTAGCTGCAAAACCCCAGAAGCCCGAAAACCTCTTTCGGTAAAAACGGGATCTTTTATTGATGCCTCTGTTGAACGCAACAAAAAATTAAATGCCAAAGAGCAAGCTAATATTCAAAAACTTATGGCGCTTGAAAAAGAAAATGATTACATCGCTTCAGAAAGCGGGTTTTGGTACTTTTACAATACCAAAATAGATATTGATACTTTAAAAACACCTCGTTTTGGAGATGTTGTTAATTACAATTATAATATAAAAAACTTAAACGGCACTTTAATTTATTCGAAAGAGGATATCAAAACCCAAACCTATGCTATGGATCAAGAAGAATTGTTTACAGGTTTGCGAGAGGGTTTAAAACTTATGAAAACAGGTGAAACTGTTACATTTCTATTTCCTTCTCTAAAGGCCTACGGTTATTATGGCGATCAGAACAAAATAGGCTCTAATACTCCTTTAATTTGTGAAGTAACCATCAACTCTATTACCCAAAATCAATCCAATTAAATTAATTATGCGAATTATAAAAATTATAAGTTTAGTACTGTTAATAAACTTAACGTCTTGCAAGGCACAATATCCAAATCTTGATGATGGTATATATGCTGAATTTGTAACCACAAAAGGGGTTATGGTTGCCAAACTAAATTATGAAAAAGCACCAATTACAGTCGCAAACTTTGTATCGTTAGCCGAAGGCACTAACACAATGGTAGATAGCCTATATAAAGGCAAAAAATTCTATAATGGTCTTATTTTTCATCGTGTAATGGATCAGTTCATGATTCAAGGCGGTGACCCTCTTGGTACCGGAGCCGGAAGTCCTGGTTATAAATTTAATGACGAATTTCACCCGGATTTAAAACATGACACATTGGGTATTTTATCAATGGCAAATCCAGGACCTAATGCCAACGGAAGCCAGTTTTTTATAACCGAAGCTCCTAAACCGCATTTAGACAATGTACATAGCGTTTTTGGGGAATTAGTTTTAGGGCTAGATATTCTCGATACCATATCAAATGTTAAAGTTGGCCCAAGAAATAAACCTGCTGAAGATATTGTAATTGACGAATTAAATATTATTAGAAAGGGCAAAGCAGCTAAAAAATTTGATGCTCCAAATGTTTTTATTAATCATTTTGCAGAGGTTGAACGTAAAGAAAAAGAACGAAAAGCTAAAGCTGAAGCCATTTTAAAAACTACAAGAGAGAAATTTAATACGCAAAAAAAAGATGCCAATACTTTATCGTCTGGATTACAATATATTATTACGGAAAAAGGAACAGGACAAAAATTAAAGGAAACCGATAAAGTATCTACACATTATACCGTTTATTTTGAAGATGGCAAGCTTTTAGACACAAGCAAACTTGATGTAGCTGAAGCACTTGATGCCGTTAACGAACGTAAGAAATCTGCAGGGGCCTACAAACCTTTAACTACTGGAATTGGCCCGAATGCCCCAATGATTCCCGGGTTTAAAGAGGGCATACAACAATTAAGTGTTGGAGATAAAGCGACTCTATTTATACCCTACCATTTAGGTTTTGGTGAAGCAGGACGTAGTGGTGTGCCCTCAAAATCTAACTTAATTTTCGAAGTAGAAATTATAGAAATTGTTAAATAATCACTTAAAACGTACAGCAAACCTTATATTTATGCTGAAACACATAAGCTTATGCATTTTTTAAAATTTGATTGGAACCCTGTAACAGGAATTGACATAGTTGGTAATTTCAAGCTCCATTTTTATAGCTTAATGTGGGTTATTGCTTTTATTACAGGCTGGTATATTATGAAACGTATTTTCACCAAAGAAAAAATATCGTTAACCTATTTAGATCCATTATTTATTTATACCGTTTTTGCAACAATGCTTGGTGCGCGTTTAGGTCATGTTTTATTTTACCAGTCAGAATTAATATCACAAGACTTTTTTAGCATTTTCCTTCCATTTAAATTTAAAGGCGGATTTGAATTTACAGGGTTTCAAGGACTAGCAAGTCATGGTGCTGCCATTGGTATTATTATAGGCATGTACTTATATCGAAAAAAATACAACTACAAATCATTACTTTGGGTTTTAGACCGTGTGGTTATATCTGTGGCTTCTGGAGCGGTTTTTATAAGAATAGGAAACTTTATAAATTCTGAAATTATTGGAGAAAAGTCTGGAGACTTTGCACTCGGTGTTCGTTTTATCCAAGATCATTATTTTAAAAATCAAATAACGCAACTAACAGGTATTAAAGATGTACAAAAAGCATATAATGCAGTAACCGATAATCCGCAGTTTGCCGAATTGTTAAGCGAGGTTCCATATAGACATCCTGCCCAATTATACGAATCATTTTGTTATATTTTTGTGTTTTTAATTTTATGGTATTTTTATTCAAAAACACCAAAAAGAGACCAATCTGGATTTTTATTTGGACTATTTTTGATTTTACTGTGGACTGTACGGTTTTTTGTGGAATTTGTTAAAGAACCACAAGGAAAAGAATATATTAACTGGTATGGCTTACAAACAGGCCAGTGGCTTAGCATACCATTTATAATTATAGGATTATATTTTATGTTTATTTACAAACCAAAAACTACTGTTAAATAAAATGTATTGCAAGTCTTTAAAGCTCTTTTTGTTCTTATTGTTAACCATAAGTATGTGCTCTTGTAAAGAAGATAAAAAAGCTATAAAACAAACCGAAGTTGCCTTTACTAAAGAAGGCGAGCTTACACTTTATAAAACAACAACAGATTCTGCAAAAGTGATTTTAGACATAGAGATTGCTGATAACGAATACGAAACCCAAACGGGTTTGATGTACAGAAGCTCTATGAAAAACAATCAAGGCATGCTGTTTGTTTTTGATGATGTTAGCGAGCGTTCTTTTTATATGAAGAACACAAAAATTCCATTAGATTTAATTTTTATAAATGGCTTTAATACCATTGTAAGTTTTCAAAAAAATGCAAAACCTTTTGATGAAAGTTCTTTGCCATCAAATGCCCCTGCTAAATATGTTTTAGAAATTAATGCCGGTTTAGTTGACACATGGAATCTTTCTGTTGGAGACAGTATAAGCTATACTAAGTGAGCACAGAGTTATTACATATCTCGCCCGTATTACCATCATCGCATATCGATAGAGATACAGCTTGGTATATCGATAATGTTGGGTTTACACTAGTACACAAAGATAACATGTATGCGGTTTTAAAACGAGGTAGCCTTTATATCCATTTGCAATGGCATGCAAACACCGATGATGACCCCTTACTTGGTGGCTCGGTAATTAAAATATTTGTAAACAATATTCAACCCATTTTTGAGGAGTTTGTAAAACGTGGTATTGTAGGCAAACACAAATTAAGACTAAAAACAGATTGGGGCACAAACGAATTTGGCTTTTACGATTTAAATAATAATGCGCTCTTTTTTGTTGAAAGCTTATAGAAATAAATTTAAGGAATCTTATTTTTTTACGAATAATTAGCTACTGCGAAATCGCCCCATTCTGCAATTGAACGTATTAACGGAATTAACGTTTTTCCGAAATCAGTTAAGGAATATTCAACTTTTAAAGGAGGTTTTGAAGTATAAACTTTTCTTTTGATTATGCCGTCTTTTTCCAATGTTTTTAATTGTAAGCTTAAAGTTCTTTCGGTTACAGTTGGCATTTCTTTTCTTAATTCATTATATCTTAATGCACCTTCTATTAAATGGTACAAGATTACTGTTTTCCACTTTCCGCCTATAACCCCCATGGTTAAACTAGTGCAACAAGGGTAATTATTTCCTTTAAATTTATACATAACTTAATACTATCCTTTTTGACCGTTATTGCAAAGATAAAATACTATACTTAGTTTTGCAACTATAAAATATATAGTAACAAAAATTATAAAATATGAACTTTTTAGAATCCATGCAAAAACGTTATACAACAAAAAAGTACAACGCATCAAAAAAAATAGAACCAAATAAAATTGAAGAACTAAAAGAAATTTTACGCTTAAGCCCGTCCTCGATTAATAGTCAGCCGTGGAAGTTTACTTTTGTTACAAATCAAGAAACAAAATTAAGCCTATCAGAAATATCCTGGTTAAATACAGATAAGGTTCTTGATAGTGATACTGTTGTGGTGTTTAGCAGAATTGATACTTTATCACTATTTGAAAAACAAATAGAAGAAGAGCTTCCCAAAGGAGCCGTAAATTATTATAAAGAATTTATAAAGCCTCTCCCTGAGGAACAAATTAAAACTTGGTTTGACCGTCAAGTTTATTTAGCTTTGGGGGTTTTGTTGAGTGCGTGTGCCAATATGGGTATTGATGCTACACCAATGGAAGGTATTGAACCTAAAAACTACGACAAAATATTAAATCAGTCTGATTACACAACTATTGTTGCTGTAGCAATAGGCTATAGAGATAAAGACGACCTTAATCAACCTAGTAAAAATCCTAAGTCCAGAAGGGATATTAATAAAGTAATTGAAACCATTTAGATACATGAAAAACCAAAAACTAACTATTGTTGCAAAAATCCTGGCTAAGCCTGAAAAGAAAACACTTGTTAAAAACGAATTATTAAAACTAATTGATATAACGAGAGCCGAAAAAGGATGCATTAATTACGATTTACATCAAGACAATCAAAACGATAATTTGTTTTTATTTTACGAAAACTGGGAAAACAAAGCACTATGGAAAGCGCATATGGAGGGCGCACATCTGGCAAATTATATGAAAGCTACTGATGGTGCAATAGAAGGGTTTGAATTATATGAAATGACCGCTATTGAGTAAAAATAATGTAAGTTTAACAGACATCGCATAAAAAAGCCTATCAAATACATGATAGGCTTTCCAATTAAAGAAAAAAATTTGAGTTAGTCTTTCTTCTTTTTTCCTTCTAATTTATTTACTGTATCATACATTATTGGTGTTGCAATAAATAATGATGAATAGGTACCTACTATCACCCCTACAATTAAGGCAAACATAAAGCCTCTAATTGAATCGCCTCCAAAAATGAAGATAGCTAATAATACTACTAACGTTGTTAATGATGTATTTAGTGTTCTACTTAATGTACTACTTAACGAAACATTTACAACTTTATAGAATTTCCATGAGGTGTGCTCGTTAAAGAACTCACGAATTCTATCGAATACTACCACTGTATCATTTAACGAGTACCCAATAACGGTTAGTATTGCAGCGATAAAAGCCTGATCTATTTCCATACTAAATGGCATAAATCTGTAGGTTAATGAGAAAACACCTAATACAATTAATACATCATGGAAAACCGCAGCTACTGCACCAAGTGAGTATTGCCATTTCTTAAATCGCAATAAGATATAAAGGAATACTACAATTAACGATCCTAATACAGCCCAAACAGATGCTTGCTTAATATCATCGGCAATAGTTGGCGATACTTTATATGATTCTAGCAAGCCAACTTGTTTGTTAACATCGTTCAGATCTAAAAACTTCTCATAAGACACCCCTTCTAAATAAGGAACTAGCCCATCGTATAAGGCTCTTCTAATTTCCTCATCAACTTCGGCACCTGTTTCATTAACTTTATACTTAGTTGTAATTTTTAATTGGTTAGCATCTCCAAAGGTTTTGGCATCTGCACTACCAAAAATTTCTGGTTTTGACAATACATCTGTAATTTCTGTAGCACTAACATCTTGAGCAAATCGTACCTGATAGGTTCTACCTCCAACAAAATCTACTCCCTGGTCTAAACCGTTTGTAAATAAGGACCCCAAACTTACTACAATAAATATTGCAGAAATAGTGTAAGCTACCTTACGCTTCTTTAAGAACTCAATATTTATGTTTCTAAATAAGTTTTTAGTTAAAGCAGTTGAAAAATCTAACTTTCCTCCTTTGTTTACATACCAGTCTACTAATAATCTAGTAATAAAAATAGCTGTAAATAAAGAGGTCCCAATACCTATTAATAAAGTAGTTGCGAATCCTTTAATTGGTCCTGTACCAAAAATAAATAAAATTAATGCTGTTAAACCTGTAGTAATATTAGCATCTAAAATAGATGATAAGGCATTACTAAACCCATCTTGAATAGCTTCTTTTTGACCTTTCCCTTTAACTATTTCTTCTCGAATACGTTCAAAAATAAGTACGTTAGCATCAACCGACATACCAATAGTTAAAACAATACCGGCAATACCTGGTAAGGTTAATACAGCTCCTAATCCTGATAAAATACCAAATATCAACAGAATGTTTAATAGCATAGCAATATCTGCAAATCCACCTGCTTTTCCGTAATAGAAAATCATCCAAACCAACACCAAAGCTAAAGCGATCATAAACGACATTGTACCGCTATCAATAGCCTCTTGACCTAACGATGGTCCAACCACTTCACTAGAAATAATATCTGCTGAAGCTGGTAATTTCCCCGCACGTAAAACATTTGCTAAATCTATAGCTTCATTTAATGTAAAATCTCCTGAGATAGAAGAACGTCCTCCTGCAATAGGTCCAGTGGTTACACCAGGTGCCGAATATACTATATCGTCTAAAACTATAGCTATTTGGGTTCCTTGATTAAATGCTCTTCCAGTCATTTCTTCCCAAATTTTAGCCCCTTTTGGATTCATCTGCATAGCTACTTCAGACTTATTACCAACCGGACTAAACTCGTTACTTGCATCGGTTACTACTGCTCCACTTAATGGAGGCACATTATCTCTGTTTCCTACTAAAGCATATAACCCAACTAATTCACTATCTTTTTCTGGTTTGCCAAAAACAAATTTAGTATAGCGCTTATCTACAGGGAGTAAGGTTCTTACTTCCGGATGGTTTAAATACTCTTTAACTTTATCCTTATCTTTTATATTTAAAGTTGCTATAGACGCAGGATCTAGAGGCTGAAATAATAAGTCTCTTAAAGGATTATTTGATTCAACTACAGTAGAATCTGTTATTGCTTCTCCTAAAAGCTCATCAATAGCATCAGCATCAGAGCTTTCTTCAGTCTTAACTTCTTCCTTTTTAGTTTCTGGTGTAACTATGCTTTTTAAAGCTTCATTTGCTTGTCCTAGAAAAGCTCCAATTTCTTGACTTCTATCTACATCCCAAAACTCTAATTGCGCTGTACTTTGTAATAATCCTGTTGCACGCTCTATATCTTTAACACCTGGTAATTCTACCAAAATACGACCAGAGTTTCCTAATCGTTGTATGTTTGGTTGAGTAACTCCAAACTCATCAATACGTTTACGTAATACTTCAAAAGCCGATACGATAGATTCATTAATCTTCTCTTCGATAATGCCTTTAACCTCATCATCACCCATACTTCCGTCTATCTCCCCATCTAAGGCTTTGGTATAAAATATATCTGGAGATGCTAATTTAGTATCCCCTTTAATAGCATCAAACGCCTTGAAAAAATCATCTAAATATGTTTCCTGACTGTTCTTTTGAAGCTCGGTAGCATTTTCTAAAGCTTGGTTAAAAACAGGGTCATTAGTATTATTGGCTAACCCTTTTAAAATATCTTTAACTGATACTTGTAAAATAACATTAATACCTCCTTTTAAATCTAAACCAAGGTTCATAGCCTTTTGCTTCACTTCATTATAAGTGAATTTTGCTATACCAATATTAAAAACGGTATCGGTAGCTATTGACTCTAAGTAATTTGCCTCTTCAATGCTTCTTTTTGCTCTATAATCTGCTTCTGTATCAGCAATTTTAGTTATTGCTGTTTCTTCGGCGTTACTTTCAATTTGATTTGCTTTAAATGTAAACGATAACTGATAAATACTTACCAAACCGAATAACAAAGCAAATAATTTTACTAATCCTTTATTTTGCATGTTGTATTTTTTGTGTCAATTTTTTTTAAACCGAGCAAATATATAATTTTCTCGTAGGTCTTGACAATTTTTATGTTTAAATTATTTTTTAGCTTTTTGATACTGAAACAAGTTCAGCACAGGTTGATGATAAAAGCTATTTTTCGTGAATTGGCTAAGCTATAGGTCCAGCTCTAACCTCAGGTATTTTACGTGAAGTATTATCTATTGCTATCGCAATATTATAACATGTTTTATAAGTAACTTTTACAAGGCCATCATTAATCTCTATAGCATTAAAAAAAGCATATGTACTTGGCTTGGCCAACCTATTGCTTTCAGATTTTAGCTCTACTACAGAAGTTCCGTTTAAATCCCATTGTGAATCACTTCCTTTTTCAATTTCATAAACATCAAGATTATAACTGATTGCATTTTCATCAAAAGGACGCTTTGAAGCATCTTTTTCATCTTGATTTTTAAAAGCATAATCTAGCTTTAGCTTTTTTTCTTTTGAAAAAGTCTCTTTTATGCTAGTAACATCGGCATCACTAAAATAAGTAATTGTTAGCTTTCCGTTTTCTGTTTCATTTACTTTTATGTTACTAACACCTAAATCTTGCAATTGCTTTTTTACAATAGCAATAGTATTTCGAGCATCTTCAGATGTTACAGAAGCATTGTTAAACTGTAAAACGATTTCTTGATTTGGTACAGTAATTTGTTGCTGATTAACAACACCAAATAAGGAAAGAATAATAATTAAAGTACTGATGTACCATTTTGCATTCATGCGCCAAATATAAAAAATAAAGACTGTATTTCTACAGTCTTTAAATAAAAATATATTTTGTGTTATTAAATCTTAAATTTCAAGTAAACCATTAGTTTTCTTAACACCTTCTGCACTTTCTTGCATATGTGCTTTTTCGGCATCACTTAGTGGTACATCAACTATTTTTTCTATACCGTTTCTACCTAATATTACCGGAACACCAATACATAAGCCATTTAAACCGTATTCACCTTCTAATAATGTTGAACATGGGAACATTTTCTTTTGGTCGCAGGCAATGGCTTGTACCAATCCTGAGACTGCTGCTCCCGGAGCATACCAAGCCGAAGTTCCTAATAGTTTAGTAAGGGTAGCACCACCAACTTTAGTGTCTTCCTTTACTTGATTTAAGCGGTCTGCACTTAAAAACTCAGATACTTTTACGCTGTTTCTTGTTGCATGAGATGTTAATGGCACCATACCTTTATCACTATGCCCGCCAATTACCATACCATCTATATCACTAATAGGAGCCTCTAAAGCTTCCGCTAATCTGTATTTAAAACGTGCAGAATCTAATGCACCTCCCATTCCGATGATTCTGTTCTTTGGCAAATTGGTTGTTTTATGAACTAAATAGGTCATTGTATCCATTGGGTTACTAACAACAATCATGATGGTATTTGGAGAATGTTCAATTAAACTTGATGATACCGCTTTTACAATACCAGCATTAATACCAATTAGCTCCTCACGGGTCATTCCTGGCTTACGTGGAATTCCGGAAGTAATTACACAAATATCGCTACCTGCAGTTTTGCTATAATCATTTGTGACACCTGTAATTTTAGTATCAAATCCGTTTAAAGAGGCACATTGCATTAAATCCATAGCTTTACCTTCGGCATAACCTTCCTTAATGTCTAACAAAACAACTTCTGAAGCGAAGTTTTTAATAGCAATATATTCTGCACAACTAGCACCTACTGCTCCTGCTCCAACTACTGTAACTTTCATGAGTTTTATTTTTTTAAATGATTTGTGATAAGTTATAAATTCTATTCAAAATTCATACTTTTTATTGACTTAAAACATGACATTTGTTTGTTTTAACAGCTATAAATTTTGGTTAGCAAAAGTATGAATTAAAATGCTTTAAATAAAAAAAGTGCAAGATTAAATCTTGCACTTTAAATTCAACTAACTAAAACTAAAATTAAAACAATATTATCTAAAACTAAATGCTATTCCAGCAGATAGTGTGTTGTATTCCTGAATGGTGTAATCGCCAAATATTTTAAAGAAACCCAGGCTCAATCTAGCTCCAAGAGTTGCTTTAAACCCACTAGCCTTAAAATCCAAATTTATAGGGTCTGTAACAGTTTCTGTAATTGTTGGTCCTGATGCTACAGGAGTATATTGCAAATCGTAAGTCCCTAACATTTTTAAATCTGAACTACCACCGCTATAACCTATACCTCCATACACATTAATAATAGGAAAATTTAAAGACGCTATCGCTTGAGCAGTAATGGCATTTAATTTAAACTCGGCATGCTGGTTACTCCCAGGGATGACATTAGCATCTATAACATAATTAACATCCATTGTAGTATACGCAGCCAGTACAGATACATGCAAAGGCAATTTATCTAACGGTCCAAATATGCTTGTAATTTCTTTTTTAAGTCCAACTCCAAATAATTTTCCTTTTACATCATCACTTCCCACCTCTGGAACCAACCTTAGCATAACATCAAATTTATAAGGCAATCCTAAACCAATTTGAATTGCTGGTGTAGGAATGGCACTTAACGGTAAGTCGCCCTGAATACCTGAAGGCATTTCAAATGAAGCTGTTACAGCTTGTCCCTGAACTTCGGTACCTACAAGCATCATAGCGCCATCTCCAGATCCGGCTACGGTTGGGCTAGTTGCTGATGCCGACGTTATACTAGTTAACCCTAAATTGGCAAAACTAAATACCTCATCTTTATCAGGTACTACTGAAGCATTAAAACCTATGGTAATATCAAACCCAAGTTTTTTATGAACTTTAGCTGTATGATACCAACCACTGTTCATACCGTATATTAAACCAGTCATGGCAGGACTAATATACGCTTCAGTTAATTTGTTTGCATCTTCTCTGGCAGCTAACAGAATACTTTCTAACTCTTGGGCTTTTGAAAATTGAGTTGCTAAACACAGCAACATAAGTAGGGCTATTTTTTTCATTTTAATAAGTTTGGGTACAACAAATGTAATAAAATATTTTAAAAAACAACACTTGATCGTTAAAATTTTACACTTAATCGATATTTTAAACAAAAAACACCCCTGATATACTAAATATCAGGGGTGCACAGTAAGATTAACTTTTATGACTTATTTATGCATCAATATTAGCATAAATGGCATTCTTTTCAATAAAGTCCCTACGAGGGGGTACCTCATCTCCCATTAGCATAGAGAAAATTCTATCTGCCTCAGTTCCATTATCAATTTGTACTAAGCGCATCGTTCTAAACTCCGGATTCATGGTTGTATCCCAAAGTTGCTCTGCATTCATTTCTCCTAGACCTTTATAGCGTTGTATTTTTGAACCATCTCCAAACTCTGAAACAATGTCGTCTCGTTCTTGATCATTCCATGCATAGCGTTTTTTAGCACCTCGCTTTACTAAATATAAAGGTGGTGTAGCGATGTATACATGGCCATTTTCAATAAGCTCTTTCATATACCTAAAGAAGAATGTCAATATTAGTGTAGCGATATGACTACCATCAATATCGGCATCACACATAATTACTATTTTATGATAGCGTAATTTTGAAAGGTTTAAAGCTTTACTATCTTCTTCTGTACCTATAGTAACTCCTAATGCAGTAAATATATTTTTAATTTCTTCGTTTTCAAATACCTTATGCTGCATGGCTTTTTCTACATTCAATATTTTTCCTCGAAGCGGAAGAATTGCTTGAAAAGCTCTATCTCTACCTTGCTTTGCAGTTCCACCTGCCGAATCTCCCTCAACTAAAAACACTTCACATTTTTCCGGGTCTTGCTCAGAACAATCTGATAATTTTCCTGGTAAACCACCAATACTCATTACTGTTTTACGTTGCACCATTTCTCGCGCTTTTTGCGCCGCATGGCGTGCTTGGGCTGCCAAAATTACTTTTTGAACTATGGTTTTAGCATCGTCTGGGTGCTCTTCCAAATAATCAGTAAGCATTTCAGAAACAGCTTGACTTACTGATGCAGAAACTTCACGATTACCTAATTTGGTTTTTGTTTGCCCTTCAAATTGTGGTTCTGCAACCTTTACCGAAATAATGGCTGTTAAACCTTCACGAAAATCATCTCCGGAAATATCAAATTTAAGCTTATCTGTTAAGCCTGAAGAATCGGCATATTTCTTTAAAGTATGAGTTAAACCTCGACGGAAGCCTGATAAGTGTGTACCGCCTTCGTGTGTATTAATATTGTTTACATAAGAATGCAAATTTTCAGCATAAGACGTATTATAAATCATGGCCACTTCAACAGGAATGCCATTTTTTTCACCTTCAAAAGCGATAACGTCTTTCATTAATGGCTCACGGGTCGCATCTAAATATTTAATAAACTCTTTAAGGCCTTCATCTGAATGAAATGTTTCTCCTTCAAATGTTCCATCTTCTTTTTTACTTCTTTTATCAATTAAATGAACTGTAATTCCTTTATTTAAATAAGCTAGCTCTCTTAATCTACTAGCTAGCGTATCATAGTTATATTCTAAGGTTTGAGTAAAAATAGTTGGATCTGGCCTAAAAGTAACGGTAGTACCTCTTTTATCTGTGTCTCCTACAACTTTTACCGGATATAAGGTTTTACCGCGCTCATATTCCTGCTCGTAAATTTTACCTTCTCTAAAAACTGTAGCTTTTAAATGTTCTGACAAGGCATTCACACAACTTACACCTACACCATGCAACCCTCCAGAAACTTTATAAGAATCTTTATCAAATTTTCCTCCTGCTCCAATTTTAGTCATTACAACTTCAAGTGCAGAAACACCTTCTTTTTTATGTAAGCCTACAGGAATACCTCGTCCGTCATCCTCAGTAGTGATAGAGTTGTCTTCGTTTATAGTTACCGTGATATTATCGCAATGTCCTGCTAAAGCCTCATCAATTGAATTATCAACTACTTCATAAACTAAGTGGTGTAATCCACGAACACCTACATCTCCAATATACATGGAAGGACGCATACGAACATGCTCCATACCTTCTAAAGCCTGAATACTATCAGCTGAATATTGATGCTTTTTTTCTTCGCTCATAAATCTATTTTATTGTTTTATTACTATTAATTAATGCCACAAAAAAAGATGCCATCTAGCATCCTTTTGAATACAAACAAATATACAAAATTAGAAAGCTTTTAAAAAGCTTTTTAGCGACTTACCACATTAATTATCAACAATTGTTAATTACTTAAAAACGTCTTAAAACCCCTTAAAAGGGCTTTAAAATGGATTTCATTCAATTTTTCTGTGATGAGTTTTTAGTTTAACAGAAAAAAAAGCGCTATCGCTTTATTTTATAGCTAAAGATTTTCAAAATTAATCCATAAAACAACATTTAGTTAGGCAGAACCAAAGAAATACCAGATCCATTTTCATTAGAAAACACAATAGCTCCCTTATCAAAACGAACACCTTGAGCAATATCTTTTTTTAACAGCATTGCTCCATCTGCATCTATATAGTCTAAAAGCGAAGCTAGTTGTACCAGACTAGAAATACCTACTGAAGACTCGGTCATACAACCAGCCATAACCTGTAAATTATTGACTCGGGCCATTGTTATCATTTTTAAAGCGGGAGTTATCCCTCCACATTTCATAAGTTTAATATTTATTCCATGAAATGATTTAGCACATAACTCAACATCTTCAAGCCTTTGACAGCTTTCATCAGCAATAATAGGCAGTTCAGTTTCACTTTTAAGTATTTGCATCTCTTCCCAGTTATTAGCTTTTAATGGTTGTTCAATAAATTCTACACCCAGTAATTTTAATGCTTTAGCATTACGTATGGTTTCTTCAATGGTCCAAGCACAATTTGCATCAATTCTAAAAACAGCATCTGTAACACTTCTCAACGCTTTAATAATTTTCACATCTTCAGAAGTACCAAGCTTAATTTTATAAATAGGCCAAGGAGTTTCCATTATTTTAGCTTTCATTTTTGAAATACTATCAATACCAATTGTATAATTTGTTAACGGCACTTTACTATTAGGCTTATCCCAAAAGCTCCGTAAGGCCTTATTATTTTGTTTTGCATACAAGTTCCAATAGGCACAATCTATAGCACATAAAGTAAAATAATCGTTTTTTAAGTAAGGTTCTAATTGCTGCCAAAGCGTTCCAGGTTCTAGGCCAAATCCCCCCTCAACAATTTCTTTAACAACACTAGCAGATTTCTTAATCTTTTCTATAGTACTATCATAATAAGGGTTGGTTGTAGCTTCTCCGTAGCCCACAAATGTTCCGTCACTAATAGATACAATAACTGTTTTTTGAATGTTAACAGTATATCTGGACGTGGTAAAGGGGTGTTTTAAAAAAAGTTGATAAGGTTGTATTTTTAATTTTAGGTTCACTCTATAAATATAATATTAATGTTTCTACAAAAAAAAGACCAACATAAAATGTTGGTCTCGACTAACTCAAATATTCACTTATATACTTTTAATAAGCATCGTCGTGTACTTTAGCAACCGCCCTACCAGACGGATCATTCATATTTTTAAAAGCTTCGTCCCATTCTAAAGCTATTTTTGTACTACAAGCTACACTTGGTTCTTGTGGTACACACAACGCGGCTGCATCACTAGGAAAATGCTCTTCGAAAATTGAACGATAATAAAACTCTTCTTTATTTTGTGGTGTTTGAATTGGAAATCTAAAGTGTGCATTTTTTATTTGCTCATCGCTTACAGCTTCTTCTACAACTTCTTTTAATGTATCGATCCAGCTATACCCTACACCATCACTAAACTGTTCTTTTTGCCTCCATGCTACACTCTCTGGCAGCATATCTTCAAATGCTTTACGAACCACCCATTTTTCCATACGCTCACCATTAATCATTTTGTCCTGTGGGTTTATTTGCATAGCCACATCCATAAATTCTTTATCCAAAAACGGGACACGTCCTTCAATACCCCATGCTGCTAAACTTTTATTTGCACGTAAGCAATCGTACATATGCAACTTACTTAACTTACGCACGGTTTCTTCATGAAACTCCTGAGCATTTGGTGCCTTATGAAAGTATAAATAGCCTCCAAACAATTCATCGGCGCCTTCTCCGGATAATACCATTTTAATCCCCATAGATTTAATTACACGTGCCATTAAATACATAGGTGTACTAGCTCTTATGGTTGTAATATCGTAAGTTTCTAAGTTATAGATTACATCCCTGACAGCATCCAAACCTTCTTGAATTGTAAATTTTATTTCATGATGAACCGTTCCAATATGATCGGCTACTTTTTGAGCTGCAGCTAAATCAGGTGATCCTTCTAATCCTACAGAAAACGAATGTAATTGTGGCCACCAAGCAGCTTGTTTATCATCAGATTCAATTCTTTTCTCTGCATATTTTTTTGCTATTGCTGATGTCACCGATGAATCTAATCCACCAGACAATAAAACACCGTAAGGCACATCACTCATTAACTGTCTGTGTACTGCCGCTTCTAGTGCTTCTTTTATTTTCTGAATACTCGTTTCGTTATCTTTAACAGCATCGTATTCTGTCCATGCTCTGTTATACCATTTTACAAACTCACCATCTTTACTACTTAGGTAATGCCCTGGAGGAAATAATTCAATCTTAGTACATACGCCTTCCAGAGCTTTTAACTCTGACGCGACATAAAACGTTCCGTTTTGATCCCAACCAATGTAAAGTGGTATAATGCCCATATGGTCTCTGGCTACAAAGTATTCGTCCTTTTCAACATCGTAAATTGCAAACCCAAAAATACCATTCATCTCATCAACAAAATCAACTCCTTTTTCTTTATACAATGCCAAAATAACTTCGCAATCGCTTTCTGTTTGAAAGTTATATTTACCATCAAATTGTTTACGCAACGCTCTATGGTTATAAATTTCACCATTTGCAGCAAGTATTAGCTTTTTATCTTCACTAAATAAAGGCTGTTTCCCAGATGCCGGATCTACAATTGCTAAGCGTTCGTGTGCTAAAATAGCCTTGTCGTTACTATAAATACCGCTCCAATCTGGTCCACGGTGGCGAATGGTTTTTGACATTTCTAAGATTTGAGGCCTTAAATCATCAGCTTTTTGTTTTAAATCGAATGCACATACAATTCCACACATAATCTTTTATCTTTTACTCTATTATATTTTAATTAACGATACAAAAATGCCATTATACTTTTATTATAAAAACAGTAATCACATAAATGGTTATAATTTAAAACTAATAATATGAAATTAATTAAAAAATGAAATGTTGAAATTCTTTTTTAAAAACATTTTCTTCCAAAATGTAAACTTTAACATAGTGTAACAATATTTATAAAAATTTTAAGACTATATCCGTTTACCTTTAAACCCATCTTAAACCTTAAAAAAAATATTATGAAAAAATCAACATGTATTACAACTATTGCTTTTGCATTTGTTATGTTATTAACGACAAACATCAATGCCCAAAGCTTTGCTAAAATGGACAAAAGCCCTATGGATGCTGCTATTTACAAAACTTCCAGAAATAGCCCTGCTATTGCTAAAGTGATATACAGTAGACCACAACTTAAAGGAAGAGCGCTTAGTAGTTTAGCTCCTAATGGAAAAGTATGGAGAACGGGTGCCAATGAAGCTTCTGAAATTACGTTTTTTAATGATGTAACTTTTGGTGGAAAAAACATAAAAGCCGGAACTTACACTTTGTTTACTATTCCCGGAAATGACGAATGGACTATTATTATAAATTCTGATGTTAATACATGGGGGGCTTATAGTTATAACCAAAGTAATGATGTTGCAAGAGTAAGTGCTAAAGTAACTCAGGGAGATAAAAGTTTAGAAGCTTTTTCAATAGCTTTTAATAATGGTTATATGCATTTAGGCTGGGGTAAAACACGGGTAGCTGTAGCCATTAAATAGCTTAAAATTTACTACAAATAAAAAGCGTTTTGAAAAATATCAAGGCGCTTTTTATCAAGGAATATTTAAGTACTTATGGGTTTGCAGCGAAACTTTCCATTTAGGATTAGCCATGACATAATCTACAATCTCCGGCACAACTTTATCGCGCTTGCTCCATTCGGGCTGTAAGTACAAAATACAATGGTCATTAACTTTTGAAGCTTGTTCTTCTGCGAAGCGAAAATCGTCTTTATTATATACAATTATTTTTAGTTCATCGGCATTCTCATAAACCGCTTTAGTAGGAGGCTTCATTTTTTTGGGCGACAAACAAATCCAATCCCAAGTCCCTGTTAATTTATAAGCTCCCGAGGTTTCAATATGTGTTTTTAGCCCCTCAGCTTTCAAAGTATTGGTTAAAAGTGTCATATCCCAGGTTAATGGTTCACCTCCGGTTATAACAATAGTATCGCTATACTTCTTTGCATTTTCTACAATCGTACTTATGTCTGTTGGCGGATGTAAATCGGCATTCCAACTTTCTTTCACATCACACCAGTGACACCCTACATCACAGCCTCCAATTCTAATAAAATAAGCTGCTGTTCCTTTATAGTAACCTTCTCCCTGAATAGTATAAAACTCTTCCATTAAAGGTAACATTTTCCCTTTTTCAACTAATTAATTGAATATCTTTATTCATCTGTACAATTCTTGATTTTAATATAGTCAGATGTCATTCACCTTACAATAAGTTTAAGCAAGTATAAACTTTAAAATTTAGGCTCATTTCATAGTTTGCAAAGATACATATTCCCAATTTGATTTATTTCAATTTTGAATTTCAATTTGATTTTTATAGTTTCGTACTCCCTAGTTTAAATAGTAAATTGCCAGCTTCAATCTCTCTCAAGAATGAAAAAAATAGCATATTTAATAATGCTGCTTTGTTGCAGTTATTATTATAGTGCCGCTCAAGTAGGCATTGGCACAACGACTCCTGAAGCCTCTTCCATTTTACATATTGAATCCTCAAATCGTGGCTTATTACCGCCAAGAGTTAATTTAACAAGTGTAAATGATGTTACAACCATTCCTACTCCTACTGAAGGTTTGATGGTTTATAGCTTATCTTCCAATAGCTGTAATTTACCTGCTGGTTTGTATGTATTTAATGGTACCATATGGCAACGAGTAAGTTTCTCAGGAGGCAGCAATACATATTCAAGATTAATTAGAGATGAAATTGGTGTAAGTAACGTTACTTTTACGGCATACAATTCTAATAATTCTTACGGCAACTACAATAGTTTATTTGACAATGTAGATAATACTGGCGGGAGTTCCTTTCACTCATCAAGAAGCGGATCTCCAACTGGAGATTGGGGCTTTGGCATAACATTACCTGGTCAATATTTCATATCGCAGCTAATTTTAAATGGTAGAAATGATTGTTGTACTAGCAGAATACAAAACGTAGTTATTAGATTGTATAGTTGTGGTAATTTAGTCTATTCAAGTCCGGCTATTAGCTCTTCAACTACCGGAGACAATACGGTTACTATACCAAACATCTATGCTGATGAAATAAGGCTAGTTGTTCCAAACGGAGGCTCAACACCCGGAGGAGCTGTAATAAATTTTTCAGAATTGGATGTTGTAGGATATTTATAAGGGCCGGCGGTATTAAAGGAATTACTCCGTGAACAACTCTCCCTCAGATTGTTAAATTTTGATTTCCAATTGAATTTATATAACTTCGCAGTGGATTAATTAAAAGTAAATTGCTCTCAAACGCTCTCTCTAATGAAAAAAACTGCGTATTTAATAATACTGCTTTGTTGCAGCTATTATTATAGTGCCGCACAAGTTGGTATTGGCACTACGACTCCAGATGCATCATCTATTCTTGATGTAGAATCTACAGACAAAGGTATTCTTATTCCCAGACTAACTACCGTACAAATTAATGCTATAAGCAATCCAGCAAATGGACTAATGGTGTATAACACCGACTTGAATGAATTTCAATTTAATTGCGGCTCTATTGCTGTTCCAGATTGGGTTAAAACATTGCATAACATGTCTGTAAAATATAGCAACACCAATACGGCAACAAACATAAATTCATCATCATATACTAACATACCCATTTTTGGTTCTTTAGACTGGAATGATGATACCAGCCTTTATAGTGTATCAGGAAATATTTTAACTATTAATACTACAGGTAGATATAGAATTACTGCCAATATAGCCTATACTGTTCCAAATGTTCCAGGAAACAATTCTGAACAACGTGTATCTGTAGAAGCTCAAATAGCCATTAACGGTACTCCAACCGGGGCTATAGCCAATACAGGTTATGTGAGGCGTGCTAACGGACATAATGAAGCCTCTTTACATATTACAGAAGTTTTTAATATTACAGCTGGACAAACCATTAGTATACAAACCATAAGAGGTGGTAATACTGCACCTGCTAATTTAAGAAGTGCAGGGACCTCAAACATTTATGTTGAAAAAATAAAATAATTTATTTAGCTGCTATTACATCAATTTCAATGCTTGCGTTTCCTGCCAGATCTCCGGCTGCAAAAGTTGTACGAGCTGGTTTTTTTGTAAAATACTTAACATAAACCTCATTAAACGTGGCAAAGTCATTAATATCTTTTAAGATCACTGTACATTTCACTACATTATCTAATTCTAAATCATGATGCTTCAAAACAGCTTGAATATTTTCAATCGCCTGTTTCGCTTCATGTTTAATACCTCCCTCAACCAGAGTACCTCTTTTATGGTCTTTACCTATCTGTCCTGTTAAAAACAAAAAACCATTAGCTTCAACCGCATCACTATAAGGTGTATTTTGCCTACTGGCCTCATGTGATTTATAAAAGCTAATTTTATTTTTATCGCTTCCACACGATATCAAAATAATAAGTATTAATATGTTAATAATTCTTATTGTTTTATTCATGCCACTGAATTTTATAATTGACTAAAATTACACTATTTTTAACAAAACTTTGATGATGAGTAGAACTAACAATTTTGTGCAAGCCATAACCGATGGAAATACCTTTAAAGGCGATTCAATAACCGTCGGTTCTGCAATATTAGATGGGGAAACTATAACCAACGCATATGTAAAGATTCCATTAAAGACCATGAACCGACATGGTTTAATTGCTGGAGCCACAGGAACCGGTAAAACAAAATCTTTACAAGTTTTAGCTGAACATTTAAGCGATAAGGGGATTCCTGTGCTACTTATGGATATTAAAGGCGATTTAAGTGGATTAGCACAACCTAGTCCTGGGCATCCAAAAATTGATGAACGTCACGAAAAAATTGGCCTCCCTTTTGAAGCAAAAAAATTTCCTGTTGAAATTTTAACACTTTCTGAACAAGATGGTGTAAGATTGCGCGCAACAGTAAGTGAATTTGGCCCTGTATTATTATCACGCATTTTAGATTTATCTGAAACACAATCAGGCGTAGTTGCAGTCATTTTTCAATACTGCGACAATAACAAACTGCCTTTACTAGACTTAAAAGATTTTAAAAAAATACTACAATATGCAACGCAGGAAGGTAAAAAAGAATTTACCGAAGCTTATGGAAGAATATCAACGGCCTCTACTGGTGCTATTTTGCGTAAAGTTGTTGAATTAGAGCAACAAGGTGCTGATTTGTTTTTTGGAGAAACCTCTTTTGATGTTGAGGATTTATTACGAGTTGATGATGATGGCAGAGGTTATATCAATATTATAAGACTTACAGATATACAAGACAGGCCAAAACTTTTCTCAACATTTATGCTAAGCTTATTGGCTGAAATTTATTCAACTTATCCAGAGCAAGGCGATAGCGACAGGCCCGAACTCATTATGTTTATTGATGAAGCCCATTTAATTTTCAACGAAGCATCAAAAGCATTACTTAATCAAATAGAAAGTATTGTAAAATTGATACGAAGTAAAGGCGTAGGTCTGTATTTTGTAACTCAAAACCCAACCGATGTTCCAGAAGCTGTTTTAGGTCAACTAGGTTTAAAAGTACAGCATGCCTTAAGAGCTTTTACTGCAAAAGACAGAAAAGCTATTAAATTAACAGCGCAAAACTATCCAGATTCTGAATTTTACAATACAACCGAAGTTTTAACATCCTTAGGAATAGGTGAAGCCTTAGTATCTGCTTTAGATGAAAAAGGAAGGCCTACGCCACTAGCAGCCACAATGATGCGAGCACCAATGAGCAGAATGGATATTTTAACCCATAGCGAATTAAGCAATTTGCTTTCTGAATCTAAATTGGTTAAAAAATACAACGAGGAAATTGACCGAGAAAGTGCTTACGAAATGCTTAACGAAAAAATAGAACAGGCTGAAGCGGAAGAAGCTAAAGAAAAAGCACGAAAGGAGAAAGAGGCATTAAAAAAAGCGGAGTCTAAAAAACGTGCATCAACTTCGAGGCGAAAAAGCACACGTATCAACCCAGTAGTCAAAGTCCTTACAAGTGCCACTTTTATAAGAAGCGTTTTTGGCATTTTAACCAAGGTTTTAAAAAAATAATTAATCCCCATATTAACAATCTTAATAACAAAATAATCAATGCAAAAATCATGTTTCACCTTTATAATCCTAATCTTATTTTTAGCCAGTTGCAAAAAGGAGCAAAATCCATTTCAGATTAGCAAACAACATGTAGGCTTACTTACCGATTCTACTCAAGTTAAAGATTTAGAAAGTATTTTTAGCAAAGACTCTATTGTAAGGTTTATAAGCGGTGATGAATTTACAGGCAATAAAAATGATATCGAAATTTTTGAAAAGGGTGGTAAAAAACTCTTATCATTAACTCCAAGACAATCTTTAGATTCAACCTCGGTAATTGAAAGTGTACAAATTTTTGATTCCCGATATAAAACAGATAAAAATATAACAACCTTAAGCACTTTTAAAGATATAGCGAACAACTATAAAATTTCGAGAATCGATAATTTAATAAATTCTGTTGTTGTTTCTGTAAACGAGATTAATGCCGCTTTTTCTATAGATAAAAAAGAGCTCCCGGCAAACCTTCGTTTTGATATGAACTTGAATATTGAAGCTGTTCAAATTCCAGACCATGCTAAAGTGAAATACTTTTTTTTAAATTGGAGTAAATTATAATACACAAACCTCATGAATCCTTTTATTTCAAAGCTTTTAGTAACTATTGTTCGTAAAAGACTTGAAGGTAAAAGTGCACAAAAACCAGTAAGCAAAAAAGAAATTGTCCCGTTGGTAAGACGATTACAGGTTGAATTGTCTCATACACTCAGCGAGTACTTTTTTATTATAATTGGTGTGTTTTCAGCAGGTTTTGGATTAAAAGGGTTTTTACTGCCCAATCATTTTATTGATGGAGGAGCAACAGGTATTTCTTTATTGTTAGAAAATATTACGTCATTAGAATTAGGGATATTATTAGTACTAGTAAATATTCCTTTTATCATTTTAGCCTCAAAAACAATTAGCCTAAAGTTTGCAATAAGAAGTATCGCCGCCATTGCTTTTTTGGCTTTCGTAGTACATTATATTGACTATCCAACTATAACAGAAGACAAGCTCCTGATTGCTGTTTTTGGTGGTTTCTTTTTAGGATTAGGCATAGGCATGTCTATGCGAGGTAGAAGTGTGATTGATGGCACTGAAGTTTTGGCTATTTTTTTAAGCAGAAAACTTTCTTTAACCATAGGTGATGTTCTATTAATAATAAACATTATTATTTTTTCGTTTGGCGCTTATATTCTTTCAATTGAAACTGCCTTATATGCTATTTTAACCTATTTAGTTGCTGCAAAAACTGTAGATTTTGTTGTTGACGGTGTTGAAGAATATGTTGGCGTAACTATAATTTCTGAAAAACATGAAGCGCTTAGAGTTATGATGACAGAAAAACTGAGACGCGCCTGTACCATTTATGCTGGCAGAGGAGGCTTAGACAAAAACGAGAAAAGTTATGACAAAAATATTATCTATACCGTTGTAACACGTTTAGAGCTTCCAAAATTAAAAACTGAAATTGACAAAATAGACCGGAAAGCATTTATAATTATGGGTGTAGTTAAAGATATTAAAGGCGGGATGATTAAGCGCAAACCTCTTAAAGATTAAATGAAAAAGAAAATCAAAAAAGCAATTCCAAAAATAGTTGGATCATTAATTAATACGACAAGTCATGTTTCTAAAACATATGCCGCCAATAAAGCATTAGCGCTTTTTGCTAAACCAAGGAAAGGGAAAATAAATGAAGAACAGTCAGAATATTTAAAATCCGCTAAACCATTAAATCTTGAGTATAATGGTTTAAATATTATGACCTACCAATGGATTGGAGACAAAAAAACTATTTTACTGGTTCATGGCTGGGAAAGCAATACAGCCCGGTGGAAAAATCTCATTTCAATATTAAAAAAATACAACTACAATATTATTGCCTTAGATGCACCAGCTCATGGAAATTCTGGAAGCGATACATTTAACGCTATTCTATATTCGGAATTTATTAATGTAGTATCCAAAAAATTTCTGCCAGAGGTGATTATTGGACATTCGGTTGGGGGAATGGCTTCTATATTTTTTCAAAAGCAATACCAATTAACCAGTTTAAAAAAAATGATATTACTTGGGGCTCCAAATGAATTTAAAGACATTTTTAAAAACTATATTAATCTACTAAACTATAATTCTAAAGTTGTAAATGCTCTTGAAGACTTAGTAGTTAAACGTTTTGGAGCTCCATCAAATACTTTTTCAACTGCCAAATACAGCACCTCAATACAAGTTGATGGTTTAATTATTCACGATAAAAAAGACAGGATAATTCCTTTCAATGATTCTGAAGCCATTCATAAAAACCTAAAAAACAGTAAACTTATTCAAACTAGCGGTTATGGGCATTCATTAAATAATGATGTGGTTTATAATCATATTATTGAGTTTATAAACGGTTAGATTTATTGTACTTTTGAGCCATGAATGAATCATTAAAACGTATCAACAAATTTTTAAGTGAAGCTGGTTATTGCTCGCGTAGAGAGGCCGATAAATTAATTGAAGCCGGTAGAGTTACCATTAACGGCGTTGTACCAGAAATGGGAACAAAAATTGCCCCTACCGATATTGTACATGTTGATGGGAAAGAAGTTGAAAACACTAAAAAAGACTTTGTATATTTAGCGTTTAACAAGCCTGTAGGTATCGTTTGCACTACAGACACCTCTGTTGAAAAAGATAATATCATTGATTATATAAACTATCCCAAACGTATTTTTCCTATTGGCAGACTAGACAAGCCTAGTGAAGGGTTGATTTTCTTAACAAATGATGGTGATATTGTAAATAAGATTTTACGTGCTAGTAACAACCATGAAAAAGAATATATAGTAACGGTAGATAAGCCTATTTCGCAAACATTCGTAAATAGAATGTCTGATGGTATTTATCTTGAAGATTTAGGAAAGACAACTAAAAAATGCAAAGTAAAAAGAATAAATTCTCACACATTCAGTATTATCTTAACCCAGGGTTTAAACAGACAAATTCGTCGTATGTGCGAGTATTTAACTTATGAGGTACAAACCTTAAAACGTATTAGGATAATGAATGTTAAACTTGATATCCCTATAGGCCAATACAGAGCATTGACCAAAGAAGAGTTTCATGCGTTAAGCAAATTAATTAGTACATCATCAAAAGAGTATAGACCAAACTTGGAAAGAAAAAAAAGACGTTAATTTTGTTAAGATTTTTCTCAAAGATATCATCAAAAAAACAACACATCGCTATTATTACACTTGTATTTATAATGGCTATTCTTTTTGAAACATTCCAGCAATTATACTACATAAAACGCTTTAGTTTAGCCCAAAATGTTCAATTTACTGAAGTCTTAAAGTCGCAATCCTACAAATGGTTCGTTTGGGTAATCCTATCTCCTTTTTTAATACGGTTTACTAAAAAAAAATCATCTCAAAGCACTAATTATTTTAGTTACGCTATAATTATTATTGGGTTAGTTATTGTAAGTGTATTAATTATTTCTATTATTCAAATGCTACTTTCAAACGAGCCTTTTTCTTGGGCTTTATTGTTTGGCGAATATGTCACTTTCTTTGCTTTTCAAAAAGCCCCTATATATACTTTAGGTTATATTGCCATTGCTGTTATTATGCATTTTTATTTTACCAATGCAGCCTTACAAATTAAGGTTGAAGAACTTTCAGAATTAAAAAAAACTAACGCTAACCTTTATAAAGAGCTTAGTAAGTATAATGATGACAATACTTCAGTTTTGAACATAAAGATTGGAAACAAAAGAAAAATAATTCCGGTAACAAACATTTATTGGATTGAAGCCGATGACTATTGTGTAAAAGTGCACACAAATAAAAACACTAACTACGCCATGCGAAGTAGCCTAAAAGCTTTAAATGATAAGCTAAGTAATAATTTCTTAAGGGTACATAGAAAAGCTATTGTTAATATGGATATGGTAAAAGAATTAAATTTATCTAATACACCTAAATTAATACTCTGTAACGATATTGAAATCCCGGTTTCTAAAAGCAATTTAAAGCTTGTTAAAACTTTTATTGGTTGATTTATAATTTAATTAACGACGCTTACTGCAAATTAACTCCTGTTCTCTGCAATTTTATTTTTTGTAAAGTCTTTTTTTATTGATTTGAGAAAACAAAACGCACTATTATGAAAAAACCTGCCTTTACTATTGCTCTTATTTTTGCTTCAATTATTGCATTTGCACAATATGAATATGATGTTTCTGAAGCTTTTCCATATGGACAAGCAAATCCTAATGCCCCTGAACAAATTAAAGATTTTGATGCTTTAATTGGAACATGTCATTGTAAATCTACAAGCAGAAAACAGGATGGAACCTGGAATAACACTATAGATATGGTATGGCGGTGGAAATATATAATGAATGGTATGGGTGTACAGGATGAAACCTTAAAAACTGATGGTGCACACTCTGGAAGTATCAGGCAATTTATTGCAGATAGCAGCAAATGGTATGTACATTATTACTCATCAAAGTCACCATCGTTAACTTTATCTACATGGACAGGAAATAAGCAAGCAAACGGAAATATTGTTTTGTATCGTAAGCAAAAAGCTCCAAACGGAATGGATGGTTTTTTTAGATTAACTTTTTATGACATTAGCAAGCTTGGTTACAAATGGATAGGTGAATGGGTAGACACTTCTGAAAAAATCACATATCCAACTTGGAAAATTGAATGCAAAAAATAAATACTATTTTTATAATCTGTTTTTAGCATTTATAATTATGATACCTCCTTTTCATTTAGCAATCCCTGTTTACAATTTAGAATTATGCAGAATTTTTTATCGGGATGTTTTAGGTTGCAAAGAAGGGAGAAGCAGTGAGCATTGGGTAGATTTTAATTTTTTCAATCATCAATTGGTAATTCATTATAAACCGCAATCTAATAATGATTTACATACCAATCCAGTTGATGGGAAAGATGTCCCTGTACCCCATTTTGGAGTGGTTCTACCCTGGGATACTTTTCACACCTTAACGGAAGATTTAAAAAATAAAAATATGGCGTTTGTAATTGAACCCTATGTTAGGTTTAAAGGTTTAGCTGGCGAGCAAGCCACAATGTTTTTTAAAGACCCCTGTGGTAATGCGTTAGAGTTTAAAGCTTTTAAAGATATAGATCAGTTATTTGCTAAATAGTTAATCTTTTAAAGTGATTTAAAAATACTTAAAAACTCCTTTTTTCTACTTCTTGCTAAATCAACTTCTGTATTATCAATCAACTGAATTTTCCCTCCTCTTCCTTTTATATAGCCTTTAACACATTTTATGTTTATAATATTAGATTGATGAACTCTAAAAAAGTTATGATCTTTTAAAAGTTCCTCATACTCCTTTAATGTTTTTGCTACTAAAAATTGTTTTCCATTTAAAAAATAAATATTGGTATAATTACGATCTCCTTCAAACCTTAATATTTCGTTATAGTTCACTACTTCAAAACCATTTTTATGAGGCAATACCATTTGCTCGTGCTTATTATTTAGTTGGTGGGCTTTAAAAACATGATACTGGTCTTTATTTACTACAATTTTAGACACTTTTAATACAGCTCTTTGTAATTCTTCAACATTTATAGGTTTTAATAAGTAATCTAAAGCACTAAACTTAATGGCCTTAAGTGCATAATTATTATATGCGGTTGTAAAAATAACATGAAAGGTATGCTTCCCTACCGACTCTAATAAGTCAAAGCCATTTTCATAAGGCATCCGAATATCTAAAAAAACTAAATCTGGATTAAATTTTTTAATTAAACTTCGGGCTTCATTTGCCGAAGAAGCCTTTCCTAAAATTTGAACGTTTTTACAAAACAAATTCAACATTCCAGATAGCGTTTCTAACGCTCCTTTTTCGTCATCAACTAATATGGCCTTTATCATTAGAAATCTTTGGGTAATTTAAATTCAACTCTTGTTCCTGTTGGGTGTTTCAAATCATAAATAATAATTTTTGAATCTATATCATTACTATTTTTCCATACAGACTTTAATCTTTTTTTGGTTATGACCAATCCTGAGTTTTTATTTTTCTTGCTTTTTTTATGCCTTCTACCTATTCCATTATCATGTATACTGCATAATATATAGTTCTCAAATTCTTTAAAATCAATACTAATAATTTTATCCTTTTCTTTTTCGCTTAACCCATGAATAATAGCATTTTCAACAATTGGCTGAATAAACATTGGAGGTATTTTTATATTATAAATATCTGTTTCGTTGGTAACAAAATTTAAAACGATTGGCTCTGAAAATCTAAGGTTTTCTAAATCTACATAGTTCTGAATAACGCTAATTTCTTCTTCTATAGTAACAAACTTCATTTCGGAATGTTCTAGCGATGAACGAATCAATTTCCCGAACTTATTAAAATAGTCTAAAGATGTTTTTACGTTATTAGACACAATAAATTGCTGTATGGAATTTAAGGCATTAAAAATAAAATGTGGGTTAATTTGATTCAATAAAGCTTTTAGCTCCATTTTGTTTCGCTCTTGCTCTAAACTAGCATAAGCTCCAATAAGCTCGTCTTTTTGTTTATTAATAGTAAGGGTTCTTTCTTCTACTGTTTTCTCTAAAATTAATTGCTTTTTTTTCATTTTAAACCCATACCATTTAAAACTTCCTATTATTAGAAATATGCACATAGTCATATAGCTAACAATTGCCCATTTACTTAGCCACCAAGGTGGTGCTATTGAAAATACATATTGTAATGGTTTGCTCCATTGCCCAGATTTACCAATAGCTTTAACTCTAAAGGTGTAAGTTCCTGATGGAATATTTCTATAATCAGCTTTATTTTCACTATCTGGGATACTCCACGCCTTATCTAAACCCTCTATTTTATATGAGTATTTAATACTATGGGGAGCACTCCAATCTATAGCTGCAAACTTGAAATTTAAATGGTTAAAATCATAAGGCAGGCTTAACTTTTTAGGATAATTATGAAAATTCTCAACCCCTGAAGCATAAGCTTTCATTTTACTCAAAAAAGGAGATGAGCTATTATAAGTTGTATCGCTTAATAGGTTATAATTAATGTTTTGTTGATTTATTTCAATAGTACTTAATTGAATTACTGGAGGAGAGCCTATCAAATTAAAGTGATCAAGGTTAAAGTTTATAACACCTCCTAATGTACCTAACCACATATTGTTCTTATTATCGATAAGTTTACTATTGGCATAAAATATAGTAGACTTTAATCCATCATTTTTTTGAAAACTGGTTATATAGCCATCGATAGAACTGGTTTTTACACTTTCATCAATTTTCGAAACTAATTCTTTTTCTAACACCAAGCAGTTTAACCCTTTACTTGTCCCAATCCATATATTTTCCTTTTGATCCTGCAATAAAGACCATACGATATTATTGGATAAACCATCTTTTTCTGAAAAACTTTTTATGGTTTTCCCATCATACACACACAAACCCTTATGTGTACCAAACCATATGTTCCCTTTAGCATCTTCCAAAATAGTCCAAACTATATCACTTGGTAAACCTTCATTTAACCCATAGAATGTAAACGCTCCATCTTTATATTTGCTTACGCCTCCTCGGTTTGTGGCTATCCATATGTTTCCTTGTTTATCTTCCAACAAATCCCAAATTGCATAGCTAGAAAAGCCTTGTTCTAAATTATAATTTACAAATGCCTTCCCATCAAATCTACTTAAACCTCCCATTTCGGTACCTATCCATATATCCCCTTTTTTATCTTCTAAAACACTCCACACCATGTTTACAGTTAAACCAGAATCGGTATTATACTGTGTAAACGTCTTTCCATCAAATTTAAATAGCCCATGACTGAAAGTACCAAACCAAATATGTCCTTTTTTATCTTCTGTTATTGTAATAATATTTTTTGCAATTAGGCCCTGCTCTTCGCCATAGTTACTAAAGCTAGAGCCGTCATATTTAGACAGTCCTCCTCCATAAGTCCCAAACCAAATATGTCCTTTTTTATCTTCGTAAATTGAATACACTTGCTCTGTTGGCAATCCATCGTTTTCTGTATAATGTGAAAAAGAATTAAGATTAAACTTAAAAAGGCCAGCGCCTTCTGTTCCACCCCACAAATTATTTTTACTATCAATAAGCAAGCTCCTTATTTCATTATGTGGCAAACCTTCTTTTTGGGTAACATTTTTAATTATTTTACCATTATATCTCGATAATCCACCGCCATGAGTTCCAAACCAAATATTATTATTCTCGTCTTCGACTATAGATATTACTTTATTATGAGCCAATCCCTCATTAACTGTAAAATGCTCAAATGTTTGCCCGTTATATTTACATGCCCCTCCATAAGTGCCTATCCAAATACTCTTATCAGAGGCCTCATAAACAGATAATGTTCTATTATCTGGAAGACCGTCTTTTTTGGTATAGGAATAAAAAGATTTTCCATTAAAAATACTAACTCCTGAGTTTTTAGTAGCAAACCATATGTTGCCCTCAATATCTTCTGTCATTGATACTATGTTGCTACCTATTATACCATCTTGGGCTGTATAATGTGTAAATTTTTCTCCATTATATTTAACAGCTCCATTTGAAGTACCAAACCATATATTATTAGCTTTATCTTCAATAATACTCCAAATTGTTCTATCTGGAAATCCATTTTCATCAGAGTAATGCGTAAACGTCTTTCCATCATATTTTGTTACTCCTCCGGAATAATGCCCAAACCATATATTTTTATTACTATCTTCAAATATGTTCCAAACATAGTTATTATACAATCCTTCTTTATCTGTAAAATGCACAAATTCAATCCCATCAAATTTACTTACTCCTCCTCCATAATATCCAATCCATATGTTATTTCTTGAGTCTTCAAAACAATAAACAACATACGATGAATTTAACCCTTGATCTACATCCATCCACTGAATATCAAAAATGGCATTATCTCTATATAGAGGCTTTTCTGATTTTACAGGCTTTGGCAGAAACACTGAACTTATGTTACCACCCAATACAGTATCTCTGGGAAAAGAAGTTCCATGCGCTCCGTATGTTAGCAATTTAGGGTTAGATGATACCGAAATAGTTTTAGTTCCTTTTACTCTTTTAAGGTTTCTTTTTGCTTTTATAACTCTTGGCGGGCTCAGAAGTTTAGTTTTTACAACAGCAGACTTATTTAATGCTACTCTTTCTCCTTCAATTATAATTGGAACCTTAGTTTGTAAAGTGTCTCCACTTTTTAAAACCATGAAATTATTATTTATTTCATTTTTCTTTTCATTCTTTAAGATACTGGCATCTTCATTTTTACAAGAACTAAGAACACATATTAATAGTAAGTACAGCTTAGCAACTCTATTTAAAACAAACAGTAACTTCATTAATTTTATTTTTATAAGATCTTAAATATGAATTTAGTTTGAAATACCTTAATTCTTTAGTGTGCTTTTTATTACACCAAAGTTATATCACGTCCAATTATCCTTGCATTAATCCCGATTGATAAATTTACATATAATCTTAAAAGCTACCAATTACTTTAGTAAATAGTAACCACTCCCTAATAAGCAAATTGTGATAAGAATATTAATCATAGAAGATGAACCTATTTCTAGTAAGCATATTATAAATTTATTAAATAGCTATTTAAAAAATACATTTACTATTGAAGCAGAAATAGACAGTGTTTTAGAAGCTACAAAATGGCTTTTAATTAACGAAAAACCAGATTTAATTTTTATGGACATAAATTTATCTGATGGCTCATGTTTTGACATACTTAATAAACTTGATGTTAATTGCCCTATAATTTTTACAACCGCTTATGATGAATATGCGATAAAAGCTTTTAAAACAAATAGTATCGATTATTTATTAAAACCCATAAGCCGAAAAGACTTTAATCAAGCCTTAGCAAAATTTTTTAAGCTTAAAAAAAGTAATTCCCATCAAATGAGCATTAGTAATAAAATGAGTCTCAAAAATTTAAATAACCCCGCTATTTCTTATAAAGAACGCTTTTTAGTAAAACTAGGTAATAAATATACGCCTTTAAAAATAGAAGATATCGCCTATTTTTATAAAGATGATATTGTATTTATTAAATCTTTTAACGGTAATAGCTATCCTATAAATAGCTCTTTAACAACCATTGAAACGTCTATATGCCCTAACGTCTTTTTTAGAGCCAACAGAAAAATACTGATAAATATTGAAGCTATTGATTATTTGGCTCAATACAAACCTGGTCAATTAACCATTAAGGTTTCTCCTAAGTTTGATGAAGTAATTGTATTAAGTCAGGAAAAATCCAGTCATTTAAAAACACTTTTAAATTAGTTTTCAATATTAATAAACGGAATCCAAGCTTGATACAGGTTTTCATTTTTTTTAAACTCAGGTTTTAAGTCAGATAAGTATTCATACTGATTATTAATATTTTTCAGTCCTATTCCCAGAGATTTAACTGTAGACTCAATTCGTTTATTAATATTATTTTCAACCTGAATACCTCCTGTGACAGAATTGATATTGATCACTATTTTTTTGTCTTTATAAAGTGCATTATGCTTAAAAACATTCTCTAGTAGTATTTGAATAGAAAAAGGGATAATTTTTTTGTTTAAATCTGCATCTTCTATATTATAATTGATAACAAACTTTTCTCCAAAACGTGCTAATTGTAAAAACTCATAATCTTTAATGAAAGATAACTCCTCATCAACAGTTACAGTAAGCTTATCTCTAATCTCAAGAATATATCGGTAGGTATTAGCTAGTCGTTCTGTAAACTCTTGAGATTTTATAGGATCAATACTAATTAAAGGCACCAATACACTTAGGCTATTAAAAAAGTAATGAGGGCTAACTTGATTTTTTAGCACTTTAAGTTCAGCTTGAATTTTCTCGTGTTTAAGCTTCTCTACCAGTAACAAAGCTTCCTGCAATTGCTTTTCTTTTTCTTTTCTTTGTGTTATATCTATAATAACCGCTAAAGCATAAATTTCGTTTTCTCTTTTATAATAGTTTAAACTAATCTCAACAGGAAATGTATGTGCATCTTTATGCAACCCCATAACTTCTACTCCAATGCCATGGGGTCTCTTCCTTGGATACTTAACATAACTATTTCGAAGAGGGACATGTTCTTTCCTCCCTGCCTTAGGCATAAGCACTTCTACTTTTTTACCTATTAGTTCATTTTCTCTATAGCCAAACATTTGCTCGGTAATTGGATTTACCATAACAATGTTTCCTGTTTTATTAGTTAAAACCCAGGATTCTGTAGCGGTATTAAAAATAGTTTTAAAAAAATCTTCAGTATATAAATCTAAATTTGCTGGATTAGAAATCATTATTTTAATTTTTAACTAATTTAATAGAATTACCTCTTAATCTTAAAAAATATATTCCTTTATTAAGCTTAGAATTTAGATGAATGCTATATTCTATAGTATTTTTAGTTTCTTTTATATAAGCTTCTGTTTCAATCTTTTTTCCTATGACATCATAAATTACTGGTACATCTTTTTTATATTTATAAAAGTCCTTACCTGTTTTATTAATCTTTACAGTAACTCTATTAGTTATTGGATTAGGAAAAACATCTATTTTATTAGAAATATCTTTTTTTTTCACATTTAAAATATTCCCTAGATAATTTGAATCAAAATATGCTCTGATATCATTGTTTTCTATACTAGATGTTTTTTTGTTATAAATTAAAAATGCGGCAACATCTCCATGCATGCTTTTTACCCCATCGCTACCTTTAGTTTTAAAAAGAGATAATAAATACCCAACTTTAAAGATTCCTGTACCAGAGTTAACCCCATTAGATGTATCTATACCATTTATATATGAAGTTATATTACCTGATGCATCTCTATGTATTTCTATAAGCTGCCATTGATTTAATTGTACCGCATTAGAGGTTGTTACCTGAACCACTGGACTTGGAGGCGAAGTGTTACCCACTCTAAGTATAATCGAATTATTAGATACTCGATGAGTAGCGTAATGAGCTCCTAATCCGAAATAAGACCAATTGCCAGTGATTGTTTGATCTATTGGTTTGGCTAAAAGAAATATAGAAAATGCTCCTGATAAACTTACCACATCTGAGCCTTCAATTTCTAAATATTTATCTTGTACAAAAGTGCCATAGGCTCCTCCTCCCCTAACACAGGGTTTACCATTTATACAATCACTAACATA
>CBDDAJ010000036.1:0-203605 GCA_965224845.1 Wocania sp.
GGCCGCCAATTCATCAATATCTTCATCTTCAAAAATTATAGCCCCATCGGTTACTTCGTATTCTTCTTTTCCAGCAATAACAGAAGACAATGTACTTTTACCGGAACCATTCGGCCCCATAATGGCATGAACTTCACCAGGTTTTACCTCTAAATTAATACCTCTTAAAATGGCTTTATCGTCAACACTTGCGTGTAAATTATCAATCTTTAACATATTATTGATGTTCCTAATTTTATTAAATTATCGTTGGCTTCTGGTTTTTAAGGCTCACTAACGTTTAATATTTCTTTAATTTCTACGACGATAGGGCCAACCTTCTTCACTTTCGGGTTTAGGAGATTATTTTTCCACGAATTTCAACTAGGAACCATAGTCTGTTCACTTCTTTTTTAAACGGTATTGCTTTAACTTGTGTGTTGAGTTCATGCAATTTTTTTGATCAATAATTACGCCATAAACTTCGGCTATGTGTTTGTAAAACTGCAGCATCACCATAATAAATAAAATCTCCTTTTAAAAGCGTTAATCCATCGCGTCTGTTTGGCGGTTCTTTCAAGATTGTCCTGTTGTTGAAGTATGTTTGAGTCTCCGCCTTTTTTGGAGTTGTCTTTTGCAACTTAAAAAAGTTGTAACAATTAGTATTGATAATAGTATTTTTTTCATATTTATTTTTCGTGAAAACGATTTTTTAATTAAACTTCAATTTTTATTTGAAAAGCTTCTCATATTTTATGGGAATGGGTTATTAACCTACGGATCCTTCTAAACTGATTTCTAATAATTTTTGGGCTTCTACGGCAAACTCCATAGGAAGCTTATTTAAAACTTCTTTACTAAAACCATTTACTATCAAGGCAATAGCTTTTTCGGTGTCAATACCACGTTGATTACAATAAAAAATCTGGTCTTCTCCAATTTTACTTGTTGTTGCTTCGTGTTCTATTTTTGCCGATTTATTTTTAGCTTCTATATATGGAAATGTATGTGCCCCACAGGCATTTCCCATAAGTAAACTATCACATTGTGAAAAGTTACGTGCATTTTCAGCTCTTGAATGTATTTGAACCAAACCACGATAACTGTTTTGAGATTTTCCTGCAGAAATTCCTTTGGAAATGATGGTTGATTTGGTGTTTTTTCCAAGGTGAATCATCTTTGTACCTGTATCGGCTTGTTGATAATTGTTAGTTACTGCAATGGAGTAAAATTCGCCTACCGAATGGTCGCCTTTTAATATGCAACTTGGGTATTTCCAGGTTACTGCAGAACCTGTTTCAACTTGGGTCCAAGAAATTTTTGCGTTTTTCTCGCACAAACCACGCTTAGTCACAAAATTGTAAACCCCTCCTTTTCCTTCGGCATTTCCCGGGAACCAGTTTTGTACTGTTGAATATTTAATTTCTGCATCATCTAAAGCAATAAGCTCTACAACGGCTGCATGCAATTGGTTTTCATCTCTGCTTGGTGCTGTACAACCTTCTAAATAACTTACATAACTCCCTTTGTCTGCTACAACAAGTGTTCTTTCAAATTGCCCTGTTCCTGCTTGATTAATCCTAAAATATGTTGATAATTCCATTGGGCAGCGTACACCTTTAGGAATATAGCAAAACGATCCATCACTAAATACCGCTGAATTTAAAGCCGCATAAAAATTATCTTTTTGCGGGACTACGGTACCTATATATTTTTTAACAAGCTCCGGATGTTCCTGGATTGCCTCAGAAATACTCATAAAAATAATACCTTGCTCTGCTAAGGTTTTTTTGAATGTGGTTGCTACCGAAACCGAATCTACAACAACATCCATAGCAACTCCTGCTAGTTTTTTTTGCTCATCAAGAGAGATGCCTAGTTTTTCAAAAGTTGCCAATAGTTCAGGATCAACTTCATCTATACTATCATATTTTGGTTTGCTATTGGGCGCAGAATAGTAAGAAATGGCTTGAAAATCTGGTTTTTCATAATTTACATTAGCCCAGTCTGGTTCGTCCATCTCTTTCCAAACTCTAAAGGCTTCCAATCTCCAATCGGTCATCCATTGCGGTTCTTCTTTCTTTTTAGAAATAGCACGAACAATATCCTCATTTAATCCAACAGGAAAAGTTTCAGACTCTATATCTGTATAAAAACCATATTCGTATTGTTTGGTTTTTAGTTCTTCCCGTAGGTCATCCTCTGTATATTTACTCATATTTTATTTTATAGTGAAAATGATTCGCCACAACCACAAGTACGGTTAGCGTTAGGATTATTAAACACAAAACCAGTTCCGTTTAATCCTCCAGAATATTCGAGTGTAGTTCCTATTAAATATAAAAAGCTTTTTTTATCTACAATAATTTTCACACCATTGTCTTCAAAAACTTTGTCGTCTTCTTGTTTTTCTTTATCAAACTTTAAATCGTAAGACAAACCAGAACAACCACCGCTTTTTACACCTACACGAATATAATCGGTATTTGCATTATAGCCATCGTCCGCCATAAGCTCGACTACTTTTTTTTTAGCTGTTTCAGAAACTTTTATCATAATTAACTTTGTCCTAAACTTCTCAATACTTTGATTTTGTTTATCACAAGTGCTCAGTACTGGCAGAAGAACTCAAAAACCGGATGATTTTGAGTTTTTATTTTAGTGTTTTTTTTTCTAAAACCGTCTTATTTTTATTAAGACGATTTCTAAATAGAGTGCAAATATACAATATAAGTCATGGAAAACCATACAACCTAACATTATATTAGTATATGGCTTTATAGGTTTTTTTTATATGTTTTTGATATATAAAAGATAGTTTAGGTTTAACATGTTTACTTTCAAATTATACTTTTTAGAAAATTAACATGTCGTTTTTGAGTATCAAAATTCTGCAATATTTAAGGTATCGGGGAATTACTTTTAGTTAATAATATAAATTAAAACGGTTTTTGAACTGTAAGCATAAATGAATTAGTTCAAAATCATCTTTTTGGTCATTTTTTCATTATTATCAGAAAATATTTCTAAAACATAAACACCAGGATTAAAATAACTGGTATCAAACGAATAGGCTAATCTTGGGGTGTTAAAAGTTTTCACCAGCACTTTCTGTCCCAATACATTAGTCAATGCTATACGGTGTATTGCTTTGTTTTGTGACTTTATATTAATGCTGCTTTTTGCTGGATTAGGATACACAGCAATTCCTGTTAACTCATTTTCATCAATACCAAGAACAGCAGCATTTAAATTTCCAGTTGTTAATGTACCTATACCTCTGGTAGCTTCATAAAAATTATACGTACTGTTTCCGTTATCTCCCACTCTGGTAAACTCTTCTGCATGCTGGTTTACAAGCGTCCATTGATCATTAGTAAGTGCTGCGGGAGTAAGTACCACTATTAAAAGTTTAAAATCTTTTTGAGACGTGGTTGATGATGGATTACGAGAACCACCAAATCGTGATGTTAAATTAGCAGATGTATATGTTGTTCTAGTTCCTGTAAAAGTATATGTTTTTTCTGCCTTATTATTAGTAAATGTTTTTAGGTCTGTAAAAACATCAAAAGTTGACACACTAGAAGCAGGAATCATCCCCATAAGATAAAGTTCTAAATCGTTATATGGAACTGAATTCGCACCATTGGCATTAAACCCGAAGGAATTAACCGTATAAGTATTTACATTATTAACAACTTCTACTTTTAATGAACTTTGTAAAAAACCGCCTAATTGGCCTTTAGTATTTCCCCCGGTAAAATTCCAGTGAGAGTCTCTCGAAACTGCAGCTTCATATTGAGTATCTATTACAAAATTAGCCCAATTATGAGCCAATTCATGTAATGATGGTCCAAACTTAATAAAATTCCGTGCTGTTAGCTGCATAATCCCTTGAAGTTTACCCGCAGAGCCATAATATTTATTAAGATGATTCGCTTTATTTAAACCTATACCTTCAATATTATTTGAAACATTATGAAACTGTCCTGCATATTGTATACTTCGCTTACCTTCATCATTCTTTTCATCCGGCACGTTATCTTCATTTAATATCAAAAAAATAAAATCGAAATTGTCTTTAAATTTTTTATAGATAATTTCTTTGCAAAGCTCAGTTCTTTTGTCAAAGTTCGAATAATAGTTTTCTTTAACCCAATCGTTATAATCAGACATTACGATCGAAGCTACCCGCCCTTCGGAATGAATGGTTAAAGTACGTGTTGGTTTTGTTTGTGAATAATACTGTAATGTAAACAGGCTTGATAGTAAAAAGCTAAGTAGGTTAAGTTTCATGGCTTTATTTTCTTACGTAAATTTATTTAAAACCAATCAAAAAAACGATAAAAAAAATGTGTTTTCGATGAAGTGACAATTTGCTTTATTTTGACCTCAATAAAGCAATCTTAGCCTTAAAAAAGGCTTTTGTCGGTGCTTTAATTCTCTCTAAAATTTGGGTTATTGATAAACGTCTCATCTGAAAGCGTTAGAAGAAACGCTTTCAAATCGGCTTTATCTTGAACAGATAATTGCACACCCCCTTGATTTACTTTTTTCATTAGAGGGTCAATTGTTGGCGAATTTTGCAGGCCTTCACTATAATGATTTATAACGTCATCGAGTGTTGCGAATCTTCCATCATGCATATAAGGTGCAGTAAAAGCTAAATTGCGTAGAGACGGGCTTTTAAATTTTCCATTATCGGCAGGGTCGCCAGTAACCTTACCCAGACCTAAGTCTGTAACTATAGCATCTAAACCATTATTGTGAAAAAGATTATCTGTCCATAAAGGATTTTTGTCACTACCATGACAATGGAAACAATCTCCTTTGGTTTCATCCATAAAAACATTAAATCCGTTGAGTTCCTGAGGGGTTAAAGTAGCTTCACCTAAAAGATGCTTGTCAAACTTTGAATTTGATGAAATTAATGTGCGTTCAAATTGCGCAATGGCTTTAGTAACATGAGTTGAATCTATTTTTGATATACCAAATGCGAGATGGAATAAGTTTGGATATTCAGAATGCTCCTGTAATTTTTGCTCAACTTGTTGCCATGTATTATGCATCTCTTTTGGGTCGGTAACTGGTTGTAACGCTTGATGCTCTAAACTAAAAACACGACCATCCCAAAAGAATTTCTCATCGTAGTTCCATGCTAAGTTAAATAAGGGCATGGAATTTCTATTCCCACGAATACCATCTATTCCATCACTAAATCTATCGGCATCAGAAAACGCATGTTCCGGAGCATGACAATCTGCACAAGCCTGTGTATTATTTGCAGATAAGATAGGATCAAAAAACAATTTTTTCCCTAAGGCTATGCCTTCAACTGTTTGCGGATTGTCCGTTGGTATTATTGGGTTTAATATATTATTTTCAAATAATTGAGGGATTTGTAAAACACTTGGTGTTGCAACATATGTATCTACACTTTCATTTGAACACGACGAACAGATAAAAATGAAGAAACAGCTAATATGTAGTGTCCATTTTTGCAAAAATTATTGTGTAACAGATTCTAAACTAAATACATTCTGACCATTTTCAAACATCATGACTTGAGCATTAAAATTAGGCATTAACATATTGTTTAATACGTTTAAGTCCCAAGTATTTGGGTTTTTAAACCACTCGGCAATATTCATTTTAACATTAAAAACTACATGATTTGTAATTGTAACGGCTCCTAAATCCACTTCAAAAAAAGTGTCCTGAAACTCTTGTGGTGTTTTAGAGTTGTCTACAGCTCTTATGGCATGATAAGCATATCCGGTTTCTGTTGAGGTATTATCAATAAACTTTCCCTCAAATTGCATAAAATGATACCCCCCACCCAGCATAGCAGGAACACTCCATGATGTTGAATTTAAATCGGCATAATTGGTATTATAATTATCATCATTATTAAAACCAAAGACAAATGATACTTTGCTGTATTCTCCTGTTGGAATTGTAGAAACTGGGCTAAAAGACAGGTTTGAATCGTTTGTAACATCAACTAAATTATAGCCATCCAAAGTGATTTTTTCTCCGTTGGGTTTTTGAAAAGTAATTTTTGAAATTAAATACCTAAGCTTTGTAATACTTAATTGTTCGCCATTGGCATTAGTATATTGAATGGTGTTAAAGGTAGCATTTGTAACTAATGTTCCGTCCCAATTATGGTTAAAATTGAAAGTAGTATTAACTTGAGTGCTAACATCATCCTTATCGTCATGACATGATACTAGAGCAAGAACACTAAATATTAGTACGAGAATTATTCTTTGCACTTTTACTTTATTTTAAAAATTAATAAATCTGTAAACCCTTTGTTTTCTATTATATCGATATCTGAGCTATTGGTTTCGCCAACGGCTATTATGGATTTATCATTTAATTCGACAACACTGTAAGTAAAATCGATAGCGCTTCCACCAACTGTTTTTTGCCATTCAATATTGGCATTGGCATCTATTTTTAATATCCATGCATCGTTTTGTCCGTTATTATTAGTAAGGTTGCCATCATTACTTCGTGAGCTTCCAGCAATTAAATAACCATTATCTTGAGTTTTTGATACAGATCGAGCAACATCAAAACTGGTACCTCCAAAAGTTTTTTCCCAAATAATGTCGCCTAAAGGAGATATCTTAACGACCCACAAATCTGCTGCCCCTTTATTTTGAGAAACGTTTAAGTCATCACTTCTGGTATCTCCAACTATAATATAATTACCATCGTTAGTGCTGGTTATACCCCTAGCTTCGTCAATTTCAGTACCACCATATGACTTTTCCCAAACTAGTGTACCGGTTTCAGATATTTTAATCACCCAAAAATCATAAGATCCGTTATTGTTTTTAATATCAACATCGTTACTATCTGAAGATCCTACCAAAAGATAGCCATTATCATTGGTTTGAATAACATCATAAGGCGTGTCTGTAAAGGTACCTCCATAAAATTTGCTCCATTGCTTTTCACCAGCAGCATTAAGTTTTATAGCCCAATAATCTCCCCCGGCATGTTTAGAAGCAAAAGTTCTGCTGTTTCCTAAACCACCCGATGCAGTAACATCTAAAACACCAGTTAAAAGATAACCACCATCATTGGTTTGAATAGCTGAAATGCCATCATCTGCTCCAGAAAAGCCATACGATTTTTGCCAGGATATAAGCCCCGAAGCATTAAGTTTTATTACCCAAAAATCGCTTGCTCCTGCATTTTCGGTTACATCTATATCATCGCTTTGACTAAATCCAAAAATTACATATCCGCCATCTGTTGTTTCTAAAATATCTGTTCCCCTATCATCATCACTTCCTCCATAGGTTTTTTGCCATTGTAAATTATTAGCTTGGTCAAATTTAAGCAACCAATAATCAAATAATCCATTTTGTTTATTGACTATATCTCCATCGTTACTTTGTGTATAACCAAAAACTGCATACCCTCCATCTTGAGTTTTAACAACAGATTTAGCGCTTTCGTTTTTAGAACCACCATAGGTTTTTACAAACTCAATTTCAGGAATAAAAGAGATAGGTTTTTGTAGGTTATTTTCATCTTTAGAGCAGTTTATAAAAAAGAAAACAAGTATTAAAAAACATAATATTTTACAAGTTTTTTTTAACATAACAGTTATTATGTACCACTTTTTCTAACAATAAACAAGCCTCCTTCAATATCACTAATAACAATATTTCCGCTTTTAAAATAAGGATATACACTCCAAACACCATTAAAATTAGCGTTATCATTTGATGGGAAAGTATCAAAAAAACCAACTTCGGTCATAGCGTTTGCAGATGCTGAGATATTGGTAATATCTAATATTCGTAAGCCAGCTCTGTAATTTGCCAAATAGTATGTATCATCTTTAACATATCCATTATGATCAATGGCTAAAGTAGGGCCAAGATAAATAGATGATAAAGCAGGATTATCTAAATCGTTAAAATCGAAAATTAGTGTTTTAGTATGGTTCCCAAAAAACTGCTCATCAAGCTCATCTCCTAAAATGAAATACTTTTGGTCTTTAGTAAACCAACCCTGGTGTGTGTAACCTGAATTTGAGTATGTTATATCTGCAATAAATTGAGGGTTTGCTTTATCTGAAACATCAATAATTACAACTTTATTGGTTCCGGAAGAGCTTCCATTACTCCCTATATAGATCTGTTTTCCTGTGTAATCTGTATCTGGCCCATTATAAGTGATTACCTGAGCATCATGAGAATACCCGTCGGCAGCGTATCCCCCAGCTGCAATAGGATCTTTCGGGTTAGAGATATCAATAAAGTTTGGACCACCGCTAAAAGTATTACACCCCACTAAATAGGCAAACCCTTCTTCTTCATTGATTACGATATTATGACAACTTCCAACACCAGTGTAAACCGCATCTGTAGTAAAAGTTTCAGGAGGGTTTTCTACATTCCGTAAACGTGTTAAATCGAACACTTGCATCCCATGAGCTCCAACATTATCGGCAACTATAAAGGCATGATCTTTATATACTTTTACATCACGCCAAGTATTATTTACTGTTTCTGTTGGTACATTACCTAGGTAGATAGGTTTTGTAGGTTCGGTAATATCAATAAACGCAACGTTTGTATTTGTTGCTAGTAAAGCATATTCCTTACCGGTAGAGGCATCTGTCCATCCCCACGAATCATTCCCGGAGGTTGCACCAAAAGTATTTATTGGTAAATGCGCCATTAAATCGTAATCTTTACAAGGGTAAACCCCTGCAAAACCATTTTCACATGGTGTTATAAGGTTTGAACCTGTTATTGGATCGGGTTCAGATTTGACTGTTTCATTATCACAAGAAAAGATTATTAACATCAAAAAACACCCTAAACTTAAAATTATCAGGGCATTAGTACTTCTTAAAGACCTACTCATGTTTTGCAATTTTTTAATTATTCCTTTTCAATTTTCTATTTTAATACCATACTATGATACCAAAAACGAATCTTTTGTTAGATATATTATAACCCTAAAAAACTAATAAATAAAAGTTTAGATTTTTAGGCTAAATAACAAATTTAGTTTAATAATACTTAAAAAGACTGGCAACTCATCGATTATAATGTTAAAATTGAAAGAATAAATACTCAAAAAGGAGGGGTTTCTAGTGTTATAATATCAAATGCTTACTGATTAATAAAAATAGCTTCTTATTTTTGCAGCATGATAGAAGATAAAAATCAACAAAAGACTGATTTAAGCGATTTAGGTGAGTTTGGACTTATAGAGCATTTAACTAAGAATTTTAAAATCAAACAAACATCAACTATTAAAGGTATTGGCGACGATGCTGCTGTTTTAGGTTTTAAAAATAAAAAGATTGTAGTAACCACCGATTTACTTGTTGAAGGTGTTCATTTTGATTTGAGTTATATGCCGCTCAAGCATTTAGGGTATAAAGCTGTTATAGTTAATTTATCTGATGTATATGCAATGCATGCTACAGCTACGCAGGTTACAGTTTCAATTGCAGTGTCTAATAGATTCCCGCTTGAAGCTCTTGAAGATTTGTATGCTGGCATTGAAACAGCTGCCAATATTTACAATGTTGATGTTGTAGGAGGAGATACAACATCATCTACAACGGGTTTATTAATTTCGGTTACAGCAATTGGTGAAGTTGAAAATGATACAGAGGTTTACAGGAATGGAGCAAACCCAAACGACCTGCTTGTGGTTACCGGAGATTTAGGGGCTGCCTACATGGGGCTGCAAGTGCTTGAACGCGAAAAAGAAGTATACAAAGTAAACCCAAATAACCAACCAGACTTAGAGCCTTATTCTTATATTATTGAACGCCAATTAAAGCCTGAAGCTCGAAAAGATATCATTACATTAATGAAAGATCTGGAACTAAAACCTACAGCGATGATTGACATTAGTGACGGGTTGTCTTCTGAGGTATTACATATTTGTAATCAGAGTCAAGTAGGCTGCGACCTGTATGAAGAAAAAATTCCATTAGACCCACAAGTTATTGCTACTTGTGAAGAGTTTAATATTGATAGCACAACGGTTGCTTTAAATGGAGGTGAGGATTACGAACTTTTATTTACTATCTCCCAAGATGATTATCTAAAAATTAAAGCAAATCCAAACTTTTCAATAATAGGGCATATAAAAGAAGAAAGTGCCGGAGCACACTTAATAACCAGAGCAGATACAAGAATCCCTATAAAGGCACAGGGATGGAAAAATTTTAATGCCTAAATACAAGTAAATTAGGATTAAGTTTTTCTTTATTCGTTTTTGAAATTCGTTTTTTATGAATGTACTCTAAGACCTTATTTATTTCTTTATACTTAGACGTTAGCTCTGTTAAATTACCCGAGCTACTTGTAGTAAATTCTTTTCTACAGTTTTTGCACCTATATTCTTTAACATGATAGGTAACTTCTCTTGTTATTGCGATATCATGACCAAACATCTTACAATGAATGTTTTTCATAAACTTTAACTATTAATAAATACTATTTTTAAGGAGAGACATTAAATGTATTAAAAAGCTGTTAAAGTTATTAACAAGACGTTAATAAATCGACGAAGCGAATGATTTCTCCTTTAAACGTTGCATTCTTGAAGCATGTATTCGACTTAAAATGGCATTTATTTCTCTAAACTTAGGCGTTAGTTCTATTAAACTTCCATTACTGTTAGTTGTTAATTCTTTTTTGCAGTGTTTACAAGTATATTCTTTAACATGGTAGGTTACCTTTTTGGTTACTTGGTAATCATGGCCAAAAAGATTGCAGTACATTTTTGGAATAAAAGTAGGTTTGTTGGTAGTTTTTTTCATGGGTCAAAAATTTGGGAGCAATAAACATAGGAAAAATAATTAATAAAAACGATAAAGTGTAATTAATTTTCGATAAAATGCATTATTTTGCGTAGGAAATCGCTTTTATTTTCGATATGGCTCATATGTCCATCAGGAAATTCCACTACTTTTATATTGGCTTTTTTCGCCTGTACTATTAATGTGTTATAATCCAATACCGGATCTTTTTTACTAATTATCATCATAACCTTAAATTTATCAGAGCTTAGGATGATTTCTCTATTTGGTCTGATTTTCATTCCCTCTAATGCAGCAACAATACCTTGTAAAGGCGTTTGAAGCGCCTCTTTTGTAATTTGCTTTATGTCTTCAATAAAAACTGTTCTGTTTTGTGGACTGAATAAATTACTAATAGCAAGCCTGATAAAGGTTTTATGATTTTGTTTAACGGCTAATATGGCACGGTCTCTATTCTTTTTTCTTTCTTCTGAATCTGCTGCTGCTGTAGAATTCATTAAGCATAAGCCATGTACAGCATTTGGATGTTTTTCCGCGAAAGCGAGTGCAACATAGGCACCCATAGAATGCCCAATAAAAACAGATCGTTTAATTTTTAAATGATTCAAAACGGCTTCAACGGCCTCGGCCATAAGTTCCATAGAATGAATGTACCCTAAACTACTGGTCTGCCCATGACCTAATAAATCGATAGCAACTATTCTGTTTTTTTGAGTTAATCTAGGAAGAAAAGCATCCCACATTTTTGAATTTTCTAAAAACCCATGAAGTAAAACAATGGCCTGCCCTTGGCCTTCATCTTTATAAAAAATATTAATGCCTTTGTGTACTAAAATCATATTTATACTATATTCGACAAAGATAAAATCATACCATGAATAAAACTAAAGAAATACTAATTACAGGATTCGCTTTATTTTCTTTGTTTTTTGGAGCAGGAAACCTGTTATTACCTCCGTTATTAGGTTATAATGCAGGGGGCAATTGGGTTTGGGTAACCATAGGTTTTATGATTACTGCCGTAGTAATTCCTATTTTTGGAATATTAGCACATGCCAAACTTCAAGGTACAATGTTTGATTTTGGTAAAAAAGTATCTCCTTTTTTTAGTACCATGTATTGCATTTTGGTTTATGTTATTTCTATAAGTATCCCATCTCCCAGAACGGCAGCCGCAACTCATGAGATTGCTATTTTTCCGAATTTTGGAACTAGCCCATTATTAACGAGTAGTGTTTATTTTACCTTGGTGTTGGTTTTTGTTTTAAATCGTTCAAAAATATTAAATCTTATTGGTAAATACTTAACACCCTTTATTGTTGCGATTTTAATACTAGTAATCTGTATTGGTTTATTTTCTAGTAATGTAGCTATGAATATTTCAGCTTTTTCAACACCAATTGTCGATGGCATTTTAGAAGGCTATCAAACTTTTGATGCTATAGGTGCAGTTGTTGTTGGCGGCGTTATCATTATTTCATTAAAATTAAAAGGCAATATAAAAGCAACCGCCTTAAAAACAATAATTAGAAAGTCTGGCTTTATAGCAGGTTTTGGTCTGTTTCTAATATACGCGGGTTTAATTGCAGTGGGTGCCTTTTATGGAAAAGAGATTTTTATTGATGGCAGTTTAAGCAGCGATATGCAACGTGCTACTTTGCTAAGAGGAGTCAGTATTGCTGCTCTGGGCAATATAGGAAATGCCTTTTTGAGTGTTTTAATAGCATTAGCTTGCTTTACCACTGCAGTTGGAATTATAACAGGTACTGCCGATTATTTTAAAGGACTATTTCACGATTCACAGTTAGCTTATAATAGTGTTGCTGTTTTAGGCTGCTTAATAGGCATAGGCTTTGGCCAACTTGATTTTCATACTATAATTATGATAGCCTTACCCGTTTTAATGTTTATTTATCCAATTACTATTGTTCTTATTTTGCTAAACGTACTTCCTGAGAAGTATGCTACAAATACCGTTTTCAAATTTGTAGTTTTGATAACCTTTTTATTCAGCATTCCCGATTTTTTAGGTTTTATTATTAATCCAGAGCATTTAGAAGGGATTAAAACCTTTATTCCGCTGTCTAAATTTCAGTTGGGTTGGGTATTACCTGCTTTTATTATTTGGTTATTGTTAAATATTAAAACTTTTACGACTAAAGTTGCATCTAATTAATTTGATGAATGGCGGTTCAAGACATTTCGACATACTCCTTCAAAGATATATTTTCATTAAGTGTTATTCAGTTTGAAAAGGCTTGTGTTTTTAATAAACCAGAACAAGTAGATGCTTACAGTATATACTGGATCAAAGAAGGAAAAGGCATTTATAATATAGACTTTGAAAGCTATGCCTTTAACGACAATGTGCTTTTCTTTTTATCTCCGGGTCAAGTATTTTCGGTTGACTCTGAAAAAATTAAAGAGGCTTATAAGTTAACTTTTGTTCGCGATTTTTACTGTATACAAGCCCATGATAAAGAAGTGGCTTGTAATGGCGTACTTTTTAATAATATTTACGAAACCCCTTTTGTAAAACCCTGCGAAAGTGATACTCAAAAGCTTCAATTTATCTTAGACAGTTTAATTGATGAGTTTAAAAGACAGGACGTAGCTGCACAATACGATATGCTTCAAGCCTATTTAAAGCAATTCATTATTCATTCGGTTCGCATAAAAAAAGAACATCATATTATAAAAGAGGATCACCAAACCAAGCTTTTTAAAGATTTTAGCTTACTGGTCGAGCAAAATTATAAAACACTTCATTCAGTAACCGATTATGCAAATCGCTTAGGGTTATCTCCAAAGTCGTTAACCAAACACTTTCAGAAAATAGGCTCGCAAACACCAAGTGATTTTATAAAAAGTAGAATTGTATTAGAAGCGCAACGTCAATTAATTTATACTAACGATTCTGTAAAGCATATTGCTTATGATTTGGGATTTAATGATTCTGCTTATTTTACCAGATTTTTCAAAAAAGCAACTTCAAAATCGCCGCTTCAATTCAAAAAAGACCAAATAAACTAGTCTGTCCAAGCATTAGGAACTTTTGTCCATTTTCCAGCCTTCATTCCTGTCGCATCTTTGCATTGTAATTAAAAATGAAACACTTTGAGAATAATATCTCGAGATTTCAAAATTAGCATTCATATGAATGCCAGAATAAACAGGAAGCCATTATGAAAACAACAGAAAACAAACAATGCCCTAATTGCTGGGGATATCAAGAATACGACGAAAATGCCCCAGAAAGGCAATTATGCGAATGCAAAAACACAAGTAACTAAATTAAAAACTTCTCTTTTTCGAGAGAATAACACACAAAAATTAAATATTATGAGTACAAGAATTAAAACATTAAACCCAGAAACAACAACAGGAAAATCTAAAGAATTGTTTAATGCCGTTGAAAATAAATTAGGATTTATTCCAAACCTAATTAAAGTATTTGGAAATTCTCCAGCAACTTTACAAACTTATTTAAATTTAGGAGAATTAACAGCAAGCGGAAACTTTAACAACAAATTCAGAGAACAATTAGCACTGGCAATTGCAGAAGAGAATTCATGTAACTATTGCTTGTCTGCACACACTACTATTGGTAAAATGAATGGTTTAACTGTTGAAGAAACAGAGCAAAACAGACAAGGTCTTGCTACAGATGCCAAAACACAAGCAGGGTTGCAATTTGCACAAGCTGTAACCAAAAACAGAGGTCAGGTTTCTACAGAAACTATTCAAGCTGCAAAAGCAGCAGGTTATAACGATGGAGACATTTTAGAAATTGTATTAAATGTGGTATCGAATACATTAACCAATTATGTAAATCATATTGCTGAAACCGAAGTAGACTTTCCAAATGTTGAAGCAGGAAAATTTACAGTAACAGCGAATTAATATTAAAAATTTCTCGAGGTAATGTATCAAAATTCCTTTGAAATTATCATTACCACAAAACAAGATCAATAAAACACAATAAATTTAAAAACAGAAAACAATGAAAAATTTAATAATAGGATTATTTTTAGCAGCCTTTACATTAACAGCTACTGCACAAGACAACATGGTGAAAAAAGATGCTGTAAAAACAGTATCGCTAGAACAAACCAAAGGCGAGTTTACTCAAAAAGCATTAACCTTATCTGAAGGCACATACATTTTTAAAGTCTCTAATAACAATGCTGCTCCTGAAGTAGGATTGGTATTAATCGAAGCAGGCAAAGATGGTTCAAAACCTGAAAATCATATTGCTGAAGCCTATGTTTCTCAAATGGTTAAGCATGGTAAAACAGAATCCTCAAAACAAGTAAGTCTTAAAAAAGGAACATATAAATATTTCTGTCCTTTTAATAAAACACCTCAATATACTTTAGTTGTAAAATAAATTATTGATTGTGACTAGTTAATTGCTGAAAAGGCGTACTAATTATTTTGGTACGTCTTTTCTAATTTTTCACCCTTTTTATTGCGGCAAAAGCTTTATCAACATACTTATCTTCTACCAGAATAGTAAACTCATTTGTGGTAGAAATAACTTCATAAAGCACTATACCTTCCCATGCCAACCGCTTAAAAAAATGATAATATAATCCTGCTACTTTCGAGTTATCTTTAGGTAGGTTTATGGTAATTCCCGATAAGTTATCTTGTACAGCAAGAAATGTTTCATTCTCTAAATGGGTAGTAATATAATCTTTTAAACTGCTGGAAATAATCATATTACTTTCGTGAACCCCTCTGGTAAATGTATAAAACAGCTTAGATTCGCCATCTATTTTTTCTAAAACCTTAGTATGATTGTGTATAAGAGTATTCGAGTTCATTACAGTAAAATCGGTGAGATTAGAACGTACGGTTATATCGCCTAAATTTTGCAACATACGTTTCATCTTCACAGAGTTAGAAAGTGTTACCGGTGGATTATAACGTCTTAAAGCCATCATAATTGCTCCAGGCTTTACTTCCTTTTTTAGCATTTCGCTAATGGGCTTAGTTAGCTCAATAGCCAAAGCACTAAAATTGATAATATTTCTTGATAAAGCTTCCTCTAAATAGGGTTGAGAGATTAATATATCTTCTACACAGTTTGAAACAGTCCTCATGTTAATTATATAACAATTTGTGTAAATGTAAACATTTTTTTCAAGAAATATCTTTATTGAAAGAACAGATTGTAATTTTATACCATAAAATTGATTTAAATGCACGTATTAAAATTTGGAGGAACATCGGTTGGCTCTATAGAAAATATAATTAATGTTAAAAACATAATTAATGATGGCAACAAAAAAATTGTGGTGTTATCTGCTATGTCGGGCACCACTAATGAGTTAGTTGTTATTGCAAACCAGATAAAAGATAAGAATTCAAACAACGCTATTGAAAAGATTAATAAGCTTCATGAAACTTATACGGCTACTATAGATCGCTTATTGCTTGATAAAAAACTAAACAAGCAAGCAAAAAGTTATGTTTCAGAAATCTTTAGTTTATTAATAGACTCAACATATAAATTGTTTTCAAAGGTTTTAGAAAACAAAATTCTGGCACAGGGCGAGTTATTGTCCACCTATATATTTAACTGCTATTTACAGCAAGAAGGGATACGTTCTGCATTATTACCAGCTCTAGGTTTTATGAGAATTGATGCAGCAAAAGAACCGGATTTCCCTCATATAAAAGAATGTTTAAACAGAGCGTTTAAGTATGCAGAAGATGCAGACATATATATCACTCAAGGGTTTATTTGTTTAGATGCTGATGGTGAAATATCTAATTTGCAACGGGGTGGCAGTGATTATACTGCAACTATTATTGGCGCGGTAATTAAAGCCGAAGAGGTACAAATATGGACAGATATAGATGGGATGCATAATAATGACCCAAGGCATGTTGAAAACACAAGACCAATTTCTAACTTATCTTATGATGAAGCTGCAGAACTAGCATACTTTGGAGCAAAAATTTTACATCCACAAACCGTAACACCAGTAAGAGCCGACAACATTCCTGTAAGCTTAAAAAATACAATGAATCCTGCCGCCCACGGCACATTGATTTCTAATATGACGTCAAACCGTGGTATTAAAGCAATTGCAGCAAAAGATAATATTACAGCTATAAAGATTAAATCCGGGAGAATGCTTCAGGCTCATGGGTTTTTAAAAAAGGTTTTTGAAATATTTGAAATTTATGAGACATCAATTGATATGATTACAACATCAGAAGTTGCCGTTTCTTTAACTATTGATGATGATAGAAACCTGGATAAAATTGTTGCCGAATTAAAAGCATTTGCACATATTGAAATAGATAAAGAGCAGAGTATTGTTTGTTTGGTGGGACATTCTGTAGTAAATCATCAGGACACTTACAAACTATTTAAAATACTTAAAGATGTGAAAATCAGGATGATTTCATACGGCGGAAGCAAAAATAACATATCTTTATTGATAAACTCTAAAGATAAGATTAACACACTAAGAAAACTAAACAGTTATTTATTTGAGTTAGTCACAGTATAAATACATGTAAATTGCAGTTTTTAGTGTTGTAGTTTGAGAGCCATTTTTCAATGGCTCTCATTTATTTTTATGAATTCATTAAATCTTCAATCTCTTCTGCTTCAATAGGAATGCTTCGCATTAAATTAAATGGCTCCCCTTTTTCCTGAATAACAACGTCGTCTTCCAAACGAATGCCAAAACCCTCATTTGGGATATATATCCCTGGCTCTACCGTAAAAACCATATGGGCTTGCATAGGCTCGGTTAAAATACCATAATCGTGCGTGTCTAAACCCATGTGGTGACTTGTACCGTGCATAAAGTATTTTTTATATGCTGGCCAGTTTGGGTCTTCATGTTGTACATCAGCTTTATCAATAAGCCCTAACCCTAGTAATTCGCTAGTCATTATTTTACCAACTTCTATATGGTAATCGGCCCAAATAGTTCCAGGAACTAACATTTTTGTTGCTGCTTCCTTGACTCTATTTACAGCATTATAAACCGCTTTTTGTCTATCAGTAAATCTACCTGAAACAGGAATGGTTCGCGTCATATCGCTGGAATAATTAGCATACTCTGCACCTACATCCATTAAAATCAAATCGCCAGATTTGCATTGTTGGTTGTTTTCTATATAGTGTAAAACATTAGCATTATTACCAGAAGCCACTATAGGCGTGTAAGCAAAACCTTTTGATCGATTACGCAAAAATTCGTGCATAAACTCTGCTTCTATTTCAAACTCCCAAACATTGGGTTTTACAACGTTTAAAATGCGCCTAAACCCTTTTTCAGTAATATGACAGGCTTGTTGTATTAAATCTATTTCAATTTGATGTTTTACCGAACGTAGCCGTTGTAAAATAGGATTGCTTTTGGCTACGCTATGCGCAGGATATTTATGTTTTAACCATTTTGTATAGCGGTCTTCTCTGGTTTCTGTTTCAACATTGGCCCTGTAATGCTCGTTAGTATTTATATAAACTGTATCGCATTGTGTCATTAATTCAAACATGATTTTTTCCATATCCTGAAGCCAATACACTGTTTTTATTCCACTTGTTTTAAAGGCGCTTTCTTTTGTTAATTTTTCACCTTCCCAAATGGCAATATGCGCGTTTGTTTCCTTTAAAAATAAAATTTCACGGTGGGCTTCTTTTGGGCAATCTGGAAATAAAACTAAGATGCTTTCCTCCTGGTCTACACCACTTAAGTAGAAAATATCACGATGCTGCTCAAAAGGCATGGTACTATCGGCACTTATGGGATAAATATCGTTTGAATTGAAAACAGCCAAACTATTGGGTTTCATATAAGAGGCAAAACTTTTTCTGTTTTTTATAAAGAGATTAGAGTCTATTGGGTGATACTTCATGTTTACTGTTATATTAAGTTTGCTAAATGTAGTAAATCTAAATAAATCATATTATAATAATTTGTTATATTTGATAATCCCTAAGATTTTTTTGAACACCACTAAAAACGCATCGCTTAATCGATAAGCTAAATCCTTATTTTTTACTGAGCGAATAATTTTAAAACTTAATATGATGAAGAAAATTACTCTATTTATTGCCTTATTATTTTTAATAAGTGCAGAACAATTAATGGCTCAAACTACTCTTAAAGAAATACCATTACAAGAGCAAGTTGAACAATCAAGTTTAATTGTTGAAGGAAAAGTTATTGCAAAAAAATCTTTTTGGGACGATAATCGTCATAATATTTATACTTCAAACACAATAGAGGTGTATAAGGTTTTTAAAGGCGAACAACCTAAAACTATTGAAGTTATTACACTTGGCGGAGCAGTAGGAGATAAAGCTTTAATAGCCTTTCCTAGCCTAAAATTAAGAAAAGGAGATATTGGAATGTTTATGTTATATAATAATAATGTTCCTACTGAATTAGATTTAAAATCACCAAATAAAAAGTATAGAGCATATAGTTCACTTCAAGGGTTTTATAAATATGGTTTTGAAAATAATGTAGCAATAAACCCTTTTGGAGCGAAACAAGGAATTTCATCATCATTTTATGATGAAATCATGAATTATACAAAATCTAAATATATAGAAGTTTCTTATTTCAATACTAAAGATAAAATTTCTAAGCCTAGCAAGCAGTCAAAGGTTTTCTTACCTCCTACAGCTATTACTTTTTCTCCTACAACTGCCTCTGCAGGTACAAAAACGGTATTAACAATTTCCGGTTCTGGTTTTGGAGGAACAAAGGGAAAAGTAGGTTTTAGGGATGCTGATTCTGGAGGAAATGACGGTCCACCATCATTTAACCCAGTATATATTGATGCTTTAGACACTGAAGTGCTAACGTGGACAGATACTCAAATAACAGTTGAAGTTCCATCCAGAGCTGGGACAGGAGATATAAGAGTAACTCATGATGATACTACTACTGGTGTTTCTGCAACTACTTTAACAATTACTTATGCACAATTAAATGTTTTTAGCGATTTTTATTCAGTTGGAGGGGCTACAGATCATGCATACGAAACCAGACATGTTAATAAAAATGCTAGTGGCGGTTACACATGGGAAATGCAAACAGATTTTTTTAACGATTCTGAGTTTCCTGGAGCTAAAGCAGATTTTGAAAAAGCACTAGATAGATGGCGTTGCGAAACTAAAGTAAATTGGATTGTAAGTGGCAGTGCTACAACAGTAGATATAGTAGCTAGAGACGGGACAAATGTAGTACGATTTGATAATGGCAATGAGCTTGGAGCTGGTGTACTAGGCAAATGCTCGTCTTGGTGGTCTAGTTGTGGAACTTTAAATAACCCAACTAGTGCAAATTGGCATGTTGAAGAATTGGATATAGTTTTTGACGATGGAACTGATTGGCATTTTGGTGCTGGCTTACCAGCATTTACTGAATATGATTTTGAAAGCGTTGCCTTGCATGAGTTAGGACATGGGCATCAATTAGGACATGTTATTGACCCAGTTAATAATGGAGATAATTTAGATGATGTTATGCATTATGCCATTTCTAATAGTGAGCAACAACGCGTGTTGAGTGCCAACAATATAGCTGGAGCAACTAACGTACACGGACGAAGCACTTCGGTTGTGGCCTGTTCTCAAACAGTAATGACAGATTCATCAATATGTAATTTAAGCGTTGAAGAAGATGAATTAAATAATGCTATTAGTTTATATCCTAACCCGGCAAAAGATCAGTTTTATATAAATAATGCATCTTATATTAATTTACAAAAAGCTGTTATTTATGATATTAGCGGGAGGTTGATTTCTGAACACGATATTTCAAATGCATCAAAAACAAAAACTATTGAAGTTCCTAATACATCAAAAGGTATTTATTTTGTAAATATTCATTCTGATACGGCGATGATAACACGAAAGATGATTTTAGACTAATAATTAAGTATATAATTAAAATTGAAAGCCTGTGAAATAACTTCATAGGCTTTTTTTATTAACCTATTTTAAAGTTATTGAATCGTTGTTAAATAAATAGCTAAATTTTGCCAGAAGACCAAGAATAACTAAATTTCATCAAAATAAAATTACAACCAAATGCGCCTTTTAAAAAACCTTATTATTCTCTTCATTTTTTGTTACAATACTGGCTTTAGTCAACAATCTTCAACTCCTGTAAAAAAAATAGAAAATGCTATTAAGCAGAAACAAGAATTAACTCAAAACTCTTTGGTTAAAAATGTAGCTTTTAAAAATATAGGCCCAACAATAATGAGTGGAAGAGTTGTAGATTTGGATGTTAATCCTAACAATCCAAACGAGTTTTATGTTGGTTATGCTTCCGGAGGGGTTTGGCATACTACTAATAATGGTTCTACATTTACTCCCATTTTAGATACTTCAAACACTCAAAATGTTGGTGATATTGCTGTAGATTGGAAAACCAAAACAATATGGGTAGGTACTGGAGAAAATAATTCATCGCGTTCGAGTTATGCAGGAATTGGAATTTTAAAATCTACCAATAATGGAAAAACATGGGTAAATGTGGGCTTGCCTGATTCTCACCATATTGGACGTATTTTAATCAACCCAAATAATTCAGAAGAAGTTGTTATTGGTGTTACAGGACATTTGTATTCTCCAAATAAAGAACGAGGAATCTATAAAACTACTGATGGTGGAAAAACCTGGGAACAAAAGCTATTCATTGATGATGTAAGTGGTATTATTGATGTACAGCACGCTCCAAATAATTACAATGTTATGTTTGCTTCATCATGGACAAAAGATAGAAAAGCCTGGAATTTTAATGGTAGTGGTAATAACTCTGCAATTTATAAAAGTACTGATGCAGGTAATACCTGGACTAAAATGACCATTCAAAAAAGTGGCTTCCCAACAGGGAATGGTGTTGGTAGAATTGGTTTAGCTGTTTTTAACGAAAGCATAATTTACGCTATACACGACAGTCAGTTTAGAAGACAAAAAGATTTAAAAAAGGAAGAAACACAGGGACTCACTAAAGAAGATTTTAAAACCATGACCGCTAAATCTTTCTTAAATCTGGAAGACAAAAAGCTTAATGGGTTTTTAAAAACTAATGGGTTTCAAGAAAAATATCGTGCTGAAAATGTAAAGCAAATGATTAGGAGTGGTAATGTAAAACCTATTGATTTAGCTAAATATCTGGAAAATGCAAACACAATGCTTTTTGATACACCTGTAATAGGAGCAGAAGTTTATAAAAGTATTGATGGGGGAATAACTTGGAAAAAAACACACGAAGATTATATTGATGGTTTGTATTATAGCTATGGATATTATTTTGGAGAAATTAGAGTCGATCTACAAAACAAAGATGCTATATATATTATGGGAGTCCCCATTTTAAGATCTAAAGATGGAGGAAAAACATTTGTTTCTATTAGCAAAGAGAATGTACATGCCGATCACCAAGCCCTTTGGATAAACCCTAAAAAGCAAGGTCATTTAATTAATGGAAATGACGGAGGTTTAAATATGAGTTATGATGATGGCGAAAGTTGGGAAAAGCTAAATGTAAATGCTGTTGGCCAGTTTTATGCTATAAATGTAGATAATCAGACGCCGTATAATGTATATGGAGGCTTACAAGATAATGGGGTTTGGGTTGGAGCACATAATGCAAATGAAAATAAACGTTGGCATCAAGAGGGGCAGTACCCATGGAAAAGGCTTATGGGTGGCGATGGTATGCACATACAAATTGACAACAGAAACCCAAATATTATTTATACGGGATATCAATTCGGAAATTATTTCAGAATAAATAGAGAAGCTAAAACACAAAAGTATATTCAACCAAAACACGAATTAGGCGAAAACCCTTATCGATTTAATTGGCAAACCCCCATTTTGTTATCACCGCATAATCAAGATATTTTGTATTTAGGTGGAAATAAATTAATGCGTTCCATGAATCAAGGAGAAGATTGGAAAGCCATTAGTAACGATTTAACCAGTGGTGGAAAAAAAGGAAATGTTGCTTATGGCACACTAACATCTATTAGCGAATCTCCTTTTCAGTTTGGGTTAATATATACAGGAAGTGATGATGGGTTGATTCATGTTACAAAAAATGCAGGAGGAAGCTGGCAGAATATATCAAACACTTTACCAAAAAACTTGTGGGTATCTCGTGTTATTGCTTCCCAGCATAAAAAAGAACGGGTATATGTTACTTTAAATGGATACCGTTGGGATGACTTTTCTGTTTATATTTATATGAGTGACGATTATGGAGATACCTGGAAAAAAATAAGCTCTAATGTTCCATTATCACCAGTGAATGTGATTAAGGAAGACCCTGAAAATGATACTATTTTATACTTAGGAACAGATAATGGTGCTTATGTTTCTTTTGATAATGGAGCGTACTGGGAGGCCTTTAGCAAAGGATTACCTAGTGTTGCTGTTCACGATATAGTTATTCAATCAAAAGCCAAAGATCTGCTTTTAGGAACCCATGGCAGAAGCATTTACAAAACAAACATTGGACCTTTACAAAAGATGAATAAATCAAAAATGAATCAGCCTATAGTGCTTTTTGATGTTGAAGGGGTAAAACATTCTATGCGCTGGGGAAGTGCTTTTAATGCCTGGTCTAAAGTTAATGAGCCCTCAATTAATATTAAGTTTTATACCAATAAAGCTGAAGAAAAAACGATTACGATTCTATCCGAAAACCATTCAGAATTAACTCAAATAAATGTAAAAACCGATAAGGGTTTTAATACTTTCGATTACGATTTAACTATTTCAGAAAAGGCACAAAAAACACTCATGAACGAAAACGCAAGTGTAAAAATTAAAAAAGCAAATAATGGTAAATATTACTTGCCAAAAGGGATTTATACCATCAAAATAGGAGCCGAAAAAACAGTTTTCGAGGTAAGCTAAATACTTATAAATTAAAATGGTTCTAAATATAAATTTAAAGGCTTAACTTTTTGTCTATAAATTTATTGTAAAGTACCTTTGTATACTATATAACAAACTTCATAAAAATGAGCGGATTTTTCAAATCTTCGATTGGAAGAAAAGTAGCCATGGCGCTTTCTGCATTCTTCCTCATGTTTTTCTTAATTATTCATTTAGCGGTAAATATAACTTCCTTATTTAGTGAAGACCTGTTTAATGAATTATCACACTTTATGGGTACAAATCCATTAGTGCAATTTGCTTTACAACCCGTATTAATATTTGGTGTTGTATTTCATTTTGTAATGGGTTTTGTATTAGAGCTTAAAAACAAAAAAGCACAAGGTGTGGCCTATGTAAAAAATAATGGTGCTGCTAATTCTACCTGGATGAGTAGAAACATGATTTATAGCGGATTGGTAATTTTAGGATTTATTGTACTACATTTTATCGATTTTTGGATCCCAGAACTTAAATATAAATATGTTGAGTTTTTACCGGAAGAACCAACACGATATTTTCATGAATTGCAAGAAAAATTTGTTCCTGTATGGAGAGTTGCAGCTTATGTTATAGCTTTTGTATTGTTAGGATTGCATTTAGCACACGGGTTTACATCGGCTTTTCAATCCATGGGCTCAACTGCCGGACGTAAAAAAACGCTTCAAAATATAGGAAAGGTTTACTCAATTATAATTCCTTTAGGATTTATAATTATTGCCCTTTTCCATCATCTTAATCACCATTAATCTAAAAATATTATGGCTTTAGATTCAAAAGTACCAAAAGGTCCAATTAAAGATAAGTGGACAGATTATAAAAATAAGATCAACTTAGTTAATCCTGCAAACAAACGTCATATTGATGTTATTGTTGTTGGCACAGGTTTAGCTGGAGGGTCTGCTGCTGCAACTTTAGCAGAATTAGGATATAATGTAAAAGCATTTGCTTATCAAGATTCTCCTCGTCGTGCACACTCAATTGCTGCTCAAGGCGGTATAAATGCTGCTAAAAACTATCAAGGTGATGGTGATTCTACCTATAGACTATTTTACGATACGGTTAAAGGAGGTGATTATCGTTCGCGAGAAGCAAATGTATATCGTTTAGCTGAGGTATCTGCAAATATTATTGATCAATGTGTGGCTCAAGGCGTTCCTTTTGCACGTGATTATGGAGGGTTACTTGATAATCGTTCGTTTGGAGGCGTACTGGTATCAAGAACTTTTTATGCTAAAGGACAAACAGGACAGCAATTATTATTAGGAGCTTATTCAGCCATGAATCGTCAAATCGCTCGTGGTAAAATAGAAATGTTTAACCGCCATGAAATGCTTGATGTTGTTATTGTTGACGGAAAAGCTCGTGGTATTATTGCTCGTAATTTAATTACTGGCGAAATAGAAAGACATTCGGCACATGCTGTAGTTGTAGGATCTGGTGGATATGGAAATGTATATTTCTTATCAACAAATGCCATGGGAAGTAATGCCACAGCGGCATGGAAAATTCATAAAAAGGGAGCGTACTTTGCAAACCCTTGCTATACTCAAATTCACCCAACATGTATTCCGCGCTCTGGGGATTATCAGTCTAAATTAACTTTGATGTCTGAATCTTTACGTAATGACGGACGCATATGGGTGCCTAAAAATATTGATGATGTAATGGCCATTCGCGAAGGGCGCAAAAAACCAACCGATTTGTCTGAAGATGAAAGAGATTATTATTTAGAAAGACGTTATCCGGCTTTTGGTAATTTAGTGCCTCGTGATGTAGCCTCTCGTGCTGCAAAAGAAAGATGCGATGCTGGCTATGGTGTTAATGCTACCGGAGAAGCCGTATATTTAGATTTCGCTTCGGCAATTGATCGTTACGGTAAAGAGCAAGCTAAAATTCATAATATAGACAACCCGTCAAAAGAAAAAATTTACGAACTAGGGCAAGCTATAGTAGAAGCTAAATATGGTAACTTATTCCAAATGTATGAGAAGATTGTAGATCAAAACCCTTACAAAACACCAATGATGATTTATCCGGCAGTACATTATACTATGGGAGGTGTTTGGGTTGATTATAATTTAATGACTACTATTCCGGGTTGTTATTGTATTGGAGAAGCAAATTTCTCTGATCATGGCGCTAACCGACTAGGGGCATCAGCTTTAATGCAAGGTTTAGCCGATGGCTATTTTGTTTTACCATATACTATTGGCGACTATTTAGCCGATGATATTCGTACCGGAAAAATTCCAACCAATACTAAGGAATTTGATGAAGCAGAGAAACAGGTAACAGACAGAATTAATTTCTTTGTAAACAATAAAGGCACAAAATCTGTAGATTATTTCCATAAGAAGCTAGGGAAAGTCATGTGGAATAAAGCAGGAATGTCTAGAAATGCAAAAGGATTGGAAGAAGCAATGGCAGAGATTAAGGCCATTAGAGAAGAGTTTTGGAAAGACGTTTCTGTACCGGGAGCTGCAAATGAAATGAACCCAGAACTTGAAAAGGCTGGGCGGGTTGCTGACTTTTTAGAACTAGGAGAATTGTTTGCTAAAGATGCTTTAATGCGCGAAGAATCTTGTGGAGGTCATTTTAGAGAAGAATCAGCAGAAGAATCTGGACCACAAAAAGGTGAGGCTAAACGTAACGATAAAGATTTTGCGTTTGTAGCAGCATGGGAATATAAAGGCGAACCAGCTGATGCTATTTTACATAAAGAAGAATTAGAATTTAATGACATTGAACTAAAACAACGTTCGTACAAATAATAGATGTTAGTATTGAGAGATGAGATGTTATATAAGAAATTTGAAACAAACTGCTCAATACTCAATACTCATTACTAAAATCTAAAAAAAATGAATTTAACACTTAAAATTTGGAGACAAAAAGACTCGAAAGCCAAGGGTCAAATGGTGGATTATAAAGTTACTGATATTTCAGAACATATGTCTTTTCTTGAAATGATGGATGTTTTGAACGAACAATTAGTAAACTCCGGAGAAGAGCCTATAGCTTTTGATCATGATTGTCGCGAAGGAATTTGTGGGATGTGCTCTATGTATATAAATGGCGAAGCTCATGGCCCGGATAGAGGTATAACAACTTGCCAATTACATATGCGTATGTTTAAAGATGGCGACACCATTACTATCGAGCCCTTCAGAGCAGCCGCATTTCCTGTAATTAAAGATTTGATTGTTGATCGCATGGCGTTTGAGCGTATTCAGCAGGCGGGAGGCTATATTTCTGTAAATACATCAGGAAACACTCAAGATGCCAACTCAATTCCGATTTCTAAACATGCAGCTGATGAAGCTATGGATGCTGCAACATGTATTGGTTGTGGAGCTTGTGTTGCAACCTGTAAAAATTCTAGTGCGATGCTTTTTGTAGGTGCTAAAGTATCACAATATGCCCTATTACCACAAGGTCAGGTTGAAGCAGCAGATCGTGTGCAAAACATGGTAGCCCAAATGGATTTAGAAGGTTTTGGAAACTGTACCAATACAGGTGCTTGCGAAATTGAGTGCCCTAAAGGGATTTCTTTAGAAAACATTGCACGAATGAATAGAGAATTAATGAAGGCTAATTTGTAATAACAAAAAAACTTTTTTATAAATATTAGTTAAAACCCATGTGATTACATGGGTTTTTTGTTTAGCTTTAAAGCTAAATGTATTATATGAATTTTAAGCTTATAGCGCTTTTTGTCCTTTTAAGCCTCCCCTTTTTTAGTAATGGACAAAAGACTTCAATAAAAAAAGACCCGCTAGTTAATGAAACAGCATTGTTAAGTCATTTAGAGACCTTATCTTCAGATCTATACGAAGGCAGAAAAACAGGTACAAAAGGCGGAATTAAAGCCAGAAAATATATTATTAACCAGTTTCACTTATTAAACGTTTTACCTTTTAAAGAAAATTACGAGCATACATTTTTATTCGAAGCTCGTGGTAAAAGATATAAGGGTGTAAATGTTTTAGGCTTAGTTAAAGGAACAGAATCTCCAAATAAATATATTGTAATTAGTGCGCATTATGATCACGAAGGAATAAAAAAAACAAAAATATATAATGGCGCCGATGATAATGCTTCTGGGATTAGTGCTTTATTCGCATTTGCAGAGTATTTTAAAAAAAATCCACCAAAGCATTCGGTAGTTTTAATAGCGTTTGATGCTGAAGAGTTAGGTTTAAAAGGATCAAAGCATTTTGTAGAAAGTGCCAGTATCCCCCACCATAAAATACTTGTTAATCTTAATATGGACATGATTAGCCGTAGTGATAAAGACGAATTATTTGTAGTAGGAACACGTTACAACAAAACATTAAAATATTTGGTTTCTACATTTAAATCACCCTATAACATTAAACTTACCCTAGGACATGACGGTGAAGATGGAAAAGAAAACTGGACTTATTCATCAGATCATGCAAGTTTTCATAAAAGAGGAATCCCTTTTTTGTATTTTGGTGTTGCAGACCATAAAGATTATCATGAACCAACTGATGATTTTAAGAACATTCATCCAGAGTTTTATAAAGAAGCCGTAAAAACCATTATTTCACTTTTCAAAAAAGTAGATGCCAGCCGTTTTTAAAAATAAGCTTTTAATTGAATGGTTCCTGTATGGATCGTATTACTCGTTTCTGTTTTTCTACCAAAATAATTTAAGTTTAAATCTAGAAATGTCGTCAGTTTTTTTTGTGCTAACAAACTCCAAGTAAAGTTTTTCCCTGGTTGTAACCCTTCTAACATTTGATACGACACAGGTGTGTTCGCATTACCATTAAAGGCATTCGAAAAATAATTAAACTCACCACTTATAGCATTCTTTTCTCTATTTGAAAAAGCAAAGGACACACCATATTTTTGTTGCTTTAATGATTCTAAACCTCCTATAGTATTTTCTTTTTTGGTGTGTTGATAAAATATATCAAAGCGAGAATTATCGCTAAATAAATATGAGATTTTTGGGTTAAAAAGTGTTTCATCAAAATTATAATTTTTGCTAGCAAAATTTTCGCTGATACTTTCGTTTTTATCAAAAGCAGATTGAAATGATAATAACCAACTTTCTTCAATTTTGTGGTTAAAATTAAACTGGTGACTTTTCAAACTATTCTCAATAAACCCGATAGATAAAATATTTCTGGACCTGTTCGACAAATAAGTATACGACGTTGTATAATGCTGTTTCCCTCGATTAAAAAACAATACATTTCTAAAGTTTAATTGCAATCCTAATTGATTGTTTATATCTTTTTCAAAAGGATTCAAATTAAAACGATTACCATCTCGTTTAAGTTTTCTATCAATTAAATAACTGGATTGATTATAAAAATGGGACCAAAATTTTCTCGGTTTATTGTTGCTAGCAGACCACTGCGAAGGATTAATCGTTACCGTTTGACTCAGCCTATTTTGATGGGTTTTTATATAAATACGATTGGGTAATAATACACGAATGTACTTGCCTTGATCTTGAAATTGAGCAACTTCAAATTCTTCTAATTCTTGAATACCATTTGCGTTATAGTCAATCCAAGTGTAAGTACCTTGTCCAGGCTCTACCTCTACATAAGTAAAATCTTGCTGAGGCAACGTCCCCGAATTCGTCTCAAAAACCGTATGCCATAATATTAATTGTTTGAAAAGTTTTTGGTTAAACTGTAATCTGGAGTTTATAGATTGCTCTCTTGCGTTGAGCGAAGTAGAGGTATCAATAGTATCGTCTTCACTTTTTAGTGTTCTATAATTTGCATATAGAGCTAAATTGGTATTGGTATTTTGAATCAGTTTTGAGTCTAAATAAAACGTATTAGATGTATTTACCTTTTTCAATTCGTTATTCCTAATACTGTCGTTAACCCTATTTTTATAACCTACTTCTGCAAACACTTTGGTGCTGTCTCCTATACCAACGAATACTTCATAAGATTTAAATTTTTGACTTAAAGGTGTTAAAATTTGAGTAGAAATATCTTTTTGTTCATTGTTTTCAATGGCTAATTTAGTCCCTATCCAACTTTTTTGCATACCATAAGTAACAGTATTATACGATCTGAAAAATGTTGAGGTATTTATGTTTGAAGCAGCTTTTAAAAAGCTGGAATTAGAATTAATATTGAATTTATTAAAAAGTAAATTTACGTTAGCAACATGTCTGTTTCCATTAAAGTTTTCAGAAAACTCTAAGTGCTCAAATTGATAATTTATAACACCCTTTTTAGGGTGTATGAATTGCAACCCTGTTTTTGAAAATTGCTGATTTCCTATAGGGCTTTCAATATTCCAATCACGAGAAAATTCAGCATTATATAAGCGCTCGATCGTTTTAAAATTATTTTGAATATAATCCCCATCAATAAAAGCATTTAAACTCCAAAGGCTATCTTTTTTAACAATATTCTGAGTAATTTTTAGCTGGCCTGCAAAGCCATCATTATCTTCATCATTTAATCCAGAAAATAAGTTTAAATCGTTTTTACTTCCGGCTACTTCAAAATTAATTGTAGTTTTTTCAGTGGGTCTATAACTTCCGTTAACAACGGCTATTTGAAGTTTTGTAGGAGCAACAAGCTGTACTATAGGCGCATAATTCCCTTGATTAGCTCCAATATATTCATAAATGTTATTAATGGCATTAATACTACTTAAAATATAATCGCCTTGATTAGCTCCAACCTGGGTAAAAGTAACACGATATAATTCATCGTCTGGGTTATTAGAAAACACAAAGGCTTCAATACCTCCTATAAGCTCTTTTTTATATAAAATTCTATTATCATTTAAAGCTTCTAAAACTTCTGACGGCGCGACCATTTGTGCTCTATCATCTCCAGCATTTGCTAATATTTGTACTTGTTCAGCTGACAGGTTTTGTTGTAAAGGCTGATTTTTTGCATCATTTTCAGAATATACCGAAACACCAAGTTTTAGTTTTTCACTTTCAAAGCGTCCACCCCCAAAAACAACCAAGCGTGAATAATTGCGTTCGCTAATTTGATAGTCAACAGTAATACGCATTTCAGAAGTTATTGGGAATGTAGCGTTAAAAATAATTTCACCAGCATTATAATCTATAATATAGTCTTCATTTTCACCACGTTTTACAGGAACCCCATTTACATAAACGGTTTCGCTACCCGAAACAATAAGCACAAATAATTCGCCATTTTGACCTTGCAATTTGTAAGGCCCCTGATTACCTTCTTGTGCGGTAAACTGACTTCTGGTAAATTGACCTCGAACAAAAGCGCCAGCAGCAAACAAATGGGTTTGCGCATTTTCACTACCCATTTTCGCATTAATACTTAAGCCCTGAACCCGTTTAGAAAAATTAGCAAAATAAGAATTGGTGTTTAGCAAATCAATATCACCGGCTCGAATGTTCCAGTTGTCACTAAACAGCTCGATAAACACTTGGTCAAATTCATCTAAACGCTGCGAATAACCACTTTCTTGCAAAGGGATATTGGCGTCTTGAATAGATGCTCGTAGCGATACTTTATCATTTAATTTTCCTGTAATTTGCAAATCTAACTCACTATTTAAAACCGAATTTTGATTGTTACCAATGGTAACTCCACGGGAAATACTACCAGATGTTGTTAAGCCATCAAAAGGAATAAAGTTCTTAGATGCTGTAGTTTGCGATAATTTATATAATGTTTGGGCATTGTTACTGTTTTCAACAATTATGTTTTCATCTAATTGCTTATAGGTTTTGGTTAAAAAATCTGGAAACTTTAAATAATTTATAACAATGGAATCTGTTTCAACAGGTTTTTTAAACGTTAAAAGGGCTTTTGCAAAATCTACTGTGTAATATGTAGAATCTATTATCGTATTGTCTTTTCTTTGAATCGAAAACGAATTTGAGTTAATGCTAACAGCATCGATTCTAATCGTATCTTTTACAGCAACTTTTTTAGTTTTGTAATTAGAAGTTTGGTCTTGGGAAAATCCGTAAAAACCAATCAAAATAATAAAAGTGCATGTAAAAAACTTCATCAGATACTTAAACTGCAATACGTTTAAAATATTTTGTTAATAGCTTCGTTAAAACTCCTTATATAAATAATAGTGTAAATGTAACGCATTATTTATTTTAGCTAAAATTAATGCTCTTTTAAGGCATTATCCCAACGAAGGTTGGAATCTATTTAACTTTATTCTGTAATTAATGAAAATTATATCCTATAATGTAAACGGCATTCGTGCAGCCGTTAATAAAGGCTTTATCGATTGGTTAAAAAGTGCAAACCCAGATGTTATTTGCTTGCAAGAAATAAAAGCAATGAAAGCACAGCTAGATTTAAATTTGTTTGAAGAAGCAGGTTACAAATACCACTATTGGTTTAGTGCTCAAAAAAAAGGCTATAGTGGCGTTGCGGTATTGTGTAAAACAGAGCCTAATCATGTAGAATACGGAACAGGAATAGAGTCTATGGACTTTGAAGGCAGAAATCTTAGAGTAGATTATGATGGTGTTTCTATTATGAGTTTATATTTGCCATCTGGTACAAATGATGCGAGATTGAATCATAAACTAGAATATATGGATCTGTTTCAAGATTATATAAATACACTAAAAAAAGATGTGCCCAACCTGGTGATTTGTGGCGATTATAACATTTGTCATGAAGAAATAGATATTCATAATCCCAAAATGAAAGGGGTTTCGGGGTTTTTGCCAGTGGAACGTGAGTGGATTGGAAACTTTATTAATAGTGGGTTTATAGACTCTTTTAGATATTTAAACAAAGAATCTCAGCAATTTAGTTGGTGGAGCTACCGCGCAAATGCTCGTGCTAACAATAAAGGTTGGCGATTAGATTATGCAATGGTTTCTCGGCCCTTACAAGAAAACATCAAAAGAGCCGTTATACTCTCTGATGCTGTACATAGCGATCATTGTCCAATTTTAGTAGAAATAAAAAAATAATAATTATCAAATCAATAAAAAGAACCCAAAATCATGATTAAAAAAATTTCATTTGTAATAATAACTTTAGTGTTAGTAGCATCCTGTGTCTCACCAAAAGTATATAAAGAATTAGAAGGGAAATATGCTAATTTAAAGCAAGAGAACAGAAAGCTTTCGGATGAGAATGAAGCGCTGTTAAATGCTAAAACTGCAGCTGAAAATGAATTAAAGCAAATTCAAATGGCTTATGATGAAGCTGTTGCCGAGCGTGATAAATTACAAGCCGACTATAATGCTGCAAAATCTAATTTAGCAAACTTAAAAGCCTCGTACGATGCTTTAGAGAAAAATAGTTCGGCTTCAATAGCCGAAAATTCTAAGAAAAACAGAGAGCTCTTAGCACAATTAGAAGCCAAAGAGCAAGCTTTAGCAGCAGAAAATGCACGATTAGCAAAGCTAAAAAAAGAGTTAGAAGACCGGTCAAATCGTGTAGCAGAATTAGAAAACGTTATTGCATCAAAGGATGCAGCAATGACAGCGTTAAAAAATGCTATATCTAGAGCGCTAACAGACTTTGAAGGAAAGGGGTTAACTGTTGAACAACGTGACGGAAAAGTATACGTATCTATGGAAAATAAGCTTTTATTTAGCTCAGGAAGCTGGGCTGTTGGAGCAGAAGGCCGAAGAGCCGTAAAACAGTTAGGTGGTGTATTAGGCGATAATCCTGATATTGCCGTTTTAATTGAAGGGCATACCGATAATGCACCGTATAAAGGTAGTGGCAATTTAAGCGGTAACTGGGATTTGTCTACGAAGCGTGCTACGGCAATCGTTAACATTTTAAGAGAGAACAATAATATAAACCCAGAGAATTTAACAGCAGCTGGTCGTGGTGAGTTTGCACCAATTGCAACAAACGATACTGCCGAAGGCAAAGCAAAAAACAGGCGTATAGAGGTGATTTTAACACCAAAGTTAGATGAGTTGTCTAAATTGTTAAACGATAATTAAGCATCGCTTATAGGAGTTTCAATTTATTAAAACTGTACTGAAAAGTAAACAGTTCCCTTATTTGAAATGTTTTGGTCTATATCTTTTTACCTCATAGCGGGAGGCACCATGTGGCCCTCATGTTAAAAGTGTTCACCTTAATTAAAAAAAGATAAAATTTATCCTAAACGCAGTCGAGGAAATGCAATAGCAAACGCATTAAAAAAACCTTTCAAGATAAACATGGTCTTGAAAGGTTTTTTATCTTTATCGACTAGTCTAAAAATCTAATTAATCTAACAGTCTAATAATCTATATATGAAATACACAACACTACCAAATACCGATATAAAAGTTAGTAAAATATGTTTAGGAACCATGACTTGGGGAAATCAAAACTCTCAAGACGAAGGATTTGCTCAAATGGATTATGCATTAGATCAGGGTGTAAATTTTTTTGATACTGCCGAAATGTATGCCGTTCCTGCAAGCCCGGAAACTTACGGAAGCACCGAAACAATAATAGGACATTGGTTTGCCAAAACAGGAAATCGTGATAAAGTAGTTTTAGCATCAAAAATAGCGGGTAATGGCGATTATACTGCGCACATTCGCACCAATGGCTTTGCCCCGGAGGCGCTTAAAGACGCCGTAAATAATAGTTTAAGACGCTTACAGACCGATTATATAGATTTGTATCAATTACATTGGCCAGAACGCGAAACAAACTATTTTGGGATTAGAGATTATAAGCATAACCCCAACGATGTTTGGAGCGATAATTTTAATGAACTACTACATACGCTAGATGGTATCATAAAAGAAGGAAAAATTAAACAGGTAGGTATTTCAAACGAAAAAGCATGGGGAACCATGCGCTATCTAGAAGAAGCTAAAGACCATAATTTACCGAGAATGGCAACTATTCAAAATCCATACTCTTTATTGTGCAGAACTTTTGAAGGGGATTTAGCCGAAGTTTCCATACGTGAAAACGTGGGCTTATTAGCCTATTCGCCAATGGCGTTTGGTGTGCTGTCTGGAAAATATATTAAGAATACAGCAGCAGATAATGCACGTTTAAAATTATTCCCAAGATTTGGTCGTTATACCAATCCGCAAGCTACAGAAGCTACAAAAAAATATTTAAAAATTGCTGAAGATAATAATATGACTTTAGCTCAAATGAGTTTGGCTTTTGTAACCCAACAACCTTTTGTAACCAGTAATATTATTGGCGCTACCAATTTAGAGCAGCTAAAAGAAAATATTGATAGTATTGCTGTTACTTTAAGTGATGCTGTATTAGATCAGATCAATGCTGTGCATGATACGATTCCTAATCCAGCACCTTGATTAAGATGTTATGAACTTTATGGAGCAAATGTTTACGATAATAATTCTCTTTTGATGAGAGATATAAAAACAGGGAGTAATATTCGTCTATAACAAAACGGCAGTTATGGTGATTTAAAAAGAGGAATTGAAACTAAAACCATATAAAACAAAAACGCCTTACTAAACAAATAGTAAGGCGTTTTTAAATTATTTAATTTGATTACCATCTTTATCGAAAAAATGATATTCTAAGTATGTGTAAGCATCTCTTGGTAAAACTTTAACCCATTTTTTGTGTTCAAAAAACCATTTTGAACGCACTGATGGAAAACCTTTTGTTAAAAAGGCTGCTATAAAAGGATGTGTGTTTAAAGTCAACTTTTTATAGTCTTTTTTTAATAGTCTTTCAAGATCTTGTGTTATTTTATGCACCAATCCTATAGGTGCTTCAACCTCTTGTCCATTAACCCCGTTTGGATTTTCTTCACGGGTTTTAATGTTCATTTCGGGTCGTACACGTTGTCTTGTTATTTGTATCAGTCCAAATTTACTTGGAGGCAATATTTTATGTTTTGCTCTATCGTCCTTCATTTCATCACGAAGGTGATTGAATAATTTTTGCCTGTTCTCAGCATTGGTCATATCAATAAAATCTACTACTATAATACCACCCATATCACGTAATCGTAATTGACGTGCCATCTCAGTAGCAGCGATTAAATTTACTTCTAATGCTGTATCCTCTTGACTATTTGCTTTGTTAGATCTGTTACCGCTGTTTACATCTATAACATGTAGCGCTTCGGTATGTTCTATTACCAAATACGCTCCTTTTGCCATAGAAACGGTTTTACCAAAGGAGGTTTTAATTTGTCTTTCAATTCCAAATTTTTCAAAAATTGGAACTTTAGACTGATACAATTTAACTATTGATTCTTTTTTTGGTGCAATTTCTTGCACGTAATCTTTAATTTGATAATAAAGCTCTTCATCATCAACAGTAATTCCTGTAAAAGTGTCGTTAAATATGTCTCGTAAAATCGACGAGGCTTTATTCATTTCTCCTAATACCTTACTGGGGTGATGGGCTCTATGTAGCTTTTTACACATTGCTGCCCAACGGCTAAGCAAATTTTGTAAATCTTTATCTAGTTCAGCTACTTTTTTGCCTTGGGCTACCGTACGAATAATGATACCAAAACCTTGCGGTGTGATACTTTTTACCAAACGTTTTAATCGGTCTTTTTCTGCCTTGTCTTCTATTTTTTGTGAAATAGAAATACGACTGGAAAAAGGAACTAAAACAATATACCTACCTGCTATAGAAAGCTCAGAGCTTATTCTAGGCCCTTTGGTTGATATTGGTTCTTTTACTATTTGTACTAATAGCGATTGATTAGATTTTAAGACGTCGGCAATTTTGCCATCTTTCTCAATATCTTTTTCAAATGGAAAGTTTTTTAAAGAAAAATCTTTTAGTTTACCTGTGCTTACACGTTTTGTGAATTTTAAAAGAGACGGTAGCTTAGGACCTAAATCATGATAATGCAAAAAAGCATCTTTTTCGTAACCTACATTAACAAATGCAGCATTTAGTCCTGGAACAGCTTTTCGTATTTTGGCTATAAACACATCACCAACCGAAAAGTCGTTACTATCTTCATCTTTCTGTAATTCAATAAGTTTTCCATCTTTTAATAAGGCAAAATCAACGTCGTCGGAACTAGATCGGATGATCAATTCTTTATCCATTTAGTTAATTTTTATCCATACACTCTAGTTAGTAGTTAATAGTTAAAGTTGAAGTTGAAATTTTTCTAGAAATACAACCAGCAACTAATAGCAAGCAACCAGCAACCAAATTATACAGATGGATTATACATTATTTTTTATCACAGGATTTTTAAATCTGTGGAGTTCAAAATACACCAAAAGGTGCTAAAAAATTAATGAACTCATTTCAAAGAACTTGTTGTTTTTAAAACCGAAAAAAGTAGCTAATCTAACTACTTTTTTGGTTTATTTTTTCTTTTTGTGACGGTTAGCGCGTCTACGTTTTTTACGTTTGTGCGTCGCTACCTTATGTCTTTTGCGTTTTTTACCACTTGGCATAAATAGTGTCTTTTTAAATTAATAATTCGTTTAACGCTCTCTTTATTTAACGTCTACATTCGTTTTAACGCCTTCTACAAAAACTTTTGCAGGCTTAAATGCAGGAATATTATGAGCAGGTATTTTAATCGTTGTATTTTTTGAAATATTTCTTCCTGTTTTTTCTGCTCTTGTTTTAATAATAAAGCTTCCAAAACCTCTTAAGTACACATTATCACCACTTTCTAATGATGTTTTTACTTCTTCCATAAATGTTTCAACAGTTGCTTGAACATCACCTTTTTCAATTCCTAATTTCTCAGAAATTTTTGCTACTAAATCAGCCTTCGTCATTTTTAATATTTTATTTTTAGTTACTATTATAGATTATAAAAGGGATGCAAATATAGGAATTTAATATTCAATATTTCAAACCTAATTCATTAAAATTTAAGATTATAAACGTTTATTTTTGTTTGCACTATTTAACTAATTGATGATATTTACAAAAACAGTAACCCACTGGTATTCAAATAATAAGAGAATATTGCCATGGAGACAAACTAAAGACCCTTATTATATATGGTTGTCTGAAATTATTTTACAACAAACTCAAGTGAAGCAAGGGTTACCTTATTACGAAGCCTTTGTTAGTAAATACCCAACAATTTTTGATTTAGCAAAAGCCAATGAAAGCGATGTGCTAAAATTATGGCAGGGACTGGGTTATTATTCCCGGGCTAGAAATTTGCATGCTACATCAAAACATATTGTTGAGGCGTTAAATGGAACGTTTCCTGCCAGTTACAAAGAATTATTAAAATTAAAAGGTGTTGGTGATTATACTGCCAGTGCTATGGCATCTATTTGCTTTAACGAAATAACCGCTGTAGTTGATGGTAATGTGTATCGTGTGCTATCGAGATATTTTGAAATTGATACCCCTATTAATTCATCAAAAGGAGCAAAAGAATTTAAAGCTTTAGCTCAAAAATTAATTGACAAAAAAAATCCAGCTGAATTCAATCAGGCCATTATGGAATTTGGTGCTGTACAATGCCGACCTAAAAACCCAGATTGTAACGCTTGTCCATTACAAGATGGATGCCTCGCTTTTAATAAAAACAGAGTTGATAAATTACCAGTTAAAATCAAATCTGCTAAAGCAAAAAAGAAACATTTTAATTTTTTAGTATTCATTTCAAAAGACCAGAAAACAATTTTAGAAAAACGAAAAGGTAAAGGTATCTGGCAAAACCTATATCAATTCCCATTGGTAGAAACGAGTAAAGAACAAAGCTACGGCTCTTTTAAAAAACATATCCAATCACATCATTTATTAAATAAAGTTGTTTTTAACTTGTCCTTATATAATAAGGATGCCATTATTCATAAATTATCACATCAACATCTATACACCAAATTTTGGATTGTTAATACAGATGAGTTATTGATTGAAGGGGTTTCGCTTGAAAAAATTCACGATTTTCCAGTACCTATTATTATTGGCAATTTTATTGATGCATTTAACTTCTAAGCCATTCTTAAACACGGAGCGTCTGGGTTGCTGATTGGGATTGTTTTTTCGAGGTTTCAGGAACCTGTTAAAAGGCAAGTATTTATTTTAAAAAATTCTACATTTTTAATCGATACATACTAACAATCATATTTTTTTATTAATTTTAAGTTTATCAAAAGCAAAAGAGTAATTTTGCATTAATAAAATAAAAAACTATGTCTGGAACATTAAATAAAGTAATGCTTATTGGGCATTTAGGGGATGAAGTAAAAATGCATTACTTTGAAGGCGGTGGATGCATTGGGCGGTTTCCGTTGGCTACAAACGAAACTTATACGAGCAAACAAACAAACGAACGTATCACAAATACCGAATGGCATAATATTGTAGTGCGTAATAAAGGCGCCGAAATTTGCGAAAAATATTTAAGTAAAGGAGATAAAGTTTATATTGAAGGCAGATTAAAAACCAGAAAGTGGCAAGACGATAAAGGCGCCGATAGATATTCAACCGAAATTCATTGCACCGATTTCACGTTTTTATCAACTAAAAAAGAAAGTGAAAATAATAATGCTGCAGCTCAAGCGCCTGTAGCTAAACCATCTGAAGAAACGAAACCTGTTGGCGAAGAAAATGACGACCTTCCGTTTTAATACTAAGAAAACTTATCGATCTGCATATCGATGCCTATGTTTAACTAATACTTTGGTAATTGGACCCTGACCCCACGAGTTTTATATCATTACTTATAGCAATTGATTTTTCAGTTGTTAGTGGTTTTGCTTTGTTGTTTTTACTTTTAATTTGTTCTGCACTAATTTCTGGTGCCGAAGTAGCATTGTTTTCACTAACCAGAACTGATATTGAAGAAGGATTAGAAGCAAGATCTAAACGTATTCAAATTATTGCAAAGCTTTTAGAGCATCCCAAAAAATTACTTGCCACCATATTAGTATCTAACAATTTTATTAATATCGCTATTGTACTTTTGTTTGCTTATTTAGGCAGCAATATGTTTGAATCGATTACCTCACCTATCTTGAAATTTACTATAGAGGTAATAATTGTAACCTTTCTTATTTTATTATTTGGAGAAATATTACCCAAAATTTATGCGAGCAGAAATAAGTTAAAGTTTGCTTCTTTTATGGCCTATCCTTTACGCATTTTGGATGTATTACTTACACCTATTAGTATGCCAATGCGAGGTGTTACCATGGCTATTCATAAAAAACTAGGCAGGCAAAAATCTAATTTAAGTGTCGATCAATTATCGCAGGCTTTAGAACTTACAAGTGAACATGATACAACCAAAGAAGAACAAAAAATATTGCAAGGTATTGTATCCTTTGGAAATACAGATACTAAACAAGTTATGCGACCACGCATAGATATTTTTGCACTTAATATAGAGCAAAAATATGCCGAAATCATGCCAGAAATCATAGCTAATGGCTATTCTAGAATTCCGGTTTTTAGAGACAATATTGATACTATTGAAGGCATCTTGTATGTAAAGGATTTATTGCCTTATATTGACAGAAAGCAATTTGATTGGCCTACATTATTACGGGAACCTTTTTTTGTGCCAGAAAACAAAAAACTGGACGACTTAATGACGGAGTTTCAAGACAAAAAAGTACACTTAGCTGTTGTTGTTGATGAATATGGCGGGACTTCCGGATTGATTTCTTTAGAAGATATTATTGAAGAAATTGTTGGTGATATTAGTGATGAGTTTGACGACGAAGATTTGATGTACTCAAAACTGGATGATAATAACTACGTGTTTGAAGGTAAAACAGCATTAAAAGATTTTTATAAAGTTATTAAGGTTGAAGACGATACGGTTTTTGAGTCCCATAAAGGTGAAGCCGAAACCATTGCTGGATTTGTATTAGAAATATCAAAAAGCTTTCCTAAAATAAATAGTAAAATAAATTTTGAAAATTACGTTTTCACTATTGAAGCTTTAGATAAAAAACGTATTAAGCGCATTAAATTAACGAGAACTTAATGAACAAGAATTTTTATGTATTAATCCTAATATCGGTTTTCCTGTCTTGTGGAGAAAGTTATGTGCCAAAGCCAAAAGGGTATTTGAGATTAGATTACCCTAAGGCTAATTACAAGCAAGTTGATGATTATTTAAACTTACCATTTTCTTTTGAAACCAACACACTGGCTTCAAAGATTGAATCAAAACCTATTAATGCTACAACAAATAGTTATGGCATTAATTTAAAATACCCATCGCTAAAAGGGACTATTTTTTTAACTTATAAAGCAGTAGATGGTAGCAAAAAAAACTTAATTGATTTTATAAGAGATGCAGAAAAGCTAACTTTTGAACATACTATTAAAGCAGATGAAATTCCGGTTGACATATATGAAAACAAAGCGCGTAAAGTTTATGGCAAGTTTTCAGAGGTAAAAGGAAATGTAGCATCACCAGCACAATTTTATGTAACAGACAGCATCAACCATTTTATAACAGGATCATTGTATTTTTACGCAAAACCCAATTACGACTCGATACTTCCTGCTGCAAATTATTTGCAAAAAGATATGAAACACATTATGGAAACAATGATGTGGAAATAAAAAAGCTTCTCAATTTTGAGAAGCTTTTAAAAGTAAATCATTTTTAAAAATTAAGCCTTAGATTTTTCAGTGCAACAAGCCTTTTTACAATCGGCAGCACATGCCTTTTTCTCGGCATCAGTTTTATTAGCACAACACGCTTTAGTGCAATTGGCAGCACATGCTTTTTCTGCAGAAAACCCTTCAACCGTTTTCATATCGCTAACTTTATAAATATCGGCAACTTTAGTTACGGTTTCTTCAAGAGAAATTGGTGTAACTTTAGCCTCATTATATTCAACCATAGCTAGTTTTCTGTCAAAATCTACTTTAGCAGATTTTACACCTTCCATTTTTGCTATTTTTTTCTCAATGGTTTTTGCGCATCCAATTTCGCAGGTCATACCATCAATAGTAAATTCTGCTTTTGCATATGTAGCATTAGGATCTAAAGTTTTTTCAGTAACAGCCTCATTTTCAACAGCAACAGTTTTAACTTCAGGCTTAGCTTCATTTTTACAATTTAAAGCAAAAAGTGTTATTAATGTAATCGCTATAATATTTTTAAATGTCTTCATTATTTTAAAGTATTATGTTCTCTACAAAACTACTAAATAATGCTGTTTATTGCACAAAAAAGTAGACTTTTGTGATTCTTAAAACAGCATAGGTGAGCAATATCAATTTAAAATGGGCGTATCTATTTATACTTTCGTTAGTTTGGGGTAGCTCGTTTATATTAATTAAAAAAGCACTTTTAGGCTTAACCCCATATCAACTGGGGGCTTTAAGAGTTATTATAACAGGTTTGTTTTTATTTGCTATAGGATATAAAACTATAAAAACGATAAAACCTAAAGACTGGAAATGGTTAATAATTTCTGGGTTTCTCGGTACTTTTATTCCAGCTTTTTTCTTTGCTATTGCAGAAACCGAAATAGATAGCGCAGTAGTTTCTATTTTAAATTCGTTAGTACCTTTAAATACTATTTTGTTAGGCTTCGCCATTTTTAAAATAACTTCAACAAAACGACAAATACTAGGTGTAATTGTTGGCTTTATTGGAACCGCGATATTAATTTTAAAAGGGGCTCATTTAAACCCTAATCAAAATTACTTATATGCCATTTTTGTTATGCTGTCTACCATCATGTATGCTATCAATGTTAATATAATAAAGAAGCATTTGCAACATGTAAAACCATTAACTATAGCAACAGGTAATTTTGCAGCCATAGTTATTCCTGGTGTTATAGTGTTATTGTTTACAGATTTCTTTTCAAAAACAACATTTAATAATCCTAATTTTAAAATGGCAATGGTATACATTACTATTTTATCCCTTTTTGGTACAGCTATAGCAAAAATATTGTTTAATAAGTTAGTCCATCTTTCAACACCGGTTTTCGCTTCGTCTGTTACTTATATTATGCCAGTTGTAGCTTTAATGTGGGGGTTTATTGATGGTGAAAGCTTTAGTTTTCTACAAGGCTTGGCCAGCTTAATTATCTTATTTGGTGTCTATTTATCTCATAAACGAAACGGATAATTTTATATAACAATCTTAAAATGAGGGATTTATTTTAAAAAAACTTTATCAGAAATTATTTTAAATCAATTTTTTTTACGAAATTTAAGAACCTAATAAGTAAGTTTTGCGTTGAAACTTAACATAAATCTATTCTAAACTTCCTAAATTATATATAGTACATGACACAATTTTAATATGAGGGCATCATGTTTTACAGAAGCTCTCCGTTTTTTAATTAATATTTAGTAATTAAAAGATTTAAGCAGATGAAAACAATAACACTTCCAATCCGGTTTGGCCTCGTTACCAGTACAGTACTTATCGCATATTTTTTAATTTTAGCATTATTTAATAAACATACTAATCCCGTTTTTAGTTTTTTTAATGCTATCATTACCGTTTTTGGAATCTATGAAGCCATTAGAATAAAAAAACTTAAAGACGCCGAACTTTTTTCTTATGGAGAAGGTTTTAAAACTGGTATTGTAACAGGCTTTGTTGCAACCTTATTTTTTACTCTATTTTTCTTGTTTTATGCAACCGAAATTAATCCTACCTTTTTGCCAAAGTTTCTTGAAAAAATCAATGGTCAATTTAATTTAGATATTGGTATGATTACTTTTATTGTAGCTGTAATGGGACTGGCTACATCTGTAATTTCTACCCTTACGGTTATGCAGTTATTTAAAAATAGCAGAAATATTCTTCAAAACAAATAAAACGTTTGCAGTTTAATTAATTAGCCGTATATTTGCACTCATTTTTTGAATAAATTAATTAATAAAAATCGCTATGTACGCAATTGTAGAGATAGCAGGGCATCAATTTAAAGTTGAAAAAGACCAAAAAGTTTTTGTTAACCGTTTACAAACTGAAGAAGGCAAGAAAGTTTCTTTCGATAACGTTCTTTTAATTGGAGATGGCGACAAAGTAACTGTAGGCGCCCCAGCTATAGACGGCGCTCAAGTAGGAGCAAAAGTCTTAAAGCACCTTAAAGGTGATAAAGTAATCGTTTTCAAAAAGAAAAGACGTAAAGGTTACCGTGTTAAAAATGGTCACCGTCAATCTTTAACAGAAATCGTAATAGAAAGCATTGCTGCTTCGGGAGCTAAAAAAGCAACCAAAGCTGAAAATGAGGGCGCTAAAAAAGCTGCTCCGAAAAAGGAAACTAAAAAAGCTGAAGCTAAAACTGAAAAAGCTACACCAAAAGCTGAAGCAACTCAAGATTTAAGCAAATTTACTGTTGCTGAATTAAAAGAGATGGCCAAAGCAAAAGGAATTGAAGGAATTTCTTCAATGAAAAAAGCTGATTTAATTGCTGCGTTAAGCTAATTATTAACAATATAAAAACTTAAGACAATGGCTCATAAAAAAGGAGTAGGTAGTTCTAAGAATGGTAGAGAATCAGAATCGAAACGCTTAGGGGTTAAGATTTTTGGTGGACAAGCTGCTATTGCTGGAAACATTATCATAAGACAACGTGGTAATACACATCACCCAGGTGAAAATGTATACCAAGGAAAAGATCATACTTTACATGCACAGGTTGATGGCATTGTAAAGTTTACAAAGAAAAAAGACAACAAGTCTTACGTTTCTATTGAGCCTTTTGAGGCTTAAAAAACGCACTAGCCCTAAAAAACACTACAGTTTTTATTAGGATTAAAATTATTAGATCTCCGAACAAACCATGGTTTGTTCGGAGATTTTCTTTTTATTAGGTTTTTATTTTAATATTCACCTGTTTATATATGCCTTGGTGGTATAAATAGTTTATTTATCTTTAATCTACAACTACCCTACATCTTCCCTCTTATAAGGTTCTTGTAAAATACTATCCTGATGCTTACGAGCCTACACCTTTCTTGCCACTTATCTCAAACAACTTACAAGCAGCATTATATCTTAATATCTTACTTTAAACACATCTATTATCAAAGCCTGAGGTTTTACATAATTTTATCTTCATTACCCTTTTAATTTAGCGTAATGCTATTTCTGAACAAGACAAATAATTTAATATAAAACGCCTTCAAACAGAAGGTGTTTTTTTATTCCAAAAAACCTGAAAAAACAACTTTATTTTTAAATTAAAAAATATATCTTTGCACGCGAAAACTTAAAGTGTTTTCTTAGAATTAAAACGCATAATATTAAATACATAAGTAATGTCTAAAGTTACAGGTAAAGTTGCACAAATAGTAGGTCCAGTAATCGATGTAGAATTCGGAGCTGGTACTGAACTTCCAAAAATTTATGATTCATTAGAAATTAAAAGACCTGACGGTTCAACATTAGTATTAGAGGTACAGTCTCACATTGGTGAAGATACCGTGCGTACTATTGCTATGGACTCTTCTGATGGTTTAAGTAGAGGAACAGAAGTAAATGCTACTGGTGCTCCTATCCAAATGCCAATTGGAGATGATGTTTATGGTCGTCTTTTTAACGTAATTGGAGATGCCATTGATGGTCTTGGAGATTTACCTAAAACGGGTGATGCTGGTTTACCAATTCACAGACAAGCACCTAAATTTGAAGATTTATCAACGTCTACTGAAGTTTTATTTACTGGTATTAAAGTCATTGATTTAATAGAGCCTTATGCCAAAGGTGGTAAAATTGGATTATTTGGTGGTGCCGGTGTAGGTAAAACAGTATTAATTCAGGAGTTGATCAACAATATTGCGAAAGGACATGGTGGGCTTTCAGTATTTGCAGGTGTAGGAGAAAGAACTCGTGAAGGAAATGACCTTTTAAGAGAGATGTTAGAATCTGGAATTATCCGCTATGGAGATGATTTTATGCACTCTATGGAAGACGGTGGATGGGATCTTCAAAAAGTAGATAAATCTGCTATGAAAGACTCAAAAGCAACTTTCGTTTTCGGACAAATGAATGAGCCTCCTGGAGCTCGTGCTCGTGTTGCCTTATCTGGTTTAACCATTGCTGAGTATTTCCGTGATGGCGCTGGAGACGGGCAAGGAAAAGATGTCCTTTTCTTCGTAGATAATATTTTCCGTTTTACACAAGCTGGTTCAGAGGTATCTGCATTACTAGGTCGTATGCCTTCTGCAGTAGGTTATCAACCAACATTAGCAACAGAAATGGGTGCAATGCAGGAACGTATTACTTCAACCAAAAAAGGATCTATTACATCTGTACAAGCGGTTTACGTACCTGCGGATGATTTAACAGATCCAGCACCGGCAACAACCTTTGCCCACTTAGATGCAACAACAGTATTATCCCGTAAAATTGCTGAGCTTGGTATTTATCCTGCGGTAGACCCGTTAGATTCTACATCAAGAATTCTTACTGCCGATATTTTAGGTGACGATCATTACAACTGTGCACAAAGAGTAAAAGAGTTATTACAACGTTATAAAGAATTACAAGATATTATTGCCATATTAGGTATGGAAGAATTATCTGAAGAAGATAAATTGGCTGTAAGTAGAGCTAGACGTGTACAACGTTTCTTATCTCAACCCTTCCATGTAGCTGAGCAGTTTACAGGTATTCCAGGAGTGTTAGTTGATATTAAAGAAACCATTAAAGGGTTTAATATGATTATGGATGGTGAATTAGACCAATATCCAGAAGCAGCATTTAACCTTAAAGGAACTATTGAAGAAGCTATTGAAGCTGGAGATAAAATGTTAGCCGAAGCTTAAACAAGTTCAGAGTTCAGAGTTTAGAGTTCAGAATTGAAACTCATAACTTCACAACTCATAACTCATAACTACTAAGAGATATGTATTTAGAAATTGTGTCACCTGAAGCAACCCTATTTAGCGGAGAAGTAGTAAGTATTGCTGTTCCTGGAGTAAATGGTGAATTTGAGATGTTAAAAGATCACGCACCTATTGTATCACTTTTAAAAGAAGGGCATGTTAAAATTTACGGCGATATTTCTTTAGAAGAAGAGGTTCAGGATAAATTTACTAAAGGCAATGATAAAGGCACCTGGTTAGCAATTAGTTCTGGTACTTTAGAGATGAAAGAGAATAAAGTGATTGTATTAGCAGACTAATTACAGAACATATATTAAACAACAATGCCTCAGAAATTCTGAGGCATTGTTGTTTAAAACTCTAACCTATAATTCATTTTAAAAGCTACTCCCCAATCGCTTCGGGCAATCGCATCATTATAGTTATCTGTTACTACCAAATAAACATAAGACAAAGGCTTGTATTCCCATTGTAATCGGCTATTTAAATTAAAGTTATCACTTTGCGTATTATACTGTATGTAGGTCGTCCAATTCAATCTGTTATTAAAAAATATTTCTCCAGTAAATCGGGCCAAATGGAAGGTTTCTTTGCCTAACACTCCTAAATCTAATGTATTAATATCATAAGCTGCTTCTAAATTAGCGAATGGCATGAGTTGATAGTTTAAATACATCCCTCCGGTAATACGCCTTCCACTATAATAATTTCCCTTTTGAATATTGAATCGATATCTCAATTTTTGATTATTGGCGGAGTTATACCCTACTTTTAAAAGCCCAAAATTATACTTGCCTGGTTGTAATGCATTTCCATTTCTTAATGGATCAAAACCATATTTAAGATCTACATAATCATAATTAAACACAAAATAAACTGCTGATAAATTTTTAAAAAAAACAGCAGCATTATAAAAATGAGAAGATTGAGATAAGGTTCCTTTTTCATCAAAATAATTATTATTTTCATAATTGATAAAACGAATATTATTCAGCGATTTAGACTTATCGTAAAACTTCTCATACTCAACTCCAACTGAAGTTTGCGTATACCCTTCTCTTACAACAATATCATTAATAGCATCGTAATTAAAAAGCCGCGGTGTAAAACCAACATCTGTAATATAGTTTTTACCTACATTTCTAACTGAGGCATTCCACCCTAAACCTCTTTTATTGAACCAGATTCCTGCATTATAAAAATTATTTTCTCCTGAAGCATTATCATTAAAACTAGTTCCAAAATTTACTAAACCTATCCATTTGTTATTATTAGATTTATAATTTACATTCAACCCTGTAACACGATTATAATTATCTACAAATTCAAATGTATCTGTTTCTTGTCTATTAATTAAAAAGCCTGTTGTAGAAAAATTTTCAGACAGCTGTTGCTCTATTACTAAAGCGCCAAAATTTTGAGAAGTGATGCCTTCTTCTTTATTAGTTTGTACATTTAAAACTCCCAATCGGGTTTTAGAAGACACATTACCAGATAGTTTTAATCCAAATTGAACATCGCTATTAGCCCCAATTCTTCTAGAATAAAATGGGTTTATTCCATCAACACCCAAATTAGAAAACAAATCAGAATTCTCTAAGAAGAAATTTCTGCGCTCTGGAAAAAAAATTGAAAACCTGGTTAAGTTAGTCACTTGCTGATCTACATCAATTTGTGAAAAATCAGGATTTATAGTAGCATCTAACTTTAAGGAAGAGGTTACATTATATTGCGCATCTAAACTAGGCTTAATTGTAGTTTCGTCGGTGTCTTTAATAACATTATTTTGATAATTAACAGTTAAAGATGGGGTTACTGCAAATTTTGAACTAGATTTATTTGGCAGGTTTTCAACTGAAAACTTTTCGGTAAAACGCAAATCAAATAGTCTATAATTGCGTTTCACGTTTTTAAGAATTGTCCAAGAATTCTTTTTAATATCTCGCACATAAAACTGGATTCCAAAAACAGCATTTTCAGCATTAAAGTTTAAAGCCTTTAACGGAATGGCGACTTCATAAACTTTAGTATTATCGTTTATATTGGTTTTTGCTTCCCAAACAGCATTCCAACTTGTTGCAAAATCATAACCTCCATTAATTTTCTCAACAATACCATCTATAAGGGCTCCAAAAGCATTAACAGAAAAGTAATAGGCGCTTTGTTCTTGGTTTTGCGTGTCTAAAATCATAACAAAACCATCGCTTAATCCTATTGGGATATCTCTTTTTAAAGAGCTTACTTGAGATTTTTCTTGAGTATCAAAATAACTAAGGCCTATATATAAATGCTCTTTATTATGAAATAATTTAACTTCTGTTTGATTTTCTGCTAGGCCTTCATCGTTTGGCGCATAGTTATAAAAACCCGTATGCTTCGATACTTGTTGCCAAACGGATTCATTTAACTGGCCATCGATATCCATTTTAGCATTAATAAATTTAACAGCAGGTTTTTGAGCATAAACATTAAACCCTGCAAAGAGCAAAAAAACAAATATATACTTCATATTATTTATGAGATGCTTCGTCAATTCGAGTTGCTGTTTTACTAATTATTCTCCAACCATTTTCAAATTTCTTTAATAAAAACAAATCGATATACACCATGCTTCTTTCTGGAATTGAAATTTCAATTTTAGCAGTTGCAATATCCTTAACAACTTCAATAGCCAAAACTTTAGCATAACGACCATTAAAAGCCCCCGCTTTATTAGTCTTGAAAAATGCGACATAATCTTTAGGGGTATAAAGCTTAAAACCATCTCTACCTGTTAAATATAAAGTAGCATTTTCAGTGAAAGCACTTTCTAACATTTCTAACTTGTTATAAGAACTCCCTTCCATGTACTTCTGAAGAGTCCCTTCAATAGCTGCAAACGCTGATTGCGCATTAACTAATTGAAAGGCTAAAAACGTGACAAATAAGACAATATATTTTTTCATGTTGAATTATTTTCTTTTAGTAAATATTTTATGAATAATAGTCCATTTACCTTCTGTTTTAAGCAGCAAAAAGTAATCAACATAAGATTTTTTACTCTTTGGGTGTGATACTTCAACCTTTGCTATTGCTGCATTATTTTCGTAATCTATTGAAATGATTTTACCCCTTTCTCCAGTTGATTCTCCCGCTTTGGTCTTCTTAATATATGCTTCGCCAGACCAAACTTTAATGCTGTCATTTTTAACAGAATAAAGGTTTAGGTCTTCATAAAAAGCTGCTTTTAATCTACTTGGTTGCCCCTTGGTAGAACCTTCGATATAATCGGTAAGTGTTAAGGCAATTAACTCCATATCCGTTTTTTGAGCAAAAACTGTTATAGAACTAACACCTAACAGTAAAGTGAAAATTAAGTTTTTCATATTTAAATAGTTTTTGTTTAATCCAAAACTAAACCTAAAGGCAATAGGCTAAAAAATAATAGATCAATCCTGTGTTTTAGCAAACGGAAAGTGCATTTTAGTCGTACTTCATTTGGTCTACCCAAAACCTCCATACAGCATCTTAAATGCCGGTTTTAGCAACTTTTACACAATACTAGACTGTATAATTGTATTTTAGCAAGTCTAGATGACTACCTTAAAAAGCAAATACCCTATTGTTAATGCTACATTTTTCAAACATGTATTGTTCTGGATATGTGTATTTTTATATTTTATGTTCTCGTCAAATGTTATTAATTTTGAAGGAGGATATCTTCAATTATTTCATTCTACCTGTAAAATTATAATGCCTCAAATAATTACTGCCTATGCCTGTTTGTTAGTATTGGTTCCTAAGTTTTTAAACACTAAAAAAATAGTATTGCTTTTGGTATGGTTGGTTATTTTATTAATTGCAATGTTTGCGCTTTATACTGCGTTCCATATGTATCTTTATGAACCAAAATACTACCAATTCTATAGTGACATTGAAAGAGAATATGCCGAACGCACCTTTTGGGAAAGATTTACAAACCTCTCTGTCTTTTTAAGTAAATCTATCAAGTTTTTAACACCAACTGCATTATTATTAATGGCTCGGTTTTATAAAAATCAGCAGACATTTCTGAAGCTTAACGAACAGAAAAAAATAGCAGAACTTACGGCTTTAAAACATCAATTAAATCCGCATTTTTTATTTAACACCTTAAATAACCTTTATGCATTAGCATTAAAAAAGGCAGATGAAACGCCAGAAGTAATTGAAAAATTATCAGACATTTTAGATTACATGTTATACCGATGTAATGATACTTTTGTATCGCTTAAGAAAGAGATTGAGCTTATTGAAAACTATCTTTCATTAGAAAAAGTTAGATATGGAAAACGTGTTCAAATTTCTTTTGAAGAAAACATTGATCAAGATGTAAAAATTGCTCCTTTGCTATTATTAACTTTTATTGAAAATGCTTTTAAACATGGCGTAAGCCAGGAGTTAAAAAAGGCATCTATAGCAATAAAGATTAATCTTGAAGGGCATCAAATTATTTTTAATATAAAAAACTCAATACCTGATACTAATGTAGAAAATAATAAGGCACATCGTATTGGTTTAAAAAACATAAAAAAACAGCTCGAGTTATTATATTCAGACAATTATTTTTTAGATATTGAGAATACTAAAAAGTCTTATACAGTAACTTTAAAATTGTTAGCTAAATAATGGTTTATAAATGTTTAATTATTGATGACGAAGAATTAGCTAGAGAGTTAATAGAAACACATTTAAATCAACTCGATAATTTTGAGTTAGTGGCTTCTTGTGCAAGCGCCATTGAAGCCAGTAACATTTTGCAGCAACAACCTGTAGATTTACTTTTTTTAGATATTGAAATGCCTGTATTAAAAGGTACAGAATTTTTTAAAAACCTACTTCAAAAACCTAAAGTTATTTTTACTACAGCATATCGCGATTATGCTTTAGATGGTTTTGAGCTAAATGCTATCGATTATTTACTTAAACCTATAACTTTTTCCAGGTTTTTTAAAGCTATTGAAAAGTTTAAAGAGCAAAGTGCTGTAGTTATAAAGGAAATGCCATCTACCCCCCTAACTCGAGAAGACGACTTTATTTTTGTGTCTAAAAATCGTAAAAAAGTAAAAGTGATTTTTGACGAAATACGATATATAGAAAGCTTGAAAGACTATATCAAAATTCATTTAGCTAATGAATCTCATACTGTAAAATTTAGTATTTCTGCTTTTGAAAAAGAATTAGACGCACGCTTTATTCGAATTCATCGTTCTTATATTGTAAATAAAAATAAGATTACTGCATACACAAAAAATGACATTGAAATTGGTAAAGCAGAAATTCCTATTGGTGATAACTATAAAGAAAATATTTCTGATAGTTTAAATTAAATTATACCTTTTTAATTACATTCGTAACAATACCCCAAATAATAAAATCGTTTTCTTGTGTAATTTTTATAATAGGATAATTGGGGTTTTCAGGCTGCAGCCACACTTCGTTTTTATCTACTTTTAAACGTTTTACGGTAAATTCTCCATCTAAAAAACAGACTGCTATTTTATTGTTTGCAGGTTCTAAGCTTCTATCTATAACTAACAAATCATTATCGTCAAGCCCTGCTCCAATCATAGATTGTCCACTTACCCGTGCAAAAAAAGTGGCTTCTTTATTTTTAACAAGCTCACGGTCCAGCGATAAGCGTTGTTCTTTAAAATCTTCGGCTGGCGAAGGAAATCCTGCTGAAATTCCGGTATCGAAAAAATGAGCTCCAGAGTTTGTAAAAACTTTAGGAGTAAAAAAAGTTAATGTGTTCGATTTGTGTAATAGCATTTGTTTTTATGTTTTTTATTAGCCCTTGTGTTTGCGTTAGGGATTGAGACATTCTTCGACGACGCTCAGCACAGGTTTATTGATGCTGCCGGCATGGGAGGAAGCCCTTCTCCTTCAGCTACACTCAGCACATACTCTTGTCGAAATATTTATATTCACGAATTCATTAATTTAAAATAAGAATCAATGAGTAAAACCCGACCATTTGTATGGAGCAGAACCGAAGTGTTGTGGTAACCCGAAAATTAACATTTTACTTTAATAATATCATTAATATTTGTTGTGTATCGTGGCGACAATCGTTCTTGACGCATTTTCCAGGTGCGTTTTAAATCTTGATTGGCTATTTTAATTTTATAATCTCCATATTTTGTATTTAACTCATCTATAGCATGCATTAAGTCTTTGTGTTTGGGATTTTCGTATTCAAACATATTTAGCTGAAAATTATCTGTTGGCACCAACCCAGACACAATAACACCTGCGCGCTTATACTTAACCCCTTTTTTAAAAACGGAAGTTACAGCTTTTACCGCTTCATTACTAATTACTAACGAAGAATTCGTTGGAAATGGGATACTAACAATTTTACTTCCTCTATGCTGTTCTATATTTTTTTTATGCCTATCGCTACTTAATAAAACAATAATAACATGACAACTGGAGCCTTGTTTACGTAATTTTTCGGCGCAACTTGTTGCAAAAGTAGAAATACGCTCTTTTATGTAGTTTATATCGTCGTAAGTATAATCAAAACTTCGTGTTGTGGCTATGGCGCGTTTGGTTTTTAGCTCGTCCAATTGCAAAGTGGGAATGCCTTCTAAATCCTTTTTTAATTTCCATTCGGTAATCGAGAAGTTTTTACGAATCCAATCCTCTGATAACTGTGTAAAATCATAAGCTGTTCTACACTTTTTAAGCTTTAGTCGTCTGGTTAAACCCCGGCCAATGCCCCAAACACTTTCAATTTTAATCCACTTTAAGGCTTTTATTCGCCGCTCTTCAGAATCTATTACATAGACGCCATTTGTTTTCTTCGGGAATTTACGGGCTACTTTATTAGCTACTTTACTCAATGCCTTGGTTGGAGCTATACCAACGCAAGTTGGAATTCCTGTCCATTTTAAAACCTGCTTTCTGATGTTATTCCCATAATCGTGATAATTATAATCGTCTTCAAAATTTTTGAATTCTAAAAACGATTCGTCTATACTGTACAATTCCACATCGGGTGTAAACTGTTTTAAAATAGACATAACACGACTGCTCATATCGCCATACAAAGGGTAATTTGATGATAGCACAGATATTCCATTGGATTTACAAAAGGATTCCCATTTAAAAATAGGAGCTCCCATTGGTAAACCAATAGTTTTTGCTTCGTCACTTCGTGAGATTACACAACCGTCGTTATTTGAAAGAATAGCAACCGGTTTTCCTTTTAAATTAGGGTTAAAAACACGTTCGCAAGAAGCATAGAAATTATTACAATCTACGAGTGCAAACATAATGGTAAAGATACAAGAAAATAGAATTAAAGCCTTAAAATAATTACTTCCCAGGTCTGGTTATTTGCCCTGTAATTTTTTAAAAGTTCAAAACCTACAGCTTTATGTGCATTGGATGAGCGTGTGTTTTTAGTATCTACCTCGGTAATAATAGCATCAAAATCATGTTTAAGCTCTTGAGCCATATAGTTATATAACCCTCTAAAAACACCTTGGCCTCTCATTTTTTTGTCAATACATATTTGCCCCATTGCAATATAGTTAGAGACTTCTTTTTGTTGTTTGATTGCTTTTTCTATTTGAATAAACATAGGCACTAATAACGGAATATCGTTTTGAAACTTTTTAAGCATTGATAAAGCATAGCCTACAACTTTACCTTTGTGCTTTACGATACAATGCGCACATGCATCATTCATTTTTTTTAGCATGCTAAAATCATGCTGCAAAGTTACAAAACCTTCTTTCTCTTTGATTTCATCAGAAACTAAATGCCGTAGGTTCTGCTCTTGAAGTTTTAAAATTTGATTTAACTCTTCAGTAGTTGATGCTCTGTGGTATGTCATGTTAGTCTCCAATATATTCCAGAATATCACCAGGTTGGCAGTCGAGGGCTTTGCATATGGCTTCTAATGTAGAGAATCGAATAGCCTTTGCTTTCCCCGATTTTAATATCGATAAATTTGCTGTAGTTATACCAATAATTTCTGCCAAATCTTTACTTTTCATTTTACGTTTAGCAAGTACAACATCTAAATTAACAATTATTGACATAGTTTATATGGTTAATTTGTCTTCTTCTTCCAATTGGCTTCCTTTTAAAAACACTTCGCTTAAAAACATAAAAAATAAGCCCATAATTAAAAATAAGACCACAGAAGCATCCATACCCAATTGAAAATTATTTTTTAAGGTTAGATTTAAAACTATTTTAGCAACAACCTCGCCCAGCCCGCAAATTAAAAAAAGGATGCCTATTGTTTTAAAATTACTAATTACCAATTTTGAAAAATAATGCCCTTCAGACAACTCATACACACTATGCCTAAGCAATTTAATGGCCTTAAAATAGAGCCCCCAAAGCAAGGCCACCAAAATTAAAATTATTGCCATATTTAAACTACTTAAATTATTTAAGTCTACCTCTTCCCCTAAAAACTTAATCACATATTTCTTTTTGAGTATCAGTAATGGTATCGTTAGTATTCCTATTATTAAAACTAATATTAATAAATAATAGTAGATATTAATTAACCGCTTTAAAATATTAATTGCTTTCATATAAAATTATTGTTTAACGATAACAAATATAGATTAAAATTATTGAAAAACAATAATTTTTTATTTAAAAAAGATAATATTTTAATCATGCTGTGTTTTTTGAAGAACTAATTGCTCTTTGTATATTTGATTTACATGAACAAAAACATTATAGTTTCTGAAAGTAGAAGACCCTATTGGCAAATACCTTTAGCCACTCTTTTTTTTACTGCCGGAATTGGCACTTTATTATACTCCATATATAGAATGCATTGGAATGATGCTAGTTTGAAGCTATTGGGGCATAATATAGAGTCTGTTATATACTTATTTGCTATTGGAATAGGTTTATGCTATCAAAAAAGTGTTTATATAGATATAGAAAAATCAAGATTCAGATCAACTTTTGAAATAGGTCCAATTAAGTTAGGCCAATGGAAAACTATATTTAACTATGAATATGTTTCCCTATTTCATCAACCACTAGATGATGGCAATAAAATATTTGAAGTTAATTTATGGTATGATAGAAATAAACATTGGGAACTCTATGAAAAATACAATTTTGAAGATGCCTTTAAAATAGCTTTCGAATTATCAGAACTATTAAGTATTGATTTGCTGGATGCGACCGTACCAAACGATTTTAAATGGATTGATAAAACGGCTTCAAAAGAAACCGGCAAAATTGTATACTCCAATTAACTTGCTACATTTGTTTTATGGATCAATTTCCCAAAAAGCTAAAAGAAAAACTTGATACTCGAAAAGCAGCTAATGCGTTACGGCAACTTAATGATCAACAAAATTTAGTAGATTTTTCGTCAAACGATTATTTAGGGTTTTCAAAGTCTCAAATAATTTTTGATAATGCACATCAATTTTTAATTAACCATAATATAAAACAAAATGGTGCAACGGGCTCGCGTTTGCTTTCGGGAAATCATGCACTTTATAACATCGTAGAGAATATTATATCTGAGTTTCATAACAGCGAAGCAGCTATAGTATTTAATTCGGGGTACGATGCAAATGTTGGTTTTTTTAGCTGTATACCTCAGCGTAATGATATTATTTTTTACGACGAATACATACATGCTTCCATACGTGATGGAATTAAACTTTCAAATGCTAAGGCTTATAAGTTTAAACATAACCATTTAGAAGCTTTAGATGAAATGTTGAAACGCGTTCAACATAAGGGTAATATATATATTGTTACAGAATCTGTATTTTCAATGGATGGAGATATTCCAGATTTAGCTACTATGTGTAACATAAGTAAAAAACACAAGGCCTATTTAGTTGTTGATGAAGCACATGCCATTGGTGTTTTTGGGGAGCGCGGCGTTGGTTTAGTTCAAAAACTAAACTTAGAAAAAGACCTTTTTGCACGCTTAGTTACTTACGGAAAAGCTATGGGTGCCCATGGTGCCGCCATTCTTGGCAGCCAAACGCTAAAGCAATACCTTATTAATTTTTCTCGTAGCTTTATTTATACTACGGCATTACCTCCACACAGTTTAGCAACAATTCAAGCGGTATATAACGAACTTGTTATTTCTAATCCAAACAAAACATCGCATCCTAATATTTATAAGCTGCATCAAAACATTCAATGTTTTAAGACAGAAATTGTAAAGCAAAATCTTCAAAACCACTTTATTAAAAGTAATTCTGCTATACAATGTTGTATCCTTTCAGGAAACCAAAAAGTAAAACAGATTGCAAAAAAGCTTCAGGAGCATCATTTTAATATAAAGCCCATTTTATCGCCTACCGTTACAAAAGGAGAAGAACGTTTGCGTTTTTGTTTACATAGCTATAATTCAGAAAAAGAAATTGTAGAAGTTTTACAGCTGTTAACTACTTTTGTAACAAAGTTATACTAAACGCGTTTGGGTATCTCATTAAATTTACAATTTTATCATGATAGATCATTATACCATATTAGCAACGTTTCCTTACTCAACAGAAGCTCAGGTAACAAAAGCTAAACTAGAAGCAGAAGGCCTTCGCGTTATGTTATTGGATGAAAAAACTGTAGATTCCGATCCATTAATTAGTCAAGCTATTGGCGGTGTAAAACTATTAGTTCATAATGATAATGTAAAAGAAGCTATAAAAATTTATAACCAGATAAGGTATTATGAAAAAGACAAGAATGGAAAAGAAGTGGTTTGTATAAATTGTGGTTCGACAAAAATATTGATTGCAGAACCGTCCAGAAAAAATATTTTTTATATGCTCTTCCCTTTTTTTGAAAAAACAAAATACCGCTGTAACGTTTGTAATACCACTTTTTAATGAAAACATATTTTATAACAGGAATTTCAACCGAAGTTGGTAAAACAATAGCATCAGCTATAGTAACAGAAGCATTAGAGGCCGACTATTGGAAACCCGTACAAGCTGGAGAGCTAGATAATTGTGATACGATAAAAGTAAAAAAGCTGATATCGAACTCTAAATCAAAGTTTCACCCAAACACTTATGCTTTGCATACACCTATGAGTCCGCATGCAGCAGCCGAAATTGATAAGGTATCTATAGGTATTAAAAAAATTATACCTCCAAAAACAAGCAACCATTTAGTTATAGAAGGCGCTGGCGGATTATTAGTGCCTTTAAACAATACAAACACTATTTTCGATTTAATTAAACCAGATTATAAGGTTATTGTTGTATCCAGACATTATTTAGGAAGTATTAACCATACCCTTTTAACAGTAAACGCATTAAAAGCGAAAGGCTTTAATGTCTCAATTATTTTTAGTGGAACCGAGCACAAATCAACCGAAAGTATTATCAAAAAAATGACTCAAGTTCCCGTTATAGGGAGAATTGACGAAGAGCCTTATTTTGATAAAAATGTAATCAAAGAATATGCAGAATTGTTTAAAGAAAATTTATGACCCTACAAGAACGCGATAAAAAACACCTTTGGCATCCGTTAAAGCAACACCAAACCCAACCCAACAGTTTAGCCATAACTAAAGCAAAAGGATGTATTCTAACCGATGAAAATGGCAACGAATATATTGATGCTATTGCCTCCTGGTACACCTGCATGTATGGACATTGCAATGCTTATATCACGAGTCGAGTTTATAAGCAAATGCAGCAATTGGATCAGGTTATGTTTAGTGATTTTACACACGAACCAGCAATAAGGTTATCGGAAGAACTCATAAAAATACTTCCTGAAAATCAAAATAAAATTTATTTTAACGATAATGGCTCTACGGCTGTTGAAGCTGGCATTAAAATGGCGCTTCAGTATTACTATAACAAAGGCGAAAAACGCTCAACTTTTATTGCCTTTGAAAACGGATTCCATGGCGATACCTTTGGTGCCATGAGTGTATCAGGATTATCAGTATACAATGGCCCTTTCGAAGATTTTTTAATAGATGTTAAACGTATACAAACCCCAAATGGGTTAAATACTGATGCTATTATAAATCAGCTAAAAGACTTTGCTTTAAACCATGATATTGCCGGCTTTATATACGAACCTTTAATACAAGGTGCTGCCGGTATGAAAACCCATGATGCAAATGGGTTAAACAATATTTTAAAATTTTGTAAAGACAATAATATACTTACCATTGCTGATGAAGTTATGACTGGTTTTGGAAAAACAGGCCGTTATTTTGCTTCAGATTATCTTGATACTAAACCCGATATAATCTGCCTGAGTAAAGCCTTAACTGCAGGATTGCTTCCTATGGCAATTACCTCTTGTTCCCAGGATATTTACAATGCATTTTTAAGTAACGATATAGCCAAAGGGTTTTTCCATTGCCACACTTATTCTGCAAACCCCGTAGCCTGTGCTGCCGCTATTGCTGGTATTGAGCTTTTAACATCTCAAGACATTCAAGATAGCATCAAAAATATAATGCGCGCCCATAGTACATTCCAAAAACGCATTCAAAATCATCCAAAAATAAAATCTACAAGACATTTAGGTGTTATTTTTGCGCTGGACCTCAATACAAAAATGGAACGTTATGGCGATTTGCGCGATAAACTTTTAAAATTCTTTATGGATAGAGGGGTTTTCCTAAGGCCACTTGGTAATACTATTTATATACAGGTTCCTTATGTAATTTCAGATATTGAATTACAGAAAGTTTATCAAAGCCTTGAAGACGTATTAGAAATTATTTAGGGCTTAGTACCCCTTTCGGCTTACTTCGACTTCGCTCAGCATTTGTGCTAAAGATTAGGGCTTATAATTTACCCTGAACGAAGTAGAAGCGCTATAGCTTTTTTAATTTTTTTGAAAATTAAAAAGGTTGCCTCTTCTATCCCTAACACATAAGTCTTACTTTTGTCAAAATAAAAAAATGTTGCAAAACCCTATTTCCATTACAGCACTTTCATCCATTTCTCCATTGGGAAAATCCTTAAATGAAGCATGGAATAGCTATCAAAACAATCGACATCATATTTCAGAAAAAACATTTGAAAATGGCAAAGCTTTGGTAGCTCAAATTTCTGCAGAAGCAAAACAAGACATTAAAGCTTTAAGACTTTCTGACAATAAATACAAAACATTAGATCATACCGTTTTATATGCTATTTACGCTTCTCGACAGGCAATAAAACATGCTAATTGGAAAGGGACTGATAATTTTGGAATAAATATTGGTTCTTCTCGTGGTGCTACTCAACTCTTTGAAAATTATCACAAAGATTTTCTAAAAAACAATAAAGCAAAAACTTTAAGTTCCCCAACCACGACATTAGGTAATATTTCCTCTTGGGTAGCACACGACTTGCAAACTCAGGGACCAGAAATAAGTCATTCAATAACCTGTTCAACAGCGCTACATGCTATGCTAAACGGGGTAGCCTGGATAAACTCTGGGATGTGCAGTAAGTTTTTAGTTGGTGGCAGCGAAGCTCCTTTAACATCATTTACTATAGCACAAATGCAGGCCTTAAAAATTTATGCTAATCAAAATAGCGCCTTTCCCTGTCGAGCATTAGATCTATCTAAAAAACAAAATAGTATGGTTTTAGGTGAAGGTGCATCAATGATTTGCTTAGAAGCAGGTAAAACAAGTAATGCCTTAGCCACTATAAAAGGGGTTGGCTATGCTACAGAGGTTTTAGAACATAATATCTCCATTTCAGCAGATGCTAAATGCTTTCAAAAATCGATGCGAATGGCTCTAGGGAATCTAAATCCTGGCGACATAGATATTATAGTAATGCATGCCCCAGGAACCGTAAAAGGGGACCTTTCAGAACACAAAGCTATTGAAACCGTTTTTAAAAGCAATGTTCCTGCATTAACAAGCAACAAATGGAAAATAGGACACACCTTTGGAGCATCAGGAGCTTTAAATATTGAGCTGGCAGTTTTAATGTTACAACATCAGCAATTTATAGGGTTACCCTATATAAAAAATAAAAGCGCACCTAAAAAAATAAAAAACATCCTTGTAAATGCTGTTGGTTTTGGGGGCAATGCTGTAAGTATTTTGGTTTCAAAAAATTCTATCAATGAATAAAATTAACATAGTTACTCTCTTTTTTTCTATTCTGTTTTTGGGATTTTCATGTCAAAATCAAAACAATAAGCAAGCTACTCCTTTGGCAAGCTTTAACGGGGTTTGGGAAGATGTTAATACTGATGACTTTAAGAATTGCTACGCTATATATTCTGAAGTTGGAGATAGTATACATATCGCCCACTATATCGAATTTAAAGGACAGCCTTTTTTTGAAACGGGCTCAGGAATAATTAAAGGCGATTCTATTATTTATCATGTAAATGTTATAAAACCTATTCCGGCTTGGGGTCCAGACGGTGGTACACATTATTTAAAACTAAGTGAAGATAAAAATACACTAAAAGGAATTTTTATTACAGATGGAGGTCATAAAGGCCCTTTGGTTTTTAAAAGAAAATAAAGGTTTTAATGTTAAAGTAATTTTAGCGTTCTAAGACGTTTTTTAAAATCGTTTCGCATAAATAATGTGTGTCCCAAATATCTTGAATGCGATTAGAATTAAAATCAGGCTCATTTAAAGCTTGTAACCAATCTTCAATTAAATCGACAAAGCCTCTTTTATATAAGGTACTATCCCAATTATTAAAACCTATGGATTGTTTCGTTTCATTTTTAAAAAGAGCACCAGAAACCAATTCTTCAATTTGCCATTTATTACCCTTAGAATAGTATTCGATATGCTCTTCAGTAACACCACTAATCCTATTCATAGAACCACTTAACAGTGTTTTATTTTGTTGCCATTGTACATGAATACTTTCCAGCAAATCATTATTCGTTTTTGAAAAAACTTGAAGGTTTTTAATAACACCGTTTCCTAAAAAGCGAAGACTATCTATAACATGAATAAAATCATCAAAAATAAAAACCCGAGGTGTAGCAGGTAAATTTGTTCTATGCTTCTTCCAAAAAATATGAGTAGGATTTTGTTCCTTTTTTAGCGACGAAATCAAAGGAGCAAATCGCCTATTGAACCCTAAATATAAAAGTACCTTATGCTGTGTCGCTATATTTAGTAATGTTTCCGTTTCCTGTAAAGTATAGCAAAGAGGTTTATCAACAAAAACAGGGATCCTAGCTTCCAGCAACTTTAAGGCCAATTGAAAATGACTTTCTGTAGAGCTATGTAACATAACGGCATCAGGCTTATTTGCAACTAAAGACTCTATATCTAAATAAGCTTCATCAATTCTGTACTGCGTAGCCAACTCTTTTAAAACCTTTTTATTCCTTGTACAAAGAATCGGTGTAACTAACGCATGATTTGCAATTATTGGTAAATATGCTTTTTTAGCAATGTCGCCTAAACCAACAAGTGCTATCCTTTTTTTTTGTGAATTATCCATTGGTCTAATTTAATCACTTTCTTATAAATGTAACTCCTATACTATGAAATTAAGTGTTATATTTATTGAAATCCATCACCATAATGAGGTTTCTTTTTTTAATAATCATTCTCTCCTTATTAAGTTGCAACCCTAATAGTGTTAATCCCATTGATAAGGTGCTCGCTTCGAGTAATACAAAAATTAAAACAGTAACAAATGCTATTGAAACCTACGAGGTTCAAATTTTATTTACCGAAGTTAAAAGAACTAAAGACTCTGTTTATTTTAATGATTATAATTTTCAGGTCAATGACAGCAATTATTTTTATCCGGCTAGTACTGTAAAATTCCCTATTGCTCTATTAGCACTGGAGAAAATGAAAGCCAACAAATTAATTGATAGACATACCGTTTTTAATATTGAAGGCGATAGCACTAAAACCACATTTACTAACGAAATAAAAAACATATTTGCAGTAAGCGACAATGCTGCCTATAATAGGTTGTATGAGTATTTAGGAAAGGATTATATTAATTCTAAACTTCAGGAAAAAGGTATAAATGCCAGGATATCTCATAGGTTATCTGTAGCCAATTCTGCAGAATTAAAAACAAAACCTCTTGTTTTTTACCGTGAGAATCAAGTGATTTTTAAAACGGACTCAACAATAAGCCAACCCACAAAACCTTTAAACTTAAATAAAGTTAAAAAAGGCAAAGGTTATATGATTAAAGATAGCTTGGTTAGCACTGCTATGGATTTTTCATTAAAAAACTATATATCTATAACAGCGTTACATCAAATAATGAAACAATTTATGTTTCCTGAATTATATGATTATAGTAAGCAATTTCATTTAACAAAAGACGACAGAGCTTTTTTAATAAATGCCATGAAAATGTTGCCTCATGAAGCAGGCTATATCACTGATGAATATTATGAAAGTTATGTAAAGTTTTTAATTTTTGGCGATTCAAGAAAGCCCATTCCAAAGCATATAAACATATATAATAAAGTAGGGAATGCATATGGTTACTTAACAGATTGCGCATACATTGTAAATAAAAAAACGAAGAGAGAATATATAATAACCGCTACAATACACCTTAATAAAAATCAAATCTTTAACGATAATGTTTACGAATATGAAACTGTTGGTTTTCCTTTTTTAGCTGAATTAGGCAGGCAGTTAATTGAGTAAACACTTATAATAACCCCTGCAATACTTATCTAATTCAAACCCTCAGAATAAAAAAGTATTTCCTTAAAGCAAAAAATATTTTGTAACAAAAAATAAATTCCATCTACTTATTAAGTAGAGAACAGATCATGCCTTTAGAGTATTCACTGCTTTATCTTTTTAATCTCTTGTTGTTTACAGAATTAAAGTCAATAAAAAAGCTTAATACATGTGGACTAAAGTTAATGGCTTTAGTAAAAAAACACTGTATATTTTACTTTTAAAATAATACTGTTAGAAGCTGTTTTCTTGTCAGAAAAGTTTATATTTATTCAACTAAAAAATCAATTTTATTATGGTAGAATGGTATTCAAATTTAGAGCTCTTTCCTAAAATATATTGGAGCATTGCTTTACTGGGATCTTTAGTTTTTCTTATCACAATGGTTTTATCATTTGTAGGAGGAGATACGGATGATATAGGTGATGTAGATAGTGATATTGAAGGAGATACTGGTATTGGTTTTCAATTTATAACCTTTAAAAACTTAGTAGGCTTTTTTACCTTATTTGGATGGAGTGGTATTGCCTGTATAGATGCCGGATTTTCAAAACCATTAACTATAATAATATCTATAGTTTGCGGATTGATTATGATGGGGATTATGGGGGCTATGTTTTATTATATGAATAAGCTTAACCACAGTGGGACTTTAAATTTTAAAAATGCTGTAAATGCTGTAGGTGAAGTCTATTTAACTGTAGGAGCCAATAGGTCGTCAATAGGAAAAGCTCACGTAAGAATTCAAGGAGCTTTAAGAGAGCTTGAAGCCTTAACAGATGCTGATACCGATTTAGAATCTGGCTCTGTAATACAAGTAAAAGAAGTAACAGAAAACGGAATATTAATTATTGAAAAACTAAACAAATAGCCCATGCTACTATTAACAACCCAAGATGCCTTTAATTTAGGCTTTCCTTTTGCAGTCATTTTTGCTGTATTATTTATTTTTATCTTTTTTATTGTACTTATTAAACGCTACAAACGCTGTCCTTCAGACAGAATATTAGTTGTTTATGGTAAAGTTGGTGGCGGACAGTCTGCAAAATGTATTCATGGTGGCGCAGCTTTCATTATGCCAGTAATTCAAGATTATGAGTTTTTAGATTTAACACCAATTTCTATTGAGGTTAATCTTATAAATGCTCTTTCTAAACAAAACATACGTGTAAATGTGCCGTCTCGATTTACAATTGGTATTTCTACCGAACCGGGAATTATGCAAAATGCTGCTGAAAGGCTATTAGGTTTAGGGCAAAATGAAATTCAAGAGTTAGCACAAGAAATTATTTTTGGTCAATTACGTTTGGTAGTAGCCTCTATGGATATAGAAGAAATTAATTCTGACAGAGACAAGTTTTTAACCAACATTTCTAAAAGTGTAGAATCTGAACTTAAAAAAGTAGGTTTAAAATTAATTAACGTAAACATCACAGATATAGTTGATGAATCTGGTTATATTGAGGCTTTAGGAAAAGAAGCTGCAGCGCATGCCATTAATGCCGCAAGAAAGTCTGTTGCCGAAAAAAACAGAGATGGTTCTATTGGTGAAGCAAATGCTTTACAAGACGAACGCACACAGGTAGCAGCTGCAAATGCGCAAGCCGTAGATGGAGAAAATACAGCAAAAATAGCTGTTGCAAATTCGGATTCGTTACGTCGTCAGCGAGAAGCTGAAGCAGAACGTGTAGCAATAGCTTCAGAAAAAGTACAAACAGCTAAAGCCTTAGAAGAATCGTATGCTGCAGAAAAAGAAGCAGAACTTGCCAGAGCAGAAAGAGAGCGTTCTTCTCAGCAAGCAGATATTATTGTCCCTGCAGAAATTGATAAAAGAAAAGTAGAAATTGATGCTGAAGCTGAAGCTGAGAAAATTAGAAGACGTGCTAAAGGAGAGGCTGATGCCATTTTGTTTAAAGCTCAAGCTGAAGCTAAAGGCTTATATGAAGTCTTAACAAAGCAAGCTGCCGGTTTAGATCAAATTGTAAAAGCCGCTGGTAACAACTCAAAAGATGCTGTTCTATTACTAATTGCTGATAAACTACCCGAATTAGTAAAAACACAAGCTGAAGCTATTAAAAATATTAAAATTGATAAAGTTACCGTTTGGGAAAATGGCAGTGGAAAAGATGGTAAATCTTCAACCTCAAACTTTATTTCTGGCATGTACAAGTCGGTTCCACCATTGCAAGAAATGTTTAATATGGCTGGCATGCAATTGCCTGAATATTTAAAAGGGAAAGACATAGAAGCCGAAAAACAAGATTCCTCAGTAAAAAAGGATGACACTAATTCTGAAGGAAAAGAATAAAACACAAGTTCGGCTATATTATTTAAGTAAACTATGAATAATACCACTTTACAGCATTTAAGAAAAGTTCCCACAATGAAATTAATTTTTGGAGTCGTGCTGTTCTGCTTAGGCATAATTGGAGCTGTAACCAACAATATTTTCAATTTAGTTTTATCTGGTATTGGTGTTTTTTTAATGCAGCGCGAAGGTTCTCAAATCGATTTGGCATCTAAACGCTATAGAGAAATACGATCCATAATGGGAATAATTATTGGGAAATGGAAGGATTTACCTGATGTTGAATATGTTTCTGTATTCAAAACAAAAGAAAATAAAAGAGTACAAGCCATGGGAGCATCTACTAAATTTACGAATCAAGTTTATAAATTAAATCTGTTTTATAATAGAAATAGAAAGATTGAAGCTTATATTACCGATGATATTCAAGATGCTTTTGAAAACGCAAAATATATAGCACAGGTATTAAATATAAAGATTTTAGACGCTACTGAAAGAGAATCTAAATGGTTATAACTATTTTTGTCAAAAATATATCTCCAAATGAGCGAAACAAGACACAACTGGACCAAAGAAGAAATATTAGATATATATAACAAACCTTTAATGGAGTTGCTTTATGAAGCAGCTACTATTCATAGAGAGCAGCATGACCCAAATGTTGTACAGGTAAGTACATTACTATCTGTTAAAACTGGGGGCTGTTCAGAAGACTGTGGCTATTGTCCGCAAGCTGCGCGTTACCATACTAATATAGAAGGAAACGATCTTATGAGTGTTCAGCAGGTAAAAGCACAAGCTCTTAGAGCTAAAGAAGGTGGAAGCTCACGTGTATGTATGGGTGCTGCATGGCGTAATGTAAAGGATGGCGAAGAGTTTGATCAGGTTTTGGAAATGGTACGTACCATTAATAAGCTAGATATGGAAGTATGCTGTACTTTAGGAATGCTTACCGAAAACCAGGCAAAACGACTGGCAGAAGCAGGGCTATATGCTTACAATCATAATTTAGATTCGTCAGAAGAATACTATAAAGAAGTAATTTCTACGCGTGGATATCAAGATCGTTTAGATACTATAGAAAACGTACGTAAAACCAATGTTACGGTTTGTAGTGGTGGTATTATTGGAATGGGTGAAAATTTAGAAGATCGTGCTGGGATGTTAGTTGCCTTATCCACTTTAAATCCACAACCAGAATCAACCCCCATAAATGCTTTAGTAGCTGTTGAAGGCACGCCATTGGAAGATCAAAAACCTGTTTCTATTTGGGATATGATACGTATGGTAGCTACGACAAGAATCGTTATGCCAGAAACACAAGTACGCTTAAGTGCCGGTAGAACACAAATGACTCGCGAAGGACAAGCTTTATGTTTCTTTGCAGGGGCAAATTCTATTTTTGCTGGTGATAAACTTTTAACAACACCCAATCCTGATGTAAATGAAGACATGAAAATGTTTGAATTGTTAGGAATGAAACCTCAAAAGCCGTTTACCAAAAAAGTGCAGCCACAAACAGTTGAAGCCAAAGACTCTCAATACGAAGCATTAGGGGAAAAACCAAGATGGACCCGCCCCGAGCATACTATTGAGCGTAATGAAGCTGCGAAAGAAAAAGGGAAATTGGTTAAGTAAATCTTTAGCTGGGTTATTTTACAAATTATTTCTTTTTACTGTTTACTGATAACTGCCCACTGCAAACCAGCCCGCGTTAGGGATTGATGCGGCATCCTTTTTTAAAATAAATAAAATGCTCTTTATTTAGAGCTAAAATTTAAGAGATACCCACGTTTGTTTCTTCTTGCTATGACGCAAAAAAGATATAGCGGAAAGCCCGACCTGCAAGGTAACGCCCAAATACTATTTTAAATTTAATAACGTTTTCTTAACTTTGACTTACTAAATATATTAAGTATTGGCACTAAATCTACAAGCTGTTCCTCGGGTAAAAACCATAACAAAAGAGGCCTTTATAAAACATTACTTTAAACCACAAAAACCTGTGGTTATAGAACGCTATATTGATGATTGGCCCGCTTATACAAAATGGAATTTAGACTACATGAAAGCCGTTGCAGGCTCTAAAATGGTACCGCTTTACGACAACAGGCATGTTGATTATAAGGATGGGTTTAATGAGCCACATGCTAAAATGAAAATGAGTGAGTATGTCGATTTATTAAAACGAGAACCCACAAAATATAGAATTTTTCTTTGGAACATTTTAAAAGAAATACCTCAATTACAAAACGATTTTAGCTATCCAGATTTTGGACTGAAACTCATGAAAGGATTACCTATGCTGTTTTTTGGAGGACGAGATTCTTACACTTTTATGCATTACGATATTGACTTGGCAAACATTTTTCATTTTCATTTTGAAGGTAAAAAGCAGATTACTTTGTTTGATCAAAAGCAAAATGATTATTTATACAAAATTCCGCATTCTTTAATTACCAGAGAAGATATAGATTTTAATAATCCTGATTTTGAAAAATGGCCTATGTTACAAAAAGCGAAAGGCTATAAAACTGAGCTAAATCATGGCGAAATACTATATATGCCAGAAGGTTATTGGCATTATATGCGTTATGTAACCCCTGGGTTTTCTATGAGTTTACGTGCTATTGCCAGAAACCCCAAAAACCTTAGTAAAGCTATTTATAACCTTTTAATTATGCGGAACTATGATAATATGATGCGTCGCATAAAAGGACAAAAATGGATAGACTGGAAAAACGAGCAAGCCATTATAAAAACCCATAAAAAAAACGGTATTACCTAATCAACTCGTTGGCTTTTTCGTACACCAAATACGATTCCCAACCCCGATATAACAGATAATCGATTAATTTTTTTCTTTTTTTAAACTTGTTGCTTTCTTTTATTGAATTGGCTTTTTTTTCGGCTAAATCATTGAAAACCTCGATGTATTCCCCATTTTCTATAGTTTTAAGTGCCTGATTTATATTAACTTTGCTAATGTCTTTTTTCTTTAATTCAAAAGTTAATCGATGGCGCCCCCAACGCTTAATTCTAAACTTACCGCTAACAAATGTTTTGGCAAAACGTGCTTCGTTAAGAAAGTTATGCTCTAACAGATGTACTATTATTACATCTATAGCTTCGGGTATCATATGCATACCCTCTAGTTTTTGCCTAACGTCTTGATGACATCGTTCTTGATACGCGCAATAATGCTCCATTTTTTTGGTAGCTTCTTGTAGGGTATGTGTTTTTTTTGTCTGCATTGGTTGCCAAAAATAACAATAGAAAAATTAATTAAAAGAATAAAAAAATATAAAAACCAAATCAGCTATACTAAGCGTAGATTTAGTATAGGTTTTAAAACTTAACGGCTATGAAAAAAATTACAAGTATACTTTTATTGCTTATAACTATTAGTTTTAGCTATGGGCAAAGTACTTTATATGCTGGTGATATTGCTATTACCGGATTAAATTCTGATAATCCAGACCAATTTTCTTTTGTACTATTAACAGATGTAACAAGCGGAACGACAATTAATTTCACAGATGAAGGTTGGCAAAGTTCAGGAAGTTTTAGAGGGACTTCTGAAGGTATAGTTACATGGACTTCTACATCAAGTTTGTCCTGTGGTACTGAAATAATTATTACAGACACAGGATCAAACACATATTCTGCCACTACTGGTACAGCGATAGAGTCTGGACTAGGTTTTTCGTTATCTGACGCTGGGGATCAATTATTAGCATATCAAGGTAGCTCAACATCTCCAATATTTTTGTTTGGAATTCAATTTGGAAGCGGTGCCGGATGGTCTGATGCTACAGATAGTGGAACAAGCGCTGTACCTTCAGGCTTGACAGATGGAGTAAATGCAATTGATGCCGGAAATAGAGATAATGTAATATATAATTGTTCTGTATTAAGTAATGCTGCTTTAATTTTAGCTGCAGTTTCTAATTCAAGTAATTGGTCTGGTACAAATGCAGGAACCAGGCCAGCTCTAACAACATGTGGGTTTACATCGTGTGCATCAACATGTTCTTCTCCAGCAGTAACCTGGACAGCTGGAGCATGGTCTCCAATTACTGGACCAAACATAAACACCCCTGTAATTATAGCTGATGACTACAATACAGGTACCGATGGCAATTTTAGTGCTTGTTCACTAACTATAAATACAGGTTTCAATTTAACAGTAAACAATGGAGATTATGTAGAAGTAGAGAATGATGTTACAGTAGATGGCCAACTATATGTTACATCTCAAGGAAACTTTATTCAAAATAATGACTTAGCAAACTTTACGGATAATTCTACAAATGGCGTTCAGGTAACAAAAACCAAAACCTTTTTTAGAAAATTTGCTTACACCTATTGGAGCTCTCCTGTTATTGGAGAAACTATTGAACAAACATTTGGTACTGTACAAAGTGATAGACGTTTTTCTTTTAATGCTACAAATTTTGTAGATGTATTGGCTGAAGTTGGAAATACTGGGGTTTTTAATCCTGGATCGGATGATATAGATGATGACGGTAATGACTGGGAAATTGCGAGTGGTGTAATGCAGCCTGGAGTAGGTTATGCTGCAATCGCCAGTCAATTAGGGCCTGCCTTTCCTCGCCTGGAAAATTTTGTGTTTAGAGGGGCATTTAACAACGGTGTTATTCAAGTTCCTATAATAAATAATAGTGGGGGTTCATACAACGATTGGAATTTTATTGGAAACCCATACCCTTGTGCTATTGATGCTGACGATTTTTTAACAGCTAACAGCTCACTAATAGGGGTATTATATTTTTGGGATCAGGCCACCCCCGAGAGTGATACAGCTGGCGGAAGTCAGGGGCAAAATTTCTCAGTTGATGATTATGCCATGTATAATGGAACAATGGGCACTGGAGCAAGAGGTGATACTGGTGCTCAACCCAATGGTTTTATAGCATCCGGACAAGGCTTTTTTGTGGAAGCTTTAACTGCCGGAAACATTACCTTTAATAATGCAATGCGCTCTATAACGAATGATAATAGTCAACTTTTCAAGAATACTAATTCTAAAAGCAAAGTGTCTAACTTATATAACAAACTATGGGTTAATCTAACTTCAGATAATGGTGTTTTTAATCAAATAGGAATAGGATACGTAAATGGAGCTACATCCCTTAATGACGGAGCTTTTTATGATGCAAAAAGAATTATGAGTTCTGGAAATGCTGCCATATTATATTCTACTATTGAAAACAATGATGACAAATTTGCTATTCAGGGTAAAGCTCCAAACGATTTAAATGAAAACGAAATTATAGATTTAGGCTTTAAAACATCTATTGATGTTGCAACATCGTATACTTTATCAATTGCACGATTACAAGGTGATTTTTTAAACAATAGCCCTGTTTATTTAAAGGATAATTTACTTAATAAAACACATAATTTATCCGATTCAGATTATATGTTTACATCAGAAGCGGGAGAATTTAACAATCGTTTTAAAATTGTTTTCACTGATAAAGTTTTATCTACTGATGACATTAACTTAAACGATAATAACCTTAGCATTGTTGAGTCTGGCGATGATCAAGTTAACTTTAAGATATCTAATAGTTTAAGCATTAAAACAGTAACTATTTATGATCTTTTAGGAAGGCAACTATATAACTTTAAAGGAACACATAGCAGTTCAGAAACCTATCAGTTATCTAACTTGAAAAACACCATTTATATAGCAAAGGTTGAATTGTCAAACGGTATTACTATCACTAAAAAAGCTATTAAAAAATAAGTTATAAACTATATTTTAAAGCTAAAATAAAGTTTCTCCCTGCCGCCGCTATACCTGAAGAATACGTTTTATAACGCTGGTCTGTAATGTTTTCTAAACTAGCAGTAAATGTTGTTGAATTATTTATTTGGTATTGTGTTCTAACGTTTAATGTGCTCCATGAAGGCGAATAGGGGTTGCCATTTTCATCTTTTGCATAAATATAATCCTTACTGATTTCTGAAGGTGCTAATTGATTAAATGATAATTCACTATTATAATTAGCATATACATCAACTTTTAATTGCTTATAATTCCAAACTAAATGGGTATTCCCAAAATTAGGAGCGACATGTCGAATTGGAACTTCAATATTTTCCTTTTCTTCGGTTCCACCGGTAATACTATATTGGGAGGTTAATTTAAAGTTATCCGTGAGATTGAATAGTAAGCCAATCTCGAAGCCATAAATCCATGCTTTTGATGCATTTTGTATGGCTTGCACCTTACTTAATTCGCCATCATAAATAATTTCTGTTTCTCCATTTAAATTATGGTCTCTTCTTACTAAAGCATTATCTAAATAGGTATAATAAGAACTCATATCTAATATAAAAGTGTCATCAAAATTTAATTTTAGTCCTAACTCTCCTCCATAGGCGTATTCTGGTTTTAGGTTTTCGTTTGGTACAACCACCGACCCTGGTTCAGAATCAAACACTTTTCCTATATCATCAATATTTGGTGCTCTAAAAGCTGACGATGCATTAAGTTTCCATTGTATAATCTTATTTGGAGTCCAACTAATTCCTGCTGTGCCCGTAAAAGCCCCTGCTTTATTTTCTGAAGACTCAAAAGGCAAATTCAAATACACATTATTTGCTTCAAAATTAGCTTTCGAGACAATATGATTGAAACGCAAGCCCGATTGAAAAACAAACTTTGGGTTTGGTTTATATTTAATACTAGAATATAAGGCTGCAGATTGCCAACTTGAACCATTTGGGTATCTTGACAATGTTGGAAAAACAATATGACTTGTAATATTTTCTTCTTTTCCGTGAGACATAACCTTGTTATAAACATACTCGAGTCCGTAAAAAAACTGTGTTTTAGTACTTAAGGTTTTTTCAAAATCTAAATTAAAAGAATAAGCATCTACAGCTTCTTCTCTTATGTTTCTTATGTTCGATTGAAAATCTCTATCTTTTCTACTTTCTTGAAAGTTTTGGTAGGCAACCGTGGCTTTAACTTTATTATATAAATTAGATCGACTACTTAATTTGGTTATTTGAAAATTAGACATAAACCACTGTTGCGGGCCATAATTCCACTCAGCAGAGCGTAAAGCATCATTTTTATACCGTATCAATCTGTCGTATCTTGGTATATCTGAGGTTGTAGTAAAATGTAAGCCCAAATCAAAACTTAAATTTTCGTAAGGCTGATAATGTACCTTTTGCATTACATTTATTTGATTATAGCCTGAATATTTTTGTTTTAATGGATTGCTGTTTTGTATGACCAGGTCTCCGTTACTTGTTGCTAATGCAAACTCAGACCTTAAATAATCGTTAGGACCATTGCTCCCCATTCTTAAATCGTTAAAATCTGTATAACTTGCATTTGTTAAAAATGCCCAGTTTTTGTAACCCAAATTAAAACTAAAATGCCCCGTTTTTTCCTCATTAGCCGTAGCATACCTGAGCACAGCATTAGATTTAAATAAGAGACTATCTGTTTTTGAAAGCTTTGGTTTTAAGGTATAAAAGCTCATAACGCCACCAACAGCATCACTACCGTAAATAACAGAGCCTGAGCCTAGCGTTACCTCCGTATTCATAATTGCAAAAGGGTCTATGGCTATAACATTGTGTAAATTTCCGCCTCTAAAAATAGCATTATTCATTCTTACACCATCTACAGAAATTAACAATCTGTTGGTTGAAAACCCTCTAATCATGGGGCTTCCTCCTCCTAATTGACTCTTTTGAATATAAACTTGCCCTGTGGTTTCTAATAAATCTGCACTAGTTTGAGGGTTTGTAAATTCAATGTTTTTTGAGTTTAAACTAATAATTTTTTGAGGAATATCTTTTTTATTTTGCTCAAACTTTGAAGCTGAAATAACGATCTCTTCTAAACCCTGTGTATTAGAATCTAAATAAACAATATTGAATGCATTGATATGGGATTTTGTTATTTTTTTTAAAAAATGAGATAAGTGCTGAAAATAAATAATTTCTGTGTCTAAAAACTTATCTATATTAGCGTCTCCATTACTATTCGTTATTGCACTTTTAGTTTTATCTACATTAAAAATAGCAACGCCAGAAACAGGTTCTTTGGTAAGTTTATTAAGAACCTTTATTTGCTGTGCAACCAAAATATTAGATGCAAAAAGCAAGAAAAAAATAGTGTAATAAAGTTTCATCCTTTAATTAAAAACTTGATTAAAAACCTGAAGCGATTTTGGACTTTTAAAACTGCCCAAATGTAACTCAAAATAAAGCAAAATCATACTTAAAAATGATTGTCTTTGTTTTGCATTAATTTTCACTGTAGAAAGGGCATCAAATGTTGTGCCTAATAAGGTTTTTAAGAGTGTTAAATTTTCGCCATAAATAACATGCTTTCCTTGCTTTTTTATTTCAAACTTACCGTCTAATAAATTAAAGTAATTATACGCTTTATTAATCTCTTCTGGATAAAACCCCAAGTATTTAGTTAGGTTTAATAAAAAAAGTAAATGAAAATTCGAATATTCTGTATGCACATCTAGCCACAGCAATGTGGTTTCTATGTAGCTAAAAAGGAAATTATTTTGTTCTTCTTCTTTTAAAATATTTGCTAAAACCTCGGCCAAAAACATAACAATGGCACTCTTTAAAATATTGGAATGCAAGCTGGTATATAAATGGTTTAATTTAACCTCTTTAATAACTTGCAGCGTGCGGTTTTCTTTATAATCAATTTCTAACTGCAGTTGCGATAGTAATTGAAAATATGCTTTTTTTGAATGTCCTTTTTTACTCTTTAAAACACCTCTTAATAAAAAGCTAACAACACCTAACTGCTCTGTATAACACTTTACAATTAAGTCGTTATCTCGATACTTTAATTTAGATAAAACAATAGCATTTGTAGTGATTAACATTATCTAACAACCATTAATTTTAGCACTTTGGTTTCAAAAGTATCTAAGTCGGATAGCATAACTAAATACACCCCCGAGGCTACAACACGATTTGCAAGGTTTTTTCCATTCCAATAGGCTGTTCCTCCATCAATTTCCAGGTTATATCCTCTATATCGAAGATTATTTCTCGATTGTGCTTCAGCCACTAAATTGCCCTCGATGTCTGTTATTTTAATGTTTACATTTTCAGAAATGTCTTTAATTTTTACTTTTTCATCTACAATATTAAATGAAGGTCTTACTGGATTAGGGTAAGCATACGCTTTTTCTAAATCGTCTAATGGACTTGAACCTCCAGAACGAAACGACACTAAGCCTTTATTTGTTGCTATGTAAACAATTCCATTAGCATCGTCTAAAGAAATATCATTTATTGTATTTGACGGTAGAGGCGAATTCTCTTTTGTAAAATGGAATATCGTTTTTTGCCCATCTGAAGAAAAATAAAATAAGCCAGAATCAGCCGTTCCAATCCATTTATTGTTTGATCCATCAACTTCAATATCTTTAATTAATTGCTCAAACAATAGTTCCTTAGCAATGCCTCCTTCTTCAATAATTATTTCTTCGGCACGAATATTTTCTTCGGTAAAAAAATTAGAGGTATTATAAATAACTCTTAACCCTCTATCGGTTCCTACCCACAATTGGTTCCTTTTATCAATAGCAACTGCTGTTGCAATAGAAGATGGCATGTTTTCTTCTTCACTACTAATGCTTTTTAGCAAAGGGGTTCCGTTATTTTCTTTAAAGCCTATAAGACCATTCCAATAACCCGCTATCCATTTAGTGTCATCGTTCCCGATAACAATATTCCCGAATCCTAATTCAGTTCTAAATTGTGTAAAATCAAATGATTGCCATTGGTTATTACTTGGGTTATATGACTTTAAAGGTTTTTCAACTTGGCTTGTAAGTGTCCATAAAACACCATTTCTATCAAAGGCGGATGGCCCAATCCTTATGTCGACATAATTTGGGTTTCCAGGTAAAACTAAAGACTCTAAAGCGCTATTGGTTTCATTATATAGCATACTTGGAACCTCATCATTTATTTCTAATAATCCACTAAAATAAGAACCTATAAACACCTGATTCGTATTAGAAGGGTTTATGGTAATGGCATTTAAACACTTGGCATCTAAAACAGTTTCGTAAGGCAGGTTAACCCAAGTATCTTCTTTAAAATGACTAATTCCTCTATTGTTTAATGGATATGGATTATAAAAAAATGTGTGCTCTCCAAAAGTAACCCATAAATCGTTTTGCCCGGTTTGAATTGAAAAAGGTATGTTTAATAAAGGGCCTTCAGGATGAATTTCTTCATACACCATTGGATTAGATATAAGTGTTTTTAAAACCCCAAAATCTTTAGTACCAATATATAGTGACTCTGAATCTGTAATTGCTGTTGCATAAGTGGTATCAAAACTACTACTTACATTTGCTTGAGACAATAAATTAAAATTACTATCATAAACAAATGTGCTGTTTTTTGTTGTAACTAATAGCCTATTATTTGTTGCTTTTACGTCAACAGGCACATCGGCAAATTGAAACAATTCTGTTAAAACATCATTTACTACCTGATAAATGCTTCTGTTTGTTCTAATAGCATACAATTGATCTGCTACAGACTGAACTGCTAAAAAATCACCATTAGATACGGTTTGCCAGTTTTGATAATCAATTAAATTTGGGCTGGATATTTGAGCCTTTTTTAGTCCGCTACCATCTAAACAAGCAGCATAAATATAATCTCCTAAAACAGTGGTTTGATTAACTCGAATTTGGCTTCCTAAATTCCCTATAAAATAAGTATCTCCAAATTCTAATCGGTCTAAATTAAAGACAGATATTCCGTAGTTTGTAGAAATATAAACCCCATTATTGTAGGCAAAAAAATGATTTATTCTTTTATCATTTCCCGGTATTGTTGTTTTTTCTATAATATCAACTACAGTAAGTATGTCATCATCATTATCAAAAGCGATCTCTATTAATCCGTTTTCATACCCGATAAGCAACAGTTCGTAAGTTTCACTATAATAAATAGTTGATATCGTTTCTCCGGACAATCCATTAACAGTAGATAGTTTATTTAGCTCGTTAGTTTGTACATCTATGCTAAAAATAGCATTTTCGGCTGCTGCATAAATTTTATTATTTCCTTTAGTAACATCTTTTATATTATTATATGAAAAATGACCGTCCCAAAGTGCCGAAAAGTCTTGGGCGAATTGCAAAAAAGGCATGCAACACATTATAAATACAACCAGTCTTTTAAACATATACATTTTTTCTAAAGGCTAAGATATTTATAACTAACGAATTTTACTTTAAAATCATATAAATTAAAAAAAAAGCTTCCTAAAAATTAGGAAGCTTTTCAATATGAATCAAGGGTATATTAAACAATGCCCTGTGCTAACATAGCATCGGCTACCTTAACAAATCCAGCAATATTTGCACCTTTTACGTAATCTATATAACCCGCTTCGTCCTTTCCGTATTCGATACAAGAATCGTGAATATTAGACATGATTTCTTTTAGCTTATTATCAACCTCTTCTCTTGTCCAATTAAACCTTAAAGAGTTTTGAGTCATTTCTAATCCTGAAGTTGCAACTCCACCGGCATTTGAGGCTTTTCCTGGTGCAAATAATATTTTAGCATTATGAAAAGCAGCAATAGCTTCTTTTGTTGATGGCATATTAGCGCCTTCGCTAACACAAATACAACCCTGAGCTAAAAGTGTATTGGCATCCTCCTCATTAAGTTCGTTTTGTGTTGCACATGGTAAAGCAATATCACATTTTACTCCCCAAGGTGTTTTCCCTTTAACAAACTCTGCATTTGGATACTTTTTAATGTATTCACTAATTCTAGCTCGTTTTACATTTTTAAGCGCCATTACATGAGCCAATTTTTCAGTATCAATACCCTCAGCATCATAGATATATCCTGATGAATCAGACATTGTTAATACTTTTGCTCCTAACTGTAATGATTTTTCAACAGCAAATTGAGCTACATTACCAGACCCAGAAACTACTACATTTTTATTTGTTAAGTTATCTCCTCGTGTACTTAACATTTTTTCAGCAAAATATACGGTACCATAACCTGTTGCTTCCGGACGTATTAAAGACCCCCCCCAGGACATTCCTTTTCCAGTTAAAACACCAGTAAATTCATTTCTTAGTTTTTTATACATTCCAAATAAAAAGCCTATTTCTCTTCCTCCAACGCCTATATCGCCAGCTGGAACATCAGTATTTGGACCAATATGTCTGAATAATTCGCTCATAAATGCATGACAAAAACGCATAATTTCGTTATCAGACTTGCCCTTAGGATCGAAATCTGAACCACCTTTACCACCACCCATTGGTAATGTTGTTAGCGAGTTTTTAAACACTTGTTCAAAAGCTAAAAACTTTAAAATACTGGCATTTACTGTAGGGTGAAAACGTAAGCCCCCTTTGTAAGGGCCTATAGCAGAATTCATTTGAACCCTATAGCCTCTGTTTACTTGAATCTCTCCTTGGTCATCTACCCAAGACACCCTAAACGAAATTAACCGTTCTGGTTCTACCATTCTTAAAAGAATGTTTTTTCCATAATAAATGTCGTGTTTAACAATGTAAGGGATTACTGTTTCAGCAACTTCCTCTACAGCTTGTAAAAATTCCGGTTCATGACCATTACGCTCTTTTACCAGATCTAAAAATGCTTCAATATTATTTTTCATTTATACGAATTGTATTACTTAATTATAAACAACATAATTTTAAAGCGCAAATATACGTTATCTTTAAAAATTACATCGTTTTTTTTTGAAATTCATAATCAATAATTTTTTAGTGTTTTTTTCAAAATGTTCAAATATTTGTTTGTTAATCGAGTTTTTATATATTTGTTACCATAATGCCTCAAAAAACAAAACCTTATTATGCTTAACTTGAAACATTTAGCTTCAGCTTTTTGCTTGTTTGTCGTCTATCAAACAGCATATTCTCAATTAGGTTTTTCACACGAAATAGGCGTTATTGCTGGTCCCGTAGAATTTAGATCAGATTTTGGTAGCCGAAATGATGAAAAAACAAATTTTGGCAACTCTGGGTTTGGTATAGGTATTGTTCATTATATCAACTTTTCATACCGGGCCGATTGTAACTGCTATACAACAGATACTTATTTTAACGACCATTTTAAAGTAAGAAACGAAATCTCGTGGAACAAAACTACTTTAAATCATCATGGAGAGTGGGTAGCCCCTAATCGAACTACTCCAAATGCAGATAAATTAAGAGCACATTCGGGTGTTGCTCAAAATTTTGATATTGGAACTCAACTTGAATTTTTTCCTAAAAGTATTCGTGAATTCCAGTCTTTTAGTTATCGAATAGCACCTTTTGCCAGTTTAGGTGTACATTATACCTCTTTTTCTCCAAAAGCCAGCACAACTTATGGCGATACTACCGATCCTAATTATAGAGGCGTTTTTGATCAGGCTAATATTTATTCACATTGGTTTGACAATTTTGATCCTGCTGTAGATCCATACCCTGTAAATGTAAATGGGGGCAGTACATGGTCTCTAGTTGCAAGTGCAGGCTTTCGATATAAGCTTGATAAATTATCCGATTTAATGCTCGACTTTAGGTGGCAATATTATTTTAGTGATTGGGTTGATGGTCTAAACCATAAATTAGATTATAACAAATACAACGATTGGCTTTTATGGGTTAATGTGGGCTATATTTATTATTTAGACTAAATAGGTGTTTTTTTAACCTAATGCCTGTTTTAAGTCGGCAATCAAATCATCAATATCTTCAATGCCTACGCTTAATCTAATTAACGAGTCTACAACACCTGTTTTTTCTCTTTCTTCTTTTGGTATACTAGCATGCGTCATACTTGCCGGGTGCCCAGAAAGCGATTCTACACCTCCTAACGATTCTGCCAAAGTAAAAACTTTCAGTTTTTCAACAACCTTAATTGCCTCCTCATAATTATTTCCCTTTGAAGTGAATGAAATCATGCCCCCAAAACCTTTCATTTGAGATTTGGCAATATCATAGTTAGGATGGCTCTCAAACCCTGGCCAGTACACCTTTTCTACCTTAGGATGGTTGGCCAAATATTCGGCTATGGCTTTACCATTCTCACAATGGCGTTGCATTCTTACATGTAATGTTTTTATCCCCCTCAAAACCAAAAAACTATCTTGAGGCCCACAAATAGCTCCGCTAGCATTTTGTATAAAATACAGTTTATCTGCCAATGCCTTATCGTTTACAACAAGGGCTCCCATAACAACATCGCTATGTCCTCCAAGGTATTTAGTTGCAGAGTGCATTACAATATCTGCTCCTAAATTAAGTGGTTGTTGTAAATAGGGTGTAGCAAATGTATTATCTACAGCTAGTAAAACATCGTGCCTCTTCGCTATTGCAGATACTGCTTTAATATCAATAATAGTCATCATTGGATTGGTTGGTGTTTCAACCCAAATTAGTTTAGTATTGGTATTAATATACGATTCCATATTTAAAGTATTTTCCATACCTATAAAATGGAATTTGATACCAAAATCTTGAAAAATCTTAGTAAACAACCTAAAAGAACCACCATACAAATCATTGGTCGATATTACTTCGTCACCAGGTTTTAAAAGCTTTATTACCGCATCAATAGCAGCAAGACCAGACCCAAAAGCAAGTCCGTAGTTTCCGTTTTCAATACTAGCAAATGCATTTTCTAATGCATGCCTGGTAGGGTTATGTGTTCTGGAGTATTCATAGCCTTTATGTCTACCTGGAGTCGTTTGAGCGTATGTGGTTGTTTGATATATTGGAGGCATTACTGCACCGTAAGCCGCATCATGTTTTTGTCCTCCGTGAATAACTTTTGTGTTAAATTTCATTACTAATTAATCTTTACTACAAATTTAACTTTTAATTCATTCTATTCAAATGCAATAATTATCTTTATCAATAGTTTATACTACTAGCTATGTTTAAAAACAAACCCCTTTTAATTATATGCCTTTTTTATATGCTTTTTAGCTGTAAAAAAGACATCTCAATTAGTTTCTCAGAAACAAATTTTACTTCAAAAAGCAATACTATCGTTGCCGTTAATATCCCCTTAGTTAACGAAAATAGCGCCCCAGCCAAATCTATAAATTTAGCTATTGAGAACTATGTGATCACTGCCTTACAAATTGGCGATTCTGATCAATCAATTACCACATCTGTTGAAGAAAGTATTGAGGGTTTTAATTTAGCCTATACAGATTTTATAAACGATTTTCCTGAAAGCGCTCAAGCATGGGAAGCTCAAATTGATGGCGAAGTTATTTTTAAAACACGAGATATTATAAGCGTTTCTTTAACGTCTTATATTAATACCGGTGGCGCTCATGGCAATTTAAATATCTCATTTTTAAATTTTGATGGCTCTACAGGGAAATTGATAGATAATAATGCATTGATTACAGATAGTACGGCTTTTAAAGGTATTGCTAAAATACATTTTGATGCTTCTGTAGAAGACAAAGAGCTTCTTTTTGATAACGAAACTTTTAATCTACCTGAAAATATAGGATATAGTGATGATGGCATTATTTTGCTTTATAACCCCTACGAAATTGCTCCCTATGCTACGGGAATAATCGAATTCTCTATTCCTTTTGAAGAGGCAAAACCATTCTTAGCTTTTAATAGCTTTTAATAATGCTAAAACATAACCATAATGAATGCCTTCATGGGCTAATATAAATTGTAAAGCATCATCAATATTAGTTAATGTATTACCCGTTGTAGAAACAGTATACGCATTATATGTTTTAAAAACACCTTTACTATAATCGGCCTCTGTTTTTGCTATTGTAGAAAACAATAACCCTTTTATTTCATTAACATCTTCTTGAGTTACATCGCTTTCTGGTTTGGTATCTTTCCTGTACTTATTAATCATCTCATCTGAAAGTGTAGATGATAACCCCGACAGTTTATAGGCCAGTAATTGTTCTGAAACCACAACATGAGCAATATTCCAGATGATATTGTTATTAAAATCTTTTGGTATTTTGTTTAAATCTTCTAAAGACGTTTCTTCAATTATTTTACTAAAAATTACTCGGATATGATGTATAACCTGGAATGTAAAATCCATATGATTTATTTTTTCGATAAATATAGTATTTATGATATAATTGCCTTTATTTGTTGTTGAAATTTTTTAGATTACCTTCTTCAAGGAAATGACAAATTAAATAACTTATGAAAGCCCATAATGGGCATTAAATTAGGCAATGGGCAATACCCACTGAAATAATTAAATAACTGAAAAACATATTGTTACAAAAATTCAAATAGATGAAAAAAGTATATTATTTAAAGACCTGCAGTACCTGCATTAGAATTTTAAAGGATCTAAACCTGTCTTCTGAATTTATTTTACAGGATATTAAAACCGAAGATATTACGGTTAAACAACTGGAACAAATGGAAGCTTTAGCAGGCAGCTATGAAGCGCTTTTTAGTAAACGTGCTAAGCGCTACAAAGAAATGGATTTAAAAAACCAACAATTGCAAGAGCGCGATTACAAACACTATATTTTAGAGCACTATACTTTTTTAAGCAGACCCGTAATTATTATTGACGATGCCATTTTTATTGGCAATTCTAAAAACAATATTGAAGCTGTTAAATTAGCGCTTTCAAAAAGTTGAATTATGAAAAACAATAATGTGCTAAATTATATTAAAGATGTATTAGAACACATGCCGTCTGACTGGCTGAACCTAACAACACATCGACTGGATATTTATGATGAAACATTAGCCAAAACTCAATTCTTAGATCAGTTTGAACTCTTATTCAAAGCCAACAACTCTAAGACGTCGGCTCTAAGTAAATTACCCACCGCCTACGACTATATTCGATTAGGCCATCCTTTATCTTGTATACTAGAATGGGGAATTGCCAGCTTAAACAAGCTAAAACCAGAAAATGTAATCAGCTTTTCTTCAAAGACCATACCCATTCTAGCCATTCTAAGAAAAAATTTACTTGACAACAAAAGCACACAAATTATCTATACAGGCGAATTACCTGTTTTTTTTGATGCAGAGTTACTAAAAAACATTTATGGTTATGATTTTGATCTAAAGCGTATTGAAAAAACGGATGAGATTTCTCAGTTTAACGGCAGTACCATTTTTATATCGCAACAAAATAAGATCAGCAATATTAACCTCTATCCGAATATTGATTTTTTCATTAGTAATTACTCACAGCTTGGGAGTATTTTGTTAGTAAATGGCGAACAGAACAAAAGTTATATCTCAGAAATTCAACATGTTAGAAGAAGAGAAACCATTGCGATGACGCCAGATAATTGTTTGATGGCCTTAAAATCTCTAACCCAGCAGTCTCCTTTTGATATTGATAATAATGCAGAAACCGGCAAAACGATTGTTTTAGACTCAATTGCAGCCATTACCGGTACCACTACAAAGCCACTAGTTGGTTCTAGTGGACTATCTATTCAATACGCGATTATGATGGGGCTCGTACACGATGCATTAGAAAATCATAAAGGTAAGGCTATCAAATTTATTGTGCCTCCAAATTGTTATGGCGGAACTAATGACCAAGCAAGGCGAGTTGCTGCATGCATAGATAATGTTGAAGTGGTAGATTTACTAGTTGATGGTAATAATAATATGGTGAGTAGTATTGATACCATTTTAGATAAAATTGCTAACGAAGATGCTATCCCATACATCATTGCCGAAATACCAACAAACCCCAGAGTTGAGGTTCCTAATCTTGTAGAACTAAAAGCAGCTTTAGCTAAAGAACGTAAAACGGCTACTGGTAAAATTGCGATAGACCCTGTTTTTATTTTAGATCAAACATTTTGTCCTAATGTGCTCTTTTTAGGTGAAGGTGAGATCCTCTCTACGGTTAGAGCTATTTCATATGTTAGCGGATCAAAATTCCCTAGTGGCGGGAAATGTACGGCTGGCTACTGTGTAGGAAATAAAAAAACGGAAGCTTTAATAAAAAAAATAGAAAAGCATCTTATGCTTTGTGATAATAAGGCCACTAACCTTCAAATTGAGATATTGGCAAAACAGCTACCGTCTATGAATCAAAGAATACATGATGCCTATAAAAATACTCGTGAATTTGTAAATTTTATCAATGAAACCTTACCAGAAGCGAAAATAAATTTTGTATCGCCAGCATTGGCAAAACAAGGATTTACTCCCTCTGTATTTTCATTAGATCTGCCCACTAAAGGTAATACTACCGAAGAAAAAGAAACTTATAAAAGAGCGTTGAATCTTAAATTAATAAATTTAATGATTACCAAAATTCCTAATGAAAGCAAATACTGTGTAAGCTATGGGCAGTTACGTGGATGTTATTGGACCATACCGGCAACCTCTACCCAGGGGACCACTAAAGAAGATGATAAAGATTATATTGCGCGTGTAGCTCTTTCACCTAATCTGGATCTTGAGCTTCATAAAAAAATCTTTTTAGATTTTGTTGGAACAATTTGAAAATTAATCTGATATTATTTATAACCTTAAATACAAAAGCTATGATTTATATGTCATAGCTTTTGTTTGTTTTGCTTACTCAATATGGCACCCGACACAGTCGAGCGCTAGCGGGGTTCAATTTTTGATATCAACTAATTTGGACGGTGACCGTTAAGACTATCTTTATTTACCATATTAATACTATCTAATTTTACTTTAATAGAGTCTACTATATTAATATTTTTCTTCTTCAAATCAGACTTAATTTCCTGAACAGCTTCAATTGTTTTAACTGAAGCTTTTCCAAACCCAACACTTGCATTATAATAAAAAAATGCTGTTGCTATTAACAATAAAACAAATAGCGATATTAATATAATTTTATTTTTTTTCATCATGCTTACTATTTTTTTAAGCTTAACACCAGTGGCATCGTAAATATGAGAAATATTATAACTATATGAAATACAAAAGCTACTCTAGTTTTTAGAATAGCTTTTGTTTATTTTGCTTACTCTGTCTTGTCCTGAAATAGGTTTACACAAAAGTGTAACAAATGGAAAGATATACTAAGACATCTTCATCAAAATTTCAAAATAGATATAGTGAAGAGTTCAAACAATTTTTATGTAATGAATTTCTAACGGGAACTGCAACTAGAAAATCAATCGAAAAGAAGTATAATATAGGTAATAACCAATTGACTGTTTGGTTAAAGAAATTAGGATATGACTATTCAAAACCCAGTATTGTACCTTTGCCCTCAATGGCAAATCAACCGGACAAATTATCAAATAAAGAAAAAAACTCTTTATCTCAATTAGAGAAGGAACTTGTAGAAGCTCGATTATTAGCTGAAACTTATAGGAAAATGATTGAAATTGCAGAGAATGAATTTAAAATAAAGATTGTAAAAAAGTCCAATACCAAGTAATCCAAGAGATGAAAAACCTATATCCAAAGGTAAGCTTAGGCAGGTTCTGCCGATTACTTGGTGTTACCCGTCAAGCATATTATCAACATTTTTGGTATCGTGAACAATTATCTTTTGAAGAAGATTTAATTGTGTCCGAAGTACATAAGATTAGAAAAAATCATCGCCATATGGGAGGCAGAAAACTATATGAACTATTACAACCATTTTTATTAGCACATCAAATAAAAATGGGAAGAGATCGGCTATTCGATATTTTATCAGCTAATTATCTTTTGGTTAGACGTAAAAAGAAACAAACAATAACTACAAATTCTTTCCATAGGTTTAAGAAATATTCAAACCTGATTAAGAAGTTTATTCCTGATAAACCAAATCAATTATGGGTAAGTGATATCACATATTGGAAAATCGAAACTGGTTTTGTTTATATTAGTTTTATAACAGATGCTTATTCTAGAAAAATTGTCGGTTATCATTTAGCTGATAGTTTAATGACCTCAGAGACAATCAAAGCATTACAGATGGCAATATTCAATCTACCAGAAGGCTTAATAGATAAGTCTAAATTGATACATCATTCAGATAGAGGAACTCAGTATTGTAGTAACGAATATGTAAAATTGTTGCAAACCAATAACATTGAAATTAGTATGGCTGAAAACGGTGACCCGCTAGAAAATGCAATTGCAGAACGGGTTAATGGAATTATTAAGGAAGAATATCTCAACGATTATCAATTAGAGAATATAAAAACAGCTAAAGAATTACTTGATACTGTTGTTAATCTATATAATAATGAAAGACCACATATGAGCATAGGTAATCTTACTCCTAATCAAGTACATCAAAACAATATAAAAATCGAAAAACTATGGAAAAATTATTATCTAAAAAGCCCTATTATTGTAAACCGATAATAGGACTAAGAATGAATTGTAAACCTATTTTAGGATTAATGTAAAACATGTAAACTTTTTTTAGGACGAGACACTCATAACGGCACCCGTCACAGACGAGCGCTAGCGGGGGATGACCAGTTATCCACTAATTTAATCCGTTACCACCCCTAATAGTTAATTAATTTAGAGGTCATATAACTTACTAAAGCTTTATCTAAGGGGTTTGGTTTTACAATTAAAGACAAACATGTTTCTCCATACTTCGAACCATTTGAATCTCTCATTACAAAATAAAACATATTTCCTTTAGCTTCTTCATAACCTTCTTTAAAGTAGTCTGATTCAAAACCTATAAAATCACTATGGTAATTGCTTTTGTCAAAAGATTTTAAGAGAATCTTGTTTGGTTTTTTTATTTTGTTAGAAGAAACAATATTGATTTCATCTCCTTTTAATTCAACAATTATTTCATTTACATCACTCTCCTTTTTAGATATCAACAAATAAAATGTATTAGATATTGAAAATAGCAAGTAAGGTGTATCTGTATCCTTAATCACCTTTTTAGATATTAAACTTGCCTTATTCCTACTTTCAAGTTCGTATTTATTTAATTTTTGTGCAGAACAAGAATTGCAAACAACTAAAAAAGCCAGAATAAGAATTTTTGAATACTTCATAATTTTAATTTCTAATTAATGGCGCATCGTAAATGTAAGAAATATTATAACTATATGAAATACAAAAGCTACTCTAGTTTTTAGAATAGCTTTTGTTTATTTTGCCTACTCATAACGGCACCCGACACAGTCGAGCGCTAGCAGGTGAAACATAAGATTATTAAACAATAAGTGTTTAAAACTCTTTCTATAAACTCAATAAATAATCATTGAAGTTTCTTAATTTAGTGTGGAATTAATACAATGGAATAATGGCAAAACAAAAAAACTCAAATAGTAATTCAAATAGCAATTCTGGAAATAAAAATTCTAGTACTGGTTCTTCTACCTATAACTCCAATATCACTCGTACAGGGGCAGAATCAACTAAAGGTTCTGGTAGCGGTAATAGACCATCTAAAACAGATAAAAATTAAACACTGTTAGTAAAACTAAACCTAAAAACATTAGTGATATAGAGACATAATTTAGTCTCTTCGTCCAAGTGTTTAAGTCTTGTATTTTATTATCTATGTTTTTGTGTTGACAGTCGTCTATTTTTTCTCCTTCCATTTTTTCTAACTCCTCTAAAATATATTTCTCTTCATTATTATTTGCACTATATCCAGTCATTTGAGAGATAAAATTTGATGCAATAGCTATTAAAAATGAAAGACCAGAGAATAGTAATAAATTAGGTTGGTCGATAGAAATATCTCCTGTTTTAAATTCTCTTAAGGTTTCAAAAATAATATATAATCCAGCTCCACATATTGAAATAATTAACAAGTCCATTCTTCTTGTAGAATAGTTAGTTCTATCTCTTGTGTTTGTTAGATATTCTTTCCACTTATTATACTTAAGTTCTTTCTTCCCTTTCATAGTATCTAAGATAGTAATTAAATTACTAAAATTCATACATAATACTCACTCTAACTTTTCAACACTTGAAAAACTATTTTACTATTTCGAATAAAAAAATATAAAATCAACAATCAAATTCATCGACTATACAAAAACAAAAAACGAGCGCACATATTGTACACTCGTTTCTTTTCTTAGTTTAAATATTATACAGTTTATTATTTACTTACTTTATTTCATTACCATATCATTTTATGGTGTGTGTGGATATGGAATGGATTATTTATGCGTTTGGGTTCTCTATTTACATTTCTCTATTCCTAAAATCTTATATAAATTTCTTTTCGAAATAAATACTTCTTTGTTTTTAACAAACAAATCTTCATCAATATAGAAAACAAGAGTGTCTTCTTCTTTGATAGCCTTTATGCTATAAGTAGTATTATATTTTAAATAAACATCATTGAGTTTAGAGTTTTTAATCGCTCTCTCAAATTGATTAATTGTCTTTTCATCATCAATTCTTTTTTGAAAAGTATCACACCCATAAATTTCAAGTGCTATAAATTCATTTTTAATATAATTATTACAATTAGAAAATAGAAATACAATTAGTAATGTTAAATATAGTCTCATTTAATCCATTTTTATTTTATCAAACCACGTCAAGCTTTTTGTTTTTTCATCGTGTACTTTTTGTGCGCTCTTATTAACTTTTTCGCCAGGGTCTACTATTACAGTTGAGCCTTTAATTCTTCCCAAATCTCTAAAGAGTTTTGTTTGCGTTCTAACAGTTTTTTTTCTGTCTTTATAATCAATAACAGATTCTTTACCAAAGCTATCAAGTTTTTTAGGAAAAGCTCTCATGCAAAAATCTGAACAATTGTTATCAATAAAATTATAAAATTCTGTTCCTTCTTTTTGTTCTAGTAACTTTTTAGCTTTTTCATCATATTTACCAGATGTTTTTATTTGAATAGCTCCGTCAAATGATGAAATACCCTTTATAGAATTATTCTTTATATCTTCCAATGTTACTCCCTCTTGAATGCCTACATCTCCTTTTACTGTTTTGTTAAAAGATTTTAATGAAATTCTATTATCACGTCCACCTGCTGGTGAAAAATCGTATAGAGTATATGTTCCATCTTCAATATAATTACCATCTTTATCCTCTAAATAGTTTCCTTCATCATCTTTTTTGTAATTTGAAACCGCTAAAGCCGCATGTCCAACATCTTCTCTTCCTTCTCCTGGCAACCAAATAATCAAAATAACATCATTACCATCTGGGTCAATGACATTAATTGGATTGTTAATGGCATAATTGTATGGAGATTTATCAAAATGATTTTCAGATAATAAATCTAAATTCATCCACCTGCCCAAAGCAGCATCATAATTCCTAGCAGTTACATCATACCAGCCTAATCCTAACTCATCCTGATACTCCTTACCACCAAACTTATACTTAAGCGCTGGACTCGTAGAATTAACCACCGTATTATACCCTTTATGTTTAAGTCCAAAGGGATAGTAGTTGTTTTCTTCCAGGATTTCAGAAGTTGTTATAACACCATTATTGTTATTATCCTTATAACTCAACCTTATATTCCCTAAATGGTCTTTATATTGATATACATAGCTATAACTGCTCCCATTAACATCTACATAGCCTTCCGGGTGGGAATACTGTATATTCCTTAAAATACCACTATTAAAACGCCCCTTTTCACCCCATACTTTAAAATAAAAAGAAGCCATAGCTACAGCTATGCTTTAGTTTTCTTTTTCGCCTGAGGCAAAAATCATTCGTTTTTATTACATGCCATTTTAAGCAATATCCAGTATACAGAATTTCAATGAACCGTTTTACTCACACCATTCTATTTGATAAATAAGTGTTCGTGAACCTCATTTTATTTCGGTTTCGTATACATAATTGCCTACATAATCAGTTGTTGCTCCCGTGCTTACTATTTTTTTAAGCTTAACACCAGTGGCATCGTAAATGTAAGAAATATTATAACTTTATAAAACACAAAAGCTACTCTAGTTTTTAGAATAGCTTTTGTTTATTTTGCTTACTCTGTCTTGTCCTGAAATAGGTTTACACAAAAGTGTAACAAATGGAAAGATATACTAAGACATCTTCATCAAAATTTCAAAATAGATATAGTGAAGAGTTCAAACAATTTTTATGTAATGAATTTCTAACGGGAACTGCAACTAGAAAATCAATCGAAAAGAAGTATAATATAGGTAATAACCAATTGACTGTTTGGTTAAAGAAATTAGGATATGACTATTCAAAACCCAGTATTGTACCTTTGCCCTCAATGGCAAATCAACCGGACAAATTATCAAATAAAGAAAAAAACTCTTTATCTCAATTAGAGAAGGAACTTGTAGAAGCTCGATTATTAGCTGAAACTTATAGGAAAATGATTGAAATTGCAGAGAATGAATTTAAAATAAAGATTGTAAAAAAGTCCAATACCAAGTAATCCAAGAGATGAAAAACCTATATCCAAAGGTAAGCTTAGGCAGGTTCTGCCGATTACTTGGTGTTACCCGTCAAGCATATTATCAACATTTTTGGTATCGTGAACAATTATCTTTTGAAGAAGATTTAATTGTGTCCGAAGTACATAAGATTAGAAAAAATCATCGCCATATGGGAGGCAGAAAACTATATGAACTATTACAACCATTTTTATTAGCACATCAAATAAAAATGGGAAGAGATCGGCTATTCGATATTTTATCAGCTAATTATCTTTTGGTTAGACGTAAAAAGAAACAAACAATAACTACAAATTCTTTCCATAGGTTTAAGAAATATTCAAACCTGATTAAGAAGTTTATTCCTGATAAACCAAATCAATTATGGGTAAGTGATATCACATATTGGAAAATCGAAACTGGTTTTGTTTATATTAGTTTTATAACAGATGCTTATTCTAGAAAAATTGTCGGTTATCATTTAGCTGATAGTTTAATGACCTCAGAGACAATCAAAGCATTACAGATGGCAATATTCAATCTACCAGAAGGCTTAATAGATAAGTCTAAATTGATACATCATTCAGATAGAGGAACTCAGTATTGTAGTAACGAATATGTAAAATTGTTGCAAACCAATAACATTGAAATTAGTATGGCTGAAAACGGTGACCCGCTAGAAAATGCAATTGCAGAACGGGTTAATGGAATTATTAAGGAAGAATATCTCAACGATTATCAATTAGAGAATATAAAAACAGCTAAAGAATTACTTGATACTGTTGTTAATCTATATAATAATGAAAGACCACATATGAGCATAGGTAATCTTACTCCTAATCAAGTACATCAAAACAATATAAAAATCGAAAAACTATGGAAAAATTATTATCTAAAAAGCCCTATTATTGTAAACCGATAATAGGACTAAGAATGAATTGTAAACCTATTTTAGGATTAATGTAAAACATGTAAACTTTTTTTAGGACGAGACACTCATAACGGCACCCGTCACAGACGAGCGCTAGCAGGTTATTCAAAACAATGTCTTAGTTGATTTAGACATGAACAACTTAAACATTCCTTTCATTAATCATGAAGGTTGATACATCTTTACACGTTTGGTAGTTAGCTTAAATCACTCCACAAAACAAAAAACGAGCGCACATTAAGTACACTCGTTTTCTTTTCTTAGTTTAATATATTATACAGTTATTTACTTATCTTACTTTATTTCATTTACCATATCTAGTGATGTGTGTGGATATGGAATGGATTATTTATGCGTTTGGGTTAATAAATAAATTATGGTATAAATGAACTTCTATTTTGTATGACCAAACCTTATAACTTTACAGTCTGATTTTTGAATCTCAATAAATGGAACACCACCAACATCGTAATTTAAAGTCCCTTCTACTAACCATACTTTGTCATCTTCTATTGACCTAGCCTTTAAAGGTAAGCTTTCATCGATTCTTTCTCCATAAACTGAATAAAGAAGGGTACTTGCAACTTTAAGAGCGACTTGTTCATCATCAACAATACCTTTTTTTTCATTATTAGAGTTTCCTGCTTGAAATGATAAACACAGAATTGTCAAAATAAATACAACACTTAAAATCTTTAGATTAAATTTCATTATTACAATTTTTATAATTTCTCTTCTTCTATCCCTTTTGGTTCTAGGTTATTAACTGGTTCTACTTTTTCTCTACTCCCATCAGGATTAATATTATTTACCCTTACAGGCGAATTGGGGTCACTAGGAACATTTGTTGAAACTATGGTTACTTTTCCAGTTATAGGGTCTATTTTTTGAACAGTTCCACTTGGTGTAACAACATAAGTCGGCAATCCAATTTCCTTAGTTCTTTCTACATCGTTATAAGATGGCTCATTATCAGCATCCGTCTCTCCCTCAATAGTTTCCTTTTCATCATTTCCGTGAGTATGAATATCTCCTGAAGGCTCACTACCTTTCGGAATTGAGCTTTCATCTGGGATAAAAGCACCAGCCTCACTACCTATTAACGGTTCAACATAGGAATATGTTGTTTCGCCATTTTTTGTAGTAGAATAGAAAATAGAAGCATACTCTCTTTTACTTGTTATTGAAACTCCATTATATTGTTTTCCAAAATTTACTGCTGCATCATCAACAGATTTATGAACAGAATGTGGCTCTAAACCTTCAAGTTCTCTAGCATCTATGACTCTATTTCCACTAAATACATATGGTCCCCAATCCATATATTCTTCTGTTAATGGGTCTATTGTCATAAATCTACCAATTGCTGGGTCGTGATTTCTCCATTTAAATTGTATCCAGTTTAACCCTAACTCATTTTGTTCTTCTTGCTCTTGGAATCCATACGGATGGTCTGTACCATTTATAACATTGTTATACCCTTTATGTTTCAGTCCAAATGGATAGTAGTTGTTTTCTTCCAGGATTTCAGAAGTTGTTATAACACCATTATTGTTATTATCCTTATAACTCAACCTTATATTCCCTAAATGGTCTTTGTATTGATATACATAGCTATAACTGCTCCCATTAACATCTACATAACCTTCCGGGTGATTAAAGAATTTCAAAGAACCGCCTTCGTATACATAATTGCCTGCATAATCAGTGGTAGTTGATGTACTACTATTGTTATACACAAGCTTTCTCAGTTTTATGCCTGTGGCATCATAAATATACTTAATTTTTTTGTTATTATTGTTATCAAATTTTACTTCATCAGGAAGATTTAAATGGTTATAGCTAACCCCATTAACTGAGGCAGTACCAATGCCCTTATTCAAGTCTTTAACCATATTGCCGTTAGCATCATAAGTGTATTCTGTGGTTGTATTAGAGCCATCTTTAAAGCCATAAGTATCATTTCCATTATCTAATACTTTTTTAAGCCTATTACTATTGGTTTCATAGGTATAAACCAGATTGTCCATCACCCCAAAACTTGTAGCTCCACTATTGGTATGTCCTCTTCTCTGTAAATCAGTGATGTTTCCATTCTTATCATAGGCAACCGAGGTTAGGTTATAATTACTGGTATTCCCCGTAGCTCCTGTAATTCTATTTAAAGCATCGTAAGTATATTTATACCACTTTAAGCCCTGGTCTGTGTTTTTGGTCTTCCACTCGGTCTCAGAGATATTGCCGTTATACAAAGGGGTACCGCTATGACTAACTGTATTGTAATTTATTTTAAAACTAAATAAATCTGTTCCTAAGCTTGATGGATCATTTATTTGTTTAAGCCAGCCGCGAACATTATAAGCGTAATTTACAGTTTGTAAGCGATTAGCATGAGATGATTTACCACCTACCCCTTTACTTTCTAACTGGCCTAAATTGTTGTAAACATTATCAACAATGGTTTCCTGTTCTAAACTGTTTAGGGTTTGTTTTTGTCTTAACAGCCTGCCTTCATGGTCGTAAACAAAAACATCTCGTGTTGTAATGCTGGTTTGCCCGGTTTTAGAATGTGTGGTTTTTGTTTTATCAACTTTACCCACAAAATCCAGTTTGCTCTCTACAATGTCTGTTGTTTGTAAATAATCATTAATAGTTTTTATATAAATAGGGCGTCCTTTTACATCATATCCTGTTATGGTGGTAATCCACTTTGCAGGGTTAGAGTTATCTAATACTCGTACTTTACTTCCTGTAGCCAGACCTTTGGTTAATTTTTGAGTAGCACTCGCATTATTGTAATTAATAACCGCCTGCCCCTCGATACTGGAAGGCAGATTTGTAAATCCATTAAAGGAATAATTATCATAATAGTTAATAGTATATACTTTTGATATGTTCGTTTTTGGATACACCAGATTATCATTACTGTAATATATATTAGCGCCTCCTAAACTAACAGATGTACTGCTTTTAGTTACATATTGCAATGCCGTGGTATTTGCAGCATTTTGTAAAAAGGTTCTGCTAGAGTTAGTCGTTACAAGTCCGGTATAGGCTACCCTTCCAAAAGCATCATATTTAGTGAATAGCCACGCATTGGTTGACGGGACACGTTGGTTAGCATCTTGTGTCATTATAGGCTGATCTAGCTTATTATATACTATATATTCACAGCCTTTACCCGGTATTTTCTTTTCTACCAGACGGTTTCTTTTATCGTAGGTATACTGATAGCACAAGGCATTAAGTTCTGAGGTGGTTGGTTTATCTGTTGTCGCTTCTGATTTTGGGGGCAATACAAAACTTAAGTTCCCATAATCATCATATACATAATAGGTGTCGTGCGCTACATTGGTTTGTGTTACACCATTTACTTTTGAGGTACCATAGCTGCGTTTTAAAATAACGCGCCCTTGCTTGTCTTTAAATTCTTCGGTGGTATTTGCTGTTCCGCTAGTCCAATTCTCATCTTTAGTAATGGTTTTATAAAGGGTACCAGCCTTATAATATCCGCCATCTACTGCTGTGTTTAAGATCAAAGCAGGCGTGTAGGTAGTCACTCCATTTGTTGTGGCAGCACTTAAGTTTACTTCATAACGTCTTATCGTGTTTGCTGTGTTGGTTTGGTAATCAAACTTAATTTCTTTTCCGCCACCCAGTTTCCAATCTTTTCCCGGAGCGGCTTGTTTTAATACCCTGTTAAGTGGTGAGGCTTCAAACGCTTTTTGAGCATAGGCATTAATATTGTTTAGGACCACTGACGGAAAATCTGTAGCATAATTGGATAAATAATACTGTTTGGTTGCTGTAGCTTTATTTCCACGATAGGCGCCAATATTTCCCGTGGCTTCCATATAGGGAAGCCAGTCCTTATCGGGTCTTCCGTAAGTATCATAATCGATATGGGTAATAATATCTTTTTTGCCCGGTGCAGATTTAATCCCTATATTTTGCATGGGCCTGCCCAGGCCATCAAAATAAGTAATTTGCTCTATAACATCGCCTTCTTTAGCAGTAGCAGAATTAAAGCTCGTCATAGGTTTTTGATAGCGTCGTGTAAATACATAATTTTCATTACTAAACGTCATAGAGGTATAGGGGTCTGTTGCTGTTGTTGGTTCTATAATTTGAGCGGTAAAGGTACTACCGCTTTTTATCCATGTATTGGGTTTTAATGTAATACTATGGGTCGCTATTAAGGTTTCTGTTCCGGTTACCGTATAGGCATTTTCTTTAACTATAGTTGTTGGTGTTTGTGCAATAACTATTTGAGCTAACAGCAAAAAGGCTATGGTATATATATATTGTTTCATGGCGTATTAGTTTTTATAGTTATACTTGTTCTCACTTATCAAATTACCATTGGCATCTTTTACAAATTCAAGGCGATTAAAGGCATCATACTCATAATCCATCCTATAGCCTTTAGGGTCGGTTATACTGGTTACACCAACTAAAGGGTCGTAGGTATAGCTGGTTACCATGGCGTTGGGGAAGCCTACTCTTAATAATTGAAGTTTGGCTCGTAAAGTATTTTCTGTGGCTTCTGTGGTTTCATTAACTGTAGCAGCTACTGCATTATTTATTAAAACTTGCTGTGTGCTTGTAATGGTATTGGGTTTACCCGAAGTAAAAGTGGCATTCTCAATCTTGGCTATAGGGTATTGTTTGCTATAACCCCAAACATAAACTATACTCGTACCATCTGCTTTAGAAACTTCTATGGGGTTGCTTTTATCATCATAGCTATGATAGGTTATTCGAGATTCTAAAGCCGTGGACCTTTTTGAGGTTTGAATATGTTCCGGTAGTATAATATTTGTATCGGCCGGAAGTCCTAAATCTAAATCCCAATCTTTATAATTGGTGCGTTGGGTAGATAATAACTCCTCGGGGTTTGTTCCTTTTTTTTGATAGGTTTCCGTTTTTATTAATGTGGCTATTCGATTTTGTGATATTAAGGCCGTATTAATACTATTAGTTATATTATAAGGGTAAAAGAATTTACTTTTAATTTCTTTATTTGTTGAAGTCGTATTAGTGCTTGAAGTGATTTGATTATATGGGGTATCATAGGCATAGGTTGTTTCTGTAGTAGAGGGGGTACCATTAAAGTATAATGTTTTGGTTTGTTTTATCAGCCTGCTACTTTTAGAGGAATTGAGGTATTTTGTGTCTTTATAATCATTAGGGTCGCCTTCTATTAGAGAGGCATTAGCTCCGTTAACATTCCACCTCCAGGAATTTCTGCCTACTGCTAATCCGTAGGCCTTTATTGGTAATTGATGAAAAATATTACCGTAGGTCCAAATATCCTGATAAGTGCTTGTATGCAATTCTTGAAGCTCATACCCTGTACCGGTAGATTTAAAAATTTCTTTTTTCCACAACCTGCCATCTTCCCATGTACTATAAGGGTCTTGCACAAAAGGAAATGAATGAGCATCTGTACTATTCCTGTAATAGTGTATGCTTGCATTATTATAGTAACCGGAAAAGCTAAAATAGTCCACTTGTTTTCCTGATAAGCCGGCATCTTTTATTGTTTCAACCCTATTATAAAGCACAGGTGATCCCTGATAGCCAGTAAATGAATCTGCACTACTTGCCGTAGTAATTGTTTTGTTTCCAGTGTTAAGGTGGGTCGTTGGGCTTCCACTAACTGAATACTGTTTTGGCAAATGATCTTTATCGGTTAGTTTACCACTACTAATACCACTAGCATCATTGTATTTATAGTTGCTTGTGTAGCTATTCCCTTTTCCATCGTAATCAATAGTTGACGCTACCCGAATACCTCCTACAGGTGTATTTAGTACCGTTTTATCTTCGTATTCAATCTCAATATCACAATATACATGGCTTCCTGTATTTGCAGAAATTGATCCTGCAATAGTAATTTGCCCGTTATTTGTAAACCTAAATTGTTCTTGAGACACTTTATTTTCATTATTATAATCTGTGTTTTGAATATTGGTAACCTGCATATTTATTGCAGATGAACATCCAGAGCTGGCACTATTTGTAGTTGTTGTAATAAAAAGATTTAATGATGCTCCAGATGAGCTTCCTAAAATTTGAGAATTGGTTTTAACTTTTATTTTTTGATTTGGAGAAACATTAATTGTTTCATTAATACTTATACTGGTTTGTTGTGAAGGATAATTCACTTCATACCTTTTTTTTATTGTTTTATTATGTTTGTAGGTTGTACAAGCTGAGCTGCTATGTACCCTGGGGACTTCGTTTTGTTCGTAATTAATAGTTGTTGATCCTCCTGTTGGATAATTGATTGTTCGTAATGCACCCTTTCGAGTGTGCTCTAAACTTATAGGCTTATCTGCAGCTAATAAACCAGACACTCCAGGTTTGCCATTATAGTATCCCCAATCGTCTCGGGCAGAATAATCTATTAGATCAGATGTAGGCGTGTAATAGTTAAAACTATACCAATTTAATGTCTCGTTTAATGTGGTTCTTTTAATACTGTTTAAAAGCTTTCTGTTTTTTGTAGCATTATCATAAAAAAAGCTGTGTTGCGAAACACGTTTGGTATTACGCCAAACAGAGATACTATCGAGTGCATAATTAACATGACGTGTATTACCCGAACCAGACGTATATTTACTTGTTGAAAAGCGTACTTCTCCAGAAGGAAATATTATCTTTTTTAGCGGGCGGTTAACCGTAAGCCTATATTCTTGTTTTGAATAATTAGTAATTCCTGTTGCTACTGTATAAACTTTTTTATACGAATCATTATTTACCTGAGAACTCTCGTACTCAAAATTAATCTCGCCTGCGTTATTTGGGAGCTTAATTTTTGTTAGTAAATAGCTTATAGGTACTCTCGCTTCTACATCTACAAGCCCGCTACTTCTGGATATTTTATACTCGCCTAATTCATGGGTTTTAAAATAGTATTTAACCCCTTTGGTATCAGTTACAGCAAAGTGCAAATTAGCTGAGCTTCCATTTTCATCTGGTACTTTTTCAACTTTATAATTTTTATGATTTGTAAAAAACAAAACATTATTAAAAGTATACATAAACGTTCCCGAAACATTACCTGCATTAATATGATACATATCTTGCTGGGCATCCCAGTGTGCATTTAATATCTTATCATAGATATAGTATTTTTCATCTTTAAATTGCTGTAAAGTAATTTGATTATTATTATAGCTATCTTCTAAAGTTCCGTCTAAATAGGGCAACACCCTATTTGTTTTAAAATTTCCTACAGATAGTTCATCAGGAGCCCCTCTAACTTGTCTGGTAACCCTACCCGAAGCAATTAAATTCCAGCCTAAACCTGTCATTGAAGCTTCTTCACTTAATTTTAGCCCATTATAGTTATATGACAAATAAATGGGCCATTCAAAACCTTTAACTTTTATTGTATATATAGGTATTTGATAATTAATTTTGCCAGAGGCCAAATTAATAGGAATCTCACCGTATTTACCTAAGGCGGCAGCTTCTGGAGAAACGGGAATTACAGTTGGGAGTTTCGCGCCGTCTGGCGAAATTTGTGCAAAGAGGGCACCATAACAAAATATAGTAAAAAAAACCAGAATTACTAATCGTGTTTTCATAAGTACATAAATTTGAGGTTTGTAATATGCTTATAAAGTTATGAAGGAATTTTCTATTATTAGTAAGCTAAACACTTACTTTTAATAAGCAAAAAGCTTACTTTGAGTAAGCTTTTAATTTGTTATTTCTCGTTATATTGCAGAAAAGCAAGCTGTATGGTTGTTTTTATGGTAAAACCTCAATAAAAGTAAGCTTTGAGCTTAGTTTTAAACATTTAAAGTAATGCTCAATTCTACCATAAAGCGTCTTAAAAGTAGAAACTTGGCCCAGGGAATGTTAATCCCATTAACGTGTGTTCGATTTAAGCAAAATCAAAACTGAATGTATAAGGGCTAACTATATTATTTTGAATGAAGAACGACTGAAGCAATCTGCCTATTATAAACTCTTGTATGTGTGTTATTTGAAATCGTTCTTAGGCCGAACTCGCGCTCAGATAAATTTCTATTTACTTCTTTTAAGCCTAAATAATCTTAGCGCTTCTTTTGTATAAGCACTGGTAACATATTTTCCGCTTAATGCAGCTCTTTGAGAAAGTAATACATCCCAATGGGCTGTATCTTTCCAAAAGATTTCTTTCATTTTAGACACTGCTTCCGGATTAAAACGAGCGAGCTTTTCTGCAAAATTATGAATAGCATCATCTAATTGCTTAGTATCTTCAAATACCTTATTATATAACCCTTTTTCTAAGGCCCATACTGCCGGATAATAAGATGTAGCATCTATGGTAAGCTGTGCCATATTAGATCTTCCTATTTTTCTTTCAATAGCAGGTTCAATAACAAAAGGTCCAATACCAATATTAAAATCACTTAACTTTATTTCGGCATCTTTTGCAGCCATACAATAATCTCCGGCAGCTAATAAACCAACACCTCCTCCTATAGCCTTTCCTTGTACCCTAACTATTATAATTTTTGAACATGTACGCATGGCGTTAATTAATTTAGCAAACCCATTAAAATATTCATGCCCGGCAATAGGGTCATTTATTTGAATCATTTCGGTAAAATTCGCTCCAGCACAAAACGTGCCCTCGCCTTCACTTTTTAATATTATAACTCGCACTTCAACATTATCGTTTAACACATTTATTGCCTTAGTAAGGTCTTGCAAAACCCTTGAAGGCAAACTATTCTGTTTAGGATGAAAAAAGGAAACTGTGCCAACACCACAATCAACAGTATATTTTACACTCGCAACTCTATTCTTTTTAATACTTTGACTTATAATATCCATGTTTCCATATTTTTATTATTAAACAATCTCTATACTTATAAGTAAGTGTGTATTTTTTGAAAAGGGGAAGATTTTAAATATAGAACTAAACCCTGCCATAAACAATACGTACTTGTACGTATTTTTTTAAATAAAAAAAAGAATACCTTACAATAAGTAAAGTATTCTTTTAACAGAACTAAACTATTTATTTAGTGCTCGTTCAATCTAAAGTCTGGATAAGCATCCATACCATGTTCGTGAGCATCTAAACCTTCTAATTCCTCTCTTTCAGAAACTCTTATTCCCATCGTTTTCTTCAATACAATAAAAATTATAAAAGAAGAAATAATACAAATAGCAGCATAAGAAACCACACCTATTAATTGGCTTACAAATTGACTCCATCCGGCTAGTTCACCAAATATACCAACTGCTAAAGTTCCCCAAATACCGCACACTAAATGTACTGCAATAGCTCCTACAGGGTCATCTAATTTTAATCTATCAATACAGCTCACAGCAAATACAATAATAGCCCCAGCAATGGCACCTATTACGATAGCATTAGTGGGACTCATTTGGTCTGCACCAGCCGTAATGGCTACCAATCCTCCCAGTATTCCGTTTAAAAACATCGTTAGATCTAAGTTTTTATAGCAAATTGTAGAGACTAGCATTGCTAGTACACCTCCTGATGCTGCTGCTAAACATGTTGTTACCAAGGTTAAAGAGGTTAACCCAGGATCGGCTGAAAGTACAGAACCTCCATTAAATCCAAACCAGCCCAACCAAAGTATTAATACACCGGCAGTAGCTAAAGGAATATTGTGCCCTGGGATGGCTTGTGGCTTTCCGTTTTTAAATTTTCCTATTCTAGACCCTAATAACCAAACAGCAACTAATGCTGCCCAACCTCCTACAGAATGTACCAAAGTAGAGCCTGCAAAATCGTAAAATGGTGTATCTAAGGTTTGTAAAAAACCTCCTCCCCATTTCCAGGAGCCTGCAATTGGATATATAAATCCAACATATACAATGGTAAAAATCATAAATGGTAAAATTTTCATACGTTCTGCTACCGCACCAGAAACTATAGTAGCAGCAGTGGCGGCAAACATGCCTTGAAATAAAAAGTCGGTCCAATAGGTATACCCCTCATTATAGGCCAGGTCTAAAACACCATCGGCAGTTAAAGGTGAATCTAATCCTAAGCCTGCAAACCCAAGTATTCCCCAATCACCAGATTCAAATCCCGGGTACATTAAATTAAATCCAACCAAGCAGTATAAAAGCAGCCCGACCGTAATTATAAAGATGTTTTTAAAAAGGATGTTTATTGTGTTTTTTTGTCTTGTTAACCCTATTTCTAAAAATCCAAAACCCAGGTGCATAAAGAAAACGAGTGCTGTACAGATCATCATCCATACATTATTTGTAGTAAGTAATTCCATAATATATTTATTGTTTGATGCTGTTTATCTTAAAGTGTCTCCGCCTTTGTCTCCTGTTCGTATTCTGTAACATTCTTTGATATCGGAAACAAATATTTTACCATCGCCTACATCCCCTGTGGCTGCAGATTTAAGAATGGCTTGAACAGTTACTTCTTCAAAATCATCATTAACTACAATAGATAAATATCGACGTTGAATATCGCTAGTGCTATAAGACACCCCTCTGTAAACATGGCCTTCTTTTTCATTCCCTAATCCAGTGACATCCCAGTAAGAGAAAAAATTCACTCCAACTTCGTGCAATGCGTCTCTAACAGCACTATACTTGGATTTTCTAATAATTGCTTCTACTTTTTTCATTTTTGTAAGTATTAATCGTTTTATATTAAAATGTATATATAGCCGCCAGCGTAAAAGATGCTAAACTGCTAGTAGGTTCTAAATCTGTATTCCAATACACATCATCGGAATGACTATCTAATCTTAATTCGGGTTTAATAATTAAATCTTCAACGGTATAACTTCCTGTAAGTGTTATAGCTAGAACGCTAGGTTCGTCTATAGAAACACCATCAATCAACCAGTTAAAATATTCGCCTCTTAAACCAATTGAGAAATCATCTGAAGTTGCCAACTGAGGGTAGAGGGCAATGCCATAAAAACCATCCCCATCATTGCTTGCATAAGCACCATTTAAACCAAGGAAAAATGAATCAGAAATATTTACTCCGCCAGTATAATCTATCTCAAAGCCTAATCCGGCCTTGTCGTATAATACATTAAGAAACTGACCATTAACCCCTAATTGAGCACCAACAGCGTAACTCCCATCAGGATTAAACTCGGTAACATCGGTTTGATTCATAAGTCCCAACATTAAGCTAATGTCGTCGCTAAATGTAAAATCTACCTTAATCCCTGTATGAGAAAAAGGGCCGTTAGAAAACAAATAGGATGTGCTATAATTAAAGTTTATAGCAGGAGCAATAACCTCGTAACCTAAAAAGGTGTTAAACTTACCCATTGTTACTTTAACAGATTCGCTTAAATTCAAGTAAGCATAAATTTGATTTAGTACAGTAGCACTTGCTGCTTCCCCTCTTGGTCCAAAAACTAAATCTGCAACAAATCCAACTTTTTTGCCTTCATAAGAAGCAATAAGATTTGCCATTCCTAAAGAAAAGCCTGGAGCATCTGCAAACGATGTTCCTGGTGATAAGTAATTATCGTCGTTTGGGGCATTTAAATTAGCACTATAAAATGCGTCTACACTACCGCTAAAGTCAAATTTCTTTTTGAGTGGTTCTTCTTGAGCAAATAAAACCGTTACTACAAGAAGCATTAAAAATGTGTTAATCTTTTTCATCATGTTGTTTTTTTAATTATTAATTCTTTTGAGCGGGTCAAAACTATTTAAAAAAAATTATACCCCATAAATTTTAGGGGGTATCTAGTCAATTTTTATATATATTTATATTTTTACCCTAATTTTTTATGGGTATTTGTATTTGAAAACATTTTTTTAGCATATTAACAATTCTATTTTTGAATTATTATCAGCATTTTCGATTTTTAGATGATTTTATTTTTACCTAATTGATATTTTATTGCTATTAATTCATGCATCTATATGTATTGTTAAAAATTATCGATTGAATATTTATCAAAATATTTTTATTTAATTGATATATAATTAGTTTTATATTAACTAAATTTTCAAAATCGAAATAATGATTTACCCCTTGTTATTATTCAATCCTTAGTGCATATCTTAGCCCTTCAACTCATGTTTTTAACTTAAAATTTGTTGATTATGCTGAAGAAACAAGGACTATATTTACCCGAATTTGAACATGAAAATTGTGGTGCAGGTTTTATTTGTAACCTTAAAGGAGAAAAAACAAACCAAATTATACATGATGCTCTAGAAATCTTAGTAAAACTAGAACATCGTGGCGGTGTAAGTGCCGATGGAAAAACAGGTGATGGTGCCGGCCTATTAATAGATATTCCCCATGCATATTTTAAAAGAGTTTGCGATTTCAAAATTCCAGTTCAAGGAAAGTATGCCGTTGGTATGGTGTTTTTACCAAAAAACAATAACCAATATAAATTTTGCAAAGACACTTTTGAAAAAGAAATAACAGCACAAGGGCTTTCAGTTTTAGGCTGGAGAGACGTTCCTGTTGATGCTTCTCATTTAGGAGAAATAGCTTTGGCTGCAGAACCAAATATCGAACAGCTTTTTGTAGAAAAAACCAATGATGTCTCTGAAGATGTTTTTAAAGCAAAATTATATGCTGCCCGTAAAATAACCGAGCATAAGATTGCTAATTCTAAAATGTCTGAAAGCTCCTATTTTTATGTATCGAGTTTATCAACAACAACACTTATATATAAAGGTATTATTATGCCTGAAGATATAGGGTTATATTATAAGGACTTACAGGAAACCGATTTAGTTACCCGATTAGCTTTAGTGCATCAGCGTTTTTCAACCAATACCATGCCAACCTGGGAGCTCGCTCAGCCCTTTAGGTTTATGTGTCAAAATGGTGAAATAAATACCCTTCGCGGCAATGTAAGTAGAATGCGTGTGCGTGAAGAAATCATGAAAAGTGAGGTTTTTGGCCCTCAAATTGACAAACTGTTTCCAATTATATTACCAGGAAAATCGGATTCTGCATCTATGGATATGGTAGTTGAATTGCTTACACACACAGGGCGTTCACTACCGGAAGTCATGATGATGATGATTCCTGAAGCCTGGGAAAAACACAAAACCATGTCTAAGGAAAGAAAAGCATTTTACGAGTACAATGCTTGTATTATGGAGCCTTGGGATGGTCCGGCATCAGTGCCTTTTACAGATGGGAATTATATTGGTGCTTTACTAGATCGTAATGGCTTAAGGCCTTCAAGATATACCGTTACCAAAAGCGGAAAACTAATCATGTCGTCTGAAATTGGTGTAGTAGATATTAACCCTGAAGATATTGAAAGTCACGGGCGTTTAGAACCCGGAAAAATGTTTCTGGTTGATATGAACGAAGGGCGTATTATTAATGATGAAGAAATTAAAAGCAAAATTGTTTCTGAACGGCCATACCAAAAATGGCTGGATAAAACCCGATTGCATCTAAAAGACATTCCGTATAACAACGAAACCTGCCCTATTGAAACCATTGATGTAAAAACACGCCAGCGTTTATTTAACTATACTTTTGAAGACATTCAAGAAGTTATCACACCAATGGCAATTCATGGTAAAGAAGCTTTAGGGTCAATGGGTATCGATACCCCTTTAGCTGTTTTATCAGACAGACCACAACTTATTTCTAATTACTTTAAACAATTATTTGCACAGGTTACCAACCCGCCACTAGATGGTATTCGTGAAGAAATTGTAACAGATATTAGCTTAAACCTCGGTAAAGACCGCAATATTTTTAGTATTACCGAAAGGCAGTGTAGAAAACTAAGGATTCAAAATCCAGTAATTTCAAATGCCGATTTAGAAAAAATAAGATGTATTTCGGTAGAGAGTTTTAAAGCCGAAACCATAGAAATGCTCTATCCTAAAGCAAAAGGACTTAACGGACTTGAAGATGCTTTAGATGATATTATTGTTCAAATTGAAAAAGCTCTAGACAGGAAAACCAATATTATTATTTTATCAGATAGAGGGGTTAACAAAGAGTTAGCTCCAATTCCTGCCTTATTAGCATGCTCGTATGTAAACCATCAAATGAATCGCCTTCGTAAGCGTTCTTATTTCGATATTATTATTGAATCTGCAGAACCACGCGAGCCGCATCACTTTGCTACCTTATTTGGTTATGGTGCCAGTGCCATTAACCCATATATGGTAAACGAAATTATCAGAATGCAGGTTAAAGAAGGCTTTATTACCGGTATAGACGAACAAAAAGCCGTTGATAATTTTAATAAAGCTATAGGGAAAGGCATCCTTAAAATAATGAACAAAATAGGAATCTCTACACTCCATTCGTATCGAGGTTCTCAAATTTTTGAAATTGTAGGCTTCAATTCTCAATTTGTTGAAAAGTACTTCCCTTATACCGCTTCGAGGATTGAAGGTATAGGATTATATGAAATTGAAAAAGAAATTAACGAACGCTATAAATATGCTTATCCGGATACTTATATAGACAAGCGTTTAGGTTTAAACATTGGAGGCGATTACCGCTGGAGACGAAATGGAGAAAGACACATGTTTAACCCAACAACTGTTGCAAAACTACAACAAGCTGTTAGATTGAGTGATCAAAAAAGTTACGATATTTATGCCAAGGCCATCAATGAACAGTCTGAAAATTTAATGACAATCCGGGGCTTGTTTGAATTCGATAATTTAGATCCTATTCCTTTAGACGAAGTAGAACCATGGACAGACATCGTAAAACGATTTAAAACAGGAGCTATGTCTTACGGGTCCATTTCTCGAGAAGCTCATGAGAATTTAGCTATTGCCATGAATCGCATCGGAGCCAAATCCAATTCCGGTGAAGGTGGTGAGGACAGAAAACGTTTTCAACCAGATGTTAATGGCGATAGTAGAAACTCTGCCATTAAGCAAGTAGCTTCCGGTCGTTTTGGAGTCACTTCACATTATCTCACCAATGCCAAAGAGATTCAAATAAAAATGGCACAAGGTGCAAAACCTGGAGAAGGCGGGCAACTGCCCGGTGAAAAGGTATTACCATGGATTGCCGCTGCTCGTAATTCAACGCCTTTTGTGGGATTGATTTCACCGCCTCCACATCACGATATTTATTCTATTGAAGATTTAGCACAGTTAATTTACGACTTAAAAAATGCGAATCGCAAAGCCAGAATAAATGTAAAACTGGTATCTGAAGTTGGTGTTGGCACCATAGCTGCAGGTGTTGCAAAAGCAAAAGCCGATGTGGTTTTAATTGCAGGGTACGATGGCGGTACAGGAGCCTCCCCACTAACCTCATTAAAGCATGCTGGTCTTCCCTGGGAATTAGGCTTAGCCGAAGCACAACAAACCTTGGTTTTAAATAAACTAAGAAGCAGAATCGTTGTAGAATGCGACGGCCAATTAAAAACCGGAAGAGATGTCGCTATCGCTGCTTTACTTGGTGCAGAAGAGTTTGGTTTTGCCACAGCTCCTCTGGTAGCATCAGGCTGCATTATGATGCGTAAGTGCCACTTAAACACCTGTCCTGTAGGTATTGCCACTCAGGATAAAGCGCTGCGCAAAAACTTTAAAGGCACACCAGAACATGTTATTAATTTCTTCTATTATATCGCTGAAGAATTACGCGGCATTATGGCGCAATTAGGGTTTAGAACCATGGACGACATGATTGGCCAAACGCACAAAATAAATGCTAATAAAGCGATAAAGCATTATAAAGCCAAAGGTTTAGATTTATCTTCAATATTACACAGGCCAGCAGTGTATAGTCAAATGCCTGTTAGAAATTCTGAAGACCAAGAGCATGGTTTAGATAATGTTATGGATTTTCAAATACTTAAAGACTCGCACAGAGCTTTATATAGAAAAGAAAAAATGACCTTAGCCTATCCAATCAAGAATACAAACAGAACGGTTGGCGCTATAGTGAGTAACGAAATCTCAAAAAAATATGGTCATTTAGGGCTTCCTGAAGACACCTTAAACATCAACTTTACCGGCTCAGCAGGACAAAGTTTTGGAGCTTTTGGCGCCCACGGATTAACTTTTAAATTAGAAGGGAATACAAACGATTATTTAGGAAAAGGATTGTCTGGAGCAAAACTCGTTGTAAAAAAACCAGCCCGCGCAGATTTTATTGCTGAAAACAATATTATCGTAGGCAATGTTTGTTTATTTGGTGCTGTTGAAGGTGAAGCCTATATTAATGGTATTGCCGGCGAACGTTTTGCGGTGCGTAACTCTGGAGCAACGGCCGTAGTTGAAGGCGTTGGAGATCATTGTTGTGAATATATGACTGGTGGAAAAGTAGTTGTTTTAGGTAAAACAGGACGAAACTTCGCTGCAGGAATGAGTGGTGGAATCGCCTATATTTACGACCCTGAAAATAAATTTACTAAGGGATTATGCAATACCGAAACCATTGAGTTTGAAGATATTTTAGCAGAAGACGCTAAGGACTTAAAAAGCTTAATTGAAAAACATGTAAACTACACAGGTAGTAATAAAGGTAAAGAAATATTAGCAAATTGGGAATCTAATCTAAACCATTTTGTTAGGGTGATGCCAACAGAATACAAACGTGCATTAAAGCGCTTGGAGACTGAAGAGCAAATGGTTGAAGAATTAACAGTATAATACGATGGGAAAAGTTACAGGTTTTAAAGAATTTGAAAGACAAGATGAAGCATACACACCCGTTAAGGATCGTGTAAAACATTATAAAGAATTTACAGTACCGCTTAGTGAAGCTGAGTTAACAAAACAAGGCTCTCGCTGTATGGATTGTGGCATTCCATTTTGCCACAGTGGTTGCCCGTTAGGGAATTTAATTCCCGATTTTAATCACATGGTACATCAGGGGGAATGGAAAAAAGCATCGTGGATATTACATTCAACAAATAACTTCCCGGAATTTACGGGAAGACTATGCCCTGCACCATGCGAACAAGCCTGTGTTTTAGGCATTATTGAAGACCCCATTTCTATTGAAAATATTGAAAAGAATATTGTTGAGCGTGCTTTTGCAGCAGGTTGGATTAAACCTCAACCTCCAAAAAACAGGACAGGAAAAACCATCGCTGTTGTGGGATCCGGACCAGCTGGTTTAGCAACTGCACAACAACTTAACAGAGCTGGACATACTGTTACTGTTTTTGAACGTGATGACGAGATTGGAGGATTATTACGTTACGGTATTCCCAACTTTAAAATGGAGAAAGAGGTTATTGATCGTCGTCTGGCCATTTTAGAAGCCGAAGGCATTACTTTTAAAACCAATGTAAATGTTGGTGTTAATTACGATGTAGATAAGTTAAAAGCTTTTGATGCTGTGGTCCTTTGTGGAGGTGCCACAGAAAGACGAAGTTTACCAACACCTGGAATCGATGCTGATGGTGTGGTTCAAGCCATGGATTTTTTAACACAGCAAACCAAAGTAGTTTTTGGGAAACAGGTAGAAGATCAGGTATTAGCAACCGATAAAAATGTGATTGTTATTGGTGGTGGTGATACGGGTTCAGATTGTGTAGGTACATCAAACCGTCAGGGTGCAAAATCGGTAGTAAACTTTGAGATTATGCCTAAGCCTCCTGGGCATCGTTCGCCTACTACCCCTTGGCCTTATTGGCCATTGCAGCTAAAAACATCGTCATCTCATAAAGAAGGTGTAGAACGTAATTGGCTTATCAACACTAAAGCATTCGTAACCGACAAAAACGGAAAGCTTACGGCACTAAAAACCATAAATGTAGAGTGGGAAATGATTCCCGGAGAGCGCCCTAAATTAATAGAAATTAAAGGCACTGAAAAAACATGGCCTTGCGACCTGGCGCTTTTAGCTTTAGGGTTTACAGGACCGGAAAGCACTTTAGCTGATAAGCTTGGGATTGAAAAAGATGCACGTTCTAATTATAAAGCAGCATACGGTAAGTATCAAACCAATGTTTCAAACATATTTACCGCCGGTGATATGCGTCGCGGACAGTCCTTAATTGTTTGGGCCATATCTGAAGGCAGAGAAGCAGCCAGACAAGTTGATATTTATTTAATGGGGAAATCGGATTTGCCTACTAAAAATGCTGCCGGGGACTTGGTTGGGGTGTAAAAAACGATGCTTTTAAGCTTTACTTAGATAGTTTAATCGCGTTAGAAAGATATATCATCCATTTAGAACAGTAAGCGGTATTTTGATTATCAGATCGTACGATATCTAATTCACATTAAATTAAGCAATTGTTTTAAAAACCCGTCTTTGCTTCGGATCGACACTTTAATTCTTGCCCCATTAGCCATTATAGCATATGCAGGTTTTCCTTTTGTATACTTTTTTACATGCTTAAGGTTTACTAAAAAAGATTGATCTACCCTATAAAAATCGTTAGGTTGTAAAAGGGTTTCAAACCTTTTTAACGTTTTAGAGGTCTCGATCTTTTTTCCATTGCTTAAAAAAATATCGGTATAATTTTTATCTGCTTTACAGTACAGTATATCAGACACCGTTACAACAGTATAGCTATCAATAGTACTTATACCTATTCGCTTTTGATTATGTTCTGCTTTTAAGTTATGAAAGAGCACATTCATTTTTTCAGTAAAATACGTCCTCGACTCTTCTTCCCTTATTTTATATACGGTTTCTTTAAAATCATCAATATCAATAGGTTTTAATAAATAGTCCAAAGCACTAAACCTAAAGGCTCTAACCGCATACTTTTCATAGGCGGTAGTAAAAACAACATGGAAATCAATAGTATCTATTCGCTCTAAAAAATCAAAACCTGTTTGGTTATTAATTTCTACATCCAGAAAAACAAGATTAGGCTTTAGTTTCCTGGTTGCCACTAAGCCTTCCTCGATGTTAGTATAACTCCCTAAAACATTAAAAACACCTTCATAATCTTTTATCAACCTTAAAATACTGTCTATACAGTGTTGCTCATCATCAATTATTATGGTTTTAATCATATTTAAAAGCTAATTGTAATGGTAGTTTAACTTCTACTCTTAGTCCGTAATCTTTATCAATTAAAGCAACTGTTCCTTTCGTTTTTTTTAATTGATTAATAATCTCAATTCTGTTTTTTGTTATTTTGATCCCTAGTGAGGGGTTCTTTTTTAGTTTATAATTCTCGGTTCTTTTTCTTCCTACGCCATTGTCTTCCACTGCACAAAGTATCATATGGTTATCTCTTTTATATTCGATAGCAATATGCCCTTTTTTATCTAGCTTTGAAATGCCATGCCAAATACTATTTTCTATAAAGGGTTGTAAAATCAAAGGTGGTACAAGTACATTTTCGATGTCAATTTCATCATCAACAATAATTTCATAAGTAAACCTATTGTTCAATCTTCTACTTTCAATATCCAAATATGTTTTTAGCAACTCTAAATCCTCTTTAAGTAAAATCTCCTGCTTTTCTGAGCTTTCTAATGTTTGCCTCATCAATTTAGCGAATTTAGTTAAATAATTAGTAGCAGATACAGTATCGTTTTTAACTATAAAATCACTAATAGAGTTTAGCGAATTAAATATAAAGTGGGGGTTCATTTGGGCTTTTAAAGCTTTGAGTTCTGTATCTGCCACCTTAGTTTTAAATTGGGCTTGCTCTTTACGTCTATATAAAATAAACCCAATTATTGAAACTAAAACAATACCACTTCCTCCAAGCACAGAAACATTTCTGATAAGCTTCTGTTTATTAATTTCTTCTTGTGCTAAAAGCTGTTTTTTATCGGCCTCAAATTGAATTTCCTTTCTTGATATTTCTAGTTTTCTATCGTTACTGGTTAGGCTGTCTTTTAAAGTGTTGATACTGCTTGTACATAGGCCTTGTAATGCTTTTTCATATTCTTTTTTTACTTCATGATAGGTTACCAGCTAAATTTTCCCAAACACTTACTTTGTATATTACTGGTTGTTTAATGATTTATTTAAATTTAATGTCTTTAGATGCATACCCTTCTGCTTTTTTATAATCCTGAATTATTCTAAATACGTATTGGCTGCAGCATTTAAATACAGCATGTGCACACGTAATAAACTCTATATTATGTATTGTACTAACTAAATTTATACTCTCTTCAATACTTTGTTATGGCTTCACCTGTTAATGTTAGCTTCCTACTTTACACACCAGGCTGGGTCATATTACTTAGTGCATTTGACGTGATAAAAATGATTGCTCTATTTTTTGTCGTGCTTCAATAATTGCCTTTTTTAAAATAATATATTGAAGAATCAGGTTGATTAAATTTTTCGTATACGTTACCTAAATTTATAAGTACAGAAGCGATAGTATTTATGAGGCTATTTTAACATTAACTTGAGGGTTTTTTTTTGAATCATTTATTTTTTTTTAAAGCGCTTTTTATAATTAAGTTAGTGCTTTTTTGTATTCGCTCTTGCTACGTAATATATAAGCACCTATATTATGTATATATGGCTGTAGGCTGTTGAATACACATCTAACTCTTTATGTTATATTGGCTAATATCCATAGCTCTTTATGATAGTAATCTATTGCTTTGTATGGATCAGACAAAGAGGTATTGATATACATGTCTGCTATTCATTTCCATAAGCTAAAATTTGCTCCTTCTTTATAATACTATTAATTTTCTTGCTATTTCAAGCGTTTCTCAAATTATAATCAAGCCATGTAGAATCTGTTAGGTGTTAAAAATAATCTTTTTTTCCACATAGCTATTCCCCTCTCAATTTAATATACGATGTCTCGTCAGGTACCTCCATAATTATCAATTACCTTCTTTTAAAGAATCTAATGTTTATGTCTGTGGAGCATTGTGAAAAACACATGGAAGTAAGTACAGAATAATTGAACTTGAAATAGTATTTTTTTCATAAACATAAATTTTAAAAACATGATTGTTATTTACTTTTTTAAAAATGAGGTTAGCACAAATAATAATTTAACATCGCCATAATAATTAAACTTAAGCGAATAATAGTTCCCCCCTTCACTTTGCCATACCACTGTCATAGGTTTATAACACTATTAACAAAAACCTTAATAAAATGAAAGTGTTAACTAAACCATTGTTTGTGCTATTTGCATTCTTTTTTATTTCATTAATGTCTTGTACAGTCGACGATATTACAACAGATACTGTTGAAACCATCTCATCTGATCCTGACAAAAAAGATTTAGATCCTCCGTCTGAAGATCCTAATGATTAAATTTAAAAACCAATTTCAAAAGACTCCATGACCTTTTGAAATTGGTAAACTTCGATGATATAACATTAATGTTTGTTTTCACGATTACCGCTTTTATATTTTGTATAGATTGAAACCAAATGTGCCGTGTTTTTTGCATCCATTTTTAGGGTTAAATTTTTTATATGTGTTTCTACCGTTCGGTTACTAATATTTAAGCTGTGCGCTATTTCTTTTTGAGTTAATCCGGTAGTTAATAACGTAATAACTTCTTTTTCCCTATTTGAAATATTAAGCCATTTCCCTATTTCCAGCATCGCTTTAATATTTTTATCTATATAAGTTTCTCCATCCATTACAGCTTTTAGTGCCCCTAGTGTTTCTTCTACCCCTAACTGTTTATCTAAATATCCATCTACATTTATATCGTTGAACAAAACTTCGTAATGATCTATTTTGGCTTCTTGTGTAAGAATTATAATTTTAATTTTAGGGTAAAATGTTTTTACTTTTTTTGCAATTACAAAGCCATTATAATCTTCAGATTCAAAATTTAAATCTAATATTAACGTTGTTACTTTCTTTAAAGACAAAATACTCAACGCCTGTTGATAATTATGTGCCACCCTGATACTTTTTACGTAATTAGGGTACTGTTCTAATAAGGATACCAACCCTTGAGAAAAAATGACTGAATCGTCTACTATTAAAATATCTGATTTAATTATTTTCATAGTTTAATCTATTGGAAATTTGATATGCACACATGTTCCGGATTCGGTTTTGTTTATGGTGCAACTGCCTTCAATAATTTCAACACGTTGTTTGATGTTTAACAGCCCTATACCCTCTTTATGATTTTGCTTAATACCAATACCATTATCCTCAAACACAAAATGCAAATGGCCTTTATTATCTTTATAATTATCAATCTTAATTTTTGTGGCTAATGCATGTTTTGTAACGTTATTTAAAACCTCCAATAAAATACCATAAAAGTTATTTTGAACAACCAAACTCAATTTGTTTAGCATTTCTGGCAATTGATTTTCTAATTCAACAAAAACATTTCCGTACAATTGAAATTCACTAAGTCTTGACTTAATAATAGACGTAAATTTTTGGTTATTCATATACATTTCAAGAGGGTATAACCTATGAGATACTATTCTAATTTGTTGATTCATTTTTTTTAATTCTTCGGTAATTTCATCTACCGTATCATCAACTTTTTTAGAGCGTTTTAAAGCCAATATTCTTAAGCGGAGACCATCAAAGTTTGTTGTAATAATATCATGTAAATCTCTTGCTATACGCTTCTTTATAGTTTCTTGCCCCTGGTATATAGCCTCAAGCCTTTCAATTTTAGCGTTTTGAATTGTTGTTCTTTGTTTTTGTAAAAAAACATAATACATCAATGACAATAAAAGTGTTATTATCACTAAAATTATTACTACTAAATTTTTTGTTTTAATACTTTCATTTTTTTCAGTAAGTTGTAACTGAGCACTTTTATTTTCTAAATTCAGCTTTAGTATTTCATTCTCTTTACGTTCATAATCAAATTTTGTTTGCAACGTTTGTACAATTTTAGCCTGCTCTAAACCATATATATCTTTATACAAATTGGAATATTTTAACTGATACTCTAAAGCTGTTTTATAATTGTTTGATTTTTGATGATATTCAGCTTGATTTTCATAAAAATTTAGAGCAATATGCTTATCTGACACTGAAGGCAAATAACTTTTAATACTATCCAGATAAGGTGTAACCTTTTCTAAATCATTATGCTCAATATACATACTTGCTAACCCATTAAAATTATACAAAAGAGCCGTTGTATCTTTTAATCTCTGGTTAAGTTTAATTGATGTCCTAAAGTGCTTCTTTGCTAAACCCATAGCACCAATACTTTTATATGCAATAGCTAAATTGCCTAAAAGAACAGCTTTCTGAGTGTTGTTTTCAGAAAAGTAATTAAGTGCTTTTTTGTAATTAATTATTGCAGAATCTGGGTTTTTAAGATCTTCATAAACATTGGCGATGTTTGTGTAACAGATACCCTGTCTTAATTCATTTTTAATGTCTTTGCTCAACCCTAATGCTTCTAAATGATACACTAATGCCTGGTGATAGTTTTTTAATTGTTTTTGAATATTCCCAATTATTATAGAAACATCGGCTAATTTTTTTTTGTTCTTTTCTTGTTTAAATCCACTATAAGCCTTTACAGCATAGGTTAAGGCCTTATCATAAAACTGCCTGTCTTTATAAACAATAGCGCCTTTTAAAAAGGCCTTGTATGCCGAATTATTTAGCGCAAATTGCTCGTATAATTTCAAACTTCTTTCTAAAAAAAACAACACACTATCTTGCTGATTCAATCTTTCCTTAATTAAAGAAAGATTGTAATACAGGTCTGCACCTACTGCCGAGGTACTATCTAAACGAATTCCTCTTTTGTATATTTCCAGTGCCTTTAGGTAGTCTTTGTTTCGATGATGCAACACGCCTATTTTCTTATAAATAACCGCTGCCTGTTTAAAAGACTTATGGTCTAATGCTATCGCGAGTCCTTTTTTAAATATTAACATCGCCTCACTGCTATTCTTCTTTTTTAGGCTATCTCCTTTCTGGATTAAAGACTCAATAAGTTTGGCTTCTTTTTCGGAAGTTAAATTTTGACTAGCTGACAACCAAAAATTTAAAAAAATGAATAAAAGAAAAAGACTGTTTTTCATTCAAAATCGATTTACATCCACCAAAGTAAAAAATATTGGATGAAAAACACTTTGTATAAAAAAAAATACGGGAATTTACGGATTGCAGCCTAAACCCATATCCCGTAATATTGATTTGTTAAATCTCCCTAAATCTTTCATCTACTCTTTCTGCATGTTATAGTAATCATTGCTATTAACAATAAATACATATCAAAGATGAATCTATTAAATTTAAAATTGCTTTTAGCGGTTTTCTGCTTTATGCTATTAATTCCTCTATCTGCCATTTCCCAAAAAAGGCAACTAAAACCAAAACGGAGTTCTAAAATAGAAAGTGTAGATCAGTTTGTAAATATTACTTACAATTTATATAACAAAGTTTTTGTTTATGACAGCTTAACCACTGCCGGGGTAGAAATACCAAGTGATCTTGAAGATGAATTAATAAAGCTTGCTGAAAATGATATAGATAGCCTTTGGAACATCATGCCCGATGTTTTTGATGATTTAGCAAATAGTAAGGGGTCGATCTTAAAAAAAGGCAGAGCAACATTAAACCTAAACAAAGCAAAAAAGGCATTGAAGTATTGTGTTAATTATGTGAAAAAGACGCTAGTAGGTATAAAAGAAGAAGAGGATTAAGATTAAAAACTTTATACCAATGAAAGCATCCATAATTGCAATAGCCTTAATACTAGCGGTAAGTTCGAAGAGCTATACCCAGAGTTATCAAGAGAAGTATAAAGCCGATATATGTCAATGCATCGAAGCAGAAAAAGCTGATGTAAAACATCTTGAAAGCTCTTTTGAAAAATGTTTTAAAAAACATATTACCAAATATGCTGTTTCAATCGATGCAGAGATTAAAGAAGCTAATAGCACTCAAAAGTATGTTAAAGGACAAAAAGCAAGATTGGAGCTTAAACAGAAATTTAAATACGAGCTTGTTAATTCCTGCAATTATTACTTCAATACCCTTAATAATGCCCGACAACTTGTTTTAAAAAAATTACGAGCGCTCCCTGTTGATTCTACCGAACTGGAAAAGCAAAACCAAAACGTGGCTTTAAAACCTCATTGGCAAAACTATTTTTCCAGAGCACAGGTTTATTTTAAACTCGGCCGTTTAAAAAAGGCTGAGCAGGATTTATTAGAAAGTTTAAAAATAAACCCTTATGGAAAAATGCCTTTATATGTAAGAAAAGAGATGCTTCTTCTTGCTTGGGTTTTAGAAGAACAAAATAGATTTAATGAAGCTATAGAAATTTATAACAAAATCTCTATTGGTAAAATAGATTCAGAGGTCGATATATTAAAAACTATTGTTAAACGAAGACAAGGCAATAAATACAATTCTAGTAAAGTAACTATAAAACAAACAATAAATAAGAATAAAAAACTAACCCCTCTTAAAAAAACAGAAGCTACTAAAAATAAAGCATCCAAACCAAAGGACTCTATTCAATCATTAAAAAAGCTCTTTAAATTATAATAGTGATAAAATTAAATTCAGTGAAAAATTATAAACCACACATACTTATTTACTGTTTCATTGTAATCCCGGTATTAGGGCTTTCTCAAAACAAGGCATACGATATTGAAGTTCCCTTTGCTGTAATTGAAAAACCACCCATATATCCGGGTTGTGAAAAACTTACAGAAATATCTCAACTCAAGCGATGCTTTTCGGAAAAGATTGCCAATCATGTGAATACAAAATTTAATGTGAATACTATCGTAGAAAAAAAAGAGCGAATACACATAATATTTAAAATAGATGAAACAGGAAAACCCAGGGATATAAGAGCAAGAGCCTCAAATAGACTTTTAGAAGCGCAGGCAATACTAATAATTAAACAACTTCCAAAAATAACCCCTGGTTATCAAAGAGGTAAACCCGTAATAGTTCCTTACGCCTTACCCATAACTTTGATGCCTTCTCCTGTTAACCAAACAACAAAGGCCAGCATACAAAAAGAAGAAAAAAGAAAGGCTGTAAATACCAAAAAAAAGAAAAAGGGGACTCATAATATAAAAAAGGAAAAGGATACTACTCATTCAGGATTAAGAAAGCTTTTTAAGTTAAACTAACACATACACTTTTATTAATTAATTAAAAATAATACTATGAAAACAAAATTACTTTTACTTTTTCTATACACTACATTTTTTAACTTATCTTATTCCCAAATCAACACCTTAATTGAAGGTAAGGGAACCATTTCTTCTGGTGTTATAGCAATAAATGATTTAACTATCGACAATAAAGGCAACCAAATAGTTGTTGGCAGAGTCAGTCATATTAATAATTTTAATAATGATTTCGATCCTGGAATTGGCGTCTATGAATTACCAAATATAAACTCTTTATCAGGAACTGCAGGGTTTGTTGCATCTTATTCAAAAACAGGAGAGTTAAACTATGCTTTTCAAATTACAGATGCAGATATAAAACCCAGTGCAAATTGCATTTTAGTTGAATCAGATAACGCAAATAATATTTATACTTTTGGTGCATTCACCGGAAAAGCAGATTTTGATGGAAGTAATGGTATACAAGAACTTAGTAATGCTACTATTTTTACAACTGGGAATTTTCTATCGTCTTATGATGAAAATGGAAACATAAGGTTTGCTATACCTTTTCCTGCAAACTCCTTGTCTAATCCATTTACAACAATTCCTAAAATTTTAAGTGTAGATGGAGACGGAAACAGTTATTTGTTATTCTCGTATGGTGGGTCTTTTGATTTTGATCACGGATCAGGGGAATATATATTCCCGTTTTTTTCTAACCATGTTTTGTCTTACGATTCTAATGGTAACTTTCGTTTTGGATATCAAGTCCCTTTTCAAACTGACGCAATAGGATGTAACATTTCTGGAAATTACTTCATAGCGGGTACTTTAAATGAATCTACAGACGGGACTCTCGATTTCGACCCAAGCAATAACGTTTTTACTTTAGGAAATGTTGACAATAGTTCTTTCTTTTTCGCTTCTTATACAAAAAATGGTACTTTAAATTTTGTGAAAGACATTAAAGGTCCAAATGCTGCTCCAGTTAGAATTATAGGAAATGAGAACAATATTTTTTTAGCAGGTGAACTTGGTGCTGGTACAGTAGACTTTGATCCAAGTGCTAACACGAGTAATGTCACTGTTAGTGGTTTTGAACCCGATACAGGTGATATGTTTTTTGCTAAATACACAAATAACGGTGACTTGGTTTTTGCCAACGCAATACAAGATAAAGTAGGTAATGTTTCATCAGAAATAATCACAGATTTCGAAATAGATATGGATGAAAATATTTATATAACCGGTAGTTTATTAAAAGGCATAATTGATTTTGATTTATCAAGTGGAGTTGCCGAAGTAAACGGAGGAGTTGGAGGCAATAGTAGTACTCCCGGCGATTTATTTATTGCTTCTTATGACAGCAACGGTGATTATAAATTTGCTTATGCTGTTGTTTCTTTTATTAATCACAGTATTTTAGAAACTGACCCCAATTGCTCATATTATTATTTATCTGGGAATTTTCAATTTGAAAATTCAAGTTTTGAGTTTTTCCAAGAAGGCACTCCTTTTCAAATTACAACTGGCGAGAACACTTCTGGGGGTTTAACAACTGGTTTTATAACAAAAATTGAAGAAGGAGAAATAGTAAATGGCTCTTGTAGTATATTATCTGCTAATGAAAATTTTGATTTACTCGCTAAAACAAAATTGTTCCCTACTCCTATAAATAATGAATTAAGAATTGAGTTTATAAACAAGAACACTAAAATTTTAAAAACAGAAATTTTTAATACACTCGGGCAAACTGTTTACTTAAGTACCGAAAACAAAAAAGTCATTGAATTATCAACTCTAAAAAGTGGTATATACATTTTAAATTTAAAAACTAACCTAGGCGAAGCGTCATTTAAAATAGCTAAGAAATAAACTGCTTATATATTGTGTGTTATAAACACGTTATCTCTTTAAGTTAACGTGTTTTTTATTGTGCCTCTCGCATAAAAGCTTCACATTTTTCAACCATATTTTTACTTCCGCAAACAAAAGGAACACGCTGGTGTAATTCGGTTGGCTCTATATCCATTATTCTTGTAAAGCCATCACTAGCTTTTGCATTAGCTTGTTCAGCTAAAAACGCCATAGGGTTACATTCGTATAATAAACGTAGTTTCCCGTTAGAATTCATTGAACTTTTTGGGTATAAGTAAATCCCTCCTTTAATCATATTTCGGTGAAAATCGGACACTAAAGACCCTATATACCTTGAAGTATATGGGCGGTCTCCTTCTTCTTTTTGGCAATATTTAATATAATCTTTTATCCCCTGTGGGAAGTGAATATAATTCCCTTCGTTAACCGAATAAATTTTTCCATCTTTAGGGAATTGCATATCGGGGTGCGATAAATAAAACGTACCAATGGCTGGGTTTAAAGTAAAACCATTAACACCATCACCAGTAGTATAAACCAACATGGTTGATGTACCATAAATAACATATCCTGCAGCAACTTGTTGGCTTCCTTTTTGTAAAAAATCATCTAAAGTAACCGGAGTTCCCACCGGGGTTACACGCCTGTAAACCGAAAAAATAGTGCCTACAGAAACATTAACATCAATATTTGAAGACCCGTCTAAGGGGTCAATTAATACCACATATTTATTTTGGTTATTTTCGTCCTGACTGTTAATTGAAATAAAATCGTCTTCTTCTTCACTTGCAATACCACAAACTATATTTCTCTTTGTAAGGGTTTGTATAAACTTATCGTTTGCATATACATCTAACTTTTGTTGGTCTTCTCCTTGTATATTAGTATCGCCAACGGCACCAATAATATCTACTAATCCTGCTTTATTAACTTCATGGTTTACAACCTTTGCAGCCAATCGGATAGAATTAATAAGTCGAGATAACTCTCCCGAACTATATTTAAATGAGGTTTGATTTTCAATAATAAACTCTCCTAAAGTTTGATTTTTTCTAGACATGAAAACGACTTTTTGTTTGTGCAAATATCTATTAATTTTTAACTAACTACAACGTTTTCGTAAAAGATTAATGGGGTTAAATATTTAACTTTAAGTTATATTTGAAATTATTTATAAAATATGAATTACAAAATAAGACATGCTACCAGGAATGATATGGTAGATGTGCTCGATTTAATAAAGGAATTGGCACATTTTGAAAAAGAAGAAAACGCTGTTGAAGTGACTGTCGAGGACTTACAAAGAGATGGGTTTGGGAAGAGTCCAGCATTTCATTGTTTTGTTGCAGAAATTGATAATAAAATAGAAGGTTTGGCATTAGTATACAACCGCTATTCGACATGGAAAGGAAAAATAATTCATTTGGAAGATCTAATTGTAAGTGAAAAAATGAGGGGTTCTGGCTTAGGAACCGCCCTATTAGATGAAGTTGTTAAATATGGGCATGATTTGGGTGTAAAACGCATAAACTGGGAAGTAATTGACTGGAATGAACCTGCCATTTCTTTTTATGAGAAAAAAGGAGCTAAGGTTTTACGGGATTGGGATGTGGTACAATTAAGTGAAGAAGGCATTAAAAATTACATAGCAAATATTAATAAATTATAAACCCTATTATTTACCCCCTCGGGAGCAGTCTAGAGGTTATAATGTTGTTTAATAAAAGAAAATAATGCAGGTATTTAAATTTGGTGGTGCTTCGGTTAAAGATGCAAATGGTGTAAAAAACTTAGTAGCGGTTTTAAAAAAAGTAGGTTATAAAAACACTTTAATTGTTGTTTCGGCAATGGGAAAAACCACCAATGCTATTGAGCTTGTTCTAAAAAATTATTTTAATAATAAAGCTGAGTTACAAAGTACCCTCCAAGATGTTAAAAAGTTTCACAATGAAATCCTGTTAGCGCTATTTGAAAATGAAACCCATCCCATATTTAAAAAAGTATTGGCGCTTTTTGATGAACTAAATCGTTTTTTAGAAACCAATAAATCTCCAGATTACAACTTTGTTTATGATCAAACCATTGGCTATGGCGAATTAATTTCTACCACAATTATTAGCGACTATTTAAATACTGTTGGGATAAAAAATAATTGGATAGATGTTAGAACCCAAATAAAAACCGATAATTATTACAGGCGTGCTAATGTAAATTGGAAAGAAACACAAAGCCTTATTTCGTCACAATTTAACCCATCTATTTTAAATATTACGCAAGGGTTTTTAGGTAGCGACTCCAACAATTTCACAACAACATTAGGAAGAGAGGGTAGCGATTATACGGCTGCTATTTACGCTTACTGCTTAAATGCCAAAAGTGTAACCATTTGGAAAGATGTTCCAGGCGTTTTAAATGCCGATCCGCGATATTTTGAAAACGCACAGCTGCTTAACAAAATATCTTATAGGGAAGCCATAGAATTAGCTTTTTACGGGGCCTCTGTAATTCATCCAAAAACATTGCAACCCTTGCAAGGTAAAGAAATTCAGTTGCATGTAAAATCTTTTTTAAACCCCGAACAACCAGGAACTCTGGTTGGTAAAAACACCACTCTAGAGCCCATGATCCCTTGTTTTATTCTAAAGAAAAACCAGGTACTCATTTCCTTATCATCTTTAGATTTTTCATACATTGTTGAAGACAATATTAGTCATATATTTAAGTTATTACATCAATATAAAATGAAGGTTGATGTTATTCAAAATTCGGCCATTAGTTTTTCGGTTTGTGTAGATAATATCTATAATAACCTTGAAAAATTATTGCACCGGTTAAAATCAAAATTTAAAGTAACATGTACCAAAAATGTGTCTCTTTATACTATTAGGCATTATAATAACAATGCTATAAAGCAAATAGAAACTGGTAAGACCGTGTTATTAAAACAGTTAACCCAAGAAACAGTACAAATAGTAACTAAATAGTTTATTTAGTACATTTACAGTTATGACCAAACAACAAAATACGGGATTGGTAACAGCAAAAGAAGTAGCCAAAGCCATACAGTTAGGAAAGTATGGATTTATTGGTACTTTTTTGGGTTGGATTTTAATGAAAGTTCTCAAAATATCCACACTTAATAAGATATACAATAGAAACAAACATTTAAGCCATTTAGAGTTTTTAAATGGCATTTTAGATGAGTTTCAAATTAAATTTGAAATCCCGGAAGAAGACTTAAAACGGCTTCCTAAAAATGGAGCTTATATCACGGTTTCTAACCATCCGCTTGGTGGTATTGATGGCATTTTACTTTTAAAATTGATGCTGGAGCAACGTAGTGATTTTAAAATTATAGCTAATTTTTTATTACACCGCATTGAGCCCATGAAACCTTACATTATGCCTGTAAATCCTTTTGAAGACAGAAAGGATGTAAAGTCTAGTATTGCCGGTTTTAAAAATGCAATTCGTCACTTAAGAGATGGACATCCATTAGGGATCTTTCCTGCTGGCGAAGTTTCTACCTATCGCGATGGTAAATTAGTGGTAGATAAACCTTGGGAAGAAGCGGCCATGAAACTCGCACAAAAAGCCGAAGTTCCTATCGTTCCTATTTATTTTCACGCAAAAAACAGTAAGCTTTTTTATAAGCTTTCTAAAATTAGCGATACGTTTAGAACGGCTAAACTACCTTCTGAATTATTAACCCAAAAACGACGCGTTATTAAAGTGCGTATTGGTAAAGCAATTTCTGTAAACGATCAAAAAGAATACCCTACATTAGATGAGTTTTCTGGTTTTTTAAGACGAAAAACTTATATGCTATCGAATGCTTTCGAAGAAAAATCGAAAATTTTAGATAATCTTTCATCAACACTTAAAACACCTAAAACCCCTAAGCGCATAGTTACTCCTGTTGACTCGTCATTAATGCTTGCCGAGGTAGAATTGCTAAAAAACGAAGATTGTAAGCTGCTTACCAGTAAGAATTACGAAGTGTATTTGGCACCAGCTAAAAGCATTCCTAATATATTAAGAGAGATTGGTCGTTTGCGTGAAATTACTTTTCGTGAGGTTGGCGAAGGCACAAACGAATCTATTGATCTAGATGATTTTGATAGTTATTATCACCATATGTTTTTATGGGACAACGAAAACAATATAATAGCAGGCGCCTATAGAATGGGCTTAGGTTCTAAAATTTTTGAGCGTTATGGTATAGACGGCTTTTATCTGCAAGACCTGTTTAGATTTGAACCCGAGTTATACAAAATGATGAGTCAATCTATTGAGCTAGGTCGTGCTTTTATTATAAAAGAATACCAGCAAAAACCAATGCCTTTATTTTTACTTTGGAAAGGTATTGTGCACACCACCCTACGTTTTCCTGAACATCAATTTTTAATTGGAGGTGTAAGTATTAGCAATCAGTTTTCAAATTTCTCTAAATCATTGATGATTGAGTTTATGAAATCGCATTATTACGACCCATATATTGCGCAATATGTACATCCTAAAAAAGAGTTTAAAGTTAAGCTAAAAGATGCCGATAAAGACTTTGTTTTTGATGCCACAGAAGCCGATTTAAATAAGTTCGATAAAATTATTGACGAAGTAGAACCTGGTGCTTTACGTTTGCCTGTACTGCTTAAAAAGTATATAAAACAAAATGCACGCCTGGTAGCCTTTAATGTCGATCCACTTTTTAACAATGCTGTTGATGGCTTAATGTACATTAAAATTGCCGATCTGCCCGACAGTACCGTTCGCCCCGTTATGGAAGAGTTTCAAGCCGAATTAGAACGTAAGTTTATGGAAAATAATGGGGCTTAAAAACGGCATATAAATTTGTCATGGCAAGAACCAAGAACCTGCAATCTTTTTTTAATTTCTAAATTGATTTAGAAACCAATTATTCTTAAAACACAATTTTTATTCACATCAACCGCGTAAAACAAGTGGAATAATTTTCTTATTAAAATTGTAGGAAAAAATTGTATCATGTTGTTATTTTTCTTATATTTGATATGTTCAAAAAAGCAAAGTTTTGTTTTAGTCTATACAGAATGATGTTTTTTAAACAAACGTTGCAACAAATCAGCGCTGATTATTTCTTAAATAATAGCAAAATGGTTTATGTTTTAGACTGCTTAAACCAACAAAAATAGACTGGAATTTTATAGACTGGAATTTAGACTGCATAGACTGAACACGTATTTAGTTTAACCAATTGGCTATTATTAATATAGCGAGTTTAAAATTTTTAGAAATTATGAGAAATTTGTTTTTTGCACTAGCTTTTATGCTGGCAGGAACTTTTGCTTTTGCGAGTAATACTATTGAACCTAATATTATTACTAAAGTTAAATCTGATGTTAAAATTCTTGATACTTTAAATGCGGTAGATGCAATTTTAGTTGAAGAAATATATATGTTTAAACAATGCCATGTTACAATCAAAGGGGAGATTAATGGTAAAAAGGTAGATCTTGACATAACTTTCACTAGTGATTCAGGAAGTTGTATTAAAGACACGGTAAAGCTTCTTAAAGAATTAGCTGAGAAATAAAATAGTTAGTTAAAATTAAACAATTTCAGATGAAAAAATCATTTATCATTATAGGAACTTTATTTTTTAGTTCTTTTTTAAATGCTAAAAATTTAGAGCATAATTTAGACACAGATCTATTCAATATCGAATATGAGTATTCGAAAAAGACAGAAACCATTTCGTTTTTAAAGCTAAAGAGCATTAATTATGAGTCATCAAATACGTTAAGTAAAGCAAAAGTAGATTGCGCGATTCGAATTAGAGGTACATTTGATGGTGTTGAAGTAGATGTGGAAATTACAATTCATAATGTCACATGGGTAGGTTGTAAATTACTTCAAACCGGTATTAGGGCATTAGAAAAATGAATTCATTGAATACAATTTGGGCGTTAATTAAGATATTAATGCCCAAATTAAAATAACTATGTTATGATAAAAAAAGTGTTAATAGTAATTTTGTTTTTTAGCTTTGGTTTCGTTTATAGTCAAGCTAATAGAGGTATTCATGTTGTATATTCATTTTATAATCTTAATAATAGCAATGAGCAGATTGTAAATCTATATATTAATAAAAATAAAGCTTTTTCTGAGTTTCTAATTAAAGATCAAGTCAATGACACTCTTTTTATAGATGATGAAGGTACAATTAATTTTAAAGTCGAACCAAAGGATAGTATTGGCAAGCAGTACCATATAGAAGGTCAGTTAATTACTTTTAGAGATATCATTTATGAAAAAAGTAAATTTAAAGAAGTTATAGTTGAAGAAGCTATCCCTGATTATAATTGGGAACTTAAAAGTCAATCAAAAAAGATAGGAGAGTTTAATTGCAGCCTCGCTACACTCAAATTTAGAGGGAGAAATTATAACATTTGGTATACAACTGATATAGCAACACCTTTCGGTCCTTGGAAATTTTATGGGCTACCGGGTTTAATTGTCATAGCTGAGACAACTGATAAATCAATTAAGTTCCAATTAAATTCTATACAATCCAATTCTATAAAAGAATTGAAAATTCCCAAACAAGGTACAAAAATCACATTTAAAGAGTATGTTGATTTTAAGCATAACGAAATAAATGACTATATACAGAGGTTAAAATCAAAATTACCAAGAGGTACCACTGTAAAGGTAAATAACATAAATAGAACTCATTTAGAAAAAGACTATAAATAGTAGACTACTAAGAATATATGAAATTTACAGGGCAATGATTTTTTTCAAAAAAAATCAAAAAACGAACAAAAGCATTAATGATAATATTTCTCTATAAAAACATACTAATTCTGTTTGTCTTTTTGCTGCCAATGATTTGTTTTTCTCAATATACTATAGAAGGAAATTTATTTAATAAAAAAAAAGAGCCTATCTCCTATGTTAGTATTATAGTAAAAAACGATTCATTATTTAAAGTATTGGCTTATACTTATTCTGATTCAAAAGGGATTTATGCTATAAAAATTGAAAAAAAAGGGCAATTTAATTTAGTCTTTTCTTCTTTAGGTTATGAAACTAAAATTATTCCCATACAAATCAATAACACTCAAAAAGAAGTTAAAATAGATGTTGTTTTAAATGAAAAAGCCATGGTCTTAGACGAAGTCATTGTTCAAGCAGAAAAACCAATTTCAATCAAAAAAGACACTATTACTTTTAAAACCAAATATTTTGTAAATGGCACAGAACAGACTGTTGAAGATTTATTAAAAAAAATACCTGGTTTAAATATTGATCCCCAAGGGACTATAAAAGTGGGCAACCAAGAAATTGAAAAATTAATGATTGATGGCGATGATTTTTTTGAGAAAGGGTATAAAATACTATCTAAAAATATGCCTGCTTACCCAATAGAGGAAGTGGAATTGCTGAAAAACTACTCTAACAATAGACTATTAAAAGGTATTGAAGAAAGCAATAAAGTAGCATTAAACTTAAAACTAAACGAAAAATCTAAACGTATTTGGTTTGGTAATACCGAAACAAATTTTGGGAATGATAGCTTTTATGAGTTAAAAGGCAACTTGATGAACTTTGGCGAGAAAAACAAATATTACTTCTTTACCAATCTCAACACTATTGGCTACGATGCCATAGGCGATATTGAAAATTTAATTCATCCTTTTCGTATTAACGAGCCTGCAAGTATAGGAGATAACCAGCAAGTTGATAACTTATTAAACTTATCAAATTCAAATTCAAGCTTTAAAAAAAGTAGAACTCATTTTAACAATGCAGAGTTAGTTTCGTTAAATGCTATTTTTAACCCAAACAAGAAAATAAAAATAAAAACACTTGGTTTTTTTAATTGGGACGAAACCGGCTTTTTTAGAAAGAGTATTGATGTTGTAGATATTAACAGCACGAACTTTACAAATACCCAAGATTACAAACTACGAAATAAAAAAAAGGGGGCTTTTGGAAAACTAGATATTATATACAATATATCGAAAACCAAAATACTCGAAACTACTACAAAATACAATAATGGTAATTTTGTTGATGGTTCAAACTTAATTTTTAATGGCAACTCTACAATCGAAAATTTACAACACAACAACACGCTTTTTGATCAAAAAATAAGCTACACCAATAAATTTAAACCCAACAAAGTGCTTTTGCTCACTGGACGTTTTATTAATGAAAAAGCACCTCAAAATTATGACATTGACCAATTTTATTACCAAGATCTATTTCCAGATTTTAATACTGCAAACAATGTAAAACAACAAAGCATAAACCAAATGCAGTTTGTGGGTTTTAATGCCCATTTATTAGATAGAAAACAAAATGGTGATTTGTTTGAACTGCAAATGGGTAATGAATTTAGAAAAGATAAATTGTCAACTACATTTTCATTATTAGAAGATGCATTGGTTTTAGTCTATCCTAATGGCTATCAAAACCAAACCACATACCAAGTCAATGATTTGTATCTTAAAAGTAAATATCGCTATAAAATAAATGATTTTACTCTTGTAGGTAAACTTAATTTTCATCAATTTTTTAATAAATTAGAAAATAGTGGCTTATCAGAAAATCAAAATCCATTTTTTATAAACCCAAGTTTTGGATTAGATTGGAAAATAAATGATAAAAACAAAATTACTTCATCCTATTCCCATAACATTACTAATGCCAGAGCTTTAGATGTTCATAATAGTTTTGTTTTAACAGGCTTTCGTTCATTTTCCAGAGGCACTGGTAGTTTTAATCAATTAAATGCCTCTAGTTTAGTTCTTAATTATCAATTAGGAAATTGGAGCGATCGTTTTTTTGCCAATACATTTATACTTTTCACTAAAAACTATGATTTCTTTTCAACAAACACTTTGATAGAGCAGAATTTCACACAATCTGAAAAAATATTAATAAAAGACAGAGCGTTTTTAAGTGTCAACTCTAAGCTAGATTATTACTTTAAATTTATATCATCTAATTTAAAATTAGATTTAAGCTATACTAAAAGTGAATTTAAAAACATTATAAATAATTCTAATTTAAGAGAAGTAATCTCAAATAATTTTAATTACGGAATAGAATTACGTTCTGGTTTTAAGGGGGTTTTTAATTATCACATTGGTACAAAATGGATTACAAATACTATTAAAACGGCAATAAAAAATTCATTTACTAACAATATAAGTTTTTTAGATTTGTCTTTTGTGTTTAATGAAAAGTTCGACTTTCAACTCCAATCAGAAAGATATTGCTTTGGAAATTTAGAAACAGACAAAACGTATTCGTTTTTAGACTTTGATACGAGATATAAACTCATAAAAAACAAACTTACTTTAGCTATAAGTGGTAAGAATTTGTTTAATACTAAAACGTTTAGAAATTTTTCAATCAACGATGTTGGGTCTTCAACTACAGAATATAGATTATTACCAAGGTTTGTACTTTTAAAGCTGAAATACCGTTTTTGATGTCTTAAAAAGTCATCTCAACAAACTCCTTAAAATAAGCTTTAATTTCTTCACGTGCTTTTAAAAATGCGGCATGCTTTTCTTCATCCGTGCCTTTTAACTTTGATGGATCATAGAAATTATGATGTAATCGTACTGCGTTTTTACTTGGTATATAAGGGCAGTTTTCGTTAGCATGATCGCAAACCGTGATGATATAATCAAAATCCACCTCAGCATACTCGTCAACATGATTTGATGTATGATGATCAATATTTAATCCATCGTCTTTCATAATCGCTAAAGCGCCTGGATTTAACCCATGCGTTTCAATGCCTGCACTATATATGTTGAAGGAACGATTATCTAAAAAATGGTTTAAATAGCCATGAGCCATTTGGCTTCTGCATGAATTTCCTGTACACAATACTAAAATGTTCTTCATATTTATTTGTTATTCCTACAAAGGCAGGAGTTGTTTTAATTAATTGTTTTATTCAGGTCTCGACTGCACTCGACCCGGCATTATTTTACAGTTTGACTTCGCCGTTCCAGAAAATGGTTGTCGTACCATGTCTCATTTAATTTTCCTATTTTTTCTCTAATGCCAATCGTTCTAAATCCACACTTTAAATGTAAATTTATACTGGCTTTATTTTCTGAAAAAATGCCAGCTTGTAAGGTCCAAATGCCTTCTCTTTCACTGGCTTCAATTAAAGCATGTAGCAGTTTTTCTCCTATGTGGTTTCCTCGAAAAGATTCTGATACGTACACGCTTACTTCGGCCACACCTTTATAAACTTCTCGCTTTGAAACGGCTGATAAAACAGCAAACCCCACCACTTTATTTTTAATACTAGCCACTAATCTACAACATTGTAAATACTTTATATGCCATTGTTCCCAATTGGGACATTCTGTTTCAAAAGTAGCCATCCCGGTAGCAATACCTTCTTTATATATTTTAGAAACAGAATCCCAATCGAATTTTAATAATGGTCTAACAACAGTTTCCATCTGGCGAACAACATGGTGTTTCAGTAGCAGAAACCAACTCCTTTTCTTCAGGATTGTGTTTGTTGAGCGGAGCCGAAACACCACAAATACTTTTTGCTTTACAATCTGTTTTTTCAATCGCTAATTTAATAATTAAGTCATTATCACGTATTTCGAAATCATTAACAAATAATTGAGCGGTATTAAAAGTGGCATTGCTATATTCAAACTTTACTTCAGCTTGTAATGCATACGGTTTCATTGTACCAACCTTTTTAAGAATCGCCATGGCTTTGTAAACCGACATGTATTCCGTTTTACCAATTTCGTTTGGGCTTTCCCAAAGTTGAATAATCGTTTCTTTCCAGGCATCTGTTTGCGAACCGCAATCTACCGAATCTATCGAAATATGTTTTACTTCAGTAATATGATAATTAGCACCAACTAATAAATTTGGTGCATATTCAAATAATAACGATTTGTCTTTATGTTCTTCTAAAACATTAAATAATTCCTGTGTATTCATAATTTTAAATGTATTTATTTTTGCTTGAATGTGCTATTCATTAATTTATTATGGATTCTCGACTTTGCGGAAATAATAAATTGAGATTAACAGCAATTTGACTTAGTTGTATTAAAAAACGTGTTTAATTGATTTTGCAAATCTGTCCAGCGTTCTACATTGATACAATAACACATGCTTTTTCCTTCTACTTCTCCGTTTAGCAAGCCAATGCTCTTTAATTCTTTTAAATGTTGAGAAATAGTGGCTTGAGCCAAACCTATTTCTTCAACCAAATCGTTACAAATGCATGCGTTTTGATTGCTTATGTATTGCAGAATAGCTACACGGGCAGGGTGTCCCAGCACTTTAAAAAACTGAGCTAGGTCGTTTTGTTGTACTGTAAATATTTGTGATTTTGTGACTCCCATATTGTTTTATTTTGATATTGCAATATTACGATGTTAATTTAAATAAAAAAAGCCAAAACATATTTATTTTGGCTTTTACTATTTTATATATTGAATTTCAATATGTTACATCAACATCAAAACCATGGTTTTCTACCGGCCTGATACGTGTTATAAAACTCTTCATCCGATTTAGTGAGATACATAATTCCTTCAACCAAACCAATAACCCAAGAAATTCCTGAAGTTATTCCACATGTAACAAAACCAAGTACACCTAAGATTAATAAAATTATTCCTTCTTTGTTATAGCCTAGAATGAATTTATGAATTCCGAGCCATCCCAATAGAATTCCTAAAACTCCAGCTAAAACCTTTTTATTATCTCCTCCTGCTTTATCAAAAGCTTCTTTGGCTTCTTCTGCAAATTCAGATGCGGCCTCCTTTGCTTCTTCTGCAAACTCTTTGGCTTTTTCTTTAGCTTCTTCTGCAAATTCTCCTGCTTTATCGGCTGCTTTTTTCGCGCCTTCCTTAGCATCACCTAACATATCGTTTAGGTCGTCGCTTAAATTTTTTTCGTCAGACATGTTTTTGTTTTTAATATTATGGTTAGACTATAAAGTTAATAAATTATTATTAATCCCCTCTTAAACTATAGGTATGTAAAATAAACTATTTGTTACAATAGATAGGGCATGCTATCTAAATAGCATAACCAATCCTCCAAGGGCAGTAACTATTAAAATAAACCGCCTATAATTCATATTAGAGATTAACTTAACCATATAAGCGCCTAAAAAAAAGCCCATGAAAACTACCGGAATCATAACTGAATTTAAAATTAAGGTATCTTTAGTAACTGTTTTCCATACTAAAAAATGAAAGGGTAACTTAAATACATTAATAATAAAAAATAGCCATGCGGCTGTACCAATAAACTCGTTTTTGGGTAATCTTGTTGCTAAAAAATATATGTTAGATATGGGGCCGGCTAAGTTACCAACCATGGTTGTAAAACCAGCTAAAAATCCTGCACTGCTTGAAAATAATTTGTTTTTGGGAATGGCAGTAGACTGCCGTTTTTCTGTATAAAACATAATAAGTACAGATATTATAATGATAATGGCCATTATTCTTTTAAACAGGGCTTCAGAGATATCGTTACCCACCCATACACCAATTAAAACCCCAATAATCATCCATGGCATTAATTTTTTAATGAATATCCATTGTGTATGCCTATTGTAGTATACTACCGCTAAAACATCAGCAACTATAAGCAGGGGCAGTAAAACACCTGTGGATGCTTTTTCTCCAAAAACAAAAGCTAATATTATAACAATAATAATCCCTAAGCCTTTAACTCCTGCTTTAGCAACGCCTAATAAAAAAACTGCAAAACTAATTGCAGTCCATTGTAATATAGACAAATTATAAGATTGTAAAACTTCTAGATAGCTCAAAAAATATTAGTTTGAAAAAACAGCATAACGAATTTACAAAAATGCACTATCTATGGGTTCCCAAAGTTCAATTTTGTTGCCATCATTATCTAAAATCCAACCAAACTTTCCGTATTCATATGTTTCAATTTCTCCAACTATAGTTACGCCTTCTTCTTTTAAAACCACTAATAACTCTTGTAAATTTTCAACTCTGTAGTTAAACATAAAGTCTTTTTTAGAAGGCTCATAATATTTCGTATTATCTGCAAAAGGGCTCCATTGTGTTGAGCAATCTTTTCCTGCTTTGTCTTTCCACCAAAAAGTACAACCATAATCATCGGTATTAAAACCCAAGTGTTTTTTGTACCATTCTTTAGTGGCTTTGGGGTTTTTGGTTTTAAAAAATAACCCTCCTATGCCTGTAACTCTATTTTTCATACTTCTATTTCTTTAATGCGTTTTCATAAACATCTATCCACTCTTCACAACTCATTTTTCTGGTTAGTGCTCCTATAAGTTCAAAAGGAATCTCATCCATTTTTTTAAATCGGATACAGCTTTTCCCCATATCTAACTTGCGCTTACTATACTTTGGATATTCACTCACAAACCAGTCGTGTAATTCCTTTTTAGCATAAATGCCGCTATGATATAAATTAACCGAGTTTTTTTGAGATGCAAAACTCATAAAAGGCAATGGCGTTTTAGGATCGCAGTGGTATCCATTTGGATATACCGAATGCGGGACATAAAAACCAATCATTTTATAGATCATCCCTTCTTCAAAACCTTTTGGCAAATTATCATTAATTACTTTTCGTAGTGTCTTTAAAGTGTCTTGTCGTTCTTCCGGAACCTGACTTATATAATCTTCCGGAGATGTTGCTTCGTATTGCATAACTTTTATTTTTATTTACGTTGTAATATTAGTCCTGAAATTAAAGATATAATAGCTCCAATAATAGTAACTAGAGCGAGCATAAACAATGCCCCCATGGTACTTGTCATTTCTATTACTTCATCCTCTCTACCTTTTTCAATGAGCATTTTAGAATAATCATCAAAAAAGTTCGGGTTAATAAACTTTGTGTAAATATAATCTGCTACCCCAATGCCTAAGCCAACAAGTATTGATATTAATAATCCAACACCCAAGGCTCTACCTAAAGAAATGACCCCATTGTTAACATTATCACGGTAATGCTTTATTCCAAAATAAATAAATGATAAGGACAAAAATATTGATATATACCCTAATACTTGGAGGGTACTAAAACTTAAATTTTTAGCAAATGCTAAATGCGACATAAAAATAACAAACCCTGTTATAGCTCCAAAAAGACCATACTTTTTTATAGTTGTTTTCACACGTTTAAATTTTTGTAATTATTAAAATTAAATGGATTATACATGTTGATCAATAAGAATGGTATTTCCATCAGGATCAAACAAAACTATACTCGCTGGGCCTTCAGTTTTTTCGTCAGCCTCTCTTTCTAATGTAATGGATTTGCTTTTTAAGTGTTTTTGAATATTTCTAACATCAGTAAACACATCTAATGGATTTGCATTCTCGTCCCAACCCGGATTAAAAGTTAAAATATTATTTTCAAACATCCCTTGAAAAAGGCCAATTAAAGCATTCCCGTTTTTCATAATTAAATAGTTCATTTTAATGTCTCCGGCAAAGACACTAAATCCAAGGTTTTCGTAAAATGATTTAGATTTATTAATATCTTTTACATTTAAGCTTGTTGAAAAGGCCCCTAATTCCATAATTGTATTTTTAAGGTTAATAACACCCCTAAAAGTAGTTGAAGTGCTTTTTTAAGAGGTCATACTAAAGTACGAATTTTAAATAATTTGCAAATTTTTTGCTATTTGCAAAGCCTGGGTACGACGTTTAGCATTTAGTTTTACCAGCAAATTAGAAACGTGAGTTTTTATAGTACTTTCTGAAAGGAATAAGGCGTCAGCAATTTCTTTATTAGATAACCCTGAAGAAATATGCTGCAAAACTTCGTATTCTCGATTGGTAATTCCAAGTTCTTCTACTTTTTTTAAATCTATTTCGTATTTAGCAATTGGGGGTGATTTTTGAACTTTTTTATTTATGAATAATCCAATACCTAAAAAAACGATGGCTATGCCTGCCATAATATATTCAATTTGCGTATCGCCACTTATTAAAGTGTACTTACCAAATTGAAATAAGAGCAATAATGCTAAAATTAATAATGAAAAAACTAGAACGGTTTTTTTCATGAACGAAAGTTAACAAAATTTCGCTTTAATTTTATCAACTATAGTTTGCGCTAATTTTTCTTTGCTCTCCACAGTCCAGCCAGCAACGTGTGGCGATAATAAAACATTTTCAGAATCAATTAAATATCTAAATGCCCTTGGTATTTCTTCAGCACTTCTGCTTACTGCTCCACTTGATGTAACACTACTTTTAAATAAGTTTTCAAATGATGCTTTTTCATATTCTAAAACATCTAATCCTGCACCTAAAACCTTCCCTGATTGCAAAGCCGAAACTAAATCTTTAGTCACTACACTTTTTCCTCGTGCTGTGTTAATTAACCAAAACGGCTTTTTAAATTGATTAATAAATGCTTCATCAATCATATTAGTTGTTAAAGGTGTTTCGGGCGTATGCAAACTTAAAACATCGGCGTGTTGTTGTAATTCTTTTAACGGTACTTGTGTTGCATTTTCATCAGCAACATGAGCTTTAATATCATAGCACAAAACCGTAACATCAAAACCGCGTAATTTTTTTGCAAAGGCTTTTCCCATATTGCCATAACCTATAAGCCCAACTGTTTTTCCATCAAGTTCTACACCTCTGTTTTCTTCTCGCAGCCATTTGCCTGCTCTAACTTCTTTATCGGCTTTATTGAGTTTATTGAATAGCGATAACAACATTGCTAAAGCATGTTCGCCAACTGCATTTCTGTTACCTTCCGGAGCAGATATTAAACTTATGCCTTTGCTTATGGCATAATCACAGTCTATATTTTCTAACCCCGCTCCAACACGACCTATAAATTTCAGGTTTGTTGCAGCAGCTAAAAACGCCTTATCAATGGAGAAACGACTGCGAATTATAAATCCGTCATATTGATGAATTTTAGAGATAATATCCGCTTTTGAAGCGGTATAATCCTCATCATTAGTGAACCCTAAATCGGTAAGTTGATTTATTAATAATTCGTGGTTAGTATCCAGGTGTAAGATTTTCATTTTAAATATTATAAGATGCCGAAATAACATTTCAACGAGGCTCTATGTGACAATTCCTCATCACAAAAACTATATTTTCGGATAATGTGTTTGGGTCTTTTCGTGCTTAACTTTTCCTGTATGGGCTGTATTTAATTTTTCGAATAGTAGCACATGAACCTCTTCTTCATTTTTTGTACAAGGGTTATGCTCAACGCCTTTTGGAACCACAATCATTTCGCCTTCGTTTATTACTTCTGTTCGATCTCTAAACTGCATGTATAGCGTTCCTTTTATAACCTGAAACAGTTCATCTTCATTTTCATGGCTATGCCATACAAATTCTCCTTTAAGTTTTGCTAATATAACTTGCATATCATCAACTACGGCAATTTGATGTGGATGCCAGTTTTTTGAGAATTTTGAAAACTTGTTTTTGATATTAATTGAATTCATTTTGTAAAATTACGACATTTCTACTTAGCTCAATGCATGAATTTTTGCTTTAGGAATTGAAACAGTATCCTTTTTAAAAACCTGTAAACGAATCCCATTTTGAATTATAATTTAAAACAGAAACGTATAAATAAAAGTCTGACTTGAGTGGCCTTGCAAGGTTTTAGAACCCTTGTATGTAGGTAAGAGTGAAGGTAACACCCAAACACTAAATTCCTAAAATCATTTTTGCTATCCAGAAATAGATAAGGATTCCAAAAATATCGTTGCTGGTCGTTATAAAAGGCCCTGTTGCAATAGCTGGGTCTATACCGCGTTTATCCAAAAATAGCGGTACAAAGGTACCTATTAAGCCTGCAACAATTATAACGGCTATTAACGAGATAGACACCGCCAAAGCCGTATTTATTTCCCCTTTGGTAATCCAAACAAAAAGAAATAAGAAAACTGCTAAAATAACTCCATTTAAAGCCGCTAACAGCATTTCTTTGATCAATCTGCTGTTTACACTTCCTTTTACATCATCATTGGCTAAACCTTGCACTATAATAGCGCTAGATTGTACACCCACATTACCTGCCATGGCCGCAATTAATGGGGTAAAAAAGAATAAAACGGCATACTTATTAAACGCATGGTGAAAGCCTTCCATAATCAAAAAAGCACCTACACCACCTATTAAACCTAAAAACAACCAGGGCAATCGTGCGCGGGTAAGCTCTAAAATGCTATCGTCTGAATCGACATCACCAGTAATACCTGCTGCTAATTGATAATCTTTTTCGGCTTCTTCCTTTAATACATCTACTATATCGTCAATAGTAATTCTACCCAATAGGGTTTGAGTATCATCAACAACAGGAATGGCTTCTAAATCGTATTTAGCCATAACTTTTGCTACATCTTCAACATTATCATGCACATTAACATAATCTACATTAACTTTTACTATGTCTGAAATTTTTTGATTGCTCTTTGCTACAATTAAATCTTTAAGAGAAAGACGACCAATAAGCTTTTCTTCTTTATCAACTACATAAATAGAGTGTACCCGGGTTACCTCTTTGGCTTGCCCCCGAATTCGGCGCATACACCCTGCAACGGTCCAGGTTTCATAAACCTTAACCAGCTCTTTGGCCATTAGCCCGCCAGCAGTATCTTCATCATAAGCTAAAAGCTCTTGAATCTCAGATTTATGTTCTTCATCTTCAATTTGAGAAATAACAGCTTCTTGCCGTTCTTCTGGAAGTTCTAAAATAATATCTGCAGCATCATCGGTATCTAACTCCTCGACCTCTTCGGCAATTTCTTTTGCCGACAGGTTTTTTAATACCCGTTCCCGAATGTCTTCATCTAGCTCTGTTAGAATATCTGAAGTAGTTTCAGAATCTAAGAGCTTAATAACATAAGTGGCTTCATCCAGACTTACTTCGTCAAGAATTTCGGCAATATCGGCGTAGTGAAACTCGTCAAGCAGTTGGCGTAATGCCTTATCATCATTTACTTTGATAAGTTGCTCAACTTGCTCAACCAGTGCTTCAGTTAGCTCAAATTGTATGTTTTCTTTCTCTTCAGACATAAGACTCTTAAGCAGTATTTTGACCTAGCTCAATGACCACGTTTAGTGTAACTATTAGCGGATTATAAAATATCCTTTTCAATGAATTGTGTAAGCTCAATAAAGGCATCTACACTTAATTGTTCCGGGCGTTTGCCAAATATAACATTTGCTTTTAAATTATCGGATAAATTGAAGGTTTTTAAACTATTTCGAAGTGTTTTTCTACGCTGCTGAAATGCTGTTTTTACCACTTTAAATAATAGTTTTTCACTACAAGGTAAGGCATAATTTTCTTTTCTTGTAAGCCTTAAAACCCCTGAATCAACTTTTGGAGGGGGATTAAAAACTGAGGGAGGCACCGTAAATAAATATTCGGCATTATAAAAGGCTTGAGTTAAAACGGAAAGAATTCCATATACTTTTGAGCCCTCTTTTGAACAAATACGCTTTGCAACTTCTTTTTGAAACATCCCGGAAAACTCTGGAATTTGCCCGCGCATTTCTAACACTTTAAAAACAATTTGAGTTGAAATATTGTATGGAAAATTACCAATAATAGCAAAAGAACTACCCTTAAAAACAGCATTTAAATCATACTTTAAAAAATCTTTTTCTATAATTCTAGGAGCCAGATTTAAGTAGTTTGCCTGTAAATATTCTACCGATTCGGTGTCAATTTCAATAACATAAGTTTCTATATCTTTTTTAAGTAAATACTTTGTTAACACACCCATTCCCGGACCAATTTCTAAAACCTTGTTATAGTCTTTTAATGTTAAAGTATTGGCTATTTTATCAGCCACATTTTCGTCCTTTAAAAAATGTTGTCCTAAATGTTTTTTTGCTTTTACTGTCATTAGTTGATGATTGTTAGTTAATGGTTATTAGATTAACTAAGGCTTTGTTTCTAAACCAATTAAGGTTTGAAAGAAATTGGTGAATGTAAATTATTAAGAACAAAAAGATCTTTTAACTACATTCAAGGTGACAAAATTAAACTATTTAAAATTCACGGTATATTCATCTACAACTTGTAGCTCGGTTCGAAATGCTAACATTTTATCTGCAAATTTTTTCATCCCTTCTGTTCTTAACCGTTCTGCATCTTCTCGATAATAAGCATCTAAAGCTTCTCTTGAATATGACCTGTATTGAATGGAATAGGTTACTCCACCCATATCTTCTTCAACTAAAACCCTGGTTAGTGTTGCTTTTTCAAATTTCCCTGTTCCTAATACTTGCGGAATATGTTCTTTTATCCATACTAACCAGTCGTTATGGATGCTTTCGTCTATATTTACCGTTACATTATATATAATCATACTCTAAAAATTCCAATCAATTAAGTGTCTCAATCTTTGGAATTTGTAGTTTAAAGATTGAGATTGTCTTTAATTATAACTCTTTTGCAAATAACAGGAGTTCTTGGTCTTCTTCAAAGGGTTTTACTCTTTTTTCGAAAACCAAGCCTAACTTCTCTAATAATTTAATTGAATTATGATTCTCTGGATTTGTTATCGCTACAACTTTTTTAAGCTTGAACTTTAATTTAGCTAGTTTTATAATTTCAACTGATGCTTCAAAACCAAAACCTTTACCCTCATATTCTGGTAAAAAACCAAAACCTATGTCTACATCATCCAATTGGTCTCTTTTTATAAGTCCTGCCGTTCCAATTGCTTTATTATTTTCAGCTTTTAATAAAACTTTATAAAAGCCAAAACCATTATCGTTATAACTTTTTAGGTGTCCGTTTTTAATAGCTTCTTCAGCATCTTCTACTGATCTTATATTTCTATCACCAATATATTTCAACCAATGTGGTGTGTTCATTAACTCAACAAAAAAAGGAGCGTCTTGTAAGGTAACTTTTGAAATTACCAATCGTTCTGTTTCTGCAATTATCATATCATTAGTTTATCGCATCTCCACGCAATGCCCTGTACTTTTTTCGGGCTTCAACGAAATAAATACTATCGGCATGGTTAAAAATAATTTGTTCGTATAACGTTTTTGCTTTTTCTGGCTGGTTTAAATACTTTGCATAAAGGTCTGCTAATCTATAATAAGCATCATCAACTAAAATACCATCTCTATAATTAGCAATGATTAGTTCGTAATTAACCTGTGCTTTTTCAAATTGTGCTTTTGCCTCAAATAATTGTGCTTGTTTAAATAAAGCCTGAGCTATAATGGGTTCGGTTTTATGGTTTTTTAAAATAGTATCTAACAGTGAGATGGCTTTGTTATTTTTATTTTGAAATGCTAACAGATCGGCTTTAGAATATAGTTTTAAAGCGGTTTGTAACGAGTCTTCATATTTATTATCTGTAATTAATAATTTTAAATCGAGAGCATCATTGGCTATAAGTTGCGATGTTGAAGCTTTTAAAATTTTTAGCTGCGATTCTGCCCATTTAAAATCCCCTTTAAAGTAACTCGTCTTGGCTACTTTATAGCGCGCCTCTTGAGAAACTGTACTATTTTTTAAATTACGCTGTATTTGTGTGTAATAAATTAAGGCTTTATTAAATTTTTCTTGAAGGACTAAAATATCACCCAATTCCAGTTTAACTTCTGCTTTTTCAAATTCGGTTAACGGCAATTTTAAGGTCGTTTCTAAAAAATCGATGGCACGACTACTTTCATTTCTATAAAAGGCTAAAAAATGAGCATAAGCCACTTGTAATTTTAGCGTTTGCGGAAATATTCCGAATGCTTTAAATAACTCTAAATACTTATGGTTTATCGCATCATAATTATTTGCTGAACTTTCTTTAGTTTCGATTTGCAATACGTTATAATGGGCATTAAGTTGCGTTTCTAAATCTTGAGCGATTTCAATTAAATATGTGTAAACTTCTTTAGCGACTTCATTATCGTTTTCGTTTACGGCTATATTTGCCAGCTCTTCAATTCTATTTAAACTCTCCGGTCGCCTGTTAAAAATGGCTTTTTCTTGTATAAATGCTTTTTTAAAATCTTTTTGTTGAATAAATAACCAGCTCAACATTTCATTCCAAAGCAAATTGGGCTCTTGTTGAGATTTTTTTAGCAGAATTTTTTTAAATAAAACATTATTCTCATTTGCACTATTCTCACTTATAAAATCGTTAATATACCTTTTAATGTTATTTAACGATACGGGGTTTTTTTCGGCAAATTCTATATAGCTCGTAAACATTTTCTCTATATGTCCCTGCTCTCCATATATTTTAGCCAGCTGAAATTTAAAGTTTAATTCTGGTTTTAAAACCATCGCCTTTTCATAAACGGCAATCGTTTCATTTAATAAGGTATGGTTTTGAAAACTTCGTGCTACAGAAAAGGCATTATTAACATTATCATCCAAGCTATTTATCGCTTTTTGATAATATAGTTTAGCATTTTCCAAATCGTTTTTAAGCTGATAATTATAGCCTAACTCCACAAAAAAGGCAGGATATTTAATTCTGGTTATTAGTTTTAAAAGAAACGCTTCGGCTTCATTATACTGCTCTAATTGTTGATGAGCAGAAACAAGCTGGTTAATATAATTTATATTTGAAGGCGATTTTGTGTATAGTTTTTTATACTCGTATAATGCTTTTTCAAAATCTCCTTTATTAAAATATTCTTTTGCCAGCACATCATCCTGCGAAAACAGGTTTGTAGAAAAAAGTAAGCATAAAATAAAAAGAATCCTCATTATGTAAATATAACAAATGTCCTTATTAGAAAATGTTGAACTTATCTTAAAATTTTTATAAGCCTCCTATTTTACCAGTATTAATTCAGCTCACTCATTCCTATTCGCTTAAAAACCTTTATAAATCAGAGTTTTGTAAAAAAAAGTGCTCGAATAAAATTCGAGCACTAACCAACCAATAATACATTTTCTATTAACGCCTGTTAATTTAAAAACAATACTATACAAGATTGGGGACAGCCTTAAATTCTCAATAATAGAAAATGACTATTTTAAAAGAAATATTAGTTTTAAGTAAGTAAACTTCTATCTACTTACTACAGCCGCTGTAGTATTATTTTCAGTTTTAGATATTTCGAAATCTGAAAATAAAACTTTCCCGGCAATTAAAACTAAAGCAATTAAAAGCACAAGGCGTTTAATGTTTTTCATGGTAGGTTAAGTTTATTTTTATTGGGTAGGGCTAACTTCGATATTATATTTTGAATAGCAAAATAAAACCATAAAAAATCGTTAAACAGCATGTATTATTTACCTTTAATCGATTTAAAAGTATGCTATTTTGGTTTTTTGTAGGTTTTAAGCTTCTTTTACTGGGTTTTTATAATTTTTACTAATCAATCATTGAAAAGCCTGTATAAGGTTGCAAGACTTCTGGAATTATAATTCCATTTTTTGTTTGATAGTTTTCCAAAATTCCCGCAAGCACTCTTGGTAAGGCTAAAGCACTTCCATTTAAGGTATGAGCTAATTCATTTTTGCCATTACTGTTTTTAAATCGCAATTTTAAACGATTCGCCTGAAAGGTTTCGAAGTTAGATATAGAAGATATTTCTAACCACCTGTCCTGTGCAGTAGAAAACACTTCAAAATCGTAAGTTAAAGCAGATGTAAACCCTAAATCACCACCACAAAGTCTTAAAATCCTGTATGGTAATTTTAATTCCTGTAAAATAGATTTTACATGGTTTACCATAGCATCTAAGGCTTTATAAGATTGTGTTGGGTGCTCAACTCGCAAAATCTCAACCTTATCAAATTGGTGTAATCTGTTTAAGCCTCTAACATGCGCACCATAGCTTCCGGCTTCACGACGGAAACACGGTGTATAACCGGTAATGCTTATGGGCAACTCATTTTCGCTTAACACAACATCTCTAAAAATATTGGTTCCTGGCACCTCTGCTGTTGGTATTAAGTATAGGTTATCGCCAGTAACATGGTACATTTGCCCTTCTTTATCTGGTAATTGTCCTGTACCAAAACCTGAGGCTTCATTAACTAAATGTGGCAATTGATATTCAGTATAACCTGCATTAGTATTTTTATCTAAGAAATAGGCAATCAATGCGCGTTGCAACCTTGCGCCTTTACCTTTATACACAGGAAATCCTGCTCCGGTAATTTTATTCCCCAGCTCAAAATCGATAATATCGTACTTCTTTGCTAGCTCCCAATGCGGTAAGGCTCCATCATGTAAAACAGGAATATCTCCCGCTCTAAAAACTTCTTCGTTATCTTCATCGGTATTTCCTGAAGGAACAATTTCATTAGGCACATTAGGAATTTTATATAATAATTGATTTAAGGCCTCCACTTTATTGCTAAGTGCTTCATTAAGCGCTTTAGATTTATCTTTTAATTGGCTTGTTTTTTCTTTTAAAGCATTTGCTTTTTCGGCTTCACCAGATTTGTACAATACCCCAATGTCTTTCGATAAAGCATTAGATGCTGCCAGAGTATTATCTAATTCTGCTTGCAACTTTTTTCTGTCTTCATCAAAAAGAATCACCTCATTAATCATTTGGGTTGCATCAATATTTCTTTTTGCTAATCGTGCAATTACCAAATCTTTGTTTGCTCTAATAAAAGGGACTTGTAACATGAGTAAAAAATTTAAGCGACAAATTTAATGAATTACAGATATAATCACTGTTCTTTTGATGGTAAAATCCAATCGTTATGCTTAAAATAATTCCAAGAAACGCTAGCTATATCAACATCTGGATTTATAAGTTGTCTAAACGGTTTCCCATTAACACTTACTTTAGCGTTTACATAAACCGAAACATCTTGACCGTCTTTTTTAAATTGCGTTTTTAATTTTTGAGCAAATTGCCAAATCGCATCTGGTTTTGTACTTACTATACGCTTTTGTTTCATGGTTAAATAATTATCTAAATTTACCACATAACTGCTTCCTGTTGCCTTGTTTTCAATTCTATAGGTTGCTCTTCCACTTTTGGTTCTAAGCATCATACGCCACGAAAGCCTGTGCCCTTCTTCGGTCCAAAGGACATTGTCTTTAATAAAATGATGTCGTAATGGTAAGCCTATTTGGACTAAAAAATATATTGAAAATAATGTGATTAATGATGTTTTATACTTTGGAACAATATGCTCGGCAGCGTTATAAAACGGTTTCCTTTTTAAAAATAACTTTTGAATGGTTTTAGGGCTAAAAAAGAATAACGAGAAAGCCAAAGCTAAATAAGGGAAAATGCCTATTTGAAAAACAAAGGAATTAAAAAGGTGAAAGAAGATGGATACTATAAACGCCCACTTTCTAGTTGGTTTAAACCATAACAACGGAATAATTAATCCATCAAATAAAATACCACCATAGGCTAAAATATAATGCACCCATTTTTGTTGAAGCAATTCGCCTACTAAAACATAGTTTTGTTTGCTACTCATAAGCAACTCCAAAACATTAGCATTTAACCAGTCTGGATATATTTTTGCTACTGAAGCATAAGTATAAACAATGAATAGTTGAAACACAAATACTAAATTGCACCACTGTGGCATGGCATTACGTTTTATTTTTGGATTTAGTTTTACATCTATTGCAGCATACCTATTTGCAGGCATAAAAACCATAATACTGCTTATAAGCATTAACAAATAGTAATGATTATTATACGACGATTTTTGCATGAGATAGGTTGCTGTCCACATTATTGTAAACCCTAAAATACCTAGCCTGTATTTGTAACCCAACATAATGCATAAGGCAAACACGCCCATTATTACATAATACAAGTACATCCAATTATCTGGTAATGGCTGTAGCCACTCGAAACCTATAAACGAAAATGTAAAATGAGCATCGATAAAAACACGCTTTACCCAACCTGTAAAAATGGCCCCTATAGATTCTAGAAAACAAAGTAGCCCAAAAAAGATCCTAAAAACGATTAAAGCAGAATTATCAATATGTTTAAATAAGTACCTATTTAACATGGTGTTTTGCTATATAAGCTATTGCTATGTCTTTGTCTTTTGCTAATTGTGATTTTAAAGCACTAACCGATTCAAATTTTTGTTCGTCTCGAATACGTTCGTGTAAATCTATTTGAATGGTTTTATTATAAATATCTTTATTAAAATTGAAAAAATGAGCTTCAATGCTTTCGGTGTTCCCATCAACTGTTGGGTTTACGCCAATGTTTAACATACCAAATATTTTTTCATTATTAATTACGGTACTTACAATATATGCGCCATATTTAGGGATAAGTTTATAATCTTCTTTAACCTTTATATTAGCGGTTGAAAATCCTAATTGCCTCCCTAAGCCTTTGCCTTCAATTACGGTTCCAGTTATCATAAAAGCATATCCTAAAAACATATTAGCCTTAGTAATATTCCCTTCATGTAGAGCTTTTCTAATTTTTGTAGAACTTACCGCTACATCGTTAATATCCTGAGCCGAAATTTCTTCAACCTCAAAACCGTATACTTGCCCAAAGCGTTTTAAGTCTTCAATATTGGCATTTCTATTTCTACCAAACCTGTGGTCATATCCAATAATTACTTTTTTGGCATGTAGTTTATCCACCAGAATTTGTTTAACAAAATCTTCGGCCGACAGTCTTGAAAATGCTTTAGTGAATTTTTTAATAAGTAAGTAATCTAGCCCCAAGGCGTCTAAAATAGCATAACGTTCGTCAATGGTATTTATTAGTTTTATTGATGAGTCTTTTTGCAACACCATCCGCGGATGTGGGAAAAAGGTGAGAATCACAGAGTGTAACCCTTCTAATTTACCAGCGTTAATTAATCGTTTAACAATTTTTTGATGCCCGATATGTACCCCATCAAAAGTACCTATTGTAACTACAGTGGGCACCTTAGGTTTAAATATATCAATATTCATTATTCTGTCCATTTAACGAATAAAATTGCATGTTCAGCCTTAAAAAATTAGATTTGTTAACAATTCAATAATGAATTGTCCAAAAAATATCTTTATGAAAGCAAAACTACATTATGTTTTATCAATAGCAATATTTTTGTTTATATTTTCAGCTTCGGCTCAACGTTCTACATGGAAGAAAGTAGAAAATACTGGCCATTCAGAGCGTTTATCAAAACTTAATTTAGACCCTAGTAAAGTACATTTATTCCAGCTTAATCGTGCTTTATTAAATAAAGATATTTTATCGACACCATTAAGAAATGCTTCAAAAAAAACATCTAATAAAATTATTAGTTTGCCTGGGTTAGATGGGCAATTAGAAAGTTTCATCCTTTATGAGGCTCCTGTTTTTGCGCCAGAGCTTTCTGCAAAGTACCCGAATATAAAATCGTATGCGGGTATTAGTACAAAAAACTCTAAAACACGCTTAAGAATGAGTGTTTCTCCGCAAGGTGTACAAACTATGATCTCTTATGCAGGCAGGTCAACCGTATTTATGCAGCCTGTTAAAAAAGGCTCTGACGAATATGTTTTATATGAAAAGCATTCAAAAAACAGATTAGCAGACCGCTTTGAATGTAAAACCATAGACGAGTTAAATGAAACTTTAAACAAATCTGGTAAATTGCTAGCAAATGAAGGTGGGGCAAATAACAAAACTTTACAAAAATTTAGAATAGCTGTATCTGTAACCGGAGAATACACGGCATATCACGGCGGTAACGTTGCAGATGCATTAGCAGCAATAAACGCCAGTTTAACACGTGTAAATCAGGTTTTTGAAACCGATATGGCGGTAACTTTTGAGCTTATTGCTACTAATAATCTGGTTATTTACACCAATGCCGCTTCCGATCCTTATTCTGATGCCAATGTTGGAACAGATTCAGATAATTCTAATAACACCAATGGCTGGAGCTTGCAAGTTCAAAACACGTTAACCAGTGTTCTTGGTAATGGTGCTTACGACATTGGTCATTTATTTGGTGCCTCAGGTGGTGGTGGAAATGCCGGTTGTATTGGTTGTGTTTGTAGAAATGATTCTGGCAGTTCAACCGATAAAAATAAAGGTAGTGCGTATACATCTCCTTCTAATGGAATTCCTGAAGGGGATACTTTTGATATTGATTATGTTGCTCATGAGATAGGACATCAAATGGGAGCTAATCATACCTGGGCATTTAGTTCTGAAGGGACTAATGTTAATTCTGAACCTGGTAGCGGAACAACTATTATGGGCTATGCTGGAATTACTGGTGCAAATAATGTGGCTTTAAATAGTGACGACTATTTTCACTATCATAGTATCAAACAAATATTAGATAATTTAGCAACAAAAAGCTGTCAAACAACTGAACCTATTGCAAACAATCCGCCTATTGCTGATGCCGGAAATGATTATAATATCCCTAAAGGCACTGCCTATATATTAAAGGGCTCTGCTTCAGACACTGATGGCAGTGATAATTTAACCTATTGCTGGGAACAAATAGATAGTGGCATAACCAATAATCAAAATTTTGGGCCTACGCTAACTTCGGGTTCTATGAACCGCTCGTTACCACCATCTGCTTCTACAGATAGGTATATCCCAAAGTTTTCTAGTGTTTTAGCAGGCAATACAACTCAATCTGGGCCTACGTTAGGTAGTGATTGGGAGACCGTTTCTACAGTTGCCAGAACTTTAAACTGGGCCTTAACGGTTAGAGATAGAGCGCCTCTATCTGCAACTGGGGGACAAACCAGTTATGATAGGATGCAAATTACAGTAGAAGATGTTACGCCTTTTACAGTAAAAAACCCTGTATCCTGGGTTCAGGGAACGACACAAACCATTGAATGGGTTGTTGGGCAAACTACAAATGGAACTATAAACTGTCAAAATGTTAATATTAAACTTTCTACAAACGGTTCCAAATTTCCTATTACCATAGCTAGTAATACCCCTAATGATGGGTCTTATACTTACACTGTACCCGCTATACCTGATACAACTAATGCAAGAATATTAGTTGAAGCTGCCGACAATATTTTTTATGATGTTTGTGATTTTGAATTTTCTATTTCAACCGATCCGGATTTTTTTATAGCTAACGAGGTTTTAAGCCCTGTTGCCTGTAGAGAAACAACAGCAACTTTTACTTTTGATTATATTACTGCAAATGGTTTTAACGAAACGACTACGTTTAGTGCTTCAGGAACCCCCGGAGCCTCAACTGTTGCTTTCTCCCCAACCAGCAGAACCACTTCCGGACCTGTTACTATGACCATATCTAACTTAGATGGTGTAGCCCAAAACGATTATACGATAAATGTAATAACAACGCCAACAGCAACGCCAGCCAAAAGTAGAGCTATCGCTTTTCCTTTTTTTAATGGGAATTGTATCTCGACTGGAAGCACAACTTATGGCACAGCTACCACCTTAGTTCAATTTAACACTATTAATCAGGCTTCCGCAAAACTTACAAGTTATAGTGATTATATGTCTAGCCCTACCAATGTAAACAGAAACGGTTCATACGATTTAACCGTTAATGCTAATACCGATGGTAATTATACAACTACCACCAGAGTATGGATAGATTGGAACCAAAATTGTAGTTTTGACGATGCAGGTGAGGCATATGATTTAGGTGATGCCACTAATACTTCAGATGGAGCAACAAGCAATTCTCCTTTTTCAATTACAATTCCTGTTAGTGCTGCTTTAGGCAATACCGTTATGAGAGTATCTACCAAATTTAAAGACGATGGTACTCCAACTTCTTGTGAAAATGGTTTTGATGGAGAGGTTGAAGATTATACGGTTAATGTACAAACATCATTAGCAGTTGAAGAATTTGGTTTTGACAATTTTGCAGTTTTTCCAAACCCTAATAAAGGCGAGTTTACCATAAAATTAAACAGTTCATTATCTAGTAATGTTAATGTAGAGGTTTACGATTTAAGAGGAAGAAAAATTTTCAAAAACAAATACAAAGACGCTGGCGATTTTAATGAAACAATACATTTAAATCAAGTGCAATCTGGTATGTATATTTTAAATGTAAGTGATGATAAGCGAAAATCTACAAAAAAGATAATTATAGAATGAATAAAAAAATGAAGATTTAACTTTGTAGTTCTGTCTTAAAAAAATAAATTTATAAAAAAGATTGCCCTAAATTTTTATGAAAACCACCCTACATTATGTTTTATCAATAGCACTATTTTTAATAACATTTTCAAATATTGCTCAAAACAGGTGTTGGGAAAAAATAGAGCGCATACCTACTCAAAAAAGCCTATCAAAGCTCAAATTAGATATTGCTACTGTTCATTTATTTAAACTAAACGCAAAAATACTTGATCAGGACATACAAGCAACTCCATTAAGAAGTACTACTCAAAAAAAGGTCTCAGCCAAAATAATAAGTATTCCAGGATCAGAGGGGCAATTAGAAGATTTTAGACTTTATGAAGCCCCTGTTTTTTCACCTGAACTCGCAGTGAAGTATCCAAATATAAGGTCGTTTATTGGTATTAGCACAAAAGACCCTAAAACACGTTTACGCATGAGTGTGGCTCCCCAAGGTGTACAAACCATGATATCTTATGTTGATAAGCCTACTGTTTTTATGCAGCCTATAGAAAAAGGAGGCACTGAATATGTTTTGTATGAAAAAAAATCTAAACGTTCTAAATCCAATCCCTTTGAATGTAAAACTATTGATGTCCTTAATACTACTTTTAATAAATCAAACAAATCATCGAAAGTAAATGAAGGCGGAGCCAATAATCAAACCTTACAAAAATTTAGAATAGCCATCTCGGTTACCGGTGAATATACACAGTTCCATAACGATGATAATGCTGCAAACGGAGATGCCAAAGCCGATGCTTTAGCTGCTATTAATGCTACATTAACAAGAGTTAATCAAATTTTTGAAACCGATATGGCCATAACTTTCGAGCTTATAGGGAACAACAATCTTATAATTTATGATAAGCCTGAAACTGATCCTTATTCTGATGCCAATATTGGAGCAGATGATAATAATTCTGACAATACAAATGGCTGGAGTTTGCAAGTTCAAAACACATTAACCGCTGTTATTGGTAATGGCGCTTATGATATTGGTCATTTATTTGGTGCCTCAGGTGGTGGTGGAAATGCCGGTTGTATTGGTTGTGTTTGCAGAAATGATTCTGCCAGTTCAACCGATAAAAATAAAGGGAGTGCTTTCACATCTCCTTTGAATAGTGGTGTTCCTGAAGGAGATACTTTTGATATTGATTTTGTAGCTCATGAAATAGGGCATCAAATGGGGGCTAATCATACCTGGTCTTTTGAAAGTTCAGAAGGTACGGGAGTAAACTCAGAACCCGGAAGCGGTAGTACAATAATGGGTTATGCTGGAATTACTGGTGCAAATAATGTGGCTTTAAATAGTGACGCCTATTTTCACTATCATAGTATCAAACAAATATTAGATAATGTTGCTAACAAAAGCTGTCAAACTACTGAAGCCATTTCAAATAACCCTCCATTAGCAGATGCTGGAAGTGACTATAATATTCCTAAAGGGACACCTTATGTTTTAAAAGGCTCGGCAACAGACCTTGATGGAACAGATAATCTTACTTATTGTTGGGAACAGATTGATAGCGGTACAACTAACTATCAGAATTTTGGTCCAGACCTAAGTTCAGGAGCAATGAACAGGTCCCTTCCTCCAAGCAGTTCTTCAAACAGATATATACCCAAGTTCTCTAGTGTTTTAGCAGGCCATGTTACACAAACAAACCCAACATTAGGAAGCGATTGGGAATCTGTATCTACTGTTGCAAGAACTCTAAATTGGGCCTTAACGGTTAGAGATCGGTCACCAGCTAATGCAACAGGAGGGCAAACCAGTTATGACAGAATGCAAATAACAGTAGAAGATGTTACCCCTTTTACCATAAAAAACCCTGTGTCCTGGGCTCAAGGGTCAACACAAAATATTGAATGGATTGTTGGGCAAACTACAAATGCAACCATTAATTGCCAAAACGTAAACATTAAACTCTCTACCGATGGCGGCTTAACTTTTCCTATTACTATTGCATCTAATACGCCTAACGACGGGGCTTTTTCTTATACCGTTCCTGCTATGGCCAATACAAGTAATGCCGGACTTTTAATTGAGGCGGCAGATAATATTTTTTATGATGTCTCAGATTTTAATTTCTCTATTTCAACAGATCCGGATTTCTTTATTGTTGAAGACGTTTTAGCACCAGTTAATTGTGGAGATACTACGGCCATTTATAATTTTAATTTTGTAGTGGCTAATGGCTTTTCAGAAAACACTACTTTTAGTGTTTCTGGTAATCCTTCTGGATCTATTGTAACCTTTTCTCCAACCCATTTAAATGATTCCGGGCCAGTAACAATGACTATAAGTAATTTAGGCGCAACTCCAGTTGGAGACTATACCCTAACCCTTACAGGAACACCAACAACTTCTAGTCCTAAAAATAAAAATATAGTATTTCCTTTTAATAACGGGCCTTGCGCTTCAACAGGAAATACAGATTATAGCACAAGTACTACATTAGTTCAATTTAACACCATTAATCAAACTTCTGCAAAGCCGTCGGGCTATAGTAACTATACCCATATTTCTACAGGTTTAAACAGAAACGACACTTATAATTTGATGGTAAATGTTAATACGGCTGGCGATTATACCACCAATACCAAAGCCTGGATAGACTGGAATCAAAACTGTAGTTTTGATGACCCGGGTGAAGCATATAATTTAGGCGATGCTACCAATGTTACTAATGGAGCAACAGGCCATTCGCCATTATCTATAATGGTTCCATCAGATGCTGTTTTGGGGCATACCACAATGAGAGTTTCAACAAAGTATAAAGGTGATGGTTTGCCTAATTTCTGTGAAAAAGGTTTTGATGGTGAAGTTGAAGATTATACCATTACCATACAGCCCGCAAGTACATCATTTGAAACCTCTATTACTTTGGTGAATTTAAATACCATTAATCAAGCCTCTGAAAAACCTTCAGAGTATAGTGATTATACTTCTGTAATTACGACTGTAAACAGAGCTAGTAATTACGATTTAATTGTTAACGTTAGTACCGAAAGAGATTTTAAAACAGCTACCAAAGTATGGGTTGACTGGAACCAAAATGGGGTTTTTACAGATCCGGGTGAAGCATACAACCTGGGCGATGCCAGTAATGTAACTAACAGTGCCACAAGCAATTCGCCACTTTCAATTAGTATTCCCGTAGATGCCAAACTCGGTCATGCCACAATGAGAGTTGCCACTAAATATACTGGTAATACAGGAGATAACAGTCCCTCTCCCATTGGAAACGGTTCTGATGGAGAAGTAGAAGATTATACATTGAATATTATTCCTACTAAATCTATTGAGGAGTCAGGTTTTGAAAATTCAATCCTTTTTCCTAATCCTAATAACGGAACGTTTACTATTAAATTAAATGGTTCTCTTATAAGAGCTATTGAAGCTGAAATTTTTGACCCCAGAAACCGATTGGTCTATAAAAGAACTTTTAAGGCTACTGGAGACTTTGAAAAAGAAATTAAACTAACAGATGTACAATCCGGCATGTATATTTTAACCCTAAGTGATGGGCTTAAAAAAACTGCAAAAAAAATTATAGTAAAATAACCGGTCTTTCTTATTTGCCGTTAAAAATATTCATGGTATTGCTAACGCCTGCAAGTACAAAAGATTTTATTAACTCCATAGATTTGTTTAATCGTTCAGGAAGTTTTTCATTTTCATTTTCATTCCATATTCCTAATACATAATCTACCTGCCGGCCTTTACTAAAAGTATCACTTATTCCAAATCTAAAACGATTATATTTTGTAGTATTTAGTTTCTCCTGGATATCTTTTAATCCATTATGTCCGCCATCACTACCTTTGGTCTTTAAACGAATACTTCCAAAGGGTAAATTTAAATCATCGGTAATTATTAATACATTTTCTAAGGGGATTTTTTCTTTTGTCATCCAATACAAAACGGCTTTCCCACTTAAATTCATATAAGTGCTTGGTTTTAAAAAAATAAAAGTTCTTCCTTTTAATTTATAGCTAGCAATATCACCCAGTTTTTGAGTTTCGAAAACCAGATTTTCTTGATTAGCAAAATAGTCTAAAACTTTAAAGCCTATGTTGTGCCTGGTATTGGCATACTTTTCTCCAATATTACCTAAGCCTACTATTAAATACTTTTTCATAGGGTCTTGTGCTTCTGTTTGGTTTTTCTTTTTAAATATGTTTGACAAAAATTGCCACATGATCATTTCAATTTTAAAGCTAAAATACATTAAACATGCCAAAAATTTATAATTGGTATTGTTAAGAGCTGGTTACTTGCATAAGGGATAGTAATGAAAACTCACAGCGAGGGTAGCCTGTATTGAATAGCTCAACCGTGTCTTAGCGTGGTAACGCCCAAACATTATTTTTTACTTTTTGAAAATAAAAAAGCATCCTGAATACAACAGAATGCTTTTATATTAAATCTAGAATATATTATCTATTCCTGAGCTGTAGCCTCTTCAGCTGGTGCATCAGCATTTGCTTCTGCGCCTTCAGCTAATTCTTCTTCTTCTTCTTCGTCTTCAACCGCTACTCTTGAAGTTTTAATCTGACATACTACCGTATTGTCTGAATGTAAAAACGTATAGTTCTCGCTTGGCAATTCTCCAACAGCAACCTTATCACCTATTTTAAGAGGTGTAATATCTATCTCAATAAAGTCTGGCAAATTAGCCGGAAGTGCTTTAATACGTAGTTTACGATTATTTCTTCTTAACACACCACCATTTTTAACCCCTCTTGAGTTTCCTACAAGTTGAACAGGAATATTTAAAGCAATTTCTTTGTCTTCAAACAATTGATAGAAATCTACGTGTAAAATTCTGTCTGTTACCGGGTGAAATTGAATGTCTTGAAGTACGGCATTTAAAGTTTCTCCGTTATCCAGCTCAATCACAACTGTATGCGCATTTGGCGTATATACAAGTTTAGAGAAAGCTAATTCTGGTGCAGAGAAATGCACTGGTTTATCTCCTCCGTATAATACGCAAGGAACCTGACCAGCATTACGTAAGGCCTTTGTTGCTTTTTTGCCCACGCTTTCTCTTTGAGATCCGTTGATTGTAATTGATTTCATTTTTAAAATTTATAGTTATTATTAATATTTATTTTTTTTACCATTGCAAACCTTATTTACTTTGGTAATTACGTGTAGTTAAAACTACATTACAAATTGAGAACTAATGGATTTATTATGATGCACCTTATGCATTACATTTGCAAATAAATCTGCACAGCTTAAAACCTTTACTTTATTACTTTTTTGTTGTAACGGGATGGAATCTGTTACTATTAATTCTTCTAATTTTGAGTTTTCTAATCTTTCATAAGCGCTCCCAGATAGTATAGGATGTGTACAAATGGCTCTTACACTTAAAGCACCTCTTTCCATCATTAAATCTGCTGCTTTAGTTAAAGTTCCTGCCGTATCTACCATATCATCAACTAACACTACATTTTTTCCTTCTACGTTACCAATTAATTCCATATGAGAAATAACATTGGCTTTAGCGCGTTGTTTGTAACAAATCACAACATCACTCTCTAAGGCTTTAGAGTATGCATAAGCTCTTTTAGAACCTCCCATATCTGGCGAAGCAATAGTTAAATGCTCTAAACCAAGATTTTTTAAGTATGGTAAAAATATGGTTGATGCAAATAAATGATCTACCGGTTTTTCAAAGAATCCTTGTATTTGATCTGCATGCAGATCCATAGTAATAATTCGAGTTGCACCTGCAGCTTCCAGCATTTTTGCTACTAACTTTGCAGCAATAGGTACTCTGGGTTTGTCTTTTCTGTCTTGCCTAGCCCAACCAAAATAGGGCATAACTGCTGTAATATGTCTTGCTGAAGCACGTTTAGCTGCATCAATCATTAACAACAATTCCATTAAATTTTCAGAGCTTGGATTTGTTGATCCAATAATAAAAATTCGTGTCCCTCTTATAGATTCTTCATATGATGGTTGAAATTCGCCATCGCTATAGGTAGAAGTAATTACATTTCCTAAATCTTCTCCATAAGCCTTAGCTATTTTTTGTGCTAAAGTTGTACTTTGTGTGCATGCAAATATTTTGGCTCGGGTTTTAATTTTTGTCATAACTAACTACTTGCTAATGAGTCGAAAAAGGTTACTTATTTTTAATGAGGTGCAAATTTAGGGATTTATTTGAATTCCAAAAGGATAAAAGCGACTATTTTAATAACTAAGAGTAAAAATATGACATGTTTTTACTGTTTGAAATGCTTCCCAATGCCCATCGTATGACAGAAAATGCTCAAATTGCAGTATTGATAGCCATCGGGAGGTAGATCTGTCTGCCGACAGGCAGGTGTACCGGATTCAAAATCCATTACTCCAAGCTTATGCTATGCTTTAGGTTTACCCATTTCAAGTCCAAACAAAAACTACATTTATGCAGGCATGACTCAAAACCTTGATGCCAGAATTGAAAGACATAATCAAAAAAGAGAAAAAACAACAAGGGCTTACGCAGCCTTTTAAACTCATTTATTAAGAACAAGTTGAAAACCAGAATTGAGGCAAGAAAGCGAGAAAAATATTGGAAATCTGGAATTGGTAAAGAAAAACTTCGTTTAATTCGAGATAAAAGTTAAATTTGCAGTCCGAAATGCTCAAGTGGCGGAATTGGTAGACGCGCTGGATTCAAAATCCAGTTTCTTCGGAAGTGTGGGTTCGATTCCCACCTTGAGTACAGATAAAATCCGTAATTCATTGATTTTAAAATGGTTGCGGATTTTTGTTTTTAGTATTTGTACGGTTTGTCTACGGTTAAATCGTTTTTTGAGCTTCTTCTTTATAAAACCCTGCTGCTTTTTCCAACTTTTGCTTCATTCGATTTCTGAGCTTTTGAGGTTTGATAACCTCAATCGAATCTCCAAAACCTAAAATAAGGCGTTCTAATTCAAAATTAATCTGAACGAAAATATTAAAAATAACCCCATTATCTGTTTTCTTGATGACTCTTTGGGAACGATGGAATGGTTTAGTGATTACATACGGTGCATTTTTTTTATCAATCCAAAACTGAATGCGTTCGGCTCTTGTGTTTGAAACCGTTACACCAATAACATCTTTGTAATATTGATCGCCATTAAAGTTGTTATTCTTATATGTAATTGTTGTATCGTAATCTATGTCGACAATTCTATCTAAAGCAAAAGTAACTATTGGTTTTTTTGCTTCTACTCCGGGCCTTCCTATTAAAAACCAACGATTATTGAACTCTTTTAATATATAAGGGTGAAAAACAATATCAGAAGCTTCCCTTGCTTTAAAGGATTGGTATTTTATTTTCAAAACCATTTTCTTAATGATTGCTTGGTACAAAACATCTAGATGCTCTAAACCTTTTAGTTTTTCATTCTTATCTAAATGAATTACGGCAGATTGATGTGTTTTCTCAGTATATACCTTATCTTCTAACCGTTGAATAATACCTCCTAATTCGGAAAATAAAGAGAAGTCTTTAAACTGTTTGAGCATTTCCACGGTTTCAGAAAGGACATTCATATCGTTTTCATTAAGAGGTATGTCCGTTATCGAATAGTCCTCATCTTCGTATTTATAAAATTTCTTATCGTAAACAATAATAGGCGCATTATAACCCAACTTATCACTACGCATCATTTGAATATCTAACTGCACGGTTCGTTTACTAACATTAACTTCTCTTCCTTCATATTCATATAATGTGTCGGAACAGGCTTCTATTAAATCGCTTAATGTCCATTGCCTATAATTGTTTTGAAGACATTTATCAATAGTTTTATAGCGTATTAACGCATTTTTATTTAAAGCCATAGATTAAATTTTAATGAAAAATAAGAAATAAATCTATCTACGCAAAAAGATTGCGCATATAGATAAAATATTTGTATCGGAATCATAAATAAGTCTTTTAAAGGGCTTTAAAGTAATGCTCCGTCGAACGAGGAGTCGGCGGAGTTTAAAATAGATAAGAAATGGAAAGCAGAGCAAACATTACGGGATATACATTAATTGAAATGGGATTTAGATCAGGAAAATGGTTTAAAGAAGCATTAGATCATATTAATGAAAATCAATTAGATGGAGATGCCTTAAACAAATATTTAGAACAGTTTAAATCTCCAGACCCAATAGATTTGCATAAAAATGCAATTCCATTTTCAGTAAACATTAAAGCAGAAAATGAATTAGAAAAAGCCAATGTAGATTCTGTTATTGAAACGATGAAAACTTTAATGAAGACACCAACATTAGTTGATGGGTCAATTATGCCAGATGCTTGCCCAACAGGTTCTAAAGGAACCATTCCAGTAGGCGGTGTTGCCGTAGCAAAAAACGCCATTCATCCGGGGATGCATAGTGCCGATATCTGCTGTTCGGTGATGCTTACTGATTTTGGAAAAGCAAACCCAAAAGATGTTTTAGATGCAGCTCATAGTATTACGCATTTTGGACCAGGTGGAAGAGATAGAAATTCTCAGTTTAGATTTCCAATGGATTTATTAGCGGAGATAGAAGCAAACTACTTCTTAAATGACCAAAAATGTATTTCTGCTGCGAGATCGCATTTAGGGACTCAAGGAGATGGGAATCATTTCTTATTTATTGGTAAATCTAAAAACACTGGAAACACGATGATGGTTACACATCATGGAAGTAGAGGTTTTGGAGCTAACTTATACTCTAAAGGAATGAAAATAGCAGAGAAATTCAGAAAAGAACTATCTCCAGACACACTAAAGCAAAACGCATGGATTCCTTTTAATACTGAAGAAGGAGAACAGTATTGGGAAGCATTACAGATTATTAGAAAGTGGACAAAGAAAAACCATGAAGTAATTCATGATGCCACTTTAGAAAAATTAGGAATCGAGAAAGAAAATAGATTTTGGAATGAACATAATTTCGTGTTTAAAGATGGGGATTTGTTTTATCATGCTAAAGGAGCAACGCCATTAGATAAAAAATTCATGCCAGATATTACGGGGCCAAGATTAATTCCGTTAAATATGTCTGAACCTGTTTTAATCGTGGAAGGTGAAACCACAAATAGTAATTTAGGTTTTGCACCTCATGGGGCAGGAAGAAATATTAGTAGAACACAACATAGAAAAAGTAAAACAGGGACATTTCAAGAGATTTTCAATGAAGAAACTAACGGTTTAGATGTTAGATTTTTTTCTGAAGAGATTGATATAACAGAATTGCCAAGTGCATATAAAAATGCGGAAACAGTGCGACATCAAATGGAAGAATTTGGTTTAGGGAAAGTCATTGATGAAGTATTGCCTTATGGCTGTATTATGGCTGGAGATTGGTTGAAAAATGCGCCTTGGAAAAAACGCAAAAGAAAGAATGGGTAAAAAGAAACAATTTAAAAATATAATTAATGGACTTTTATGTTCTTTTATAAGTCGCAATAATGATGTTAATGGCTATTGGGGAATAGGTAAGTTGTATTCTTTAATGGTAAAATCTGAATCATTAAAAATTGAAATAGACTTGATTAATAAAACAATTTCTCCTAATGATAACGAATTTAAATTGTTAGTTTCAAAGTATTCGGCATATCTATTTAACAGAATGAAAGTTGAAAAAATTGATAAGAAGCATCTAATTAAAGCTACTGTAATTTTAATAGGATACCCTAATAATCCTATTTTATCACTCGGAATATTAGCACCACACAAAATTCATTGTAGAATTTTGATAATAGATAGTTTGAACACAAAATATGCTCTTGAAAAAAATGTTTGGTGTCGTGAACACAACCCTAAACTAGAATCAAAAAGAGCAATAATATAATATGACAATATTATGAGAAAAGAAATACTAAATAAGTTAAAACAAATAGAACAAGATAAGAATATAGAAATCTTATTCGCTGTAGAATCTGGAAGTAGAGCTTGGGGCTTTGCTTCTCCAGATTCTGATTATGATATTCGTTTTGTTTACAAACATAAAAAAGATTGGTATCTAAATCTTTGGGAGCAAACTGATACTATACAGTTTATGACTGAAGATGATCTAGATGGTTCAGGTTGGGATGTTCGAAAAGCACTCAAATTGCTAGCCAAATCTAATGCTTCTTTTTTAGGGTGGTTATTTTCACCAATAGTATATAGAGAAGATTCAGCATTTTTGAGCGAAATAAAAACCTTAGCTATGAACAATTTCAATCCAGTTTCTGGATTTTATCACTATCATAGTATGAACAAAGGGTTTGAAGAAACTCTAGGGTCAGATAAAATGACATTGAAAAGCTTCTTTTATGCTATTCGAACTGCTCTATGTGCTAAATGGGTTTATGAGAAGAATACAATACCTCCTGTTTTGTTTCGAGAATTATACCCATTAATTGATAGTAGGTATCGTTCTACTTTAGATGAGTTGATACTCTTAAAAAGTAAACATATAGAGAAAAGTAACGAACCCGTTGATACTAGTTTAATTGAATTAGTAAAGCAAATTGCTGAAGAGAATAATCGTGTCAAAAATGATTTATTAAACAAAAAATCTAATCCAGAAGAGTTCAACGAATTCTTTTTAAAATCAATAACATGACTCTAGAAGAACTGAAAAAATCTGGACATATCATTTTTGAATGTATAAGCGGAAGTAGAGCTTATGGATTGGACACACCTACATCAGATATTGATATAAGAGGTGTGTTCATTCTTCCAAAGGAACGTTTTTATTCTTTGGACTATATAGGTCAAGTTAACAATGAGTCTAATGATATTGTTTACTATGAACTACGAAAGTTTATAGAACTCTGTTCAAAAAACAACCCCAATATATTGGAGTTATTAAATGTGCCAGAGGAATGTATATTATATAAGCATCCTGTTTTTGACTACATAAAGCTTGACTACTTTCTGTCTAAACAATGTGAAAAGTCATTTGCTAATTATGCTTATGCACAGATAAAAAAGGCTAGAGGTTTAGAAAAGAAAATTGTAAACCCTGTTGAAAAAGAGCGAAAATCCGTTTTAGATTTTTGCTTCGTATATGAAAATGGAAAATCAATGCCTTTAACAGTATTTTTGAATGCTAAAAATATAAAACAGCAAAACTGTGGTGTAGCTAATATTTCACACCTAAAAGATTGCAACAACTTATATCATAGTCTAAAGATTCCTTATAAGGGGATTATTCGAAGTGAAAGAGCAACTGATATTGCATTAAGTTCAATTCCTAAAGGAGAAAAAGCTCTAGGTATGCTATTCTTTAACAAAGATGGATATTCAACATATTGTAAAAAATATAAGGAATATTGGGACTGGGTAGGCAAACGAAATGAAGAACGTTATAAAACAACTGTATCACATGGCAAGAATTATGATTCTAAAAATATGATGCATACGTTTAGATTATTACATGTGGCAAAGGAAATAGCTTCCGAAAGCACCATTAATGTAAAACGTTCAGACAGAGTTTTTCTTTTAAATATCAAGAAAGGTAATTTTGAATACGATGAATTAGTAAGTTGGGCGGAAGAACGAAAATTAGAATTAGAGGAATTATATGCTACTTCTAATTTACCTGAAAGACCAGACTTAAATAGAATAAATAATCTTTTAATTGAAATTAGGAATAACTATTATAGTAATGAAAGATGAAAATTGAAGAGCAATATATAAGATATCCTAATGAAGTATCTGAAAAAAAATTATCTGATCGATTAGGATTATACTGGGAAGAATCAATGCAAGATTGGGAATTCACAGCATCTGATTCAAGAAGGTTGTCAGATTTCCTCAAAGTTTATCAAACTGAATTAGACAATGATGATGACAAATTTACTCTGATGAGCTTAATAGTCTCTTCATTTGATGATGGTATTTCTGAGCCAGATATTGAAATGAAAGAGATGTGGGGAATTTGTAGAACCATTCTAGAAAAAGAATGCTTTTTGCATTTTTCAATTATCACGTATTGGAGTCTATTAGAAGAAAAAGATATGGAAAATGTCTTTTCAATTACTCCATATATGAGAGAAATATGGAATAAAGTTGAAGTGAATTTTTTATAATTCCTTTTAGAAATTAAAAAATAATAGCATATTTGCATTCAATAATTACAAACAAAACAAAGTTTAGACCTATGAGTAATATTTTAATTAAACATAAAAAGGATGCTGAAAAGCTATTTCTATTGCATACGACATAGCGAAAAAACTTTAAAAAAGATATAAAATAAAAAAGCGTCCAAGAAATTGGACGCTTTTTTTATAATTTTTTCTCGATTTGAAAACATGTGAGTTTAAAGTTAAATACCCGGTCATCAATTAGTTACAATATCTGCATTAAGTGGACAGGGATTTTATTGCCTAAAAATCACACAACTAATTGATAATCAGTAAAATAATTTTAATTTTTTCTTGTGTAATTAAAAAAATGGTCATAGGTTTGTACCAGTGCTGAGCGGAGTCGAAGCATCGCAATTCCACACAGAGCGTGTTGAAATAAAAGCACAAAATAATTTAAAAAGAAGCAACAATGTTATTTATCAAATTACATAGTACCATGCAAAAAGAACCAGGTTCTATTGTGCATACGCTTCGAGACTACTTTCCTATTTAATAGATTTCATCTATCATATTAAAAGAGTCCGAAGCCAAAAACGTTTCGGACTTTTTTGTACACCATATTTTGGTCATACTAAAGTGTTCACGGAACAAATAGTAAAGGTTAAAATATGATAATTGAAACCAAAACATATCAAAGAAAAACGCGAGAAAGAAGTACGTCGCCTTTGGAAACGGCGTAGGGAAATCTGGCAAGAAATGCGCGCATTAGGTTATACAAAGTTAAAAACACCTATTCGGCATGGTTGGTTTAAAGAAATTATAATTACACACAAAATAGAACGCTATAAGAACGAGTCAGCTATTTTGGAAGTATATGATAAGATTGAAAAACTTTTTTGGGGCAGAACAAAAGCAGAAGCACAAAAAAAGTGGGAACATCAAACCTCAAAACATCTTATTTATAAAGATTTCCCAACCATAAGCAAACGGCAATTTAATAAGTTAAGTTTTAAAGCACAATGTTTGTGTGCACCATTTTATTATAGAAACGAACGCAAAGAACTAAAGCTTAGATTTTATATAAGAATTCCAAAAGGAACTTATAGAATTAAATACACCAGAGCCTATATAACACATTCAAGACGGATTGACCCATTATTAGAAAGTGAGTCGGCTTTATTAGAACAGCAGTTTTTAAAAAATGGCTATTACGAAGCAGACCAAAAACAATATAACTGGAGAAATTATTGGGATATGGAGCAGCGTGAAAAAGAGCGATTAAAAACACAAAGGATCCTCAAAAGCCTTAAAAAATATGCTATAGAGGATATCTTAAAAGAAAACATATCATGGGAAATAAACTAAGAGGGAAAGACCTAATAAAATTAGGGTTTCCAAAAAATAACAGTATCAATATTGCTTTAGGACAAATAAACAGATACCGAAAAAGAGAAAAGAAAGAACGCATCTTGGAAGAAGCTAAAGCCGTATTACAGAATCCTGAAAAATTTCAAGGCAATGCCATTTGGGGAAAAGTAGCTGAGGGTTTAGTAAAACCTGTTGCCCGTGAAATTCCACAAATTGAAAAATACGAGAGCACCTTTCACCATTTATGGAGAAAATGAAATTGATGAACAAGCCAAGTATCAGTTATATGATGCTTTAAAATTGCCAATAGCAGTATCGGGAGCTTTAATGCCAGATGCACATTCAGGTTATGGTTTGCCAATAGGCGGTGTTTTAGCAACTGATAATGCAGTAATTCCTTATGGGGTTGGTGTAGATATTGGGTGTAGAATGTGTTTAACCATTTATCCAATGAAGGCTTCTTATTTAAAAGGGAAGCAACATCAACTGGAAAATATTTTATCTAATCATACTAAATTTGGAATGTATGAAACACATGATAAAAAACACGATCATGAGATTTTTGAACGACCAGAGTTTAATGATATTCCATTACTAAAAAGGTTAAAGATAAAAGCATTTAAGCAATTAGGAACTTCAGGAGGAGGTAATCACTTTGTGGAATTTGGAGTGATTTCAATATCTGATGAGAATAATCAATGGCAGCTAAAAGCAGGAGATTATATAGGCGTATTATCGCATAGTGGTTCAAGAGGATTAGGCGCAAATATTGCAAAACACTATACCTATTTGGCTTCGAAACAATGCCCATTACCAAAAAATGTTCAGCATTTAGCTTGGTTGGATTTGGATACACATGATGGACAAGAATATTGGTTAGCAATGAATCTGGCAGGCGATTACGCAAAGGCATGTCATGATGATATTCATTATCGTATAGGTAAGTTACTAGGCTCTAAAGCCGTAGTTAAGATTGATAATCATCACAATTTTGCTTGGAAAGAAATGGTAAACAATAAAGAATGTATTGTACATCGTAAAGGAGCAACACCAGCTAATAAAGGTGAGTTAGGCATTATTCCAGGATCGATGACTGCTCCTGGATATATAGTACAAGGCTTGGGTAATAACGAAAGTTTAAACTCAGCTTCTCATGGAGCAGGTCGATTGCATTCACGTAGAAAGTGTAAAGAGAAATTCACAAAAAGTGACATAAAACAACAATTAAAGATGCATGATGTTACCCTTATTGGCGGAGGTGTTGATGAAGCTCCTATGGCATATAAGGACATCAAAAAGGTAATGAATAATCAACAAGAATTGGTAGAAATGTTAGGAATATTTACACCAAAGATTGTGAGAATGGATAAATAAAATGGAAAGAATAACGATAAACTTGAATTTGAAACCATCAGAACGTTGGTCATTTTTAAAAGCATATAAAGAAGACGTTAATAACCTTTTAAAATATTACTTAACAGATTTAAGTGATGCAGGAATTTTTGAAACATACATTGAAACCTATAAAGCATTATTTGTTTCCGAGTACTATAAGCAAGAAATAAGAACAATAAGTGAATATTGTGATTTTTCAGAAAATGAAATATTAATCACTAATCTATACTATGATGCGCTAAAATTTGTATTTGGGTGTACTGCTTTTTGTGTTATCAATAAAGGAGAAAAATTACATGCTAGAAATTTAGATTGGTGGACAGAGAATAACATTCTTGGAGAATACACAAAAGTTTTTGATTTTGAAAAGAATGGAGAAATCATTTACTCATTGGTTGGTTGGCCAGGTTTTGTTGGTGCATTATCAGGAGTTAAAAAGGGAACGTTTTCAATTACGTTGAATGCAGTGTTAAGTAATGAGCCTCCTCAATTTGCGATTCCAATTACTTTTTTAATACGTGATGTTCTTGAAAATGCATCTAGTTTCGATGAAGCCGTTAAAATACTGTCTGTGACACCAATTGCTTCAGATTGTCTACTTATGATTGTTGGATGTAATAAAAATGAAAATGTTGTGATAGAAAGAACTCCAACTAAATATACTATTAGAAAGCCTGTTGGAGATAGTTTAATTGTTACCAATGAGTATTTGACACTTACAGAAAATAAGTTAACAAAAGACACATTGCAATTAACAGCATCGGGAAGACATAATCGAGTAAAAGAGTTATTGGATTATGAAACACCATTAAGAGAAGTTGATTATTTCAATATTCTATCTGATAATAAAGTGAAAATGGACATTACAGTTCAACAAATGATATTCAATCCTAAAACTGGAGAAATTCATTTAAAAACATAAGATTTTGAAAACAAAAACAATACAAATAACATCAGGAAGAGGACCTGTTGAATGTTGTTGGGTTGTGGCTCAAGTTTTAAAGTATTTCATTGAAGAGATAAAACAAGCGAAGATAGAATATACGCTTATACAAAGAGAACTTGGTACTGAAAACGGAACGCTACAATCTGCAACGATTCAATTACAGGGAAAGGCGTTGGAATCTTTTTTAAGCAATTGGTTAGGTACTGTACAATGGATAGGGAAATCATCTTTCAGAAAATTTCATAAGAGAAAGAATTGGTTTATAGGAATCTATGAAATTCAAACAACCGAACAAACAAGCTTAAAAGCATCTGATATTAAATTCCAAGCCATTCGAAGTTCAGGACCAGGAGGGCAGCATGTCAATAAAGTAAGTTCAGCCATAAGGGCAACGCATACAAAGACGGGTATACAGGTTTTGGTTATGGAAAGCAGGTCTCAACATCAAAATAAAAAGATAGCTATAAAACGATTACAGGAAAAAGTGACTGATTATAATAACGAACAATTAAAAGTATCCGTTCAGAATCAATGGGGAAACCACTTGAATTTAGAAAGAGGGAATTCAGTACGTATTTTTAAGGGAACAGATTTTAAAACACAGAAAGTAACTAAAAGTTATAAGTCTAAAAGACAAGAACTAAAAAATAATTTAAGACAACAACAATGGGATTAACATTAGCAGACAGTTACTACTTAAAAGCAAAAGCAGCAACAGGTGGGTTTTGTAGTGATTGGGAAGAAGTCTGTGAAGCTTTAAACTATGCTCTTTCGTATGACGAAAATCATTGTGCTTCACTTTGTTTATTGGGAGAAATCTATGCAAAACATTTATCAATGCCAGACAAAGCATTTGATTGTTTTGATAAAGTAATTGCTATTGATACTAATTATGAAGATGTCTACCCAATGTATATTAAGCATCTTATCTGGAATAACAAGATAGATAGAGCAGGTAAGCTAATAACCTTTGCACAAACTATAAAAACTATTGACAAAGCTCAACTCAATTGGCTTTCATCATATATTGAAGAAACATTGGGAAATTACAAAGCTTGCTTGGAAGATTTAAAAGAAGCCAAAAAGCACTGTTATAATGATCATTATTTTGATTTTATGATAGATGAACAAAAACGCATAGAAAAGAAGATGAAATTAGATAAAAAAACAAAAACCATCTAAGAAATCGAAGAAGAAGAAAAAAAGCAAAAAGAAGTAATTATTTTAAACTACGCAACAACAATACGTAGTTAAATTGAATTTTTGTCTTGTTAAATAAAAATCTATTAAAACTATTATTATGAAAAGCTCAATTAATGTTTTTATAATTGAGAATGAGCCTTTAATTCTTGAAGTGTTCAAAAACACGTTAGAATATTTAAAGAAGTCTACGTATAATTTTAAAACCAAAACTGTAAAAAGTTACAATGACGCTTTAGCAGTAATCAATGAAACTGATAACTGCATTGTTTTCGATATGGTTATATTAAATATAAATATACCTTTGACAAACAATGAAAGACCAATCTTCGCTGAAGATTTAGGCTTAAAAATAAAAAAAATATATCCAGAAGCTAAATTTATAACCTTTAGTTCTCATTGCGATAATTATAGAATCAATACTATACTAAAAACACTTAATCCTGAAGGATTCTTTATAAAAAGCGATGTTGATTCTGAAGAACTTAAAAAAGCAGTGCATTTGGTTTTATCAGAAGATACATATTATAGTAAAATCATTTTGCGCTTTATAAGAAAACATATTTTTAATTATATTGTTCTAGATAAAGCAGATAGACAACTTTTATATTTTTTATCAAAGGGAGTAAAAACAAAAGATTTATCAAAATATATTTATTTATCTGATTCAGGAATCCAGCGTCGTAAAAGACGTTTGAAAGAACTTTTTGAAATTGATAACGAAAATGACATGATGCTGTTAAAATTAGCTGAAGAGAAAGGGTTTATTTAAATTGTTTTTGTTTTAGAATAGATCCAAAAAATAAAAATGACATATTTGCAAAACAAATGATACCGCAAAGATTACATAATAGTCAACAAATAGAGTTTTGTCTCTACGATTTTCGCTCTGAATATAGTGAGCGATTAGGACGCCATGTGATTTTTAGAAGTAATTGAAGATATTATTGACCATAAATCATTATGAATTATAAGCGTCCCATTAATCTGGACGCTTTTTTTATGGAAATTTTTAAAATAATGTTTAAGAGTTAGAAAAAGGTAAAATAGAGAATTGAAACAGAAAGCAATTGGGAGACAGACTGTTGTATAAAATGTTCAATATCCGTAAGTATACGGACAGGGATAGTATTGTTTAAACTTAACACAACTAATTGATTATCAGTAAATTAAATTGATTTTTTCTTGTGTAATTCAAAAATTGCTTTCATATTTGCAACGTTAATAAACAATAACAGAATAATATAATAATGAAACTTTATTTACAACATATTTTATCATCAGATTTCTGTCTTCGCTCGCCGAAGAGCTTAGAGCTGTTTCATAGTTATGAGCAATGTAAATTTAGATTTAGGGAGAATACTTATGTTATGAATTGATATAATTTTAACACAATAACAAGTAAAGCACCTCCCGAAAAGAGGTGCTTTTTTTATGAGTAAGAATTAGGAAGGACAAGCCAATAGGTGGTGGCCACGGTCTTGAAAACCGTTCGGAGATAACGACTCGTGTGGGTTCGACCCCCACTCCTTCCGCATTGGAGAGCAGGTAAATACTGGTTTGTTACGCTTGACTGCTAATCAAGTCCATGTTAAAGTGGTGAAGGTTCGATTCCTTTGCTCTCCGCAAAAAGAAAGACAAGGTGGCTGAATGGTTAAGGCGACGGACTGCAAATCCGTTATCTATGAGTTCGAATCTCATCCTTGTCTCAAATTATGGAAGTGTTGAGCAATTGGTTGGCTCTCCAGACTGTAAATCTGGTCTCTTCGGAGCTTGTAGGTTCGAGTCCTACCGCTTCCACAAATAGTACTGTAGCACAATGGTTAGTGCATCCGACTGTCTCTCGGAAAGTTGCGGGTTCGAATCCCGTCAGTACTGCATATCTGGGAAGATAACGGTGGTTGTTTACTCGCCTTGGACGCGAGAGGTCGCAGGTTCGAATCCTGCTTCTCAGACAAAAATGTTCCGTTGGTCAAATGGTTAAGACGCCACACTTTCTATGTGGAATTAGGGGTTCGATTCCCCTACGGAATACAAATATTAAATGTGGGGGTGGCGAAAATGGCAAACGCACCTGACTTAGAATCAGGAATCTGAGAGTTCGAATCTCTCTCCCCATACTATGCTCCACTAGCCCAACTGGAAGAGGCATCGGGTTTAAGCCCCGTGCAGTCTTGGTTCGAATCCAAGGTGGAGTACATAGACCCGTGATGTAAATGGTGAGCATACAGGAATTTGACTCCTGACGTATAGGTTCGAGTCCTATCGGGTTTTCAACATATGGTGTCTTTAGTTTATTTGGTAAAACGTCTCACTGTGAATGAGAAGAACAGGGTTCGAATCCCGAAGTCACCCAAAATGGAACAATAGCAAAGTTGGTCAATGCGACGGACTGAAAATCCGAAGATACAGGTTCGATTCCTGTTTGTTCCACAATTTAGGAGTATAGTTTAATGGATAAAACATTGGGTTACGACCCCGAAGATGCGAGTTCGAATCTTGCTATTCCTACTAATTTTAGAAATAATATTTACTGCGCAAAATCAATGCGTAGTTTGGTTAAATATTTGAATCGTCAATAAGACAAAACGTTCTTTAAAATATACATTAGGTCAAATAGGAGTTACTTCAAGCAACCATTTAAGACAAACTTTTATAATTACCTAATAAAAAAAAGGGGCAGTAGCTCAGATGGTTAGAGCAGGTTAGTTTATAAATTACCTTATAAATTCGAATAATGGTGAAAATATTCTGTCTGTGGTCAACTTAAACATACTTCAATCGGTAAAGCCTTTCGAGGCTCTTGGTTCAAGTCCAAATTGTTTAAAAATTATCAATAGGTCAATATATACTTACTTCAGCGCTGATAACGCCCGTGTCGTGGGTTCGATTCCCACCTGCCCCACTAAATGGTCAAAATAAACTTACTTCAAATTGGCACTTGCGGTTCGAATCCGCCCTCGAGTAGTTTATTTATTACCATTTCAAAATTAGGTCAATTGTTTTCTTACTTCTTGGGCATTGCCCAATCAATTACGGCTTGAAATCAGAAACAAGATTACCTAATTTATTAACTTTAAAAAATGAATAAAATGAAACAAAATTTACTTAAAGTCAGTATAAGACAAAAAGCAATTTATATTCCAGAACGAAATATCACTGAGAGTAACAAATCAATTAGTGAAACTACTTCGGTTTTAGTTGCCAATGCCTCAAAATTAGGTTTTGCATTCTCGGAAGAATTATTGCATGCATTAAATAATATAACCCCAAACGATAAGTTAGAATTATTAGAAATTCTAAAAGAAATAACTGGAGTTAACAAGAATTGGACTCCACTTGTTAAGGAATGGAATATTCCAACAGGAGAAACAGTTTTAGACCATATAATTACACTTTTTGGTAATATTTTTCAAACTAAAAAAGGAACAACATTAGATTGCGGACATATTATTCCTCAAGGAACTTTTCCATTAGAGCGCTACAATGGATGTCCTTTTTGTGGAACTCCTTTTGAATTTGGAAAGATTGAATATCAAAACCAAGGGAGCAAATTAAAAGTTTTAGAACTATGGAGGAATAATGACTTAAATCAATTTTATAAGGATTTATTAAAGTCAAAAACAGCGCTGGATGCCACTCAAGTTGAAAGCTTAAAAACACTTTTAACAGAATACGATCTACCTCAAGATGTTGAGATTGGAATTAAAGAAACATTGATGCTAGTAATTGATGTTTTAGTTGAAAATGACAGAAGCAGCGAAGCTCAAATATTTTTTAATAACCCAACAGACATTTTAAGGTATTTATGGTACAAACATACTGGATTCCTTCAAATTATAGAACCAAAAACTATCATTAATAGAATCTCAAAGAATAGTCGTAACGTATTCAACTTAGCAGACAGTAGTGGAAGTGCTAAATTACAATCTATAGTTGATTTAAAATTAAAGTACTCAAGAAGCGATTGTAAAAGAGTTGCAACTTGGCTAAACAATTTGGATTTAGCACCAGAAAAAGCTTGTGAAATTATGCATCCTAAACGTGGTATGTGGGTACGTTTTATAAGAGCCTTACGTTTAGCTGAATACAGTAAAAGAAAAGGATTTGAAAATCTAGCTAAGTTGTTAGATGTTTTTTATAATGAAAACTACGAGGTTTGGCAAGGTAAGATGAATCACTACAGATTAAAGAGTGATGCAGTAAACACTTTTAAACTATTAAAACAGAGACCAGGCTTATTTTCTCGTTCATTATTCTCAAATATGTTGTGGTTTGGAGATGATTTGACGTTAAAACACTTTTCTGAAATCATCGATAAAATTCCTGCTAGGTTAGTATTTACATTAAGCATGTATGCACAAACTTATTTTGACAAAAATACTACTCGAAATGTTAAGCCATTAGGAGGAACCAACAAACGAGTTGCTTCAAACAAATTATTGAAGTTGTATAAAGAAGAGCACTTAAAAGAGATGCAATCTAAAATTGAAGATTTGTGTCTTAAAGTTATGACGCAAAGATTTTCCAAGGTTGAGAACAATAATAAAACTATCTATATTGATGAAGGCTTGTTTAATATTCCAATGTCAATTGGAGACAGAAGTGAATCTGTTCAAGATTTACCTTCAGCTTTAATGGGAACACGATTCCCTGTTGAAGGCAATGTAGTTAGATTGTTCTTGCAATGGGGAGAAGGATTGCCTGCTCAGCATTTAGATATGGATTTAAGTTGCAGAGTAGCCTATGAGAATTCAACAGATTTTTGTTCGTATTCACAATTAGTAATTAAAGGATGTAACCATAGTGGAGATATCCAGAGGATTCCTGCTATGATTGGTACAGCAGAGTATATTGATGTGAATCTAGATGAACTAGATACTAGAGCAGCAAAATATGTTAGTTTTGCTTGTAATGCTTATACTAATGGAAGTCTTTCGCCAAACTTAATTGTTGGTTGGATGGAGAGCAAATACCCTATGAAAATTTCATCTAAAACTGGAGTTGCCTATGACCCTTCTTGTGTACAACATCAAGTTAGAATTACTCAAAAAATGACAAAAGGATTAGTTTTTGGAGTCCTAGATATTAAAAGCAGGGAAATAGTTTGGTTAGAGATGACATTTGGTGGTCAGGTTGTTCAAAATTTAGATACCTGTGCTGTTGAAGCATTGTTAGCCAAATTAAACAGTAAATTGAACATTGGAAACTTACTTACTCTAAAAGCTGAAGCTCAAGGTTTGGAATTAGTCTCTGAAGCCGAAAACGCAGACGAATCTTATGATATTAAATGGGCTATGAATACAGCTAAAGTTACTCAATTGCTTATTGACTAGTAAGTAGTTTTCTGTTATATAAAAATCCGTAATACAACTAATTATCATTGTTTACGGGTTTAAAACTTTATTAATTATCCAATTAAGCTTAGTGGTTTTTATAAAAGATTTTCTTAAAGAACTATCTATCAAAGTTCTGCTCTATATTTGTTAGGTATTTTATCTCTTACTGTCTCTTTAAAACGATGTAATATTGAATAAGACATCCTCTTAATTAAACGCTAATATCCCGACAACAATTGAAGGATGAATTTTGTTTAACAAAGAAAACCCTCTAACCTTATCTTCAGTAATATAACCAATATATTCTTCGAAAAAATCTAAAATTTTGTTCTGCAAAAGCATTTCTTCCGCCATATTGTTAGCTTCAATTTCTTTTAAAGAAGTTGCTTCGCTTGTAGAATCATCCATAAAAACCATATCTCCTTTTGCCTTTTTTGACAGGTGTAATAATACATTAGAAATTTCATGTGAAATAGTAACCCAAAAATTATCTACCCATCATATCTTCCTGTTAATTTTTGGAAAAGTCTCATTTAATAAACTGGACTTGAATATAAGTCAATCTAAACATTACTTTTAATATAACATTTTTCAAATCACCCAATATGGTTTATGCTCCTTTTTAAGAACAGTTGCACAAGAATGACCAAAGTTAGCTACTTGATATTATCCCCTAATAATTTTTGAAGTTGTGACAGATATGAATTATTGACTCTATCCTTAATTCCAGCCCCATAAGTAACACTAATGCCTACACAAGCCACTTTTATTTTTTGAGAATACCCAAAAACGGCAATGAAAAAAGCAATAACAGTTACTATTTTAGCCCCCCATTCTGTTTTAATTTACTTTGGCAAAGAACTAGAAGGTTTAGCCTCGAAAAGCAACGGAAAAAATTTACCTTCCATTTTATTTCCTTTCTTTATTATTGGAACTCCAGATAAAAGCTCATTATCTGAATTACTTAAAGTACCATCGGCAAATACATTAAGCACAAAGGCTCTTCTGCTATTTTCTGATTTGTTTTGGTACGAACCATGAACCATAAGCGGATGATGAAAGGTTGCATATCCTTTTTTTAATTCAATTGGTTTTGGTTTAAACTCTGCTTTTTGTTCTTCTGAAAGAAATTGCAAAAGGCCATTCATAGCTCCGGCAATTTCTGGTGCTTGTAATAATCCCCATTTATGACTTTTGGGAACGTAATGCAAACAACCGTTATCTATAGTTGCATCATCTAACGCTGTCCAGCATGTTAAATGTTGCATCTTAATGGTTCGTGTCCAATATGAATAATCTTGATGCCATGCCACTACACCTCCATGTTTTGCTGGCTTACAAAATAATTGATCATGCCAAAATCGTACAGATTTGTTACCTAACAATTGGCTTGCTGCCATTACAAAAGCTGGATTCCAAAGTACATCGTGAAATGCTTCTGTAATACGCCAATGCCCTAAAGAATGAAATAAGACTTCATCAGGATTAGCAGATTCGTTTGAATGAAATTCATAAAACAAATGGTGTGCAGGGTGCTGTGGATTTACAATTTCTGCTAAGTCTTTATTTAAGACATCAACTTGCCAATCTTCCAAAAGTTTAATTCCAGAAACATATCCAAATTCGTTGTAATGCTGAATTTGTTCATCACTTAACTTGTATTGTTCCCACTCTTTATCAGATTTTGGCTGACTAAAAATAGTAGAAATTGATTTATGATAATCTGCTAAATCTTTAGCGACATTCATAATTTATAGTTTTATATAATTATCACTTCCATCGGTTAACCAATTTAATGAAAAACTTATAAACTCATTTTTTTTATAGTCATCCTTTTCAAAAAAGAGCCCTATGTCGCCATTCTTTAAAATGGTTAATGATGAATAGGCAGACGACCCTGTATAAATAGTTTTGCCTTTACTCCATGTTTTACCTTCATCATAGCTAATACGCACCGTCATGTTTACACGCCCTTTTACAGATTTGGCGTTAGAAAAAAGTAATCGGTTTTTCTTGTAACCCTCTTCTTTTAAGGTATATCTAATTATGCTAGCGTTACATTCTGGATCTTCAAGTTGAGTTTCTTGTTTTGTTACCCAAGTCCTTCCTTCATCAGTAGAAATATGAACATATCTGGTTCCTTTTTTATTATTTACTCTAGCATTAACCATCCAACTTCCATCTGCCAATTCAACAACTTTTGATTCGTTTGCAGGGGTTATTGGTGTGTTAAAAAGACGCCATGTTTTTCCATGGTCATCGCTTCCAAAAAGATGCATTCCACTATCTAAATTTACCATGCAATGAAGCAATTTACCTGTTCTGGTTTGAATGCCTCGTCCAGAGGTTATAAATTTAAAATCGTTATGCCATTCTGGTTTTGCTATTTGCGAGGTAATATCCTCTGGTTTACTCCAGGTTTTTCCATTATCTGAACTTTTCATGACATGCAAATAGTAAATGTCTTTTTCTGTGTCTAAATTCATAAAATTATAAAACAGAAAAATATCGTCAGTCATTTTATCTACAATCATTGAAGGGTCTGAAGCCGACTTTCCCTCTGGGTAATCAATAACGGTTTCTATCGGTGTCCATGTTTTACCATTATCGCTACTTCTTCGCATAACAATATTAATATCTTTACTCCATTTCAAATCTCCGCAAGAGGGTACGCGTTCATCTATTGTAGCAACTAAATCGCCATTTGGAGCTGTTACTATAGCAGGAATTCTGTAGCAAGACACCCCTTCTTGCATACCTGTGTTGAATAACGGTACAAGCTTAGGCTTTTCTTCAATGACTTCGTTACTGTTTTTGCTCTCTTTGCTTTTACACGAGAAAAGTATCAGCACTAACCCTAAAATTAAAGTGTTTTTTATCATAAGTTTTGTTTCTATACACTAAATAACACAAATTTATGATAACTAAGGCTTTATAAAGAATCTCTTTTAAAATTTGATATTATTTACCAATACAAATAATCGCTTTCATTGTTCTATGGTAAATATTCCCATTTGCAAAGCTTAATGAATTAACGGTCCAGGTTTTACCTCTTTCTCCTAAATCGTTTATCGCTACAATTGCAGATTCATCAAAATTTTCCGCATTACTGTCTATAACATAAACAATCCCTAAAGCACTTGTAAAATAAATATAGCCATTAATCATCGTTGGAGACCCTAAAAAGCATTTTTGAAAGCCTCCTCCTCTAGTTCTATTATCAGAAGAATGCAATTGGCCTTGAGAGTTTAAACCATCATTTGATTGTTTTTCCCAAACAAAACCACCTGTTTCATTTATTTCTTCAGGAACTTCAAGGTATTCAGTGTTTTTATTAATCGTATTATGCCGCTTGATAAATGGCTTGTAAAGCCCCATAAAATAAACATCATTTTCAACTTGAATGTTGCAGTGGTAGTGGTAGTGATACTTACTTCCAAAATCTCTAATTTCTACATTTTTTAGAAGCTTATATTTTTTAGCTAGAGTATCATATTTATTAATATCTACAATACGCATATTGTTTTGGCTAATCAATTCACCTGTTTTGGTATCTACCGTTAGGTGCGATTTACCTTCATAAAACCACGATGCCTTTTCCTTATTCCAATGCTGAGTACTTAGAGCTCCCCAACCGGAAATGCTGTTTTTTTCTTTCGGTTCCCAATGCCATAATGCAGTGCCTTGATTCTTGCCGTTTAAGCTAATTAAACTTAAACCAACTGGTCGTTCTGGTACATTATGAGGGCCTCCTCTACCTATTAATATTGCCGGTTTCCCTTCATAGGTTTGGCCTAAAACCGGAGTGTTGTAATTAGTTACTGCGGCTTTGGTAACCCAAACTCTTTTTCCTGTTATTTTATCAAAAGCGTGGAGGTAATTCCATTCTGTAGTTCTAATTGAATCGTTTTCCTCAGCAGGCTCTACATTTAAAATTAAATCTTCAAAAAGAACAGAATCAAACTGTTTATTAAATGGACGGTTTGATGTAACAGGAATTGGTTGCCATGTGCGCTCCCAAATTAAATTACCGTCCATAGAAAAGCAGGCCATTCCTCCACTAGCATTAATGGCCCAAACATGTTTTCCATCTGTCATTGGGGTTGGTGTCGTGGCATCACTAAAACCATAATTGTACTCACTCTCAATGGTTCCTTTTACTGTTTTGCTCCATAAAGTATTTCCATTATTCGAATTTAAACAAAGTAAAATAATATCCTTACTAGATGCACCACCCTTAATACCTGACGTTTTAGAATATTTTGGGTCATCATTTGGGGGATTTATTGTAAAAAATATTTTGTCATGCCAAACCGCAATACCGCTTTGCCCGCCTTCCGGCAAAGTTTTCTTCCATTTTATATTTTCTCCTGTTCTTACTGACCATTTTACAGGCACACTTAAAGCTGTTTCTACTTTCCAGCTACCATCCGGACCACCAGACATGGGCCATTGGTTTTCACTATGAGCTACTGCAACTACATTTTTTTTTGAAGTACTGCATGAAATGATGATAAGACAACTAAATAATAATTTAAAACAGAACCTCATTTTATGCCTTTTTAATTTAACAAATACTTTGGTTTTTTTATATAATCTTCAGGGACCTCTCCCGATAATGTCTTTAAGAATAGTTGTATTTTTAGAGCTTCTTCCTCACTAATCTCCAAACCTCTTTCGTGCCTTCCCATTAATTTTACTGCACGCACTAACTCCTTAGCAGAAGCATCATGAAAATAGGGGGCTGTTTTTTCAACATGTCTCAAAGGAGCAACTCTAAAAAACATCTTGTAAGCAGATATTTTTTTTACGCGATAATATCCCAAATCATTTTTGTTTGGCCAATCTTCAGTGATTCCCAATTTCTGAATCATTTGCCCGCCAAAGTTCGATCCTGTATGGCAAGAATAGCAGCTTTTTGAATTAAAAACATGCCCGCCTTCAACCGCTTCTTCAGATAAAGCATTATCATCCCCTTCAATAAATATATCAATTGGTGCCGGTGTTATTAATCCCTTAATAAAAGCTTGTAATGCATCAACTATATTATCAACAGAAACCGCTTTATCGCTTTTAGGGAAAGCTGACTCAAACAACGTAATATAGCTTGAAACTTTTTCAAGACGCTGTACAATTTCATTTTCATCATTCACATTCATCTCATAAGGATTCATTAGCGAATGTTTTAGTTTTTCAGTTAAACTAGTAATCCCTCCATCGGCATTATACATAGACAGAGAGGCTACATTATATATAGTTGGAACATCTCTAAACGTTTCACCATTTTCTTTAGATCTCAGATAAAATGACCCGTTTGTTCCATTATGCTTTAGGTCATGACAGCTATTACAAGATATTGTAGCGTGTAATGAAAGTCTTTTATCAAAATACAACTGCCTTCCTAAATCAATCTTTTTTTTATTATCATTAAGATACTGACTATCTACTTTAACAGGAACAAAATAAGGCTTTAGTATTTCTCTTAAACTTTGGGCTTTATTATTCGCGTTTGATTGAGCGCATCCAACTATTGAAATCCCACAGAATACCCCTGAAAAAAACACCAATTTAAAACGACTTATTAAATCCAAACCTATACGTTTCTAGAATTACTATAGCCATAAAAAATAACTGGTACCAAACAAAGCATTGGTATAATGAATGAGAACTTTACCTCTGGAATACCCAGTATTAAAGTATCTGCCAAATTTGGCCCTCCAATATCAATCATAAGCCCTTGAATTGGTGGAAAAACTGCGCCTCCTACTATAGCCATAACTAAAAAGGCAGACCCTACTTTAGCCTCTTCACCCATGTCTTTTAATGCAATTCCATAAATTGTTGGAAAGTTAATTGACATAAATAGCGAGATACAGACCAAAGAAATTAAACCCGGAATTCCAGGCATTAATATAGCTCCAATACAACAAAATACAGACATTACTCCATAAATAAATAAAAGCTTTGCCGGTTTAAATTTACTCATTAATCCTGTTGCTATAAATCGCCCTGCTAAAAAAATCGACATCGCAAACATATTCCAGTAGGTTGCACTTAATTGATCATCTGCCGGTCTCGATTCATTTAAAAATTCAACATACTGAAAAATTGCAGTCCAACACATTATTTGTGCTCCAACATAAGTCATTTGGGTTAATACGCCTGGTAAAAAGGCTTTTTTAGAAAACACTTTTGAAAGTGATTCTTTAAAGGTCATTTTTATATCATCTTGTACTTTAGGTATTTTAGTAATCCCTACGATAAGCAGTACAATCAAAACCACGCAACCTATTCCTAAGTATGGGTATGAGATAATCTCTAAATCTGATGTTCTAATACTGGCTTGAGTTGCGGAGTCTAAAGCGGCATAAGCCGATTTATCATAATTTTGAGATTGAATTTGACTCAACACAACAAATTGAGCAACCATCATACCTGTTAATGAGCCTACAGGGTTAAAAGCTTGTGCCAGATTTAAACGCTGAGTTGCTGTTTCCTTATGCCCTAAGGATAAAATTAGCGGGTTTGCAGTAGTTTCAAGCAATGACAAGCCACAAGTTATTACATATAAAGAAAACAGGAAAAAGTAGTAATTTTCTAAGGCCGAAGCCGGATAGAATAAAAAAGCTCCAACAGCAAACAATAACAAGCCAAATAAAATCCCGGATTTATAGTTGTATTTCCTAATAAATAATGCTGCTGGAATGGCCATAAAACCATAACCAAAATAAAAAGCAAACTGAACTAAATAGGCCTGAAACCAACTTAGTTCTGGCATTACTTTTTTAAATGCTGTAACCATTGGGTTTGTTACATCATTAGCAAACCCCCAAAGTGCAAATAAAGAGGTTATTACAATAAAAGGAATTAATAATTCTTTACTTACTATTGGCGCAGTCTTTTGGTTGGTCATAAAAATTTGAAATGAAATTATAAATTAAGATAAGATTTTAGGTAATTCCCCTGTACTATCGGCAAACGATTCTGTTTCTACACCAATTTTATTTAACATACTCACAAACAAATTGGCCATATGAACATGTTTAGGGTCAAAGACCTCGTAAGAACCATGTTTAACACCAAGCTTTGATCCTCCAGCAAGAACCAGCGGATAATTATTGGCATTATGGGTAGAACAACAAGCACTTCCATATAAAACCAAGGTATTATCTAATAAAGAACCATGCTCATCATGAGTGTTTTCCATTCTATCTAAAAAATAAGCAAACTGTTTAGACAACCATTGATCATACTTCCCTAAACGTTCTTGATACCCTGTTTTTCTATCGTGAGTCATTCCATGGTGTCCTGTAAAATTTAGAGTTAACTTAGGAAAAGCATCAAAAAGCCCCATACCATCTTCTCGTCCCATCATAAATGTCATGACACGTGTTAAATCTGTTTGTAAACCAAGTATCATCAAATCCATTGTTGAACGCAAATAGGCCTCAGGGTTTACTGTGGCATCCACGTTCAAATTAATATAAGAGGCATCAAAAGCTTTCATGGGAATATCCAGCCATTTTTCATTTCGCTTTACCTGCTCTTCTATTGAATTTAAAGAAGACATGTATTCGTCTAACTTGACATTATCATTATACCCCAATAGTTTTTTAAGACGTTTACTATCTTCTAAAACCAAGTCTACAATTTTTTTGTCTTGTTGCAGGCTTTTTCTTCGTTCAACAGACGTAGCTCCTCCTGTAGGCGAAAAATAGCGTTCAAAAATTTCTCTTTGTCTATGTTCTGAAGGAATAGCTTTTCCTGTAGAATCGAATGATAATGTTGAAGCTCTTGATTTGTAACCAACACCGCCATCTGTAGATAATGTTAATGAGGGTATTCTTGTATATTTTGATAGTTTTTGAGCTGCAACTTGATCGACAGATATCGTATTTAAATACTTATCACCTCTTAAGTCACCACCAGTAAGAAAGGTATCTCCTGCCATATGGCCTAAAACATTTCGACTATTAGGGTGACTTAATCCCCCCAATACCGATAGTTTTTTTCGATACGGTTCTAAAGGAGATAAAGAATTTGTAAACTTATAATCTTTTCCTGTGGCATGCGGGAACCAATGCCATTGCGCATGCTTAGAATCTGCCCCGGGCGACATGCTTACACCATTAGGAAAATACAAAATACAAAGTCTTTTAGGGGTATTGGGCTCAGCAAAACTAGTTAGCGTTCCCATTCCCATACATTCCAAATAAGGTAACATGCAAGCCGCACCTACCCCTTTTATAAATGTTCTTCGATCTAAATGCCATGATTTCTTACCCATATCTATTAATTTTTAGCTATAGTATTTCTTTCGTTATCTATTTTATTTAAAAAAGAATCGCTTTTTATAATCTCTTCAAAAACCGTTTTAAACTTATAGTTATTAGCTTTTACTTTTTCAACGATGCGGTTTAATTCTTTTTCATCCGAAAAACTTACATCTCTTCCTAAGGCATAGGCAAACAAATGCTCTACTACCGATTTGGTAAACTCCTCTTTTTTCCTTGTTAAAAGGTATTCTTTGATCCCTGTAATACCTTCCACTTCATTGCCATCGGGTAGTTTAGATTTTGAATCTATAAGATTTCCTTTGTATGCTTTTCGAAATCTTCCTACTGCATCATAATTCTCGAAAGCAACGCCATAAGGGTCAATTTTTAAATGGCAATCGATACAAGATACTTTATTTCTGTGTAATTCCAACTGTTCTTTTAACGTTAAGTTCTCAAAACCAGGAGTTTCCGGATCTAATTCAGGTACATTTGGCGGTGGCGGTGGCGGTGCATCCCCTAGAATTTTTTCTTTTAACCATACCGCTCGTTTTATAGGGTGAGCTTGAACACCATCTGAATGGCCTGCCAAAAATGCACCTTGAGACAATAAGCCTCCCCGATTTTTTTCTTTAGGTATGGCAACTGGTCGGAATTGATTCCCTACAACACCATCTATTCCATAAAACTCTGCTAGGTTTTGATTTAGCATAGCAAAGTCTGAATCGATAAAATTTAAAATACTTTTATTTTCCTTTAATATATAATGGATAAAGTTATAGGTTTCTTTAGCCATATCTGCCTTGACAAACCGTGTGAAATCAGGATATAAATTAACATCAATATTAATGCTTTTTAATCGATCTACTCGTAACCATTCATAGGCAAAGGCTTCAATCATTTTTAAAGTCTTTGGACTTTCAATCATTCTATCGATTTGATTAGATAATTCATTTTTTAACATCCCTAAAGACGCTAATTCTGTTAGCTTTTCATCTGGTGGCGAATTCCATAAAAAATAGGCCATTTTAGCACCCAGGAAAAAATCATCATTAAACATTCTTGGTCCAGATTTTTCAGACTCTAACAAATACAAAAAGTTAGGCGAACACAAAATAGCGACCAACACTTCTTTAACACTATCTTCATATACGTTAAAATCATCTTTTATATCATTCCAAAAATTAAAATAACGCTCTAATTCGCCATCAATTAAAGGGCGCCTAAACGCCTTTTCCATAAATTTTTTAAGAACTTCGGCAGTATAAACTTGATAGTTGTTTTTATTTGGTGAATCGAAAAATATAGTAGAATGGCTTTTTGGTGGCCAAACGGGGTGGTATGGCGTCTCTAACTCCATAGATTCAACCAATAATGCGGGGCCGTTTTCTTTCTTGTTTTTTACTAAGTGGTCATTCCATAAACCTACTATCATAGTATTCGAAAAAGGTTCGGTTTCTATAGGATCGTAAACCGGAACAGGCAAGTTCTCTAATTGTCCTGTAAACTCAAAAGTTTTAAAATCTCCTACTTCAGAAGTTACTTCTTTACTTACATCAAAGGTTTGGTAATCCATCCCATCGTCTGTTCTGGTTGCAACAAATGCTTTTATTGAAGGAACCAAATCTTTATATTGACTTTGATTCTTTTCAGCCTCTAATTTAAGTGCTTTAGGGATCTCACTGTCTTCTGGTAATGGTGTAAATCGTAAATTCTTATACCCTACAAAAAAGCTTCCGCCTAACAAAATTTTATATTTCCCTTTGCGTAAATAAGCTAAAGTAACCGGTGTAACTATTTCACTTTGATTTTCTAAGGATTTAGGTAATTGTAAACGCTCCTCAATTTTATTGAATATTCCTATTTTAAACAGAAAAGAAGGCATGTTTTCTTGCGAAACATATGGATGTACCAAATCTACCTGATAAAAACTGTCTTTCGGAATTTTGATTTCAAAGCGCGAGGATGTTACTGAATCTACTCTAACAGGGACCAACACACTATCCTTAAAAACCAAGTTGCTATTCTGTTCACTATGTACTGCCAAAAGATTAATAGTACGAGGTGTTACTTTTGCGGGTTTATTTTCTCTTAACTCTATTAAGCCTTCTCCTCTTGTAATACCATAACCTTTTGAAGCTTTAACCCTAAACACAAAATTACCTTGTTTTGGATAATTGTTTTTTATCAACATTTTTGCATTTGGCGATGGCCCTTGCCATGATCGTGGTGGCACATCTTTATGAGGAAGTGCCGAATACAAAATCATACCGTCTTCTTCTACAGCATATCTATCGCTCCACGACCCTCTCATATCTACACCAATTCTTTTTTTAATACTATCTGTTACATCAAAGTTTTTACCTTCATTATCATAAAGATCTACTTTAAAATCTTCGTGCTTAATTGCTGCCGACTGAAACCCACCAAACTCTGCAGCTATTTTCCCTTCACCTATGCCTTTTCCAAAAGTGATTTTATATTTTTTTGATTTTGGTTTAGGGCCTTTTACAATGGCTTTATTTAAAGCTTCACGAGCTATTTTTTGATAATAATCTATATGTAATGACGATATTTGAAGCACATCGCCATTATTAGAAAAGCCCATTTTAGACTTTCCGTCGTCTGGTAAAACATTACCAAAGTTTATTGGCAGCTCTAACAATTGATTAAGTGTATTGGTATATTGGGCCTTTGTTAATCGCCTGGTAACACTTTTATTAGTTGCGCTTTTCTTATCTGCAGCATGCTCTAAAGCATTTGTAATCCAATCCACAACCATTCTACGCTCTTGTACCGTTAGTTGTGGTTTCTTTTTTGGTGGCATATTACCTGCGTTAATCTCATCTAAAGCCGAATGCCATTTTTCTGCGTCTCCACCATGAACCATATCCCAATTTAAAACATCAAGGCGCATGTCTCCTTTTTGTTTTGTTGGCCCATGGCATTGATAACAATACTTGTCTAAAATGGGTTGAATATCATTAGCATATTTTAAAGATGCTTCTGTAGGCTCTGCTTCCAACAATTGCTCTTTTAAAACTAAAGCCAATTGATCTTTTTTTGCTTTAGCTTCAGCTTCAGCATTAGCTTCTTGTTTTTCTATCTCTGCAACTTGCTGTTTTAATTCTGGTTTAACACTATCTAATGACCGTGTGATCCAATTTAAAATACTATTCCGTTCTTTTTCCGACAAAGGTTCCTCTTCTTCTGGAGGCATATTCCCTTTGCTAATTTCAGTAAAAACGTTTTTCCATATTTTAACATTCTTAGCACTTATCATTTTCCATCCCACATTATCTAATCGCAAATCGCCTTTTTGCTTATTGGCATTATGACAATCAAAACAATTGTTACTCATTATAGGATGAATGGTATCGGCAAAAACAAATGCCTCATTTATTTCATTAGTATGATCTGACTCTTTTAATTCTTTAATCGAAGACAGTATGGATTCTGCCTCAGTTTTTTTAACACCTAAAAAATCTTTTAATCCTTCTGGCATATCCTTGGTTAAATAATTAGCGCCATGTGTTAAAGTGCCTCCATAATGTCCTGTTAAAGAAAGAAGCACCACATTTATAACTAAAACCCATTGATATGCTTTTACATAATGCTTAGATTTTGAATACACCCATAAACGAAAAACCAATAGCCATACACATAATAAAGCCGTAAACCAACCTAACCATTTATGGAAAGCCAATACTTCATCGTTATAGCCTCCTGTTGATGCCAGAAAAAAACCAAAAACTACAGCAGGAATTAAACTAATAGCACTAAACCATAGTAACACTTTATTAGCGTTATCTAAGTTTAATTGAGGCTTGATTATGTTTATAAGCTCTAAAAAAAAGACACCTATTAATGCGCCTATAGGTAAATGCAGAATTAATGGGTGAAAGTTTCCAAAAAAGCGTATTATATCATTAGTTTCTTTAGTGTTTATTGGAATCAACACTAGCGCTAATAAAATTAAAGTAAAGCTGCTCGCAAATAATAGGGTTGGTCTCAAAAAATTACATCATTGATTAACTATCGCAATTTAGCTGACAATCAACTCGTTCGCAAATACTAAAAATACTAGAGGTAATATTATTTTTGCTTTAGTGCTGGTTTTTTTGTTAAATAAGTGCTTTTTCTATTACAAATATATGGTATAGTCCATTTTAACAGATAGTGGCCTTGTTTATTAAATCTAAATTTTTATAAAAACTAGCAACGAAGGTCTTGATACATCTTCAATAATAATTCACAGTACATAATTTGAATATTTTCTTTACGCTTTGTGTCTCTATCTGTAGTTTGGGGTAACTTCTTTTAGCAGGAGGTTTTATTTTCTTGTATCGATAACCAATTTTGGCTTTCTACTCATTTTAGGAAATTGTAATTTCCTAATTTCTTTACTATCTCTAAATTCAATTTTAGGAAGCACCCGTAACTTTGCTCTAAAATGATTTTTTATTTCTAGCAATAAAGTATCTGAAGGTTCAGATGAGGCAATTTTAATACATATTTCATCGGTACCTATCGCATTATGCGAAAGCTCTATAACATAAGACTCTACTTGGCAAAAGTCATTAAGAATATTGTGCATCGCGGGGGGATATAAGGTTGTTCCTTTATATTTTATCATCTGTTTCTTTCTACCAACAACTGGTCCTAATCGAGTCGTGTTTCTACCACATTTACATTTTTTATTATATGCTTTTACAATATCTCCCGTTTTAAATCTTAACAAAGGCATCCCTTCAACGCCTAGTGTGGTTATCGTTAATTCGCCAGCTATTCCTTCTGCAACTGGCTGGTCATTATCGTCTAAAACCTCGGTAATAATAAGCTCAGGGTGATGATGCCCCCCCTGTTGCGCTTCGCATTCTGTAAATGCAGTATTCATTTCTGTTGAAGCATAGGTAGAATACAACTCAATATTCCAGTTTTTCGTTATATTTTTAGATAAAGTATTCAGTGAAAAATCTTGGTTTCTCAATGGTTCGCCAATACAAATTGCTCCTTTAACTCCCGATGCATTAATATCTATATTATGTTGTTGTGCATATTCGATAAGTTTTAGTAAAAAAGAAGGTACAGCAATAATATAAGTGGGTTTAAATTTTAAAATAGAATCCCATTGTAATTCTGGAATTCCGTTACCAACGCGAATGATCCCTGAACCTAGTTTTCGTGCTCCTAAAAAATAAGCTAATCCTGCCATAAAACGCCTATCAATAGTAGTCATAAGTTGAATAACATCATCTGGTTTAATTCCAGCACATGCAAATGAAATGGCCTCATTGTATGCCAGACGGTCTAAGTCTTTATCTGTCAATGCAAAAATTACTGGCTCACCTAAGGTCCCAGATGTTGTTACATAATCAATAATCTTATCTTTTGAAACACAAATAAAATCATTATTACGTGCTTGCAAATCATCCTTCGATGTTGTAGGAATTGCAACTAAGTCTTCAATTGAATTAATATTTTTAATATCAATTTTATTTTCTTTGAATACCTGCTGATAAAAAGGGGAATACGTGTTTAAATAATTTAAAAGCGTTTTTAACTTTGCTAATTGAAGCGCATTAATATCTGCTTTTGATGCTAGCTCTATTTCTGGAATCATCGATTTAACTTTCGTTTTGATTTTTTAATATAATTGTCGACTTGCTCTTCGTCTGGAACTGTAGTAATTTCTTTGGTTTTTGCTATTTCAAATGCATTCAATGCAGCTGTAAAATACCCTCTTTTATAATAGTAAGTACCAACGAGATAATAAGCTTCCCAGTATTCTGGGTTAGACGTTTGTAATTCTGAAATAACAGAAGGCGTTATTCTATTATTTTTTTTAACTGAAGAAAGGACTTGGGCTCTAAGGGCTCTATAGATTTCATAATTTTTATAGGCTTTTGAAAATTGAAAATCATCTTTTTCAATAGTCAACTCTGAGTTTGAAAGTAAAAGTTTATTAGGCTTTTTAAACACATCATTTAAATTGTAAGCAACAAACGCTCCTAATTGATATGGGTTTGAAGAAACCCAAGCTAGTTGTTGTTCTGGCTTAAAAACTACAGCATGATGCGCTAACAATTGGTTAAGTGCTTTTTCATTGCCATAACCAATTTGTTTATTTTGCAACCCTTCTTTATTTCGCAAAATATCTACTGCAATTTGTGGCGTTATCTTTTTGTTTTGATTAAGCAATTCTTCCATGCGCAAATAACGGTATCGCGAATGGCTTTCGGCAATATGCTTTAAGTTTTTTTTGTCATTTATGTAAGCCTTACTTTGAAAATGATTTGAACAAATTAATTGATTAGAATTTTCAATCTCATAAACTCCAAAATTTTTAGGAGATACTTCAATAATCACAGCTTTTTTATCTTTTGCGCTACTAATAAAAATGGATTCAGATACAAATACTTTTCGCTTTTTAGCTATCGCAATAGCTTCATCAATAGTTGATGCATATTGTAATATTTCACGGTTTAAAATTGAAATTGGCGTTTTGGCGATTAAAGGGATTTTAGATTTTCCAGCATTTATACTTACAGTTAACCCATGTTCATTCATTCCTGAAACCACGCCAATCATACCAGCCCATGTAATAGACATAAATTTGTAACCTTGTGTTGGTTTTACAAAAGCAACTATTTTTTCTTTTGCAAAATTGTCGCCTGCGTAAAAATCAAAATTTCTCCCAACAATTAAACTCCCATCTTCTGTTTTATCGCCCCATGCAGCAAACGACGAACAACCTACTAAGGCTAAGTCTTGCAATGCATGGCCAATATCATGTGCTCCATGTAAATAAAGAATTCTTAAATAGGAATCTGCTATATGATTGTATTTTGCTGAAGCATATTTTGAAAGCCCATAAATTTCCGTTCTATACTCTAAAGGAACATGGAGGTATAATTTTCGGTTAAACCAAGCCAAAAATTTACGCAATATGGCCTGCTTCATTTTTGAAGGAACAAGCTCCTCAACTTTTGATAAAAAGGCCTCTTCTTGAGTGTGAAATAATTCTTGTGTAAGGCTTCCTGTGATTAATCCTCTTTCATAAGGATTACCTTCTACATAAAGTTCCCATAACCCTTGTTTGTTTTTGCTAAACTTATTATTGTCCAATAAAAATGTGGTGTCTGAAGTTTTAATTCTTTCAGAAATAACCGAACTATATGTGCTTACATCTGGAACATCATGTATAGATTTTGAAATGCCACATGAGGTAAGAAGCAATAACAAAAAACCAATTCCTTTATTTTTAAGGCTTAGGTTTAACTTCATCTTTTTAGGTTCTTTAAAACTTTATTTCCTTTTTTTAGAGCTAATTCTTCCTTGTAATCTAACCATTTCTGTCCGCAAAATCGACGCATACCATTATCAAAATGACGCATTATAAACACATTGTAAAGCATGTTTAAAAATCTTTTAGGGCGTTTAGGCAAGGCTCTTAAAGTCATAGAAAATCCACCATCAAGATATTTTATATAATGCCAATAACCACTAGGCATATACAGGGCGTCACCATGTTTCATTTGCGCGTGGATACCTTCAGCGTATTGTAGTGCAGGATAGGTATTAAAATCAGGGTTATCCATGTCTATTTTATCGATGTTATGAATAGAAAATGGTACTTTATACAAATATTTGGTTTGTTCTTGAGAAAAAAGGGTTACGCTTTTATGGCCATGAAAATGAATGTGCATGCTATCGGGTAAATCTATGTCATAGTGCATAAAGACTTTAGAATTACCACCCCCAAAAAAAAGTGCTGGTAAGCGTTTAAAGAATTTAAGCCCAATATCTGGGTACTTAAAATCTTTTAGAAGCTCCGGCATACTGTCTAAAATATTATAGAAGAAGATTCGTAAGTCTGTAGGTTCCGTTTTTAATAATTCAATATAATCTCGCAATTTCATTTCCTTAACAGGGGCATAAACACTTTGCTTCCCTTTTGCAGGTTCGTTATTATATAGGGGTATTATTTGATTCCCAGATCGTTCTTGAATATAATCTAAATTCCATTTTTTAAAAGCGGGCCAGTTTTCTGTTAAGTTTTCAATTAAAACAGGGCGTTGTGGTTTGTAGTAATACTTAATAAAATCTTCTTTAGTAATACTTTTAACGCGCGTAATTGGTTTTGTTTTAAATTGCCCCATTGCTTAATTTATTGTATTGCCCTTGAACTTTATTAGCATCCAATATTTTATTTAATAAAGGCTCCATTCCAATAACTTCAGAACAAGTAAGTACAGCTCCTATCGTTACTCCCAGTATGCCATGCATATTTAAACTTTGTCCGGTAAGCAATAAATTCTTTATTTTAGTTCTTGGCGAAACAAATGATGCTAAAGGGTTATTAGCATCTTTAACATAGCCATAAATTGAACCACGATTTGAACCTATATAATCTCGATAAGATAATGGTGTCGAGGTGTAAATTTCTTGAATGCAATCTCTAATGTTAGGGAACTTTTTCTCTAATTCTACTATTAATTTTTCAGCTTTTTCAGTTTTGAATTCTTCATAAGTTTGCCCTCGATCATTTTTATTTGCAACAGTGTTAAATGTATTTTCCCAAGGTTCTACTTCTTCATAACGCATATAAGTCATAACGGTTAAACTATCTCCCCAAACATCTGTTTTTTTGTTAATTCCCATAGATACCATATAACCCTCTGGCCAAGTTTGAGCAGTATAGTCTTGTCCGTCCCAAATTTTATGATAATCCTTTATATGATAGAAATTTTTATTTTGATATTTAAAGGATTTTGGTTTTAAAACAATATATAAACTAAAGCCCGCAATAATACTTTCTATATTTTTAATTCTGTTGGAGTACACCTTTCTAAATTTATCTTCTCCTACAAGTTTTATTGTAAGTTTAGGCTCTATATTAGAAATAAACAAATTGCCTTTAACCTCTTTGCCATTTTTTTGTATATACAGAACTAATTTTCTTGTCTTCAAACCCAAATTTTACCACCTCATGATGCTTAAAGGCATCTCCCCCATTTTCTTTTAATCGTCTAATTAAAATTTTCGAAATTTGACTCCCTCCATTTATGCAACGATAGGCACTTTCTATGTATGAGTTTACAGTGAGCGCGTGAACGTAAAAAGGTGTTCGATGAGCATCACCAGCATATAAATAATTGGTGCCAGCAAGTACAGCGCGTAATTTTTTATTTTCTGTAATTGAGTCTATATAATCTTTTGCCTTTAAGCTAAAAATATCAGTGTTTTCATAATAAGGTTTGCCATGTTTTAAACCATATAACGGGAACTTATCGCATATCTCTTTTAGCTTTTTACAATACACTGTAATTGCTTTTTCTTCTTCTGGAAATTGGTCTAACAGGGTTTTAATAAAGTTGTCGTAGCCTTGGGCATGCTTGTATACCTTATTGTCATTCTCAAAGGTTATAATATCAAAACCATCTTCGTCTAATTGTTTTAAATTTAAATCGTCGATAATATCAAGATACTTAAAATATTGATATAAGTTTTGCCCTTGACTCAACCCTCCAATATAATGCACTCCAGTATCAAAAATGGTTTTGTCGCGAACAAAGGTTTGCAAGTTACCCCCGTATTGATTATTTTTTTCTAAAACACAAACGCTATAACCTTCTTTTGCCAAAATATTGGCAGATACCAATCCCCCTAAACCGCTTCCAATAACGATAACATCGTAATGTGATTTCATACACTTAATTTTATTGCTTTTAAAGGGTTATTCAGTATATCCATACAATCATTTTCTTGTTTGACTTTACTTTTAGTCATAGGTATTACGTACTTTATTTAACTGATTTGTTAAGATAGTAATATTTTTATTTTGATACGAACAATAATACCCAAAATCAAGTTTATTTAAGGCCAATAAATTACTGCTGTCTTTTAGAAGAATAATATACACTAACTCATCATGTATTATAGATTTTATTTGCTCTTTAGTTGTGTTTTTGAGATTTACTATTAACGTATTTGCCTTAAACTGTATAAGTTCCTCAATAGAATCAATGCAAGTGATGTTGCGAGTATTAGTGATATAACTACTTTTAACAATGCGTCTGTTATTTTCATTTTCAATATACGTTCGAATTTTTCGGTCTGCAGCATTTAAAGCTAATAAAAAGTCAAGCTGTCCGGCATCTTTAGATATATGCACTACCTGATCTTTTTTTGCAACTGTATCTAATACAATTTGATAAATATCTTTGTTGGTTGTTATGTCCTTCTTAACACTTTGGTATAGCTCTTTGCCCTTATACTTATAATCATCTAAAAGGATATCATGAAAGTACGTAGCGCTTTCTCTTTCTTTTCTAAAACGACCAAATTCAGTTCTAAAATAGGCGCCTATTTGTTTGGCGCGTTGTGAGTAATTTGAACCAAACCGTTGATCATCTGGTGCAATTCTAGGTAGTATTTTTAAAGTGATATTCCCGTCTCTAATCATAGTTTCCCCTTTGGGGATTACTTCAGAATTTCCATGTATAAGTACTGGAATTATATCTAAACTAAATTGCTCTGCAAGATAAAAAGCACCCTTGTGGAAACGCTTTATTTTATTGGTTTTAGATCTAGTCCCTTCTGGAAACACCATTAAAGTATAACCTTGTTCTACTTTTTTCCTTAAATGGTCTAGCCCGTTTTCTATACCACCAGAAACAGGATAAAAGCCAGCTAGCTGTACGGTTTTTCCAAAAATTGGTGACCTGTAAACCCAATCATTCACCAGAAAAATAATTTTTGGATGCAGCATACCAATAGCTAAGATATCTAAAAATGAAGTGTGATTAGCGATGATGATAGATTGCTTTTTAAAATTTTCGCCATGATCATTTATGATTTTCTTAATTAAAAAGGGGTTAGTATAAAGAACAGATTTCATGAATTTTGAAATGGTAACATGAAACCATTTCATTTTGGTTTTTTGGGCTAAAGGAATAATTTTTAGTAGTGTTACACTAAACAGTGACAATAAGATACCTCCTAAGCCAAAATAACTAAAGGATAGTATAGAATGTATAAGCAACCTAAGCGATATTGGCCGTTTTTTTTTGCTCCCAATAAATAAATTGAAAAGTAAAGGCTGGATAGTAAATGCAATTAAAACGGCAGATAAAATACCAATTAAGCAAACTAAAGATATAGAATATAAGGCGGGATGCTTTGCAAAAACTAAAACACCAATACCCAAAATTGTTGTTATAACCGATAACAAAATGGATGTTTTATGTGTTGATAAAGCAGTTTCGCCGGTTCGATATTCGTGCAATAACCCATTGGTGATAAAAATGCTGTAATCAATGCCTAACCCAAAAATAAATGTTGAAATGATGATATTAAAAATATTGAATTCTAGATGAAACAATCCCATTACTCCAATGGTTAACAGCCAAGTGATACAGATAGGAATTCCTGTAACTAGAGTAAGAGAAAAACTTTTATAAAACAGTAATAGAATGATTAGAACCACAACTAATGAATACCCAATTAAACTATTAAAATCATTCTTTAAATTGCCTAAAAAAGATTCATTCATTTGTTTTCTGTCTATTATAACAGTTTGGGCCTTATCCTTAAAAGCATTAAATACCGCTTTACTATCGTTTGTTTTCACTAAAGTAGTAATGGTAGTATAATTGTCTTTTGTAGTAATATAATCGTCTATAGAAAAAGTGGTTACAGCTTTATAATCATCACTATGTAATGGCGAAAAAGACGTATTTAAAAGTTTATAAAACGTATTGAAAGTTTCTGGTTTAAACCCTAGACTTGTTGCACTTTTAGTAATATTTTCTACCGTGGTTGCAATGGTATTTTTATCCCAAAAAGATTTCCACCGTTCAATTTGTTGTTTTTGTTGTTTTTTAGAATGCACAAAAGTGCTAATTGAACTATAATTTATAATCTTGTTTTCTGCCTTTAACCTTTGGAGCGTAGTTAAAATGGAATCGTTAATTTGTAATGTAAGCTCTTCAGAGTCGTTATAAGTAGCAATATAAATGGATTTAGAAGAACTGTTAATAAGCTTATCGAGACGTAATTGAGCCGTTTGTAAATTTGCTGGAAGGTAATTTAATTGACTTAGGTCGTTATTAAAAGCAACTTTATTATAGGTAAACAAACTGCCAATGCACGCTAAAAATAGCCCTAAAATAATCCATTTGTTTTTATGAATTTTATAAGAAGCTATTTTATCTAACACATTAGGTCTTTTAAGTTCTTTTGAACCATCCTTATATACTTGAGGGATAAATACTAGAGCAAAACATGAAGCCCCGATAACACTAATAGCAGCAAAAATCCCTAAATCCTGTAGGGCTTGCGAGTTTATAAATAGCAGACATAAAAATGCTAAAGCCGTAGTTATGCTACTCATTAATATAGGCTTTGAAATCTCTTTGTATAACTGTTTTACATTAGCATTACTTCTAATATGTGTTAAAATATGTAAAGAATAGTCTAGTGTAATTCCAAGTAAAGCAGAACCAATACCTAAAGAAATAGCCGATATTTTTTCTCGTATTAAAAAGAGCAGTACTATAGCCAAAAGCCCGCCAAATACTGTAGGCACAAATAGAATAACAGGTACTATTAATTTCCTGTAGAACAGAATAAAAATGGATAACAGGATGGTTAATGCAATACTTACTGTAACCTGAATATCATTTTTTATTTGATTTGCATTAGCAACTGCAATTAAAGTGCCTCCAAAATATTCGCTACTTACCTTGCCGTTAAAAAAACCATTAAGCGCATTATTTGTGTGGTATAAATTTTTAGCAAATATGTTATTTTCGGCTGTTTCATTTGTGTTTAATGTAGGTGAAATAAATAATAAGATATGCTGCTTGTCTTTACTAACAAGGAAGCCATTTTGCAATATAAAATCGTCTCCAAAACTTAATTCTTGTAATCTTTTCAGGGCAATAAATGAAAGCCCTAAAGGGTCTTTTAAAATAAGGTCTTTAGTTACAATGCCAGAAGGAGAAATAAGTGTTTTATAGTTTTTTAAAGTAATCGCATCAATACTGTCTTCTTTAATTTTATTTGCTATCGTTTTATAGTCATTTTCATCTAAAAAAAATGGAAGATTTTCGTATATAAAATTGGCCGTATTTTGAATTTCATGATCATCTATTCTTCCTTGGATTTGCTTTATATATTTACTTGAAGACTTCGTGATACTATCAATAAACTGAGAAGCATATTGTGTTAAATCATCAATACTACCGTTTTTACCTCTTGAGATGTTAACAATAATTTTATCAGTAAAATTTACATGCTTTAAAACCTTTTGTAATTGAGTGTTTTCTTTATGACTTGGAATAAGCTTTGTAATGTCTTCTTCAAATTCAATTTTAGAAGCAATAAACAACAAGGCAACAAAAAGGAAGCTCAAAACACTAAAGCCTATCCTCTTTTTGGAATTAAAATACTGATATATATTATAAAAAAAATTATGCATTGGCAATGGTAACTTTTTTCTTTCTAAAAAATAAAAAAAGAAAATAACTTATTATCCCCAATGCTAAGGCTGAAATTGCTGCTAAAGCAAAACTCCCAATTATATAAGTTTTAAGGTGTTTTAAGGCTTCAAAATCTTTGGTAATAGTATCTATATCAAAAACGTCTTTTTGCCCTAAAATAAAATTTCCCATTCTAAAACTAGCAAATACTACAAAAGGTATAAAAGGAGGAAGACTAACATTAGAAAACACAAAGGCTATGGTTTTGTTTAGCTTTAAAATTAAGGCTAAAAAAAGTACAATTATAGTATGCAAACCCCACAGCGGAGTTAATCCAATAAAAATACCTAAAGCAATTGAAAGGGCTTTTTTGTGTGCCGAATCATTACTTCCAATAAAATCTTCAATGATAAAACGCTTAATACCCTTTTTTTTTAATTTTCTATATAAATCACGGGGCTTTATATAGAAAAAAGCTACAACAACCAGCCAAGTATTTAAGATACTTATTCGTGTAAAATCTTTAAAGGGTCTGAAGTGAGAAACTCTTTCTGTTTTATCATATAAAACACGTACAGGCACGCTTTTTACACTTGTTCCAGACCATGCGGCTTTAACAATTGCTTCTATTTCAAATTCAAATTTTGAAGTATAAAATTTTATTTTTTTAAGCTCTTGAATGGGATAGAGTCTAAATCCTGACTGAGTGTCTTTCAATTTTATACCTGTTTCTACCCAAAACCAAAAATTTGAAAATTTATTACCAAAACTACTTTTCTTAGGCACACTATTCTGGGCCATATTTCTAGCTCCAATTAACAATAAGTTCTTGTTTTTGGAGTGGGCTAATTCATTTATAAAAACAGGAATATCTTCTGCAAAATGTTGCCCATCAGAATCAATAGTTATAGCATATTTATAGCCTAAACATTCTGCAAGCTTAAACCCCGAACGTAATGCATGTCCTTTACCTTTATTCTTAGAGAAATGAATTTGCTCAATTTTTGGGTAATTCTTAAGAATTTCTGATGTTGTATCTGTTGAGCCGTCGTTAACAATAATAATATCTTGGGTATAATCCAAAACACTATTAATAACATGTTGTAATGTTTTATGGTTATTAAAAGTTGGTATAATAACACAACATAGTAAATTTCTAAGTTTTTGTTCTGTTGTGGTATTTTTCATTTGAAGCTTAGATTAAAAACTAAACTAATTCTTTACTTTTATATACGTCCCATTACATTTTAAAGCAATAGTACCATCTGTAAATTTAGTAATATTCTTAACTTTAAAAGTATTATTATCGTCAATTATTGATAGTTCTAATAAAAGCTCTGGGTTTTCATTAGGATTAATTAATGCTGTAAATTTTACATTAGAAATATTTTGCAAAAACAGCTCCTCACCTACATGATTTTGTATTATTTCTTTGATTGCCTGAATCATACAAACACCAGGTGTTACTGGATTACCTGGGAAATGCCCCTTAAAAACATCATGATCTTTATTAAGCTTCAGGCCAACATGAATATTAGTGGCATCCACTTGAGTTGTTGATAGAACACTATAAAAATCTTTTATTAGCATATATTATAAATCAAATTGGTATGCTGCACTTAGTTGAATAACTTTGTTCAATACTAAATCATCAATATTTGTTGATTGATTGTTGTTTACATTTCTGCCAAATATATCTGCTAAGCCTTGCTTGTACCCAACAGAAAAAGACACCCCGTTTTTCAACTCATAACCAATAGCTCCAATAATACCAATGTCAAAACCTTCGGGCGATTCTATATTTTTACTGTTTAATAAAATATCTAACACAGGTGCTATCTGAAAATTAAGACCGCTATCGCTAATATAGAATTTGTTGTTTACGGGGATAGATAAATAATTAAGCTCTACGTTAACTTTATCATTAAATGTAATTGCAGATAATTCGCTTCCTTGTTTCGAAAATAATAGCTCTGGTTGCAACGTATAAAATTTAGCAAACTTAAACGATAATGTCCCACCAATGTGTAAAGACGTAAGCCCTTTATTGTTAATTCCGGCATCATTTGTGTTTGTAAGGTTAGCAAAATTTACTCCGGCTTTAATACCGGGTTTAATTTCTACTTGTGCCTGAGAGTATAGAACAAAAAAGAATGCAATTACAATTGTTAAGGTCTGTTTCATGTTATTTTTTACTAAAAATTAAGATAATACAAATGTGAGAAATAATCTCATGAATAAAAAAGAATAACCGTATAATTAATTATTGTTTAAGTATTCTAAATTAATTTTTACAGGAACCGTTTGATGTAAAATATTAATACTCTCAGCTATTGAATTTTGGATGTTTGAAAAGGAAATCACAATTTTTTCTTTGGCCTTAGTCGTATTAATAATTTTTATTAAAAATTGTGATTTAGGCTCTATCTGAAAGTGATTATATCTCCTTTTTGTCTTTGATTGATAGATAATACCTCCCTCTGTTTTCTTAAAAGCTTTATAAATTTTATGCTGCTCTTGTGTTAGGGTTTTAAAATCTCGTTTAAGCGTATTAATGATAATCTTTCGATCTAATTCTTTCATGATAAAATGTATTTTCATCTCATCGTTAATCAATTCAAAATCAAAAATTTTATTGCCAAAACTTGTAGTGAAAACAATGCGATGATTATCCTCTTTTATTTTTTTGATGATGAGCATACCTCCAAAAACATTGTTATAAGCATTAATTTTAGCTTTGTAAATGTAATCTGTGTTTGTATTAGAAAAATAGGGATTGGAAAATTTTGTTAGTGGCGTATTGTATTCAGGAAGCCCTTTTATTGTTGGAATAGCACAAGATGAAAAAAGAAATACAAAAAGCAAACTAATTATTGAAAACCTCATCCTTTACAGTTGTGTTACGTGTTTTGTTTTTAAAAACAATTTTTGTGTAATCACCAGAGGGTTCAATTATTTTTACCTCGGTGACATCGCTAGTTTTAATTTTAAATGTTAATTCAAATTTTGAAATAAATTGAAGCATATTCTCCTCTTTTGGTATGAATTCTACCAAGTAAAAATCTTCAATTTTAAAATAAGATATTTCAAATTCATGATTGTTAAACATATTACCTTTTACACTATTGATAATAATGCTGTTTAGGTTTTTAAACATTTTATTAGATCCAATATCTATTTTACTTTTATCGCCTTCATCATTAATAAATAACTTGTTGTCTTTAAAAATCACAGTGTACACATAAGGAAAAGTATATTCCCATTTTATTAAATTAGGAACTTTAAAAGCTAATTTCCCTATCGTTTTAACATCGTTGTTTAAAAAGCTTAAGTGTTTGTACTGAGTAAAATCACTAACAATAGTTTTTGTATTGCTATCGAGTTGTTTAACATTAGTTTTAAATCTGTTTATTTCATCAGAGTTTAACTGCTTTTGAGCAAGCAAAACCTGATTTCCTATAAACCATAAAAGTATAATTAAAAGATTACGCATAAGCTTCAATATTAAATAAGGCATCAATAGTTATTGATTGATAACCGTTCTGCTTCAAAAATAACAACAATTGTTCCAAAACACGAACAGTAATTTCTTTAGTGTCATGTAATAGTATTACAGACCCTGGGGATATGCTCTTAGTAATTCTATCTAAGATTTTTTGTTCGCTGTTTTTAATAGTATCCAACGATCTTATATTCCAACCTATAACATGATGTTTTGTTTGCTTTACAGCTTTAGTTATTGCAGGATTTGTAACGCCGTAAGGTGGGCGAAACAAATTCATTGTCTTGCCGGTTATTGACGACACAAGGTTATTGGTTTTATCTAACTCAGCTATAACTTTTTGTTTTCCAAAAAAGTCAAAAAAACGCGCATGTGAATAGGTGTGATTCCCAATAGTATGCTTTTGGCTAACAATATTTCTAATAACTTCAGGGTGCTTCTCTATTTGTTTACCAATGCAAAAAAAAGTCGCCTTAGCATTGTATTGATTTAGAAGCTCTAAAATTTGTGGCGTTATTACAGGGTTAGGACCATCATCAAAGGTAATAGCCACGTGCTTTTCATCGTAATCTTTGTTGCAACTTAAAGCTTTTAAGTGGTAATTCCATTTGATATTAAAACTTCCTATACTGGTTATAAGTAACCAGCTAAAAATAAGACAAGCAAAAGCCAAAACAGGAATATGGATAAAAACATTGCATATAACCAGGCCAATAAAAAGAAGCATGGTTACTACATTTATGTTTTTAAAATTTAGCATGAAGTTAGTAAAGTAAGGCTATGTTGTTGTCCTTTAAACTGATTGTAAAGTAAAACATTTTTATAGATTGATTTTTCTATAGTGTTAAGTTTTAAAACATTAGGTATATGCTGTTTTTTTATAATTTGAGTTGCAACCCAAAAACCAAAAGCTGATGCTGTAAAGAACTCACCACTAAGGTGTTTGTAATGTAACTGGGGAATGGTTTTAAAAGTAGTATCTTGTAACCCTTGGTATAAATTATCATAAGCATCCCCGTTTTTGCCCAATATTATAGCATCAATATCTTCTGTCTGTAAGTTATATAGATTCAAAAAATTCTCTACTTGAGGTTTTATAGTTCTAGTATTTGCTACATTGAAAATGCGAAGTCCTTGCAAAGCACAAAAGCTATTTTTTTTCTTTGAAGCTGAAAAAGTAAAAAAATGAGCCCCTTCTCCAAATGGAGTTGTGATTGGTTGGTCTTCTAAAGATTCTGCTATTACAATATCATTAATAAATTGCTTCCCCAATTCGTCTGTTCCTCCAACTAAAATAGTATTAGCAGCATTTTCATGAAGCATCAGTTGTGCATCTAAAACAGCAGATTCAAATGAGGCGGCACCATGCACATGAGTTACATTATAACTATTACATTTAAGTGTTAAAGCAATTTGAGCACCAACAGTATTATGTGTTGATTGTATAAATGCTGTTGGAGTTAAAAACTCTTCATCATTATCAATAATAGCATTTAAGAATTTTTCTGAATCTTCAATACAACCCATTCCTGTTCCGGTAATAATCGCATCTGGCTTTTCTATTTCAGCCATTTGCAATGCGGTTTTTGAAGCCGCAATTCCCATTTTTACACCAGTAGCCATGCGTCTGCTCGCAATAGGGCTTATAAAAGTTTTATAGTTTGGATGTATAGCATGAGCCGTTTTTTTATCAAAAGAAATACTGTTTTCTAAAAAGCCAGACGCATTTATAGTGTCTTGTGCTGAAATTGAAACGGCGCTATTTATATAACAAGGGGTCATTAACTTTTAGAAAAAATAAGTGTTGAACAATTGCCCCCAAAACCAAATGAATTGGAAAGCACATAGTTTAAAGGTTTTTTAGTCATTTTAGTTAAAGGAATCATATCTAATTCTGGAATAGCTGTCTTGAAATTCAAATTAGGAAACATCACATTGTTTTGAAGTGCTAAAATAGAATAGACCGCTTCTATAGCTCCTGCAGCGGCCAACGTATGTCCGGTAAATGCTTTAGTTGAACTAAAATCGGGAATGGTATCTTTAAAAATACGTTTGATGGCAATACCTTCTGTTAAATCGTTATTAAGAGTTGCTGTACCATGTGCATTAATATAATCGATTTGCTCAGGATTGAGCTGTGCTACTTGTAAAGCTTTTGACATGGCTAAAAATGCTCCTTCTCCATTTTCTGAAGATGCTGTTTGATGAAAAGCATCATTAGCATTAGCATACCCCGCTACATAGGCTATAGCCTTTTTTTTATCTTGTTTTATAACCGCATCAGATTCTAAAACTAGATAAGCCGCTGCTTCACCCAAATTTAATCCTTTTCTATGCGCATCAAAGGGTGTGCAATCAGTATCTGATAAAATCATTAAGGTTTTAAACCCATTGATGGTGAATTTTGCCAAACCATCAGTACCACCAACAACAACACGATCTAATTGCCCAGATTTTATCAGTCGTACCCCTAACATAATAGCGTTTGCTGCCGATGAACACGCCGTACTTATGGTTGATGTATATTCTGAAACACCTAAATATTTAGCGATTTTTTCGGTGCTATCAAAAGCATGATGACTATTAATAAACGCTCTACTTTCAGAATCTGCATTATAATTTTGAAAGTATTGCTCGGTTAAATCCATACCGCCAACACTTGTTGATGATATTAAACCAGTTCTATAGCGATCTACAACTTCAATATTTGCTTGTTTTATAGCTTGTTGCGCTGCAATACAACCTAGTAAAGCTGTTCTTGAGTATTTATGTTTTTTAGGTAAATTCAGGCTTTCAGCTAATTGAGCATTGGTTTGCAAAACCTCACCAACCTTAATATCATTTTTATGTCGTGTTTTAATACTTACAATAGGAGCAATGCCTTTTTTACTATTTAAAAGCGCATGCAAATTATCTTCTATAGTATTACCAATAGAAGATATAATTCCCATTCCGGTTATGGCAACACGTTTTTGGATCATACTATTTTGTACGATGTTCAGTGATATAAGTCGCTAAAACTTCAATTGAAGCGAAAACAGCTTTACCTTCATTTGGGTCTGTCAATTTGATACCGTAATTCTTATCGAGCATTACAATAAGCTCTAAGGCATCAATAGAATCGAGTCCGAGTCCGTCTCCAAATAATGCATCATTATCAGCAATATCTTCAGCGCTAAACTCTTCTAAATTTAATTGTTCAATAATATGTTCTTTAAGTTCTTCTTTTAAGGCTTTCATTAATTTTCGTTGTATATTTTTTTAATAAATTCTTTTGAATATTGGCCTATGCTTTCTTCTGCCACAAGATACATAAATGCTTCATATTTGTTAGCATCAAAATCTATCCAGCCACAAAGCACATAACTACTTTTTTTATTCATCATTAAGCTTGTTGTATACTGTTCTAATAATGCTTCATTAAAATCATCTGAAACAAAAAATACGTTCTCTCCTTTTATTTGATGTCTTATACTAATCTCACCAATTGTTATGTTTGGTAAAGTGTATACAAATATAGCCGGACTAGGAAAATAGTTGTCTTTATTGGTAATGGTCTCCTGATATCTTCTATCGGTATCTAAACTTGCTGAACGATTTGAAAGGACAATACCCATATTTTCTTTAATACTTGCATCTATTTTTGAATCTTCTAAAAGAAATTCTGATGCAAGAATCGCTAATTTGCATAGCTTATCCATTTTAAAAAACTTAGGATATAGCATGTCCTTTTCTTTATAGACCTGTTTAGCAAATTCGGAAAAAGACAATTGAGAATCTTTAGCTATAATCGACTTCCCATTTACTGAAACAGTATGGTTTTTTATACGACAATAGGCTGTTATGTTTAAATTCTTTTTCACTGACTTATCTTTTTGAAAATGACAGCGGTATTACAACCGCCAAACCCCGATGCCGTTTTTAAAAAGGTATTTACTGCAGTTTTTGTTGTATGCTTAATTATGTTTAATGGCATAGAAACACCAAGTTCATCCATGCCAAATGAGGTGTAAAGTGCATTGTTTTTCATAGAGTGTAAACCAACAACAGCTTCTAATAATCCTGATGCCCCTAAGGAATGTCCGTAATAGCCTTTTAAGCTATTTAAAGGGGTGTACTCTAATTTTGCCCGGTTAAAGGCAATGGCTTCCATTTCGTCATTAAAAATTGTTGCTGTCCCATGAGCCGAAATATAATCAATGCTTTGGGGCGCTATCTGCGCTTCTTTTAATGCAGAACACATACTTAAGTAAAGTCCTTCTCCAGTTCGTGAAGGTCCCGAAATATGGTTAGCATCGTTACACGATCCATCTCCAATGATTTGAATATTTTCTTTTGCTGTACTTTGATTAGAAATAGCAACCGAAGCTGCTGCTTCTCCAAGCGTAATGCCGCTTCTGTATTTGGAAAATGGCTGACAAGGCATATTGCTTATCGCTTGAAAGGCTTGAAAACCTGATAATGTAAATTCTGAAACAATATCACCACCAACAACAAAGGCATTATCATAGTAATTATTTTGGATAAATCGCTTTGCTACGGCAATAGATAAAATCCCCGAAACACAGGCATTAGAAATAATTATAGGCTCGTTTTGAAAGCCAAAAAAAGTTTTAATTGTTTTACCTAATAGTGATAAATATGCCTGTTTTGAGTTCACATTGTTTTGCAAAGCATCAATATTTCCTTTTGTAGTAGCTATAATTAAAGCTGTTCTTTCAGAAATTGAAAATGAAGCTTGAGTAATGGTGTCATGCAACGACAAGATCATCATTTTCTCAAGCTTGGTATAAGCATCACAATTACCTATGCAGCTAAAAGAGTCGTTTAATAAATTAGTGTCAATTATAGAAGCATAACAAGGCGTAGTACTTATGTTATCATGCAAAGCAATTCCTGATTTTTCCTTAGCGATTTTCGAAATATTAGCTTCAGATGTAAATCCAAGTGGTGAAATAATAGTATTTGCTGTAATAAAAACATCTTTCATGGTAAATTATAAAAATCCGTTTTTAATTTTCCAATCTTTAAAAAAAGGAGGAAGAGTAAGTGATAATTCGTTAGTATCATCAACAAAAACCTGAACAGTTTCTCCTGTACATACCGTTTGCCCTTCAGCATTTAAAATTTTATATCTAAAAATTAGTTTTGCTGCTACAGTGTCTATATATGTAGTTTCAACGGTTGCTATGTCTCCATAGCGTAGTGGTAATTTATGCTCACAATTTGATGTAACAATAGGTGTTACATAACCTTTGGCTTTAGTTTCCAGATAAGAAATACCATATTTTCTGCCAAATGCTTCTCTACCATCTTCAAAATAATGAAGATAATAACCATGCCAAACAATACCTAGTGCATCCGTTTCATTAAAGCGTACTCTAATGTTGTGAGTAGCTTTTAATGCGGTTTCTAATTCATCCTTGGTTTTTTTAGTTTTCATTTAGGTTTACTTTTTTAAAACCGTTTTCATTTGCGCCGTCATAATACTAACACCATTTAATTTGGTAATCCCTTTAACTAAAGTAACCCCCATGACTTCCTGCAAAATTTCAATTTCAGTTTCAAGTTGTGTGCCTACTTGAGGGCATTTTTCAATATGAACTCCTTTTATAGCTCCAATGTAACCCTCGGGAGCAGGAATGTTTTTAATATAAAAATGGTAACCTGTATAAAGCGCTACGGTTTGAGCCATATTTTCAATTAATCCTGGCTCTGTAAGATAACCGTTTTGAACAAATAAATTGTCGTTAGCCACAGTTAATCCGGAAACTACTTTAGTTTCATCAAAATATAACAAAGCATTAACCATAATAATTGGTTCGCGTTGTGGTATTAGTTGTAAAATTATATTTTGATCTGTAATAGGTGCTTTAAGTAAATTCATGCTTAAATTAGTTTTTAAAATCGTTCCAAAAATCAAAATAGTTAAACCACTGTAATGGATATTTATCAAGCATCCATTCTAAACTTTCGGTATATGATTTAAGTAAGCCTTTGGCGTCACGTTGTTTTACCTGAGCTGTTCTGGCAAAGAGATGGTAATGCTTTCTTGTTTCTTTCATGACATAAACAAAAATAACCGGAACTTTTAATCTTGAGCCTAAAACAAATGGTCCGGCGGGAAAGTGTGTTGCTTTTCCTAACAGCTCAGATTTTAATGTTTTTGAATCTTTAACATAGCGATCTCCAGTAACACATATTATTTCATTTCTAGACAACGCTGCATTGATTTCAAAAATATGAGATAAATCGTCCTTAATAATAATAAATTTAACACTAGACTTTGTTGTTACACTTTCAATATAAGCTTTAATATCACTGTGTTCAGTATCTGTTGTGAGTAAACTTATTGAGACGTTTTCGTCTAACTCGTTTAAAAAGTACTCTGCAATCTCAAAATTACCGACATGAGCACTAATTAAGACACCTCCTTTTTTTGCTTTTAGAATTGCTTTTAGTTGTTCTATACCGTCAAAATTATAAGTAAATTTATCTCTTAGCCCCGAAGAAATAGCAATTTTGTCAATAATAGTTTGTCCAAAAACAAAATAACTTTTATAAATGTTAAAAACACTTTTTAGCCTTGAGTTTTGGCGACGCTTGCGAAAGTAACAATACGTTGATCTGGTATTATTTTTGGCAAAAAAACAGAAGTATAACGCAACAAAAATGAGCACAAAATAGGCTGCATTCAATCCGAGTTTTTTAATACAAAAGACAAATATTTTATATCCTAAAACTGAACCTCTGGATTTTCCTTCCCATTCAGTAGCCATTTATTTTAAAATAAGAAGATTAACTTAGTTTATTCTCTATAAGATCGTAAAAATTCTGAAGAGTGGTTACATTAATAAAATCCTCGCCTACTAATTTTACTCCAAAATTAGCTTCAATAGCGACAACTAAATCAACAAAATCTAGACTATCTAACTCAAGTGTTTCTTTTAAATTAGCTTCAGGTATAATATCCTCTGCCTCAACTTCAAATTCATCTATAAGAAAGTTGTTTATTTTTTCAATAATAACTTCTTTATTCATATTTGGTATTATAATTTTTTTATTATTAATGCTGAATTTGTTCCTCCAAATCCAAAAGAATTTGACAAAAATACATCAATTTTTTTATCTAGTGTTTTGCTAACTAAATTTAATTTGGCAGCATCTTCATCTGGAGTTTCTAAATTTATGTTAGGGGCTATAAAGGAATGTTGCATCATGAGCATAGAATAAATGACTTCACTTGCTCCAGCCATCCAACATTCATGGCCTGTCATTGATTTTGTTGAGCTTACATAAGGCCCGTTTTCTCCAAAAACATCAAATATCGCTTTTGCTTCATTTGAGTCGCCAACTGGAGTAGATGTTGCATGAGCATTAACATAGTCTATACTATCATTAGAAATATTAGCTTGTTTTATAGCTTTATTCATAGCTCGAGAAGGGCCATCAACGTTTGGTGTTGAAATATGTTCGCCATTGGATGAAAATCCATAACCAATAATTTCACCTAAAATTGGAGCACCACGCTTAATCGCAGATTCGTAACTTTCTAAAATAAGAGTTGCTCCTCCTCCGCTAGGTATAAGGCCATTACGGTTTTTATCGAAAGGACGAGAGGCTGTTTCTGGATGGTCATTATTTGGAGAAAATACACCCAAACCATCAAAACTACCCATAGCAAGCTCATTAATTTCTTGAGCACCGCCACAAATAATACAATCTTGAAGCCCACTTTTTATAAGTTGATAGGCCATACCAATAGCATGAGATCCACTAGCACATGCTGCGCTTATAGTAAAGTTAACCCCTTTGAGTTTAAAAATTGTAGATAGATTCATTGTTATAGTAGAGTTCATACCTTTAAAAATAGACCCTGAACCTACTAGTGTGGTGTCCTTTTTTTCTCGTATTTTATCTACAGATTCAATCACAGACTTCGCTGTACTATCATTTCCGTAAAGAATACCTACTTCGTTTGCGTCTAAAAAGTCTTGAGTAATTTTTGCATTCTCTAAAGCTTCAATTGTAGCCATATATGCATAGGTTCCCTCCTCTCCTAAACTAATACGTTGTCTTCTAGTTAATAACTTTTTAAGATTAGGTGTTTTTACCATTCCTGTTAAACAGGAACGATAGCCAAAGGGAATTCTTTTTTCATCAAAAATAATTCCTGAAGCCCCATTATAAAGTGATGTTTTAACCTCCTCTAAGTTTTCACCTATAGAGGAATATATTCCCATACCAGTTATTACAACTCTTCTCATTTTATGCCTTTATTTATGAATAAATACCTCCATTAATATTTATAACCTCACCTGTAATGTAAGCTGCTCTTTCTGAAACTAAAAAAGAGACTAAATGAG
>CBDDAJ010000037.1:0-91189 GCA_965224845.1 Wocania sp.
AACACAAGAAACAGGTACAAGTTGGCATGTTATTAAGGCACAGGTTCATGCTGGAGGCCGTGGAAAAGGTGGTGGTGTAAAGCTTGCTAAAAATCTACAGGAGGTAGAAACAATTGCAGGACAAATTATTGGGATGAATTTAATTACACCTCAAACATCAGCTGAGGGTAAAAAAGTACACCAGGTGTTGATAGCCGAAGATGTTTATTACCCGGGGGAAAGTGAAACGAATGAGTTTTATATGTCGGTATTATTAAATCGTGGTACCGGACGTAACATGATTATGTATTCCACTGAAGGAGGTATGGATATTGAAACTGTAGCTGAGGAAACGCCCCACTTAATATTTACAGAAGAAATTGACCCAGCTGTTGGTTTAATGCCATTTCAAGCAAGAAGAGTTGCTTTTAACTTAGGATTGTCTGGGTTAGCTTTTAAGGAAATGACAAAATTTGTTACTAACCTTTATACAGCTTATGTAAAATCTGATTCTTCTTTATTCGAAATTAATCCAGTATTAAAAACGAGTGATAATAAAATAATGGCTGTTGATGCCAAAGTTACTATTGATGACAATGCGTTGTACAGACATAAAAATTATGTTGATTTACGAGATATACGTGAAGAAAGTGCTATTGAAGTGGAGGCTGGCGAATTAGGTTTAAATTATGTAGATTTAGATGGAAACGTAGGATGTATGGTAAATGGAGCTGGTTTAGCTATGGCCACTATGGACTTAATAAAGCAAGCAGGAGGAGAGCCAGCAAACTTTTTAGATGTTGGAGGTACTGCAGATGCTGCTCGTGTTGAGGCTGCGTTTAAAATTATTTTGAAAGACCCAGCTGTAAAAGCTATTTTAATTAATATTTTTGGTGGTATTGTGCGTTGTGACCGTGTGGCACAAGGCGTTATTGATGCTTATAAAAACATGGGTAATATCAATGTGCCTATAATTGTACGCCTGCAAGGTACAAATGCAGATATTGCAAAAGAATTAATTGATAATTCTGGTTTAGATGTAATGAGTGCCACAGAATTCCAGGAGGCTGCAGATAAGGTACAAGAAGTTTTAGCTTAATAAACTAAATTTATTATAGGATTATAAAAAAGAGCAACTTTATTTGTTGCTCTTTTTTTGTACTTTATTTTCTCCTTTTTTAGGCATCGGTCCCCGTAAATGAATAACCAAACCATTTAAAAAATTTCTTAAAATTTGATCTCCACATTCCATATATTTAGGATGATCTTCTTTTCTAAAGAATGCTCCAAGTTCGCTTTTAGAAATTCTAAAATCTACAAGACTTAAAATCTTTATAATATCATCATCCCTTAATTTTAATGCAACTCGCAATTTTTTAAAAATATCGTTATTTGTCATATGCTTTTTCTATGGCTGCCTTTCGTCGATTTCACGTTTCTAAATACTAATCTCTAGCGTTTTTCAATTTTTGGTAAAGATACTTTAAATATTGATTTCATTATTTAATAATGAAAACGAAAAATTTATCTGTAACATGTTGATTATGCGTGATTTATGTAATTTATAGTTACAAACATGTGTTTTTTGTATTTCTGTATGTTACTTAAAAATCGGATAAAAAAAATAGACCTGTGATGAAATAATTAAAATCTTCGATTAAAAACGTCTAACTTTTCGATAAGATACATTATATCCACGATTATTAAAGTATGCTTCTGCGTACCTTTATAATGTAATTAATTTATCCCTTTAGCGACATGGTTAATAGAGTAGAAAAATTGAGTCTTTTATCAGAAATGATTGCATTTGCAAAATATGATAAAGACATAAAAAATATAGAATATAATTTTTTGTTGGGCGTAGCTAAACAACTAGATATTTCTCGTGAAGATTTTGATTATTTAATAGAGCATCCTGTTTCTTATACGCATTTAAAATCTCATAGCGAGCGTATAGTTCAGTTTCATAGGTTAGTTTTACTAATGAATATTGAACAGGAACACGGTGAAGAAAATAATTCAGCAGGGGTTATAAAACTTTATAATTTTGGACTTCGTATGGGATTAAGTCACGAATCGATAACCAAGGTGTTATATTTAATGGAAAGTTTTCCTAACAAAATTGTGCCACCTGATGTATTAATAGATATTTTTAAAACACAGTATAATTAAAATTTGCTAAGTTATATAATAAGTGTTGATAAGCCCTAATATGGCTTGTAATAGAAAAGCTAAAAGTCTATACTTTTAGCTTTTCTAGTTTATTTTGGTAATTTTTAATTTCGTCTCGTAATTTGGCTGCAATAATAAAGTCTAATGCTTTTGCGGCTTCTTCCATAAGCTTACGTTTTTCCCTAATTTTCTTTTCCAGTTCAGGTTTGCTTAAATAGTCACTTTCAGGTTCAGCAGCTTTTGCGGCTTCAAGTTCGTAACTATAGGTACTTACAGAGTTTTTTGATAAGGCATTGTCTAAGCTTTTATTTAAAGGCTTAGGTTTTATATTATGTTCTGTATTGTATGCCATTTGTTTTTCACGCCTATATTCTGTTTCATCAATAGTTTTTTGCATGCTTTTAGTAATTTTATCGGCATACATAATAGCTTTTCCGTTTAAGTTTCTGGCAGCTCTACCAACAGTTTGAGTAAGCGAACGTGCCGAACGTAAAAAACCCTCTTTATCGGCATCTAAAATAGCAACAAGAGATACTTCGGGTAAGTCTAAACCTTCACGGAGTAAATTTACACCAACTAAAACATCAAACAAGCCTTTGCGTAAATCCTGCATAATTTCAACACGTTCAAGAGTATCCACATCGCTATGAATGTAACGGCACCGTATTTGAATTCTATCTAAGTATTTTGTTAGTTCTTCTGCCATACGCTTAGTAAGGGTAGTTACTAAAGTTCGTTCGTCTTTTTCTACACGTTGCTGTATTTCTTCAATTAAATCATCAATTTGGTTTAAACTTGGTCTTACTTCTATTGTAGGATCTAATAAACCCGTAGGACGAATTACTTGTTCTACATAAATCCCATCAGTTTTTTGCAATTCATAATCGGCTGGTGTTGCACTTACATAAATAACTTGATTTTGAAGTGCTTCAAACTCTTCAAACTTTAATGGACGATTATCCATTGCTGCTGGTAATCTAAAACCATATTCTACTAAATTTTCTTTTCGGCTTCTATCTCCTCCATACATGGCATGCACTTGTGAAATGGTTACATGGCTTTCATCAACAACCATTAAATAATCATCAGGGAAATAATCTAATAAACAGAAAGGTCTTGTTCCAGGTAGCCTTCCATCTAAATAACGCGAATAGTTTTCTATACCCGAGCAGTACCCTAATTCGCGAATCATTTCTAAATCAAATTCGGTTCGTTCTTTTAAACGTTTTGCTTCTAAATGTTTTCCTATTTCCTTGAAATAATCATGTTGCTTAACCAAATCATCTTGAATATCTGTTATAGCGCCTTGTAAAACTTCAGGAGATGTTACAAACATATTGGCGGGATAAATGGTTAGACGATCATATTTTTCAACAATTGCGTTGGTTTGAATATTAAAAGATTCTATAGCTTCGATTTCATCACCAAAAAAATGAATTCTAAAAGCATCATCTGCATAACTTGGAAAAATATCAATAGTATCTCCTTTTATCCTAAAATTACCATGATTAAACTCTCCCTCTGTACGGGAATATAAACTTTGTACCAATTGGTGTAATAAATGGGTTCTGGAAATAACCTGATCTCTTTTAAGTGTGATTACGTTTTTTTGAAATTCTACAGGGTTCCCAATACCATATAAACAAGATACTGATGCAACAACCAAAACATCCCGACGGCCAGAGAGTAGAGAGGAGGTCGTGCTTAAACGCATCTTCTCTATTTCTTCATTTATTGATAAATCTTTTTCTATATAAACACCAGAAACCGGGATGTAAGCTTCGGGTTGATAATAATCATAATACGATACAAAATACTCTACTGCATTATCGGGAAAAAACTGCTTGAATTCCGAATATAATTGAGCAGCCAGCGTTTTGTTATGTGCTAACACTAAAGTTGGACGCTGAACCTCTTCGATAACATTTGCAACTGTAAAGGTTTTTCCTGAACCCGTTACACCGAGCAAAGTTTGGTATTTCTCATCGGTATGTATACCATCAACTAATTGCTTTATGGCTTGTGGCTGATCACCAGTTGGATCAAATTCTGAATCAATTTTGAACTGCATTTTACAAATCTAAAGCAATTACCTTACTAGTGCAAAATGTCCACGGTATTCTTTTCCATCGGGAAATATAACTCTATACCAATAATCGTCATTTGGAAGCTTAGCCCCATTAAAGGTTCCATCCCAACCAGTCTCTGAAGGACTAATGCTTTTTAATAACTTTCCGTATCGGTTAAATACAATTATTTTAATATCTGAATTAAATTGAGCATCCACACCAAAAGGTTTCCAAGTATCATTAAAACCATCATTGTTAGGTGTGAAGTATTTTGGAAATCCTAATACTGATACTAATTCCGATACTATTCCACAGCCATTTTTATCAAGAACATTTATTGTATGAAACCCAGCCTTAATATTGGTAAACACATTATTATCATTATATATTTGAGAGTCTAATGCAAATTGATAATCCCCTTGCCCTGAAACATTTACTGTGATGGAATTGTTTGAAGATGCTTCTACTATTGAAATATCAATTATAGTTGCTGGATTAGAAGGTAAAACAACTATTTCTCGAGTTGAAGAGCACCCGTTTAGATGGCTTACTATTACAGAATAAGTCCCAATTTCATTGACATTGATAATTGCAGTAGTGTTACTAATTTGTTGGTTGTTTAAAAACCATTGATAGGTGTAATTTTTTGGGTTATCATTTAAAACACCAGCATTTAATTGAATGGAGGTCGGAAATGTATCTGTACAATAAAATTTAGTCTGGTTAGCTAATAGTAAAGGAGTGAAAATGACATTTAGGGCAATAGTACTTATAGTATAGCAGCGCCCATTATTTTCTACTTTTACAAAGAGAGTATCATTATTGGGCGTTGTATTAGTATAGTTTCCGCTAATGGCATTTGTTTCATTTAATGCATCTTGTTCGTTTGTATAAAAAGTTATGGTCGACCCGTTTGGAACTAAAGGTTTTATATGAGATACTAAATCCGTGGTATTAAACACAGAAAAGCCGTCAATGATGTCATCATCACAAATGTTGTAAGCGGGAATATTTATGATGTTATTTGAGGTGTCTAAAGCTATTTCTGCAATAGAAAAACATTTGGAAGCATATGCTAATCTGGCATAAACCATTTGTTGCGGAATATTATTCTGAAAAGCCGAAGGGTTAGCTATTTCATTAATATTTTGCTGAGCATCTAGCGCCGTTAAAAAAAAGTTTTGGACTGACCATGATGGATCTCCATTAGTAATATTTTGAATAGCATTGAATAAATTATAGGTTGTTAATCCATCTAGGTCGCTATCACATGCAGTAACAGTTGTGTTAGAGATGCTTGGGTTTTGAATATATTCAACGAGTATTTCTCCATATGAAAAGCAATTATTATTTAAAGCAACTTCAACATGGTATTTTCCCGCTTGGGTAACATTAAAAGTTTCATTATTATTTCCAGTTTGCTCTATATCGTTAAAAAACCATCTGTAAGATGTTGCACCAATTTGAGAGGCCTTTAATTCAAGAGTTTCATTTTCACATAGCGCAGTATTTGTTGATATTAATCTATTTGGACCTAAATCTGTATTTAACCGAAAGCTACCGGCTTCAAGAAAAACGGCTGAGTCATACCTATAGTTTTGCTGATCTGCAATTACTAATTTTACATGATAGGTTTGCCCTGGTAATACATTAGCAGTAGCAGTTAGAACAACGGTTTGACCATTAAAATTAATAGACGCAGAAGTATTGTTCCAACTTCCAAAATAGCTTTCATTTTGTGCAGGGCAACCATTTGGAATGTCTGGATGCACGGTAGTAACTTTAACTGGGATTTGTGTATCTGGAATTAATGCAATGTTTGTGTAAACTTGATCAGATGCTTCTCGGATTAAGAAGCCAAATAAATCTGAGAACTGGCAGGTGTTTGGATTTCCTTGTTGATATTCTTCTGATGCAAAAAGATATTTAAAGCTAACAAGGTTTGCTAACGATGTAAATTCAAATTCTATAAGGGTTGCATTGTGTGTATCACTTTCATTTAAAACAGTTTCTAAATCACTATCCCCGCCCCAGTTGTTAGCATCATCATCACTTAACGTTGTGTTAGGGCCTTCAACATTACTTAAACGACCAGTGCTTAAAACTATTCCGCTTTCAAAAGGAAATGTTGTGCCGCTGGCATCAAAGTAGCCATAACTTTGTTCCGTTCCACCAAAATTACCACCAATAACATTAGTAACCGTAACATTGGAAATACAATTACTATCTATTAATATCTCTTCAATGAGTTGTTGCGGCGTATAGGATTGGCTATCTACTTGTATGTTTTGAGCAATTAGATTAGTGCTCAATAAAAAACATAATATGTATAATAAGCATTTCATTTATAACAAATATAAATGACTTTGTAGTAATGAGACACTTTTGGGTTAGCGTTTTAAAGTGAAGTGTCCTGAGAATTCTCTTCCATCTTGAAGAAAAACTTTAAACCAATAATCATTTGTTGGTAATAAGGCCCCTTTAAAAGTACCATCCCACCCATCAGACTTTGCAGATAATTGTTTAATTAATTTTCCATAGCGATCATAAATATAGATAACACTATTGGGTTGAGAAGTACTACTAATTCCTTTTATTTGCCATACATCATTGGTACCATCTCCATTTGGTGTGAAATATTTAGGATGTCCAATTACAGAAATGGGGAGTGTAGCTACACCACAAATAGCATCTTGTATATATATTGTATAAAAACCCGATTTTACATTATTAAATGTTGGTTCATTTTGATATATAATAAAAGGAGCGCCTTCTTCTCTTAGAGCATATTCATAAGTACCAATGCCTAAATTGGTTGTATCTATGTAAACTGAATTGTTTTCGGAAAGGTCAATTATAGTAACATCTTCATGGGTTATAGTAGCTAATTCTGATGCATCAATAAAAATGTCTCTAGTTCTAGAGCAGCCCGATCCATCAGTTTTAGTCAAAGTTATTGAGTAAGTTCCAGGATTAGAAACTGTAATTTCTTCATCATTTGAGATAAATTGATTGGTTAAGCTTCCATCTAAACTCGTCCAGTTCCATTCAAAGTCAAAATCTTCTATGATACTTGCTTTGATAGGTTTTAAATCAATTTCAAATTCTGGATTTGAAGAACAAACAATTCTGGGAGAATCAACTGTAAAATCTGGTAATGGATTTACAATAAGATCGATATTGGTTGAGGCAATACAAGATGTGTTTATAGGGTTTCTAACTTCAACAAGTATGGTTTGATTTCCTGAAATAAGCGGATTAGGTAACGTACTACTATTATTAACTTGATTACCATTTTCATCGACATAATTGAAAAAAATATCCATGTTGGTTTGAGAACCTCTAATTGTGCTTTCATATGAAGCTGTATCAAAAGGATATATGTTATCATCATCAATATCTCCAGCATCACCATCGCATACAATTTGGGGAGAGATAGTGTTTGCTATTGGTTGTTTATCAACAATAAATTCTAACGTAGTTTCTTCATAGCAGGGACCATCTGGTGCTGAAGTTGAATTATTTGTAATTCTAATGGTAATTGTTTGGCTTGAGGTTAAAAATGGATTTGGTAAGGGGCTAGGGAGCAAATTTCCAAGCGCATCAAGATATGTAATAGTTACATCAGTAGGGTTTTGTGAGCCTAATAAATCATTTTCTACTTGTGAGGTATCAAAAGGGAACTCTCCATCATCATCATCGTCACATTGTCTATTCATGTTTATAGGATGAGCAATAGGTAATGTTTCAACATTTAATAGTATATGGGGGCCTAAGCCTAAACAATCATTTGTAATATTACTATCTACTCTTACATAGATGGTTTGAGAACCTGGATACCCTATGTTTCTATAATTAGAAACATCAGTAATTTCATTTTCTTCAGCCAATGCATCAGCTTCGTTTCGATAGTACCTTGGGGGTAAAGGGTTTTGTCCTGAAGGTATAAAACTTAAAATATTTGCTGTTACGCTACTGAAGTTGAATGCAGCAATTCCATCTCTTTTATTATTGTTAGCATTATTATTACCATCAATATCTAAAAAATCATCACATTGATTAAAAGAAACTAAAAAATTAGAAGGAATTACAGTAGTTGATACATTTAATTGAATTTCTGCAACACTAGCACAACCCAGTGCGTTTTCAATTCTTGCCCATATAATATCTGAACTTATAGTTCTATTTATAAAAATAGTTGGATTACTTATATAATTTGTACTTGTAATATCACCAGAAAGTGCAGCAGATTGTGTTAGGAAATAGGTGAATGTTTCGTTATTTGCATTCGTAGAAATTTTACCATTAGCTTCTGTTAAATTGAATGGACTGAAACCTAAGGTAGTTAAATCATCATCATCACATTGTACTAATGACACAAGAGGACTTACTATTGGTAAGGGGTTTACTGTTAGTTCTATTTCACTTGAATAAAGCCCACAGTTATTACCATTTCTATTTAGGTTTACTCTATATTGATAATTGTGAAAAGATAAAGGAATGTTTGTAATTGTTAAGCTAGCTGTTTGAGATCCACTATAGGTTGCATCATTGGTAACTACATTCCAATTAATTCCATCTATACTTACTTCCCATTGGTATGCTTCAGATTCTGGGGATACTATAAAAATAGTATCAGTTGATGATTCGCAAACTTGAGTGTTTACGGGTTGTGTTGTAATTGATAATGGAGCAAAATCTAAATAATCAGAATTAGGGATAGTATAGCCGCCGCTAGCATTGGTTACTAACCCTTGACCAGTAGCGGAATCTGCAACTAGATCGACAACCACGTTATTATCGCCTAAATAATTATCGTTATTAGCATCAGAAAAACCTGCCTCAGTAACATCGCTACACCCATCACCATCACTATCAAAATCTATATAGCTAAAAATATTATCAAAATCAAAATCATTTAGAATATAACCAATTAAATTGCTGTCTGGAGTTGTTTCTGCATTATCCGCCCATCCATTTATTCCAAAAGAATTGCCATCAATTATTCCATTTAAATCGGTGTCAGAGAAAAGGCCTAATTGCCCGGATTCTATTAAATCAGAAATACCATCATTATCACTGTCTAAATCATAAAAATCGGGAACTGTATCGATATCGGTATCTATTGGAAGATTATTAATATCAAAAATATCATCTAAACCATTGGCATCAGTATCAATTCCAGAGAGTGTTATTAAAGTGCCTTGGTTTTCAATAAAATCAGGTATACCATCATTGTCACTATCCAAATCTAATTCATCTTTAATACCATCAAAATCATTATCATTTTTAAAGCATGTTATGGTTAAACCACCAGTAAAAATTGAGGAATTAGCTCCGTTTTCTAATTTGTGCATAAAAGTAAACCCATCTATTTGATTTGCTAAAAATTGATAAGGTATGGTTCCGGTTGGAGATGGATTGATTTTAAAATGAATTTCAGAACCCGAAATTTGAGTGATACCAGCTTCAAAAACCCCATCAAAATTTGAATCTACTAATAAGTGGTCGTCAGGATCTACTAAGGTTATGTTTTTATTTAAAGGGAGGATTTTAGCTATGAAATATTCATCATCTATATTGGTATTTGGAAGCGAAATAGTTTCTTCAAATTTAATATTCAGAGGCTCTGTAAATACAAGAGAGTAAATGTTTTCTGCACTAGTGGCATTGCCTAAAATACTGCTGAAGCCCCCAGAACTATTTCCGCTAAACAAATTAGTATTTCCTAAATTATTGGATTGAGTATAGTTGCCGCTTGTAATTGTATTATTTCTTGTATTGTCTTGAAAAATTAATTCAGGAATGCTTAAAACACTTAAATTTAAAGCTGCATCTCCTTTGGATTCTGTACAGTTTAGAATGCCATCATTATCATTATCTATATCAATATTGTCGATAATACCGTCGTTATCAATATCATCAGGACAAAAGCTTACTGGAACTTCTGTAGATTCTAGACGTTCTCCGGTACAGGTAATTATTCCTATAAGTTTATATCTACCAGGTATGGTTGGGGTTAAATTAGGTTGACTTATGTTTGTATTGACGTACCCAGACCCATCATCAAACCACCATTCAAAACTATCAAAACTTTGAGTATTTGCTGCTTCTAAAGTTATATTTGGAATACAGTTTCCTAAGGTTTGAAATTGAACATTAAAATTAATTTCGGGAGCAGAAGGAAACCCAGAATAAAAACTTCCTGAGGTTGCATTACCATTATAATTAAAATAAGCACAGTATAATTCATCAGAGCTTTGAACAGAAACATTACCTACAAGATCGTTTACCTTATAAGTTACATAGTTTGGGTTGCCAGTAATAGCACTAGGACCTGTGGTGTTAAAGTTAGAAATTGCTGTATTGTTAATAGTAACCGTTGAACCTGTTTTTGTAACTATAGATACTCCACCCTTAAAGGTTATATTTCCTATTTTTTCTATTTGTGCTATATTATCTAAGTTTCCACGAGCTTCACAGCTTAATGGCGGTACAAAAAACATGCCTTGATTGGCTTCGCTTGGAGAACCATTATTATCTAACCCACCGATACCTTGATATGTGAAAACTGGCTGAGATGTTTCTACATACATATTGTCATTTGTGTTATATTGGTTGCCTTCAATTAGATAATACTCTCCAGCATTAATAGTTGTTATTGGAGTATTTCCGTTAATACTAATAGAGGTATTATTGTTATGGGCTACTATTAAAACATTTTCCCAAGCATTAGCACCATAACCTTTAACAAAGATATACTCGGTTCCAACTTTTGATATATCGACAATTTGATCAATCCCATAATCTCTACCATTACCATTATCAAAACTCCCATTTGTAGAACCACAATTGACAACAATATTTTTATCAGATTGTACAAGAGCACCTATAAGGCCATCTTTATTTTCAATTGGATATGTGGAAGAATAGCTGTTCATTGCTATGATATAAGACTCTCCTTTGTTTAAATTAATACTTAAAGGAAAACTACCATTAAAATTTTCAACCTCAGTGTTATTTGAAATGTTAGAAAAATTAATATTAGTCATATCTTCGGTAGCCATTACAGAAACAAAACTCATTAAATTTTCATTAGGAATACCTTGACTGTTAACTGTTCTTCCTGCTTCATTTGTATAAGCACCAACTCTAAAAGTTGTTCCTAAAGCAGAAAGCCCTTTGCTAACTAAAGCTCCAGCTTGCGAACGGTTTCTTGTGTTTACCCTAAGTGATACATAAATAGTACCATCAGCTTCTATAATATATCCTTTATTAAGTATTGTACTGGTTAGTGATGTAGAAACAAATAGCTGTCCGTCTCCGTTGTCTATAAAAACTTCTTGAGGATTTGTTTTTGAAACACTTCCGGTTATATAACTTGAAGTTGGCTGCCCTACAGGCTTAATAGTATAAGAAATGGCGGTAGTATTTGGCGTTGAAATGTAGATGTATTGTTCTTCAACATTTGAAGAGCTACTTCCTGAAGTAGTTAGAGGAGGAATATAATGTGTTTTGCTCAATTGAGAGAACCCTAGATTACTTATTAATGATAATAGAAAAATTAATAACCCTTTAGTGTAAGAACAACAGTTCATTTAAATTTAAAATTGAGATATTTTACTCGCGTAAATTAAGTGCACAACTAAAATATAGTATTTAATTAAATTTGACTTATAAAAACCTTAAAGGTTTAATTATTTAAGGTAAAATGAGTAATATTTATGGTAATGCTTTGTAAATGAAGTTTTAACGCTTTAAAGCGAAATGCCCTTTTATGTCAAATGTTTCTCCGTTTTGAATAACCTTAGCTACAAACCAATAATCATCTGAAGGCATATTATGTCCATTAAATGTACCATCCCAACCTATAGATGTGTGTGGCAGCGTTTTTAATAATTTGCCATGTCTGTTGTAAATATAAACAACTGTTCCTGGTATTTCCTGCACGCCAACTATGTGCCAAGTATCAAAGGTACCATCGTTATTTGGTGTAACAAATTTTGGAATATCTATTACAACAACTTCAGTGGTTACATCTTTACAGCCATTTAAATCTCGAATAGTTACCACATGCAATCCAAAAGTGACGTTTTCAAAGACGTTTGATATTTGAGGAACTCCATCATCTAAAATAAACACATAATCACCAATACCGCTTACATCAACCGTTATGCTATTTGGATCAGCAAAATCAACTTTTGTAGTAAAATTGATAGTAGCATCTTCAGACTCAATTACAGTAAAATTTTTGGTATACGAGCAATCTGGACCAACAACATGAGGTGTAGTAACAGTAACCCAGTAATCACCAATATCTCCAACATCATCTAAAAGGATTTCTGTTGAGGTTTCTCCCGTAGACCATAAATAGGTGTCATTAAGGTTGCCTGTGTCTGCACTAATAATTAAAGGTAAATCGTTTATACAAAGCGGCACAAGGTCTTCAATAGGAATTATTGGTAAAGGATTAATTCTGGTTGCAAATTGAGATATAGCAAAGCATCCTGTAGTATTATTTTGAACACGGGCATAGATGATTTCGTCATCAAAAGCAGAATGCATATTGGGTAGTACATTATTTGCAGTCTCAGCGTTTGATAAATCGTTATAATATGTTACAGTATATGTAGAAGGATTTTGAGTGCCTAATATCGCATTTGTGTTTGCTGATAGATCAAATTCATAGAACCCATCAAAATCATCATCACAGCTTATTAAGTCTGGAGCTGTATTTGCTATAGGATTAGGGTTTATCTGTAAGTTAAAAGATAGCGTTATTGGACAATTTATAAGTGGATCATTAACTCTAACGAAAATGATATGATTAGTTGAGGTATAATTAAATGTGTTCCCAATAGGATTTTGATTGTTATCGGCATCATTTTGAGAATCATGATATGATATATTTACAAGGCTAGGATCGTTAACAATTTGAGCGTTTACAGTAGTTAAATCAAAAGTATTGGTATCGTTATCACAAATTTCTATGGTGTTTATAGGGTTGGTAGCCGGTGGAGGAATTACAACCAAATCTAGTGGAATTACACTAAAGCACCCGGTTAATGTGTTTGCTACTTTAATATATACGGTTTTAGTGTTTGAGATATAATTTACCGGATCAGTAATTTCATTGCTATTATCTAACCCATCATTTTGATTGATATCAGTAAAATTTTCAAAATAATTTGTAATGAGATTATTTTGCAATCTATCATTAATTTGAAAATCGGCATTTTCTAAATTAAACGTAACAAATCCGTCATAATCTGTATCACAGCTTTCAAAGGGATTAGCTTGAGTAATATCTGGTGATGCGATAATATTAATACCTAATTCTTCAACAACATAACAAAACGAAGCACTACTTTCTATTCTTACATAAAGTGTTTGCGGATTAGAAACGTTTGTATATTGTAATGGCTGAGGGTTAACATTATCTTCGGCATTTTGCCGTGTTAGATGAAATGTAACGTTAAGATTATCTGGCGACCCTTGAGATATTTCAGTAACTTTTTCATTTAAATTAAAAAGATGAATTTGGTCGTTGGAAATATCGTCACAAATCAAATAAGGTGTAAACGCATTATACATAGGATCTGAAGATACTTGTAACACAAAGGATGAAGTAGTAAAACAGGTTGCATCAGTAATATTTTCTACACGGATATATATAGTTTGCGGAGTGCTTGTGTTTTGGTAAATAGTATTTTTGTCTATAGGAATTGTAAGAGCTGCGTCTTCAAAATAATAGACTTCCTTACCTGTTTGTCCGTTTAAAATTTCGGCATCTTTATCTATAAGCAAAAAATCTGCTGTAAATGTTCCATCATCTTTACATATTTGAAAGGGTGTTATATTTGGAATTACTGGTACGGTGTTTACTGTTACATCTAGTGTTACTATATTATAGCAACTCAGACTATCATCATTTTCGACACGAATGTATATAGTTTGTGTATTAGCATTATAATTGGTTCTGTTGGTTATTGGGTTTACATTATTATTGGCATCATCTATAGAAGTAAAAAAATCTATATTGATACCAGCTGTACTTGTAACTGTTTCCGAAATTTTATTTTCAAGGTTTATAATTGAAAAGCCATCTTGATCATCATCACAAATCACTATAGGAGTTGGTGATGTTGCTGCGGGAGCAAGGTTTATTTGAATCTCAAATGGGTTTATGGTACTGCAACTGGTATCTATATTTTCTATACGGGCATATATGGTTTCTACCATAGCAGTATTTGTATAGAAAGGCGGTAACTGATTTGTATTATTTTGAGCATCAATGTCAGAAGAGAAGTAACGAACTTCAAAATTGGTGTTGCCACCAGTAACGATATTATCTAATGAAGCTAAATCAATACTTACAAAGCCATCGTCATCAGTATCACAATATGGTAATGGATTAGCTGGATTAAATAACAATACAGGATTTACTAATAATGTTATTTCAGAAAAGTCGGAACAGCCACTAACAACATCGTCTATTTTAATATAAAGCGTAGTTGGACTTGTAGCAGGAAATAATACACTAGTATCTATAGGGTTTGTATCGGTATCTCTTTCTGTTTCCGTTTCATAAAATGTAACGACAATGTTTGGTAATTCGTTAGCAATAAATTGAGCAACGGTAGTTAAGTCAAAATTTAAAGTATCGTTTTCATCATCATTAGTATCACATAATGCGAAATCTCCAGTATCTGTGCCTGTTAACAGTAAATTGGTATGGGGTTCAAGCGGAACTATAGAGGCACACCCTGTATTATTATCTTCAATTCTAATGTAAAGTCTGGTAGAACCAGGTTCTAGTAAAGCGTTTTGATATTGGTAGTTGGTTTCATCGGCTACCGGATTAATGCCACTTTGAGCATCTGGTAATGTTTCATGAAATGTAATAGTTACCGTTGTAGGGTCTAAGCCCATTAAAACATCATTAATTACTTGAGTTAAATTAAAATCGGCACTACCGTCATGGTCTGTATCACAGGCATCTATATATTGCGTATCTCTATTAACTATTGGGCTGGTAGTCATGTTAATTGTTAGAGATGACGTATTTACACAACCCGTTTGCGTATTTATAACCCTTACATAAACCGTTTCAGTAGGTGTATTTGTATTTACATAGGGTATAGGAATAGGGTTTACACCATTACTTGCATCAACAGCGCTATAATGATAACTTACAACTAAATTACTTTGTCCTGAAGTAATTTCAGCATCTTTTTGGGTTAAGTCGATAATTGTATAACCATCTGGCACAGTGTCACTATCACAAACTTCTAAAGGTATTGGATCTGTTATATTAGGTACTGGGCTTACTATTAAATTAAATGTTGTAAAGCCATAGCAACCTGAATCTAAATCCTGAATACGTACATAAATGGTTTGTGGATTAGTGGTGTTAGAAAAATTACCTGTAACACTATTTGCATTATTTCTCGCATCGGCATCAGACAGATGGTAAGAAAAAGAATAGTTTGTAAAAGGGATATTGTTTATTACTTCTGTGTTTTTTGTAGTTAGGTCAAATATTTCTGTTCCATCACTACTAATATCATCACATAAAATATAGTCTGATATTGGGTTAATGGGCTCTTCAGTATTTAAAACAACTACAACTTCGTCTGTTTCTACACAGGCATTTCCATTTAAATCAACAGTAACTTCAACTCTATATGTGCCATCTTGTGTTGCACTTATTGTTGAAAGCGTTGTTGCCAACGGATTATTATCTAAAAACCAGGCATAAGTAGCTAGTGGATTTTGTATATCAGCATCTAAAGATACAGAAGGCCCACATGTTGAAACATCATCACCTAAATCTAAAATTTTAAAACTATTCCCTTCAATAAATACGGCCGAATCGAAGGTGCCATCTGTTTGGTCTGCTATAACCAATTTTATATGATATTGCACATAAGGGGTTATTGTTGTTGATGCGGTTAGAACATTAGTCCTTCCATTGTAATTGGTGTCTCCTATATTGTAGCCATCAAAATATTGATCATTTTGAGCAGGACAAACTCCAAAAATCTCATCGTGTATGGTATTGGTATTAACAGGTGTTGAGGTGCCGGGAACCAACGCAATATTTTGATAGGGTAGTGCACTCCCTGTTTCTTTAATTAAAAACGCAAAACCATCAGAAAGTTGGCAGGGGTTTATTCCAAAATACTCTTCTGATGCTAATAAATAGTTAAATTGAAGTTGGCTGGAAATTGAAACAATATCAAACTCAATAGAAGTTGCATTTAGTGTATTCGTAACTCCTAATGCTGCTTCTAAATCTGGGTCTGTTCCCCAAATTGTTGAACCTTCACTTAAAGTTGGTGTTGTTACTCCGTTTCCTCCAGACGTGGCGTTTCCCGTAGAAAGCATAATACCACTTTGAAAGGGAAAATTTGAACTTGCCCGATTAAATTGAGCGTAGCTAGAAAAGCCACTGGAGCTGCCATTTACAGATGATGTAATATTTGTAATTTCTACACAACTATTTTGTACTAAGTTATTTTCAATAAGGGGCTGTAAGCCAATAGAATCATCAATGGAAATTTGTTGAGAAAACGCATAACTACCCCATAGCAAAAGTATTCCCATTAAGTAGTTAACAAATTTCATAGCAGTAGGTTTCTTTTTATTTGGCAAACTCAATTAATTTATTAACTGAATTTAGTTGTGAAAAATAGACTTTTTTTAGATGAAACGCAAAATATATCCGATAAAATGCATTTTTAATTGGTTTTTATGATTTGTTTGTTAGTATTTTAAGGTAAAATGGTTTTTAAAAATTCTTCCATCTTGTAGGGTTATTGCAAACCAATAATCATCAGCGGGTAATTTTTGGCCATTGTATAATCCGTCCCAGCCTTCGCCAAGCGGATTTAATTGTTTGATAAGCTTACCGAACCTATTAAAAATACGAATATTAGTATTTGGTTGGAACATACTGGAAATGCCCAGCACCTGCCAGGTGTCATGTACGCCATCATTGTTAGGCGTAAAAAACTTAGGAAATCCAATAACAGAAACAGGGTTTTGTACTGTTCCACAATTGTTTTTAGTATCTCTAACGGTTATGGTATAAATGCCAGGGGAAACATTTTCAAAAACATTACTATCTTGATACGGCGCATATATTATATTGTTCTGGTCGAGTAATCGGTATTGATAACTACCTTCACCAGAAACAAAAACAGAAATCCTATTATTTTGAGAAGCATCTACCACTTCAATGTTTTCAAAAGTTGCAATATTAGAGGCTTCAACGGTAATCGTTCTATCTTTGGTACACCCATTGGCATTTGTAACGGTTACGGAGTAGGTACCGGTTTGGTTAATAGCCACTTCATATGTTGTTTCACCAGAAGCCCAGTTATAGGTATAATTTGTTGGGTTATCGTTAATAACAGCAGCATTTAAAGGTACAGTAACCGGAAATGTGTTGAGGCAGTAATAGGCTAAATCTTCAGTTTCAATATTAGGTAATTGGTTAACTGTTAAAAGCACCTCGCTAATTCCATAGCAATTATTAGCGTTTTCTACCCGGGCATAAATGGTTTGCGAATACGGGATAGTATTAGTAAAAGTTGCCCCAAGATTATTTACTTCAAGTAAAGCATCATTATAGGTTTGGTAATAGGAAATGGTTAAACCAGCAGGAAGCCCATTAACAATGGCGTTGTTGGCATCACTTAAATTAAAATTAAAGAACCCATCTTCCATACCATCATCATCACAAGCAATAAGTTCAGTATCTCCAGAGTCTGTAAGGCTTACCTCTAGGGTCAATTCAGCAGGCGAGGTACAGTTAGTACGATTATCGATAACTTCTACGTATATAGTTTGTGGGTTGGTAGTGTTTGTAAATGCATTGCCATCGATGGGGTTTGTTCTGGCAGCATCGGTATAAAATTTAGTTGATAAATTGGGAACAGCATTGGTTAAAACAGCATTGGCTTGGTTAAGATTAAATAGTGTTAATCCATCTATAGTACCATCTTCATCGCATTGTAACAGGGTTTCGTTAAAGGCTTCGGGATTAAGGTGTACAATTAAATTTAAAGGAGTTATACTTTTACAATCTGGGTTTAATGCATCTTCAATTCTAACAAATATTTGCTGATTAAATGGTGTTGTATTATAATAGGAGTTAGATAATGGATTTATTCTTGCTTCTGCATCTAATGAAGTGGCATGGTAAGTAATATTAATATCTGCTGGGTTTTGACCATTTAAAATTTCAGTATTTCTGGAAGGTAAATCAAAAATTACCTGACCATTAGTATTATTCCCATCAACCGAGTTGTCGCAAAGTTCGTAATCTGCTGGTTGAGTAAAATCGGGCCCTAGATTAACATGCAATTGAAAATTAGTCAACTCAAAACAACCGGTAGTGTTATTTGTAATTCTTGCATGAATGGTTTGAGGGTTATTTATATTGGTATATGGGCTATTTAATTCATTTATCCCAATATTAGCATCACTAATATTTTCGTGATAAGTTATGGTAACATCGTTTTGAGTTCCAGCAATCAAACTCGTATTGTCTGTTAGATTAAAAGTTGTAAATCCATTATTAAAGGGGGTAACTACATCACAGCTTTCTAAATTTAAAGGTGTGCCATTTACATTTGATTGATCTGTAGGAGGATCAGAAAATTGGGCTGTACCTGTCCATTGCAGGCTAAAGGCACTGTTGCCAATAGGCCTGTCTATTACTATATAGTAAGTTTCTCCTGCTTGTACATCTAGCCACCTTACAAAACTATCACCTTTTGAACCTGCGCCTTCCGTTGTATCTGTAGAAGTTCCATTCATCCCTGTTAAGTTGTTTGCAAGATTAGCAGCTTGGGGGTTGGTAGTTGAACAACGAATAGCCTGACCTATATTCCCGCAGGTTGCATTGGGCCCAAAAACGAAAAAATCATAATCTTCAGTTATAGCAGTACTGCTTGGAGTTAATGTAAAACCTAATGTTCCGCTTGTTACTAAAGTAACTTTTAACCATACACTATTGTTTTCTTGACTTTCACAGTTTTGACCAAAACCAAGTTCTTGGGTGCCAATACCACTTACATTAAGGCTTATATTCGAATTTCCGCAAACAATTACTGCATCAGAGCAGTCAGTAGGTTGCTGACCTGCTATATTATTATAGCATAATAAAAAAATAAATAACACAGCTATTTTTGGAACTAATTTCAAAATGTTTAATATTTTAAAGTAAAATGATTTTTAAAAACTCTTCCATCACCTAAAGTAACTACAAACCAATAATCATCAGTTGGTAGTTTTTTTCCATTAATCATGCCATTCCAACCCTTTTCATGGGGCTTTAATTGTTTTAAAAGATTACCATAACGGTCAAAAATAAGAACTTTAGAATTGGGTTGTAAAGCGGCAGTAACACCATATATGTGCCAGGTATCATTTACACCATCGTTATTAGGTGTAAAAAATTTAGGAAAACCAATTACAGAAACTTGATTGGCAGCTACACCACAGTTATTTTTTATGTCTCTTACATTTACAGAATAAATTCCTGGAAAAACATTTTGAAAAATATTGTTTTCCTGATATGAGGTTATATTACCATTATCTTCATTAACTAATTGATATTCATAAGTGCCTTCACCAGAAACTAAAATAGTAATACTATTGTTTTTTGAGGCATCAATAACTTCAATATTTTCAAAGGTTGCTGTGTTTGAAGGTTCTATTATAATTTTTCGTTGTTTTTTGCAACCATTACTATTTGTTATTATAACAGTATATATGCCAACTTCATTAATTTCTATTTCATATGTGTTACTACCAGTAGACCAATTATAATTATAATCTGCAGGGATGCCTTCTTTAATACCCGCATTTATTGTTATCGTTTCTGGGTATTTATTTAAGCAGTAATAGGCTGTGTCTTCTAATTCTATATTTGGTAATTTATTAACTGTTAAAGATACTTCGCTTATACCATAACAATCGTTACCATTTTCAACACGGGCATATATAATTTGATTATAAGGTGTTGTATTTCTATAGGTTCTTAAAATGATGTTTTCTTCCAGAAGCGCTTCATTAAAGGTTTCGTAAAACGAAACGTCGAGTCCAACAGGTAATCCGTTTAAAATATTATCTCGAATTGTATTTAAATTAAAGTTATATATCCCATCTTCATTATTATCATCATCGCAAACAACAAATTCTACATCATTTGAGTCAGTAACACCCACTTGCAGTGTTAATTCCGAAATATTAAAACATCCTGATATTTCGTCTATAACTTGAGCATAGACTATTTGTGGATTAGTAGAATTATAAAATATATTATCTTGAATTTCATTTATACCCCCTTGGGCATCAGAAAAGGTTGAGAAAAATTTTGTTGAACGATTAGGAACAGCCCCAGTTAAAGATGAAAATGCTTCATTTAAGTTAAACACACTTAAACCATCTGGAGTGGTATCTTCGCATTGTACTAAAGTGGCATTGAATGCTTCGGGCATTGTAACGTTAAAAGTAAATGATCCTACGTCAAAGCATGTCGTGTTTAGTTTATTTTCTACACGTACAAAAATTTCTTCACTATAAGGTGTTTGATTATAATAAAGGTTTGGTAATGGGTTTACTCCAGATATGGCATCAGCTTCATTAGAATAATAGGATACAGTAAAGTCTGATACGCTTTGACTACCCAAAACTGAAACGTTTGAATTAAATAGTTGTAAGTCTATCTCAACTTGCCCATTCCTATTATCTCCGTCATCATCATTATCGCATACATATAAATCTTTTAGAGTGTCTTCGATTTGAGCATTAAAGACTTCAATAAAAAATGAGGTTGTGTCATAACAATCCGTAAAATCATTATTTTCTATTCTAACAAATATTTCTTGCGGGCTTTCTGTGTTTTCAAAAAGACCTACTATTTCATTTGTATTATGATCAGCATCTGATTGAGATTTGTGATACGTTACACTAAATTGTATTGGATCCTGTCCTCCATAAACAGTATTGGTTTGCAAACTAAAATCGAAAGCAGCTATACCATTTTTTTTACTACAAGCGGTTAAATTATTTGGTGTATTTGCAATTGGTGTTTGATAATATGTTATGTGAGCTTGACCTTTTACTGGGCAATAGCCATTGTTCATATCCATAAGCACTTCGTAATGCCCTGGTTGTGAAACAACCAAATCGTAATCAGATTCAGGAAGTAAGTTTCCGTCTAAGGTCCAAGTATAAGTCGCCCCAGGAACATCATCGGCGGTTAAAGTATAAGTTTCTCCACTACAAAGCGATAAATAAAGCGTACTTAAATCATTTTTTATAATATCAAAATGAGTTCTAAAAAATGTTTGAATAAATGTAGGCGTTGCTATACCAGAAATTTTTGGAGAAAGATTTATTGCATTATTTTGATAATTACACCCAGGACCAAATACATTAGGATTATTTATAACTCCCAGAAAAGTTGTTCCTTCTCCATAGATATGGCTAGATGCTCTATAAATTTTGCCATCAGTTGCAAGTTGTAGCCCATTTCTAAATGTTGGCTTATCGTTTTCAACTACATATTGAGGAGCTATTATATTAAGAGGCAGTGCGATAGGAGAATTATTAGGCGATGATGTCGTTGCAGATGACAAATCAAACTGCAATAATGATGATAAGTGGTTAGCGGGGTTGTTATTGTTATCATCATTTTGTGATACATAGTCATTAAACATACTAACATATAGTATTTGACTATTTGATGAAAATTCTAAGCCGTGTGCAGAAAATGAAGAACCGGGAGCATTATATTTTAATTTTCTTTCATTGGAAATAATACCAGAATCTGGATCGAAATCATAAATAAAAACTCCTTGAGACCTAGTTGTGCAAGCAAGTTTAGTTCCATCAGGAGAAAATTTTAAATAACCAAAGTTAGGATCAAAGTCTAAAAAAGAATTGTAGTTCATTTGAAAAGTCAAATATGTAGAGTTTGTCCCTAAGTTATTTATATCAAACGTATGAAGCGTTCCATTTGAAAATGCAGTAACCCAAATAGATTTATTGGCACAATCTTTTGCTACTGCTGTTATCATTTGGGTTCCAAATGGTAAAAGATTTATGTCCTGATTTATAACAGCACCTAAGCCATTATCTCTAGTCATATCTACTATGGCATAATCTAATCCATTTGATAAACTGGTGGTAAAAATGTAATAAATGTTAATATCATCTGGTTTTGGAACTATTAATGCAGGTTGTGTATTTGATGGATCTCCCGATAATTGCCAACCACCACTCATTCTAAAGTGGTTCCTATTCCAAATGGTGTGTCCATCGGTGTAGAATAATAAGCGACCAGTACTATCAGAAATAGATGTAGAACCTTCTCTGGTATCCAGTTTCCCGTTTTTTAAAACTGTAACAGAGTTTGCGTTTAAATTAAAATGAAGTCCCGCTTTTTCTCCAAAATACCATATTGATGCTTCCTCTCTTTGAGCAAGCAACGAGTTGGTAATTATAAAAATAAGTGATATTTGGAGCAGCTTTTTCACTATGTAATAGCTAAATTTTAGTTTAGTATTTTAAGGTAAAATGGTTTTTAAAAATTCTTCCATCTTGTAGGGTTATTGCAAACCAATAATCATCAGCGGGTAATTTTTGGCCATTGTATAATCCGTCCCAGCCTTCGCCAAGCGGATTTAATTGTTTGATAAGCTTACCGAACCTATTAAAAATACGAATATTAGTATTTGGTTGGAACATACTGGAAATGCCCAGCACCTGCCAGGTGTCATGTACGCCATCATTGTTAGGCGTAAAAAACTTAGGAAATCCAATAACAGAAACAGGGTTTTGTACTGTTCCACAATTGTTTTTAGTATCTCTAACGGTTATGGTATAAATGCCAGGGGAAACATTTTCAAAAACATTACTATCTTGATACGGCGCATATATTATATTGTTCTGGTCGAGTAATCGGTATTGATAACTACCTTCACCAGAAACAAAAACAGAAATCCTATTATTTTGAGAAGCATCTACCACTTCAATGCTTTCAAAAGTTGCAATATTAGAGGCTTCAACGGTAATCGTTCTATCTTTGGTACACCCATTGGCATTTGTAACGGTTACGGAGTAGGTACCGGTTTGGTTAATAGCCACTTCATATGTTGTTTCACCAGAAGCCCAGTTATAGGTATAATTTGTTGGGTTATCGTTAATAACAGCAGCATTTAAAGGTACAGTAACCGGAAATGTGTTGAGGCAGTAATAGGCTAAATCTTCAGTTTCAATATTAGGTAATTGGTTAACTGTTAAAAGCACCTCGCTAATTCCATAGCAATTATTAGCGTTTTCTACCCGGGCATAAATGGTTTGCGAATACGGGATAGTATTAGTAAAAGTTGCCCCAAGATTATTTACTTCAAGTAAAGCATCATTATAGGTTTGGTAATAGGAAATGGTTAAACCAGCAGGAAGCCCATTAACAATGGCGTTGTTGGCATCACTTAAATTAAAATTAAAGAACCCATCTTCCATACCATCATCATCACAAGCAATAAGTTCAGTATCTCCAGAGTCTGTAAGGCTTACCTCTAGGGTCAATTCAGCAGGCGAGGTACAGTTAGTACGATTATCGATAACTTCTACGTATATAGTTTGTGGGTTGGTAGTGTTTGTAAATGCATTGCCATCGATGGGGTTCGTTCTGGCAGCATCGGTATAAAATTTAGTTGATAAATTGGGAACAGCATTGGTTAAAACAGCATTGGCTTGGTTAAGATTAAATAGTGTTAATCCATCTATAGTACCATCTTCATCGCATTGTAACAGGGTTTCGTTAAAGGCTTCGGGGTTTTCATTAAAAATTACGTAAGCTTCTCCTTCTAAAGCGCACTCTCCATTATTAGGGTCTATATATACTTCATAATGACCATTTTGGGTAACTACTAAATCGAAATCGCTCTCAGTTAATGGTACATTATCTACGGTCCAGGTATATGTAGCACCCGTAATTTGATCGGCTTTTAATGTATAAGAGTCGTTTACACAAAGCGATAGATTTGTTGTGCTTTTTCCGTCTTTAATAATATCAATTTGTTCATTAAAAAATGAAGCTATAAATGGCGGAAGCCCTTGTGAAGAATTATTAGGAGAGAGGCTTATTGCATTATGTTGATAATTGCATGAAACCCCTAAATTATTTGGATTGTTTATAACTCCTAAATTAGGTAAACCAATATTATAAGTTGCACTTAAGGCTCTATATATTTTTCCATTAGGACCTAATTGTAAGCCCCCTCTATATAATTGACGATCATCTAAAACAACTGCTGAAGATTGAACATCTGCTGCTAAAAGATTATATTGAAGTAATGATGAAGTATGATTGGTTGGGTCGTTATTACTTGCCGGGTTTCCTTGATCAAAAAAATCATTAGATGCATGAGCATATAATAGTTGACTATTAGGAGAAAACTCTACACCATAAGTAAACCCATTAGTTCCGCTGATAAATAATTCATTTTGATTACTTATTATCCCGGTAGAAACATCAAAATCGTAGATATACAGGCCATCACTTACATTAGCATTTGCAACTTTTGTGCCATCCGGTGATAGTTTCAAATACCCTCTTGCATCTGATATATTTAAAGTAAAGTTAGATGTTACCGGAGTGTTGCTAACGCCTAGGTCATTAACTTCAAAAGCATAAAATGTATCGTAATTGCCAGTACTACCATTTTGAGGGGCAAAGGTTAGTACCCATATAGACTTGGTTATGCAATCTTTTAAAACGGCTGTGATTTTTTCAGAACATCGCTGAAGCAAATTGGTGTTTTTAGTTGTGACAGCACCTAAACCACCATCTAACGACATATCTACTTCAGAATAGTTTAAACCAAAGTTGTTACCATCTAAGTTATTGTCAACAGTAAAAATGTAATAAATATCATCATCATTTGGCTTTGGTACAATAATGGCAGATTGTGTACTAGATGAATCGCCAAACAGCCCCAAACCATTCATCATGGTTGCATGGTTTTTATTCCATACGCGAGAGCCGTCAGTATAAAAAAGTAAATTCCCCGAACTGTCTGATATTGATGCACAACCTTCGTTAGTAAATAGTTGTCCGTTACTTACTGAAGTTACTGTATTACTATTTTGATTAAATTTTATACCACCACCAAAACCAAAGTACCAATTAGCGGCTTCACTTTGGGCAAAGCTATTTAGACTGACTAAACAGCTTATTACGAATATGATAATTTTTTTCATCTTTCAGTAGCAAATGCTACCAAAGATATTATAAATCTCGCTTTTTTAATAATCTGTACGATAAAAAGATAAATAGGACTGTCCAACCCATTACAATAGCAAATTCATACCAATGTACGGCATAATCGTAAGCTAATTCTCCTTTGTCTGGGAACTTGGTCATGGCTATACGCTGGAATGGCTGATTAATGAGTTCCCACATAGATTGAATAGGTAGTACTTCTATAACTTTCCATGCAGTATCTGTAGAAATTTGCCACATTACCAATAAAAATATTAACCATTCAGAGATAAATGTTATAAATAAAAACGCTAAGGCAAATGCAGATTTTTTTACTAGCATAGCAAGAAATAGGCATAGGCTAAAGAATCCAACTAATTTTACAAAGTAAGCTAATAAGAATTCAATTTCTCTAAAAACAATTGATGCTTCTGTATAGCTCGAATAGTATAATCCAATACATAGTGAAATTAAACCAATGAGTATTGTTGATACCAATGAAAAGAAAACAATAGTATAAAATTTAGATAAAATAAACTCCTTTTTACTTAAACCATCAATTAAGTTTTGTTTTATGGTTTTGTTGCTATACTCATTACCAATCATACTTACCACAACAATAGCAAAAAAGAATTTAAATTGAGAGGCAAAAAATGTGGTTAAATGCCATATTATGGGGAAGTTAAAAATACCAAGCTCTCCAAGCTCCAAAGTAAAAAAACCAAATACGTTTATTTTTAATGATGACAATAAAATAACAAAGAATGGTAATATAAACGATACAAAAATGAGGATTTTACTGGTTCTGTTAAGCAGTAGCTTTTGTAATTCTAAATTTAAAAGTCGTAACATGTTTTATGCTTTGGTTGGTATAGTGTGTTAGTTTTTATCGGTTAATTGTAAAAATTGTTCTTCTAAACTTTCTTTACGTTGTACTAAATGTGTGAGTATAATACCCTCTTCAAAAAGATATTTATTAAAATCCTCAGATTTCATAGGTTCATTTAAAAAAGCAGTTATTAAGCCATCTTGCTCTTTAATTGATTTAAAGGAAGGATTGTTTTCTAATAATTTTATCAAATCATTTTGTTTATTGCTTTTTAGTTCAAAAAAACCATGACTGGAAATCATCTCATCAACACGCCCTGAATACAACTTTACACCTTTGCGTAAAACAACAACATGCGAACATACTTTTTCAACTTCATCTAATAAATGTGAGGCCAATAAAATAGTTGTGCCTTTAGCGGCAATTTGTTTTATAATTTCTCTAATTTGATGAATACCTTGTGGGTCTAGACCATTTGTTGGTTCGTCTAAGATTAGAATCTCGGGGTCGTTAAGAAGAGCAGAAGCAATAGCTAAGCGCTGTTTCATCCCTAAAGAGTAGGTTTTAAATTTGCTGTTTTTTCGTTCTAATAAACCAACAATTTCAAGTTTTTCTTCAACTTTGCTATAATCAACACCTTTAATTTTACAAACTAACCTTAAATTTTGTGTAGCTGTCATGTAAGGGTAAAAGTTAGGGCGCTCAATTATAGCGCCTACTTTTTTTAAAGCATCATGTGTTGTTGTTTGCCCGTCAAACCATTTAAAGTCACCATGTGTTTTGTTTACAACATTTAGTACTACTCCTAATGTTGTAGATTTTCCACTTCCATTTGGACCTAAAATTCCATAAACATTACCCTTGTTAATGGTAAATGATAAATCTTTTACAGCTGTTAAGTAACCGAATTTTTTGGTAAGATTATTAATTGTAAGTATTGGTTCCAATGCTATATGGTTTTTATGTTGAAAAAATCAACAGGGTTAGTTATTAAAGTATGACGATACTCAGCATATTTTGTTACAGGATTATTAATAAAAGCTTTAAGTTGAATAAAAATTCATAATAGAAATCCCACAGATGCGGGAGTCTAAGTGAATAAAATTTCTTTACTTTGATTAACTTTATAATATATGCAAGATTTAAAAATATCTAAAAAAAAGCCATCATTCCCAATAACAGAAAGACTACACGATTATCTTTCTCAGTATAACAGGGATATAAAAATTCCTATTTTTTATGATGATTTATTACGCTTTCAGGGATCAGTTGTTGTTTACGATAAAAATGATAATGATACTTTATGGATACGCGTTTATTATAATGATTATGAAAGAGAAGAAATAGACTTGTCTTTAAAAAAGGTTTATACCATTTTACATTCTGATGGAAATGAAAGTACTATTCCGTTTTTAAATGTAGATGCAATTGATTATTGTACGTTTGGAAACTCTAAGCCATTTAGGATAAAAATCAGAAACATTTTAAACGATAATTATACATATTTTTATGTAAAAATAGCCGATGCATCACGTGTTTATGGATTGGAATTAGAACATATGCTATCGCCCTATAATTTAAATTTTTTGGTCTATAAAAATACTTTAATAGAAGAACATATTGCAGGAATTCCTGGTGATGAGTTTATAAAAAACATGTTACCTAATTGTAGTAAATCTGAAAAATCACAAATTGCAAAAGAGTTTGTTAAATTTAACGAGCGTTGTATGATTAGGCTTTTAGGCGATATGCGCTCGTATAATTATGTTATTGTGCCAACTCATGATTTTGATCATGTTGTTTATAAAATTAGAGCTATTGATTTTGATCAGCAATGTTACGAAGGTAAATTTAATATATATAGGCCTCAGTTTTTTAAAGAAAATTTAAAAATGGTGGAATTGGTTGCCGAAAGTTTCCAGAAGTTTTCAATAGATCAATATAAAGTTGAAGAGCGTTCTATTTTGGTAAAGCGTTTAAAAAGTTTTCATGATAGGGTGGATGAGTTACTTGATTGTATGTTGGATGACTCTATTTCTAAAAATGAAAATATAGAGTTACTAAAAATGAAAATTTTTGAATATACGCAGGATGTAAAATTTAAGCGCAGTAAAAATATGGGGCAAATACTAAAAAATGCTTTAGAGTATTTAGTTAGAAATTATGAAGACGTTAACCCTAGATAAGTTTGACCTGATAATCGAGATTTAAAAAATCCAATGCCTAGCTCGAAATGGTTTTGCTTTTTCTTATGAATGTCTTGTAAACTTATTCATTTGTAGTTAAGGTGACAACCTTACTTAATTCCAATTTTCATCAAAACCTAAACCATCATAGTCATCAATATCTAAGCCATCGTCAAAGGCTTCTAAATCATCATCTGCTTCAAATAATTTTTCTGGTGCTGTATCGGGCACTTGCCCCTGTACAAACATCAAATTAGGGTAATCATAGCCTTCTGTTTCATCAACAATTTCAGCAAGTTCAACATAAAATGTCCACATGCTTAAAAAATCGTAAACATATATTAATTTAGTTTGAGCTTCATGCACAACACTATCCAGAGCGGTTTCATTCATTAAACGCGCCGATGCATTATCACTTAAATCAAATAATGAAATTTCTTCACCTTGTTCCCAAGCATCATTACTTATATAAAACGAAGCCATTTCTGAACCATCAAACCCAAAAGATTGTGTAATAATATTGTGTAAATCCTCAAGCGTATCTGTTTCTCGTATTTCTAAATCACGAAAAATATCATCTTCGGTATCATTATCAAGTATTACTCTAAATCTGTAAATCATTCTAAAAAATTATTGTCGCAAAGATAAGTCTTTTTGTATTATTTACTAAACCGGTGTAAAGTAAAAGTCATAGCACTTAATAGGAAAAAAGCACCTATTTGATGTGCTATTCCTAACCATAGAGGAACCGCATAAAGTATTGTGAAAATGCCTAATAAAAATTGAATACCAACTAATATTAATAGACTGTTTATCCCTTTTATTTGTAGTGGCGTTTTCGACAATTTGCGTGCTTTAAGCCATAGTATTACAATAGAAATTACGACAAGGTAGGCCAGGGTTCTGTGAATAAATTGAATAGCACTTGGGTTTTCAATAAGGTTTTTATAAAACGGAACGAGCGTATAAACCGTATGATGTATAAATTTGCCTTCATTCATTAAAGGCCAATGATTATGTAATAGCCCAGCTTTTAAGCCCGCCACAAATGCACCATAAATAATTTGAATAATCAGAATTATGTAGCTCATTATGATAAGGTTTCTAAACTTGATATTTACCGGTTTTTTTATTGGGTAGCGTAAGTCTAAAGCTACCCAGATGGTCGCTGCAAAGGTGAGAAAAGCTGTAGTTAAATGTGCAGCTAAGCGATAATGGCTTACATCTGGCATGTCAACCAAACCACTTTTAACCATATACCAACCCAAAAATCCTTGAAAACTACCAAGAACCAATAAAACTAAACATTTTTTTATGGTCTCTTTTGTGAGTTGTTTGGTTATAAGGAAGTATATAAAAGGTATTATAAATACCATGCCTATAACTCTACCAATTAGCCTGTGTAACCATTCCCAAAAATAAATGCTTTTAAAATCATCAATTGTAAAATGAGAGTGTAATTTTTGATATTCCGGGTATTGTTGATACAATTCGAAAGCTTCTTGCCATTCGGTATCGTTAAGAGGTGGAATGGTACCTGTTATTAATTTATAATTTGAAATAGATAAACCAGAATCTGTAAGCCTGGTTATCCCTCCAACAATCACCATTATAAAAATTAAAATACATCCCGTAAGTAACCAATAAATAACTCTTTTGTTGTCTTTTTTCATGTTAGATAAGCTTTTTTTTAAAACACAAGCTATTTTCTACATTTTCGTAGGGTCCGAAATTCGGTATTAAGAGATAATCATTTTTTTTATAAAACTGAACGGCTTCTAGTTGACGAATACCGGTTTCTAAAATACAGGATTTATAACCCAATTCGTTACTCCAAACTTCCAACGCTTTTAAAATTTTTGAAGCAATACCTTTGCTTCTGTATTCCGGGTTTGTATACATGCGCTTAATCTCTACACTTGTTTTGTTAAACTCTTTAAAAGCCCCACAACCTACAGGAATATGGTTTAAATACGCCACAACTACATGCTTTAATACATCAATATTATTGTATTGATTATAAAAATCATGGTCATCTCCATCAACAATAGCTAAATAAGCATCTAGCTGTTTTACCAAATTGATAAAATCTGCATTTTCCGAATTTGTTCTAACGAATCTCAGCATAATTAATGGGATAGTTTTAGACCTAAGCGTTTGCCTTCATTTAACATTAATTGGTATGCGGCTTCATAGTTATTAGGGATATCTCCCTCTAAAATAGCTTCTTTTATGGTTTCTTTTATAATGCCAATTTCTCGAGATGGCTTTATGTTAAATACTTTCATAATCTCTTCTCCAGAGATGGGAGGTTGAAAATTACGGATATGATCCCGTGCTTCAACTTCTACAATTTTATCCCTAACGATCTTAAAATTGTTATGGTACTTATTAAACTTTTTAGGGTTTTTGGTTGTAATGTCTGCTTCACAAAGCGTCATTAAATCCTCTACATAGTCGCCAGCATCAAAAACCAGGCGGCGTACAGCAGAGTCGGTTACTATGTCTTGAGCAAGTACGATAGGGCGTGAACTCATAAACACCATTTTTTGTACAAACTTCATCTTGTCATTTAAAGGCATTTTCAAGCGTTTAAATAAATGAAATACCATTTTTGAACCTTCAAATTCGTGTCCGTGGAAAGTCCATCCCACTTTTTTACTAAACTTTTTTGTTGGTGCTTTTCCAATATCGTGCAATAAAGCGGCCCATCGTAACCATAAATTATTAGTATGCCTTGCAATATTATCTACAACCTCTAAAGTGTGATAAAAATTATCTTTATGCCGTTGGCCTTCAACTTCATCTATACCTTTTAATGCGGTAAGTTCCGGTAACATATATTTTAGTAATCCGGTTTGTTCTAATAATAAAAATCCGGTTGATGGTGTTTTACTTTCAAGAATTTTATGAAGCTCGGTGACGATACGTTCGTTCGTTATAATTTTTATTCTATGACTGTTTTTTGTAATAGCGTTTAACGATAAGGATTCAATGTTAAAATTTAGCTGAGTGGCAAATCGAATAGCACGTAACATACGCAAGGGGTCATCACTATAAGTAATATCTGGATTTAATGGTGTTTTTATAATCCGATTTTCTAAATCTTTAACACCATTAAAAGGGTCCAATAATTCACCAAAATTAGATTCAGATAAATTTAAAGCTAAGGCATTTATAGTAAAGTCACGACGATTTTGGTCATCCTGTAAAGTTCCATTTTCTACAATAGGATTTCTGCTGTTTTCGTTATAAGATTCTTTTCTTGCTCCAACAAACTCTATTTCTATGTCATTAAAACGAAGCATTGCTGTTCCGTAGGTTTTAAAAATTTGGACTTTGGGTTTCGAAGGAAGATTTTTTGCGACTTGCTTTGCCAGTTTAATACCACTACCAATAGCTACAATATCTATATCTTTAGCACTTCCTCTATTTAAAATAAAATCGCGTACAAAACCTCCAATAACATAGGCATCAATCTGTAGTTCTTTTGCAGATTGGGATATAATCTTAAAAATAGGATGTTGTAATGCTTCTTTGTAATTCATTTTTATGTTGCCACGAATTCACGAATGTTTTTTATAATACTACTCTTTTATGGTCTAATAAATCTTTATGGAAATTAGCTAAAATTGCTGGTTTGCATTGCGATACTTTTAAGTAATTAATACACTGAGCTATGTGTTTATCATTTAAGTTTTCAATTGATTTTATTTCTGAGATGATTTTATCAAAGACTACAAAATCTGCATAAAATTTGTGTTCCAATGTCATTTCTTTATAAGAAACTGAGAACTCTTTTTTTCTTTGAAAAGGGATGTTTAAGTTTTTCAATTCATATTCGATAGCATCTTTGTAAACAATTTCAGAAAATCCACGTCCCAAATTATTATAAACTTCAAATAATACACCAATTACAGCATAACTTTCGTCTTTATAAATAACCTTAGACATAAATATTCGTGTATTTGTGGCTTCTCTTTACTTACGAATCACTTTAACAATACCACTATTACTCAATTTAATTATGGATGACGGTCTGTTACAGATTTTTTCGCGTTGCAAATTTACAACATAGTCTACACCTTTTAAAACCTCAGGAGTTATTTCTTTAAATGATTTAGGGGTTGGAAGACCACTAATATTTGCAGATGTTGATACTAAAGCACCATGAAGTTTTCTACAAAGTTGATAACAAAAATCATCATCAGGAATTCTTATGGCAATCGTATTATCATCAGCAATTAAATTAGGTGCCAAATTTTGAGCATCATCATAAATAATAGTTGTAGGTTTATCAGCTATCTCTATGATATTTAATGCAACTTCAGGAATTTTTTTAACATATTTTTTTAGCATCCTATCATCAGCAACCAAACAAATAAGTGCTTTGCTATCTTCACGTTGCTTTAATTTATAAATCTTTTTTACGGCATCTGGGTTTGTTGCATCACAGCCAATACCCCAAACGGTATCAGTAGGATATACTATCAACCCGCCTTCTTTTAGAATTTTAAGTGCGTTTTTTATTTCGTTGTGCATTGTGTGTTAAAGACTTTCTTTTTTTACTAATAAAATCTGATAAGCATTAATCAGAATTTTCCAATTCTTTTTAAGCATATATTCAACAACGGTTTTGCCTTTACCACCACCGGGTAACCCACAATCATCGATAAGCACAATAGAATCTTTATGCAATTTATCTTCAATAATTTTGAACTCCTTTAAGTGATGTTCCTGACTTTTAGCTTGAATTTCTTTATCTGATTTGGAGTAGTCGTAACTATCTAAATATAGAAAATCTACAGATTGTTCAAATGTTTTAAGAAAATCTAAAGAATCGTTTAGATGTAGTGTGACAACATCATTTAAACCTTGTCTGTTAACCTCTTCCTGAGATCCTTTTACAGAATCTGCACTAATATCAACAGAGTGCATTTTGGCCCCATTTTGCTGTGCCCATTTGCCGAAAACGATAGTGGCTCCACCATCGCCTTTAGTGTTTTTTAAACCTTCTCTGGAAGTTCCAGTTTCAATAATGGTTTTAACATTTCTTTCGTTTAATAGTTTTAGAGTTTTTGCAAAAGTTATTCTTCGTCTTCTAAAATTATATTTGAAAGGCATAAATGGATATAATGATTTATGTTTTGCAAACTTTATGGAATAATGTATTAATACAGCTAATAGTAAAACAGCAATTATTGTTTTAATGATCATTATATTTTTTTTAAGATTAGGCGACAAATTTAGGATTTACTTTTTAAATGAAACAGTTTACTTTTTAAATAAAGTTTAATTGATACATTTGTTTTAAATAAATTAAAGTAGCAGAATGAGTAAAAAAATTAAGTATTCGTTTTTAAAGTTAAAATCTTCATTAAGAAAAAAACTTTTAGGAAAATATGCTATAGGTGTTATTTACGAAACAAAAAATGGTAAAATAACAGCTCCTATAAATGATCTGGCAGTTGGAAAAAAACTTGGACATAAAGGAGAGTATGATATGGCCGAGGTTAATGCGATCAAAGATTTTATAAAACCTTCAGATACGCTTTACGTTATTGGTGTACATTGGGGTACATTACTTATTCCGCTATCTAAGCATTGTAAAAATGTTGTTGGCTATGAAGCTAACCCTAAAACCTTTTATTTTTTAGAAACCAATGTGCTTATTAATAAAATAAATAATGTTAAGTTGTTTAATAATGCAGCTGGAGATTCTTCAAGAAGGGTGAAATTTTATACCAGTACTATTAATTCTGGAGGAAGTAAGATAAAGCCCGAAATTGATAAGCTTATGTATACTTTTGATAATCCGGATGTTATAGAAGTAGATATGGTAAGTGTTGATGAGCACATTAATGCAAATAACCTGCCTGAAGCTCAAGGTATAATTATGGATATTGAAGGTGCAGAATATTATGCTTTAAAGGGCATGACTAAAACGTTAAAAGCTAGTAATTTTTTATATATTGAGTATGTGCCGCATCATTTAGAGAATGTATCTAATACAAGTAATGAGGCTTTTTTTGATTTAATAATTCCATATTTTAATACAGTGAAGTTTATGAATGATACATCTAAAGTTTTTGACATTAACAACAATAAAGACCGTTTCTTATCTTATATTAATGTATTAAAAGAAACAGGAAAATCTGATAATTTACTATTTACTAAATAATATACTTTTATAAACTTCGGTATATTGTTTTGCAGCATCGTTCCAATTAAAACTTTTTGCGTGGTTTATATAGTTTTGCGATAGCATTGCTTTATTTTGATTGAAAATACTCAAACCCTCTTTTAAAATTGATGCCATATAATTGGGTTCGAAATGATTCCAATAAAAAGCATGTGTTCCTCCAATTTCTGGCAGCGATGTATTGTTTGATAAAAACACAGGTTTCCCAAAACGCATAGCCTCTATTGGTGGAATTCCAAAACCTTCGCGTAAAGAAGGAAATACAAAACCTTCGCAGTTTTGTAAATAATACTGTTTGTCTAACTCAGATATTTTACCGGTAATTATAACACGATCTTCTAGTTTAAAATTTTTAATTGTGTCTTGCAAAATAGTGCTTGCATAGGTGGTGTTATTGTTGCCGGAAAGAATCAAATTATAATCTGGTATATGTTCCAGCATTTCTACCAAAGCATGAAAGTTTTTACGTTTGGTAAATTCACCGATACTAAATAAGTAAGGTCTTGCAGAATTTAGCTTGGGGGTATAATTTTTAGGAACCTGTATGTCTATAATAGGGTTTCCGTTATAAATAACATATTCAGGGACATTAGGCACTTTAAAATACTCATGTGTTGATTGTTTTGCATATTCAGAAATATAGGTAATGGCATGACTTCGGTTCAGCTTATTTTGAAATCGTAAGTTAATGTCATGATTTAAATCATTCGATACTTCATCAATAAAATTCACGTCATGCACAGTAAGCAAATACGGAATATTATAGTAAGGTTCAATTTTTATATTTTGATTTAAACTATGCCACAAATCGTACTTTTTTCTAATTTTAAAGGCATTATATCGTCTTAAAGAAAAGTACTTTTTATAGTTAAAGTAGGTTGTGAATTCAGCCTTTAATGCATCAATGTCTTTTGCATGAAGTGTTATTTTAAAATCATCAATGTTGGCATTGTAAAGCCCTTTTATTAAGTGATAATTAAATTGACCAAATCCGAAATGTTGATTTTTAATATTATGAGATTCTAAAAAAATATTTGGCATGCCTCTATTTTTAACAGTGTAAAAATATAAAAACGAAATAGCTGAAACTATTAAACTCAGTCTTTATTTTTTTATGTTTATTTGCATGTAATTGATGTTGTTGTTTTTTATGAAAAAAGTAATACATAAAAATTTTGAAGCTAGTCGCCCTTTTTTTGATGATATTATTATCAATTTTGATACTAAAGGAGTGCCCTTTGGCAACCAAGATAGGAATGCATTAAAGCTTTTTAAATTAGAAGGAAAAACTATTAATGTAAAGGCGTTTAGAATTCCTAATATTATAAACCAAATTGCATATCGGTTTTTTAGAAAAAGTAAAGCTCAGCGTTCTTTTGAATATGCCAATAAACTTATGGCTTTAGGTATTGGCACACCAAATCCCATAGCATATTATGAATTTAAGACGCCTTTTTTATTTAAAAAGAGTTATTATATAAGTGAGCAAATACATTGTGATTATACCTATAGAGCATTAACTACAGATTTTAGTATTCCTAATTACGATGCTATTTTAAGAGCCTTTACCAGATTTACTTTCAGCTTGCATGAAAAGGAGATTCATTTTTTAGACCACTCACCAGGGAATACATTAATAGAGAAATCTGATGATGGATATAAGTTCTATTTGGTTGATTTAAACCGTATGGAATTTAAACCTTTAGATTTTGAAACCAGGATTAAGAATTTTTCAAAGCTAACCATTCATAAATCTATGGTAGAGATTATGAGTGATGAATATGCTAAATGTTCCGGAAAGGACTATGATACTATCTTTAACTTAATGTGGCATGAAACGGAAATATTTCAAGAAAAGTATCATCGCAAAAGACGCCTAAAAAAGAAGCTTAAATTTTGGAAAAAATAATGATTACTTATTTTTATGTAGCTTGTAAAGTTTAATATATTTTAAAAAAGTAACATTATAAGTTTGTACACAAATAATAAAACCATTCAATCCGTCCAAGAAGCCTAACCGTAAAAAATAAGCCTTAAAAAATGCCCAAAGAGGTCTAAATATAATTTTGACTATAGAGGATTTTTTTCCTAGCTTAAAATAAGCATTAGCAGCAATAGTAGAAAAATTTTCAACTTTTAAATTATGTTCTTTATAGTCTCTGTAAATCCAATGCAGTAAATCTCCTTTAAGCTTACCTGCTTTTAATCCTTTTTTAAGTGTATATCTATCATGAGGGTTTATACCTTTCCATTCGCCACTATTCTTTTTAAAGAGTCTTAATTTTTTATCTGGATACCAATCAGAATGCTTAATCCACTGTCCGCAATAATTGTTTAGCCTATTGCAATAATAACCATCAAATAGCCAATTCTCTTTAACTTTTAAAACAGATTGTTTTAGTGTGTCAGACAAAGCTTCATCTCCATCTAACGATAAAATATAATCATAATTTGTAAGCGAAAGCGCATAGTTTTTTTGTTCAATATAGCCATCAAACTTATGCTGAAAAAACGTCACATTATAAGTTTTGCATATTTCTGGTGTTTTATCTGTTGAAAACGAATCAACGACTACTATTTCATCTACTACATCAACTAATGAAGCCAAACATTTTTCTAAGTGTTCTTCTTCATTATATGTAATTATGACACCAGAAAGTTTAATCATATTTTTTAGTTTTAAAATTGCTGCAAAAATAGTTATTTCAGCTTAATTCCTTTTTAACTTTTTGTAATGCCGAGGCTATTATTTGATGCATATCGTAGTATTTATATTCGGCTAATCTGCCACCAAAAATAATATTTAACTCCTGCTTCGACAATGCTTTGTATTGTTGGTATTTATTTTGATTTGCTTCATTATTAATGGGGTAATAAGCTTCTTTGTCTTTAGTCCATCGTTCTGGAAATTCTTTTGTAATAACAGTATGTTTTTGTTTGCCAAATTCAAAGTGTTTATGCTCAATAATTCGAGTATATGGTATACCTCCATCATTGTAATTTACCACAGCATTACCTTGATGGTTTTCCTTTTCTAATCGCGTATTTTCAAAACGCAATGAGCGATATTCCAAATTTCCATATTTGTAATTATAGAATTCATCAATTTTTCCTGTATACACTATTTTTGAGGCTAAAGCGGTTAATTCTTCTTTGTTTTCAAAGAAATCAATATTTGTTTTTGTTTCTACACCGTCTAGTAAACCAGCAATTATTTTATTATAACCTCCAATAGGAATCCCTTGATATTTATCGTTAAAATAATTATTGTTGTACGTATATCGAACTGGTAATCGCTTAATTATAAAAGCAGGAAGTTCTGTTGCTTTTTTACCCCATTGCTTTTCGGTGTATTCTTTTATTAAGGTTTGATAAACATCTTTACCAATCAAAGACAAGGCTTGCTCTTCTAAATTTTTAGGATTATTGTAACCATATTCTTTTATCTGATCTTCTATAATGGTTTTAGCTTCATCTGGTGTTTTTGTACCCCATAGTTGATAAAATGTATTCATATTAAAAGGCAAATTGTATAGTTTTCCTTTTGAAATTGAAACTGGAGAATTTATATAATTATTGAATTCTGCAAACTGATTAACATAATCCCAAATCTGTTTATCGTTAGTATGAAATATATGTGCGCCGTATTTATGTACATTTATACCATCTACATTTTCGCAATATACATTACCACCTACATGATTTCTTTTATCTATAACCAAACAGGTTTTACCAGCTTTTGTAGCTTCATGAGCAAATACACACCCAAATAATCCTGCTCCAACAATTAAATAATCATACTTTTGCATACATTTATATTTTTAACAAAACTAGAATATTAATTTCCTTAAAAAAACTTTTTAACCTAATGTATTACATTTCCAGAAATTACAAGTCCTTATTCAATGCTGCAGGAAAAGCAAAGACTGATTGTGAAATTTCCCTGCAACATGCGGGTTTTAAAAATTTAGGGTTTAAGCAATCATCAATACCTAGTTCTGCTGTTGGTACGGTAAAGAATTTTTTCGGAATAACCTTGGCATTGTTAAGACTGCCATTTAATTCGGTAATTTGTACACAATACCCTAATAATAAGTTTAGGCAGTTAATTTTGTTTTTTGTAAAGCTTAAGAAATGCAAAATGATAACCATTGTACACGATGTAAGATGTTTAAAAGGAAGGGTAAAAGATGTAAAAAAGGAATTATCTAAAATTATATGTTCAGATGTTATTATTGTGCACAATGAATCTATGAAGCAATGGTTCTTAGATCAGGGAACTACAATACCTATAGTAGTCTTAGGCATATTCGACTATGTGGCCAGTAACAAACCTGTTCAGAATAAAGGAGTTATTAAAAAAGAAACCTATAACATAGCCTATGCTGGTGGCTTTGGGGATGGTAAAAACGCTTATATTTTTGATTTTGATGTTTTGGATAATGCTAAGTATAATTTAAAATTATATGGTATTGGTTTTGATGCCACGAAACGTAAGGTTAAAGAAGAAGCATCGGTGATTCATTACCAGGGCGCTTTTCCGTCCGATCAGATAGCATATAAAATTGAAGCAGACTTTGGCTTGGTTTGGGATGGCATTTCAACAGAAGCCTGTAGTGGCGATTTAGGGGAGTATTTAAAATTTAATAATCCGCATAAAACCTCATTGTACCTGTTATGCGGGCTTCCGGTAATCGTTTGGGATCAAGCAGCTATTGCCAGTTTTATTGTTGAAAATAATGTCGGTATTGCTGTTTCAAATTTAAAAGATTTGAATTCTATTTTAGAAAACTTATCCGATGCTAATTATCAAACCATGAAAAGTAATGTGTTAAAAGTTCAGGAAAAAGTGATGAAAGGGCAATTTGTTGAAATAGCCGTAAAAAAAGCTTTAGGAGTTTTAAAATAATTACTTATTTAAAAAATCTTTAAGCTTGCCTATAAATAAATTAGGCTTAAACTCATTATATAATTCTGAAGCTTCTTTTTTATATTCTTTTTCAGGTTTGGTGTATAATTCGGGATGATAATCTTTTAAATGCACACTAATATTGTTCTTGTCTTCAAAAAGACTCCAGGAGGCTTTATCAATCCACGGCGAGTAAATAGCAAAGGTTCTAATATTTAAAGCCTTTGCCATATTTATAGCGCCACCTTCGTTTCCTATTACAGCGTCACAATGATATGCTATGGCTAAAAATGCTCTAAGGCTTTTACCAAAGACATTAAATAAGATATGTTTTTTAGTATGCGCATTACATAGGTTAAATATTGCTTTAGCTTCAGTTTCCTGTTTTGGGATGTAATTAAAAAGGATTTGTCCTTTAGTTTCTTTTACTGCGGCATCAATAACTTTAGCCATATAAGAAAATGGGTAGGTTTTATTCCCGCCACTTCCTAAAACACTTATCATAAGCAGTGGTTTGTTTAAATCTACCTTTTCGTTTTCTAAAAACTGCTTGATGTCGGTAATTTCAGTTTTAGTTAAATAAATCTTTGGCTTAATAGATTGTATTTCTATATCCAGAGGTTTTAATAATTGGAGTCTGTTTGTAATAGCCAAACCAACTTTATTATTTGTGCTTTTTTTACGTTTAATATTGTGAGTGTAAAAAAGGGTACTATAATATTTATGATAAGAAATTTTAGTCTTTGCTCCAGAAAATAAACTCATCAGGTTGCTGGATAGTTTTGAATAAACATCAATAACAATATCGTAATTACTTTTTTTAACAGATTTAGCAAGTTTTAAAAGCACACGTTTACTGGATTCTGCTTCTTTAGTAAAAAAAACAAAATTATCTATAAAAGGATTGTTTTCTACAACAGGATATGTATGCTTGTTAATTAGATAGTCTAATTGCGCATTGGGGTATTTTTGTCGAAGTGCTTCAAACAAAATACTGCTTGTAAGGACATCGCCAATCATTTTTTGTTGTATAACTAAAATTTTCATTCCAAAGTCAAATTACAAATAAAAAATTCCAAAGCCCAATTTATATGCATTGGAATTTGGAATTTCACTTTTTTAATCTTTAAAATTTAAACTGCTACATCATGTTCACGAAGCGCATCGTTAAGCGATGTTTTTTTATTGGTACTTTCTTTACGTTTACCAATGATTAATGCACACGGAACATTATAACTTCCGGCAGCAAATGCTTTTGCATAGCTACCAGGAATAACAACCGACCTTGCAGGAACAATACCTCTGTACTCTACTGGTTCTTCACCGGTAACATCAATAATCTTTGTACTCATAGTTAAAACCACACCAGCGCCCAAAACGGCTTCAGTTTCTACTTTTACTCCTTCAACAACAATACAGCGACTGCCTATAAAAGCGTTATCTTCTATAATTACTGGAGCCGCTTGTAAAGGCTCTAAAACACCACCAATACCAACACCTCCAGATAAATGTACATTTTTACCTATTTGTGCGCAACTACCAACAGTAGCCCAAGTATCAACCATAGTACCTTCATCAACATAGGCTCCTATATTTACATAACTGGGCATTAAAATAGTTCCAGAAGATATATAAGCACCATGCCTTGCAACTGCATTAGGAACAACTCTAATACCCCTTTCTGAAAAGTTTCTTTTTAAAGGGATCTTATCATGATATTCAAAAATACCAGCTTCTAAGGTTTCCATTTTTTGAATGGGAAAGTATAGCACAACCGCTTTTTTTACCCATTCGTTAACCTGCCAACCGTTTGATATAGGCTCGGCAACTCGTAATTCACCTTTGTCTAATAAATCTATAACGGTTCTAATTGCAGAAGTAGTTGTTTCTTCTTTTAAAAGAGTTCTATCATTCCAGGCATTTTCAATGGTTTGTTGTAATTCTGTCATTGGTATTTATATTTTGCACAAATATAATGTCTATCATTTAAAAAAATGACAGAATCACCCATTATATGGATTAAATATTTGATAAAAATTTGGCCCTTTTCAAGCGAATTTTTTAATAGAATAATTGCGATTTTCACTTTTAAGGAATTGAATAAATCGATGAAATGAATTTTTGAGGTATTTCGTCGATTAAAACAAGCTGTTAAACTATTCGTCGATAGAATTCCTACCGTTTTCTAATAATCGAAAATTCAATGTGTTACAACTAATTTATTGGGCTTAGCTTTAATGTGATTCTATATTTGAACCATCAAACAACCCGAATCTGATGAAAACAAATTTTTACATATTATTAATTTTATTACTTTCTTTTTCTTTTGCAAGTGCACAAGAAAATGTAGTAAAAGCTGAAGCTGAAAATACTATTTCTGTTTCTAACGATAATGGCAATGTAATTGTTGATAAAGATAGTACAGATACCACTACTAATATAAAAGGGGTTGAAGCTGATACTGTTGAGGTAAAAGAAAATGTTGCACGTACTAACAGTGATATCAGAATTTATTTAAACCGAGTAAGAAAGGTTGAAAATATTAAATGGTTATTTCCTAAAATAAATAAAGCTAAAGTAGCTTAAAAAAAAGTTCAAATATTAATAATTAAGGTTAAATTATTTAAGATGGCTGTCTGCAAAGACAGCCTTTTTTATTTTAATACACTATTTTTGCACAAAACAATTTAATGGGGCGTCTTTTAGCAATAGATTATGGAATGAAACGAACAGGAATAGCTGTAACAGATGAGTTACAAATTATTGCTTCTGGGCTTACTACTGTTAATACAAAAGCACTTATGTCTTTTTTAAAAGATTATATAAGTAAGGAAAAGGTGGAGCTTTTTTTAGTTGGAGCACCTAAACAAATGGATAATACGGTATCAGAAAGTGAAATATTGATTAAACCTTTTTTAATTAAGCTCAGTGATCAATTCCCTGAGATACCTATAATAAGGGTTGATGAGCGTTTTACTTCAAAAATAGCTTTTCAAACCATGATAGATAGTGGTTTAAAAAAGCAGCAACGTAAAAATAAAGCTCTGATCGACGAAATTAGTGCAACGCTCATACTTCAAAGTTATTTGTATTCTAAATAGTTTTTATAAAACACGTATTTTTAAGTATTAAGTATTGTATTTTTGCACAAATTAATAATGTAACCATAATGATTTTACCAATTGTAGCCTATGGAGATCCTGTTTTAAAAAAAGTAGGAAAAGATATAACTAAAGAATATCCAAACTTAAACGGTCTTTTAGAGAATATGTTTGAAACGATGTATAATGCTTTTGGTGTTGGTTTAGCTGCTCCACAAATTGGATTACCAATTCGTTTGTTTTTAGTAGATACAAGCCCGTTTGCTGAAGATGAAGCACTTTCTAATGAAGAGCAGACTGCTTTAAAAGGCTTTAAGCGAGTTTTTATTAATGCCAGAATAGTTAAAGAAGAAGGTGATGAATGGGCGTTTAATGAAGGCTGTTTAAGTATACCAGACGTAAGAGAAGATGTGTTTAGACAACCAAGAATAACAGTTGAATATGTAGATGAAAACTTTAAAAAGCACACTGAGGTTTTTGAAGGGCTCATAGCAAGAGTGATTCAGCACGAGTATGATCATATAGAAGGGATATTATTCACCGATAAATTATCGAGCTTAAAAAAGCGTTTGATAAAAGGAAAGCTGAATAATATTTCAAAAGGAAAAATTAATGTTGATTATAGAATGCGTTTTCCAGATCAAAAAAAGAAACGATAATTGTTGCACTATATAATTAAACAATTGATATTTGCCACTTTCAAAAAAAAAATAATTTATGGGATTAGATAAAGTATTAGCCATTTCAGGGAAGCCAGGATTATATAAACTAGTAGCTCAAACCAGAGGAGGATTTGTAGCAGAATCGTTAATTGATAACAAGCGTATATCTGTTAGCGTGCAACAAAATGTTAGTGTGTTAAGCGAAATAGCTATTTATACGTTAGCAGAAGAAATCCCTTTAAAAGAGGTGTTTTTTAAGATTAAAGAAAAAGAAAATGGTAAGCAAACTAGTGTTAAACCAAAAGATAGTAAAGACAAATTAGAAGCATATTTCTTTGATATTCTACCAGATTATGATGAGGATAGAGTATATGTTAGTGATATTAAAAAGGTTTTAAAATGGTATAATTTATTGCATAAGCATAATATGTTAGATGCTTTAGACGTTAAAAATGTAGAGGCAGGGATTGATGAAGAAGAATAATTATAACGCACTGCTGAAGTACAAAAAAAGCCTCTATTTATAGAGGCTTTTTTTGTAAGGAGTTAAGTTTTATACCGACCTTAGAATCACTAACAAAAACAAATAATAAAATGAAATCACTTTGGTTTTTTGACGACGTCAATCTTTTCAAAGTATTATGTCCCCACAAATTTAAAGCCTATAAAGCAGATCATGATTTTGATGCATACAAGAAAAAGGACTATATATACTTTGAAGAAGATTCAGCAAATAAGGTATATCTTATAGAAAAAGGAAAAGTAAAGATTGGGTATTATAGTGAAGAAGGGGATGAAGTTGTTAAAGCTATTTTGACCCGGGGAGAATTGTTTGGCGAAACCGCAATTTTAGGCGAATCGAAAAGAGAAGAATTTGCTCAATCTATTGATAATACTACTAGTATATGTCCAATAAGCGTTGACACAATGCACGATTTAATGAGGAATAATCAAACTTTTAGTTTCAAAATCTATAAAGTTATTGGTTTTAAATTAAAGAAATTAGAACGCCGGCTTCAGTTATTATTATTTAAAGATGCAAAAACACGCCTTGTCGAATTTTTAGACGAATTATGTGATGATTACGGCTATGATTGCCCTAAAACGGGTGACCATGTTATAAAGCACCCCTATACACAAAAGGATATAGCTTCTTTAATAGGTACGTCTCGGCCAACTTTAAATATTCTTTTAAATGAATTAAAAGAAGAAAAGGTTATAGAGTTTAGTAGAAAAGAAATAAGAATTCATAAAAAAATTGCTTAATGTTAGGTGGCTAACATTTTATAAAATTATCACACTATACTTTTGAAGTATAAATAATTTTAAAATAATAGTGATGATTAAAAAAATGTTTTTTGCAATATTAGCAATAGGAATTTTTACTACATCTTGTAGTAATGATGATGATGGACCAACAACAGCAGGTTTAACTTTAAATTTAACTGGTTTAGAAGAATTAGGTAACGACTATGTTTACGAAGGCTGGATTATTGTTGGAGGAAAACCTGTATCTACAGGAACTTTTTCTTCAGTTACTTTTCCTCAAATTTTTAATGTAGATGCTACTCAATTGGCTAATGCTACAAAATTTGTGCTTTCAATAGAACCAAAGGTTGATCCTAATCCAGACCCGGCACCAACAAAAATTTTGGCAGGAGACTTTTCTGGTAGTTCTGCTGCAGTTAGTTCTAATGGTATAGTTGCAGATTTTAGTGGCGCTTCAGGGAAATATATTTTAGCAACACCTACAGATACAGATGATACAAATGAAGCTAGCGGTGTTTGGTTTTTAGATAACACAAATGCACCACCACCTGTTGCAGGATTAACTTTACCATTGCTTCCGGAAGGATGGAAATACGAAGGTTGGGCTGTAATTGGAGGGAAACCAATAACAACAGGAACTTTTACTAAGGTTGCTGCAACAGATGATGCCGCTCCATTTAGCGGACCGGAAGCATTACCAAAACCTAATGGGGATGATGGGTTTTTTCCTGGAGAAGACTTTTTAAAAAATGCACCGGCAGGAACGACATTTCCAACAGACTTAAAAGGGGCCACGATAGTAATTTCTGTTGAGCCGAGCCCAGATAATAGCGCAGCTCCATTTACTTTAAAACCTTTAGCGCATGTAGTACCTAGCGACGCCAAAAACCATACAGTTATTACTATGGGGGCTGGTCCGGTTGTTTCTTTATCAGGAACGGTATCTAGATAAAAGTATTTTTTGATACTTAGTTTTTTGTTAGATTTGAAGCATAGTTTCGACTTAGAGACTATGCTTTTTTAGTTTATAAAATAAGAGTGAATAGGTGAAAATAAATAAATCTAAAAGAAACAATGTTATTCTCTTAATCGTATTAACGATTTTAATAATTCCGCAAACGAGAAAGCCTATACAAGTCTTTATACAAAAAGGATTAGCATTAATTAGCCCATCTGTAATACATGAGAATAAACAATCTAGTATAACAAGCTATAATTGGAAATTAAAAGATAAAAACGGATCGAGTTTTAATTTTGAAGCCTCCAAAGGAAAAGTAATATTGGTTAATTTTTGGGCCACCTGGTGCCCGCCTTGTATTGCAGAAATGCCAAGCCTTCAAAAGCTTTATAATGATTACCACAATAAGATCGAATTTATATTTATTTCAGATGAATCCTTTAATACCATTTATTCGTTTTTAGAAAAAAACAATTTCAATTTTAAGGTTTATAAAGAAGTCTCAGCGTCAAATTTTTTTAATGTAAAAAGTATTCCAAGAACGTTTTTAATTGATAAACAGGGTAAAATAGTTATTGATAAAACCGGTGCTGCAAACTGGAACAGCGAATCGGTTAGGCATACTATTGATGATTTATTGAAATAATTTTTGAGTTTTTATTTTCTAAAGCCGTAACAATAAATAAATTTAAAAGAATAAGGGAGAAGGCATAAATTGTATCTTCAATAGGGATTGTAAAAAGCCTGACCCCTAAGTTTTCAGCATTATTATACCAAACAACTTCGTTTTCAATAAAGCTCCCCGTTAATATTCCATTTACTATAAAAAAAGGAATTAGCATAACTAGAAATGTTAAGTAAAACTCGCTTAGCAATTTTAAATTTTTAATCATGGCCAAAAGAATTAAAAGGGAGGCTAATAAAAAGTTAATTAGGGTGTACCATTTGCTGTAATTAAAAATGGAGAGTATTAAAAAAAAAATAATTAATAAATATGATACTTTTTTTGAAGTAGATTCTGATAATTTCATATTCGGGAAGTAATATAATAGCGCAAAATGTGTAAAAACACATGCGTAAGGAATGCATATAAAAAACAACCACTCTTCTAAAGGCAATTGAAATAGCATTTTCCCCAAAAAATAATCAGCATTGAACCCCCAAATACCTTTAGCTGTAAAAATGATATCCCAAGGAATAAAAATTAGCATGGATATAATAATTCCTATAAACAAAGATTTCCAATAATTATAGAATTTTAATTTAGGATGAAAACTAAAAAGAAAAGGAATAGATAAAGCCCCTAAATTTAATAACAGATATAAGTACTGCATTTGTTATTTTTTAAAATATTTAAAAGGAACAAATAACATTCCAAAGCATTCGCCATCTTCTTTTCCTAAATGCTTATGGTGTATTTTATGTGCACGACGTACGCCTTTAGCATACCAATTGTTTACATTTCTAAAGAGTTTAAAACGTTGATGAATAAAAATATCGTGTACTATAAAGTAAGATAAACCATAGGCAAAAATCCCTATACCTATAGGCAAACCTATCCATAAATCATGATGCTTCCAAAGTAAAAAGAAAGTAATACTAACAATAGCATAAAAGATAAAGAAAAAGTCATTTCGCTCAAACCAACTGTTGTGATCTTTTTTGTGATGATCTTTATGTAAACGCCATAAAAAACCATGCATTATATATTTATGCGTAAACCAAGCCATAAATTCCATAAAGCAATATGTTCCTAAAAAAACAAGTATCCAAAGTAGGGTTTGCATCGTTTAAAATTACATTAAATTTAATTGATATTTTACATAGCTGCGCATTAAAAGCTCAACTTTTTTAGAATTTGAAACTCTAATTCTAGCATTTTTAATTTGTAAAGCAGGTGTTTTTTTTAGCTTTTTTAGCAATTGTCTATAATATCTGTATGCCATAAACACACCAAATTTGGCTTCTATAGGTAGCTTCTTTATACCTTCTAAACCTTTTGCAAAATCTGCTTCAATTTCGTCAATGATATTTTTTTTAGAGGCTTCATCTAGATTTTCCAGATCCGTATTTGGAAAATAAGTTCTATTTAAACCTTCAAAGTCGGCTTTTAAATCTCTTAAGAAATTTACTTTCTGAAAAGCAGACCCTAAAGACATAGCGGTTTTTTTTAGCTTATTGTATTTTTTATTATGTCCTTTTACAAAAACCTTTAAACACATAAGACCTACAACATCTGCCGATCCATAGATGTATGCCTTATATTCCTTTTCAGTTAGGTATTTAGTTTTGTATAAGTCTAATCTCATACTATTCATAAACGCATCAACCAAACTTTTATCTATGTTGTATTTATGATAGGTATATTGAAATGAGTTTAATATAGGATTTAGGCTAATTTTATTTTTTAAGGCATGCTCTAAATCTTCATTAAATTTGTTAAAGAGCTCTTCTTTATTATAATTGTGAAAAGAATCAACAATTTCATCAGCAAAGCGAACAAAACCATATATATTGTATATATGCCCTCTAATAGTACCGTGTAACATTTTTGTAGCTAAAGAAAAGGATGTACTATAAGTTTTAGTTACAAGTTTACTAGAATTATATGAAACGGTATCAAAAAGAGCTTTCATTTATTTAAATTTTTATAATAATTATCAATTATATCTGTTTGTATTTAATCAGTCATATTGCTGCTATGCTTGGTGATTAAACTTGCTGTTAATTTTCCGGATATTAACGAAGGTGGTACGCCAGGTCCGGGAACTGTTAATTGTCCGGTAAAAAACAGGTTTTTTACTTTTTTACTTCTTAGTTTAGGTCTTAAAAAAGCCGTTTGCATTAATGTATTTGCCATACCGTATGCATTCCCTTTATAGGAGTTGTAATCGTTGATAAAATCATTTAAACAAAAACTTTCTTTAAACAAGATATCATTTTTTACATCTTGAGAAGTTAAATTTTCAAACCGTGATATAATTTTTTCAAAATATAAGGCTCTTAGTGCCTTCGTATCTTTAAGACCAGGCGCTAGTGGAATTAAAAATATTCCAGCTTCTTTTCCTTCAGGAGCAAGACTCGAATCGGTCTGACTAGGAAAACTTGCATAAAAAAGCGGATGTTCTGGCCATTTAGGAGTATCGTAAATGGCTTGAGCATGAGTTTCAAAATCAACGTCAAAAAATAGAGTATGATGGTTTACATTTTTTAATTTTTTATTAAAACCAATATAAAACAATAGGGAAGACGGGGCAAATGTTTTTTTGCTCCAATACTTTTCAGAATACTGTCTGTATGGTTTTTCTAAAAGTGTTTCTGTATGATGGTAATCTGCTCCACTTACTATAATATCAGAAAGGTAGGTTTTACCATTAGAAAGCATCCCTTGGGCTTTACCATTATCAACTATAATTTTATCTATTGGCGATTCTGTTTTAATGCTTACTCCAAGTTCTCTTGCAAGATTTTCAATTGCAAGTATTACTTGGTACATGCCTTTTTTAGGATGGAAAGTGCCTAAACCAAAATCGGCATAATTCATAAAACTATAAAAGGATGGGGTATCGCTAGGTTTTGCACCTAAAAATAAAACAGGAAACTCTAAAATTTTAATTAACCTGTCATTTTTAAATTCCTTTCTAACATCTCTTTTTATAGTGCTGAAAAATTGATTTATTTTTTTAATTGTTTTTGGCGTAATAAGTTCAAAAGGTGATACCCCTGGATTATAAACTAAATCTTTTATAGCGACATCGTAATTAGCTTTGGCGTCTTTTATAAACTTTTTAAGCTTTTTAGAGCTACCGGGTTCCTCTGTTTCAAAAGCCTTTATTATTTTTTCTAATGAATCTTCAATAGTTATAAAATCATCTTTTCCATAATAAACGCTATAGGCTGGATTTAGCTTGTCTAAGGTGTAATACTCTGATGGTTTTTTATTAAAATCTGAAAAAAATCGCTCAAAAACATCAGGCATCCAATACCATGTTGGTCCAATATCAAAAACAAATCCGTCTTTTTTTAATTGTCTGGCACGCCCCCCAATGGTTTTATTTTTTTCAAAAATCGTTACGTTGTAACCAGCTTTAGCCAGGTAACACGAAGCGGATAGTGAAGAAAATCCTGATCCAATTATGTTTATAGTTTTTTTCATTTGTTTAACAAATATACAAAAACTATAAACAAAATAAAATATTATTTATAAATCTTTAACTAAGTTTTCTATAGAATTAAAAGTAGTTACGCTATTTGGAAGGTTTGATAAATCTACTGTAGAAAGTCTGTGACCTAAAAGCATGAGGTTGGCTTTTTTATTATTTAGCAATGTTTTATTAAACTTATTTATATAGCTAATAACATTTTGCTCTTCAGGGTATATGGTAAAGTAGGATATAAATGTAACCTCTTCAAAAAATTCTAATAAATCTTTAAGGCTTTCCATGGGTACACTTTCTCCAAGGAAAATGGTATGATAGCCTTTACTTCTCAATTGGTAGTTTACGAATAACAAACCAATATCATGAATTTCATTTTCTGGCAAAAACAAAACAAAGGTCTTCGATTTAGGCTTTGGCTCTAAACTTTGCAGTCTTTCAATATTTAAAAGAATCTTTTGTTTGATGTGAATTGATAAAAAGTGCTCATGAGCTGGTGTAATGGTATTTGTTTGCCATAATAAACCAATTTCATTTAATAAAGGTAAAAATACGGTGTAAAATATTTCGCTAAAGGTTTTATTTTCTAATAGGTTATTATATGTACTGTAAAAAAGCACCTGGTCAAAATTTACCATGGCCATTTTTAAAGCATTAATAGCATGATCTTCAACTTTAGCTCTTGATGCAATTTCTCTAACCTTAATAGGGATTTCTTCCTCTTTTAAACTAGCAATTTTAGATACTTTAAGTCCGTTATTATTTAAGTATGATATGTTTAAGAGTTTTTGAAGGCTGGTTAAACTATAATTTCTAATATTAGTTTCAGACCTATTCGGGCTAAGTAAATTATAGCGTTTTTCCCAGATTCTTATGGTGTGAGCCTTAATACCTGTGAGGTTTTCCAAATCTTTTATGCTGAAGTTGATTTGAATATTGTTCATCAATTATTAATTTATGTTAAACAAACATAAGAATAATTATTAAGAAATAACCAAAAATATTAACGAAATAAAATAAATTAACTTTTAAAAGGTAACTTTTTTTGACTGTAGAGTGCATATAATAATAGTCAAACCTTAAATTTCATTTAATCTGATTTATTTTAAAAATATCAATATTTAAAAGGCTTTATTTATGGTATTTAATAAACTATTAATTTTATTTAACTGATGCCGATTTTGAGGTATTAATATTTTTTAGAGGCAAAAACGGGGGTAATACATTAGCTTTATTAAAAATATTTTTATATCCTCAATTAATTATCGCTTAAAAACAGATAGCGACTGCAACAGTATTTATATATGATTTAAATCTGGTAATGGTAAAGATTACGAAATTAAAACAAACTTAAAAACTCTCAAAGGCAGATGGAGTAAAACAAAGCAAGAAGTACTGCCGACTACAAAAATTAATAGTACGAAGCTAAATATTAAGTTAAAAGAACATAAATCCCATATTATAAAGGAATATGAAGATGCTAAAACTGATGGGGTTATAATATCAACTAAATAGTTAAGAGAACAAACAGTAAGTTTTTTAAATAGGGAATAACAATTATGAAGATTACAGGGCATAAAACTGAATCGCGGTTTTTAAAATATATTAAAATTACACCTAAGGAATATGCTATTAAACTTAAAGCATATTGGATATACAATAAAGCCTTATTCATTTAAATATTTAATAAAGTCATTTTTTTTATTCAATCTTTTATATTTAATTTGTTTTAATAAAGCTTTTATCATAGGAGCTTTTAGCTGAACAAATTGAAACATGTTTATAAGTTCGGTCTTTTGAAAATTAGGAAGTCATATTCAAAAGAAGCTTGTGGAGTGAGTAACCGAAATTTAAAGCAAACTTCCGTTATTAAATACATATCTACGCAGTATAAATTGTGTTTTGTCCCCAAAATACAATATCAAATTATGATTTGATTTTAGTTATTAATTCTTTTTAGGAGAGCTATGTGCTTTCGTATTCTAGTAACTTTTATCACATCTATAATGAACACAAAATATATTGATTTAGTCAATCAAACCTTTGATTTTCCTCAAGAAGAATTTGTTCTTGAGAAAGACCACTTGTGTTTTCATGGTATAGACTTAAGCAAATTAGTTGAAACCTATGGAACACCATTAAAGTTTACATATTTACCTAAAATTTCAGACAATATAAATAAATCAAAGGGTTGGTTTGAAAATGCTATTAAAAAACATAGTTATAGTGGTAATTATAACTATTGCTATTGCACAAAAAGTTCACATTTTAAGCATGTTTTAGATGAGGCTTTAAAAAATGATATACATATTGAAACCTCTTCGGCTTTTGATATTGATATTATTGAAACTTTAAAAGAAGAAGGGAGAATAAATGATAATACGTTTGTTATTAGTAATGGTTTTAAGCGTGCTCAATACATCACAAATATTGCGAGGTTAATCAATAGCGGTCACCAAAATTGTATTCCAATTATCGACAATTATGAAGAGATTGATTTGCTAACAAATGAAATACGTGGTAACTATAATATAGGCATTCGCATAGCTTCAGAAGAAGAGCCAAAATTTGAATTTTATACTTCTCGATTAGGTATAGGTTATAAAAATATCGTGCCTTTTTATAACAAGCAGATTAAAGACAATCAGAAAGTACAGCTTAAAATGCTTCATTTCTTTATTAATACTGGTATTAGGGATAATGCGTACTATTGGAATGAGCTTTTAAAATGTCTTAAAGTTTACACAAGTTTAAAAAAGATATGTCCAACTCTTGATAGTTTAAATATTGGAGGAGGATTCCCTATTAAAAACTCATTGGCTTTTGATTTTGATTATGAATACATCATAGATGAAATTATTAATCAAATTAAGCTTGCTTGTGAAGAGGCAGGTGTAGATGTCCCTAATATTTTTACAGAATTTGGAAGTTTTACAGTTGGAGAAAGTGGTGGAGCGATTTATGAAGTGCTTTATCAAAAGCAACAAAACGATAGAGAAAAATGGAATATGATAAACTCTTCATTTATCACAACACTTCCAGATACCTGGGCTATTAACAAACGCTTTATTATGTTACCAATTAATGGCTGGAATGATTCTTATGAACGTGTTCTTCTTGGAGGCCTAACTTGTGATAGTGACGATTATTATAATAGCGAACAACACATGAACGCTATCTACTTGCCAAAATATCATAAAGACAAACCCTTATATATCGGTTTTTTTAATATAGGGGCATATCAAGAATCTATAGGTGGTTATGGAGGTTTACAGCATTGTTTAATTCCTGCCCCAAAGCATATAATAATAGACAAAGATAAATACGGAAATATATTAACACAACTATTTAGAGAACAACAAAAAAGTGAAGAATTGCTTGGAATTTTAGGTTATCACAAAAAGTCTAAAAAGCATACAATTCAAAAATTAAATACCGATACTGAATTACAATTAGCAGATAAATAAAAATGGAAACTAAAACTTACGCAGGAATACCAGAAGAATTTGCAAAATTAGAGCAGTCAAAAATTGTATTAATTCCTGTTCCCTATGATGGAACAAGTACATGGCAAAAGGGAGCAAATAAGGGACCAAAAGCCTTTTTAGAAGCTTCTGAAAATATGGAACTTTATGATATTGAGACAGATTCAGAAGTTTATAAACAAGGTGTTTACTTAACAGATGCAATTACAGAAAACAACTCTCCAGAAAGTATGGTGGAAGCTGTACATAAAGTCACAAAAAAATACATTAAGAAAAATAAATTTGTGACCGTTTTTGGTGGCGAACACTCAATATCCATTGGTGCTATTAGAGCATTTAATGAGATGTTTCCAAATTTAACAGTATTACATATAGATGCACATGCAGATTTGCGAAAAAGTTATGATGGTAATTCTTGCAATCATGCTTGTGCTGTTTATGAAGCCAGTCAGAATACCAATTTAATTCAAGTTGGTATTCGCTCTATGGATATAAAAGAGAAATCTGTTATGGATTTAAATAGAACTTATTTTGCTCACGATATGGCAATAGATGATTCTTGGATGGATTCCGCTATTGACCAGATGACAGAAAATGTATTTATTACCTTCGACTTAGACGCTTTTGATCCTTCAATTTTACCAAGTACTGGGACTCCAGAACCTGGAGGGTTACTTTGGTATGAAACATTAGATTTTTTGAAACAAGTTTTTAAGGAAAAAAATGTAGTTGGATTGGATATTGTTGAATTGTGCCCTAATGAGATAGATAAATCATCAGATTTTTTGGCTGCTAAACTGTATTACAAAATGTTAAGTTATAAGTTTCAAAAGGATGCGACAGAAGATGATTATGACAGTGCTTATAATAATAAACCACTAAATAATAATTTATCAAAATTCAAAGATGAAGATGACTACTAAAGGTGCAATTTCAAACTTTATAGAAACATATTATTTGCACTTTAATTCTGCAACTGTTGTTGATGCAGCAAAATCTTATGAAGAGCAATTAAATAAAGGTTCAAAGATGTTAGTGTCTTTGGCAGGTGCAATGAGTACAGCAGAAATAGGAAAGATTTTTGCTGAAATGATACGGCAAGATAAGGTGCAAATTATTTCTTGTACAGGAGCAAATTTAGAAGAAGATATTATGAATTTAGTTGCACATTCGCATTATAAACGCATTCCTAACTATAGAGATTTAACTCCAGAAGCTGAATGGGGTTTATTAGAACAAGGGCTTAATCGTGTTACTGATACCTGTATTCCAGAAGAAGAAGCATTTAGAAGATTACAGCAGCACATTTACAAAATATGGAAGGAAGCAGATGATAAAGGAGAGCGTTATCTACCGCATGAATACATGTATAAAATGCTATTATCTGGAGTTTTGGAAGAATACTACGAAATAGATTTAAAAGACTCTTGGATGTATGCAGCAGCAGCAAAGAATTTACCTATAATTTGTCCAGGTTGGGAAGATAGTACTATGGGGAATATTTTTGCAAGTTATGTTCTTAAAGGAGAGCTTAAGGCCAGTACTATGAAATCTGGAATTGAGTATATGACCTTTCTTGCAGATTGGTATTCTGATAATTCAGATAATGGTATAGGGTTCTTTCAAATAGGAGGTGGAATAGCAGGAGATTTTCCAATATGTGTTGTGCCTATGTTATATCAAGATATGGAACGTACAGATACACCTTTTTGGAGTTATTTCTGCCAAATAAGTGATTCTACTACAAGTTATGGTTCGTATTCTGGAGCAGTTCCAAATGAAAAAATAACTTGGGGAAAATTAGATATTAATACACCAAAATTTATAATAGAGAGTGATGCTACTATTGTAGCTCCGTTAATCTTTGCCTATTTATTAGGTATGTAATACTAAAAAAATGATACGTAAAATTGTAGATTATCAAAAATTGAATGAAGATATTTTAAATCTTCTAGTAGAAAAATTCCCTGATGGATATTCTGATAAGGATATAATTGCATTCAGAAATGCACAAAATGAATATATAGAAGCTGTTGAAGTAAGAACTGAAGACACAGTTTATTTAGTGAAAGTTGGAAAACGATTAGTTCAAGCTATGGAAGAATATGAAGAAGATGATAACCTGAATGATGATTCTAATAATGACAATGCAGGTATTGATACTTTAAATGGAGAGGATTTAGAATAATTTATGAAAATTAAAAACCATAAATATAAATCTAAACTATTAATAGTAGAATGCTCTTCAATTTTAGTTCTTCAAAAAAAAGAGGAGAAAAAAAGGTATGTACTTGCAGGTGGTTTTCTTAAAAAAGGAGAATCTCCAGAGGATGGACTTATTAGAGAAGTTTATGAAGAAACAGGAGTGCGTTTAATTAAAAAGAATTTTAAATATTATGCCACAAATACAGTAATTGATAGTAAAAAAAGAGCTTTAACAAGGCATTATTTTTTACTTACTGAAAATGGCCAAAAGTTTGAAAATAGAGAACCTAATAAGTTTAAATCATTGAAATGGGTTAAATGGACTAAAGCTATAAAGTTTATAAACCCTTCTGATAAGAATATAATAGAACGTTTATTTAATTGATTAATATTATAGAATGTATTTGCCATGAAACCGAGATACGAAACAGTAGTATTTAAATCTCATAAAAATGGGTTTTACACATTTACTATAGATAATGATATAGATATGGTTTTTGAAGAAATCCATCCACAAATATTAAGGAGGTTTGATTTAAAGAATGATAAAAATTTGATAAATAAAGTATTTCATTTAGCATATTCTGAAGATATTGTTGATGATGAAGATGACTTTATCATTTATAGGATAGAATATTTAGAATTAATTAACTCGAATTGATATGAAAAATTTATTTCACCTTTCATTGCCTTGCATAAATTTAGTAGAAACTAAAATGTTTTATGTAGATACGGTAGGAGCTATTTTAGGAAGATATTCTAATAATTGGGTAGATATTAATTTATTTGGGCATCAAATTACTTTTACCCAAGCTGGTAAGTTTAATTTTAATAGCCCTAATTATGTGTTTGAGGGGAAAACTATACCTTCCTTTCATTATGGAATCATATTAAATGTAGATACATGGGGAGCGATGTATTCTAAGCTAAATAAACTAAAACTAGAATTAGGAACTCAAGCAACATTTTTGAAAAATAAATCTGGAGAACATTTGTCTTTTTTTGTCAAAGATCCAAATGGCTATACGTTGGAGTTTAAAAGTTTTAAGGATGCAGATTCAGTATTTTCAATTTAGAAACTACTTTTATTTAGATTTTTACAATTAGCCTTACTGGAATTACAGGCAAAAATATCTTTAATCGTGTTGTCTTCTTCTTCGAGTATTGAATAAATAAACTCTAGATGTTCTAAATTATTTGAATAGAATTGATATGTAGTATGTCCGATGAAGCAAAGCTCACATTTGCCTTTTAACATTATCGTTTTATTAACCCCTTTTACCTTTACTTTTTTAAATGCAGTTTTTAATAACTGTAAGAAGCAATATTTGTCTAAATCTTGAAAATATTGTTCCTCGTCAATAAAGGGTTCAAAAATAGAAGCATCCAATTTTTGTATAGGATTTTAAAAAAGTATCTTTTATTAGTGTTGCATTAACACCTTTAGAAGTGTTCTCTATAGCTCTTAATTTTATTAATTCTTTGCATGGTAGTGTGATTAAAATGCGTTAACCTTGTGAAAAAGGAATAATAATGGGGTAAAAAAACAAAAAAGACTTTATAAGTAGTTGATATAGAGTTTTTTGTTTAAATTAATTGTGCGCACGAGAAGATTCGAACTTCCACATCCTAAACGGATACTGGCCCCTCAAGCCAGCGCGTCTACCAATTCCGCCACGTGCGCATTAAAGAAGTGTGTAAAAATAAAAAAAGTTAAGCATATTCGCTTAACTTTTTTTGATGCTATTTTGGGGTTCGTATTATTATTTTATAATTAATTTTTTGGTTACTCTATTGACACTATTACTTATGGTAATAAAGTAAGCACCCGGAGTTATAGTACTAATATCGTAAGTCGTGGTTTCAGAATCTAAATTGATTTGTCCAATTATTTTTCCTAAAACATCTCTTATAATAGCCTTAGAAACAGTTTTACCACTTTTTGATGGGTTTGGATATTTAATGAATAGGAGCCTGGAATCGTTAGGGTTTGGATAAATTTTTACTTCTAACTCCCCGTTACTTGTTTCAGCTTCGATAATATCGAAAATTTCAGCATCAGTATCAGCATCAGAATCTGTAGTCTTCTTCTTTTTATCAGCAGTAATTTCTATCTTATCAATTGCTATATCACTCCTGTAGTTTGGTCCGGTCGTTCCCTTAAACTGAAGCTTTATAGTGCTGGTATATGCCGATAAACTAATAGTATCTCTAACCCAGTTGTTTCCTTGATTTCCACTTTTGTCCCAGAGTGATTCCCAATTTTTACCATCATCTGTAGATACACGTACTTTTAAGCTTCCCATATTGGAGCCGTACATATGGTAACTAAAAATTAGTTTGGCATTTGAGTGATTCGAGAGATCAATACAAGGACTGTTAAGTCGGGCTACTTTATTTAAATTATCAGAAGCTTCTGTAAAGATATAGAAAGTACGGTCATAAGCAGACGAAGGCCCTGTATTTGGACTTGGAGTTCCACTAGCTTTCCTTGACCACTGTATTTCATCCTTTTCTCTGTCATTGCTCCAATCTCCATAGCCAGATTCAAAACTTTCGGTATGAGGGAAACGACTAATAGTAGTACAAGGGCTATTGGTTGCCGAGGTTAGATATGCTCTGTCGGATTGTATGGATGCAACAATGGCTTTTCGCTGTTGGGAAGTAAATTCATTACGACAGATTTTACGGCTGTAAGACATAAAATTATTTGCATCGGGGGCGTATGCATCACCATTCGCATCTGTAGCGTCTCCCGTGTATTCACAGCGAGCATTTACATCTCCACTACTAAGCCTTGGGTCTGCAGGTGTATCGCAGAAATAATCTCCGGCCGATTCACAATTAGCTTGTGCTAAATTAGTTCGTTCTGCATTAACACGTTCTACAAGCTCTCGCCCATTTATTGTAGAATGGGTATGAAGAAGAGAAAAGTAATGCCCTAATTCATGGGCAGTAGTAGAGCCATTCATAGCACATGATTCTTCTAATACAATTCGATTGCCTGTTCTGGGGAATTTAGCATATCCACATATTGATCCCCCGGTAGTACCTGTTACTTCACGAAAATAAAAAATATTTATGACGTTTTCGACTTCATATGATGCAAGGTCGCTATCATCTGATTTACTAAAAGAGGTGTGCATGTCATCATCATCTATAAATTTGGTTGAAGCATGTTTATAAAAAGAGATGTTCATTGGTGCATAGGCCGTGTTGAGACTATCTATTACACCGCCGAGCTCGTCTTCAGATATAGCAGGGTTATTCCCGTTAGATTTTCGTACAACATGATTTTGAATAGGAAGTCTTACAGCTGAGGAAAATGATGATTTCTTTGTTTTCTTTGTTTTCATTAATTGAAGCCGCTTATGCATAAAAGCAGCATAATTTTCGGGGGGTTCTGATCCACATTGTTCTTCTTGAGCGAACCCAAACCTTATTGAAATTAATATTAACAATGTTAGAATTAAGTACAGTCTTTTTTTTGCTTTCATAAGTTTGTGTTTTTAGGGGTTTAAATATTTAATTAGATGTTTAAATAAACATGGTTAAGCTCGGTTGTTAAAGTCATAAAAAAATAAATCAAAAATCCCTATTTTGCTATAGGGAAAGGAATCTATATTTTAAAGTATTCAATTCTTTTTGGTGTTGTTTTGTAAGTTTTTTAACATCTCTTCCAAATTTGAGCTCCATCTCTAAAGCACTCTTCGAATTCTAATTTGACTTATTGTATTAGCAATAATCTATTGCGATGTTAATTAACTTGTATATAAATAGTACACTTGAATGGTATAAATGTCCTTAAAAACAAAAATTAAGATACTTCAACTGTATTCTGTATATAGAGGTATATGGGCTTTAATAGCTTGACATTCTTGTAAAATTGTAGATTAACGAGTATCATCATTTAAAATAGCGTTAATGAATAAAAAGGGAATTTAAAATGATAGCATTTATGAAACGTTGGCCAAAAGTATAACCAATTTGTTGCTCTTCGGAATATAAAAACATGGTAAGCCCGCTTTTTGCAATATTTAAGGCTTGTGTATTAAGAAGGAGCAATGAATTCTTAAAACTATAAGAAAAAGGATGCTCTTTCCTAAAAAGCACTAATAATAGCAATATGCACAATTTTATGTATTCCTATAAATAAAAAGGTTTTCCTTTGTCGGGTTTGGGCAAAATTTATATATAAATTGTTTTTTTGAGGCTATTTTTTTATTAAAACTGTATGGTAAACTAAAAAATAGTAAGAAGCAATATAAGCATGTTTTTTCATACATAACTTTGGTTGTTTACTAGTATATAAGTTAGTTTTTAATATAATATCTGGTAATTAATTATCTTTAAAAAAAGTACTGATAGTAAAAAAAATATTAAGTTTGTAGTATAAAGGTTTAATAATATTTCATTTTTTAGTGGATAACTCTAACAAAAAAACATTAGAAAAAAAGGTAATTAAATCTCTTAAAAAGGGAGAAGTTACTGCTTTTAAAGATGTTTTTACTTTTTACCAAAAACGCTTATATTATTTTGTGTTTTCTTTTACCAAATCAGAATATATTTCAGAAGAAATAATCCAAGAGATATTTATTAAAATATGGGAAGACAGAAAACAAATAGATCTCAAGAAGTCTTTCCATGCCTACCTCTTTGTTTTAGCTAAAAATAAAACGTTTAATTATTTAAGAGATGTTTCTAAAAGAGAATCAGTAAAAAAAGAACTTTGGAATAATATTTCTAAACAATATGAGCAGATTGAAAGTAATTTGATTTATTCAGAATATGAAGACATTGTTGAAGATATCGTTAAATCATTTCCACAAACCGAACGATCTGTTTATAGGCTTTCAATAGAAGAAGGTAAAAAAAATTCTGAGATTGCGTACTTACTTGGGCTTCAAGAAAAGACCGTTAGAAATCATTTGTGGAAAACGAAACAAGCCATTAAGGCACAATTACAGCCTTACATAAGTTTCGCTTTAAAACTGTTTTTACTCTACTTTGTTATCTTAAATTATTTGAAGGATGACTTTTTTTTACACTTTCTTTGTTTTTTTAAGGACATTTATACCATTCAAGTGTATTATTAGTATATATAATAAATGAACATAGGTTAATTAAATAAATGGAGTAGTCGTATAAATTCCGTATATTAATGTTTTAAAAGATTGAATTATGGAGCAATTTTACCGACCAAGATTTACTAGTCTTTTCTTTATAAATGAGTTACCAAAATGATGAGGTATGTAAGGTGTATTCGGCAAAATAATTAACACCAATTTTTTGAAGAACATATAAGTCATCTGCTAAAATAATAACCAATAAACGGAGAGGATATGAACCTTTAAAAGCGGTTTAGGACATTGAGCAAATATATAATGATAATGGAACTAACTTTAAACAGTTACACATTATAATTAAGCGGTTAAATCTTGCTTGAGCTATACCAACTCATGTTAGAAATGGTATATTCGAGCTTACTTTGATGAGTTTTGTTTTAGAATAAATCGTTTTCAATTTAAATCCAATATATTTCATAAAACAATTGAAAGAATGGTAGAGCAAACCGGTATATAAAAATCAAATAAAACAGATACTAAGCGTATAACTCAATAAATAAAATATGAGCAAAGATCAATTGATAAATGAATTGTTACAAAAATTTATTGCTAATACAATAAGTCAATCAGAATTCGAAGAACTCTTTAGCCATATAGGGGTATTAGACTTAGAAGATGATATCAAAGCACTAATGAATCAGCGATGGGAAGATATCAATGCATCAACCGCTAATAATTTTGATCAATTGTCCCAGAATGATGAATTATTAGGTTCAATTATAGAAAAAATAGGTGAAAACAAGCCTAAGCGAAAGTTTAAGGTAGTTAATATTTATAGTGTTGTTGCGGTTTTTTTCCTCGTTTTTTGTTCAGGGTATTTTTACTACATAAATTCTAATAGAATAGAGAACGAACGCGATGCATCTGACTCTATAATATCAGAAGTAGTTACCTTGAAATTAAACAATGGTGAAGTTAAAATGATTTCTGAACAGGATAATAAAAATATCATTAATGCTACTGGATTAGTTGTTGGTAAACAGACAGGGAATGTACTTGCTTATAAGAATAATGTATCTGCAGAAAAATTGGCTTATAATACGTTAACAGTTCCTTACGGCAAGCGATTCCAAGTTATTTTGTCAGATGGTACCAAAGTTCACCTTAATGCAGGGACTTCGTTAAAATACCCTATCAAATTTATATACGGATTAAACCGAGAAGTGTTTTTAGATGGCGAAGCCTTTTTTGAAGTCGCTAAAGATGCAGAACATCCTTTCTTGGTTAATTCTAAAGGAGTTAATGTTAAAGTTTTAGGAACAAAGTTTAATATAACATCATATCCGGAAGATGATATTATAAATACCGTTTTGATTGAAGGCTCTGTGGAAGTTTATGAAAAAAATCAAAACCTTAATTCAAAACCTTCCACTATTTTAAAACCGGGTTATGGTGCAATCTGGAACAAATTACATAAAAACATAACGGTTGAAAAAGTGAATATTGATCAATTCACAGCCTGGATGCATGGAAGGTTAATATTAGATGAAGTTTCTTTTGCAAATATCCAAAAGAAATTAGAGCGTCAATATAATGTAACATTTATAAATAATAATAAAGCTCTTAATAAAAGACGGTTTACTGCTAGATTTGATATAGAAAACATTGACCAAGTTATGAAAAGTTTAAGTATATCGGCTTCTTTTGATTACACCATAAATAGTAATAACCAAATAATTATTAACTAATAATTAAACTAAAATATATGGATTTACAGCAACTAAAACCTCCTCAGATTAATTAAAAATAACCTGATTGAATAGATAGATCATTTTTAGGAGCTTGTATTTGTGTTTTAAACATGTAAGCTTATAAAAAAACGAAAAATGTTGATCCCATTTTCCGATTAAAAGTGATTTAAAATGGAGTACATATTAATTTAAATTTAACCAAAAGTATGAGGAAAAATCATAACTAGGAGAGTCTTAAGCCCTTGATCCCTTGAAAATAAAAAAATGAAACTTACATATTTTTTCCTTTTTGTATCATTGCTTCTGTCTTATGCGAATTCATATTCTCAAAATACAAAAGTGACATTAGACATGAAAGCGGTAACTCTTAAATCTGTTTTAGACGAAATTGAAAATAAAACGGATTATAAGTTTCTCTATGAAAAAGGTGTCTTTCAAACCGGAAAGATGGTATCAATATCTGCAAAAAAGGAAAAACTATCATCTGTTCTAAATAAATTATTAAAGACCTATAATGTTTCCATTCGATATTTAGACAAACAAATTATCATCAAGAAAAGGTCTATTAATAATATTTCAAAGGCCACAACCATTATACAAGAAAAGATAAGTGGTTTTGTGTTTAATGAAGAAGGGCTCCCATTACCGGGAGCAACAGTTTTGGTTGAGGGTACGACAAACGGAGTATCTACAGATTTTGATGGCAAATACACAATAGATGCTAATTCAAATGATATACTGGTATTTTCTTTTGTTGGTTTTATAACACAGAAAATAAAAGTAAGGGCATCATCTAATGTAGATGTTATATTGAAAAGAGATGTTGTTCTGGATGAAATTATAGTTGTCGCTTATGGAACAACAAATAAAGAAGCTATAATTGGATCGGTTTCTAAAATAAGAACAGAAGATATTGAAAAGAGAACAGTGAGTAATATTAGTACTGTTATTGAAGGTGCTACACCAGGGGTAATTGTCAATGCGCCTTCTGGCCAACCAGGATCTGGACAGAGCGTTAGAATTAGAGGTTTTGGCTCTTTTGGCTCTTCTAATGCACCTCTGTATGTTGTTGATGGTATTCCAATTAACGGTGCTTTAAACACCTTAAATGCATCAGATATTGAAAGTGTTACGATATTAAAAGATGCTGGTTCTACAGCATTATACGGTAATAAAGCGGCTAATGGTGTTATACTGATTACGACTAAAAAAGGAAAAAGTAGAAAAGGGGAATTTAAAGTAAACTACTCAACAGCTGTTGTGTCTAGAGGAACAAGAGAGTATGATAGATTAGCTCCTAAAGATTTTTATGAGGCCTATTGGGAAGCAAGACGAAATGCTGTTGCTATACCTGGTGTTAATAACCCTGCAGATGTTGATGCTGCAAATATTAGCGCGTCTGCTGGTATATTTGGTAACCTATTACACAATCCTTTTAATGTACCTAATGATCAAATAGTTGGTGTGGATGGTAAAATTAATCCCAAAGCCCAATTGCAGTACCCTGAAGATTTAGATTGGGAGAAAGCTATAACCAGAGCCGGAATTAGAACAAGTGCTGATATGAGTTTTAACCGTAGGTCAGAAAATGGAGGTTATTTTGCCTCATTAAGTTATCTTGATGAGGAAGGTTATATTATAAATACAGATTTTGACAGAATAACAGCCAGAGTAAATGGTGACTTTCAGGCGACTCCTTGGCTAAAGGTTGGTCTTAATTTAGCAGGAGCTAAATCTAAAGGCAATCAAGCACAAACAGGCCCCACTCTAAGCGGAAGTGCAGTAAACCCTTTTAGATTTACACGTAATATTGGACCTATTTACCCTATTCATGCCCATAATCAAACCACAGGAGCATATATTTTAGATAGTAATGGTAATAGAACTGAAAGCTTAATTAGAGGTTCTGGAGCTAGTAGTGGAAGGCACATTGTTTTTGAAATTCAAAATGATATTGATTTAGATGAACGAAACAGATTGGATGGCAAAGCCTTTTTTGAATTAAAACTGGCAAAGGGTTTGAAACTAAAGAACAACTTATCTTATGAAGTTCAAAATTATTATAACACCAGATATAGAAACCCTATTATAGGAGATGGAGCACCTAATGCAGATGCTTCCAGAAGTTATATAAGAACGGTAACAGAAGCATATAATCAGTTATTAAGTTATGAGACCTCTTTTAATTCAATTCATAATTTAGACCTGCTTATAGGTCATGAAAACCAAAACTGGGTGAGAACAATTTTTGAAGGAAGCGCAGATCATGAAACTTTTCAAGGCAATATAGAATTGGTTAATTTTTCAGTACCCGGACTTCCTGAATCTAATATTGATGAAATAAATGATGAAAGTTACTTTGGTCGATTAAATTACAATTTTGATAAAAAATACTATTTAAGCGCATCTATTCGTACCGATGGTAACTCTAGATTTGCTCGCGATAAGAGATGGGGTGCGTTTTGGTCTTTAGGCGGGGCCTGGAGTATTAATAGAGAAAAATTCATAGAAGAAAATATATCTTGGATTGATAACTTAAAATTGAGAGCTTCATATGGCCATTTAGGAAACGCAAATTTAGGCATTGAAAATCGTTATGCTTATCAACCACTTTTTGCTTTGAATAATAATAACCAATTTGAACCCGGAATTGTGTTAAGCTCATTAGGTAATGTAGATTTAGTATGGGAAAAATCTATTCATACCGATGTGGCACTAGAGTTTAGTCTTTTTAATCGTTTAAGAGGCTCTGTAGAATATTATAATAAAATCTCTGATGATTTGATTTTCCCTGTGCCTTTACCATTATCAGCGGGTGGTCTTGACTTTGAGAATCAGCATGCGCAATTGCAAAATGTAGGTGAGTTATTTAATAGAGGTATAGAGGCCTCTTTATCTTATGATGTTTTAAAACAAGAAGATTTTAATTGGACCATGACCATCAATGCATCAACACTTAAAAATGAAGTAACCAAATTGCCTGAAGGTCAGGATGTTGTTAAAAACGGAACGAAACAATTGGAAGTAGGACGAAGTATATTTGATTATTATATTAATGATTGGTATGGCGTAGACCCTGCTGATGGTTCAGGTCTTTTTATTGCTAATAATCCAGTGGCAGATGATGTTAGAACTATTGATGGAATTGCTGTAACCCCTAATTCTAATAATGCCAAGAAGGATTATTTAGGATCTGTTATACCGGATGTTTATGGGATGTTACATTCTAATTTTCGTTATAAAAACTTCAGTTTAGGGTTTTTATTTACCTATCAAATTGGAGGCGACAATTTAGATAATGGTTATAGAGATTTGATACATTCCGGTAACTATGGTGCTTCACTGCATAGTGATCTTCTTAATCGTTGGAGACAACCGGGAGATATTACAGACCAGCCAAGGGTTGATGCCACATTTTCTGCGCAGTGGGATGATATATCAGACCGATTTCTTGTAGACGCCTCTTTTTTAAGTTTAAGGCAAGTAAACATGTCTTATAACCTGCCTGATTTCTTGATGAAAAAAATTCAAGCATCAGCAGGGACAGTATATATAAATGGAGAAAACCTTTTCAATATAAATGCGCGTAGAGGGTTTAATCAGCAACAGCGATTTAATGGAAATACATCCAATATATATGTGCCTAGCAGATTAATAACCATCGGATTAAATTTAACATTTTAACACATAAAATCATGATAAAATATACTTACGGATTAATAGGAATAGTCATGATGAGTTTTTTGTATAACTCATGTGAAAAAGAATACTTAGATACGTTTCCTACAAATCAAGTTTCTGCAGATTTGGCTCTAAAGACAGCAGATAATGGTCTGTTCATAATTAATGGTATACATAGAGCTATGTATAATCGGTTTGGTAATAACCGTAAAGGAGGTATCGGAGCACTAATGCAACACAATGATTTACTAGGTGAAGATCTAATAAATACTGGGAGTAATAATACTTGGCCAACGTATTATAAATGGACTGCAAGTACAAGTGATACGGATTTAAATGTTGAGTATTCTTGGGCGTTCTATTATCATTTAATTGGCAATGCAAATATTGTAATCAATGGCATAGAGGCTGCTGAAGGATTACCTGAAACTAAAAATTATGTAAAAGGTCAAGCTTTAGTGTATAGAGCTTTTGCGCATTATAAGCTAGTACAGCTTTTTGCAGGGCGATATGTGGCAGGATCAAGTAATATGCAATTAGGAGTACCCTATAAATTGAATAGCGAATTATTAGTACCTAGAAATACTGTTGAAGAAGTGTATACCATGATAAATGATGATTTAGACAAAGCTATTCTGGCTTTACAAAGCACTAATAGTAGAAGAAATAAATCGCACATCAATAGGTCGGTTGCACTAGGTATGAAAGCTAGAGTTAATTTAACTCAAGGCAATTGGAACATTGCCATACAAAATGCAGTTTTAGCACGTGAGGGTTTTGCTTTAATGGATCGGCCAACCTATGCTGCTGGTTTTAACAGTGCTTCTGAAACTAACCCTGAGTTTATGTGGGCTAGTCAAATTATTGCTGGTGATCAAGCAAGACGATTTACTGATTTTGGAGCATATATATCTAGAAACTTTAATGGAAATGCCGTTAGAGGAAATCCTAAAGCAATAACCAAAATACTTTATGATCAAATCTCTGCAACTGATGTTCGTAAAAGTTTGTGGGATCCAACGGGGGAATCATCCAGATGTTGAGCTAACAGCTGCGCATAAGAGATATGCTTATACCAGTCAGAAATTTTTGGTATTAGATAATGGAGATAGTCGAATAGATATTCCTTTGATGCGAGCAGCCGAAATGTTTTTAATTGAAGCAGAAGCATACGCCCGCAAAGGTTCAGATACTAAAGCGGCGCAGGTTTTATTCGATTTTGTAAGTTCTAGAGATGACGCGTATGTTTTATCAACAAATACAGGACAAACATTAATTGATGAAATCATGATACATCGTCGGGTTGAGCTTTGGGGAGAAGGTTTTCGTTTTGATGATTTAAAACGCTTAAATCAAGGTTTAGTTAGAAAGGTAGGCCCTATCAATACAGGTGCACATAATGTCTCATTTATAGGAAATGTTGTTAATGTTCCGGCTAGCGATAAAAGATGGGTGTTTTTAATACCAAAAGCAGAGTTGGATGTAAATCCAATAGAGCAAAACCCTATATAAGTTTTTAATAAAAGAATAAAATAATGAAACATGATATAAAAAGTAATAAAAGCAAAAAAGCCTGAAAATATTAAATTTCAGGCTTTTTGAATAGATTCCAGTGACCGGGCTGGGGCTCGAACCCAGGACCCTCTCCTTAAAAGGGAGATGCTCTACCAACTGAGCTACCAGGTCATTATTTCAATACGGCTAACCAATATTACTGTTAGCGGGTGCAAATATAAAATGTTTAATTAATAAAACAATACTTTTTTTAAAGAAATTTTTGTTTTTTTGCAGGACTTAACCGTATGTTTTTAATAATCAATTTATAGCGTAAAAATGACCATAGTTTTAATTGGATATATGGCGTCTGGAAAGACATCTTTAGGAAAGAAATTAGCCGAAAAATTGAATTATGATTTTATTGATTTAGACGATTTTATTGAAGATAAAGAAAACTTATCTGTAAGTGAAGTCTTTAAAGCTAAAGGTGAAATCTATTTTAGAAAGCAAGAATCTTATTATTTAAAACAATTATTACAAGCTAAAAACAACATTATATTATCAGTTGGGGGAGGAACGCCTTGTTATAGTGGAAATATGGATGCTATATTGCAAGCCCCCAATGTTAAGAGCATATATTTAAAAGCATCCTTACCAACTTTAGCAAATAAATTAATAAAGAAAAAAGCAAAACGACCATTAATAGCTCATATTGAAACTAAAGAGGAAATGACAGAATTTATTGGGAAGCATTTATTTGAGCGTATGCCGTTTTATAATCAAGCAGAAATTCACGTAACTATAGATAATAAAACCAAAAACGAAGTTATTGAAGCTATTATTTTAGAGTTATTCTAAAACGGCTTCAAAATTTTTACCTTCTAAAACAACATTAACGTGTTCATGTAGCGATGTTGATAAGGAAATGCCCTTAAAATCTGCTTTAACAGGATATTTTTTATGATTTCTATTTACTAAAACAGCTGTTTTAAACTGCTTTAGAGGCACGTTTAAAAAGTGTTTTACCCCATAGATTAGTGTTGTGCCTGAGTTTAAAACATCATCAATTAAAACCAAAGATTTGTTTTTATAGTCATTAGCTGTGATTGATGTTTTAATTTCTGATGAAGGATTTTTTTTATCTATGCTAACCTTACAAAGTATAGGTTGAATACTAGATATCTTGCTAAGCGCAGTTTTTAACTTTTTTGCAAGAATATATCCATTACTGTCTATGCCCGCTAAAATAACTTCAGTTTCATTGACATTGCTTTCGTAAATCTGAAATGCAATACGTCTAATTTTATGATTGATCTCTGTATGATTTAAAATTATATTATTTGTAGCTGTCATATTCAGTTGTAAATTAAAGTTTTAAAATTACTTATTTTTATCAGTAAAATCGTCAATATCCCTTCTATCTTTTTTTGTAGGTCTTCCAACACCTTTCTTTCTGTAGTAATCTTTTGCATATTTTAAAAGCTCTTGAGCTTCAAACTGTTCCTTGGGTGTTATATCTGTTCTGTAAAGGTCAACCAATTTTGCACCAACTCTACTTTCAGGAATGTCATTAACCTTTAGTTTATAATTAATTTGATTCTTCCTCAATTCAATAATGTCTTGAGCAAATACTTCTCTACTGGGTTTAACAACATCATTATTTACTTTAACCTGCCCTTTTTTACAAGCTGTAGTTGCTATTGACCGGGTTTTGTAATATCTAATACACCATAAGTACTTGTCTATTCGCATACAATTATTCTAAAAACTACGTTAATGTTGTTGTGCAAAACTATATTAAAATTGTATCTTGCGCCTCAAAAATAATCAATAATGATACATTCATAGCTAAAAATTTATTGATGTACTAAATTGTTTGTATGGATGTTATGTATTACCGCTTGAAAATAATAAATTGTATCAGATGAAAAAAGGAAAAATAGCTTTATCTATTTTATGTTTAGTAGTTGGGTTTTTATCATGTAATAAAGATGATGGAGGTGATAATATTACTGAAGTTGAATTAAGAGACCGTACAGAACAACAGGCTAAAGATAAAGATTCTATAGTTAAATATTTAAACGGGCATTACTATAATGCCAGTGCATTTGTAAACAATCCAGATCCCAGTATTAAAGATTTAATTATTAGTGAACTTCCATCCGACGGCCTTGTACCAGATCCTGATAATAATAAACTGTTAATGGATGCTGTTGAATTAAAAACAGTAACTTTTTCTGAAACAAATTACGAATATTACATTCTTAATTTAAATCCAAATGCAGCTGGTGAGGCGCCTAAATTTTCGGATCAAATTCGTGTGAGTTATGAAGGTTTCACACTAGATAATAAAGTTTTTGATAATAGGGTAACACCAGAAAATTTGGATTTAGTATCCTTAGTATCTGGGTGGAGAAAAGTTATGCCACTTTTTAATAGTGCAGAAATGTTTGTAATTCAAAATGATGGAGTAGTTGATTATATGAACCATGGCGTAGGTATTATGTTTTTGCCTTCTGGATTAGGATATTTTTCCAACCCGCCCCCAGGTTCAGGAATTCCATCATATGCGCCAATTGTGTTTAAGTTTGATTTACTCCAAATTTTTCAAAATGATCATGATAATGATGGTGTCCCGTCCTATTTAGAAGACTTAACTGGAGATGGTGAATTTACTTTTAACACTGATGATGCTGTAGCAGATGATGATACAGATGGCGATAATATTCCTGATTATGTTGATATAGATGATGATGGAGATGGTATTTCAACTAAGAATGAAATTGTAATTAATAAATACAATAGAAGCACTAAGGAGGAAGTTGAAACTTTAGTATTAGAGCCTAATGAGGAATTAATCAGAATATTTAAAGAAGATGATGGAACATATACGGGTACAACCATTGTTTTGACTGATTCTGATAACGATGGAATTCCTGATTATTTAGATGCTGAATAAAATGTAAGATAAATAGTTCGTATAGTGTAGGTAATTTAAATGTTGTTTGTATTTTTGTACTACAAAAAATATTAACCTTTAAATTATTTATGTTATGTTAAAAAAATCATTTAAGCTATTATTACTATCATTATTTGTACTGGCTTGCGAATCAAATAATGATATTTCTGATTTAGAGAATACTTTTGATAATTCAAAAAGCAATTTAGAATCTAAGGAATCTAAATCTAAGGCTGTAACCCCTGCAAGTTGGTATGGAGTGCATATTAATGCGTTTACTAGCCCAAATAAGTATTTAAGTACTAATAAATCTGGTACTTTAGTAGATTTATATCCTATAGATGATAAATCTGGTAGACAAAAATGGGATATTGTTTATCAAGGAACCTCTGATCCATCAAAAGATTATTACCATATAAAGATTTCTGGAGGAGTTGGTACAGCAAGGAAATATTTAAGTACAACATTTAATGGAGGTAAGGTAGATTTATACCATTATGATGATGGTTCTGGAAGGCAAAGATGGTTAGTGTCTGCTCCATCTCTTGGTCAAGCAAGGACAATTAAGGTAGTTGGAGGAGTAATTCAAAACAAACGCTATTTAGAACAACATAGCAATGGTGGTAATGTTTGGGTTGAGCCATATAAGAACCCAAGTTCAAACAATTACAAGCAAAATTGGGTAATTGGTTCTTTTAATTAAATAATTATATAAAAAGTATTTTCAACATAAAAAAAACCTCGCTAACAGCGAGGTTTTTTTGTTTATAAGCAACTAATTTTACAGGATAAGCGATACACTTAAAATTAACTGATCTGGTCGTGTATCTAATCGGCTTGTACCAATATTATTGTTCTCTAAAAATTTAGCTTCGTTATTGCTAAATCCCCTTTCGTATCTAACATCAATACCAAGTTTGTTTAAATTAAGGCCAATACCAAAGTTTAATCCAACAGATAGATCATTATCTATATCATTAATAGAAATACCAGCAAATTCAGAGTCTATAATATATTGGAATGATGGTCCGCCAAAAACACTAATAGGTCCTAAAACTTTTAATCCAACAAGTAAGGGGGCATCCACTTTTTGCATTTTAAAGCTATCGCTGGCATAATCACTTTTTGTACTTGTGTAAACTAACTCTGGTTTAAAATAAACTTGTTTCCCAAATTTACCAAAAACCCCAAAATGGTAGCCAATATTTCTATCAGGGTTTTCGGCATTGGTGCTTACAGATTCAAAATAATTGCCATTTGCATTATAGTTTAAACCCGCTTTAAAGCCAAAACCATTAGCAGTTTGCGCATAAGAGCCTGCAGATATTGATACTAAAAATAATAAAGTAATAAAAAATGAATTTTTCATAATTGTTCGTTTTTTGTGATTTTGATGTATAATATCAAAAACGTTGCCAAACGTTAATTATTTCTTAAGTAAAGAATTATTTAAAATAAAAAAGGTTCTTTTAAATTAACAAAAGAACCTTTTTTATATGAATATCAGTACTATTTTCTTTTAATAACAGTTTGTGCTTTCTCAACAATAGATGCACTGTTTAAACCATATTTTTCCATAAGCTGTGCAGGTGTTCCAGATTCTCCAAAAGTATCATTTGTAGCAACAAACTCTTGAGGAGTTGGCTTATGTTGCCCTAATACTCTAGCGACACTTTCACCTAAGCCACCTAAAAAATTATGTTCTTCAGCAGTAACAATACAACCTGTTTTTGCAACAGAATCTAAAATGGCTTTATCGTCTAAAGGTTTAATAGTATGAATATTTATCACTTCTGCAGAAATTCCCTTTTCATATAAAGCTTTCGATGCTTCTAAAGCTTCCCATACTAAATGCCCTGTGGCTACTATGGTAACATCGCTACCTTCAGTAAGATTTATGGCTTTACCAATTTCAAATTTTTGGTCTTCCGGAGTAAAAATTGGAACAGCTGGTCTTCCAAAACGTAAATATACAGGACCGTTGTGTTCTGCAATTGCTATAGTAGCAGCTTTAGTTTGGTTATAATCACAGGTATTAATTACGGTCATTCCCGGAAGCATTTTCATTAATCCAATATCTTCAAGAATTTGGTGTGTTGCCCCATCTTCACCTAAAGTTAAACCCGCATGAGAGGCACAAATTTTTACATTTTTACCTGAATAAGCAATGGATTGACGTATTTGATCATAAACACGTCCTGTAGAAAAGTTTGCGAAGGTTCCTGTAAAAGGTATTTTGCCACCAATGGTTAAACCAGCAGCAATTCCCATCATATTTGCTTCGGCAATACCAATTTGAAAGAAACGCTCTGGGTTTTCTTTAATAAATTGATCCATTTTTAATGATCCGATTAAATCTGCGCATAGTGCAACAACATTTGGGTTGGTTCTACCAAGCTCGGTTAATCCAGCACCAAAACCGCTTCGTGTATCTTTTTTTTCTGTGTATGTATATGTTTTCATTCTGTGACTTTGAAACTGTAATTAATATGAATTGTTTTTTTGCTTTTGTTTATTTTTATGGCTTCTATTAAAGAAGTGTTACCGTCATTAATTTTTAAAATTAATCCGTTGGGCAAATTTGAGCTAATGCTACCTTGACTGTTCGTTTTTTGCAACATCAATTCTAAAAATTTTTGAAATAATAAATTGTTATTAACAGGTAGAGTTTCATCAAAAGTTGCAAAGATTTTACTTTGAGGCTCGGTGTTAGGGTACAAGGCATAATCGGTATACTTATTGCCTAAAATAGTTGTTGTTTGCTCTGTTTTTTCTGTAATTAAAGCGATATCTTCATTTATAGCATTATCATTTTTGATTGGTATAAAAGCATTTAAATTTACTTTAAAAAAAATAACATTATCATTGCTTTTAAAAGAAAAAATAATATCAGCTGTTTGAGTTTCTAAAATTAAATTAGAATTTGAATCCCCTAATATCGATTCACTATTGTTTTTAAAAAGTGCTTTTGAGAATTCTTTAGCCAATTCTTTATAATTAGTCCACAAAAACTTCCCTGATTTATCATAACCAACCGATATAGTATCTTTTGATTGTTTTCTCTTGTTTGGAATTACGTAGTCTACTATATAATCTAACTCTATAGTCTTTTCTTGAGAGTATGCAAAAGAAACAAACAATACTAAAATTAGTAGAAGTGTCTTTTTCATATTAATAGTCGCCTAAAGTTTCTGGGTTTTGAGCCAATCCAATGGCTAGTTGCTCATCATTAGGAGCTTTACCATGCCATGCATGAGTATGCATCATAAAATCTATACCATTACCCATCATAGTTGTGAGTAAAACACATACAGGCTTTCCTTTTCCGGTTTCAGCTTTCGCTTCGGCCATGCCTTTTAATATGGCTTCAATATTATTACCTTCTTCAATTTCAATCACTGTCCAACCAAAAGCTTCAAACTTGGCTTTTAAATCGCCCATGTTTAAAACATCGTCTGTAGATCCATCAATTTGCTTACCATTTAAATCTACAGTAGCAATTATATTGTCAACCTTTTTTGCAGAAGCGTACATTATAGCTTCCCAGTTTTGCCCTTCTTGTAATTCGCCATCTCCATGTAAAGAATATACTAAATGATTATCGCCATTCAGCTTTTTTGCCTGAGCTGCACCCAGAGCAACACTCATTCCTTGTCCTAAAGAGCCAGAGGCAATACGAATGCCTTCTAATCCTTCATGAGTTGTTGGATGCCCTTGTAAACGCGAATTAATTAATCTAAATGTATTTAATTCATCAACAGAAAAATAACCAGTTCTTGCTAACACACTATAATAAACTGGCGAGATGTGTCCGTTAGATAGAAAGAAAAGATCTTCACCAATGCCATCCATATCAAAATGGTCTTTTCTATCCATAATCTCACTATATAATGCTACAAAAAATTCGGCGCATCCTAATGAACCCCCTGGATGACCAGAATTGACCTTGTGTACCATTCGCAAAATATCTCTGCGAACCTGTATTGTTAAATCTTCTAATTGTTGTGTGTTTGGCATGTTTAAATTATTAGTTTTTTGCGCGGTAAAAATAATCTTTTAAATAGCCTTAGCAAAATTGAAAAGGTGCATTTATTAACCAAATATGACGATTTGCTAACAATTGAAAAATTTATTTTTAGAATTCTTTACAAATCATGCTTTTACTCTTTTATAAATCGTGTTTTTACAGCTGCAAATTTTATTAAATGTTTAAGCGCATAAGCCGTTTTGTTATTTATCTTTGCCGACGACAGATTTTTGATTATGACATTTGAATTAAAAGCCAAAGACCCTCAAAGTAAAGCCAGAGCAGGAAAAATAACTACTGATCATGGTGTTATTGAAACACCTATTTTTATGCCTGTCGGTACGGTTGCTACGGTAAAAGGGGTGCATCAGCGAGAGTTAAAAGATGATATTAACCCAGATATTATTCTTGGTAATACCTACCATTTGTATTTGCGTCCGCAAACTCATATCCTTGAAAAGGCTGGTGGATTGCATAAGTTTATGAATTGGGACAGAAATATTTTAACCGATTCTGGTGGATATCAAGTATATTCTTTATCAGCAAACAGAAAAATTAAAGAAGAAGGTGTCAAGTTTAAAAGTCATATTGATGGGAGTTATCATACGTTTACACCGGAAAATGTAATGGAAATTCAGCGTACCATTGGAGCCGATATTATTATGGCTTTTGATGAGTGTACGCCATATCCTTGTGATTATAATTATGCAAAGCGATCTATGCATATGACCCATCGCTGGTTAGACCGTTGTATTAATCATTTAGAAAAAACGCCTTTAAAATACGATTATAATCAAGCCTTTTTTCCAATCGTTCAGGGAAGTACCTATAAAGATTTGCGTATGCAATCGGCAGAATATATTGCTAATTCTGGCGCTGTTGGTAATGCCATTGGAGGATTATCTGTTGGCGAACCTGCCGAAGCAATGTATGCCATGACCGATGTGGTTTGCGGAATTTTACCAGAAGATAAACCGAGGTATTTAATGGGTGTGGGGACACCTATCAATATTTTAGAAAATATAGCGTTAGGTGTAGACATGTTTGATTGTGTAATGCCTACTCGTAATGCAAGAAATGGAATGTTGTTTACGGCTTATGGTACTATAAATATTAAAAATTTAAAATGGGCCGACGATTTTTCTCCTATAGATGAGATGGGAATTACATTTGTAGATACAGCATATAGTAAAGCCTATTTAAGGCATTTATTTACTGTTAATGAGTTGTTAGGGAAGCAAATAGCTTCTATTCATAATTTAGGATTCTATTTATGGTTGGTTCGAGAAGCAAGAAAACATATATTAGCAGGAGATTTTAGAATTTGGAAAGATAAAATGGTAAAACAAATGAATAATCGCTTATAGTATAAATGAAGATATTAGATTGGTACATACTAAAGCGCTATTTGTTTACATTTTTTATGATGTTACTCTTATTTATTCCAATTGGAATAACTGTACATCTGGCTGAGAAAATTGGTAAAATACTAGAAAATGAGGTGCCTTTTAATGAGGTAATGCTTTATTTGCTGGACTTTACAGTTTACTTTGCACATTTATTATTTCCGCTGTTTTTGTTCTTGTCAGTCATTTGGTTTACCTCAAAATTGGCTAATAATACTGAGATTGTAGCCTTTTTAAGCTCTGGAGTTTCTTTTTCAAGGTTTTTAAGACCTTATCTTATTGGAGCACTTTTAGTAGGTGTTTTAGCCCTTGTTTTGGGCTTGTTTTTAGCACCAAAAGCGAGTCAAGGCTTTAACGATTTTAGTTATAAGTATTTTAAAAAAGGCAGAAAAGTTGCTGATAATACCAATGTTTTTAGGCAAATAAATGATAACGATTTTATTTATGTAAGCAGTTTTAATCTTAAAAATAATACAGGAAGTAATTTTACTTTAGAGCATATTGAAGGTAATAAGCTTATATACAAAATTAATGCAACTAGTATAAAGTATGTTGAAAAAGATTCTACTTATCAATTAAGAAATTATGTTAAGCGAACTGTTGGTGAATTTGATGATGTTATTGAAAAATATCCCATAAAAGATACAATATTTGCTTTTGATATTGAAGATTTAACACCGGTTATTTATATAGCAGAAACCTTACCTTATGATGAGTTAACTGACTTTATTGATAAAGAAGAAAAACGAGGGTCATCAAATATTGGGCGTTACCAGTTAGTGCTTTATAGAAAATGGAGTTTACCAGTTTCAGTGTTTATTCTTACCATTATAGCAGTAGCTGTGTCATCAATAAAAAGGCGAGGCGGTATGGGTGTTAATTTAGCTGTAGGGATTTGTATAGCCATGGTTTTTGTGTTTTTTGATAAGATTTTTGGTGTTATGGCTGAACAATCGGATTTTTCACCTTTAATTGCCGTATGGTTTCCTAATGTCATTTTTGGTATTTTAGCGATATATCTTTTACGCAATGCTAAACGCTAAACTCAAAAACTATTTTCATCTTCACTTTTTAGTTTTTATTGCAGGTTTTACTGGGGTTTTAGGAGAGTTAATTACCATAAGTGCCATTCCTTTAGTTTGGTTTAGAATGATTATGGCATCAGTGTTAATGTTAGCTTATATAAAAATTGCAAAGGTTAAATTAAAAGTTTCTCCAAAATCAATTGTCAAATTTTCGTTAGCAGGTATCATCATTGCTTTGCATTGGATTACGTTCTTTGGGGCTATTGATGCGTCAAACATTTCAATTACGCTAGCTATGTTTTCAACAGGTGCTTTTTTTGCCTCTTTTATAGAACCTATTATATATAAAAGAGCTGTTGTCTGGTATGAGATTCTGTTCGGAATAATTGTTATAATAGGTGTTTTTGTAATAACACAAAGCGAAATGAAATATTTAAACGGTATAGTTTTAGGTATAACATCAGCTTTCCTTTCCTCGTTATTTGCAGTATTAAATGGTAATTTTTTAAAGCAACACACAGCTACGGTTATCTCATTTTATGAATTTATTAGCGGCGTAGTATTTATATCTATTTATATATTGTTTTTTGGTGGCGGATTTTCTATTGATTTTTTTAATCTCATACCTTCAGATTTTGCTTACCTTTTTGTTTTAGCATCTGTTTGTACAGCTTATGCATTCATTGCATCAGTTTATGTTATGAAACTTATTAGTCCTTATACCGTAATACTAACTTATAATTTAGAGCCTGTTTATGGTATTTTATTGGCGGTATTATTGTTCCCTGAAAAAGAAAAAATGACTGCCGAATTTTATTATGGAGCCATTATCATTATTGTAACAGTAATGCTCAATGCCGTTTTAAAGCATATTAGAACATTAAAAAGGAAACACACAGCATGATTTATTAAGAATTAATTTTATTTCGTTTTGTTTCTAATTTTAAAACAAAATAAAATATGTAATTTTGTACGCTAACTAAAATGAAACTAAAATTCTTATGGAGTACTTAGAATTTGAACTACCAATAAAAGATCTGGAAGATCAGTTACAAAAATGTAGACTAATTGGAGAAGAAAGTGAAGTAGATGTAACCGAAACTTGCGCGCAAATTGAAAAGAAACTAAAAGCTACCCAAAAAGATATATATAAAAATATTACGCCTTGGCAACGTGTGCAATTGTCGCGTCACCCCAATAGGCCATATACCTTAGATTATATAAATGCCATTTGCGGAAATACATTTTTAGAGCTTCATGGAGACAGAAGCTTTAAAGATGATAAAGCCATGATTGGTGGTTTGGGCAAAATAGGAGACCAAAGTTTTATGTTTATTGGTCAACAAAAGGGGTACAATACAAAAACGCGACAGTATCGAAATTTTGGTATGGCTAACCCGGAAGGATATCGTAAAGCATTACGTTTAATGAAATCTGCTGAAAAGTTTGGAATACCAGTAGTCACCCTTTTAGATACCCCTGGGGCTTATCCCGGTTTAGAAGCGGAAGAACGTGGACAAGGCGAAGCTATTGCCAGAAATATTTTAGAAATGACACGTTTAAAAGTTCCTATTATAACTATTGTAGTAGGCGAAGGCGCATCTGGTGGAGCATTAGGAATTGGAGTAGGAGATAAAGTTTTAATGCTAGAAAACACTTGGTATTCTGTAATATCTCCTGAATCTTGTTCTTCTATTCTTTGGCGAAGTTGGGAACATAAAGAAACTGCAGCTGAGGCACTAAAACTTACGGCATCTGATATGAAAAAGTTAAAGATAGTCGATGAAATTATTAAAGAACCACTTGGGGGAGCCCATAGAGATAGAGAAAAAACTTTTGCTACTGTTAGTACGAGTATTTTAAAAACTTTTGAGGCGCTTAAAAACTTATCACCAAAAGATTTGATCTCTCAGCGTATGGATAAATATACACAAATGGGAGTTTATAAAGGTTAACCCTTTAAAAACCATAGTATAGTAAAATCTGAAGTTAACAACTTCAGATTTTTTTATGGTTATTGACAATATTTGTAAGTTATTAACAGTTAAATTGTTAACGACAGGTTAACAATACAGATTCACTTTATCTGGTAAAACACAAGCAATTTAATTACTTTCGTAGTTATGAAACAACCTAACCAAATTCAAGGATATAAAGTAGATAAAAGCACTATAATTAGTCTTGAAAAGGGAAAAATACCGCCGCAAGCACTTGATTTAGAGGAAGTTGTGCTAGGAGCAATGATGATTGATAAAAAAGGTGTAGATGAAGTTATCGATATTTTAAGCCCTGAAGCATTTTATAAAGAAGCTCATCAACATATATTTGAAGCTATTTTTCAGTTATTTGAAAATAGCGAACCGGTAGACTTATTAACCGTTTCCACTCAATTAAAGAAAAATTCGAAACTCGAATTATCAGGAGGCGATTTTTACTTGATTTCATTAACTCAAAAAGTATCATCTTCTGCACACATCGAGTTTCATGCTCGTATTATTTTGCAAAAATTTATCCAACGCAGCTTAATCAAAATTTCCAGCGAGATTATTGAAGAATCTTACGATGAAACTAAAGATGTTTTTGATTTATTGGATAAGGCCGAAGCTAAATTATACGAAGTCACTCAAGGAAACATTAAAAAATCGAGTGAAACGGCTCAAGATTTAGTAATTCAGGCTAAAAAGAAGATCGAAGAAATTTCTAACAAAGAAGGGCTTAGTGGTATTCCAACAGGGTTTAATAAGTTAGATAAATTAACATCGGGCTGGCAGCCTTCTGATTTAATTATCGTGGCCGCACGTCCTGGTATGGGTAAAACAGCTTTAACCTTATCTATGGCAAGAAATATTGCTGTTGACCAAAATATTCCCGTAGCTTTTTTCTCTTTAGAAATGGCTTCTGTACAATTAATTACACGATTAATTTCTAGTGAAACGGGCTTGTCTTCAGAAAAATTGCGAACCGGAAAACTTGAAAAGCATGAATGGGAACAGCTTAATGTAAAAGTAAAGGGCTTAGAAAAAGCACCTTTATTTATTGATGATACACCATCGCTTTCTATTTTTGATTTAAGAGCCAAAGCACGGCGATTATCATCTCAGCATGGTATAAAACTAATCATGATTGATTATTTGCAGTTAATGACAGGAGGTAGTAGCCATGGCGGAAATAGAGAGCAAGAAATCTCAATGATATCCCGAAACCTTAAAGCTTTAGCAAAAGAGTTAAACGTTCCTGTAATAGCATTATCACAATTATCGCGTGCTGTGGAAACTCGTGGTGGCAGTAAACGACCATTATTATCTGATTTACGTGAATCTGGTGCAATTGAACAAGATGCCGATATAGTAAGTTTTATTTACAGACCAGAGTATTATAAAATTGATGAATGGGACGATGATGAACGTTCGCCAACAGAAGGACAAGCTGAATTTATTGTAGCCAAACACCGTAATGGTGGTTTAGAAAACATACGTTTAAAGTTTATTGGTCACTTAGGTAAGTTTGATAATTTAGATGATTTTGATTCGCCTTTCGAGTTTCATTCTAAGATGAATGCTGCTGCAAACGACGATACATTTAAAGCCGATAATTTTAAAGCAAGCCCAGACCAAGCATTTGGTAGTTCGTTTAATGATGATGATGATGATGTTCCTTTTTAAGCATTAATCTTCTGTTAAATCATTTTATAAGGAATAATTTTTAAGTATCTTTCGGTAAAATAACAGCGTTTATATGTCATTTCGAAGAAAAGATTATTGCGTATAGCCGAAGTAGAACGACTTAGAAATCTTATAATATTTACCCCAATTGAAAAAAGTAATTTCATTTATACTGATACTTTTATTTACTACTCAAGCATTCGCATCCTATATCCTTATTCCCATGGATGCTGAAAGTCAAAAAAATCATTTAAAAGCTTATGGTATAACATACTGGACTCTTGATAAACAATTAAAGGTTAAATGGTTGCTTAACTATCGTGGTGGTTCGTTTTTATTACCGGATACTGAAGAGATTCAGCGAGAGTGCCAAATACGTGGTGTGTCTTTCGAAGTTGTTTCAAATTCAAAAGCAGAAACTATATTAGAAGATATAAGTAGCCCAAGTCAAAATATGGAAGCTGTGGTTTTAGAGAAAGCTCCAAAGATTGCAGTTTATACACCTTATGGAAAACAACCTTGGGATGATGCGGTAACGATGGTATTGAGTTATGCTGAAATCCCTTATGAAACTATTTATGATGAGGAAGTTTTAAACGATGGTTTATTGCTTTTTGATTGGCTGCATTTGCATCATGAAGATTTCACTGGGCAATTTGGTAAATTTTATGGCGCTTATAGAGCAGCAAATTGGTATATAAAGGAAAAAAAGGATGCCGAAGCATTAGCTACAAAGTTGGGATATAGTAAAGTTTCTGAAGAAAAACTGGATGTCGCTTTAAAAATTAGAGATTATGTAGTAGGTGGAGGGTTTATGTTTGCAATGTGTAGTGCTACCGACAGTTTTGATATAGCTTTATCTGCCGAAGGCGTAGATATTTGCGAACCCATGTTTGATGGAGATGGCAGCACACCTGGTTACCAAAACAAAATTGATTATAATAATACCTTTGCATTTACAAATTATACTTTGGAAAGAAGTCCAACTGTTTATGAATTTTCATCCATTGATATGACAAGAAAGCGGATCATTCCTAAAACAGTAGATTATTTTTCGCTTATGGAATTTTCTGCTAAATGGGATCCCATTCCAACGATGTTATGCCAAAATCACACCGCCTTAGTAAAAGGTTTTATGGGACAAACCACTTCATTTACAAGAGACGAAATAAAGTCTAATGTATTGGTAATGGGTGAAAATAAATCCAATGGAGAAGCTAAATATATTCATGGAATAAAAGGAAAGGGTTTTTTTACTTTTTATGGAGGCCATGACCCTGAAGATTATCAGCATAGAGTAGGAGATGCAAAAACCGAATTAGATTTACATCCCACCTCACCAGGGTACCGGCTTATTTTAAATAATGTGTTGTTTCCAGCTGCCAGAAAGAAAAAGCAAAAAACATAAATTTTTATATCGCTAGTCTGTGTTTTTTAGATCCAATGTTTATTTTTTGTAACTTACTAGAGTATCTAAACCTAATTTTTATGGCTTCTAAAAAGAAAATACTTAAAAAAATTCAAATCGTAATAACAAACCATTTTGACACTCCAGAAGATGCATTTAATTTTTTTGATAAAAGCGGCAATGGAAAGTTATCAAAAAAAGAAATAGTTAAGTTATTAAAAGATGCAGAAATAAGCGGTTTTATTCGCGGTATTGTATCTACTAAACTTATTGAAGGGTACGATAAAGATAGCGATGGCTATATAAACTGGAAAGAATTTAAAATGGCAGTTGATGAGATAAACAAAGGTTAGTCTACAGCTACCGCTTCAACTTGATACGAATAAATAAAACCATCTGTACCACTGCCTGTAGATTTTAAATTTTGATTAATGGTTAATATATTTTGAGAAATTTCGAAACTTCCATATTCGTTACCCTCTATTGAAAGATAGGTATTACCATCAACATCTAAAACAGTGTATGCATATGAGCCTGAATCTAATCCATCTTCTTTAGTATCATCAGTATTTTTATTATCTACTACTAGTGTTTTGGTAGCATCATCAAAAGCCCATACAACAGTATTAAGGCTAAACTGCTCATCTACACCAGCAACCCCACCGGTTACACTAATTAAGTGCCATAAGTATCTTACTTTTTGAGAAGTAGCAGGATTTGAATCATTTGTAGAACAGTTTGATAAAACAAAAAAACAACTTAAAGCTATTATTACTATTTTCTTCATTATTTATTATACTTAGGTTTAATATATAGATGAACAAATTTAAAAAAGGTTGCGTTTATAAATGATAAATTACTTTGATTATTTTTGAATAAAAATAAAATGACATTTTTCCAAAAAGAAATACAATTAAAGCCTTTTTCAAGAGGATTCCATTTAATTACTAATGAGGTTTTAGATGCAATTCCCGAAATTAATCAAATAAAAATAGGGCAAATAAATATTTTTATTAAGCATACATCAGCCAGTTTAACTATAAATGAAAATGCTGATTACACGGTTAGAACAGATTTTGAGAGCTATTTTAACAAAAAGGTTCCAGAAAATGCACCATATTATCAACACACTTATGAAGGTTCAGACGATATGCCAGCACATATAAAATCTTCTATTTTAGGAACCTCTGTTCAAATACCCGTAAGTAATGGAAAGCTTAATTTAGGCACCTGGCAAGGGATATATTTAGGTGAGCATCGAAATCGTGGAGGTTCCAGGCAAATAGTTATTACTATATTCGGTAATTAAAATTATTATTAATGCGTTTAAAAAAATTTCTTGTCGCTCTGCTCCAATCTATAGTATTTTGGACGTTAGCATTTTTTCTTTTTATTTTTTTGAAATATAATGGACTTGAAAAAGAACTGGAAGTTTATACCGATGAAACATTATACCTCCCAGTATCAGAATTTTATCAGTTTGCACTTTTATTAGGGCTAATAATTGGTATATTTTATGCTATAATTGAATTTTTATTCGATAAATATCTTAGTAAAAAACTTGTGCTGGGGATAAGCATAATGATTAAATCTTTAATTTATTTTATTCTAATAATAATAGTGCTCAGTGTGTTTTCTGTTTTTATAGAAGAACAAATTGATATTGATTTACCTAATGATCGCGGATGGTGGCATGCTGATCCATTTTTTTGGAATACGATATTATATTTTATAACATCGTCTATTATTTTTTCCTTAATAAAGATTGCAAATGATAAATTTGGGCCGGGTGTTTTTTTAAATATGCTACTCGGAAAATATAAAAAGCCTAAAGAAGAAGAGCGTATTTTAATGTTTGTAGACCTTAAAGACTCTACAAAGATAGCAGAGCATTTAGGGCATGAAGCTTATAGTAAGTTCATTCAAGATTGCTTTAGTGATTTAAATAGTGTTTTAAGAGCTTATGAGGCAGATATCTATCAATATGTTGGAGACGAAGCTGTAATTAGCTGGAATACTAAAAAAGGATTTCGTAAGAACAATTGTGTTAATTTGTTTTTCGCATTTTTAGATAATTTAGATAGCAGGCAAAAGTATTATCACAAAAAATATAATTACATGCCAGAATTTAAAGCTGGTTTGCATTGTGGAAAATTAATGATAGCAGAAGTTGGAACAATAAAAAAGGAACTTGCCTATCATGGCGATGTAATAAATACTGCTTCTAGAATTCAAGGTTTATGCAATATGTACAATGCTCAATTACTAGTATCTCAGTCTTTGTTAGATAGATCTTTGATAACATTAAAATATAAAGCTGTATTAATAGGCGATACAGAGTTAAAAGGAAGAGAAGAAAAACTTAAAATGTATTCCGTCATAAGATGAGCTGTAGGATGTAAAATAAAAAATCAGACATTGAAGCGCGGATTTTTTATTTTAGTGCGAACCGATGTGGCAACCGCAAGTACTACGAGTAAAACTTTGTGTTTCTTCGTGCCAGGGAAATGCCTGATTGTATTTAGGGTTTTCCCAATAAAACTTCGAACGTTCTTTGGGTTCGTTTCCAATTTCATTCATCGTTTCGGTATCATACATACGTCCGTTAATCATAGTGTATATAATGCTTTCAGAATTTCTAATATCCTCTAAAGGATTTTTATCCATCACGATTAAATCTGCTAGTTTTCCTTTTTTAAGCGAGCCAATATCATTAGCAGCCCCAATATAATTTGCCCCATTAATAGTAGCAGCTTTTAAAGCTTCATGATTAGACATCCCACCTTGTTGAAGTAACCATAGCTCCCAGTGAGCGCCTAAGCCTTGCAATTGCCCATGGGCACCAAGATTAACTTTAACCCCAGCATCGCTAAGTGCTTTACAGGTTTTAGAAACCAGTATATGGCCATTTTCATATTCTTCATCCGGAATCATAATACGGTGCCTTGAGCGAGAATCAATAATACCTCTGGGAGTGTATTTTAAAAGTTTTTCATTTTCCCAAACATTAGTGTTTTGATACCAGAACATTTCACCGTTCATGCCTCCATAATTTACAATGAGGGTAGGCGTATAACCTACATTGCTATGTCCCCAAAGTTCTAAAACATCTTTATAAACCGGGGCAACGGGAATATTGTGTTCAACACCTGTATGCCCATCCATTATCATCGTAATATTATGATAAAATGTCGACCCTCCTTCAGGAACAACAAAAATGCCTTCTTCTCGCGCAGCTTGTAATACTTGTTGTCTTTGTTCACGCCTTGGCTGGTTATAACTCTTTACAGATAAAGCACCAAAAGCTTTGGTTCTTCTAATTGATGAACGCGCATCTTCAAGATTATTAATAACGGCTTTAAAATCACCATCAGCTCCATAAAGGATAAAACCTGTAGAATAGAGCCTTGGACCAACAAGTGTTCCGTTTTTTTGTAATTCCGAAAGCGCAAAAACAGTTTCAGAATGTGCTGAAGGGTCATGAGCTGTGGTGACACCATAAGCTAAATTTGCGTAAAATTGCCAGTGTTTTTGAGTTGTTAAACCATAGCGAAAACCACCAATATGAGCATGAGTATCTACTATGCCCGGCATGATTGTTTTTCCTGAAACATCATAAGTCTTTATACCAGAAGGAATAGGAACTTCAGATACATGTCCTATAGCCTCTATTATATTGTTATGGATTATCAGGGTGCCTTTTTCTATAACTTCATTACCTTCCATAGTAATAATTCGAGCCCCTTTTAATGCAATCTTACCTTGAGGTTTATCTGTTTTTACCTCTAAGTTGATTTTAGTTCCTTTTTCAACAAGTTTGGTGTTTTCTGAAATACTAGTAGAATAATATTGGTTTCCTAATGTCCAATGTAACCGCTTGCTATCTTTCGACCAATGTAAATTAATACCAGCGTCTTTTGATAATTTTTTAACAGGAACAAATTTACTTTTATCTGTTAAATCGATGGTTTTTCCAGTTTTTGGCATTGGAGCGATGTATACTTTATGCAAATGAACAAATGCTATCCAATTGCCATCAGGACTAGGTACCAGAATATTTCCATGCTTAGATTTTATATGAATACGTTCGTCAAAACCATTAAGATCTACACTTTTCAATACTTTAGTTAAAGTACCAAAAAACTGCCCCCCTTTTTGATAAATAACTCTTGTATTATCTTTGTTAAAGATTGGATAATCCCCTTCCTTAGATATGCGTTTTGGGTTGGAGCCATTTGCATTCATGATATATAGCCCCGTTTTTTTTGTAAAAGTTCGCCCCTGCTCATTATTACCCCCTTCTTTGCGATAAACAATAAAACTTCCATTATGTGAATAAGAGGGGTTTCTATAAATACCTTTTTTTGAAGATAACTTTTTTGGTGTACCACCATTTGTTGGAATTGAGTATATCGCACCAAGAGTTTCATCATTCCAAGTCACATAGGTTATTGTATTTCCATCTGGGGAGAAGGCAGGTTCAAACTCAAAATCGGTTCCTGTGGTTAAACGTTTCGCTTTACCATTTGGCATTTTTTGTATGTATAAATATCCCAGGGCATTGAATACAACAGATTTTCCGTCTGGAGAAGTAGTTGCATGACGAATTACTTTTGCATTAAATGTATCGGGAGAAACTGGGGTGTCAAATTCAATGGCTTTCGCCATTTTAATCGTGGCATCCACTTGAAATGGAATATCTGTAACTTTAAGTGAATTGATATTTATCTTATTGATTTTTCCTCCAGACCAAATAATTATATCTTCATTATTAGGCATCCAGTTGAAATTAGTATAAACACCAAAAATCGCCCAAGCTTCTTGCTGGTCTTTGTTAAGTTGGTCATAGATTGGCCATTCTTCACCAGTTTCTAAATCATGTATATATAATACAGATTTAGTACGTACACGTTTTACAAAAGCTAGTTTTTTTCCATCTCTAGAAATTTGAGGGCGAGCAGCACCTCCCGGACCACCTGTAACTCGAGTTGTTTTTCCCGTTTTCATATCGTAACGGTTAATAGCATAGATTTGGCTATTAGGGTTTTTATTGTATTGAAAGAAACCGCCAGGATAAACATCTTCACTATAATATAAATACTTCCCATCTGGAGATAAGCTAGGTTCATTAACATCTTGTTGATCGTTTTTCTTTTTTGTAAGCTGTATCCCACTACCTCCGGTTATATGATACATCCACATCTCACCAGCACCCAGAGAACGTGTAGAAGTAAAGTGTTTTCTGGCAATTAAATACTTTCCGTCTGGTGTCCAAATGGCATTGTTTAATAATCTGAATTTTTCCTTTGTGATTTGTTTAGCGTTAGAACCATTACGATCCATAATCCAAATATTATCGCCGCCGCCGGCATCACTGGTAAATGCTATGTGTTTTCCGTCTGGGCTAAAACGCGGTTGAATTTCAAAAGGAAGCCCTTCTCTTAAAACCTTTGCTTTACCACCATTAATATCGAGCTTATAGATATCGCCTAATAAATCAAAAACGATTGATTTTCCATCCGGACTTACATCAAGATTCATCCATGTGCCTTCATTTGTAGATAGTTTGAGTGCTTTAAACCCCCAATTCCCTTCAGGATTAGAAACATCCCATGGTTTTTCTTTTTTTTCTTCTTGAGAAAATGAATAAAAGGTAGTAAATAGAAGTAAGGCTGCGACAAATGGAATACGCTTCATGTAATTATTTTTAATAAACCCTAAAGTTAGTCATAAAAAAGAAATTATAATCCATAAACAGCATTGAAAATCTTAGGAAGTGAAAAGGATAAAAATAAAAAAATCCGACTCTTGCGAATCGGATTTTTTATTAAGCGAATAATATGTTTTACAATAGGCGAAACGCCTTATTTTACTTTCTCTACTACAGCTTTAAAAGCTTCAGGGTTATTCATAGCTAAATCTGCTAAAACCTTACGGTTTAATTCAATATCATTAGCTTTTAATTTCCCCATAAATTGAGAATAAGATAAACCATGTTCTCTGGCTCCAGCGTTAATACGCGTAATCCATAAAGCACGGAATGTTCTTTTTTTGTTTCTACGGTCTCTGTACGAATATTGCATCGCTTTGTCAACCGCATTTTTTGCTACTGTCCAAACGTTTTTACGACGTCCAAAGTAACCTTTTGCTTGTTTTATTACCTTTTTTCTTCTGGCTCTTTTGGCTACAGAATTTACTGATCTTGGCATAATTTTAATTGTTTTTTGTAGTAGGCGGTCGATAAATCGACTCTTTTAAAAGCCTAACTCCAGGGTTTATAAATTTGTTTTAACCGATTAAAACTTTTGTTACTTTAAACGTAACATGGTTTTAATATTATCTTCGTCAGCCTTATGTACTAAAGTATCATGGGTTAACGCCAGCTTACGCTTTTTAGATTTCTTTGTTAAGATATGACTCTTAAAAGCGTGCTTTCTTTTAATTTTACCAGTACCTGTAAGCTTAAAACGCTTTTTAGCACTAGATTTTGTTTTCATTTTAGGCATTTTTTCTCCTAGTTTTTTAATTATTTCGCTTAATTATCTTTGCGCTGAAATTATTTCAGCAACTTATTTTTAATTTCTATTTAAAGTTATTTAATATGGTAGCTGAACAGAGTCTAAGCTACTTTTTTGGAGCAATAAACATAGTCATACGTTTCCCTTCTAAACGAGGCATTTGCTCAACTTTACCAAATTCTTCAAGATCTTGTGCCAATCTTAATAATAAAATCTGCCCTTTTTCTTTAAATATTATCGATCGCCCTTTAAAAAACACAAAAGCTTTAAGTTTTGCACCTTCTTTTAAGAACTTTTCAGCATGTTTCTTTTTAAATTCGTAATCATGATCATCAGTATTTGGACCAAAACGAATCTCTTTAATTGTAACTTTAGTAGCCTTCGCTTTTAAAGCTTTATCGCGTTTCTTTTGTTCGTAAAGAAACTTTTTATAATCCATAACCTTGCAAACAGGAGGATCAGCATTTGGTGAAATCTCAACAAGATCTAATTCTTGTGCATTTGCTATTCGCATAGCATCACCTTTGGTATAAATACCAATATCTACATTATCTCCAACAAGACGCACTTTTTGTGCTGTAATTTTAGAGTTAATTTTGTGTTTGTCCTCTTGTGAAACCCTTCTGGGTTGTTGTCTTCTTCTAATTGCTATGGCGTTATATTTTTAAATTAAACTTATCGTTTTAAAACGTTTTTAGCGTTTTACTTATTTCTTCTTTTATAATTTTAGAGAACTCTTCAATTGAAATCATTCCCAAATCTTCTCCACCGTGTTGACGCACAGTTATTTTGCCTTCCTGCTCTTCTTGTTCTCCAATAATAATCATATATGGATGTTTCTGCATTTCAGCTTCACGTATTTTCTTCCCTATAGTCTCATTTCTATGGTCTACGAGGGCGCGAATTTCGTTATTTTCTAGCAAATTTAAAACTTTTTCAGAGTATTTTTCATATTTCTCGCTTAATGATAAAATAATTGCCTGAGTTGGCATAAGCCAAAGTGGGAAATTACCTCCTGTATGTTCTAACAATAATGCTACAAAACGTTCCATACTTCCAAAAGGAGCACGGTGTATCATAATTGGTCTATGCAACTCGTTGTCACTCCCTTTGTATGTTAATTCAAAGCGCTCAGGTAAATTATAATCAACCTGTATTGTACCTAGTTGCCATTGTCTACCTAAAGCATCTTTAACCATAAAATCTAACTTCGGGCCATAAAAGGCAGCTTCGCCAGTTTCTATAACATAATCCAATCCTTTATCACTAGCGGCATTAATTATAGCTTGCTCTGCTTTTTCCCAATTTTCTACATCCCCAATATATTTGTCTGGATTTTCAGGATCCCTTACAGAAACTTGTGCAGTAAAATTTTCGAAACCTAAAGAACCAAAAACATAAAGCACCAGGTCAATTACATTTTTGAACTCTTCATCCAACTGATCTGGTGTGCAAAACAGGTGAGCATCATCTTGAGTAAAACCCCTAACACGGGTTAGTCCATGTAATTCACCACTTTGTTCATATCTGTAAACAGTGCCAAATTCGGCAAATCGCTTTGGTAAATCTTTATAGCTCCACTGCGAACTTTTGTAAATTTCGCAGTGATGCGGACAATTCATGGGTTTTAGTAAAAACTCTTCATCTTCTTTTGGAGTGTGGATTGGTTGAAAACTATCTTCACCATATTTAGCATAATGTCCTGAAGTTACATATAAATCTTTCTGACCAATATGAGGAGTCACTACCATTTCGTATCCAGCCTTTTTCTGTGCAGCTTTTAAAAAGTTTTCTAAACGCTCCCGTAATGCAGCACCTTTAGGAAGCCATAGAGGTAAACCTTGTCCAACTTTTTGTGAAAATGTAAAAAATTCCAGTTCCTTTCCTAATTTTCTATGATCTCGCTTTTTGGCTTCTTCAAGCATTTCTAAATACTCAGTAAGTTCCTTTTGTTTAGGGAACGAAATACCATATACGCGGGTTAACTGTTGTTTGTTTTCATCTCCACGCCAATATGCGCCTGCAACACTTAAAACTTTAACGGCTTTTATAATACCAGTGTTTGGAATATGTCCGCCACGGCATAAATCTGTAAACGTTGAATGATCACAAAACGTAATGGTACCATCTTCAAGGTTTTCAATTAATTCAGTTTTAAAAGCATTGCCCTTATATAGAGCTAAAGCTTCAGCTTTTGTAACAGAACGCATTTTAAAATCATGTTTTCCGCGAGCAATCTCCATCATTTTTGCTTCAATGGCTTTAAAATCTTTTTCAGAAATGCTATGCTCACCAAAATCCACGTCGTAATAAAACCCATTTTCAATAGCAGGGCCAATGGTAAGTTTTGCACCATCATATAACTCTTCAATAGCTTGAGCTAGTACGTGTGCAGAACTATGCCAAAAAGCTGTTTTGCCAGCATCATCTCTCCATGTATATAAAACTAAAGCCCCGTCTGTAGTTAAAGGAGTTGTTGTTTCAACGGTAGTCCCATTAAAATTGGCCGAAATTACATTTCGCGCAAATCCCTCACTTATGCTTTTAGCAATATCCATTGGTGTAACGTTTTTTTCAAACGTTTTCACACTGCCATCTGGTAATGTTATATGTATCATTAAAATAAATTAAATTCAGTTTGCAAAGATACTAGTATAAATAAATCCACACAATATATATATAGGTATAATTTTTATTTGGACGTTTCCTTGCATTTC